>CAWFMW010000020.1:0-399099 GCA_963816815.1 uncultured Alphaproteobacteria bacterium
GTATTTCCCCACCATGTCGCGCGATCGGCTCCGACATCGCGTCGAAATAGCCGTTCAGGAGATCGATGACGTCGTCGCGCGGCCAGTTGTCGGAGATCGCCGTGAAATCGCGCAGATCGCAGATCAGGATGGCGGCGCGCACCGTCGTCCCGCTGCCGCGCCGGGTGGCGCCGGCCAAAATCAATTCGCCAGCGTGGGACCCCACATAGGTTTCGAGCAGCGTTCGCGCCAGCCAATTCTTCGTGCGGATTTCACTCACCAGCGCGAGAACCGGCAACAGTTCCGATAGCGTGACGATATGCGCATCGTCGAAGCCACCGGGCCGGTCGGTGGCAAAGGTGACGAGATGCCGCTTGCCGAGCGTATGGTACAGCGGCCACGCCACATAGTCGGTCAGGCCTTTCGCCCGCATCTCGTCGTAGACGGCATGCTCGCGGCCGGTCGAGGCATCGCGTTCGAGATTCTCGCGCACCTCGGTGGCGCCGTCATGAATTTCGTTGGCGGGGCTGCCGATATATTCGGACCGCTCCCTGACGTCGTAGTAAACTATCGCAATCTCGGCCTCGCGCATCCCGTCGGCCCACATGATCCGCGCGCCGAGCCATTGCGGATGGTGGATCAAAAGATGAAGCGACGCCCGCTTGACCGGAATGTCCGCCTGCTGCAGCCGAATGCACAGCTCGGCGAAAATATTGTCGATGAAGCGCTCGTCGCGCGTGCCGTTGGTCAGCCAGTGCACAATGTCGTCGTCATGATGCGCGGCGATGGCATCGATGGTGAGTGGCGCGTCCATAGCTTGCTCCTGGGCCGTGTCCGGAATCGACGGTACAGGGATATGTCGTGTCCCCGCGTGACGGCGTCAATGGAGCGCTTCGGTTTGCGGCGGGGCCTGCCCTCACGTTTTGTTCACGACGGGCCGCCGAAATCGAGCGGCGAAGTGCCTCGGGCGGCAGCAAGCGGCATCCCGCTCTGGCGCCAGCGACAACGCAGCCTATATCAGGATTGTCATTTCCTCTTCATCCCCCGCATTTGGCCTTGTTCAAATCAGCCGCGATCTTCCTGGTGTTGGTGTTTTTCCCGATCGGCCTGTCCGCCGGGCGCTACTGGCTTGGCGAGTCCCGGGGCAACTGGCAGACGGCCGACCGCTCAAGCGCCGGGCTGTTGCCGCTGCCGTCGCAGCATACCGAGGCCATCATCCGGGTTTACGGCGCGCGCACGGTGCGATGGAAGGCGATATTCGCCATCCACACCTGGATCGTCGTCAAGGAAGCGAATGCTTCGACCTACACGCGCTATGACTACACCGCCTGGGGCGAGCCCATTCGCACCAACGGATTCGCCGCCGATGCACGCTGGTTTGGCGCCGTCCCCGAAACCATCGCCGCCGTCGACGGCGAGGAAGCCAGCCGTCTCATTCCCAAAATCCGGCACGTCGTCGAGAACTACAAGTTTCGCGCCTACGGCGACTACAATGCTTGGCCGGGACCGAATTCCAATACCTTCGTCCAGGCCGTGCTGGATGCGGTTCCCCGAACTCAAGACCGTGTTGCCGCCGACCGCCATCGGCAAGGACTACCCCTATCGCGGCGAGTGGTTCGGGCTGACCCGTCCCCCGCGGCACCGGGGCCTATGCTTCCGCGGGAGGTTATTTTGGCCTCACCATCGGATGGGTCGAAGGCATCGAAATCAATTTTCTGGGCGCGGTGCTGGGCCTGGACATTCGCCGCCCCGCGCTAAAACTTCCGGGCATCGGCCGATTGGGGACTGGACGGCCGGGATCTAAAAGCGCTTCTTCGGCGCGTGCGGCCTTTCCTGAAGCTGGTCCGCAGCTCCGATGCCTGTACTCCATAATTTCGGAATCCCGCGGACTTGTCCCCATTACCCTCGGAAGCGGACATGCGGACCCTTCGGGGCAGCGGCTCAGAGCGAGTGTTGGCTGCTTCAGTCAGCCCAGGCCCTGGTCGCTGGCGGCGAGCCAATGCTTGGCGATGGAATGGCGGGATGTAATCCAAACGCCATCGCGGCTTGTCATATGCTCCAGGATCCGGCGAAGCGCGCCGATGCGGCCGGGTCGCCCGATCATCCGCAGATGGAGGCCGACTGATAGCATGCGTGGTGCAGCCTCACCTTCCTCCCATAGACAGTCGAAGGCGTCACAAACGTAGTCGGCAAAGCTGTTCGCCGTGTTGAAGCGCTGCGTGTGCTGGAACTGCATGTCGTTGGTGTCGAACGCGTAAGGCAGGACCAGATGACGGTGCTTGTCGACATCGACGAAGTAAGGCGTGTCGTCGTTATAGGCGTCGCTGTCGTAGAGCAGGCCCTCCTTGACGACGAGCGAGCGCGTGGCGGCTGTGCGGGCCGACCGCGTGTGCCATCCGACGGGGCGGTGCCCCGTCACGCGTTCGATGGTGTCGAAGTTCTGCCGGATCACGGCCCGCTCCTGGTCCATCGACATGTCGGCGTGCGACTGCCAGCGATAGCCGTGGGCCGACCTCGTGCCCCCGCGCGATGGCATCCTGCGCGAGCCAGGGTGAGACCTCGACCGCCCGGCCGCAGCTCGACAGTGTGAACTTCCCGCCGAAGCGCTCGAACAAGTCTGCGATGCGCCAGTAGCCGACACGCGTTCCATATTCGAAATGCAAGTCGATGCAGGGATCCAGAATATCGAGGCGATCGATAACCTCGTAGACCGCCTCGTTTCGGATGTCCCGCTTATCGAGAACTCGGCGCCCTCTTCGAAATTGACCACGAAGGACACGGCGATACGATGGCCGTTGGGCCACCGGATGCGAGGCAGGTTGCGACCGTACCCCGCGAAGTCGCGGGGCGTGGCGAGTTTTCCCGTTCCATTGCCGGCCTACCTTGCGACCGCGAGATGCTCGCGCAGCGGCACGCGCGTAGCCGCCGCGACGGCGATGACCACGAAAGCCAGCGCGCCAGCAACGTAGGCCGCCACCGCCATGCTGCCGAAGCGGTCGAGGAGCGAGAGCGCAATCAACGGCGCGAAGGCGCCACCGGCGATACCTGCGAGCTGGAAGCCTAGTCCTGCACCGGTACAGCGCACGTGTGTCGGGAACATCTCGGGCAGGAACGCGGCGAGCGGCGCCCACAGTGCCGCTTGAATGAACATGCCAATCATGCAGGCCATGATCGCCAGCGTCGGTACGCCCGTATCGACGAGGCGGAAGAACACGAACGCCCATACCATGCCCGCTATCGCTCCGCCCGCCAGGATAGTCCGGCTTCCCCAGCGGTCCGCCAGATGGCCGAAGAACGGAATGGCGAACACCTGCGTCACGGCGGCGAAAATGCCCGCCTGCAGCGCCACGGACTTCGAAAGGCCGATGCGCACGAGATAGACTTGCAGGAACAGCGAGAAGACATACCAGGCGATGTCGCTGCCGGCGCGGGCGCCAACCGCGATGGCGAGCTTGCCGATGTTGCGTGAGAACTTCGGCGATCGGCGTTTGCGTGTGCGCGACGTGGGAATGCTTCATCTTCTCGAATTCGTCCAATTCCGCGAGCGTGAGACGGACATAGAGGCCAACGATGACGAGCGCGGCGCTCGCGAAGAAGGGAATGCGCCACCCCCAGGACATGAAGGCCTGCTCCGAGACCATGTAGGTAACGGCCGCAAACGCGAGGTTCGCAAGCAGAAAGCCGATCGGGCTGGCGACCTGCACCATGCTCCCGAGGAGGCCTTTTGAGCCGCCCTCGGTTTCGTTCACCATCAGGGCGGCGCCACCCCATTCGCCGCCCAGCGCAAGACCCTGGGTCAGGCGCAGGAAGGCCAGCATCAGCGGGGCGAGCAGGCCGACACTGCCGAAGGTCGGAAGGGCACCGATCAGGAAGGTCGAAACGCCCATCATCATGAGCGTGACGAAGAGGATGCGCTTGCGACCGAGCCGGTCGCCGTAGTGGCCGAAGATGGCCGCGCCAACCGGACGGGCGACGAAAGCAAGTCCGTACGACACGAGCGACAGCAGCAGTGCGTTGCGCGGGTCACTTTGCGAGAAGAACAGGGTCGGAAATACCAACGCGGCGGCCGTCCCGTAGATGAAGTGGTCGTAGAATTCGAGGCTGGTCCCGGTCAAGCTCGCGATCGCAACACGCACCGGACTGCTCTGGCTGGAGGGTTAAGGACATGAGAACCCCTTGAGCAGCAAATGGCCGCGGGATGCGGCGGGTGAATGATTGTGCAATATTACGTATGATATTGCACAATCCTAGATTAGCTTGCAATGTTCGTGCCGGGTCGAAGCAGGTGTGAAAATGAAGGTCTTGGCGATCAATCCGAACACGACCGCATCCATGACGGAGACGGTGCTGGCGGCGCTGCGTGAGCACGCGGGCGACGCGCTCCGCTTCGAAGGCGCGACGGCGAAACGCGGGACTGCGGTGGTGGCGTCGCGGGCGAGCTACGCCGTTGCAGCCCTCAGTGTGCTTGAGGTTTGGGCAGGATTTCGCGGACGCACTGACGGCATTTTGGTCGCGTGTTTCGGCGATCCCCGGCGTTCCCGCTCTGCGGGAGCTAACCAACGTGCCGGTCTTCGGGCTCGCCGAGGCAGCCATGGAAATCGCGTCGAAGCGTCACCGGCGTTTTGCTGTCGTCACGGCTGGTCCGAGCTGGGTGCCGATGATCGATGAACTGGCAGCAGGCTGCCGAATCAACGGCTATCTCGGCACGATTGCGATCGATGCCACAGGACTTCGTCCCTGTCGGAGCCGTCGGTCTTTCGCAGCAAGATGCAGTCGGCGATCGCGGACGCGGAACGGTCCGGCGCAGAAGCTATCCTGCTCGGCGGGGCTGCCCTCGCCGGCTCGGCGAGCCACTATAAATCTGCAGTCCCGCTGCTCGACTGCGTCGCGCTTGCCGTCGAAACGCTGAAACTTGGCATTCCACCGCGCGTTGAAGGCCCTCGCCCGCCCGGCGTGGCATCGGTCGGGCTCGACGCGGACCTGGCCAATCTGCTGGCGCGGCCTCCGGTGTAACGCCTTCGCGCCGACGCCGTCCGGGAACTTTTGGGCTTTTCTCAGAACCATCCCTCTGGCAGAAGGCGCAGATGGCCTCACCCGACGCCGACGCTGAAATCTACGACGTGCTGAGCACGCTTCTCCTGTCCGGCCGTCTGCCCGGCGGGATGCGGCTCGCCGAGGTCGATCTTGCCGATGCGTTCGGAGTGACCCGCGAACGGGTTCGCAAGGTCCTGCTCCGCCTCGGCGCCGAACGCCTGATCGAGATCGTCCCCAACCGGGGCGCCTTCGTGGCTAGCCCCAGCCTTGCCGACGCGCGCGCCATCTATGACGGCCGCCGCGTTCTGGAAGGCGGAATGCTGCTGGCGTTGGCGGGCACGATCTCGGACGAACAGCTGGCAGAGCTCGAAACCCATCTTGAAGAAGAGCATGACGCTGCGCACCGCGGCGACCGTTCCCGAATGGTGCATCTTTCTGCGGCGTTTCATTTCAAGCTCGCCGAGATGACGGGCAATCCGTTTATCATCGGCTATGTTCGCGAACTGGTCAGCCGCACCTCGATGCTGGTCGCGCTTTTCGAGGAAAGTACGTCGACCTGCGCCCTCGATGAGCACCGGCGCATCTTCGATGCGCTGAAACAGCGCGACGGAAAACTCGCCGCCGAAGCCAGCACGATCCATCTATCCCTGATCGAAACGCGCCTGAAGGTAACAAGGCCTGAATCAATTCCACCGCTGGATGTCACCAAGCTCGTCAAGAACGCGATTGCCGAACGCGCGCGTGACCTTCGATCTTCGAGATCCGGCGCACGTCCGAAGAGGTCGCGAATGGGCGATAACGCACGATCGACCAAGTCGTAGGTGGTTCCCGCACTTCGCTTTAAAAGTGCACGCTCATGAAGAAAACCCGGGTGGAAATCGATGGCGCTGATCAAAACGGTCGAGAGCGGGCTCTATCGCATCCCGCTGACGGTGACCCTCTCCGACAGCACGCATGGCGAAATCGCGGCCTTCGAACTGGTGACCTGCCGCGTTCGCAATTCAGACGGGGCCGAAGGCACCGGCTACACCTACACCGTCGGCCGCAATGGCGGCGCGATCGCGGATATCCTCAGGCGCGAGATCCCCGAATTGATCGAAGGCCGGGAAGCCGACGACACCGAGGCGATCTGGCATCATGTCTGGTGGGGCCTGCATTACGGCGGGCGCGGCGGACCGCCGGTGCTGGCGCTGTCGGCGCTCGATATCGCCCTGTGGGACCTGAAGGCGCGGCGCGCCGGTCTGCCGCTGTTTCGTCTGCTCGGCGGCTTCGACGCCCGCGTGCCCTGCTATGCCGGCGGCATCGACCTCGACCTTTCCGTCGAGGCGCTGCTCAGGCAGACCGACGACAATCTCGCCAAGGGGTTTCGCGCCATCAAGATGAAGGTGGGCCGGCCGGATCTCGCCTCCGACGTCGCGCGCGTGCAGGCGATGCGAAAACATCTCGGCAGCGGCTTTCCGCTGATGGCCGATGCCAACATGAAATGGACGGTCGAGGAAGCCATTCGCGCCGCGCGCGCCTTGCAGCCCTGCGACCTCACCTGGCTCGAAGAGCCGATCATTCCCGACGACATTGCCGGCCATGCCCGCATCATGGCGGCCGGCGGCGTGCCGATCGCGGCCGGCGAGAACCTGCGCTCGCTGTGGGAGTTCAAGAACTACATCGCGGCCGGCGCGGTGTCCTATCCCGAGCCCGACGTCACCAATTGCGGCGGCGTCACCGCCTTCATGAAGATCGCGCGGCTCGCAGAGGCGTTCAACCTTCCGGTCACGAGCCACGGCGCACACGACGTCACGGTTCATCTTCTCGCGGCCTGTCCCCAATCGGTCCTACCTCGAGGCGCACGGATTTGGCCTGGACCGCTATATCGAGCACCCGCTCGTCCTCGACCAGGGCATGGCGCTGGCGCCGATGCGGCCCGGCCACGGCATCGCCTTCAACTGGAAAGGATTGGCGCAGCTCGCACGATAGTCAGCGCGGGCTTGGCGACGTCGCGTCCACATGTCGCATGTCCGCAACACCGGCACTGTTCCTGCTCTGGAACAGCAATTATAACTCCAGTATCTGCGCCGCCTGGCGCAGTATCCTTCTCATAACGGCGGATCGGACTTTTTTATTACCGACTTGTTTTTGAGCCTTGGAGGTCGCAGTGCGAAAATGCCTGCGACCTTTTCTCTCGTTTTCATGAAGAATAGGAATTGAAATGACCTATTCCATTTTTGCCCGTGACGGCACCAGCCGCATCGTTTTGAAGCGGGAAAGTCGCGAGGCTGCCGAAAGGAAAGCACGCGAGCTGACCGATCTGGGCTGGTTCGAAGTTCAGATCGATGAGAAAGTTCAGATTGAAGAAGCGGAGCGCTCAGGGAAGCAGCTTCGCGTCACCTAGCTCCGGCCTTCTCCAGGATCGCAACCATGTCGCGATAGCCACGGCTTTGCGCGAGCTTGAGCGGCGTCGCCCCGCTGCCATCAGGAATATTGACGTTGGCACCGGCCTCGACCAGGGCGCGCAAGGTCTCGGTGTGGTTGTTGCCGCCATCGCCGAGCACGATCAATTCGATCAGCGCGGTCCATTTCAGATTGTTGACGTGATCGAGCGGCGCGTGAGCGGCAATCATGTCCGCACGATTTCGGCGTGACCGAGATGCGCGGCCGCGATCAGTTTTTTGCCGTGCCGTCTATAATAAAAACCCGCGAAAAGTTGGATCGCTGCGCCAGGCATCTAAGAATACCAGCCAAGGCATTTTCGAAGCGGTCGGGAGGTTGGCGCGCTGGGTCCTATGCATGTAACCGCTTTATTGCTTGGTAGGCAGGTTCCGTCTGTGGAGGTTCTAGACATCTGTGCCCAACGTCACCACCAACATGGCATCAAACCGACTACCATAGGTCAAGTCCTATCAGTCGAGATCGACGCGAGGACTGAGGGTTACTGCATCCCTAAGAGCTCAACGTAAGTCTTAGCGATGCGAGGAATTTCGATGTCCGCTCATCGTTCCGGAACGAACCAATTCAGTCTGTTGGAATTCCGTTGCCAATCGTTAACCCTGTGTCGCACCGCGAAAAGGAATGCCGCCCGCATTAACATTGCGCTTGTACTCCACATGCAACCCTCCGGGCAATTCCTCGGGGACCCGCATGCCTTCCGGAGATGACGAACCGCAGCTCGAATCTTCCGTTGCTGCTCCCGGCTCGGCAATCATCGCGGCTCGCGCCGGCGGTGCTGCTGCTGGGGGCATCGGCGGCGGCGTGTATGCCGCAACGGATGCGGACACGAAGCCTACCGGAAAAGTTCCCTCACGGCCTGAAGACCGTCGGCAATGTCGTCACCTTCGTATCGCCGGACGATCGCGCGGCGGTCGCCTCGGCGGTTGCAGCCCTGAAGGTTGCGCCGCCGCAGCGCGCCGAGATCGAGCAGGCCGTGATCGAACGCCGCCAGCGGCTCGGCTGGATCGTCTTTATCGACAGCATGGATCCGGATGGCGACACCGTCGCGGTCGAGGCTTCCGGGCTAACGCAGCAGATCGTGTTGACCAAGAGCTGGACGCCGGTCGCGGTTGCGCTCGCCGACAGCGGTCCAATCGGCGTCACTGCCGTGCGCGACGGACAAGGCGGCGGCATCACGGTGGCGTTTGCGACCAGCGCCGGCACGATGCCGATGCGCATCCTGCGGCCCGGCGAGCGGATCGAGGTGGTGCCATGATGGGAATGTCGCCCTGGCTCGGCCGGCTGATCCTGCTGCTGGCGCTAATCACCATCGACCACGCTTCGCCTGCGCTCGCCGTCACGCTGGTGACCGGCGCGGCGGTCGCGGCCACAGCCATCTTTCTCTATCGCGGTTCATACCTGCCGAGGTTCGTCATGGATATTCTCGATCGGCTTTCCAACAAGACCAGTCTGCAACAGGCCTATGAGAAGCGAAGCCAGAGCCTGATCACGATCGACGCCGGCGATCTCGCCGCGCGCATCAGCGCGCGCGTGGTCGGCCAGGAGGACGCCATCAAGGCGATCGCCCAGCAATTGCGGCGGCGGATCGCGGCGCGGCGGCTGGACAAGCCGGTGGCCGTGTTCTGCCTCGCCGGCGCGCCCGGCGTCGGCAAGACGCATTTCGCAAAGATCCTCGCCGAGGAACTCTATGGCGGGCGCAGCCATCTGCACTTCTTCGACATGAGCCAGTTCGGCCAGCCGCACGCGGCCGCCAGCCTGTTCGGCCAGGCCCGCGGCTATGTCGGCTCCAACAGCTACGGCTCAATGACGGCCGCACTGCGCGACGTGCCCAACGCGATCGTGCTGCTCGACGAGTTCGAGAAGGCGCATTCGGAAGTCCACAAGCGTTTTCTGACGGCATGGAACGACGGCTTCATCACCGAGGTCAGCGACGGCGCCCGCGTCGCCACCAACGAAGCCATCTTCATTCTCACCACCAACGCCGCCTCGCGGCGCATCGGCGAGATCGCCGACCAAACCGGCGAGACCGCGGAAGAACAAGGCAGGCTGGCGAAGGCAGCGCTTGCCGACGCGCAGTTCGCGCCCGAGGTGCTGTCGCGGGTCGACGACGTCTTCGCGTTCCGTCCGCTCAAGGGGCTGGACATCGCGCGCGTCGTCGCACTGGAGATCGAAGCCATCGCGCAGCAGTTCGGCCTCAGAATCGCCGGCGGCGGCATTGATCCGCAAATCCTGATGCGGGCGATCGATGCCCTCTCCGGCCGCATGCAAGGCGGCGTGCGTGACATGACGCGCGCCATCGAACGCCAGATCACCGACGGCCTGATCGATGCGCGCGCCGCGGGTGCAGCCGAAATCCGGCTGGTGCAGGACGGCGAGCGCGTCCGCATCGAGACTATCCGCGGCAGCCGCGAGACGGCGCCGCCGAGCCTCCAACACGCAAATGTTGGCTGACGATGGCTGGTCAATCCCACATCCTGCAGGGTGAAAGGAAGAGCGCTTTCCGCCTCCTCCTCGAGCTCTATGCGGCCAACGCCACCTTTCGCGGATTCTGCGAGTTCGCCGTGATCGGCGCCATCGTGCTATCGTTCATACACGGATTGCAATCGTTCTCGATGATCGGCAATGCGGCGCGCACCGCCGTCACGCTGCCGAAGCTGACCGATCAGGACATCAAGACGCAGGACGACATTACCAAACTTGCCCGCCGCGACAGCAGCATGATGCCGCAACTGGCGGACCTCGGGCTCGACGAGCGATATTTTGCCGGCGATACGGAACCGCAAAAATCGATCCTGATGCAGGCATGGCGCGCCTATCGCGGCAAGAATTCGCTCAAGGCGCTGGAACTGCTCGAGACGGCCGGATCGGATGATCCCCATGTCCTGCTGATCCGCGGACTGGCGATGATGGCGCAGCCGCAGGGCGCGGCGCTCCGGAGTGGCGTTCTCACCCTTGAGCAGGCCGCGGGCAAGGGCGATGTCAAGTCGATGGCCGTCCTCGCCGTGCTCCACATCATCGGCGTGCCCGGCATTCAGCA
The DNA here is from genome assembly GCA_963816815.1 of uncultured Alphaproteobacteria bacterium. Lineage (GTDB taxonomy): Bacteria > Pseudomonadota > Alphaproteobacteria > Rhizobiales > Xanthobacteraceae > Bradyrhizobium. The sequence continues at coordinate 10,493 of CAWFMW010000020.1, forward strand.
CGATCTGGAGAAAGGCCAGAAGCTCATTCTGAACGCCGCCGCCAAAGGCGACGTCGATGCCGCCCGCGTCGCCGGCCAGGGATACCTTTCGGGCTGGATGGGAAGCATCGACCCCACACGCGCCGCGAAATACTTCAGGTTCGCCGTCGATCGGGACGATGCGAAGGCCGCGTTCTTTCTTGCCGTACTCTATTCCACGGGCCGGGGCGTGGCGAAGGACGATCTCGAGGCTGACCGGCTGACCGAAAAGGCCGCCGCGCTCGGCAATCGCGAGGCGCTGACATTCGTCGGGGTTCGCCGAATGCAGGCCTATGCGCAGGGGATTTCCGACGATCCCTCCGACGCCCTCAAGTGGCTCGAGCGCGCTGCCGAGTTGAATGAACCAACGGCGATGCTGACGCTCTCGATGTACTACACCGAATTTGCCGCCCGCTCCGGCCAGGCCGACGTCGCGAAGGGCGTCGGCCTCTTGAAGCAGTGCGTCGATCGAACCGCCCACCCGGCGTGCGCGATGTCATATGCCACGTTCCTGGACAACGGATTCGGACAACGCGACGTCAAGCAGATCTACGCGATGTATCGGATCGCCAATCGCGAAGGCCGGAACGACAAGGCCCGAAGCCGAATGGCCGAACTCTCCAAAGAACTGTCGAGCCAGGAGCTGATCCAACTCCAGTTGGAAGCGAACACGAGTCCGATGCAGGCGAACTCCGACATGCCGCGATTCCGGGAGATAGCACCGCGATGATTGCCACCAGGACCGGGAAAATCGCCGCGGCGCTGTTCGCGCTCTTGTTTGCCTACTTTCTCAAGAGCACGATCCTGGATTTCGCGACCGAGCCGAAAGTGCTCGGCGGCGTCGACCTCGACCGCCCGATTCCGCAAGCTCACCCCTGGACGCCGATCTATTATCCGCTGCTGCTGTCGGCGGCCTTCGCTTACTGGATCTGGCCTACGAAGGCCTATGCCAGCCTCGGGCCCAGAATTGCCGGCGGAGTTTTTGCAATGCTCCGGGCCAGCTATTTCTCGATGTTCATTACATTCTTCTGCGCCATCTTCGGGGAATTCTACCTGTCTCTTCCGCACCTCACGAAGATGGAAATCCTGTTCGGACCAGTGGGCGTTTTCCTGGGAGCGTTTGGGGGAACGGTGATGTTTGGCCTGTTCTTTGTGCTGTGGTTCATTGTGTTCAGCATTTTTAGCGGCGGCCTGATCGCGCTCGCCGTTCATGCCGCATCAAAGTGCTTCGCCTTGCCTTCGTTGGGCTCGTTGCCCTGGCGATCGCGCTGGCCGGGTTTAACGCGGGAGGACCGTTCGCTATTGTAACGTGGGCCCTCTTCTTGTTGCCCTGGGGGATCCTTTGGATCGCGGTGGGCGCCGCGATTGAGTTTGTGAGCCGGCGTGCACCACTGACCGCTGCCAGTTAATCGCGGATTCTCATCAGATCGATGGACCGGTCGATTTCCGCGTCCCAAAAGCAGTGCTGCCAAAATCTAATTTCTTGAGCAGTTTCAATCTGATTTGGGTCGTCCAGATTTCGTGACAAATATAAACCGCTTCCCCCTCACCCCAAATCAGTGGCTATTTCCGCGCGTCCCGTCTCGACAAGAGGGGCGTATCGCGATCGTCACGAACGCGAGGTGGGATGTGGTGGACGCGGCAGCGTCGGCGCGGAAGGTGGATGCAGGGCGAGGCAACTCGTGAGCAGTTCACGTCGCGCAGGACGTACGGCGCTGAGCGTACGGCAAAACCGTGTGGTTCTGGCACCCGTGGCTGGTGTCAAGCTGCCGGTGGCGAAGTCGACCCAACCGGATCGATCAGCCATCAAGCCGGCAGCGATGGAGGCAAAAGGAATTCGTCTCCAGGGAGAGCTCGGCATAAGCCGTCAAACCATTGCGCAGGGAATGCCGGCGTGCTCCGACTGTACCTGTATGCTCGTGTGCGCATATCACTACATCATGCACACGGGACCGCGGGTGCAGCGTGCACCCGGCATTCCCTGCACCCTCTGATTTCGGGGGTGAAACCGGCAAGCCCCGGACGCCATGCGCCGCGGGAACGCAGGCCTGTGTTCGGCTTTAGAGGGAATCCGCGGTTGACTCGGGAACCGCCAGCAATCAGAAAAAGCCTGCAAAATGAATGGCAAAGATAATTGGTCGGAGTGGCAGGATTCGAACCTGCGACCCCTGCGTCCCGAACGCAGTGCTCTACCGGGCTGAGCCACACTCCGACTTGGAACGCGGCTTATAGCCTTGGGTTTCGGTCACCGCAAGCAGCCGATTTGAGGAAATTAATCACAGTGAATGTTGGCCTGAAAACCCAGATTTTGCCCGCCGGCGAGGCCGCCGTGGCGGCGGCGGCGCGTGTGCTGGCCGAGGGCGGGCTGGTCGCGTTCCCGACCGAGACCGTCTACGGCCTCGGCGCCGATGCCACCAATCCGGCCGCGATCGCCCGCCTCTACCAGGCCAAGGGCCGGCCGGCCTTCAATCCGCTGATCGCCCATGTCGGCGATGTCGCCGCCGCGCAGGCGATCGCGCGCTTCGATGCCGCGGCGACCGCGCTGGCAAGGGCATTCTGGCCGGGCCCGCTGACGCTGGTGCTGCCGAAAACGCCGAACTGCGCCGTGGCCGACCTCGCCACCGCCGGCCTCGACACGGTCGCGATCCGGATACCCGCGCATCCGGTGGCGCGCGAGCATCCTGCGTGTGTTCGGCGGCCCGGTGGTGGCGCCATCGGCCAACCTCTCGGGCCACGTCTCGCCGACCACGGCCGCCCATGTGCAGAGCGATCTTGCGGGGCGGATCGACCTGATCGTCGATGGCGGGCCGGTCGCGGTCGGCGTCGAATCCACCATCGTCGGCTGCTTCGATCAGCCGATGCTGTTGCGTCCCGGCGGCCTGCCGCGCGCGGAGATCGAGCGCGTGCTGGGCCGTCGCGCTGAGGCGAGCGCCAACCGAGGCCGAGAGCGACAGCGCCCAACCGCTGGCGCCGGGCATGCTGGCGTCCCATTACGCGCCGCGCGCGCGCGTGCGCCTCAACGCGCAACGGCTGGAGCCCGGCGAGGCATTGCTCGGCTTTGGCCTCGGAGCAATTTCGGGAATTGACGCCGCCTCGATCGTGATGAATCTGTCGGAGCGCGGCGATCTCGCCGAGGCCGCCGCCAATCTGTTCGGCCATCTTCGCGCGCTCGACAGCAAGGGCGTGCGCACCATCGCGGTGATGCCCATTCCGAACGACGGGCTGGGCGAAGCCATCAACGACCGGCTGCGCCGCGCGGCGGTCGGGCGGGAATGAAAGAAGAAGAGAAAGCGACGATGAATATCGTTCAGGGCGCCAAACCAGCCTCCTTGCCCCCGCTCCCACCCGAGTTGATCGCAAAGTTTCGCGCCATCGTCGGCGACAAATATGCGGTGACCGATGCGGCCGATATCGCGCCTTACGTCACCGAGGAGCGCGACCTGTTCCACGGCCGCTCGCCATTGGTGTTGCGGCCCGGCTCGACGGCGGAAGTGTCCGCGATCTGCAAGCTCGCCAGCGAACACAAAATCGCGCTGGTGCCGCAGGGCGGCAATACCGGCCTGGTCGGCGGACAGACCCCGCATCATGGCGAGGTGGTCGTCTCGCTGCGGCGGCTGGACAAGATCCGCGAGATCGATCCCGCTTCCAACACCATGACCTGCGAGGCCGGCGTGGTGCTGCAGATTGCACAGCAGCGCGCGGCCGAAGTCGATCGCCTGTTCCCGCTGTCGCTCGGCGCGGAAGGAAGCTGCACCATCGGCGGCAATCTCTCCACCAATGCCGGCGGCACGGCGGCGCTGGCCTATGGCGTGGCGCGCGAGATGGCGCTCGGGCTCGAAGTGGTGCTGGCCGACGGCCGGATCCTGAACGGGCTGTCGAAGCTGAAAAAGGACAACACCGGCTACGATTTGCGCAACCTCTTCATCGGCGCCGAGGGCACGCTCGGCATCATCACGGCGGCGACGCTAAAACTGTTTCCGAAGCCGCGCGCGGTCGAGACCGCCTATGTCGGCCTCAAATCGCCGGCGGAGGCGCTGAAGCTGCTGTCGATCTCGCAGAACGAGGCGGCCGGCAGCCTCACCAGCTTCGAACTGCTGGCCGACATCGCCGTCGATTTCAGCCTGCGCCACGGCATCGACATCCGCGATCCCCTCACGACCAAGCATCCCTGGTACGTGCTGATGGAATTGTCGTCGTCGCGCGACGACGCCCGTCGCCGCGCTGGAATCGATCCTCGCCCAGGGCATGGAGGAAGGCATCGTCGACGACGCCGTGATCGCGGCGAATCTTACGCCAGCGCGCCGGGTTCTGGAAGCTGCGCGACGAGATGTCGGCGGCGCAGAAGCCGGAAGGCGGTTCGATCAAGCACGATATCTCGGTGCCGGTCGCGGCCGTGCCTGATTTCATCGAGGAAGCCAATGCCGCGGTGGTAAAACTGATTCCGGGCTCGCGGCCGGTGCCGTTCGGCCATCTCGGCGACGGCAACATCCACTACAATGTCAGCCAGCCGATCGGCGGCGACACCGCCGATTTCATGTCGCGCTGGCACGAGGTCAACGAAGTCGTGTTCGCGATCGTGCTGCGGATGGGCGGATCGATTTCCGCCGAGCACGGCATCGGCGTGCTCAAGCGCGACGAACTGCCCGACGTGAAGGACAAGGTCGCGATCGAGCTGATGCGCGGCATCAAGGCGATGCTCGATCCCGCAGGGATCATGAACCCGGGCAAGGTGCTGTGACGGCATCAGCTGCGAAGCCAATTCCGACACTCGCCATCGCCGAAATCGCCGATGCGGATCTGGCTGCGGTGATCGCGCTGTGGCAGGCCTGTGGCCTGACGCGGCCGTGGAACGATCCCACAGCCGACATTGCGCTCGCCCGTCGCGGGCCGAATTCAACGATCCTGATCGGCCGCGACGGTGATGCGATCGTAGCGACCGTGATGGTCGGCCATGACGGCCATCGCGGCTGGGTCTATTACGTCGCCACCGATCCCGATCGCCGCGCCAGGGGCTATGGCCGCGCCATCATGAACGCGGCGGAGGTCTGGCTGCGCGCGGCCGGCATCGCGAAATTGCAATTGCTGGTTCGACGCGAAAACGCCAGGGCGGGAGCCTTCTACCAATCGATCGGCTACGCCGAAGCCCAGACGATTGTTTTCGCCAAATGGCTCGACGGCCGCGAGCCGACACCGTGACGGCGAAAGGAATTCGATGACCATCTCCGATCGCGTCCGCGTCAAGAACGTCGAAATCCTCTCCGACGATTACTACCTCCTGAAGAAAACCAGGTTCGAATATCGCCGCGCCAATGGCGAGTGGCAGGACACAGACCCGCGAGACCTATGATCGCGGCAACTGCGCTACCGTGCTGCCCTACAATCTCGCGCAACGCACCGTGATCCTGGTGCGCCAGTTTCGCTATCCGGCCTATGTGAACGGCTACGACGATCTTCTGATCGAGGCTGCGGCCGGCGTATTGGACGGCGAAGCGCCGGAAGTGCGGATCCGCGCCGAGGCGGAAGAGGAAATCGGGTATCGGCTCGGCGAGATCAGAAAAATCTTCGAGGCTTTCTCGAGCCCGGGAACGGTGACCGAGAAACAGCACTTCTTCATCGCCGAGTACGATCCCGCGATGCGCGTCAGCAGCGGCGGCGGCCTCGCCGAGGAAGGCGAGGACATCGAGGTGCTGGAGCTGCCGATCGATTCAGGCGCTCGCGATGATTTCGGACGGCCGCATCGTCGATGCCAAGACCATCATGCTGCTGCAATACGCGGCGCTGCATATTTTCAAGTAGGAATTCGCGGGGTGGGCAGAGGAGCGAAGCGACATGCCCACCATCCATCACCAATCGAGCCGCGAGATGGTGGGCACGCTGCGCTTTGCCCACCCTACAAAAGACCCTCAAAACAACGAACCCTGCCCGTCATCCTCCGACGCCGCCGTCGCCTTGCGCGGCGCGGCTTTCTTTGCGGGCTTCGGCTCTTCCGCCGCCCGCTCCTCGTCGGTGATCGGCAGCAGCAATTGCGCATCGTCATTGACGACGCGATTGACGCGCGTGGAAATCTCGTGCCAGGCGAACTCGCCTTCAGCCGGCCCGCGCAGCAGCGGCATGACGTCGTCGGCGTCGTAAGCGCGGCCGTCGAGCCAGCGTTCGAATTCCTCAGGCGCGATCGTCACGGGCACGCGGTGATGCAGCGCGGCGAGATCGCGACTGGCCGGCGCGGTGACGATGGCGACGCTGTCGGTCTCCTCGCCGTTCGGCCCCATCCAGGTTTCCGCGAGCGCGGCAAAGCCGACCGGACGGCCGTCGCGGCGATGGATGAAAAACGGCCGCTTGCGGCCGCTCGCATCCTGCCATTCGTAATAGCCGTCCGCCGGTATCAGGCAGCGCCGCCGCTTGATGGCATTCTTGAACGCCGGCTTCTCGCGAATCGTCTCGGAGCGCGCGTTGATCAGCAACGTAAATTTACGGGGATCCTTCACCCACGACGGAATCAGTCCCCAGCGCATCAGCCGGAAATGGCGGCCGCCATTTTCCAGAATGACAACCGGAACGGGCTGCGTCGGCGCAATATTATACCGCGGCGGGAAATTTGGCTGCTCGATATAGCCGAATATCTGCCTGAGTGCCTCGGGTGGCGAGGTAATTACGAAACGTCCGCACATTATCTCGCCAAGATAAGCCTCTGTTTAACGAGTGTTAACCCCACGTGCCAACAGTGGAACAGATGAGTTCCATGGCCGCCACAGAAGTGCGATCCGATCGCCCGAGACCGCCACCGACGGGCCGCATTGACGAGGCCCGCGCGGCGCAACTGCGCGCCGCCAACATCAATCCGCGCACCGGGCTCGCCACCGACTACCTGAATCATTTCAACGAAGCCATCATGCTGCTCGAAATGGTTCCGGACATGCCGGAATGCGCGGAGGATTTCCTCACCTGGACCCCGCTGTCCTACGCCGAGCATTTCTGGGCCTCCAACTTCAAGGCCCGCGACCTCGCGATCGAGGCGTATGAATGCGCCGATCCCAAGATCCGTGCCAATTTCGACAATCTCACGGCGACCATGACCTCGATCCTGACCGCGGTGGGCAACGCCATGCGCGAGGCCCAGCAGGACAAGACCCGCGCCACGCTGGCCGAGCAGGCCACCGCCTGGGTCAAGCCGCTGGTGGCGCTGGCCGGCGGCGTCATCAACGGCAACACCGAGAACGACGTCGAAGCGATCATGTCGAACTAGCGGCCTCGCACTTCGCGGCAACCCGCTGCATTAGACCTGCGCGAACCGATCGGGCATGATCACGGCCAGTTCCAGCGTACCGGATTTCCCCTTGGCCGCCCCTGTCCAGCCAACCCGCCCCCAGCTCGCCGTCAGCGGCGCGATCTTTCGCGACGGCAAGGTCCTGCTGGTCCGCCGCGCCCGCTCGCCGGGCAAAGGTTTTTACTCGTTTCCCGGCGGCCGGGTCGAATTCGGCGAATCGCTGCATACCGCGCTCCATCGCGAGGTCGATGAGGAAACCGGCTTGAGAATCGAGATTCTGGGCCTGGCCGGCTGGCGCGAGGTGCTGCCCGCGGCCGGCGGCGGCGGACACTATGTGATCATGTCGTTCGCGGCGCGCTGGACGGCCCGGGAACCGGTCCTGAACGACGAGCACGACGATTTCAAATGGCTGGCGCCGGATGGGCTCGGCGATCTCAAGGTCACCGGCGGCCTCCTGGAGGTCATCGAGGCCGCCCGGAAGCTGGTCTAAACGGCCCTCTTCGAGGCCCTCACACCTTGCCTCGGGCGTATTCAGGGGGCATATCGGCCCTCAAATGCTCAAGCACGCCCTCGCCGCCCTCATCCTCATTTCGGCATTCCAGGCTGGCCCCGGCGCGGGCCCAGGATGCCGCCGCGCCGTTCGACGGCGAGCTGCAGCGGCTGGCCGAGATTCTCGGCACCCTGCACTATCTCCGGGGCATCTGCGGCACCAATGAAGGGGCGAAATGGCGCAACGAAATGCAGGCGCTGATCGACGCCGAAACCCCGTCCGGCGACCGCCGCGCCCGCATGATCGCGGGCTTCAACCGCGGCTATAACGGCTTTCAGCAGACCTACCGGACCTGCACGCCGGCAGCCTCGGTCGCGATCCGCCGATATATCGAGGAAGGCTCGAAGATTTCGCGCGACCTGACCGCGCGCTACGCGAATTAGAATCATGGACACGATCTATTTCGACCTCGACGGCACGCTGACGGACCCCAAGCCGGGCATCACCCGTTCGATCCAATATGCGCTGCAAAGGCTTGATCATCCGACGATCCCGACCGAGGACGAACTGACCTGGTGCATCGGCCCGCCGCTGCGCACGAGCTTCGTGAGATTGCTCGGCGATCACGCCGCCGATCGCGCGGTGGCGCTGTATCGCGAGCGATTTTCCGACATCGGCCTCTATGAGAACCGCGTTTACGACGGCATCAGCGAGGTGCTGACGACGCTCCGCGCGTCCGGTCACCGGCTGTTCGTCGCCACCAGCAAGGCGCATGTTTTCGCCGATCGCATCATCGACCATTTCGGCCTGCGTGATCACTTCGAGCATGTGTTCGGCGCCGAGCTCGACGGCACCCGCGCGGACAAGTCGCATCTGCTCGAATACGCGCTGAAGCAAGCCGCCGTCGATCCGGCCAAAACCCTGATGATCGGCGACCGCAGCCACGACATGGTCGGCGCGAAAAACAACGGCATGAAGGGCATCGGCGTGTTGTACGGCTATGGCAGCCGGGACGAGTTGCTGCAGGCCGGCGCGCAGCATGTTTGCGCGACTCCGGGCGGGATTCTGGACTGCATTTCCTGAAATTGGCCGGGCCTGTACAGGCCGCCTGAAATTCGGGCGGCCCCGTTAACCTTTCTTAAAGATGTGACCTAGGCGAGCCCGCCGCGCATGCTACAGCTGTCGCGCTAAGATGCGTTCCGCCCTGGTTCGCGCGCCAATTTCGTTGAGATTCATGAGCCGCCCAGCCCCCACGCCGATCGCCCGCGACCCGCTTCCCGACCTCGAGCAGAAGCAGACCGCGCTGAGCTATCTGAGCGAGGCCTGGGCAGACGCGCGGCACGACGGCGTCGATGGCGATTGCCTAGCGCAGGCGAGCCTGTTCACGGCGCTGGCCGAACTGGTCTCGACCTATGGCGAGGATGCGGTCGCGAAATTCGTGGAGGGACTTTCGGCGCGCGTAAAGAACGGCGAATTTTCGCTGAAATTGGCGAAGCAGTGAGAGCGTTCCGTTAGCGCCGGTCGTCATTGCGAGGAGCGCAAGCGACGAAGCAATCCATCTATCCGTTCTGCCGCGCTATGGATTGCTTCGCTCCGCTCGCAATGACGCGGAGAGATCCTGCTCTACGCCTTCAGCGTCTCCAGAAACCGCACCGGCTCGCCGGTCGACGGCGTCATCACCTCGCCCTGCCACATCACGCGCCTGCCGCGCACGAAGGTGCCGACCGGCCAGCCGGTGACGCGCACGCCGTCATAGGGCGTCCACCCCGCCTTTGAGGCCACCCATTTGTTGGTGATGGTCTCGCTGCGCTTGAGGTCGACGATGGTGAAATCGGCGTCGTAGCCGGCGGCGATGCGGCCCTTGCAGGCGATGTTGTAGAGACGCGCGGGGCCGGCGCTGGTGAGATCGACGAAACGGGCCAGCGACAGCCGTCCGGCGTTGACGTGATCGAGCATCAGCGGCACCAGCGTCTGCACGCCGGTCATCCCTGAAGGCGAGGCCGGATAGGTCTTGGCCTTTTCCTCCAGCGTATGCGGCGCGTGGTCGGAGCCGAGCACGTCGATGATGCCCTGCTCGATGCCGTACCAGATGCCCTCCCGGTGATCGGCCGAGCGCACCGGCGGGTTCATCTGCGCAAGCGTGCCGAGCCGCTCGTAGCATTCGGGCGCGACCAGCGTCAGGTGATGCGGCGTCGCCTCGCAGGACGCGACGTCCTTGTGGTCGCGCAGATACTCGATCTCCTGCTTGGTCGAGATGTGCAGGACGTGGATGCGTTTTCCGGTCTCGCGCGCCAGATTGACCAGCCGCTGCGTCGCCATCAGCGCCGCCGGCTCGTCGCGCCACACCGGATGCGAACGCGGATCGCCTTCGATGCGGAGCGGCTTGCGCTCGTTGAGGCGATATTCGTCCTCGGCATGGAAGGCGGCGCGGCGGCGGATCACCTTGAAAATCCGTCGCAGGCTTTCGTCGTCCTCGACCAGCAGCGCGCCGGTGGATGAACCGATGAACACTTTCACGCCGGCGCAACCCGGTGCCCGTTCGAGCTCAGGCAAATCCTGAACGTTCTCGCGCGTGCCGCCGATAAAGAACGCAAAATCGCAATGCATGCGATGGTGGCCGGCCTTGATCTTGGCGGTGAACGTCTCCTCGGTGACCGTAAGCGGATTGGTGTTCGGCATCTCGAACACCGCGGTGACGCCGCCCATCACGGCGCTGCGCGAGCCGGTCTCGAGGTCTTCCTTCTGCGTCAGCCCCGGCTCGCGGAAATGGACCTGCGTGTCCATCACGCCGGGCAGGATGTGCAGCCCCTTGCAGTCGATCGTCTCGGCGGCGGTGGCCTGCCCGAGCCCGCCGATCGCGGCAATCCGGCCATTGGAAATGCCGATGTCGCGGACGCCCTCGCCGTCCTGATTGACCACGGTGCCGGATTTTAGAATGGTATCAAATCGTTGATTCATCGCTGATTCATCGGTCCTTGGGCGGCCGCTTCGAGGCTGTCGCGGGGCTTGTTGCCGGCACCTTAGCGCCTTAACTTCGCATGGGGTATCCACCACCTGCGTTTCCCCAGGAACTTGAAGAGAACTTCAAGAGAACGTCAAAAGAGGCCGATTTAGCTTATGAAAGCAGCGTTTCTTCCGGACCGGGGCGTGGTCAAGGTCAGCGGCGAGGATGCCCGCACCTTCCTCAACGGCCTCGTCACCACAGACGTCACGCTGCTGCAGCCGGGCCTTGGCCGGTTCGGCGCGCTGCTGACGCCGCAGGGCAAGATCACGATCGATTTCCTGATCACCGAGGCTCCCGCCGGCCATGGCGGCGGTTTTCTGATCGATGCGCCGCTCCCGCTGGCGCAGAGCCTTGCCGACAAGCTCGGCTTCTACAAGCTGCGCGCCAAGGTCGCGGTCGAGAACATCTCCGACAGCATCGGCGTGCTGGCGGTATGGGACGGCGAGCCAGCCGTGAAGCCCGATCTGGCCTTTGCCGATCCGCGGCATGAGGCGCTGGGCTGGCGCATCCTCGCGCCCGAGGACCTCACGCAGAAGGTGGCCGACCTGATCGGCGCCGATCTGGTGGAAAGCGACGCCTACGAGGCCCATCGCATCGCCACGGGCGTGCCGCGCGGCGGGCTCGATTTCATGTACAGCGATGCGTTTCCGCATGAGACCAACATGGATCGCCTGCACGGCGTCGATTTCGACAAGGGCTGCTATGTCGGCCAGGAGGTGGTGTCGCGGATGCAGCATCGCGGCACCGCGCGCACGCGGATCGTGCGGGTGATGCTCGACGACTTCTCGCCGGAAACCGGCATCCCGGTTGTGGCCGGCGACAAGCCGGTCGGCACCATGGGTTCGACCGCCGGCGGCAAGGGGCTGGCGCTGGTCCGCATCGATCGCGTCGCGGATGCGCTCGATGCCGGCCTGGCGCTGACGGCCGGCGGCCTCGCGATGCACCTGGCCGACCCGAACGACGTTCGCACCCCACCGAAGCAGACCGTCGCATGAGCCGATCCGCGCGCCTGCACCCCGACGGCAAGACACGGTGCCCGTGGCCGGGCGAAGACCCGTTCTACATGGCCTATCACGACACCGAATGGGGCGTGCCGGAGTATGACGACCGGGCGCTCTATGAAAAGCTGATCCTCGACGGCTTTCAGGCCGGGCTGTCGTGGATCACGATTTTGCGCAAGCGCGAAAACTTCCGCAAAGCGTTCGACGATTTTCAGCCGGAAAAGATCGCGCGCTACAACGAAAAGAAAGTCCATGCGCTGATGAACGATGCCGGCATCGTGCGCAACCGCGCCAAGATCGAAGGCGCCATCAACAGCGCAAAGGGCTATCTGAAGATCATGGAAGAAGGCCCTGGTTTCTCTCGGTTTCTCTGGGACTTCGTCGACGGCAAGCCGAAGGTCAACCAGTTCAAGACCACGGCCAGCGTGCCGGCCTCGACGCCGGTCTCGATCAAGATTTCAAAGGAGCTCGGCGCGCGCGGATTCAAATTCGTCGGCCCGACCATCGTCTACGCCTTCATGCAGGCCACCGGCATGGTCAACGACCATCTGGTGACCTGCTTCTGCCACGAGAACTGCAGCGGCAAACTTCGCAAGCCCCGCCTCAAAGCATGATCCGGAAAAGTGGGGACCGGTTTTCCGGAAAGATCATGCTAAGACAATGGCAGAGCAGGATGACCTCATCCCGCTCGGAATCAAATGACGGCGCGCAAATCGTCCAGTATCGCCAACCGCGCCTGGCAGCGGATGCTGTCGGGGCGGCGGCTCGATTTGCTCGACCCCTCGCCGCTCGATATCGAGATCGCCGACATCGCGCACGGCCTGGCGCGCGTGGCGCGCTGGAACGGCCAGACCAGCGGCGCGCATATCTTCTCGGTGGCGCAGCACACGCTGCTGGTGGAAACCGTCCTGCGCGAGCAGATGCCGCGCGTCGATGTCCGCTTCCGGCTCGCAGCAATGCTGCACGACGCGCCGGAATATGTCATCGGCGACATGATCTCGCCGTTCAAGGCGGTGCTCGGCGGCGACTACAAGGTGGTGGAAAAGCGCCTGCTGGCGGCGATCCATATTCGCTTCGGCCTGCCGCCGGTCTTGGCCGACGAAATCACCAAGGCGATCAAGGCGGCCGATCGCGGCGCGGCCTATCTCGAAGCCACCCATCTGGCCGGATTTTCGGAAAGCGAGGCGAAGCGCCTGTTCGGCCGGGATCCCGGCCTGCCGGAGCCCACGGTGCGCGATTATCTGACGCCGTGGACCGCGGCCCGGGCCGAGAAGCAGTTTTTGGCGCGATTTGAGCTGCTGCTCGGTTGATTGGCCGGCGCAAACCTGCTTTCACCGCCTCACCCGCGGGCCTATAATTGCGACAAAACAGGACCTTCCGGGAAAACGCTTCGAAGGATCATCATGCTTCACGTCTGTTCGCTTGCCGCACTTCCCGAGACCGTAAGAGCCACCGGCGCCAGCCACATCCTCACCGTGATGGCCAATGTCGATCAGGTGCAGCGCCCGGCTTCGGTGCTCGAGGCCAATCATCTGAGAGTGTCGATGGACGACATCACCGAGCAGATGGACGGCTTCGTCGCACCCGCGGATCATCATATCGAAAGGGTGCTGAACTTCGTCCGCGGCTGGGACCGCAGCGCGCCGATGGTGGTGCATTGCTATGCCGGCATCAGCCGCTCGACCGCGAGCGCCTTTGCCGCGGCCTGCATGCTCAATCCGCATCGCGACGAGATCGAGATCGCCCGGCAAATTCGCGCCCGTTCCCCGATCGCTTCACCCAACCGGCTGATCGTCAGTCTCGCCGACAGGGCGCTGGGGCGCGAGGGCCGGATGCTGCGCGCGCTGGACGAAATGGGGCCCGGCAGCATGACGGTGGAAGGCCGGCCGTTCCAGCTCGATCTGGAATAAGGGCACTAAGCTCCAGAAGGATATGGATGAAACGCCATGGCCTTTGCTGTAAAGCCTGCGGCATTGCCTCGCGGGCTTGATTTGAACTTTTAGCGGACAAAGCTGCACAGAGGATTGCAACCAGGCTGCGGACGTGGCCGGTTACCGCTTCGACGCGCCCGCCTGGAGGCCAGATGTTCGACGACCCCTTCGTTTTCTTCGCGCTCGTGATCGCGATCGTCGCTCTGGTGTTCGCACGGAAGGCCATGAACCAGGTAGCGGAGCTGCGTCAGCGCCTGGAGGCGATCGAAGCGACACCTGGCGGCAGCCGCTGCGGCCGTGCCTCCACCTCTCCCGCCGCTCATGACGTTCGAACGTGCCCAGCCCCCTGCATCGGCAGGCATCGCCTCGGCGCCGCCGCCGATCGCTCCGGCAACGCGAATCCATCGCACCAGCCATGCCCCCTGAGCCTGCGGCGCAAGCCGCAAGCGGCGCGGCGGCACCGCCACCGCCGTTGCCGCAGCCCGACCGTGGCTTCGAGGAAACGATCGGCACCCGCTGGGTGGTGTGGATCGGCGGGCTGACGCTGGCGCTCGGCGGGTTCTTCATGGTGCGCTATTCGATCGAGGCCGGCCTGCTCGGCCCCGGCGTACGCACGATGCTGGGCGGCCTGTTCGCGCTCGCGCTGCTGCTGGCCGGCGAATGGACCCGCCGCAAGGAAAGCATCTCCGCCATCGAAGCAATGCCGATCGCCAATATCCCGGCCATTCTGACCGCCGCCGGAACGGCAGTCGCGTTTGCGACCGTCTATGCAACCTATGCGCTGTACGGCTTCCTGGTGCCGGCCACCGCCTTCATCCTGCTCGGACTGGTGGCGTTGGGCACGCTGGCCGCGGCACTGCTGCACGGGCCGGCGCTCGCCGGTCTCGGCGTCGCCGGCGCGTTCGCGACCCCGATCCTGGTCTCATCCGGCAAGCCGGACTTCTGGGCGCTCTACATCTATCTCGCGATCGTCACGGCAGCCGCTTTCGGCCTGGCGCGCATCAGGCTGTGGCGCTGGCTTGCGGTCACCACCATCGCGTTTGCGCTGCTGTGGACCTTCCCCTGCCTGCAATGCGGCCCCTCGATGGTCGGCCCGCATGCGTTCCACGTGCTCGCCGGCTTCGTTCTCGCCGCATTGCTCGTGGTGTGCGGCTTCATGTTCGGCCCGCCCGCCGACGAAGGCCAGGTCGAGCCGATCTCATCCGGCTCGCTTGCGGCCTATCTGCTCGGCGCGACCTTGATCGTGCTGAACAGTTTTCATGCCGACACCGCGATGATCGTGTTCGGCCTGCTGGTGGCCGGCAGTCTCCTGGTCGCCTGGCGCAGCGATGCCGCCGCCGGCGCAGTCGGGGCCGCCGCCGCATTCGTCTTTCTCGTATTCGCCGAATGGGCCATTCGCGCCAATCCGGACATGCTGGTGCTGCCCGGCGGCCCGTTGCAGGGCATCGGGCCGAGCGCGACGGACGGATCGGTGTCGCTGCATCTGATATCGGCCGCGATCTTCGCCGCGGGTTTCGGCGTCGCGGGCTTCCTGGCACAGGGCCGCGCCGTCGGACCCATCATTCCCGTCATCTGGTCGGCTGCGGCCGTCTTCACGCCGCTGGCGCTGCTGGTCGCGCTCTACGCCCGCATCGCGCATCTCGACCGCTCGATTCCGTTTGCGATTCTCGCGGTCGTGCTGGCCGCAGCCTATGCCGCCGCAACCGAGATCCTCTCCAAGCGCGATGACCGGCCGGGACTGCAGGCCTCGATCGCGCTGTTTGCGACCGGCACGCTCGCGGCGCTGGCACTGGCGCTGACTTTTGCGCTGGAAAAAGGCTGGCTGACGATCGCGCTGGCGCTGATGTCGGCAGGCACCGCCTGGATTTCGACGCAGCGGCCGATCGCGTTCCTGCGCGCGCTCGCAGCCATCCTCGCCGGCATCGTGGTGCTGCGCATCGGATACGAACCGCGCATCGTCGGCGAGGCCGTCGGCACCACGCCGATCTTCAACTGGCTGTTGTGGGGCTACGGCATTCCGGCGGCGTCGTTCTGGGCCGGCAGCATCTTGCTGCGCCGCGGCGGCGACGACGCGCCGCTGCGAACGGTGGAGGCGGCAGCCATCCTGTTCACGGTGCTGCTGGCGTTCATGGAAATCCGTCATGCCGTCAATAATGGCGACGTTTATCGCGGGAGCGCCGACCTCACCGAGGTTGCGCTGCAGGTCTGCGTCGCGCTGGCGATGGCGATCGGGCTGGAGCGGCTGCGCATCCGCACCGGCAGCGTCATTCACAATGCCGGCGCGATCCTGCTCACGGTTTTCGCCGGCCTCGCGGCGTTGTTCGGGCTGTTGGTGCTGGAAAACCCGATTCTCTGGTACATCGACGTCGGCGGCGCATTCATCAACCTGCTGCTGCTCGGCTATGCCCTGCCCGCGGTGCTTGCGCTGCTGTTGTCCTATGCGGTGGCAGGTCGGCGTCCGGTCGGCTACGCCAACACGATCGCGGCAGGCGCGCTCATTCTCGCGCTCGCTTACGTGACGTTTGAAATCCGGAGAATCTATCACGGCCCGGTCCTCGTCGACCGGTCCGACCACCGGCGCCGAGCAATACACCTACTCGATCGCGTAGCTGACGTTCGGCGTCGTACTGCTCGGCATCGGCATTCTCTTCAACTCGCAGCGCGCGCGGCTGGCGTCAGCGGTCGTCATCGGGCTGACGATCCTGAAAGCCTTCCTGATCGACATGTCGACGCTGACCGGCGTCTATCGCGCGTTGTCGTTCATGTGCCTCGGCCTGGTGCTGGTGGCGATCGGCTGGCTGTACCAGCGGATCCTGTTCCGCAGACAGGCCGCAGCGTCTGCTGCGGCGGCGCCGACAGGAGGTTAAGCGCTCAGGCCGCCCTGACCGAGTTGAGGAATTTGCCGACCTCGAGCTTGAGCCGGTTGCTCTCGCTCGACAGCGATTTTGCCGCCGAGTAGACCTGCGCCGAGGCCGATCCCGTCTCGGTCGCGCCGTGCTGCACGTCCGTGATGTTGGAGGAAACCTCCTGCGTGCCGGTTGCGGCATGCTGGATGTTGCGGGATATCTCCTGCGTGGCCGCCCCCTGCTCTTCCACGGCGGCGGCAATCGTCGAGGAAATCTCCGACATCCGCCCGATGGTGTCGCCGATCTCCTTGATCGCCGCCACCGAATCCTGGGTCGCGGCCTGAATGCCCGATATCTGCTGGCTGATCTCGCCGGTGGCCTTCGCGGTCTGCTCCGCAAGCGCCTTGACCTCGGATGCGACGACGGCAAAGCCGCGGCCAGCCTCGCCGGCGCGCGCGGCTTCGATCGTGGCGTTCAGCGCCAGCAGGTTGGTCTGTCCGGCGATGGTATTGATCAGCTCGACCACGTCGCCAATCCGGCTTGCCGCCTTCGACAGCTCACTGACGCGGCCATTGGTCTTCTGGGCCTGGTCAACAGCCTCATTGGCAACACGGGACGATTCCTGGACCTGACGGCTGATCTCGTTGACCGAGGTGGTCAATTCCTCGCTGGCTGCCGAAACCGACTGCACGTTGGTGGATGCTTCCTCGGAAGCCTCGGCAACGGTGGTCGCCAGGCTCTGCGATCGTTCAGCCGCTTTCGTCAGCGTCGTGGCGGAAGCTTCCAGTTCGGTCGCGGCCGAGGACACGGTCTCGACGATCTCTCCGACCGCGCGTTCGAATGCGTTGGCGAGTTCGCGCATATCGGCCTTGCGCTGCTCTGCCTGCCGCGCTTCGGCCTCGCGCTGCTCACCGCGCAACCGCTCGGCTTCGACCATGTTGTTCTTGAACACCTCGACCGCACCGGCCATTTCGCCGATCTCGTCGTGGCGGCCGAGACCCGGAATAGCCATCCTCACGTCGCCACCGGCGAGCCCCGTCATGGCGGATACCATCGAAGCCAGCGCGTTCGAGATCGAGCGGCCGATCAGGAACGACAGGCCGCATACGAGGACGACGGATATCGCGAACGCGATTAGCATCCATGTTCTTACGGCGTCGCGCGTCGACGCCTCGGCTGCCTCGGCTTCGCGGTGCAGCCGCTCGACGCTCTGGGCAATCTCAACCGTCAAGGGTTCAAAGCCGCGAAACGTCTTCATCATGCTGTCGTCGTAAGCTGCGGTTTGCTGGGCCGTCTCGGCCCACGCTGCAAACTCCTTCTGGTACGTTGCCAACTTCGCGGTTATGTCCGCCATGACCGGAGGAGCAATCGCCACCGCGGAAAGCGCTTTCGAAAATTCGGCGGCCGATTTCTTGATCTCCGCGACATATTTCTGGTCGCGTCGCAGCATGAAATCCTTTTCGTTCCGGCGCATCATCAGCATCCAGCTGGTCAGACGCGGATCGTCGATTTCCTTGAGCCTGGTCTCGATATCATGGACGGCGCCGCGCAACGCGCCGGACAGGCCGAGGGTTTCGTTGAGGCCCAGCTTGATCTCCGCGCTTACCAGATTGGCAAAAGCGGCTGCGTATTTCTTGAAGCCGTCATGCGTGAGCTTGACCTTCTCCGTCAGCGCGCCGAGGTTGGCGGCCCGGGTCATGTCCTCCAGCCGGCCGAAATCACGGTCGATCTTGACCACAAGCTCGGAATGGGATTTCGCATAAGTCTCATTGCGGCGCTGTTGAAAATTCTTTTCGTTGCGCCGGGCCTCGAGCATTTCGATCGAAATCTGCTTGTTGAGGTCGGATATCTCCCGCGCGGTTTTCGCAACCGTACGCGAGGCGTCCTGCGACCAGCTTCCGGCCTGATAGATCGCAGCGAATGCGAGGAGCCCGGTCAGTCCGACAACGCCGATTGCCATGACCTTGTGGGTGAGACGAACGGAAAAGCCACTCATGAGGGTTTCCTGATGTCAAAAGGTTCGGCGCGACCCGGGCCAACGCAATACGCCCCGCACTTCTGGTCTGCACCGATGCGTCCGTGAAATGCCTAACTACGAGGCAATATGATTACAGTCTGATGCTTCTGATTAGTCTTAACGCGAAGTCCGTAGAATTACGCAAAACTCGTAAAACCTTCGCTAAAATCTGCACTTACGTGCTCAAAGGCCCACGTGAGTTCGGGTCAAGGACGTCAAGGCTGCAGGGAATGAACGAAATCCCCGACCCGGCGTATGACGGGGCGATGCTCCAGGTCGACAGCAATGATCGGCAGCTGATCAATCAAGTTCGTAGGCCGCCGCGGCCTCTTCCTGCCGGGAGATTCCGGCAGGACGCGCGTTTTGAACAAGCGGCTTCGCGGTCGCGTCAGGCGGCGCGCACCAACTCGAGGAATTTGGCGACCTCGACCTTGAGACGGTTGCTGTCGCCTGACAGCGACTGGGCGGCGGAGAGGACGTGCGACGAGGCCGTCTCCGTCTCGGTCGCGCCGCGCTGCACGTCGGTGATGTTGGCGGAGACCATCTGCGTCCCCTGCGCGGCCTGCTGCACGTTGCGGGAGATTTCCTGCGTCGCCGCGCCCTGCTCTTCCACGGCGGCCGCGATCGCCGAGGAAATTTCGGAAAGCTTGCCGATGGTGCCCGAGATTTCCTGGATCGCGCCGACCGAATCCTGGGTCGCAGCCTGGATACCGGTGATCTGTTGCCCGATCTCGCCGGTGGCCTTGGCGGTCTGTTCGGCCAGCGCCTTCACTTCGGACGCGACGACCGCAAAGCCGCGACCGGCTTCACCGGCGCGAGCCGCCTCGATGGTGGCGTTGAGCGCGAGCAGGTTGGTCTGGCCCGCGATGTTGTTGATGAGCTCGATCACGTCGCCGATGCGGGCGGCGGCTTTCGACAATTCGCCGACCCGATCGTTGGTCCTAGAGGCCTGATCCACGGCGTCGCCGGCCATCCGCGCGGATTCCTGCACCTGCCGGCTGATCTCGGTGACGGAAGATGCCATTTCCTCCGTCGCGGATGCGACCGACTGCACATTGGTGGAAGCCTCTTCCGAGGCCGAAGCGACGGTGGTCGCGAGTTCCTGCGCGCGCTCCGCCGTTGCGCTCAGCGTGCTTGCGGAAGCCTCGAGTTCGGTCGAGGCCGACGAGACGGTTTCGACGATCTCGCCGATCAAGGCTTCGAAGTCCCGCGTAATGCCATCGACGCGACGGCCGCGTTCGATCTTGGCTTCGGCATCGCGGTCGGCCGCTTCATCCGCAATCTTCTTGGCGATCAGCGCATCCTTGAACACCTGCAACGCGTCCGCCATGGCGCCGATTTCGGTTTTCTCACCGCGGCGCCTCACTTCGGCGGACAGGTCCCCGCTTCCCAGCGCCTGCATCGGCTTCACGATAGAGGCAATACCGTTCGAGAGGTCGCGGACCAGATAGATTCCGACGCCGACGCCGCAGATGACGGCGGCGCCAACGATGCCCAACACCAGCCAAAATGCAGAATTGTAACCTTCGGCAGCCTGCCGGGTCGCGGTGTCCGCGCCCGTATTGTTGAGATTGATGGATTTTTCCAGGAACGCATCCGATTCGGCGGCGATCACCGCAACTCTCTTGGAGATGGCCTCGCTCGCCTCATGGGGAATCCGGCCGACGCTCTGACGCGACAACTCGATGACGTCCTGAACGCCCGTCATGTATTTGTCCCAGGCGCGCGCCCAGTTCTCGAAGATCGAGCGCTCTTCGGGAGTGGAAATCAAAGGCTCGTAAGCCTTGCGATCCTTCCCGATCCTTTCGAGGATGCCGGCCAGTCTCTTGTCGTTGGCGGCCTTTGCCTCGAGCGTTTCCGCCATGACATGGGCGCGCAGCGCAATCCGGAACAGATTGATATCCGTGCGCAGTTCACCCAGCACCCGGACGCTCGGCAGCCAACTCGATGCGATTTCCACCGTATGGGCGTTGATCGCCTGCATGCTGCGGATCGCCAGCAGGCCCATGCCGGACATCGCAATCAGCATGAATGCGATCACGGCGATAACCTTGGCACGGATCGAAAGTGCGGACATGGCTGACTCTCTCAAACGTTGGAGACTGGCGCCGCTGACCAATTAGGAATTGCCGTCAATCGTCGATGCGCCGGGAATATTCGGCAACCGTACGCAGCAGGTTCGAAGCGATCGTTAACTTGGACTCCGTAAAATTACGTGCTGCGGGGGCGTATGTCGGATTGAGCGCTAACCAACGGATTCGGCGACAAGTCGAATCCGGAAAACCGGCTTCTTGGCTTCGTCCAGAAGCTCCATCTGCCATTCGGCGTTCTGTTTCAGGCCGCGCGACAAACTCCCGAGAAGCTTGCCACAGACCTTGGTCATCTCGGTCCAGGCGGCCTCGCGGCTTTCAAATTCGGATCCCTGATCGGACGCACCCGTATAACGGCCATGGCTGATCCGAAAAAAATACAGCGGCATGATGATCTCATGGTTGGGCCGCCCCTCGGCCTTCTTCGCCGGTCACCACTTCGAATGAGATTCGCTACCAGGAAATAAATGCGCCAACCCGTATGACTACGGGTTCGCGCCGCGCCAATCGGCGGGATGACCGCAGATCACCGGCCGGGCACCGGCACTCTGACCGGCCGCACGCCGATTCAATCCCTGAGTGGGTTATTGCGATCCCGGAAGCGGTTTTCGTCCGATCAATCGGTCGAGCGGCGCAGCTCCGGAGCGCTCTCGGCCTTGGCTGGTTCAGACCTGGCCGATCCGGACGTGGCCTGCTCCGCCTTCGGCTCGGACTTCACCGGCTCGAGCTTGGCGCTCTCGACCGCCGGCGTCTCGACCCGCGCCGTTACCTCGGCACGTGCATCCGCCGAGCGCGTCGATTCTTCGCGGCGAAGCAGCGAACGCGGCCGCGCCACCGAGCGCGCCATCAGCATCTGCGAGGCGCCCTGATGACGGAAATCGCAATAGGCGAAGCCCATGCCCGAGACGGAGCCGCGGAACGAGCGGTCGTCGCGCCTGTCGAGATTGAAGCACGGCTCGAACGGAAGACCCTTGATCGAAGCGCAAACGGCCTGGCCGCGAATCTGCAGCGTGTTGCCGGGCAGGCGCACATGGCGGATCGGGCCCGAGCCGCTGAATTGGATCAGAACCGGCCGCGCCAAGATCGTCCATGATACGACCAGCGCCGCGGGTGCCGTCAAAGCAGGTGAAGGCGAACACCTTGCCGTTCACGAACCTGCGCGCCTCGTCGGCATTCATGCATCCCGGCCAGTGCAGGAACGATCATCGCAGCTGGCCGTGACGGCCCCCAGAACCAAACGCGCAAGCATGCAGCTACTCCAACTTAACAAAGAGCGCGGGCGCCCGCCTTTACCCCGTGCTTACCATACCAACCGTGGCAACATTGGAGCAGGTTGGTTGGTAAAGTCTGAACGCCGTTAGAGAATTTTTACCACGATTCGACCGCGGACCTGGCCGGCAAGGATTTGAGCGCCGGCTCCAATGACCTGGTCAAGGTTAATTTCCTGAGTAATTTCAGCCAGTTTACCCTTATCCAAATCGCTGGCAAGACGGTTCCAGGCAAGCTTGCGCTGGGGCAAGCGGGCACATCACGGAATCGATGCCCAGAAGGCACACCCCCCGCAAAATAAAAGGTGCGACCGAGGACGGCAGATCCATGCCGGCCGCCAGGCCGCACGCCGCGATCGCCCCGCCATATTTCGTCATCGAAAGCAGGTTGGCGAGCGTGGTCGAGCCGACGCTGTCGACGCCGCCCGCCCAGCGCTCCTTCGCCAGCGGCTTGGCGGGCCCCGCGAGCTCGGCGCGATCGATCACCTCGGCGGCGCCGAGACCCTTGAGATAATCCGCTTCCGACATCCGCCCGGTGGACGCGATGACGTGGTAGCCGAGCTTGGAGAGCACGGCGGTGGCGACCGAGCCGACGCCGCCGGCAGCGCCGGTCACCACGACCGGGCCGCTCGCGGGCGTCAGGCCGTGCTTCTCCAGCGCCAGCACCGACAGCATCGCGGTATAGCCGGCGGTGCCGATCGCCATCGCCTCGCGGGTCGAGATGTTTTCCGGCAGCCGCACCAGCCAGTCGCCCTTGACGCGCGCCTTTTCGGCGTAGGCGCCGAGATGGGTCTCGCCCATGCCCCAGCCGTTGCAGACGACCTTGTCGCCGGCCTTCCATGCGGATGCGAGGATTGTTCGACGGTGCCGGCGAAATCGATGCCGGCGATCATCGGGAAGCGCCGCACCACCGGCGCCTTGCCGGTGACGGCCAGGCCATCCTTGTAGTTCAGCGTCGACCACTCGACCGCGACCGTGACGTCGCCTTCCATCAGTTCGGCTTCGTCGAACTGCGTCAGCGCGACGGTGGTGCCCTTCTCCGCCTTGTCGATCCTGATGGCCTTGAACGTTCCCATGGCGAACTCCCCGGACTTTTCTCTGTCCGGAGTGTTTACCGCATCAGGCAGGTTGCGCAACCGGGCGCGCGACCGGCGCTTCGACGATCGGCAGGTTGATCAGCGCCGACATCACGCCGAAGAAGATCGAGAGCCACCAGATCGGCGTGTAGGATCCGAACTGCTCGAATACGACGCCGCCGAGCCAGACACCGAGGAAGCCGCCGACCTGATGGCTGACAAAGGCGAAGCCGTACAGCGTGGCGAACCAGCGGGTGCCGAACATCAGCGCCACCAGCGCCGAGGTCGGCGGCACCGTCGAGAGCCAGGTCAGGCCGGTGGCGGCGCCGAACACGATCGCCGAGAAGGTGGTGATCGGAAACGAGATGAACGCCACGATCGACAGCGCGCGGGCAAAGTAGATGATCGAGAGGATATAGCGCTTGGGATATTTGTTCTGCAGCCAGCCGACGCTGAGCGATCCGATGATGTTGAAGAGACCGATGGCGGCTACGACCCAGCCGCCGGTCTGCGCCGAAACGCCGCGATCGGCGAGATAGGCCGGAAGATGCACGGTGATGAAGGCAAGCTGAAAGCCGCAGGTGAAGAAGCCGAGCACCAGCAGCACGTAGGAGCGATGGCCGAACGCCTCCGCCAGCGCGGTCTTGAACGATTGCTGGTCCGCGGCAGGCGCATTCGATGCCGATGCAGTCGACGGCGGCGTCGCGAGCGCAAACGAGAGCGGCACGATCAAGAGCATCAGGAAAGCGAACACCGTCAGCGCCGCCTGCCAGCCGAAATTGTCGATCATCGCGACGCCGAACGGCGCGAACAGGAATTGCCCGAACGAACCGGCCGCGGTGCCGGCGCCGAGCGCAAGGCCGCGCTTCTCGGGCGGCAGCAGCTTGCTGAATGCCGACAGCACGAGGTTGAACGAACAGCCGGACAGGCCGAAGCCGATCAAAACGCCGGCGCCGAGATCGAGCGAAAGCGGCGTCGTCGAATAACGCATCAGGAAGCAGACCGCCGGCATAGAGCAGCGCGCCGACGATCATCACCCGCAAAATGCCGAAGCGATCGGCGATGGCGCCCGCGATCGGCTGGCCAAGGCCCCACAACAGGTTCTGCAGCGCCAGCGCGAGGCCGAAGACGTCGCGTCCCCAGGCGAAATCGCGGCCCATCGGCTGGATGAAAAAGCCGAGGCTCGAGCGCGGCCCGAAGCTCAGCAGCGCGATCAGGCATCCGCAGATGATGATCACCAGCGGCGTCCGCCAGGTGCCAAGGCCAGAAGCAGGTCCGGAAGATGGACTGATGTCGCCGGTCGTTGCAGCCATTGATTTCCCCTGATCGATCGGCGCCCGGAACCGCCAGGCGAAACGTTACGGTGAGTTAATGCAGTTGCATGAAAATCCCAAGGGGTGCGGTAGAAATATCTTCTGCTGCAAGGCAGCCCTGCAAAATTAGCGAGGGCAATGAGAGCAATTTGTTGGGGCTGACGCCACTCGCAGGGACGACGGACAGCGCTACCGCTTCACGCTCGCCTGCTCGGCCGAGCTTTGCGCGGCTTCGGCGAGTTTGGCGGAGATCGCCGCGGTCTCGGCGGCCGTACCCCAGCTCGGCGCGTCGCTGCCGTTGCCCCAGGCGCGCGGCCGGTAGAAGGTGTGTACGCCGGTCTTGTACATCTTCTTCATTTCGTTGACCCAGGACGGTCGCACCCAATAGGCGTGGTAGTGCGTCGACTTGTCGACTTCCGGCAACCAGAGCTGGCCGTCGAGCATCGCTTTCGCGATCTTCTGCGCGCGCTCCCACATGTCGGGTTCGCGAATGACGTCCTTGTTGTTGTCGCAGGCGAAGGTGAACTGGCAGGCCAGATGGCGGTGCTTGTTCTGGTAGACCACGCCGCACACGGTTTCCGGATATTTGCCGGAGAAGGCGCGGTTCAGCACCACCTGCGCCACCGCGACCTGGCCCCGCACCGCTTCGCCGCGGGCTTCGAAATAGACCGCTTCCGCCAGGCACTTCTCCGACTTGGCGCGCGACTTGTCGTCGAACAGGCCGAGACGTTCGGCGGGCGTCTTGGCGCGCTGGTTGTCGGAATTGACCTCGCCCTTCGGCGCAACGCTCTCGCCCATCTCGCCGGCCCGCACCGGAACATCGGCATCGACCGGCAGCGAGGCGATCATCTTCATGTCGGGATCGGGAGCAGCACCGGGCATCACGATGACCGGCTCTTCACCGGGCCGCCAGCGCTCGATGCTCTCCGGCGAGCCGAGCGACGAACCAAAGAACAGGCTAGAGGTCTTGAAGGAGAAATTGTCGCGCGGCGGCGTCGGCGCGCGCGCGGCCTCGCGCTTTTCCGGCGCAATCTTGAGATCGTCCTGAGGTCTGGTTTCGAGCGACAGTGACAGATCGTATTGCCCCAGCGGCGGCGCGCTCAATGCGGCCTGCAGTTCGGGATCGAGCGGCGCGCGCTCGACGGACGGCGCCGTCTCGGCGGTCTTGGCG
Source organism: uncultured Alphaproteobacteria bacterium (assembly GCA_963816815.1). Lineage (GTDB taxonomy): Bacteria > Pseudomonadota > Alphaproteobacteria > Rhizobiales > Xanthobacteraceae > Bradyrhizobium. The sequence continues at coordinate 35,982 of CAWFMW010000020.1, forward strand.
CCCTTGACCGATCTGTTCGATGTCGCGGGGTCCTCGGTCGCCGGCGCGCGCTCGGCCGGGGTTGCGGTTTCCGCAGGCGGCGGGGTCACGACCAGGCGATCGCCCTTCAGCGTGCGATCGACCGTGGGAAAATCGGTGGCGTGATAACGCCGCGGCGGCGCGACGAGCGGATTGCGCGTCACGGAACCCGTGATGTCGATGCCCTGATTGTCGAGGCTGGCGAGGCGGTAGGTCGCGGTCTGCGGCGAGGAGGTTCCGATCGGACGGCCGAAAGAGAACGTTGCGACCTGGATGGTGCCGGCGGAGAACACCCGCTTCTGCCAGCGCTCGGCGACGCCGGGCTGGCGCGCCAGCAGCGAAGCAATATCCTGATATCCGATCTCGGTCGGCATCAATGCGAAGACGCAAAGACCGAGGCCGAAGGACGCGAACCGCGCGCCCTTCGGCTGGCTACGCAACACAAACATTGTACGCTCACGCAACGCTTACACGATCGAACCTCAGTACATCCGTGCAATTCGATCTTTTTTGTTGGTATCGAATTTAGGTTGCCGGGGAGTTAATCGGCGTGGCCTGCGTGTGACACGCAAGACATTGCGGGATTTTCGCGGATCGCATCAGAAGTGTTGGTAAACAGGCCCGCGATGAAAGTGGTAAATATCCCGTCAACGAAAATGATGAAGAAATTTTATGTGCCGAGTGAATGCGGGAACCGTGATTGCGCGGAGCAAGTGTCGCGGGATGCCTGCGCACTGAACCCTCCGCGTCATTGCGAGCGCAGCGAAGCAATCCATGCATCCGTTCTGCCGTGAAATGGATTGCTTCGCTGCGCTCGCAATGACGACGAAAGGGCTCGCTCCATCGTCATGGCCGGGCTTGTCCCGGCCATCCACGTCTTCGCTCTCGCGGTCGACAAAACGAAAATGCCCGGCACTAGGCCGGGCATGACGTTGTATTCGCCGACAGTCAGCGCTTTGACTACGCCTGGCTTGCAACCGTCTTGCCGAGCGCGGCCTGCGCCGCGGCAAGGCGGGCGATCGGCACGCGATAGGGCGAGCACGAGACGTAGTCGAGCCCGATCTCGTGGCAGAACGCGACAGATGCCGGATCGCCGCCATGCTCGCCGCAAATGCCGACCTTGAGACCGGGCCGGGTCTTGCGGCCGCGGGCGACGCCGATCTTCACGAGTTCGCCGACACCATCGCGATCGACCGAGATGAACGGATCGATTTCCAGGATTCCCTTGCTGACATAGGTGCCGAGGAAGCTCGCGGCGTCATCGCGACTGATGCCGTAGGTGGTCTGGGTCAGGTCGTTGGTGCCGAACGAGAAGAACTCCGCGGTCTGCGCGATGTCGCCGGCCATCAGGCAGGCGCGCGGCAATTCGATCATCGTACCAACCTGATACGCGAGCTTCTTGCCGGTCTCCTTCATCACCGAATGCGCGGTGGCGTCGATCCGCGCTTTCACCAGGTCGAACTCAGCCTTGGTCGCGATCAGCGGCACCATCACCTCGAGGCCGACGGCCTTTCCGGTGCGCTTTTCGGCTTCGACCGCCGCCTCGAAGATCGCGCGTGCCTGCATCTCGGCGATCTCAGGATAGGCAATCGCGAGGCGGCAGCCGCGGAAGCCGAGCATCGGATTGAACTCGGCGAGATCGCGGGCCCGATCGGCGAGCTTGCGCGGATCGGTGTTCATTGCGCGCGCGACCTCCTCGATCTCGGCCTGGGTGTGCGGCAGGAACTCGTGCAGCGGCGGATCGAGCAGCCGGATCGTGACCGGCAGACCCTTCATGATCTCGAACAGTTCGACGAAATCGGCGCGTTGCATCGGCAACAGTTTTGACAGCGCTGCGCGGCGCGACTGTTCGTCCTCGGAAAGGATCATCTCGCGCACGGTGCGGATGCGGTTTTCCTCGAAGAACATGTGCTCGGTGCGGCACAGGCCAATGCCCTCGGCGCCGAACTTGATGGCGGTGCGCGCATCGTCCGGCGTATCGCCGTTGACGCGAACGCCGAGCTTGCGGACGGAATCGGCCCAGCCCATCAGCGTACCGAACTCGCCCGACAGTTTGGGCTCGATCATCGGCATCCGGCCGGCCAGCACCTGGCCCAGCGAACCGTCGATGGTGATGACGTCGCCGGTCTTGAAGGTGCGCGAGCCGATGCTCATGGTGCCGCGGCCGTAATCGACGCGAATGGCGCCGCAGCCGGAGACGCAGGGTTTGCCCATGCCGCGCGCGACCACGGCGGCGTGCGAGGTCATGCCGCCGCGGGTGGTGAGAATACCTTCGGCGGCGTGCATGCCGTGAATGTCTTCCGGGCTGGTCTCGATCCGCACCAGGATGACAGCGCGGCCGTCGGCCTGAAGTTTGGCGGCTTCATCGGACGAGAACACGATCTCGCCGGATGCCGCGCCGGGCGAGGCCGGCAGGCCGGTCGCGATCACGTCGCGCTTGGCGGCGGGATCGATGGTCGGATGCAGCAATTGATCCAGCGACGCCGGATCGATCCGCATCACCGCGTCCTTTTTCGAGATCAGGCCTTCATTGGCGAGTTCGACGGCGATGCGCAGCGCCGCTTTCGCCGTGCGCTTGCCGCCGCGGGTCTGCAGCATCCACAGTTTGCCCTGCTCGACCGTGAACTCCATGTCCTGCATGTCGCGGTAGTGCTTTTCGAGCAGCGTATAGAACCGCGTCAATTCCCTAAACGCCTCCGGCATCGCGCTTTCCATCGACGGCTTGTCGGAACCGGATTCCTGGCGCGCTTCCTCGGTGATGTCCTGCGGCGTGCGGATGCCCGCCACCACGTCCTCGCCCTGCGCGTTGATCAGGAACTCACCGTAGAGCTTGCTCTCGCCGGTGGAGGGATTGCGCGTGAACGCGACGCCGGTCGCGGAGGTCTCGCCCATGTTGCCGAACACCATGGCCTGCACGTTGACGGCGGTGCCCCAGGATTCCGGGATGTCGTGCAGGCGGCGGTAGGTGACCGCGCGCGCATTCATCCAGGATGAGAACACCGCGCCGATCGCGCCCCACAATTGCTCGTGCGGGTCCTGCGGGAAATCCTTGCCGGTCTCGCGCGAGACCGCTTCCTTGTACTTGCCGACCAGTTCGACCCAGTCGTCGCCGGAGAGATCGGTGTCGAGCGTATAGCCCTGGCCGTCCTTGAAGGTGTCGAGGATGTCCTCGAAGTGATGATGCTCGAATCCGAGCACCACGTCCGAATACATCGTGATGAAGCGGCGATAGCTGTCATAGGCAAAGCGGCGGTCGCCGGAGAGTTCGGCGAGCGCTTCGACCGTCTTGTCGTTGAGGCCGAGATTGAGCACGGTGTCCATCATGCCCGGCATCGAGGCGCGGCCGCCGGAGCGGACCGAGACCAGCAGCGGATTCGTCGAATCGCCGAACGCCTTGCCGGTCAGCTTGCCGACATGATCGAGCGCCTTCTCGACCTGCGCCTTCAACGCCGCCGGATAGGATTTGTCGTGCGCGTAGAAATAGGTGCAGACCGAGGTCGGAATCGTGAAGCCCGGAGGTACCGGCAGGCCGAGATTGGCCATTTCGGCGAGGTTGGCGCCCTTGCCGCCCAGCAGGTCGCGCAGGCCCGCTTTACCCTCGGCCTTGCCGTCCCCGAACGTATAGACCCACTTGCCGGATTTCACCGCCTCGGCGGCCGGTTTGCGGACCGCAGCCTTCTTAGCCGCGACCTTGGCGACCGGCTTGGCCGGGGCTTTCTTCAGCGCCTTGCGGGCGGAAGGGGCCGCGGCAACGGCCTTGGGCCGGGCGGATGGCTTTGATTTCGCTGCAGATTTCACTGCAGCCTTGGCTGCAGTTCTTTTGGACTTCGCGACGGCTTTGGCCATGGATTCCAACTATTTAAAAAAGGTGAGAAGATTGCGCGCCTTACACCATTTTGAGGGGTTCCGCGCAAGCCGCGAAGCCTGCTTTCCCGCGCTAGAACTTCAACATCTTGAACACGCCGAGGCCGGCCAAACCGACGACGATCAAATAGATCGCGACGATGAAGTTGAGGAACCGCGGCATAATCAGAATCAAAACTCCCGCAATCAGGGCGATGATCGGGGATATGTGCGCAGCGGTGATGGTCATTGGAAGCTCCGGCGGATGGGTGGGAATCGAATCGAGGGCTGCAACTTAGCCGCTGGCGCGGTTGGGGAATAGCAAGACGCCCAACACTTCAACGGGTTCCAGGCTCCGCAACAATTCCCCGGAATTGCCGCGTATATGGCTGCACTTTTCCGGAACAATGCGACGCGCGATGAATTTTCCCCGCATGTGCGCGCTGGCGAAAGCCGGTGCTTCTCTTCTCGCAAAGGAGTTCATGATGCGGAACAGAATACTTGCCATTGCAGCGATCGCCGGCGCGATGGCCGTCCCGATCGCAGCGCAGGCGCAGACCACGATCACGACAGGTGTCGCGGGCGGCAGCACGGTCGTTGTCGGCGAACATGAAGGCATTATCGCCGATCAGCGGCCGGCGTTCCGTGAATACATCGTGCGTGAACGCGTCCCGAACTACACGATTTCCGAGCGCGTGATCGTCGGCGGGGTGCTGCCGGAAGCCGGTGTAACCTATTACGACGTGCCGCAAACCTTCGGCGTCACGCCCTATCGCTACACGGTCGTGAACGGCCAGACGGTGCTGGTCGAACCGCGCTCGCGTCGCATCGTTCAGGTGGTCGATTGACCTCAGTAGCCTGAACGATCGGTCCGGGCGTCGCGCATGCGGATGTGCGCGAGATACGACCGGACTCAAGCCCCGCCCGGCGTCCCCTCCGGGCGGGGTTTTGTTTGTGTGATTGACTGTCCTGCAACCCTTGGGCCCTCATGGTGAGGAGGCGCGCAGCGCCGTCTCGAACCATGTAGCCCCGCTGGTGCCATTCATCCTTCGAGACGCGCGAAGACGCGCTCCACAGGATGAGGTCTGACAGGAGTAACCCCGCAACTATTCCCTGATTTCCAGTCCTGCCTTCTTCACCACAAGCCGGTGAATCTTCTTCCCCGACGAGGCGCTGACCGCCTCTTCGTCGAGCAACACCGTGGTTCCCTTCAATTCCCCCAGCACCTCCGCCGGATCGAACGCGGCGTAAAGCCGGCCCTGCGCGTCGCGCTGATCGGCGCCCTCAGTGACGCGCCAGCTCAGATAGAGAATGCCGCTCGGCTTGACGATATCGAGCAGCCGGCGAACCGACGCCGCAATCTGCTTGTGGTCGAGATGCATGATCACGGTTTCGCACAGCACGTTGTCGAAGGTGCCGACGCCGCGCAGCTCGGGCAATTCGGCCTGCGCGAACTTGAAGGACGGGTAGCGCCGACGCGCCTCGTTGAGCAGGCCTTCCGAGGCATCGAAGCCCACGGCCGAAAATCCGTTCGCGTGAAGCCAGGCGACCTCGCGGCCGCAGCCGCAGCCGATATCGGCCGAATTGCCGCCGCGCACAAAAAACCGCTCCACGATTTCCTGCAGGTCAACGGGCGCCGGCTGATCGTGCCAGTCCTTCGCGAACGCCGCCGCATCCAGTTCGTAAGCGGCGAGCGTCTGACGGTCCATGATCTAGCCTTCGATCTTCGAAAAATCCGCGACCGCGCGGGTCGCCGCCCGGATCTCGTTCAGGAGTTTTAGTCGATTCTCGCGCACCTTGGGTTCATCGTCATTGACCTTAACCTTGTCAAAGAACGCATCGACTGCCGGCCGCAGCTTTGCCATTGCACCCATCGCGGTCGCGAAATCTTCCGTGGCGACGGCGGCTCCGGCTTCACTCTTGACCTGATCGATGGCCGTCGCGAGCGCCTTTTCCTCAGGCAGCTTGTATAGCCCGGCATCCGGCGCGCCGTCGAACGTGCGCTTGTCCTTCTTCTCTTCGATCGCGAGGATGTTACTCGCCCGCTTGGTCCCTGCAAGCAGGTTCTTGCCGTCGTCGGTGTCGAGAAACTTGCCGAGCGCCTCGACGCGATCGACGATTGAGACCAGAGAACTGCCTCGTACCAAGGAATCCGCACTTAATACTGCTTCGACAAGATCGTGCCGCGCTTTTTGATCTCGCAGCTGCACCTCCAGCCGATCTTCAAAGAACAGCATGAGGTGATCGATTTTCTCGGCAACGTCCAAGTATTCCTTACCGAAACTATCCTTAAAGTGTGTCTCGACCAGCGTCCGCAAGCTAATCTTTAGGCGCGTTTCAAGGACAATTCTGATGACGCCCAGCGCGGCCCGGCGCAGCGCGTACGGGTCCTTGCTCCCCGTAGGCTTTTCATCGATCGCCCAGAATCCGACCAGCGTGTCGATCTTGTCGGCCAATGCGACCGCGACGCTTACCGGATCGGTCGGCGCGCGATCGGCAGGCCCTTGCGGCTTGTAATGCTCTTCGCTCGCGGCGGCGACGGAGGCGTCTTCGCCTTGCGCCAGCGCGTAGTACTTTCCCATCAATCCCTGAAGTTCAGGGAATTCGCCGACGACTTCGGTGAGCAAATCAGCTTTCGCCAGATGCGCCGCACGCTTGGCCTTCTCGACGTCGGCGCCGACCAGCGGCGCAATCTCCGCCGCCAGCCGCTCGATGCGCTTGATCCTCTCCGCCTGCGTGCCGAGCTTCTCGTGGAACACGATCTGCTCGAACTTCGGCAAGCGCGCTTCGAGCTTCGTCTTCAGGTCGGTCTCGTAGAAGAACTTTGCGTCGCTCAGCCGCGCGCGGATCACCCGCTCGTTGCCGCCGACAATGGTCTTGCCGCCGTCGGTGGCCTCGATATTGGCTGTCAGGATGAACTTGTTGGTGAGCTTGCCGGTCTTGGGATCGCTGACGACAAAGCATTTCTGGTTATTGCGGATGGTGGCGCGGATCACCTCGTCCGGGATCGACAAGTATTCCTTTTCGAAGGATCCCATCAGCGCGACCGGCCACTCGACCAAGCCCGCCACTTCGTCGGCCAGCACCTGGTCTTCCACCAGTTCAAAGCCCTGCGCGAATGCCAATTCCTTGGCATCCGCCAGGATAATGTCCTTGCGCGCCTGCGGGTCGAGCACGACTTTTGCAGCCTTCAGCTTGGCTTCGTAATCCTCGAAGCGGCGCACGGAGATCGCCGATGGCGCCATGAAGCGGTGGCCATAGGTGGTCTGCCCGGTCTCGATGCCGTCGATGGCAAACCGCACGACGTCGGGCTCTTCGGTCTCGGGTCCGAAGGTCGCGATGATCGAATGCAGCGGTCGCACCCAGGACAGCGAGCCGGATTTGGCCGAACGCTCGCCCCAGCGCATCGATTTCGGCCACGGGAAGGTGCGCACGATGACCGGCAGAATCTCGGCGAGCACGTCGATGGTGGCCCGGCCCGGCTTCTCGATCAGCGCCACATAGAAGTCGCCCTTCGGGTCGCGTTGGATCGTCGCCTCATCCAGCGATTTGAGGCCGGTCGCTTTCAAAAAGCCCTGCACGGCCGCATCAGGGGCGCCGATTTTCGGTCCGCGGCGTTCGGTCTTCAGGTCGGACTGCCGCGCCGGGATGCCGTGCACGGTGAGCGCCAGCCGCCGCGGCGTCGCGAACGCCTTTGCGCCCTCATAGACGAGCCCTTCGGCGACCAGCTTGTCGGTGACCATGCGGCGCAGATCGTCCGCCGCCTTGGCCTGCATGCGCGCGGGGATTTCCTCGGAAAACAGTTCGAGCAGAAGATCAGGCATCAGACCGCCCTGCCCGCTTCGGTGTGAACCCAGGCTTCACCGCAAGCCTTAGCCAGTTCGCGCACCCGCATGATGTAGCTCTGTCTTTCGGTCACCGAGATCACGCCGCGGGCGTCGAGCAGGTTGAAGACGTGGCTGGCCTTGATGCACTGGTCGTAGGCCGGCAGCGCCATCAGATGCGCCTCGCGCTTGCCATCCTCCCAGCCGGCATCGAGATATTTCTTGCAGGCCTCTTCCGCCATCACGAACTGCTTGAACAGCATGTCGGAATCCGAGTGTTCGAAATTGTGCCGGGAATATTCCTGCTCGGCCTGCAGGAACACATCGCCATAGGTGACCTTGTCGGCACCGTCGCGACCGTTGAAGTTGAGATCGTAGACGCGGTCGACGCCCTGCACATACATCGCCAGCCGCTCCAGCCCGTAGGTGAGTTCGCCGGCAACCGGCGCGCATTCGACGCCGGCCACCTGCTGGAAGTAGGTGAACTGGCTGACTTCCATGCCGTCGCACCAGCACTCCCAGCCCAGCCCCCAGGCGCCGAGCGTCGGGCTCTCCCAATCGTCCTCGACGAAGCGGATGTCGTGCAGGCTGGAATCGATGCCGATCGCGGCCAGCGACTTCAGGTACAGGTCCTGAAGGTTCGGCGGCGACGGCTTCATGATCACCTGAAACTGATAATAATACTGCATCCGGTTGGGATTTTCGCCGTAGCGGCCGTCCTTGGGCCGCCGCGAGGGCTGCACGTAGGCCGCGTTCCAGCGCTTGGGGCCAAGCGCACGCAGCGTCGTCGCGGGATGGAAGGTGCCGGCGCCCATTTCCATGTCGTAGGGCTGCAGGATCACACAGCCCTGCTCCGCCCAAAACCGTTGCAGGGCGAGGATGAAGCCCTGGAATGAACGTTCCGGGCGCATATGGGCAGGAAGTGCGTCCATCGGCAGAATCGGTCTCGCGAAGGGGGATTGAAGAGCGCGGGACCGTATCGACGCGGGGCCATGGAATCAAGGCGGTGCCGGTGGTATGGCACCGCCTCCAGTCATTCCGTGGCGATGCGAAGCATCGAACCCGGAATCTCGAGATTCCGGGTTCGCGCTAATGCGCGCCCCGGAATGACAGCGGTTAACCCGGACGATAAGCGCCGGTGACCGGGTCGCGGCGGAGCGTCGGAATATCGCCTGTCTGGGCCTCGGCGACGCGGGCCAGGCGCGCCTCTTCCAATTCCCTGTTGATGCGGACGGCGGTCTTGTAGGCCCATCGGACCACGGCGAGCCCTCCCAGGGCGCCCGCGAATGCGATCAGCGGCGGCATCGGTCGATCCTTGTCGTTCACGTGTCAGCCCCCAATGCAGGCATTGTCGCCCAAGCCGGCCTGCGCCGCAATTCCGCTTTTGGGACTAAATGGCGCGGCCCGTTGACTAGCTGTTGATTTGCCAAAGCGTTTTCGAGCGAAAGCCTGCCCCGGACTTGATCCGGGGTGGACACCGGTTCGCGTCAAGAAAACGCGTCAAAACAAGATCTAGAGCCCGGTTCTGATTCAATCAGAACCGAAAAGGCTCTAGAACCCGAATTTGGCCCAGATTGCCCTCGTCTCCAGCGCCGAAATCAGGTCGTCCGGCAATCCCCCGATACCGTCGAGTGCGGCCAGCGCGCCCGCCCCCGGTGACCGCCGGCCCAACAGCCCGGCCAGCATCCCGCTTGAGGGAGCAATGACAGGCGTCAGCACCTTCTCGCCAAAGCGCTCGCGAAGCGTTGACCTGATATCCCCGATCTTGTCCGCAAGGCCCAGCGACACGGACTTCTCGCCCGCCCAGTACTCGCCGGTGAACAAGACGTCTTCAGATCCCTTGAGGCGCGCGCCGCGGCTGCCCTTGACCAGCGCGATGAAAATGGCGTGGATCTCGCGTTGAAGCGCCTTCAGGCGTGCGACGTCGTCGGGATCTTCCGGCAGGAATGGATCCAACATCGCCTTGTGCTCGCCTGCCGTATAAAGCCGCCGCTCGACGCCAATCCGCTTGATCAAGTCCTGAAAACCAAAACCGCCGCCGACCACGCCGATCGAGCCGAGGATCGAGGACGGATCGCAGAAGATCTCGTCGCCGGCGCAGGCGATCATGTAGCCGCCGGAGGCCGCGACGTCCTCCACGAACACCAGCACCGGCAGTTTCTTTTCCGCGGCCAACTGCCTGATCCGCAGATAGATCTGCCGCGATTGCACCGGCGAACCGCCGGGCGAATTGATCACCAGCGCCACCGCCTTGGCATGCTTGGTCGCGAAAGCGCGCTCGAGCGTCTTGGCGATGCCCGCCAGCGTCAGGCCGGGCCGCAACGGCGTCACCGCACCGATGACACCCGACAGGCGCACCACCGGGACGATCGCGGCATCGCGCCGGAATTTTGCCGGAATGAGTTGCTTCACCCTGTCAACGAGGTTCGGCAGTCCCGATCGATCACTTAATTGTTCACTCATGCCGTTACCTCGAATTAACCATTTTTTATCGCGCCACTGTCATTGCAAAGGACGACCGCTTTTTCGGGCCGGAACGCCTTTTGCATTGTGGACGTTAAAGCTGCAATGGTGCTGCGGAGACTGACATGAAAATCTACCTGCTGATCATGCTCATCGGCAGCCTTCTGGCCGCGATTCACTTCACATCTGCGCCCAAACGGCAGTCAGAGACGCTTCCGCAATAGCGTTCTCGACCTGGAACCGGCGCGCGAGCCTCTATGGGTTCGCGAGCAGCAAGCTCCCGTTACCGGCCAAAATCTCCTGCACCTTTTTATTAGGCACACCTGACTCATCATTGAGCAGCAGGGCTGGATGGATTTGCGTCGGCGCCCGTCCACCCTTGGTGGCGCGAACCAGAATGCGGTTGGCGGGCCCCCGCGCGTCGCCATGAACCGGCAGGACCTGCACGCTCCCGAAACCGTGATCGAGCGCTGCCAGCACCTCGGCAATGCCATCGGCGCGCCAGATCAGCGTCAGTACGCCCCGCGATTTGAGAATGCGCCGCGCGGCGTGAATCCATTTCGACAGCGTCGTTGAGGTCGCCATGTGCGCGATGCCGCGCGCCGTGTCCGGCGAGGCGCGATGCCGCGCGGGATCGTTGAAGGGCGGATTCGTCAGCACCGCATCGACACTGTCAGGGACCAACCCGGCCGCGGCAAAGGCTGCCGCATCGGCCTCGACGTCGAGCACGATCACGTCAGCGTGAATCGCGTTCACATCAGCATTGGCGCGCGCAAGACCCGCCAGCGCCGCATCGATCTCGACCAGAACAAGATCGATGCCGGCCACGCGCCTGGCAACCGCGAGGCCCGCGGCGCCGGCGCCGGCGCCGAGATCGACGACGCGATCGCCCGCACGGGCCGCGGTCGCCGCCGCGAGCAGCACCGCATCGTGACCGGCGCGATGTCCCGATTTCATTTGCTTCAGACGCAATTGGCCGCCGAGAAACGCATCCTCGGTGAGTTCGAGCACGGGGTCAGTCATCGGGGCGCAATTCATGCGCGAGGCCCGCCTCGGCCAGCAGCTGGCGGGCCTCGCGATTGTCGTCCTCGTGAACCAGGATACGGCGCGGCAGGATGCCGAGCGATCCCTCGATGACGCTCATGTTCTGGTCCAGCACCAGATGATGGATATTGGCGCCATCGAGCAACGCGCCGACTGCGGAAACCAGCACGATATCGTTGGTCCTGACCAATTCCCGCACGTGACGCTCTCCTTTTCGCCCGGGTGCGGCAACGACACCCGGCCTGTCAACCACTACGTGGCCTTGCCGCCTCAGCCGGCACTTTCTATTGTAGAATAAGGATAGTGCGAATTGGCCGAAATTGGAGACCTGCGTGGCGGTTATTGTACCCTTCGAAAGCCCGTCGAACGCCTCAATTGATGCGCTGGTCGGGCTTGTGGCCGCCGACATGGAGCGGGTCAATGCCACGATCCTGTCGCGGACGGGGTCGGAAGTCACGATGATTCCGGAAGTCGCCAACCATCTGATCTCTTCCGGTGGCAAGCGTCTGCGTCCGATGCTGACGCTGGCGATGGCCAACCTCACCGGCTATTCCGGCGACGGCCATATCAAGCTCGCCGCCTCCGTCGAGTTCATGCACACCGCAACACTGCTGCATGACGACGTGGTCGACGAGAGCGAACTGCGCCGCGGCAAGCTGTCGGCGCGAATGCTGTGGGGCAACGAGGCCAGCGTGCTGGTCGGCGACTTCCTGCTCGGCCAGGCTTTTCGCATGATGGTCGAGGTCGGCTCGCTGCGCGCGCTGGACATTCTCTCTTCCGCTGCCGCCACCATCGCCGAGGGCGAAGTGATGCAGCTTGCGGCGGCCAAGAACACCGCGACCACCGAGGACGAATACCTCGCCGTCATCAGGGGCAAGACCGCCGAACTGTTCGCCGCCGCGTGCGAGGTCGGACCCGTGATCGCCAACCGGCCGAAGGCGGAGCAGACCGCGTGCCGCTCGGTCGGCATGAATCTCGGCATTGCGTTCCAGCTCGTCGACGACGTGCTGGACTATGGCGGCAAGGCCGCAAAACTCGGCAAGAACATCGGCGACGATTTCCGCGAGGGCAAGATCACGCTGCCGGTGGTGCTGGCGTTCCGCCGCGGCAATGACAGCGAACGCAAGTTCTGGGTCAAGGCGCTGGAGCGCGGCGAGATCGGCGACAGCGACCTCGATCACGCCATCGGGCTGATGACCAAGCACCGCGCGCTGGAAGACACGATCAGCCGCGCCCAGCATTACGGCGCAATGGCCGTCGACGCGCTGGCGCTGTTCCCGGCCTCGCCGATGAAGAGCGCGCTGGAGCAGGTCGTGGCGTTCTGCCTGGCGCGGTCGCATTAGGCGCCGTCGACAAATTCGTAGGGTGGGCAAAGGAGCGTAAGCGACGTGCCCACCATCCATCACCGATATTGTTGCGCAATGGTGGGCACGCTTCGCTCTGCCCACCCTACGAAGATTGTCGAATGAACGGCACCAATTTTACCCTGTTCCTGCTGGCCGCGCTCATCGTCGCCGCGGTGCCTGGCCCCGGCATCTTCTACGTCGCGGCACGGACGCTGTCCGGCGGCAAGCGCGCGGGTTTCGCCTCGACGTTCGGGACGGCGCTCGGCGGCCTCGTGCACTTGATGGGAGGTGCGCTTGGCGTCTCGGCAATCATTCTCGCCAGCGCCGAGCTGTTCACGGTGCTGAAGTTCGCCGGCGCGCTTTATCTGATCTGGCTCGGCGTCAAGACGTTTCGCGAGGCCCGCGACCTCGCGCAGCAACCCGTCGTCACGGCCTGTACGCAGCGTGTGTTTCGGGAAGGCGTACTGGTGGAAGCCCTGAACCCGAAGACCGCCGCGTTCTTTCTGGCCTTCATTCCGCAATTCGTCGACCCGGCCGGCAGCTACGTCGCGCTCCAGTTCATCACGCTCGGCCTGATCTCAGTGGCGCTCAACACGCTCGCCGATGTCGTCGTGGTGATGATGGCCGCGACGGCGCGCGCGGGTCTGGCGCGCAGGCCGAATTTGCTTCAACGATTGCGACAAGGCTCGGGGCTGTTCATCGCCGGTCTCGGCATTTCGCTGGCGCTGGCACGGCGGCCGGCGGCCTAGCTCAACGTTCCCGCATGCACCCACCATGCGGGGTGATCGCGCCGGAGCTTCTCCGCCGCGCGGCCGGCCTCGGCGGTATTCTCGTAGATTGCAAAGCAGGTGGCGCCCGATCCGGACATCCGCGCCAGCCAGGCGCCGTTGGTCGCGTTGAGCGCCGCGATGACCTCGCCGATGACAGGCTGAACGCGCAGCGCCGGCGCTTCGAGGTCGTTGGAGCTGGCGGCGAGCGCTTCGACCCAATCTTCGAGCGATGCGTCTTCGTCGGGCCAGCGGTCCTGCAGCAGCACATCGGTGACGCCGACCCGCAATTCGCCATTGCGCAGTCCCAGCGCCTTGAAAACGGCGCTGGTCGCGACGGGAACGCCGGGATTGACCATCACGCAGGGCATTTTCGGCAAGGAGAGCGGCTGCAGCGTTTCGCCGACGCCGGTCATGACGCAGCCGCGTGAGTTCACACAGACCGGAACGTCGGCGCCGGTCAGGCGCGCCACCTCGATGATGCGGGGATCGTCGAGCGCAAGCCCGTTCAACTGCGCAAGCAGCCGCAGGGCGGCCGCGGCGTCGGCCGAACCTCCGCCGATCCCGGCTGCGACCGGCAATACCTTGTCGAGCGAGAAACTGCCGGCCTTCATGCCCGGCACGCGTTCTGCCAAGAGACGCGCGGCCTTGAGCACCAGATTGTCCGAGGTATCGCCGCAGGCCTCCGCCAGCGGTCCCGTCATCTTCAAATTCAAATCGGAGCCCGGCGTCAGCGTCAGCCGGTCGGCGCAGTCAGCGAACGCCACCACGCTTTCGAGATCATGATAGCCGTCCGCACGCCGGCCGTTCACCCGCAAGGTCAAGTTGACCTTGGCGCATGCTTCATCACTCAGTACCGGCATTGCCGAACAGCCCCTGACATCCTTGCCTCAACCACCCTTGCCGTCTTCCTTCTTCTTGTCGGCGGAAGCCGCGGAAGAGGTGTCTTCAGGCAGACCGTTGGCGATCTTGGCTTCGATCTTCGGCAATTCCTCCGCCTCGGGCTTGAGGTCGCGGGCATGGGCCCACTGGAATTTGGCTTCCAGCGTCCGCCCGACGCGCCAATAGGCATCGCCGAGATGGTCGTTGATGGTGGGATCCTCGGGCTTGAGGTCGATCGCGCGCTCGAGATTCTTCACTGCGTCCTCAAAATTACCGATCCGGAAAAACGCCCAGCCCAGCGAATCCACGATGTAGCCGTCGTCGGGGCGCTGATCGACCGCGCGGCGGATCATCTTCATGCCTTCGTCGAGGTTGATACCCTGGTCGATCCAGGAATAGCCGAGATAGTTCAGCACATGCGGCTGCTCGGGCTGCAGCTCCAGCGCCTTGCGCATGTCGGTCTCGGCCTTGCTCCACTGCTTGGAGCGCTCCTCGCAAATGCCGCGATAGTAGTAAGTGACCCAGGTGTTCTTGTCCGTCACCCCGGGCATCGCGTCGATCGCCTGCGTATAGGTCGTGGCGCAATCGCCGAACTTCTTGCGGCCGCGCTCGATGTTGCCGAGCGCCATGATGGCCTCGATGTCCTTTGGCGCTTCGGCGGTGACGCCTTTGAGGATCTTGATCGCTTCGTCGCTGCGGTCGGCGGCGTCGAGATTGGTGGCAAGCTGGATCTGCGCGTTGCGCTTGAGCGGCGAACTCGCCGGCATGCGCTCGTAGACCTTGATCGCCATCTGGGGCTTCTTCACGGACTCATAGAGATCGGCGAGCGACAGCAGCGCCAGCGGATGGCTGGGCTGCAAATAGAGCGCGAGCTGCAGATAGACCAGCGCCAGATCCTCGCCGCCGCGGCGGGTCAGCGTGGCGCCGATGCCGTACAGCGCCTCGGCCGCGCCGGCCTGTGCCGAATCGACCAGCGGCGGCAGCTTCTTGCCGGCCTTGGTGTCGCGCAGCCCTTCCTGCACCAGCGGATGCCGCGGCAGCTTCTTGTCGAAGGCTTCGTAAATGCCGGTCGCCGCCGCGCCATCCTTGTTGCGCGACAACCAGCGCGCATAGGCGTCGGATACGCGCAGCATCGAATCGTCGAGCTTGTAGGCGCGCTCGAACCGCGTGCCGGCTTCCTTTTCCTTGCCTGACGTCTCGAGGATCATGCCGGTGTGGAGATCCTTGAAGATCGGATACCATTCGGGGCCGGTCAGCTTGTCGATACCGGCAACCGCCGCCTTGGCATCGCCCGCGCCGTAGCTCGCCCAGCCCGACAGCAGCGTCGCCACCAGGTCGGTGATCGGTCCGCGGATCGACTGGTTGATGTTGAGCTGCGCGGCCGGATATTTCTTCTGCTTGAGGTCGCGCACGCCGACCACCAGCCGCGCGACGCGGTTGGACTTGTCCATGGTCAGGATGCGGTCGGCAAGCTTGACGGCCTCGTCGATATCGCCATCCGCCAGCGAGGAAATGAAGGCGCGGTCGAGCAGTTCGTTGTTCTTCGGGTCGGTGCGCAGCGCGGAGCGATAGAACGCCGCCGCGGAAGCCGCGTCGCGCTCGACGCTGGCATGGCGCGCAGCCAGATAGCTGCCAGACGTCGTCAACGCTTTCAGGTCGACCTTGCTGGGGAATTGCGCGGCGTTATCGCCCGTGTGTTCGGGCGTCTGGGCCAAAACCGCAGCCGGCGCGGCCAGTGCGGCGAGAGTAACTGCGGCGAAGGTCCAACGATTCATACGAGTGGAAAGCATCACGTTCGCCTTGCTCCAGGATGTATGGCGGGATCGTTACGATCGGTCTCGAATGCAAACCCAAGCGGCGGCATCTCGGGCAGCGACAATGCCGCTTTTGGCCCTCAACCGCAAGGATAGGGGTTGGCGAATCGATTGGCAGATTAGGCCCTTAGAGCCTCGATTTAGCCAGCCTATCCCGGAAACGCTTTTACTATGGCCGTATCGTGGCCGGAGGCGGTATCACCCTCCTCCACCTCACGCAATTGTGGTCTATAGCCTCACTACATGCCCTGATAGTTGGGACCACCGCCGCCCTCGGGCGGAACCCAGGTGATATTGCCGTTCGGGTCCTTCACGTCGCAGGTTTTGCAGTGGACGCAATTCTGGGCATTGATCTGGAAGCGCGGACCGGAGGTTTCCTCGACCCATTCATAGACGCCGGCCGGGCAATAGCGGTTCGACGGTCCGGCATAGACATCGTGCTCGGAGGTCTTCTGCAGGTTCATGTCGGCGACCTTGAGATGGATCGGCTGGTCCTCCTCATGGTTGGTGTTGGAGAGGAACACCGAGGACAGCTTGTCGAAGGACAACTTGCCGTCCGGCTTGGGATAGGCGATCGGGGTGTGCGTCTTCGCCGCATCCAGCGTCTTGCGGTCAGGCTTGGCGTGCGACTGGGTCCCGAACAGCGAGAAGCCCAGCGTGTTGCACCACATGTCGAAGCCGCCGAGCGCCACGCCGATGATGGTGCCGAACTTCGACCATAGCGGCTTGACGTTGCGGACCCGGTGCAGGTCCTTGCCCACGGCGGAATCCCGCCAGGCGTTCTCATATTCGGCCAGTTCGTCATTGGCGCGGCCGGCGCCGAGCGCGGTCGCGACATGTTCGGCGGCGAGCATGCCGCTGCCCATCGCGTTGTGCACGCCCTTGATGCGCGGCACGTTCACAAAACCCGCCGCGCAGCCGATCAGCACGCCGCCCGGGAAACTCAAGCGCGGCACCGATTGATAACCGCCCTCGGTGATCGCGCGCGCGCCATAGGAAATCCGCTTGCCGCCTTCGAACAATGTGCGAATCGAGGGATGGGTCTTGAAGCGCTGGAATTCGTCGAACGGCGACAGATACGGATCGTCGTAATTGAGATGCACGACGAAGCCGACCGCCACTTTGTTGTCGTCGTAATGGTAGAGGAACGAGCCGCCGCCGGTCGAATTGTTGAGCGGCCAGCCGAACGAATGCTGGATCAGGCCCTTTTGGTGTTTTGCGGGGTCGATCTCCCAGACTTCCTTCAGCCCGATGCCGAATTTCGCTGGCTCGCTGTTGGCGTCGAGCGAGTATTTCGCAATCAGCTGCTTGCTGAGGCTGCCGCGGGCACCTTCGGCGAACAGCGTGTACTTGCCGAGCAGCTCCATGCCACGCGTGAAGGAATCCTTTGGTTTGCCGTCCCTGCCGACGCCCATGTCGCCGGTCGCGATGCCGCGTACTGCGCCGCTGTCGTCGTACAGCACTTCGGCCGCGGCAAAGCCCGGATAGATTTCGACGCCGAGCGCCTCCGCCTTCGGCCCCAGCCAGCGGCAGACATCGCCAAGCGAGCCGATATAGCAATGATGGTTGTCCATCAGGGGCGGCATGGCAAAGCCCGGCAGCCGGATCGCGCTGGTCGCGGTGGTCCAGTAGAAGCGGTCGTCCTTGACCTGCGTCTTCAGCGGACAATCGGCGTCCTCGCGCCAGTCCGGGATCAACTTGTCGAGCGAAACCGGATCGATCACGGCGCCCGACAGGATATGCGCGCCGACCTCGGAACCCTTCTCCACCACGACGATGCTGAGATCGGCATTGAGCTGCTTCAGCCGGATCGCAGCAGCCAGGCCCGACGGCCCGGCGCCGACGATCACGACGTCGAATTCCATGGATTCGCGGGGAGGAAGTTCTTCTGCACTCATGATCTGATCTCAGCCCGATTGAGAACGGCTCTAAAGGTTCGTTGTTTCCGATTTTTAGCGAGAGGACAACCATGGAAATGCAATGCAAGGCGTTTCACGCCGGCGCGATCCATATTAGATTGGCATAATGGATTTGATCCCCGAACCCGCGCCTAATCTTCGGCAATTGCTGGCCTTTTATCTGGAGGCCGGCGTCGATTGCGCGCTGGCGGAGGAGCCGGTCGATCGGCTGAGCGAGCCCGACGCCCCCTTAGCCCCCGCTCCGGTCCGCGAGACGGCGCCACCCCGCCTGTTGCGGGAAACGCCCGCCGCCACGCCGGCAGTTCCGCGCAGCGAAATAGCGCCGCCGCCGGAAGCGGCCATCGCCATCGCCCGCGAGGCGGCGCGAACGGCGCCGACGCTGGAAGAACTGCGGGCGCTCCTGGAAAATTTCGAGGGCTGCGCGCTGAAGAACACCGCGACGCGGCTGGTGTTTGCCGACGGCAATCCGCAAGCCCGCATCATGTTCGTCGGCGAAGCGCCCGGGCGCGACGAAGACATCGAGGGCCTGCCGTTCGTCGGACGCTCCGGCAAGCTGCTCGACCGGATGATCGCCGCGATCGGGCTCGACCGCAGCAAGGCCTACATCGCCAACGTGATTCCCTGGCGGCCGCCCGGCAATCGCACGCCGACGCCGCAGGAGACGCAGATCTGCCTGCCGTTCATTCAGCGGCAGATCGAGCTCGTAAACCCGGACGTGCTGGTGACGCTCGGCAATCCCTCGACGCAAACGCTGCTGTCGACCCGCGACGGCATCATGAAGACCCGCGGGAAGTGGTTCGACTACGACACCGGCACCCGCACCATCCGCGCCATGGCGACGTTCCATCCGGCGTATCTGCTGCGTTCGCCGTCCTACAAGCGGATGACATGGCAGGACCTGCGCGCCATTGCGAAGGCGCTCGAGCAGACACAGTCCTCATCCTGAGGAGCACGCGTCAGCGTGCGTCTCGAAGGATGGCCACGGGTTTCATGGTTCGAGACGGCGCTCGGCGCCTCCTCACCATGAGGGAACACGAACTACGGCGCCTTCGGCCGCACGATGGCCCAGCCGATTCGCAACAGCGGCTGGCGGCCGTTCACTATCCATTCGAAGGCGCGCGGCACTTCCGGCACCAGGCCCGGAAAGCGTTGCACGATCTCGGGCGGTGGCGTGCCTGAGGTGTCGGAGGCGCGCCAGACCACGACGCCGCCGGTCTGGTTGAATTTCGCGACAGACAGCCACGGCGTTCGTTCCGGCGTGGCGTCGAGCAGCAGATGGGGACGCCCGCGGCTCATCGCGATGAAACTTGCCAGCTGCTGATCGCCGGCCACGGCGCGCAGCCGCTGATTTGTCCGCCGTTCGTAGCTTTCGCCAAAAAATTGCGCGATCGCCTTGGCTGGCAGCGAGGTAGGCACTTCGTTCGAGCCGGTCCAGGGCAGAAAAACGATTGCCGCGACGATCGCCACGGCGGGCGCGATCACCGCCGCCGCCCACACCGTCCGCAACAGGCGCTGGCGCCGCAGATAGATCAGGTCGCCGGTCGCGACCACCACGGCGAGTCCCGTCATCAGCAAGGCGACGCCCGCTCCGCCCACGATGCGATCGAGATTGAAGATGCCCGCGATCAGGCTTCCAAGCACCGCCGGGGCCAACGCGAAGAAATAGACGAAATCGCGCGCCAGCGGGTCGACCGGCGGCCGGTAGATGATCGGCGCATCCGAGGCACTACGGGCAAACCAGCCGGAGTTGAGGATCACCAATAGGAGGATGGCCGACGCCGCCAGCACAACGCCGGCAAGCAGCCAGCCCCATTGCATGGCGCGCGCGCCGAGATCGGAGATCGCGGGCCATGGCGGCGTCGTGAGTGCATCGGCGCGGAGCAGCCAGATCAGATAAGGCAACACCAGCACGACGATCACGAGCAGCGCATAGAGCGGATCGAGCGACGTCAGCACGCGCCGTCCGCGCTCGGTGACAACGGCAAATCCGGCGAGTAGCAACAGCAATATGGGCGCGGCCGACGTTGTCAGCAGCAACAGCCCGGCCTCGATCGACCAGGCGAACCACGCATTGCGCCGGTTCTGGCCGATCAACTGCCAGGAATGCAGCAACAGCAGCGCCCATAGCGGACGCGCCAGCACCAGCGGGCCGAATTCGACGCCGGGCGAACTGAACGCCACCACCGTCATCGAGAGCAGAACCGCGAGCACAGCCTGCTGCCCGCCGACAATCGCGCGCGCGAGTTGATAATAGATCCAGAAGGTGGCGACGGCGCAGGCTTGCGCCAGAACATAAACGCCGAACATGGTGTTGCCGGCGGCGCGGAAGGCGATGTCGGCGAGCCAGAACGCCAGCGGCGGACCGAGCCAGGTGCCGACCTGGTACTCCCGGCCGAACGCCAGCACGGTCGCAAGGTCACCGGGCGGGCTGCGGTAGAGCAGCATCGGCAGGAACAGCCACAGGCCGGCCTGGACCAGCACCACGATCCAGACCACCAGCCGCGGCCGCGCGCGGATCAGTTCGACAACGAGCGAGGTGAAGCGCATGAAACGTCCGAATGTCCCCAGGGACGTTTGATAGAGCGCACGCGCCGCCGAGGCAACCGGCCTCAGATCGTCGCTGAAATCCCGGAAGTAATTTCCCCGTCCACGGTGAAGAGATCGGGCTCGACCGTTTCTTCGACTGTCTCAGGGTAATGTTTTTGCCGCGCGGCAACGACCGGCGCGAAGAACCGGCGGTGGTGGATGCTGGGGCCTAACCGGTCCAGCGCCTCGCGATGTTCCGGAACGGCGTAGCCCTTGTGGTTTTCGAAGCCATAGCCCGGGCAATCCAGCGCCAACGCGCTCATCAGGCGGTCGCGCGTCACTTTTGCGATGATCGAGGCTGCGGCGATCGACATGACAATACCGTCGCCGCCGATCACTGCATCGCAGTCGCAGGGGGCGTCGATCTTGTCGCGGCCGTCGACGAACACATGCTTTGGCATTTCGGGCAGCGCGCGGACCGCGCGCGCCAGCGCCCAGAGCGAGGCGCGCAGGATGTTGTCGCGATCGATCCGCGCCGGCGAGGCGAAGGCAACCGCAAAGGACGAGGTCGCGCAGATCTCCTCGAACAACTCCTCGCGGCGCTCGGCGGTCAGCCGCTTGGAATCGTCGATACCCCTGGGAATTCGCTTCGGGTCCAGCACGACGGCGGCCGCCACCACCGGACCCGCCAGCGGACCGCGCCCGGCCTCGTCACAGCCGGCCACCGGCCAGACGCCGCGCTTGATCAGCCCCCGCTCGCGGCGAAAGCTCGGCGGCGCGACCGCGATGACGCCCTTCGGCGGCCTGGCTTTTTGCTTGCCGGCCTTATTGTCGATCTTCTTGGCGGACTTGTCCCGAATCATGGCCGGGATCGTGCTCAAGCGCGAAGCACCGCGCAACCGGAAACCCGGCACAATTCCCGTTATTCAGCGCGCCGCCTTTGCCACTCCGCGGCCTCAATCCGGCAGGTGAACCCGACGGTCGTCGCCGACTTCGATGCCGGGCGCGACCACGACTTCCCAGGGGTGGCCGTCGGGATCGCCGAAATAGCCGGAGTAACCGCCGTAGTCGGTTTTGTGCGCGGGCTTCAATAGCGAGGCGCCGCAGGAGATTGCGAAATCCAGTACCGTATCGACCTCCTCGACGGAGCCGCAATTCCAGGCGAGCGTCGCTCCGCGAAAGGTTTTCGGCCGCGGCTGGTCCGGCAGCTTGGCGTCGGCGGCGAGTTGATCCCACGGGAACAGCGCGAGCACGGTGCCTCCGGTGTCGAAGAACGCGACCGCCTCGCCGGTTGCGCGCATCTTCCTGACAAAACCAAGTGCTTCGTAGAAAGCGATGCTGGCGCGGATGTCGCTGACGCCGAGCGTGATGACCGTAAAGCGTGGGGTTGGCGCTTTCAATTTTGTACTCATGCTACTCTCTCCGCGTCATTGCGAGCCACCGGGTCGCAATGACGATTACAAAGACGGTACTCATCCCTAAAACAAACTCAATTGCTGTCCACTTCGCTTCGGCTTGACGAAATGATCGGTCGTCAGTTTCAAGCGGCGCTTGTTGAGACCGAGCTTTTCGCAGGCGACCTCGAACCGCCGCCCGATCATCCAAGCCATCGGGCCGGTGCCCTTCATCCGCGTTCCCCACTGCGAGTCGTAGTCGCGCCCGCCGCGCATGTCGCGGATCAGGGTGAAGACGTGGCGGTAACGGTCGGGATAGTTCGCCATCAGCCATTCGCGAAACAGGTCGCGCACTTCCAGCGGCAGGCGCAGAAGCACGTAGCTTGCTTCCTTGACGCCGGCATGGGCGGCAGCATCGAGAATGCGCTCGATCTCGGAATCGTTCAGCGCGGGGATCACGGGTGCGACCATGACGGTTGCGGGAATCCCGGCTTCCGATAATTGCCGCAGCGCCTCCAGCCGTTTCGACGGCGTCGAGGCGCGCGGCTCCATGGTGCGCGCAAGCTTGGGATCAAGCGTGGTCACTGATATGGCGACCTTGGCCAAATTGCGCTTCGCCATCCGCTGCAGTATATCGATGTCGCGCGTCACCAGCGCCGATTTGGTGACGATGCCGACCGGATGGCCGGCCCGATCCAGCACTTCAAGAATGCCGCGCATGATTTTGTGCTCGCGCTCGATCGGCTGATAGGGATCGGTGTTGGTGCCGATCGCGATCATGCGCGGCTCGTAACCCGAGGCAGCCAGCTCCTTCTCAAGCAGTTCCGGCGCGTCGGGCTTGATCAGCAACTTCGATTCGAAATCGAGCCCGGGCGACAGTCCGAGAAACGCATGCGTCGGCCGCGCGAAGCAATAGACGCAGCCGTGCTCACAGCCGCGATAGGGATTGATCGAACGGTCGAACCCGATGTCGGGCGAGTCGTTGCGGGTGATGACCTTGCGCGAAGTATCGAGTGATACCGTGGTCTTGAACGGCGGCAAGTCGTCCAGGCTCTGCCAGCCATCGTCGAAAGCGACCCGCGCTTCGGCCTCGAACCGGCCGCTCGCGTTGGACTGCGCGCCGCGGCCACGCTCTCGCTTGCCCTCGATCGCAACCGCGAGCTCAGGAAAAGGTGTCACACCCGCCGGCTCGGAGGGCGCCGTGACCGGCGGGTGCTTGAGGGCATGAGAGGATGCTCGGCTCATGAAGCGAACATAACACGCCATAAGAACAAATCAAGAACATCATCGACAACAATTCACAGAGAGCGCCAACATCGTGAAGACGTCGGCGCCACTGCCACAAAATTCTGCACGCGAACGGCTGCTTTGATTATGACAAGGTGATAACAGTGCAGCGTTTTTCCCCGTTTGAGCCAACGAAGCCTCATTCATGTTGAGCGTGATCATTCCAACCGAAGGGGTCGAGCAGCCCGCCGTCGCAACGCTGGCGGCACTGGTGCCGGGCGCCGCGGCCGGCATCATACGCGAGGTGCTGCTGGTCGACAGGGCCGGCAATGGCGTGATCGAACGCGTGGCCGACGTCGCCGGCTGCGGCTTTCTCAGCTTTGAAGGCACACGTGCCGCAGCAATGGCCGCCGGCGCACGGGCGGCGCGCTCGCCATGGCTGATGTTCCTGCATGCCGGAGCTGTGCTCGACAACGGGTGGATCGAAGAGACCACGCAGTTCATCCAGAACGTATCGAGCAGCGGCCGGCCCCGCGCCGGGGTGTTTCGCTACGCCCGCTCGCCCTATTCCGACGCGCGGCTGCGCGACGGCTTCAAATTCGTCGCCCGCATGATTACCGGGCCATCGGCCGAACAGGGGCTCCTGATCGCGCGCGATCATTATGAACGGCTCGGCGGCTACCGGCCGGATTCCCGCCGTTCCGAGACGCGGCTGTTGCGCCAGCTCGGCCGTTCGTCGCGCACCCAGTTGCGCAGCCGGATCATGGTCGTCGCCTAAGGCGTCCCAGACACAAATATCGAAAACAACCCCATGCAAAGTAGAACCGGCCCGGGGGTGCCCCCGCCGAATGCCTGCCGTCAGAATATACTTGCCATAAGCAACTATATATTTGACAATGGCAAGCATCGAGGAAGTGCCATGTCCGAACTGGATTCTGAACGGGAAGTGGCGGCGGTCCGCGCCTTCAACCGTTTCTACACAAGCAAGCTCGGCGTGCTGGACCAGCAGATCGCAAAGAGCCCGTTCTCGCTGAGCGAAGCGAGGGTGCTGTACGAACTCGCCCACCGCGAAAATCTCTCGGCCAAGGAGATCGGCGCCGAACTGGGTCTCGACGCCGGCTATCTCAGCCGGATCGTGCAGAATTTCGACGAAGCCGGACTGATCACCCGCGAGCCGCTACCGTCTGACCGACGGCAATACCGGCTCGGATTGACCGCCAAGGGCCGGCAGGCGTTCGCCAGGCTTGACCGCAGCACGAATGATGACGTCGCCGCGATGCTTGAAGGGCTGCCACCCGTCGGCAGGGAGCGCCTGATCGAGGCAATGGCCGACATCGAACGGCTGCTCGGCGACGGCGATGCAGCAACACGACCGGCGACGCTGCGCGAGCCGCGCCCCGGCGACATGGGATGGGTGGTGCAGAGCCACGGCGCGCTCTACGCGCGTGAATACGGCTGGGATTCCTCATTCGAAGGGCTCGTCGCCGAGATCGCGGCCAAGTTCCTCAGCTCATTCGACGCATCGCGCGAGCGCTGCTGGATCGCCGAGATCGAAGGGGAACAGGTCGGCTCGATATTTCTGGTGCGGCACAGCGACGACGTCGCCAAGCTGCGGCTGTTGCTGGTTGACCCGGCCGGGCGCGGTCACGGCCTCGGTCACCGGCTGGTCAGCGAATGCATCGCGTTCGCAAAAGCCTGCGGGTATCGTCGGATCACGCTGTGGACCCAGAGCATTCTGGTGGCCGCCCGCAAGATCTATCAGGAAGCCGGCTTCAAGCTGATCGCCACCGAGCCGCATCGCAGCTTTGGCCAGGACCTGATCGGCGAAACCTGGGAACTGGAGCTGTGAAGCCGCGCGTCGAGACGTACGCGCAGCTTTGTCAGCACCCATCATTCCGGGGCGCGCAGAGCACGAACCCGGAATGACAGATAACAAATCAGGCTGAAGCGCCTTGCGCTTTGGGCCGCCGCAAATGCTCGTCCAGCCGCGGCATGATCTCGACGAAATTGCAGGGCCGCGTGCGGTAGTCGAGCTGGGCGGCGAGAATGCCGTCCCACGCATCGCGGCAGGCGCCCGGCGATCCCGGCAGGCAGAAGATGAAGGTCGCACCCGCTACCCCCGCGGTGGCGCGGCTCTGCACCGTCGAGGTGCCGATCTTGGCATGGCTCAGCATGTGGAAGGCAATGGAAAACCCGTCCATCCGCTTTTCGAACAATGGCTCGATCGCCTCCGGCGTCACGTCGCGGCCGGTGAAACCGGTGCCACCGGTGGTGATGATCGCATCGACGCCCTCGTCGGCGATCCAGCGGCGGATGACGGCACGGATCGCATCGACGTCGTCGGTAACGATCTCGCGCGCGGCCAGGTGGTGACCAGCCGCAGTCAACCGGTCAGCCAGCGTGGTGCCCGACTTGTCGTCGGCCAGCGAGCGCGTGTCCGAGATCGTCAGCACCGCGATGTTCAGCGGTACGAATTGTTTTGACTCATCGATGGAGGACATTTCACTAAATCCCTCGTGTCCCGGACGCGGTGCAGCGTCTTGAACGCTGCGCCGCAGAGCCGGGACCTATTTTCCTGATGGCATGGACCCCGGATCAGCAGCGCACCACTTCGTGCTGCGCAGCGTCCGGGGCACGAGACCGTCACAACGCGCCTTGCGCAAACGTGTTGCAAGCCTGCACCGTGCCCTGCTGGTAGCCCGTCATGAACCACTGCTTGCGCTGCGCCGCGGAGCCGTGCGTGAAGCTATCGGGCACCACCCTGCCCGTCGATTGCCGCTGCAGCGTGTCGTCGCCGATCGCGGTTGCCGTCCGCAATGCCGCATCGATATCGCCTTCCTCGATGAAGCCCGGGCGCTTCTTCTCTTCACGGTTGACCCAGACGCCGGACAGGCAATCCGCCTGCAGCTCGACCTTGACCTGCAGCGCGTTGGCTTCCGCCTTGCTGCCGGCCTGCTGCTGCAGCCGCTGCACGCGCGGCAGGATGCCGAGCAGGTTCTGGATGTGATGGCCCGCCTCGTGCGCGATGATATAGGCCGTCGTGAATTTGCAGGCGCTGCCCGAGCAGCCGCGAAAGCGCATTTCGACCTCGCGGAAGAAGGCGGTGTCGAGGAAGATCTGCTTGTCCGGCGGGCAGTAGAACGGTCCCATCGCCGACTGCGCCATGCCGCAGCGTCCGCCATTAGTGGCATTCTTGAACAGCACGATGCGCGGCCCCGAGTAATTCTGTCCGCTGGACTGGAAGATCTCGCTCCAGCGGTCGTCGATCTCGCCGAGAATGCCGGCGATCATGCTGCCGACTTCGTCCTTTGGCGCACCGGTCTTGGCCGGCCCCGATTTGCGATCGGTCTGGTAGGTCGGCGCCTGGTTGCCGCCGGTCAGGATTTCGGCGCCGCCGATCAGGATGCGGGGATCGATGCCGAAGGCATAGCCGACCAGGCCGAGCACGATGATGGTGCCGATGCCGAGCCCGCCCCCGCCCATCGGCAGGCCAAAACCGCCTCCGCTACCGCCGCCGCCACTGTCGTCGCGACGGTCATCGATGTCGTCGCTGCGGCGGAAATCATCGTAGCGCATGGCGGTATTTCCTCATCCCGGCTGTTGGCTCAAATACCTAACGCGGCAATCACGTAAAATTTCCATTCCATTAATCAATAACCCGTCCGGCAAATATTGCCTAGTACGTCCAAACCCGCAATTTCTCTGGGCAATCTCTTCTCAGCAACAATACCGATTAAGTCGATTTTTACTTTGCGGGGTCAATGTATCGCCAGTCGGTTGTTTAGTCCCGCGTCGCCGACAGCGTCGCCTGAGTCAGAGTAATTGAGTCATGGTAGTGTCGCGTCGCGGGGCGTCTGCAAGGGCGCCCCGCACTAAATTCGAATATGACTCCAGCGCTCGTATCGTCGTCGGCGATTGCGTCGCCGAGATGTCGAAGCTTCCGGCCGGTTCGGTCGATCTGGTGTTTGCAGATCCGCCGTATAACCTGCAGCTGAAGGGCGACCTCAAGCGCCCCGACGAATCCCATGTCGATGCCGTCAACAACGACTGGGACAAGTTCTCGTCCTTTGCCGCCTATGACGATTTCACTCGCGCCTGGCTGCTCGCCTGCCGTCGGATCATGAAGCCGTCGGCGACGCTGTGGGTGATCGGCTCCTATCACAATATTTTCCGCGTCGGCTCGATCATGCAGGACCTCGGCTTCTGGGTCCTCAACGACATCGTCTGGCGCAAGACCAATCCGATGCCGAATTTCCGCGGCCGCCGCTTCACCAATGCCCATGAGACCATGATCTGGGCGGCGCGCGACGAGAAGGCCAAGGGTTATACGTTCAACTATGAAGCTCTGAAGGCCGCCAACGAGGACGTGCAGGCGCGTTCCGACTGGCTGATCCCGCTGTGCACCGGCGAAGAGCGCCTCAAGGGCGCCGACGGCAAGAAGGTGCATCCGACCCAAAAGCCCGAGGGCCTTTTGGCGCGCGTGCTGCTGTCGTCGTCAAAACCCGGCGACCTCGTGATCGATCCCTTCAACGGCACCGGCACCACGGGCGCCGTGGCAAAACGTCTCGGCCGCCGCTACATCGGCTTCGAGCGCGACAAGACCTATGCGCAAGCGGCCGAAGAGCGCATTGCGGCAGTCGAACCGCTGCCCGAGGCGACGCTGGCGCCGTTCATGACCGCGCGTGACGCCCCCCGTGTGGCCTTCTCCGAACTGATCGAGCGCGGCATGATTCCGCCCGGCACCAAACTGGTCGACTCCAAGAAGCGCCATGGCGCGCTGGTTCGCGCCGACGGCGCCATCATGCTCGGCGACAAGGTCGGTTCGATCCACCGCATCGGCGCGGTGGCCCAGGGCTCGGGTGCCTGCAACGGCTGGACCTTCTGGCATGTCGAAACCAAGAACGGCCTCCGGCTGATCGACGAGATGCGCGCCGAGATCCGCTCTGAAATGGCGGCGGGCTAGACCGCTCGGCGCATCACCGGACATCAGGCACGTCGTGGCAGGACGCGCCAAGGCGCTACAGCGTGCAGACGATTTTGGCGACCATGCCGCGAAATGCGGCCTGCCTACCCGCTGCGCAACCACCCCGATCAACCGGCATGGCTGCCGTGTCAGGCGCGCACGCAGTCATGCGCCGTTTCATCCCATTTAAGTGTATACTTGCGACGTCCATTATCCTGGTTGAGAATACGGCCATGCGCACCCGAGGCTCCGAGTCGTTGATTGTGCTGCCGCTGCTCCCGATCTTCCTGATCGGCCTGCTTCCAATCCTGCTGTTGAGTTTGCTGGGCCCTGCCGGACTGATCATCCTCGGCATCCTGGTGGCCAGTGCCGGCTTGACCGACATTCTGGACGCCAACGGCACCTTCAGCGAACAGATCATCGTCCACGGTTATGCCAAAGGAACGGAACGTAACGGGCAACGCACGGCGCTGCGTTCGGAAATGCGCTTTGCATCCGTCATGATCGCTGCCGGCGCCGGCCTTGCGGTCGCCGGCATGGCCGGTCTGGCGCTGTCGTAAGCGCGAGCCGCGCTCGTCTTCAATGCACCGGGCACCGGCCCGGTCATAAACTCGACGCTTGCGCACCCCGTAAAAATTTGAGCATGGACATGGCACAAGGGGCAATGCCGCCGCGTGCCTCGACAAAATTGTCCTTGCAAGCAGCAATGGGGAAAATTCCAAATGCTCAAATTTTACTTCAACGGATCGCCCAACCCGACCAAGGTCGCCCTCTTCCTCGAGGAAGCCGGCCTTGCCTACGAGCCGGTCGCCGTCGACACCCGCAAAGGCGACCAGTTCAAGCCGGAATACCTTGCCATCAATCCGAACGCCAAGGTGCCTGCGATCGACGACGATGGCGTCACGGTGTTCGACAGCAACGCCATCCTGCTCTATCTCGCCGAAAAGACCGGCAAGTTTCTGCCCGCCAACACGCCGGCCAACCGCGGCGAATTGCTGTCATGGCTGATGTTCGCCGCCACCGGCGTCGGTCCCTATTCCGGCCAGGCCGTCCACTTCAAGCATTTTGCGCCAGAAAAGGTCGACTACGCGCATAACCGCTACCAGTTCGAGGCGCAGCGGCACTACGGCATTCTCAACGATCATCTGGCCAAGCGTCGCTACATGGTGGGCGACACCTACACCATCGTCGACATGGACGTGTGGGGCTGGGCCCGCATGATCCCCTTCGTGATGGGCGAGGAAGCGGTCGCGAAATTTCCCAACGTCAAGCGGCTGGTCGACGAGATCTCGGCACGGCCGGCGGCGGCGAAAGCGATCGCGCTGAAGGACAGCTTCAAGTTCAAGGCCGAGATGGACGACGAGGCGCGCGGCAACATGTTCAGACATCTCGGAAGTCAAGGCGGCCTGAACGGGCGAGAGAGATCGTAGGGTGGGCAAAGGAGCGCAAGCGACATGCCCACCATCTATCACGTATCGAGATGCGAGATGGTGGGCACGCTACACTTTGCCCACCCTACGAGTTCTTCGCGCGCGTCGATCGCTCACACCGCTGCCGTAACCTTCCGCTCTGCCGGGAACGGCCCGAGCACGCGCTCGACCAAGGCAGAATCGCAGTATTCCTTGATCTCCTTGATCCTGCCGTTCTCGATGCGCCAGACCATGCAGTAGTGGTTGTCGTAGCGTTCGCCTGACCTGGTGACATTGTCGCCGCGCGCTTCGACCACGACATAGTCACCCTCCGCGATGAAATTGAACGCCAGCGTGCGCGGCCGCGCGGCGAAGAACGACCGGAAATGACCCATCAGGCCGTTGTTGATGGCGTCACGGCCCTTGAACTCGTGCGACCAGGAATACTGGCCGGTGACGATCCAGGTCGCATCCCCGGCGAGATTATCGACAAAGGTGGTCCCGCTGCGGTTGGCGGAATCCGTGTAGACCTGCTGCACAAGTTTCTTGTTCGCTGCTGCGCTCATGGCGGCTTCTCCTTTTGATCTGTGCTGCAGATCCTCGCGCGCCACGCGTCATTCTTCCAATCGATAGTAAATATGATATATATTCATTCGATGAATTTGAATTCGCTTGACCTCAATCTGCTGGTGGCGCTCGATGCGCTGCTCAGGGAAGCCAATGTCAGCCGCGCCGCAATGCGGATCGGGCTATCGCAGCCGGCCGCCAGCCATGCGCTGCAGCGGCTGCGCGACGTGATCGGCGACCCGCTGCTGGTGCGGACCGGGGCGCGGATGGAGCTGACGCCACGGGCACAGGCGCTGCGTGCGCCGCTGGCCCAGGCGCTCGACCAGGTGCGCTCGCTGTTCATCGCCGACGCGTTCGACGCCGCGCGGAGTGAGCGCCAGTTTCGTCTGATGATGCCGGATCTGGCAGTCGAGCTGCTGATGCCGCCGCTGATGGAGAAGATCACAAAACTGGCGCCGAACGTCCGGATCGACGTCGTGCCGTGGCGGGGGCCCGCGATCTTCACGGCGGAGTTCGCCCGCACCATCGACATGGTGATCTCGATCGGCAACGCCTTTACCGGATTTCACCGGCAACGGCTCTACACCGACAGTGACGCGCTCGCGGTGCGCCGGGGCCACCCGATCGGCGCGCGGCTGAAGCGGCCGGAGGTGTTTCTCGACGCGCGCCACGTCGCGGTCGTGATCCGCGGCCAGAGCGAGGATTTGATCGACAGCTGGTTGCGCCCCAAGGGCATCGAGCGGCGCATCGCGCTGGTGGTATCAGGCTATATCGAAGCGCTGCATGTGACCGCGCGCACCGATCTCGTCGCCTTCGTGCCGCGCCGCCTGATCGGCGCGCTGTCGAAGCAGCTAGCGCTGACAACGATCGCACCACCGCTCGATCCCGGGATCGACGAGCAGTTCATGTTCTACCCGACCCGCGCACAGATGGACCCCGGCTCGATCTGGCTGCGCAACGTCATGCTCGGCATCGGCCGCGCGATGGAGCGGGGGAAGCGACCTACACCGCTATCAGCATAATGGTAAAAGCAAAATGCGAGCTGAATTGAAGTCCCTCTTCAGTCCTGATGCCGATCCCTTGGAGGATTTTGCGCCGACCGGACCATTCGGCATATTGGTTATGGCAATGATCGGACCCGCTGGCCAACGAGGCGAGGAGTCATTCGATTTTATGCTCTGCACATCTGATTGGTTTGCTTCCAATATTCGCGAAAATTTCAAGATCGGAAGGCATTACCTGTTCGTTCGAGACTTCGATTACACACAGTTGGAAAAATTCGTTCGGGAATATTGTGAAAGCTGCGGCGAAGCCTCGACCTGGAGTGCTTTGGCGGAAAAGTTGGCTCGTCTCGGAAAGTGGGAGTTTGAGGACTACGTTCCATACCGGGCCCCACCACCCGCATGGTAGCTACCTAGCTGAGTAGGGTGGGCAAAGCGCAGCGTGCCCACCGTCACAAGCGCGAATGGAGAGATGGTGGGCACGCTGCGCTTTGCCCACCCTACACGCTCAGGCCTTCGCCTCAGCCAACACCTTCTGTACTGCGGGCCGCTCCGACATCCGCTTGCGGTGAGCCGCCACCTTCGGCAGGGCTGCGAGATCGACGCCGTCGCCTTCGAGCCAGAGCCCAATCGTATACAGATAGGGGTCGCAGACCGTGTACTGCTCGCCCATTACCCACGGCCCTTTGATCATGTCGCGCTCGATCAGGGCAAAGGAGGCGGCCATGGTTTCCGGCACCTTGCGTTTCATGTCGGCGAATGAGGACTCATCCACCGCCCAGCGATAGCCTCGCATCTTGTGCGCATGATTGATGTGCACCGTGGAGCAGAGGTAGCTGTTGAAGGACTGCGCCTGCGCGAACTCGAAGGGATCATCAGGAACCAGCTTTGCTTTTGGAAAGCTGCTCGCAATGAAAGCGAGAATTGCCGGTGTTTCGGTCAAGGTGCCGCGGTCCGTTACCAGCGCCGGCACCCTCCCCTTCGGATTGATCGCAAGATATTGCGGGGTGGTCTGCTGGCTGTTCTTGAAGTCGAGCCGCTCGGCCGTATAGGAGGCGCCGGCCTCTTCCAAAGCGATGTGGGAAGCCAGCGCGCAGGTGCCGGGGGCGTAATAGAACTTGAACATGACGATCCTCTCGGTGGGAACCGGAGGTTAGCCGCGCGTCTGTCGGTCGTCCATCCCCGGAGCGTTGCAGCGCTCGGCGCCTGCACCCTGGCGTGCAGCCAGTCTGTGCACGCCATGAAGGCGTTCACGCCGCCCGTCGCTGCAGCGCTCCCTTGATGTAGACGCTGACGATGGTGTCATCGGCGGGATAATGCTCGGGCGCGACCGCCGTGATCTGGGCCTGAATGCATTTCCACGCGCCGTTCTCGAACAGGTAGGTATCGGTATAGGTGGTCATGCCGGTTACTTCGTTTCCATCGCGGCGGCGCGTGCACTTGTTCGTGGAACGTACCAGCGCAACGTCTCCGATGACGGTAATGAGTTCATCGCGGACGTCCCAATAGACGATGATCTCTGGATCGAAGGCCGTCGCCCAGTACTTCAGATATGTCGCGCGATCCCAGCGCTGGCCCGTGGGCCAGATGTTGATGAAGCTGATATGAAGAATGGCGTCGTGCGAAGCCACGTCGTTGGTCACGAAATTATGGATGAAGCGGGCGTTCAGCGCTCGCAGTTCGTTCATCGTCTCGGTCAATTGATGGCGGCTCGGAGCAAGTTGCATTTCCGTCTCCTTCAAGTTTCGTCAGGGTGCGAGTTGCCGCGCCTTGGCGGCGGTCGCATCGTCCGCGGGGAAGAAACATTCGATCTTGATCTGTTGCAGCGCGGCGTCCATCGGCATCGCCAGCGTCGTAAAGGTGGAGAAGAAGGCGAGACAATAGTTGCCCTTGGCGAGGTGCATGGTCATCACCGGTGACGATGCCGAGACTTGTCGCGGAAGCCGCCACTCGGCCGACAGACCTGGATAGGCCATGATTTCGTCGAGCAGCTGCGCCGCCGCACGGCTGCCTTGCGCGACGTCGCGATGCAGAATCTGGATCAGCTGCCCGGCGAACTCATCCCAGTTCACGATGAACTGCCGCAGCCCCTTCGGATGAAAGGCGACGTGCATCGCGTTATCGGCAACCCCGGCTTCCATCTCGTACGAATCGCGAAACGGTTTCAGCAGGCGCGCCGAGCCCTGGTTGCGCATGCGCACATCCCAGCGGCCATCGACGACGATCCCCGGATACGGCTCCTGCTGACGCAGAATGAAATCCAGCGCCTGCCGCACCGGCTGCAAATGATCGGCGGCCAGTCCCTTGTCGCTGTAGGGCGGCACGAAGCCTGCCGCGACATGCAAGGCGTTTCTTTCTTCGAGCGGTAGATCGAGCGCGCTGCAAAGCAGTTGCACCATCTCGCGGCTCGGCTGTGAGCGGCCGGTTTCCAGAAAGCACAGATGCTTGGCGGAGACATTGGCATCCACCGCCAGGTCAATCTGGGTAAGGCGGCGCACCTTTCTCCAGTGCTTCAGCAAGCTGCTGAAATGCCCGGCCGGGGTAACCTGCGCGTTCTGGTTTGGCGCATCCATGCCAGGCAATCTAGACCATGGCGGCGGAAGAGCAATTACCTCGGATGTAAGTGACGACCCGTCGTTTTGCTGCAAAAGTCGAGGGGCAACCAATGCGCGACGGACACTTCAATCGTGCGGGGAAACCGGGACGGCGAGGACATTTCCATGGACGGCAACGCGATCACGAAGGTGGTGACACACTACATGGCGGCATGGAACGAGCGTGAGGCCGCAGCCAGAGACACGCTGCTGGAAGCGTGCTGGAGTGACGGCGGCGTCTATGTCGATCCGAATGTTTCGCTGACCGGACGCGAAGCCCTTGGCGGTCACATCGCCAAGGTTCAGGCCAGCCGGCCCGGCGCGCGGCTCGAGTTCATGAGCGGCATCGACGTGCATCACACCGTGGTCCGCTTCCTCTGGCGCCTGGTGCGCGCAGACGGGACCTGCGGGGACATTTCGATCGATTTTGGCGAGGTCGGTCCCGACGGCCGGCTGGTCAAGATCGTCGGCTTCTTCGGTGCCCCGCCACCGGCCGGTTGAAGCGTCCGGCGCGGCGAGCCCCTCCGCCGGCCGCCTTCGCAGTTGCCCCCTTGCCGCCTCTCGTGTCATGACGCGGAGGCAGTAAGAGGGGCGTAACATGACGGTTCTCATCGCGGGCGGCGGCATTGGCGGATTGACGCTGGCGCTCAGCCTGCACCAGATCGGGGTTCCCGTCCGGGTCTTCGAAAGCGTGCCCGAGTTGCGGCCGCTCGGCGTCGGCATCAACGTGTTGCCGCATGCGGTGCGCGAATTGATCGAGCTCGGGCTGCACGACAAGCTCGATGCGCACGCCGTCCGCACCAAGGAGCTCGCCTATTTCTCCAAGCATGGCAAGCCGATCTGGAGCGAGCCGCGCGGCATCGAGGCCGGGTACAGATGGCCGCAGTTCTCGATCCATCGCGGCACGCTGCAGCAGATCCTGCTCGATGCCGCGATCGAACGGCTGGGCAAAGAGAACATTCTCACCAGCCATCACCTCTCCGGCTGGACCGAGACGGAGAACGGCGTGCGCGCCGAGTTCATCGACAAGGCGACCGGCAAATCGCAAGGCAGTTTCGACGGCGCGCTGTTGATCGCGGCCGACGGCATCCATTCGGCGGTTCGCGAAAAGCTCTATCCCGGCGAAGGTCCCCCGATCTGGAACGGACGCATCCTGTGGCGCGGCATCACCGACAGCGACGCCTTCCTGTCCGGCCGCACCATGATCATGGCCGGCCACGAGATTTTGAAGTTCGTCTGCTATCCGATTTCCAAGCAGGCGGACAGCGCCGGCAAGTTCAGGATCAACTGGGTGGCCGAGCGGCACATGCCTCCGACCTATCAATGGCGGCGCGAGGACTATAACCGCACCGCAAAACGCGAAGAGTTTCTGCCCTGGCTCAAGGACTGGAAATTCGATTGGCTCGATGTGCCCGGCCTGATCGAGAACTGCCCGCACGCCTATGAATACCCGCTCGTCGATCGCGATCCCGTCGCGCAATGGACGTTCGGCCGGGTCACGCTGATGGGGGATGCCGCGCATCCGATGTACCCGATCGGCTCCAACGGGGCCTCGCAGGCGATCTTGGACGCCCGCGTCATCACCCGCGAGATTTTGGCGAAAGGCGTGACCAGCGCCGCGCTGGTCGCCTATGAAGCCGAGCGCCGGCCCGCCACCACCGACCTCGTGATGCTCAACCGCCGCAACGGGCCTGAGCAGGTGATGCAGATGGTCGAAGAGCGCGCGCCCGACGGCTACGACGTCGTCACCGACGTGCTGTCGCTGCAAGAGCTGGAAGACATCGCCGCCAACTACAAGCGTGTCGCCGGCTTCCAGGTCGAAGGGCTCAACGCCAAGCCGCCGATCGTCCAGCTCACGCAAGAAGCGCCGCGGGCTACCGGCTAGCCGAAACGACGATGGCCTTCGCCGTCTCGACCAGCCGCGCGCTGGTCGTGGCGGTCGCCAGCAGCGTGCCATCCTCGGCCGTGAGCCGTCCCTCCACGAAGGCAACGGTCTTGCCGAGCTGGGTAACTTTGGCCTCGCCCGTGATCGGCCCGGGCCTGGCGGGGCTGAGAAAATTCACCGTCATGGTGATGGTCGCCGTGTAGAGTTTTCCCTCCGTCATGGTGAACACCGCCGGCCCCATGGTGTCGTCGAGCATCGCCGAGAGGATGCCGCCCTGCACGAAGCCGGCCGGGTTGCAGAAATCCCGCTTGCCGTCGAAGCCGATCCGGATCCAGCCTTCCTTCGGCCGCGCATCGAGCAGGTGCCAGCCGAGCAGCCTCGAAGACGGCGGCGCGGGGATGTTGTCGAGAGCGGTGCTGATCATGGGAACCTCCGTGAACCATCCACCTACCGCGGGCCTGCTGCCAGCGTGGTGTCAGCAAGCTGCACGCTGCCGCCAGGCAAAATCGGCGCCGTCCGGAGCATCGAGGCACGATTCACCCGCAGAAATACGGAGTAGTTAATGCCCGTTCAACCATGCCGTTTCACGCGCGATTTAACACGATCGCAATGACGCGATCCGCCTTTAGGAATTGAGAGCTGCGTTCCGCGTAGATGATCCGAACATTTGTGCCTGCCACTGGGATTTTCCGGATGCGGAACCTCATAAAAAAGCTCGCTGATCGCCTGCATGCGGTTGAAGATCATTTGACGGTGCGGACGCAGATCGCCGCGGCGGTCGCCGTCATGTGCGTCGTGCTGGTCGGAACGCTGGCGGGTTGCGCCGCCTTTGTCAGTTACCGAAACACCGCCGTGCAGGTGAACAGCAGCCTTGCGGCGGTCGCCTCCGCCACCGCAGGGCGGCTTGATCGCTTCATGGCGGAACGCCAGCTCGAAATGAAACTGTTCTCGCAATTGCAGCCGCTGCAAAAACTCTGGCGGGATAATCCGGTGGAGCTTCGACACGCGCTGGAGCAGTTGCAGTCCACCTTCGCCGATCTGGCCTGGATTGGGTTCGCTGATGTCGACGGCAAGGTCGTGGCCGCGACCGGTGGTCTCCTGGAGGGCAAGTCGGTGGCGGCACGGCCGTGGTTCAAGGAAGGCCTGCAGCGGCTCGCGATCGGCGACGTGCACGAAGCCGTGTTGCTGGCCTCGCTGTTGGCGCAGCCGGAAAACGGTGAGCCTTATCGCTTTGTCGACCTCGCGTTTCCGATCAAGGATTCCAGCGGCAAACTTCTCGGCGTGCTCGGCGGCCATCTGAACTGGGAATGGGCAAGCCAACTGATCCAGGATGTCGAAGCCAATGACGGCGACACCGACACAAGGCTCTCCATTATCGACAAGAACGGCGTGTCGCTGGTTGGACCGGACAGGGGGACGACGCGCTACAGCGGCGAGCAACTCGCCGGCATTCTCAAGGCCAGGAAGGGCGCATTCGCAGAGGTTTCGGGTGGCCAAAATGTTCTGACCGCGTTCTACGTCGGAACGGGTCACCGCGAATATCAGGGCTTGAACTGGATCGTGACGGCGAGCCAGCCGGCCGGCATCGCGCTCGCAGCCGCCATCGCGTCGGCAAAAATCATCCTGGGCATTGGCGTGATTACCGCCCTGATCGGCCTAGGATTGGCGGTGGTCATTTCCCGGCGCATCGCGCGGCCGATCATTTCCATCACACAGGAAGCCGACCGGATCGGACGCGCGGCGGGTCCGACCATGCTGGCGCGGCACAGCGGTTCAGTGGAGGTCGTCCACCTCACGCGAGCCCTACGCTCGCTGCTGCGTCGTATCGGCTTTGCCGAGGAGCGGACCAAGGAAGCCGAATTGCGCGCCACCGAAAACGCCCTGCAGTTCAAGGACGATCTCGTCAAGCTGCAGAAGATGGCCGACACCGACTATCTGACCGGCCTGATGAACCGGCGCGCGTTTCTCGCCATAGCCGACGATACGATCGAATTCTGCCGGCGCTATAAACGAAGCATGGCGACCTTGATGATCGACATCGATCATTTCAAGAAGATCAACGACACCCACGGCCATGCCGCCGGCGACGACGCGATCAAGCGGATCGCGGAAATCATCAATCAGTCGATCCGCACCACCGACAAGGCAGCCCGGTTCGGCGGCGAGGAGTTCGTGGTGCTGTTACGCGAGATCGATCAGGAGACCGCCCTGCTGCTGGCGCAGCGGATCCGGCGTTCGATCGAGCAAACCACGATCGAACATGGCGAAGCGAGTATTTCGGCAACCGTCTCGATCGGCGTTGCGATCAACGCGGAAGGCGACCGCGACGTGCAGGACATGATCGAGCGCGCCGATCAGGGCCTCTACATCGCCAAGAAGACCGGCCGTAACCGTACCTTCATGATGCCGGCATCCAGGGAACAGGACGCCCGCGCCGCCTAGGCCGAATCCAGCCCGTGCGCGATGGCCTTGCGCATCACATTGGGCAACGCCTCGTCGGCGAGCGTTGCGATCGGCACCCAGCGCATGCCCTGCGGCGCCCGCGCGCGCGCAGCCAGTTTTGCGGTGTAGACCACAAGCTCCAGCGGAAAATGCGTGAAGACATGGGTGACGACGCCCGCCTTGCGGTGCCAGCGATCCACCCCCTTGAGCGCAGGCGCCTGCTTTAATGCCGCCTTGTCTTCCTGTCCGGCCAGCCATTCCGAGCCCGGGACTTCGGTCATGCCGCCGAGCAGGCCCTTTTCCGCCCGGGTACGCACCAGCAGTTCATCGCCGCGCGTGACGATGAAGGCGGCCCCGCGGCGAAGTATCCCCGTCTTCTTCGGCGCCTTGCGCGGAAAAGTCTCCTGATCGCCGCGCAAGCGGGCAGCACAATCATCGTTCAACGGGCATAGCGCACAGGCCGGCTTCTTCGGCGTGCAGATCGAGGAGCCCAAATCCATCAATGCTTGCGCGCTGTCGCCAGCGCGGGACGGGCCCAGCAACGTCGACGCCAATTCATGTATGCGCGGCTTGGCCTGCGGCAGCGGCTCCTCCACCGCGTGGAGCCGCGACACCACGCGCTCGATATTGCCGTCCACCGGCATGGTTCTGATGTCGAAGGCAATCGCGCCGATCGCCGCCGCCGTGTAAGGGCCGATCCCCGGCAATTGGCGCAGGCCTTCCTCCGTATCGGGAAACACCCCGCCATGGTCGCGCAGCACGGCCACCGCGCAGGCATGGAGATTACGTGCGCGCGAATAGTAGCCGAGCCCGGCCCACATCCGCAGCACGTCATCCTGCGAGGCGCGGCCGAGCGCGGCGACATCCGGCCAGCGCGCCAGGAACTTCTCGAAATACGGCCCGACCGTTTTGACGCCG
The DNA here is from genome assembly GCA_963816815.1 of uncultured Alphaproteobacteria bacterium. Lineage (GTDB taxonomy): Bacteria > Pseudomonadota > Alphaproteobacteria > Rhizobiales > Xanthobacteraceae > Bradyrhizobium. Next base: position 74,828 of record CAWFMW010000020.1, read on the forward strand.
GTCTGCTGCAGCATGATCTCGGAGAGCCAGACCCGGTACGGATCGGCCCGCTCGCCCGCCGGCGGCCGCCACGGCAACCGGCGGCGATGGCGGTCGTACCAGTCGAGCAGCAGCGCCGGGCGGAAGGCGCTGCTTTCGGCCGATTCAGCTGATCGTTTGGTTTTGGCGACTGCGGAGAAAGTCATCCATCCATTCTAATGTCCGAACGCAAATCTCTCCACGTCATGCCCGGGCTTGTCCCGGGCATCCACGTCTTTCTTCTTCGCGGCAGTCCAAGACGCGGATAGCCGGGACAAGCCCGGCCATGACAGCGGAGATGGCGCCGGCGACGAGCGAGGTGATATAAGACACCCCATGGCAAAACCCGGCTGGATCTCGGCAAAGCCCCTTTCCGTCCTGCTCAGCGACGTCTTTTCGGACGCCTACGCCAAGCAGGGGTTCGCCGCGCGCGAACTGGTGACGCGCTGGGCCGACATTGCCGGTCCCGAAGTCGCCGCCCATTCCGAGCCGCTGAAGATGCAATGGCCGCGGCCGGTGGAGGGGCAGCCGCAGGAACCGGCCACGCTGATATTGCGGGTGGAGGGCCCGGCGGCGCTGGAGATCCAGCATTCGTCCGACGTCATCCTGCAGCGGGTCAACCGCTTCTTCGGCTGGAGCGCGGTCGGCCGGCTGGCGCTGCGGCAGGCGCCGCTGTCGCGCCGGAAGGCCCCCGCGCGCAGCCGCGTGCCGGACCCGAAATCGGTGGCGAAAGTCGCCGAAACCCTGTCGGCGGTCGAGGACGAGGAACTGCGCGCCGCACTGGCGCGGCTCGGCGCCGCGATCAAGCGAAATTGAGCCTTTTGCGCCGCGCGCCCGCCGCACCCCGCCATTGCCACAACTGGCGTTTCAAGCTAGCGAAGGCTTCTTTTCGTACTTCTTTCGGGCGTGAACGCGCCATTCGGGAGCAGACCTTGATGATCACGCGCCGCGCCTTCACCGCCGCCCTCACGCTGACCGGGCTGACCGCCCTCGCCGGCTTCTCGCCGCTGCGGCTGATCACGGATGCGATGGCGCAGTCCGCCACCGACGTGGCGAAGCCGGTGTCGTTGCCCGACATGGCGATTGGGCCGGCCAATGCCACGGTCACCATCACCGAATTTGCCTCGATGACCTGCCCGCATTGCGCGGCGTTCACCGAAAAGGTGTTTCCGAAGATCAAGACGGAGTTCATCGACACCGGCAAGATCCGTTTCGTGTTCCGCGAATTCCCGCTCGACATCAAGGCCGCGGCGGGCTCGATGCTGGCGCGCTGCATCGCCAAGGACGACGCCCCGAAATATTTCGCCGTCATCGACCTGCTGTTCAAGCAGCAGGAAGCGTGGGTGGTGAAGAACACCACGGAGACGCTGACCCGGATCGGCAAGCAGGCCGGCCTGACCCAGGCGCAGGTCGAGGACTGCCTGAAGGATCAGGCGCTGCTCGACAAGATCGCGGCCGACCAGAAATACGCCGCCGAAGTGCTGAAGGTGCAGTCGACACCGACCTTCTTCATCAACGGCGAGATGCTCAAGGGCGAGCAGAGCTTCGAGGAGTTTTCGAAGCGCATCAATTCGATGCTGAAGAGCTGATTCGGCACACGCAGATTCATCTGCGCCGATAAGTCCAGCGAAAGACGCCACACAAGCGCCTCAAATCCCTTGGGAAAAGCCCGTTAAAAGCCCCTTGGGGCCGTTGCCCTCCGGCCCCGGCCTCGCCATTGTCGCCGCTCATTAAGAGCCGCAAAGGGCTATCCATCCGTACCGACATTGCCTTCTATGGTATTGTCACGGCAGGGAGATTCGCGCCCAGCCAACAGAGATCTGTGTTCCATGAAACTCACGCGCCTCCGCCTCCACGGTTTCAAGTCGTTCGTTGAAGCCACTGATTTCATGATCGAACCCGGCCTCACCGGCGTGGTCGGGCCGAACGGCTGCGGCAAGTCGAATCTGGTCGAGGCGCTGCGCTGGGCGATGGGCGAAACCTCGCACAAGTCGCTGCGCGCCGCCGACATGGATGCGGTGATCTTCGCCGGTTCCGGCAACCGCCCGGCGCGCAACCACGCCGAAGTCACCATGACGATCGACAATGCCGACCGCACCGCGCCGGCCGCCATGAATGACAGCCAGGTGCTGGAAATCTCCCGCCGCATCGAGCGCGAGGCCGGCTCGGTCTATCGCATCAACGGCCGCGATGTGCGCGCCCGTGACGTGCAGATCCTGTTTGCCGACGCCGCCACCGGCGCGCGTTCGCCGGCGCTGGTTCACCAGGGCAAGATCGGCGAGATCATTCAGGCCAAGCCCGAGCAGCGCCGCCGCGTGCTGGAAGATGCCGCCGGCGTCGCCGGACTTCACGCCCGCCGCCACGAAGCGGAGCTGCGCCTGAGGGCGGCCGAAACCAACCTCACCCGCGTCGAAGACGTGATCGGGCAACTCGCCGGCCAGATCGATGGGTTGAAGAAGCAGGCGCGCCAGGCCATCCGCTTCCGCGAAGTCGCCGCCAAGGTGCGCAAGGCCGAGGCCACGCTGTTCCACCTGCGCTGGCTGGAGGCCAATGCCGACGTCGCGGAAGCCGGGCATACCCATGACATCAACGTGCGCGAGATGGCCGAGCGCACCCGCGAGCAGGCCGAAGCCGCACGCATCCAGGCGATCCGCGCCTCCGAACTGCCGGCGCTACGCGAGGGCGAGGCCCGCGCCGCGGCGGGGCTGCAGCGGCTGACCAATGCGCGCGAGCTGCTTGACCGCGAGGAAGAGCGCGCCAAGGAGCGTGTCGCTGAACTCGACCGGCGGCTGACCCAGTTCGCCGCCGACATCGCGCGCGAGCAGCAGCAGGCCTCCGATGCCGAAGTGGCGCTGCAGCGCCTCGACACCGAGGACGCCGAGTTAAAGGAAGAGATCAAGTCACGCGTCGAAAAGCGCTCCGGCATTGATGAACGCGTTTCCGAAGCGGAAGCAACGCTTTCCGCCGCCGAGCGCATGTTCGGCGAGCTGACCACCGCGCTCGCCGACCTCACCGCGAAGCGCAACCAGCTCGAGGCCGGCGTGCGCACCCATCGCGACCGGCTGGCCCGGCTCGATCAGGAGATCGCCAGCGTCCAGGCCGACGAGCAGAAGCTCAGCGACGAGACCGGCAGTCTCGGCGACCTCGACGCGCTCGCCGCGGCCATGGAGACCGCGCAGGAAACACTGGCGGTATCCGAAGCCGCCGCACAGGCCAGCGAAACCGGCCATGTCGCCGCGCGGCAGAAGCTCGAAGCCTCCCGCGCGCCGCTCACCGAGGCCGACAAGCGGGTGCAGCGGCTGGAGACCGAAGCGCGCACCATTTCAAAGCTCGTCAACGGCGAGACCAAGAATCTGTGGCCGCCGATCATCGACGGCGTCACCGTCACCAAGGGCTATGAGAAGGCGCTTGGCGCCGTGCTCGGCGACGACCTTGACGCTCCCGTCGACCCCTCCGCGCCGATGCGCTGGACCAATGCGGGTGCGAGCTTCGACGATCCGTCGCTGCCGGCAGGCGTCGATCCGCTTGCCGCCCATGTCGAGGCGCCGGCCGAACTGGCGCGCCGCCTGGCGCAGATCGGCGTCGTGGCGAAGGAGCGCGGCGCCGAACTGGTGTCGCAATTGAAGACCGGCCAGCGGCTGGTGTCGCTGGAAGGCGACGTCTGGCGCTGGGACGGTTTTGTCGCGTCGGCACACGCGCCGACCGGCGCCGCACGGCGCCTCGCCGAACGTGCGCGCCTCGTCGATATCGAACACGAGCTGGAACAGGCCCGCACCGACGCCGCCAACAAGCGGCAGACGCTGGAAGACGCCGAGGCCGAACTGAAGGCCGCTTCCGCCGCCGAGTCCGCTGCCCGCGAGGCCGGGCGCGCCGCGCAGCGCGAGGCCGATGCGGCGCGCGAGCGCCATGCCGCGACCGAGCGTGAGATCAACCGCCACGCCGCGCGCAAATCCGCGCTGACCGAAGCCCATACCCGTCTCGCCGCCGATCGCAGCGAGGCGGAAGCCGCGCATGAGAGCGCCAACGCCGCACTGGACGAGTTGCCGCCGACCCTCGATACCGAGACGCGGCTCAGCGCCGTTCGCTCCGAGATCGACGGCCACCGCCGCTTTGCCGCGCAAGTGCGGGCCGAAGCCCAGGCGCTGGCGCGCGAGGCCGAACTCGCCGACAAGCGCGTGCAGGCGATCACGGCCGAGCGCACCGAATGGCAGAACCGCAGGCAAAGCTCGGCCTCCCAGGTCGCCACCGTCGAGGCGCGCATCACCGAAGTGACGGCCGAGCGCGCCGGGCTTGAAGATGCCCCGGCGCTGTTTGCCGAAAAGCGCCGCGCGCTGATCAACGAAATCGAATCCGCCGAAAGCGCCCGCCGCGTCGCCGCCGACGCGCTGGCCGCCGCCGAGAGCGTGATGGCGCAGACCGACCGCGAAGCCAAGGCATCGCTCGAAGCGCTGTCCTCTGCCCGCGAGGCCTGCGCCCGCGCCGAAGAACGCATGGAAGGCACCAAGCGCCGGCTTTCCGACATCGAGCGCGAAATCCACGACATGCTCGAAGTCGAGCCGCACGCGGTGGCAGGACTGGCCGAGATCGAGCCCGGCGCGGAATTGCCGCCGCTGGGCGAGATCGAGGAAAACCTCGAAAAGCTGCGGCGCGACCGCGAACGCCTCGGCGCCGTCAATCTGCGCGCCGAGGAAGAACTCCGCGAGGTGGAGACCCAGCACACCGCGCTGACCACCGAACGCGATGATCTGGTCGAAGCCATCAAGCGTCTGCGCCAGGGCATCCAGAGCCTCAACAAGGAGGCCCGCGAGCGGCTGTTGACCTCGTTCGAGACCGTCAACGAGCACTTCAAGCGGCTGTTCACGGAACTGTTCGGCGGCGGCGAAGCCGCACTTCATCTGATCGAGAGCGACGATCCGCTGGAAGCTGGTCTGGAAATCATCGCAAAACCGCCCGGCAAGAAGCCGCAGACGCTGTCGCTGCTGTCGGGCGGCGAGCAGGCGCTGACGGCACTGGCGTTGATCTTTGCGGTGTTCCTCACCAACCCGTCGCCGATCTGCGTGCTGGACGAAGTCGACGCGCCGCTCGACGACCACAATGTGGAGCGGTTCTGCAACCTGCTGCACGAAATGACCTCGTCCACCGAAACCCGCTTCATCATCATCACGCATAATCCGATCACGATGGCGCGGATGAACCGGCTGTTCGGCGTCACCATGGCCGAGCGCGGCGTGTCGCAACTGGTCTCGGTCGGCCTCGACGACGCGGTGAAGATTCTGGATCAGAACGTGGCGTGAGGCGGCGCCACAACAGCTCTTGCGCCACAACAGTTGACGTCATCATCCGCGAAGGCGGATGATCCAGTACGCCGCGCTATTTGAAAGACTCTCCACCTTCTCGGCGTACTGGATGCCCCGCCTTTGCGGGGCATGACGGCAGATAAATGACCTCACCTGACCTTCCCGCCGAACTGAAAGCCGCGCTTGACGGCAAGTTGCGCGGTTTCTCGCGCAACGACGCCGCTGGCCGCTCCGCGACAATCTCGAAAACCTATCGCGATGGCGGCGGCTCCGGCGGCATCCGGACGGAGACCGATGCGCTGGCCTATGCGCTGGCACGGATGCCCGCGACCTACGCCGCCGTCACGGCCAGCCTGAACGCGCTGGTCGAGATCAGGCCGGACTTTGCGCCGACAAGCCTGCTCGATGTCGGCGCCGGGCCGGGCACGGCGACCTGGGCGGCGGCGGAAACATTTCCCTCGCTGCAACGCTTTACGCTGCTCGACGCCAACGACGCGTTGCGCGCGCTGGCGCTCGGCCTCGTCGCCGACAGCTTTCGCCTGCGTGACGTCAGCTACGAACGCGGCGAAGCCCGCGCTGCCCTGGCTAAAGCGGATTCCGCCGACCTTGTCGTGGCGAGTTACATGATCGGCGAAATCGGCGATGGTGAGCGACGCGCACTCACTGAGCTGATGTGGGCAAAGACCAGGGATACGCTGCTCGTCGTCGAACCCGGCACGCCTGCCGGCTATGCGCGGGTCATCGCTTTGCGTGAACACTTGATCGCGGTCGGGCGCGCATGTCGCCGCCCCCTGCCCGCATGACGGCAAATGCCCGCTGGCGGCGCCAGACTGGTGCCATTTCACCCAGCGACTGCAGCGCTCGCGCGCGCACAAGCAGGTCAAGGGCGCGGAGCTGCCGTTTGAGGACGAAAGGTTCGCCTATGTCGCGCTGACGCGCGCGGCGGTTGAAGAGCCGCGCCTTTCGCGCGTGTTGGCGCAGCCGACGGTCAGCAAGGTCGAGATATCGGCAAAGCTCTGCACGCCGGAAGGCCTCGCCCTCGCAAAGGTGCCTCGCCGCGCCAAAGCGGATTACGCCGCCGCCCGGCGTTGGCGGTGGGGCGACGCGGTTCATCGTCAAGAAACGCCGCACCGCGTCCGGGACACGAGCGGATGAACTTATCCCGCCTTACATCCGACTAAAGCCATGCCCCAAGGTCGCGGCGGGCTGCCGCCTGCCCCGTTTTTCGTCTGGTTTCCCCGCCTTTTCGTCCCACAGGAGTGTCCGTCATGTCGACCGGCTGGATCGTTCTCGGCGTCATCGTCATCATCGTGCTGTTTGCCTTCGGCGCGTATAACCGCCTGGTCGCGCTCAGCCAGCGCGTCGGTCAGGCCTTTGCCGACATCGACGTGCAGCTCAAGCAGCGCCACGATCTGATCCCGAACCTGGTGGAGACCGTGAAGGGCTACGCCAGCCACGAGCGCGGCACGCTCGACGACGTCATCAAGGCGCGCAATTCTGCGATGTCGGCACAGGGACCGGCGCAGGTCGGCGCCGCCGAAAACCAGTTGAGCGGTGCGCTTGGCCGACTGATCGCGCTGTCGGAGGCCTATCCGGATCTCAAGGCCAACGCCAATTTCCAGCAGCTTGCCGGCGAACTGTCCGACCTCGAAAACAAGATCGCGGCCAGCCGCCGCTTCTTCAACAACGCCGTCCAGGAATACAACACCGGCATCCAGCAGCTGCCCGCCGCGTTGTTCGCCGGCATGTTCGGCTTCACCCGCAAGGAATTCTTCGACCTCGGCGCCAGCCGCACCGAAGTCGAGACCGTGCCGACCGTGAAGTTCTAGAGGCTATCCATGTCTCTCTTTCGTCATTCCGGGATGGTCCGAAGGACCAGACCTCAGATGCGCATCGCGCATCGGGGAATCTCGAAATTCCGGGTTCGATGCTCCGCATCGCCCCGGAATGACTGTGGTTAGCGAAAGCGCATCATGGCCGCGTATGGTCTCTACACGCATATCTCATCGAACAAGTTTCGTTCGATGCTGTTGCTCGCCGGGCTGTTTCTGCTGATCTATGTGCGTGGTCTTTGCCGGCGCACTGGTCGCCGAAGTGCTGTTGCACGACGGCAGGTCGGTCGACTTCTACCTGATACAGGCCCGGCGCGACCTGATCGCGGCCTTTCCTTACGCCACGATCGCCGCCGCGCTGTGGATCGTGATCGCCTATTTCTTCCACCAGAACATGATCGACGCCGTGACCGGCGGCGAGAGCGTGACACGGCAACAGCAGCCGCGGCTCTATAATCTCCTGGAAAATCTCTGCATCTCGCGCGGCATCCCGATGCCGAAGCTGAAGGTGATGGACAGCCCGGCGCTGAACGCGTTCGCCACCGGCCTCAACCGGCGGCAATATTCCGTCACGGTGACGACAGGCCTGCTGCAGGCGCTGAACGACCAGGAGATCGAGGCCGTGCTCGGCCACGAGCTCACACATATCCGCAACGGCGACGTGCAGTTGATGGTGGTCGCGGTGATCATCGCCGGCGTGGTCGGCTTTTTCGGCGAATTGTTCTTTCGCATGTTCACCAACCTGTCGTGGAATTCGAGCGGCAGCGGCTGGTCGTCCTCGTCGTCTTCATCCTCCTCGTCATCGTCGTCCGACCGCGACAGCAAGGGGGCCGGCGGCGCGATCATCGCGGTCATCATCGCGGTGGCGCTGATCCTGCTGGCCTGGCTGTTGTCGCAGGTCGTCAAGCTGGCGCTGTCGCGGTCCCGCGAATTGCTGGCCGATGCCGGCTCGGTCGAACTGACCAAGAATCCCGACGCCATGATCACGGCGCTGCGCAAGATCGAGAACCGCGGCGAACTTCCCGGCGCGACGTCGGCGGTGATGGAACTCTGCGTCGACAATCCGCGCGAGGGATTTGCCGACCTGTTCGCGACCCATCCGTCGGTGGATTCGCGCGTCAAGGCGCTGGTGCAGTTTGCCGGCGGTCATGACCCCGGCCCGCTCGCCCTGCCGTCCGATACGGCGGACGCCCCCGATGAGCCGGAGGAATCGGAGACCGGGCAACCACCGGTTCCCCGTGGCCCATGGAGCAACGCCGGCGAGCCTGCCGGCGTTCCGGACCCCGGTCCCGGCCCGTCGCAAGGACCTTGGGGCCGGCACAGCTAGCCGCTGCCGCCGCCAACCTTGCGGATTAACAAATTCCGTATGAATCGCGGCGACGGCCTTCTAAGGAATTGAATTCTCCCTTGTTTCTGCCATGTTCGCGCCCAAAGCAGGGAATGGGGCCTATCGATCGCTCCCGCGGTCGGGGACGTTGTTTCAAGGGAATTCCATGGCAAAGCCAGTCGTGATTGTGGTGGGCGCGGACAAGGGCGGGGTCGGCAAGACGACCGTCTCGCGGACGCTGCTGGACTATTTCAGTGCCAACAATGTGCCGACCCGGGCGTTCGACACCGAATCCCCGCGCGGTACTTTGATGCGCTTCCACCCTGATATCACCGAGATCGTCGACATGACGACGACCGCGGACCAGATGAAGATCTTCGATACGCTGAACGCGGCCAGCCCGTCCGTCACCGTGATCGACGTCCGCGCCGGTCTGCTGTCACCGGCGCTGGCCTCACTGCGCGACATCGGCTTTCTGGATGCGGCCAAGGCGGGTCAGATCACCTTCGCCGTGTTCCATATATTGGGCCCCTCGATCGCCTCGCTGGATGAAATCGCCGAGACCGCGAATTTCATGCAGGGCGCCAAATATTACCTGGTGAAAAACTTCATCAACGACACCCAGTTCTTCCAGTGGGACCAGGCGACCTACAACTCCTATTTCCACCGCATCAAGGACGCCACCGAACTCACCATCCCCAAGCTCAACGAAATGGCCTATGAGCAGGTCGAGGTTTCCTCGGTGCCGTTCCTCAAATTCGTCGCCAACAAGGGCAAGGAGGACGAAGCCGCGAACTATTCGTTCGTGCTGCGCGGCTATGTCCGGCACTGGCTCGCCAATGTCTGGAGCGAGTTCGACCGCATCAAGCTGACCGATCTGGTCGGCGCCAAGCCGGGCGTGCGCGGCGGTGAAAAATAGTCACGCCCCCGCCGCGATGGGGGCTGGATTAGGCGAAAAATTCCTTTGATATAGCGGGTGATGAGCCTCACGCCCGTTTACATCGTCTGCTCGCCCCGTCCGCTGGTCGGCAAGACGCTGCTCGCGCGGCTCCTGAGCGAGTTCCTGCTGCTGAAAGACGGCGCAGTGTCCGGCTTCGACATCAACCTGAAGGAACCGTCGCTGCTCGAATATCTGCCGCGCGTGACCGAGACGGCCGACATCGCGGACACCTTTGGCAAGATGCAGCTGATGGACCGCCTGATTGCCCATGACGGCGTCGCCAAGGTGGTCGACCTCGGCTTTCATGCGTTCGACGAATTCTTCAAGATGACCAACGAGATCGGCTTTTTGAAAGAGGCCACGCGGCGCAGCGTCGCGCCGATCGTCCTGTTCGTGGCCGATACCGACCGTGTCTCCGCGCGCGCCTATCCGATGTTGCGGGAGCAGATCCCGCTGAAAGCACTGATTACGATCGACAACGAATATGTGGTGCGCGGCGAACTGCCCGGGGAGATGGCCCTCGGGCGGGTGCACCGAATAACGGCCCTGCCCTCGTTCCTGAAGACCTATGTCGACCGGCAGACCTTTTCCTTCACCGAATACCTGCGCAACGAGCGGGATTCATCGACCGAGCTGCACCAGTGGATCCGCAGGAACTACACCAGCTTTCGCGAGCTGGAGCTCAGCCTGCTCGCCGAGCGGCCGTGAATCCTCTGCAAATCTCATAATATTACCCGGGTAATATTGACGTCGAACCACCGCCCTGTTATTGCCTCGTCAGACCGCAGCCACCCGACCGCGAGGCAACCGTGACATCAGACAGAAAGGCAGCCATCGCCGCCTACAAGGAGCGGAAAACCTTCGCAGGGGTTTTCGTCATCCGCTGCAAGGCCTCGTCCGAGACCTGGGTCGGCCAGACGCCCAACCTGGAGAAGATCCAGAACCGGATCTGGTTCACGCTGCGCCAGGGCAGCCACACCTGCCGCACCCTGCAGGCGGCATGGATCGCGCATGGGCCCGACAGCCTGACGTTTGGCGAATGCGAACGGCTGGAAGACGAAGAGACACCCTATATCCGCGACGCGCTGCTGAAGGAGCGCGCGCTGCATTGGCGAGTCGCAGCTCAATGCAGAGGCGGTGTGATGTTGCTGTCGTCCCTGCGAACGCAGGGACCCATACCGCGTTGTCCTCTCGATTGAGACGAGATGGCAATCGCCCTGCACAACAACTACCGACGGTGGCTATGGGTCCCTGCGTTCGCAGGGACGACAAGCGGAGAGTTCCGAGAGAAAAAACTCAATGCCCCTCGAACGTCATCAGCGTCCGCACCGGAACATCCATCGCGCGCAATTTGTCGGCGCCGCCCAAATCCGGCAGGTCGATGATGAAACAGGCCGCAAGCACGTTGGCGCCGATCTGGCGCAATAGCTTCACCGCGCCCTCCGCAGTGCCGCCGGTGGCGATGAGATCGTCGACCAGGATCACGCGCTCGCCGGGCTGGATCGCATCGACATGCATTTCCATTTCATCGAGGCCGTATTCCAGCGAATAGGCGATCCGCACCGTGGTGTGCGGCAGCTTGCCTTTCTTGCGGATCGGCACGAAGCCGGCCGAGACCTGATGCGCCACCGCGCCGCCGAGAATGAATCCCCTGGCCTCGATGCCGGCGACCTTGTCGATCTTCAATCCGGCCCATGGCTGCACCAGTTCGTCGACCGCGCGGCGAAACGCGCGCGCATCCGCCAATAGCGTGGTGATATCGCGGAACAGGATGCCCTTTTTCGGGTAGTCCGGAATGGTGCGGACGGTGGCCTTCAGATCGTGATCGAATGTCATCGGTATCTTTCTCCAAACCAAACCGTCATTCCGGGATGGTCCGAAGGACCAGACCCGGAATCTCGAGATTCCGGGTTCGATGCTATGCATCGACCCGGAATGACTTACCCCACGTTCAAACGAAACGCATTTTCGACGATGCGCAGCCCCACATCGCCGCCGAGCGACATCAGCGATTCCGGGTGAAACTGCACGCCGCCGACCGGCAGGGTCTTGTGTTCGATCGCCATCGCGACGCCGTCCTCGGTGGTCGCGGTGACCTCAAGAACTTCGGGCACACTGTCGCGCTCGACATAGAGCGAATGATAGCGGCCGATCACGATTTCATTGGGCAAATTGTGCATCAACCGTCCGCCGCGCACCTGAACCCGCGACGGCCGCCCGTGCGCGGGGTGGGTTAGCTGGCCGAGCTGGCCGCCGAAATATTCGCCGATCGCCTGCACGCCGAGACAGACACCGAAGATCGGCAGTTTGCGTTCGAGCGCAGTACCGATGGTTTTCGAAATCCCGAAGTCCTCCGGGCGTCCTGGGCCCGGCGAGAGCACCAGCAGATCCCAGTCCTTCTTCAGCATCTCCTGGGCATGAACGTGCCGGACCACCGTGACGCTGGCGCCGACCTGCCGGAAATAATCCGCCAGCATGTGCACAAAACTGTCGTCGTGATCGATCAGCAGCACCTTGCGGCCGGAGCCGGTGGCATCGGGCGCAAATGCCGACAGCGGCTTTGGCGCATCGCCGCGCAGCGCCTGGAACAGCGCCGCGGCCTTGACCTGGCATTCGCGGTCTTCGGCGGCGGGATCGGAATCGAACAGGCAGGTAGCGCCGACGCGCACTTCGGCCAGGCCATCCTTCATGCGAATGGTGCGGATCGTGAGCCCGGTGTTGATGCTGCCGTCGAAATTCACAGCACCGATCGCGCCGGCATACCAGCGCCGCGACGAGCGCTCATTGTCCTCGACGAACTGCATCGCCCACAATTTCGGCGCACCGGTCACGGTGACCGCCCAGGCATGCGTCAGAAAAGCGTCGAGCGCATCGAAGCCCGGGCGCAGCATGCCTTCGACATGGTCGACGGTATGGAACAGTTTTGAATAGGTCTCGATCTGCCGCCGCGCCAGCACCTTGATCGTGCCGGGCACGCAGACGCGCGCCTTGTCGTTGCGGTCGACATCGGTGCACATGTTGAGCTCGAACTCGTCCTTTTCCGAGTTCAGCAGCTGCCGGATCTGTTCGGCATCGCCGATCGCGTCGACGCCGCGCGCAATCGTGCCCGAGATCGGGCAGGTCTCGACCCGCCGCCGTCGGAGCGCACGAACATCTCCGGCGAGGCCGACACCAGAAATTCGCCGTCGCCGAGATTCATCAGCGCGCCATAGGGCGACGGGTTGATGCGGCAGAGCCGCTGGAACACTTCCGCCGGCGAACGCTCGCAGGGTTCGGCGAACAATTGCCCGGGCACCGCCTCGAACAGGTCGCCGCGTGCGAACGCCGCGCGCGCGACTTCGACGGTGGCCTGATATTCGCCGGGCCCATGATCGGCATATCCCTGCCGCGGCGTTTTGGCGTAAACGCTCTCGGCGGTGTCGCGCGGCAGGCCCTTGGTGGATTTTCCCTTCCAGGAAAAATCGTAGCTCAGCACCACGCCGCGGCCGGTGGCGCGGTCGTAGGCCAACAGGCTATCCGGCACATACAGCACGATGTCGCGCTGGTCGCTCTCCCGCGCCCGCTTTTGCACGAGGTCCTCGATCTGGAACACGAGGTCGTAGGCGAACGCGCCGAACAGGCCGAGCAGCGGGTCGTCATTGGCGAATAAGGCGGCGACGAGATCGCGCACCAGCGACATCACGCTGGCGCGGCGGGTGCGCTGGTCTTCCTCGACTGGTGCTGCGCCGCGAATGATGTGACCGGACAGGCGCGCCGGGCTTTTTTTGGAGATGACCACGCAAGGCTCGCGCAGCACATCGCCCAGAAACGCGATCAGCACTTCGCCCCGCGCATTCAGCGCAGAAAGTGAAAAGTCGGAGCCGGACGTTTCCAGCACCAGCGGCGGATCGGCAAAGCCGAGGTCAAAGCTCTCGTAGCGGCCCGGCACCGTGGTGCCGGAGGACAGCACCACGCCGCGGCGGCGGTCGAGCAGCTCGATCAGGTCGTCGAGGCGCTTGGCGTTGCCGGTGAACTGTTCGACGGCGCGCGAAATCGCGAGGCCGCCGCTGGTCCGGTATTCACTGTGCTCGGGCAGGGAGAAGGCTGTCCTGTTCATGTGATCCTCTTACGAAACTTCGGGAGGGAGCGCCACACAGGACAAACGAAGGGACCGTCGCACTGCGATGGCGACCTTCGACGATTGAAAAATGAAATCGCACCGGCCACCTCTTTAAGAGGTGCGCCACCAAAGACGGGATGGGCTGCTAACGGTGTTCATGGGAGCCTAATCACATCCGCCGCTGATGATGTCAAGGGACTGGACCGGCCGGGAAGTCCCTTCCCGGCCCCATCTTGGGGTGTCGGAACGCAGAAAACTTGCGTAGGATTTGAGCAAGCAGCGGCGCATCCAATGCGCGAAGATTGCAATTGAAGGAGGCAGGCGATGGCATTGCTGGGTCTGGGATATGCCGGTTTCGGAGCTGACAACCTCGGGGACTGGCGGCAGTTCGGGACCGAGCTGGTCGGGCTGCAGGCGGTCGAGCGCGGCAATTCGCTGCTGGCGTTTCGGATGGACGACCGCAAGCAGCGCATCGTAATCGACCGCGCGATGGGCGAAGGCACGCGCTTCTTCGGCTGGGAAGTCGCCGACGCGGCGGCGCTGGATACGCTGGCGGCGCGGCTGGAAAAAGCCGGCGTCAATGTCACCGCCGAACCGCAGACGCTGGCCGACGCCAGGCGCGTCCGCAGCCTGATCTCGTTTCACGATCCGGCCGGCAACCGGCTGGAAGCGTTTTACGGCCCCGAGATCGACGACACGCCGTTTATGCCGGGACGATCGATTTCGGGTTTTCGCACCGGCCCGCTCGGGCTTGGGCATGCCGTGCTGACGGTCGAGAATATCGAGCCGGTCATGGCATTCTATGTCGACGTGCTCGGCTTCGGGCTGTCCGATTACATCACAAAACCGTTCCGCGCCTATTTCTTCCACGTCAACGCGCGCCATCACAGCCTCGCGCTGATCGAAACCGGGCGGAACGGCATGCATCATCTGATGGTGGAGCTGTTCTCGCTCGACGATGTCGGCCAGTGCTACGACATCGCGATGACCGAGGGGGACCGCGTCGGCGTCACGCTCGGCCGCCACACCAACGATTTCATGACCTCGTTCTACGCCAAGACGCCGTCGTCCTTCATGATCGAGTGCGGCTGGGGCGGCCGCGAGATCGATCCCGCGACATGGCAGCCGGTCGAAATGCACGACGGCCCGAGCCTGTGGGGCCATGAACGCGTCTGGCTGCCGCCGGAAGACCGCGTCGTCGCCCGCGAGATGCGGATGCGCGCGGCGGCTTCTGGACTACGGGCGCCGGTGCAGGTGATGGAGGGGAATTACAAGCTGATGTCGGGGACGTGTGCGTGGTGGGACGGGGTGCGTGAGAGCGGCGCCTGATCCCCATCGTCCCTGCGAACGCAGGGACACATAACCACAGGATGGTGTTGTTTGAGCGAAGTCGTCGAGCAGCATTTCCAAAACGAACTGCCGCGGCGTATGGCTCCCTGCGTTCGCAGGGACGACGGAGAGATCTACTCCCGGTAACACCCCTGCTCGATCTCTTCGATCAGTCCTCGCGCGTTCGGCTTCCAGCCAAGCTGCCGCGCGCGCTTCGCGCGCACCCGACTGTTCGAGGCCATCGTATCCTCCGTCGTGCCCTCGCTCCATTCGGCGGCGGCTTCGGCCATCGACATCGCCGTGGGCGGTCCGGCAAAACCCAGCATGCGGTTGATCACCTCGCAGGCTTCGCGCATCGAATTCTCGCCGTTCTCGGCGTAGTAGAAGCCGCCAGCCGACGCCTTCTCGATCGCGAGTGCGTAGAGCGTCACGAGATCGTCGATATGCACGTTCGACCAGACGTTCTCGCCGGGTCCGGCATGCGCCGCGTTGCCGCGTTTTTTGGCCAGCCTGATCAGCAGCGGCACCTGCACGCTGTCCGGATTGGCGCCAAGGCCTGTGCCGTAGATCAGGCTCGGACAGACGATAACGGGACGGCAGCCCTTGTCGCGGTATGCGAGAATGAACGCGTTCAGCGCGACCCGCGCCACGCGCGCGGGTGACGGCGTGATCGGCGTGTCTTCGTCGAAGATCGCATCCGACCGCTCGCCCTTGGCGCGCGTGCCGACGATGCTCGAGCCCGATGTGTGGACGAACAGCTTGCCGCTACCGGCAAGAGCATCAAGCAGCGCGACGACCGCGCCCTTGTGATCGGCGCTCGCCGCATTGACGACGACGTCGGCCGCCCGCGCCGCCTGCGCCAGAATTTCTCCGTCATCGAGCGTTCCCTCTACGGGCTGGATGCCCCGCGCGCGAACCGCCTCGGCCTTCTCTGGAGAGCGAACCAGTCCGGTCACCTGATGTCCGGCGGCGATGAGATGCGCCGCGACCGACCCGCCGATATAGCCCGATGCGCCCGTGCAAAAGATTTTCATTTGCCAACCTTTGTCCGCCGTCATTACGAGCGAAGCGACTTGTCCGCCGTAGCTTTAGCGAAGGCGGAAGCAATCCATCGCGCCACAAGCGGAAATATGGATTGCTTCCGCCTTCGCTCTTCGAGCTACCGCGGACAAGTCGTCGCTTCATCTCAGCCCAGATGCTTCTTGAAGAACTCCGTCGCCCTGCCCCAGGCCAGTTCGGCGGCCTGACGGTCGTGCACGGTTTGCCGCTGCTCGTTGACGAAGGCGTGCTCGGCGTCATACCGAAAAAGTTCGAGCGACTTGCCGGCGGCCTTCATGCCCTGCTCGAAGGCATCGACCACCTGCGGCGTGCACCAGTCGTCCTTGTTGGCGAAATGCGCCTGCAGCGGGATCTTCACGTCCGCCGGCTTGGCCGGCCTGCTCCGGCGGAATGCCGTAGAACACCACGCCGGCCGCCAGCTCCGGAATTTTGGTGGCGCCGATGATGGTCACCGCGCCGCCGAGGCAGAAACCGGTCAGGCCTACCTTGGCGCCGTTGCGCGACAGATATTGCACGGCGCCGCGCACGGTCTGCGTGGTGGCGTCCATGAAATCCAGCGAGTTCATCTCTTTGCCGGCCGCGTCCGTGTCGTGATACGGCACCACCGTGCCCTTGTAGAGATCGGGCGCCAGCGCGTCGAAGCCTGCCACCGCGAAGCGGTCGCACAGGCCCTTGATCTGGTCCTGCAGGCCCCACCATTCCTGGATCACGACCACGCCCGGCGCATTGCCACGCGCCGCGTTGGCGAGATAGCCGTTGGCATCCTTGCCGTCCGGCCGCTTGAAAGTGATGCTGGTACCCATGAGGTTCCTCCGAATGGTTTCTGGCTGATTGGCCGGCATTTTGGCCGCAGTGACGTTCCGGAAGCAATCGGCACTCCGTCATTCCGGGGCGATGCGAAGCATCGAACCCGGAATCTCGGATTCGGGTCTGGTCCTTCGACCATCCCGGAATGACAAGCCCAACAAAAAAGCCCCCGCAGGGGCTTTTCCGAAATTCGCGTGCACCTTGATCAGTGGGCGTTGGCCCAGACCTTCTTCTTGGTGAAATACAGCAGCACGGTGAGCAGGATCAGGAACACGAACACCTGCAGGCCGAGCGCCTTGCGCGCTTCCATGTGCGGCTCCGCCGCCCACATCAGGAACGTGGTGACGTCCTTGGCATATTGCGCGACGGTCGCCGGCGAGCCGTCGTCAAAGGTGACCTGGCCGTCGTTCAGCGGCTTCGGCATCTTGATGGCGTGACCGGGGAAATAGTGGTTGTAGTAGGAGCCATCCGGCAGGCTGAAACCGGCCGGCGGCTTGTCCTCATAGCCCTGCAGCAGCGCATTGACGTAGTCCGGTCCCTGCTCCTGATACTGGGTGAAGAAGTCGATCAGGAATCTCGGGAAGCCGCGACCGTAACTCCGGGCTTTCGTAATCAGCGACAGGTCGGGCGGAGCCGCGCCGCCATTGGCCGCGCGTGCTGCCTGCTCGTTCGGGAACGGCGACGGGAAATAGTCGGCGGGCCGGCCCGGCCGCTCGAACATCTCGCCCTGGTCGTTCGGGCCGTCCTTGACCTTGTAGTCGGAGGCGAATGCCGCGGCCTGCGCCACCGAGTAACCCGGACCGCCGGAATCGGCGAGGTTGCGGAAGGCTACGTAGGACAGTCCGTGGCAGGCGGAGCAGACTTCCTTGTAGACCTTCAGGCCGCGCTGCAATGCGCCGCGGTCGAACTTGCCGACGGGGCCTGAAAACGACCAATTCTGCGCAGGCGGTGAAACGCCATGATCCTCGGCGCGCGCGTCCTGCATGCTGCCGGCGAACAATCCGCCCGCAACCAGCAGCGCGATCACCGTCGAAGCCATGGTCGCGCGCTTGCCGCCTGACTTGGCCAGCACGTCGTCGGCGATCGAATTCGGCACCGGACGCGACTTCTCGATCCGGGAGAGCAGCGGCAACAGGATGAGGAAGTAGGCAAAGTAGAGGAAGGTCAGGATGCGGCCCACAATGACATAAATGCCTTCCGGCGGCTGGGCACCGAGATAGCCGAGACCGATGCAGACGATGACAAAGATCCAGAAGAACTGCTTGGCTAGCGGACGATACTTCGACGAACGCGTGCGGGCGTTGTCGAGCCAGGGCAGGAACGCCAAGACGACGATCGCGCCGAACATTCCGACGACGCCGGCGAGCTTGTTCGGGATCGAGCGCAGGATCGCGTAGAACGGCAGGTAATACCATTCCGGCACGATGTGCGGGGGCGTTACGGCGGGATTGGCCGGAATGTAGTTCTCGGGGTCGCCGAGATAGTTCGGCATGTAGAAGATGAACCAGGCGAAGAACAGCATGAAGCAGGAGACGCCGAACGCATCCTTGATCGTTGCATAAGGCGTGAAAGGCACGGTGTCCTTTTCGGTCTTCGCCTCGACGCCGGCCGGATTGTTCTGGCCCGCGACGTGCAGCGCCCAGACGTGCAGCACGACCACGCCGGCGATCACGAACGGCAGCAAATAATGCAGCGAGAAGAAGCGGTTCAGCGTCGGGTTACCGACTGAAAAGCCGCCCCACAGCAGCGTCACGATGCTCTCGCCGATATAAGGCACGGCCGAGAACAGGTTGGTGATGACGGTGGCGCCCCAGAAGCTCATCTGGCCCCACGGCAGCACGTAGCCCATGAAGCCGGTCGCCATCATCAGCAGATAGATGATGACGCCGAGGATCCAGAGCACTTCACGCGGCTCCTTGTACGACCCGTAATAGAGGCCGCGGAACATGTGGATGTAGACGGCAAGGAAGAACATCGAGGCGCCGCTGGCGTGGATGTTGCGCAGCAGCCAGCCGTAATTGACATCGCGGACGATCAGTTCGACCGATTTGAAGGCGAGATCGGCGTGCGGCGTGTAGTGCATCGCCAGGATCACGCCGGTCAGGATCTGCACACCCAGCATCATCGAAAGGATGGCGCCGAAGGTCCACCAGTAGTTCAGGTTACGCGGCGTCGGATACGCCACGAACGACGAATGCATGAGTCCCATGATCGGGAGGCGCCGTTCGATCCACTTCAAGGCGGGATTGGTCGGCTGGAAATCGGATGGTCCGCTCATTGATGCGATCCTGAGGAAGTAAACGACGCGACGGGAAAAGGGGGTCTCGGACTGATGTCCGAGCCCTTAGCCGATCTGGATTTTGGTGTCGGAAACGAATGTGTACGGCGGAATCGGCAGGTTTGCCGGGGCAGGTCCTTGGCGGATGCGGCCCGAGGAGTCGTATTGCGAGCCGTGGCAGGGACAGAAGAAGCCGTCGTAAGCGCCCTCATGGGCGATCGGGATGCAGCCGAGATGGGTGCAGATGCCGACCACGACCAGCCATTGGTCATGACCCGCCTTGACCCGCGCCTCGTCGGTCTGCGGATCGGGCAGGCTCGCGATTGGCACTGCGCGGGCCTCGTCGATCTGCTTCTTGGTGCGGTTCATGATGTAGATCGGCTTGCCGCGCCAGAACACCTTGATGTCCTGTCCTTGGGCGATCGGGGTCAGGTCGACCTCGATCGGCGCACCGGCCGCGATTGTGGAGGCATCCGGGTTCATCTGGGAAACCAGCGGCCACACCGTGGTAGCTGCGCCTACGGCGGCGACGGCTCCCGTTGCAACATAGAGGAAATCACGGCGTGTCGGATGGTCCGCCGAAGACGCTGTCGTCACGATTCCAAGCCCTTTCTTATCTGCAGCCAGCGGAACCGCCCCGAGGGCGCCAAAAGCGCGACCCGGAAGAGGCTGCCGGCGCCCGCGGCCCCCGCGGCGGCAGAAAAACCGCTCTTTCCTCCCCCAATCCGGCGGAACAAGCAGTCCAGAATCGTTCTATTGGCACCCTTGCCGGGAGAGCGCAAGCCCGCTATCGGCTCGCAATCGTGCAATGCACTAAATCCGCGTCCGACCGTGATTTATTCAATACATTCATCCGTGCTTCCGAAGCCTCGACACAATGCACATCGCCCTCTTCCAGCCCGACATCCCCCAGAACACGGGAACAATTCTGCGCCTCTGCGCGTGCCTGGGCGCGGCCGCCCACATCATCGAGCCGGCCGGCTTTCCGATCTCGGACCGGCATTTCCGCCGGGCGGGAATGGACTATCTCGACCACGTCGCCCTCACCCGCCACGACTCATGGCAAAAATTCGAGCAATGGCGTAACGAGGCGGGATTCCGGCTGGTCCTGTTTACGACCAAGGGCGCCGGTTCCTATCTGGATTTCAGCTACCGGCAGGACGATGTCCTGCTGTTCGGGCGGGAATCCGCTGGGGTACCCGATGAGGTCGCCTCCGCCGCCGATGCGCGGCTGGCGATCCCGATCAAGCCGGGATTGCGTTCGCTCAATGTGGCCATGGCGGCGGCCATGGCATTGGGCGAGGCGCTGCGGCAGACCGGCGCCGCGGCGGCGGGCGAGATGCGGTCCGAGGAGAGATAGTGAGTTACGCGGTCAAAGAGATTTTTCTGACCTTGCAGGGCGAAGGCGCGCATGCCGGCCGCGCGGCGGTATTTTGCCGTTTTTCCGGCTGCAACCTCTGGAGCGGCCGCGAACAGGACCGCGCCGGCGCCACCTGCCAGTTCTGCGATACCGACTTTGTCGGCACCGACGGCACGCTCGGCGGCCGCTACGCCACCGCGGACCAACTCGCCGAAATCATCGCCGGCCAATGGACCGGCGACAATACCAACCGCTACGTGGTCCTCACCGGCGGCGAGCCCCTGCTGCAGGTCGATCCCCCCTTCATCGATGCGCTGCATGCGCGCGGCTTCGCCATCGGCATCGAGACCAACGGGACCATCGAACCGCCCGACGGGATGGACTGGGTCTGCGTCAGCCCGAAAGCCGGCGCCGGGCTCGTGGTCCGCCGCGGCCATGAATTGAAGCTGGTCTATCCGCAGGCGGGAGCCGCGCCGGAAGATTTTGCTGGGCTCGATTTCGAACGCTTTTCGCTGCAGCCGATGGACGGGCCCGACGCGATCGAAAACACCGCGCGCACGGTCGATTACTGCCTGCGCCATCCGCAATGGCGGCTCAGCCTGCAGACACACAAGACACTTGGTATCAGATAAGCACCTGGCATCAGATAACTTGGCATCAGATAGGAACCAGATTTTCAAGATGTGGGAACTGACTAAATCATTTCGCTTCGAAGCCGCGCATTCGCTGAAGGGGACGACCTTCGGCGCGGCCAGCGAGGAAATTCACGGCCACTCCTTTCGCGCCGAAGTGAGCGTGCGCGGCGCGCCCGATCCCGCCACCGGCATGGTGCTGGATCTCGGCCTGCTCGAACGCAGCATGGAAGAGGTCCGCAAGATGCTCGACCACAAGCTGCTGAACAAGGTCGAGGCGCTTGGAATGCCGACGCTGGAAAATATCTCGCGGTTCATCTGGGAGCGGGTTCAGCACGCCGGCAAGATCACGCGTGTCAGCGTTCACCGCGACAGTTGCAACGAGAGCTGCACGTATTTTGGGCCACAGGGGTAACCATGCCTCCTTTCGTCATTGCGAGGAGCGAAGCGACGAAGCAATCCATTCTTTCTTGTGGCACGATGGATTGCTTCGCTCCGCTCGCAATGACGGAAGTAACCTAGGAAGTCCCCATGGACACGTCGCTGATCGACGATCGCAAGACGCGCGCGCGAACCTGGTTCGAAGCGTTGCGCAACGACATCTGCGCGGCGTTCGAGCGGCTGGAAGACGACGCGCCCCCTGCCGCTCTATCCCGGCGACGCCGGGCGCTTCGTGCGCACGCCGTGGGAACGCACCGACCACACCGGCAAGCCCGGCGGCGGCGGCGTGATGTCGATGATGCGCGGGCGGCTGTTCGAGAAAGTCGGCGTGCACTGTTCCACCGTGCACGGCGAGTTCGCGCCCGAATTCCGTGCCCAGATCCCGGGCGCGGCCGACGATCCCAAGTTCTGGGCGTCGGGCATTTCGCTGATCGCCCACCTGCGCAACCCGCACGTGCCGGCCGTGCACATGAACACCCGCTTCGTCGTGACCACCAAGGCCTGGTTCGGCGGCGGCGCCGACCTGACGCCGGTGCTGGACCGGCGGCGCACCCAGGAAGATCCGGACACGCTGGCCTTCCATCAGGCGATGAGGCAAGCCTGCGAGGGATCGAACGGTGTCGCCGACTACGACAAATACAAAAAATGGTGCGACGAATATTTCCATCTGCCGCATCGCAAGGAGGCGCGCGGCATCGGCGGGATTTTCTACGACTGGCACGATTCCGGCGACTGGGACGCCGACCTCGCCTTCACGCAGGGCGTTGGCCGCGCCTTTCTGAAAATCTATCCCGAACTCGTCCGGCGCAATTTCGCGCTGCCCTGGAACGCCGCCGATCGCGAGGAGCAGTTGATCCGGCGCGGACGCTATGTCGAATTCAACCTGCTGTACGACCGCGGCACAATCTTCGGGCTGAAAACCGGCGGCAATGTGGATTCTATCCTCTCGTCGATGCCACCGGAGGTAAAGTGGCCATGATTGGACTGTCATGATCGGCTTGTCATGACCGATCGCTAGGGTGCGAGACGCGTCATGCATTACCAAGGAGCAGATCATGGATTTGAAACCAGGCGACGTCGTCATTCTGAAGTCCGGCGGCCATCCGCTGAGCGTGGTGGAGGTCAACGACGGCAAGGTCGTGTGCGTGTGGATGGGCAATGAGGGCGATCTGTTTCGCGAGACGCTGCCATTGGCCGTACTCGAACTCGCCGAGCACGAAACGGATGACGACGAGGAGGAAGAGGAAGACGACGACGAGGACGACGAAGAGGAAGAAGACGAGGACGACGGCAAAAAGGCCTGAGCGAATTTCGGCGTCGCCCGGCCTCCACGGCCCGGCGACGCAACTTGCCGGAATTGGACCCCAAGCGAAGTATCTGATATTCGCGGCAGATCGGCCGCCACTGTTCGCGGCCGAAGGCGTTGAAAGCGAAATGGCCGCGAAACCATGACCCACCTGCCCCGTGCCATGCTGATCGACATGGATGACACCATCCTGTCGGCCTATGGCCGTCCCGAGATCGCCTGGCACAACGTCACGGCGGAGTTCGCCGCCGAGTTCGGGCCGTTCACCTCGCAGCAGGTCGCCGCCGCCGTTCTGGATTCCGCGCGCAAATTCTGGTCGGTCGCAGGCGCCGAATGGCGGCTTAAGCTGGATGAGGCGCGGCGCATAACCGTCAGCAACGGGTTTGCCACCCTCGCCGCAGGCGGGCACGCGCTGCCCGAGGATCTTGCGGCACGGCTCGCCAACCGCTTCACCGCCTACCGCGAAGAGGAAATGTTCGTGTTTCCCGGCGCGCACGACGCCATCGACGAATTGAAGGCGCGCGGCGTCAAGCTGGCGCTGGTGACCAACGGGGCCGCCGGCGCGCAGCGCGCCAAGGTCGAACGCTTTGCGCTGTCGGACCGTTTCGATCACATCCAGATCGAGGGCGAGCACGGCTTCGGCAAGCCGGAAGAGCGCGCCTATCTGCACGCCATGCAGACGCTCGGCGTCACCGCATCCGAGACCTGGATGATCGGCGACAATCTGGAATGGGAGGTCGTGGCGCCGCAGCGGCTCGGCATCTACGCCATCTGGATCGACGTGCATGGCGACGGCCTGCCCCCTGACTCCACCGTCAAGCCCGACCGCATCATCCGCTCGTTGACCGAACTGCTGCCCCGCGAGCGCCGATAGAGATCAGTGCCGCAGCGCCGCCGTGATCATGACAATGCCGCCGACCATCACGGCGGCGTCGAGGATCGCGGTGTGGATATGCACCGGCATGCGCTCGACGAAGGCTTTTGCGAGGAACGCGCCGGGAATGGCGATAGCGCCGATCAAAAGCGCAAAGGCCAGTACCTGCACGGTGACGACGCCGGCCAGGCCGAAGACCGAAATCTTGATGACGCCGGTCACGACCGAAATCGCGGCATCGGTGGCGATCACCGCCGCGCCTTCGAGCCCCGACGCCATCAACAGCGAAAGCAGGATCACGCCGGAGCCTGAGGTGCCCCCGACCAGCACGCCATATCCCACCGCGCTCACACCGAGGCCGGTACCGCCTATTTTGATGTCGCGCTTCTTGGCCAGCCGGCGCAGCGGCACGCTCAGGATCAGCATGCTGCCGATCACCAGCGCCGCCCCGGTACCGGTGAGCCGCGTATAGCCGTAGGCGCCGAGCGCGGTGGTCATCGCAGCGGCCCCGATCACGATCAGCGCGCGTCGCCGGTTGGCGTAACGGAAATAGGCCACGAAGCGGCTGGTATTGGTGATGATCGCCGAAATCGCGATGATCGGCACCACCGGCTCGGCACCGACCAGCGGCACCAGAACCAGCGGCATCAAGGCGCCCGTGCCATAGCCGGCAAGACCGCCGATGATGGAGGCCAGCAGCGCCATGCCGCCAACCAGCACGAGTTGGCCGAGCGAAATGTCGGCGAAGCCGGCGAGAATATTCACAACCGGTGATCGCGGGTGAAACGGGCGGCGGTCTGGTCGGCGATCGCGGCAAGCGCGGATGCTTCGAGCGGAAAATCGGCGGCCAGCCAGGCGTCTTCCGCAAGCGTCAGCACGTGACCGAGCGCGGGGCCCTCGGCAATGCCGCGGGAGATGAAATCGGCCGCCCTCAGCGGAAATTTCGGTGCGCTCCAGCGCTGCGGCAATGTTGCGAGGTCGTGCCAGCGCGCGGCGCCATTACCGATGCCGCCTGCCCGCGCCCATGCCAGCATCAACCGGTCGCGGTAGGGATCCTCGCCGAGCCGATAGAGCAGTTGCCGCGCCTGCGCGTCGTCCTTGCTGGCGAGCCGCCACCAGCGATGGCCCATCGAGTCAAGCGCCTTGGTTTCCGCGTTGGAAAGCCGAAGCCGCGCCGAGACGCGTTTGGCGTCCTCGGTGACGGCGACGGTAAGCGCGGCAAGCCGGCGCACGGCGTTTGGCGGCAGCCCCAGCGCGCGTTCGACCGCGATCATCGCCGCAAACGCGCCGGTATAGGCGACGCCGCCGAAGATCGGCAGCAGCAACCCGGCATCCGCCATGGCCTGCACCGCGACCGCGCTGCCTTCCGCGATCAACAGCTTCAACATCTCCATGCGCACGCGCTCGGCGGAAAGGCTCGAAAGTCCAGCGCGGCCGTCGATGCAGGCGAGATATCCGGCGCGGTCGGGTTCACCTGCGCCGTAGGCGGCATGCATGCGGAAGAAGCGCAGGATGCGTAAGTAATCCTCGGCGATGCGCTGGCTGGCATCGCCGATGAAGCGCACGCGTTTGGCTTCGATATCGGCAAGCCCGCCGACATGATCATGCACGATGCCGCCGGTATCGACCGAAAGCCCGTTGATGGTGAAGTCGCGCCGTTCCGCATCGCGAATCCAGTCGCGCCCGAACGCAACTTTGGCCTTGCGGCCAAAGGTCTCGGTATCCTCGCGCAAGGTCGTGACCTCGAACGGATGGGTTTCGACCACCAGCGTGACCGTGCCGTGGTCGATGCCGGTCGGCACGCATTTGATGCCGGCCGCCTTGGCGCGGCGGACGACTTCGTCGGGCAGCGCCGTAGTCGCGATATCGATATCGCCGAGGGGAATATTCAGCAGTGCATTGCGCACGGCGCCGCCGACCACGCGGGCTTCCTCGCCATCGCCGTTGAGCAACGCAAGCACGCGCGCCGCCGGACCGGATCTGAGCCAGGGCGCGTCCGACAGCACGCGCGCCCCGGTCATTTCTCGACTCCGGGAACGAGCTTGCCGTTTTCGATATGCGCGGGAACGTAGGTCGAATCCGGCGGCGCGCCGGAGAATTGCGCGAGCAGGATGAAACTGATCACGACCAGCAGCAGCGATCCCAGCACCAGTTTGGCGACCAGATGCGCCGGCCAGGAGGACAACACCAGCACGCCGGAACGGGTGGCGATCAGAAACACCGCATAGGCCGCGAACGGGATCAGGAAAATTCCGATTTCGGTCAGAACCGGACGGATCATGCGAGATAAATCCGCTCATACAGCACGCGCAGGATACCTGCCGTCGCGCCCCAGATGTAACGCTCGGCGAACGGCATGGCGTAATAGGAGCGCTCCATGCCGCGAAATTCCTTGGAGTGGATCTGATGGTTCTCAGGATTCATCAGGAACGCCAGCGGCACCTCGAAGGCGTCCACCACCTCGCCCTCGTTGATCGTCAGCTTGAAGCCGGGCTTGACGCGCGCCACCGTCGGCAGAATCCGAAACCCAAAGGCGGTTCCATAGAGGTCGAGATAGCCGATCGGCTCGATGTAGTCGCGGTTGAGGCCGACTTCCTCCTCCGCCTCGCGCAGTGCGGCGTCGAGCGGGGAAGCATCGGTGGCGTCGATCTTGCCGCCGGGAAAGGAAATCTGGCCCGCATGGCTCGACAGATGCGGCGAGCGCTGCGTCAGCAACACGGTAGGCTCCTGGTGATCGACCACCGGGATCAGCACCGCCGCCGGGCGCACCGGTTGCTCGCGCGCCACGATCTCGAGCATGCGGTCGTTGCCCTCATCGCCGGTTTTCGGAATGATGTTGGGATCGACCAGGCCGGGCGGCACATCGAAATTCAGCCGGGCCTGGCTCCGCGTGAAAAACTCCGCCGAGTTGATCGAAGCGGCCTGCATCTTTTTCAGTATCGGCTCGTTCAAACGGCGTCCCTCACCTGCTTAGCGTCCGCCATTGTAAAGAACTCGCCGCCGGACTCGATGCCGAACATCGGCTGACCATCGACCACCCGCTCTTCCCCCATGTCAACCAGATCGTAATAGAGCGCGCGGGTCACCTTCGCCCACAGATCGGCGCGGACGTGAAGGTAGGGTGTCAGCCCGCCGTCGGTCGCCATCTCGAATCGCAGGCGGTGTCCGGAATCGCATGGCACCCAATCGTCGACATTGGTGCGAAAGCGCAATAGCCGCCCGCGATCATCGGGCTCCTTTTGCATCTCCACCGCCATGAACGGCGCGTCGTCGACTCGAATGCCGACCTTCTCGACCGGGGTCACGAGAAAGTGCTTGCCGTCCTCGCGCTTAAGGATGGTCGAGAACAGCCGCACCAGCGCGGGCCGCCCGATCGGCGTGCCCATGTAGAACCACGTCCCGTCACCGGCGATTCGCATGTCGAGATCGCCGCAGAACGGCGGATTCCACAAATGTACCGGCGGCAATCCCTTGCCCGCCGGAGTCGCGTTGGCAGCTTCCCTCGCAGCGACAGTCAGTCCTTCGAGGCCTTCAGCGCCGATTTGCCCTTGCTTCGCCATTGTTTGCCCTGAGTGTCATCGCCTCATCTGGCACGATTGGTGCACGTGTTCGGAACTGCCCGGACGATTTGGGCCCGTATTCTTGCGGATCAAAGTCGCCATATCGTGATGCCGTTCATACCCCGAAATGCCGATAATGTGGGGATAGTTTAATTCAACGAATACATCGCCTTTGCACAGGTTTAGCATGAGGCTCGTGGGATGACGACGCAACCGGCGGTGTCATCGAGCGACCAGGGAGACGAATATGGCCAGCGCAGACGGTGTCGAGAAACTCGAGGACGCGATCGTCCGTTCGGCCGAACAGGTCGCCGGTCAGATTCGCGCCGCAAAGGAAGCGATCTCCACCGTCATCTTCGGCCAGGACCGGGTGATCGAAAACACGCTGGTGACGATCCTGTCCGGCGGCCACGCGCTCTTGATCGGGGTTCCCGGCCTCGCCAAGACCAAGCTCGTCGAAACGCTGGGCATCACGCTCGGGCTGGACGCCAAGCGCATCCAGTTTACGCCGGACCTGATGCCGTCGGATATTCTGGGGGCCGAGGTGCTGGACGAAAGCAATTCCGGCAAGCGGTCGTTCCGCTTCATCTCCGGCCCGGTATTCGCGCAGCTCCTGATGGCTGACGAAATCAACCGCGCCAGCCCGCGCACCCAATCCGCGCTGCTGCAAGCCATGCAGGAACAGCACATCACCGTTGCAGGCGCGCGGCACGACCTGCCAAAGCCGTTCCACGTGCTCGCCACGCAGAACCCGCTGGAGCAGGAAGGCACCTATCCGCTGCCCGAGGCGCAGCTCGATCGGTTCCTGATGGAGATCGACGTCGATTATCCCGATCGCGACGCCGAACGCCGCATCCTGTTTGAGACGACGGGCGCGGATGAGACGCTCGCCAAGGCATCGATGAACGCGGAAATCCTGATCGCGGCGCAGCGACTGGTACGGCGTCTGCCGGTCGGCGACAGCGTCGTCGAGGCGATCCTGTCACTGGTGCGCGCCGCGCGGCCTGACCCTGATGGCGGCGACAAGCTGATCGCCTGGGGACCCGGCCCGCGCGCGAGCCAGTCGCTGATGCTGGCGGTCCGCGCCCGCGCGCTGCTCGACGGCCGGCTCGCGCCCTCGATCGACGACGTGCTCGATCTCGCTGAACCGATTCTCAAGCACCGCATGGCGCTGACCTTCTCGGCGCGAGCGGAAGGCCGCACCATTCCCGACGTGATCAAGCAATTGAAGACGCGGATCGGTTGATGGCTGCAGAGACCAGCCACGAGACCAGGGAGATTTTAGCAATCCGACGTGCCGATGGCGAAAGCCGAACGCTCGCCGCTTCGCTTCCCCGTCTCGTGCTCGAAGCACGCCGCATTGCCGCCAACGTCATCCATGGCCTGCATGGCAGGCGCCGCGCCGGCGCCGGCGAGAGCTTTTGGCAATATCGCCGCTTCGTCTCCGGCGAGCCGTCGCAGAACGTCGACTGGCGCCGCTCGGCGCGCGACGATCATCTCTATGTCCGCGAGCAGGAGTGGGAGGCCGCCCATACCGTGTGGCTGTGGCCCGACCGTTCGCTGTCGATGGCGTTTGCTTCCAAAGGCGCGCGCGACTCCAAGCTGGAGCGCGGCCTGATCGTGACGTTCGCGCTCGCCGAACTGCTGGTGTCGGGCGGCGAACGCGTCGGCATTCCCGGCCTGATGAACCCGACCGCAAGCCGCAACGTGATCGACAAGATGGCGCAGGCGATGCTGCATGACGATGCGGCGCGCGCGAGCCTGCCGCCGTCCTTTGTCCCGTCGGCGCTGGCCGAAATTGTCGTGCTGTCCGATTTGTGGTCGCCGATGAGCGAGATCAGGCTGATGCTCGCAGGGCTTTCAGCCTCGGGCGCTCATGGTTCCCTGATCCAGATCGTCGATCCCGCCGAAGAAACCTTTCCCTATGCCGGCCGGGTCGAATTCGTCGAGCCGGAAGGCTTTGGCGTCGTCACCGCCGGCCGCGCCGAGAGCTGGGCCAGCGACTATGTCGCGCGGGTAGCCCTGCATCGCGACGAGATCCGCAGCGAGACCAACAAGCTCGACTGGTTGTTCTCGACCCACACCACCAGCCGTTCCGCCGCCGAACTCCTGCTGTTCCTGCATTCGGGCATGATGGCAGCCAAGGGAAGCGCGCGCGGCTCAACCGTCAAAGCGGGGCGCAGCGCATGATAGCGGGGCTACCCCTCACCTTTGCGCAACCGCTGCTGCTGCTGGGCCTGCTGAGCCTGCCGGTGCTGTGGTGGCTGCTGCGCGTCATGCCGCCGCGGCCGCGACGGATCGAGTTTCCGCCGACGCGGCTGTTGTTCGACATCAGGCCGAAGGAAGAAACCCCCTCGCGCACGCCGTGGTGGCTGACGCTGCTGCGCCTCGCCGCCGCCGCGCTCGTCATCCTTGCCGCCGCAGGCCCGATCTGGAATCCGCAGACCGGGGTCGGCGGCAGCAACGCGCCATTGGTGATCCTGCTCGATGACGGCTGGAGTGCGGCTGCAAGCTGGGACACGCGGGTCAAGGCCGCGGACGAACTGATCGCCAACGCCGACAACGACCGCCGCGGCGTCGCGCTGGTTCCGCTTTCCGAGACCGCGCGCGACATCACGCTGATGCCGGCCGGCACCGCGCGGGTCGCGCTGCGCCAGATTTCGCCAAAACCCTTTTCGGTCGATCGCGTCGACACGCTTGCCGCGCTCGACCGCTTCCTGAATGCGACCGGAGATGCCGAGATCGCGTGGCTGTCCGACGGCGTCGACACCGGGCGCGGCGCTGAATTCACCGAAAATCTCGGCAAGACCATCGGCGACCGCAAGCTGACGGTGTTCGAGGGCGGCGCGGCCCCGGCGCAGGCTTTGGTCGCCGCTGAAAACGCCGCCGCCAAGATGACGGTCAAGGTGCTGCGCACCACCGGCGGCGTCGCGGCCGGCGTGGTTCGCGCGATCGACGCCAAGGGCTCGCCGATCGGCGAGGCGCGCTACGCATTCGGCATGCAGGATCGCGAGAGCGAAGCCGCGTTCGATCTGCCGGTCGAACTGCGCAACGACATTTCGCGGCTGGAAATATCCGGCGAGCGATCGGCCGGCGCGGTGCAACTGCTCGACAAGAGATGGCGGCGGCGCGCCGTCGGCGTCGTCACAGGTGCTACCAGCGACACCGCCCAGCCGCTATTGGCGTCGACCTTCTACCTGACCCGCGCCTTGTCGCCGTTCGCCGACATCCGGCTGGGCGACCGCGGCGCTGCGCAACAGGTGATCGCGCAATTCCTCGATCAGCGGCTGCCGATGATCGTGCTCGCAGATGTCGGCACGCTGTCGCCGGAAATCCGCGAACGGCTGAATGCATGGATCGATCAGGGCGGCGTGCTGGTGCGTTTCGCAGGCCCCCGTCTGGCGCAGGCCGATGACGATCTGGTGCCGGTGAAACTGCGTCGCGGCGGCCGCACCCTCGGCGGCAGCCTGACGTGGGAAAAGCCGCAGCATCTGGCGTCCTTCGCCGCCGATGGCCCGTTCGCAGGCCTCGCCGTGCCGAAGGATATCACCGTGAACCGGCAGGTGCTGGCCGAGCCGGACGCGGTGCTCGCGACCAAGACCTGGGCGTCGCTGGAAGACGGCACGCCGCTGGTAACCGGCGAGCATCGCGGCAAGGGCATCGTCAGCCTGTTCCATGTCGGCGCCAACTCGCGCTGGTCGGATCTGCCGATGTCCGGCAGCTTCGTCGAGATGCTGCGGCGGATGGTCGACATGTCCGGCTACACCGCAAAGCCCGGTGCGGGCGTTGCAAGCGAGACGACCAATGTCGAGACGGTAGCACCGCTGCGCACCCTCGACGGTTTTGGCGCATTCGGGCCGCCGCCCTCGACCGCCAAGCCGATGCCGGCGGACTACCGCGACCGCGCCACTTCGGATCATCCGCCGGGCTTCTACGGTCCCGCCGACGGCCCGATCGCGGTCAATACGCTGGCCCCGGCCGATCGCATCGCGTCGCTCGATACATCCGCCCTGCGCGCGCAGCGCGCCAGCTACACCAATGCCGAACCGCGCGATCTGCGCGGCATTCTGCTGTCGTCGTCGTTGGCGCTGTTCCTGATCGATGCGATCGTGGTCGCGATGCTGGGCGCGGGCCTCGCCGCCCTGTGGCGGCGGCGCACGGCGGCTGCCGCCGTTCTGTTGGCCCTGATTCTGTCCGCGACCTCGATCGCGCCTTCGCCGACGCGCGCCGAAAGCAACGACGAGTTCGCCATCAAGGCGGTGTCGCAGACCCGCCTCGCCTATGTCGTCACGGGAAATGCCGACGTCGATTCCATCGTCAAGGCCGGCATGGCCGGACTGACGCTGTTCCTGGCGCAGCGCACGGCACTCGAGGCCGGCGATCCCGTCGGCGTCGATCCTGCGCGCGACGAACTGGCGTTCTTTCCGCTGATCTACTGGCCGATCGTGCCGGGCGCGCCGAAGCCGCCGCCGGATGCCATCAACCGCATCGACGCCTACATGAAACAGGGCGGCACGGTGCTGTTCGACACCCGCGATGCCATCGAGGCGCCGCCCGGAGAGAACGGCGCGGCGCAGACGCCGGGCATGCAGACGCTGCGACAAATTCTTTCGTCGCTCGACGTGCCCGAACTGGAGCCGGTGCCGCGCGAGCATGTGCTGACCAAGACGTTTTACTTGCTGCGCGATTTCCCCGGCCGCTTCAACTCGGGCCAGACCTGGGTCGAGACCCTGCCGCGCGAGGATGACGACGAAGCGGCCTCGCGCCCGGCGCGCGGCGGCGACGGCGTCTCGCCCATCATCATCACGTCGAACGATCTCGCCGGCGCCTGGGCGCACCGCCCGGACGGGCAGCCGATGCTGCCGCTGACGCCGGGCGAGCCGCGTCAGCGCGAATTCGCCTTCCGCTCCGGCGTCAACATCGTGATGTACACCCTGACCGGCAACTACAAGGCGGATCAGGTCCACGCGCCGGCCCTGATCGAACGGTTGGGGCAATAGGTCATGCAATACGGCATCGCGTTTACCCCTCTCGTTCCGACCATCGTGCTGTGGATCGCGCTTGCCGCGATCGTCGCGATCTCGGTGCTGCTGTTGATCGGCCGCGCACGCGGGGCCGCCGTGCGCGTCGCCGCGCTAGCGCTGATCCTGCTGGCGCTGGCCAATCCCTCCTTTACCCGCGAGGACCGCGAGCCTCTATCCTCGGTCGCGGCAATCGTGATCGACAAGAGCCCGAGCCAGAACTTTGGCACACGCAACCAGGAGACGGCCAAGGCGCAGGAGGCGCTGGTCGATACGCTGAAGAAGATCAAGGGGCTGGAAGTTCGAGTCGTCGAGGCCGGACAGGCCGACGGCGAGACTGACGGCACCAAACTGTTCGGCGCGCTGTCCTCGGCACTGTCAGACGTTCCGGTCGACCGCGTCGCCGGCGCATTCATGATCACGGATGGCCGGGTGCATGACATCCCGGCCAACGCCGCCGCCCTCGGCTTCCAGGCGCCGGTGCACGCACTCGTTACCGGTCGCAAGGACGAGCGCGACCGCCGTATCGCGATTTCGGCCGCGCCGCGCTTCGGCATCGTCGGCCAGCCCCAGACCATCACCTACCGGCTCGACGACCAGGGCGTCTCCGGCCAGCGCGCGAAGATCGTGGTGCGCCGCGACGGCGAGGTGATCAGCGAGCGCACGCTGGTGAGCGGCCAGACCTCCAATGTCGAGGTCGACATCAAGCATGCCGGGTCGAACATCGTCGAGATCGAGGCCTCGCCGCTCGAGAACGAACTGACGCTGGTGAACAACCGCGCCGTGGTCGCGATCGAAGGCGTACGCGACAAGCTGCGCGTGCTACTGGTGTCCGGCGAGCCGCATTCCGGCGAACGCACCTGGCGCAATCTCTTGAAGTCCGACGCCAGCATCGACCTCGTGCATTTCACGATTCTGCGCCCGCCGGAGAAACAGGACGGCACGCCGATCAACGAGTTGTCGCTGATCGCGTTTCCGACGCGCGAACTGTTCCAGCAGAAGATCAACGAATTCCAGCTGATCATCTTCGACCGCTACGCCCGCCAGGGCGTGCTGCCGATCCCCTATTTCGACAACATGGCGCGCTACGTCCGCGCCGGCGGCGCGGTGCTGGTGTCAGCCGGCCCCGACTACGCCTCCACCACCAGCATCTGGCGCACGCCGCTCGACACGGTGTTGCCGGCAGAACCGGTCGGCGTCACTGAAAAACCGTTCTATGCACACTTAAGCGACGCCGGCAAACGCCACCCGGTGACGCGCGGCCTCGAAGGCTCCGCCAGCGAGCCGCCGCGCTGGAGCCGCTTCTTCCGCACCGTGGACACGCGCAACGCGACCGGCGCGCCTGTCATGACCGGCGCCGACGGCAAGCCGCTGTTGTTGCTGTCGCGGGTCGGCGAAGGCCGGGTCGCCTTGCTGCTGTCGGATCATATCTGGCTGTGGGCGCGCGGCTATGAAGGCGGCGGCCCGCATCTCGATTTGCTGCGGCGGATGTCGCATTGGTTGATGAAGCAGCCGGACCTCGACGAAGAAGCGCTGCGCCTGCAGATCCAGGGCAAGGATCTGGTGGTGCTGCGCCAGACCATGGCCGACAACGTGCCGCCGGTGACGGTGACGTCGCCGAGCGGCGCCACCAAGGAACTCACGCTGACGGCCAGCGACCCCGGCACCTGGCGCTCCACCCTTCCCGCGAACGAACTCGGGCTGTGGCAGGCAACCGACGGCGCGCTCAAAGCGCTGATAAATGTCGGGCCGACCAACCCGAAGGAATTTTCCGAAGTCACCTCCACCACCGAAATGCTGAAGCCGCTGGCGCAGGCGACCGGCGGCGACGCCCTCCGCGTGGCCGACGGCGGCAGCATCGATATCCCGCGCGTGGTGCCGGTGCGCGCCTCCGGCATTTTTCATGGCGACGGCTGGATGGGCGTGAAAATGCGCGACGCCAGTGTCGTGAAGGGCGTCGGCGTGCTGCCGATGTTCGCCGGCCTGGTCGGGCTGTTGCTGCTGCTCGGCGCATTTGCGGCGACGTGGGTGCGCGAAGGGCGGTAGTCGCCGCCCTCGCGGTACCGATCCGTTGCATCGATCACACAACGTTCGCCGTTTCACTGGGGCCGCTCCGCGCTACGGTTGACATAGTCAGGGCCTTCCGATGTTATAATATAACATTAGGACGAAGGCCCGGATGAACTGGTTCCGAAAACACGTGAAAACCGGCTCGCGGCTGGCGCTATTTGCGCTCGCGATCCAGTTTGCGCTGTCGTTCGGACATTTCCACGGGGAAGCCGCGCGCGCCGCACCGGCACTTCGGGCCGGTTTGACCGATACGAACCTCGCCGTTGCCGCTACCCTAGCTGTCCAGGGGGCGCCCTCCGAAGCCGTCCAGCAACCTTCCAACAACGATACCAATCAACATAGCTCCGACTGCGCGATCTGCGCTGTCCTCTCGCTGGCCAACAATTTCCTGTTCGCCACACCGCCGCTGCTGGAGCTGCCGCAGGCGGCCGAACTGCTGCACCTGACCACCGGTGCCGAGTTCGCGCATCTCGGCTCGCTCCACCCTGCGTTCCAGTCCCGGGCGCCTCCCGTCTCCTGACCTCGATTGATTGACGCACTCCCAAAGGGATCGCCGCACCACGCGGCTGATCCGCCGAGGGAAAATCGGAATCGATCCGTCGCACACCGACGGAATCAGGATCAGGACAATGACATCAAAGAAGAACCGAGCGTTCCATTTCGGTGGAGCAAGCTGGCTATTGCTATGCGCGATGGTCGATGGCGCGATGGCGCAGGACGCGGCAGCGACATCGACGCAACTGCCTGAGATCACCGTGACGGCGCCGAGCCCGATCGTGCGGCGAAAGCCGGTAGTGCCTTCGCGCACACCCGCGCGGGTCGCCCGCGCGGCGCCCGGCCAGAACCGGCAACCGGCAGCAGAACCACAAGCCGCACCCGTTGCCGCCGCGCCCCAACCGGGCGTGCTGCCCGTCGTCACCGATCAGTTCGCGACCGTCACGGTCGTGCCGAATGAGGAAATCCGCCGTTCCGCCAGCGCGACGCTCGGCGATCTCCTGTTTTCGAAACCCGGCATCACCGGCTCCAGCTTCGCGCCGGGCGCCTCCAGCCGGCCGATCATCCGGGGCCTCGACGGCAATAGAGTGGGCATCGTCGAGAACGGTACCGGCGGCGGCGGCGTCTCCGATCTCGGCGAGGATCATTTCGTGCCGATCGATCCGCTGGCCACCAACCAGGTCGAAGTGGTGCGTGGCCCTGCCGCCTTGCGCTACGGCTCGACCTCGATCGGCGGCGTCGTCAGTGCCACCAACAACCGCATTCCGGATGCCCTGCCCTCCTGCCCGGCGGCGCCGTTCCGGAGCTACGGGCTGCCGGTCAAGGCGCCGCTGGCGGATGCGCAATCCGCATCATGCGTGACCGTCGAGACCCGCACGGCCGTCAGTTCGGTCGATCGCGGCGTCGAAGGCGGCATTTTGCTCGATGCCGGCAGCGGCAATTTTGCCGTCCACGCCGATGCCTATGGCCGCAAGGCCGGCGATTACGGCATTCCCGGCTATCCCTATCTGTTCGACCAGACGCGGCCTGTGAACGGCAGGCAACCGAACTCTGCCGCACAGGCCGACGGCGCTTCGGTCGGCGGCTCCTACATCTTCCATGGCGGCTTCATTGGCGCTGCGATCACGCAGAACGACGCGCTGTATCGCATCCCGGGCATCGACGGCGCCGATCACCAGACCAGGATCGAGGCGCACCAGACCAAGTTTTCGGCCAAGGGCGAATACCGGCCCGACGCGGCGGCGATCGATGCCGTCAGGTTCTGGGCCAGCGCCACCGACTACAAACACAACGAGATCGGTCTCGCCGATCCCGCCGACCTCGCGTCATTGGGCGTGCGACAGACCTTTACCAACAAGGAACAGGAAGGCCGCGTCGAAGTTCAGATGACGCCTTTCAACGCGCGCTTTGCCGCCGTCACCACCGCCTTCGGCCTGCAGGCCAGCCACCAGCAATTGACGGCGCCGAGCCCGGACGATCCGGGCAGCCCACTCAACGGCTTGTGGGACCCGAACAAAAACACCAAGGTCGCCGGCTATGTCTTCAACGAATTCAAGTTCAGCGAGAGCACCAAGGCGCAGATTGCCGGCCGCATCGAGCATGTCAGCCTCAGCGGCACGACGCCGTCGTTCATTCCGGAACTGTTCGACCTCAACGCCAACCCCGGCGATATCGGGCCGCCGGTCGCGCGCAACCTGAACTTCACGCCGAAGAGCGCGAGCATCGGCCTGATCCAGAATCTGCCGGGCCAACTGGTGGCCAGCATCACCGCGCAATATGTCGAGCGCGCGCCAAAGCCCGCGGAATTGTTTTCGCGCGGGGCGCACGACGCCACCGGCACCTTCGATATCGGCAATCCCAACCTCGGCATCGAAACCGCCAAGACGATCGAGATCGGACTGCGCAAGGCGACAGGGCCTTTCAGGTTCGAAGCGACCGCCTACTACACCAAATTCAACGGCTTCATTTACCGCCGCCTCACCGGCAACACCTGCGAGGATGTCGCCTGTGTCGAGCCCTGCCGATCCGGCCGCTCCGCTCGAACTGAATCAGGCGATCTATTCGCAACGCGACGCCACCTTCCGCGGCGGCGAATTCCAAAGCCAGTTGGATATCGGCCCGCTCAACGGCGGCATCTGGGGCATCGAGAACCAGTTCGATGTGGTGCGCGCCACCTTCAGCGACGGCAGCAATGTCCCGCGCATCCCGCCGGTGCGCGTCGGCGGCGGATTGTTCTGGCGCGACGCCAACTGGCTGACGCGGATCAACCTGCTGCACGCCTTCGCGCAGAACGATATAGCCCCGATCGGCGAGACGCCGACCGCGGGCTATAATCTGCTGAAGGCCGAGGTCAGCTACAGGACCAAACTCGATCCGTCCTGGTTCGGCGCGCGCGAAATGACGATCGGCCTCGTCGGCAACAATTTGCTGAACGAGAATATCCGCAATTCGGTGTCGTACACCAAGGACCAGGTTCTGATGCCGGGCATCGGCGTGCGCGCGTTTGCCAATCTGAAGTTCTAGCTCAGATCCTGACGGGTGGCGTTGGCTGGTGGCACCAGCTAACGTCGGCGTGGACGATGCGGATACCGGATACGGATACCGCATCGTCCAGGATACGCCTTGCCCGACATCAGCTGACGAACATGGAAGATGGCCTCCGCGATCAACATTGCCGTCTACAGCGATGCCCTTGTCCTGCTCGGCACCGCGGGCATCGTCATTCCGTTGGTGCGCCGGTTCGGCTTCAATCCCGTCCTCGGCTATCTCGGTGCGGGCGCGATCCTGGGTCCGCTGGGGCTCGGTTCGTTTATCGGCCAATTCCCGTTCCTGTACTGGTTCACCGTGGTCGACGCCAAGAACGTCGCCGGTTTCGCAGACCTCGGAATCGTGTTCCTGCTGTTTCTGATCGGCATGGAACTGTCCTATGAGCGGTTGAAGACGATGCGCCGCCTGGTTTTCGGACTGGGCAGCCTGCAGATCGTGTTCTCCGCCGCCGCGATCGGCGCAGTCGCGATCCTCGCGGGTGGCAAGCCGCCGGTGCCGCTCATCGTCGGTGCCTGCCTGGCGCTGTCGTCGACCGCCATCGTCGTCGACGTGCTTTCGAGGCAGGGACGGCTGAACACGAGTGCGGGCCGCGCCAGCTTCGCGATCCTGCTGGCGCAGGACCTGGCGGTGGCGCCGCTGCTGCTGTTCATCTCGATCTTCGGCGCCGGCGACTCCGGTTCGGTTGCCGGCGCCCTCATGCTGGCAATCGCCAACGCGGTCATCGCGCTCTTCGTGATCGTCGTGGTCGGCCGCGTGGTGATGCGGCCGCTGTTCCGTCTGGTCGCGTCCGTGGGCATGAGCGACCTGTTCGTGGCGACCACGCTGTTCGTGATCGTCGCAACCGGGGTGGCCTCAGCCGCGGCCGGCTTCTCCATGGCGCTTGGCGCTTTCGTCGCCGGCCTGCTGCTCGCCGAGACCGAATTCCGCAAGGCGATCGAGACCGCCATCGATCCTTTCAAGGGTCTGCTGCTCGGCCTGTTCTTTTTTACAGTCGGCATGAACATCGATTTCCGAGAACTCGCCCGCGACCCCGTCTGGCTGCTTGGAAGCGCGATTGCGCTCGTCGCCGTGAAATCCCTTATCCTCACCGCCCTCGCCCGGCTCTATCGGCTTTCCTGGCGCGCGTCGATCGAAGTAGGCCTCCTGCTCGGCCCGGGCGGCGAGTTCGCCTTCGTCGCCATCGGCATGGCGACAACGCTCGGCCTGGTCGATGCCAAGGTGTCGAGCTTCACGGTCGCGCTGACGTCGCTGACCATGGTGTTCATTCCCGCACTTTCCCACGTCGCGCGGCGGCTCGCGCCAATGGTGCGCGAGGACAAGCCGCTCGATCCGGAACTTGCCGTTACGCCGAGCGGCGGCAGCAACCATGCCATCGTCATCGGACATGGCCGGGTCGGACAGGTCGTCTGCACGATGCTGGATCGGCATCAGTTCAAGTATATTGCTGTCGACAATGACGCTGCAGCAGTGCCGGAGCAGCGCCGCCAGGGACGCACCGTCTATTACGGCGACGCGACCAATCCGGAATTTCTGAAAAGTTGCGGCCTCATGGAGGCCGCGGCTGTCATCGTCACCATCAACGAAGCCAAAGGCATCGACGAAATTGTCGCGCAGGTTCGCGCGCTCAGGCAAGACATGCTGGTGGTGTCGCGCGCCCGCGACGCGGAGCATGCACGGCATCTTTACCAGATCGGCGTCACCGACGCCGTGCCCGAGACCATCGAAGCAAGCTTGCTGTTGTCGGAAGCAGCCCTGATCGGCCTCGGCGTTGCCATGGGGCTGGTCGTCGCCTCAATCCACGAAAAGCGCGATGAATTCCGGCACGAATTGCAGCAGGCCGCGGGCGGTACCCGACCTGCCGGAGAGACGACCGGCGTCAGACGAAAATCGTCTCACTGACCTGCGAACGACGCCGAGCGGCCCGATCGTCCCGGCCGATGCGTTACGCTACCGCGCCTTGCTCCAGTCCGGCCGGATGTCGCCGGAGACGCCTTCGAACGCGCCCTCGACCAGTTCCACCACCAGCAGGCGGCTGTAATCGACTGGACCCGGCATGGTCGCCCGTCCCTTCGGAATGACCTTGAAGCCGACGCGGCTGTAATAGGGTTCGTCGCCGACCAGAATGACGAGACGATGGCCCTTGGCCTTGGCGTCCCGCAGCGAGCGATCGAGCAGCATGCGGCCGACGCCGCGGCTGCGGAACGGCGGCTCGACCGTCAACGGTCCGAGCATCAGGGCCGGCGTGTCGCCGATGCAGATCGGCAACTGCCGCACCGAGCCGACCAGCAACGTGCCGATCCGCGCCGTGAACGAGAGGTCGAGCAGGTGATCGACATGCTCGCGCAGGCGATAGGCGCTCAGCACGAAACGGCCGGGACCGAAGGTGCGCTCATGCAGGCGTTCGATCGCCTGCGCGTCCTTGAGGGTTTCGGCTGATATGGTGACGTCAAGTTCGCTCATGATGGGGCGCGAGATAGCATCTGGCGGCGGCGCGGTCCATCGCCGGAGACGGCAATCCCCGAATTGCCTTAATCGCTTTTGCTGGCCGGCTGGGACAGATAGGCCAACAGCTTCATCTCGCGGCGGCCGCGCGTCACCGTGTCCAGCACCAGCCCCGAGGTTACCGACAGCACCGCCACGATCATCAGGCCCATCGACAGCACCGCGGTCGGCAGCCGCGGCACGAGGCCTTCCTCGAGATAGGTGATGATCACGGGAATCGCGAGGCCGATCGAGACCAGCACCAGGAACGCGCCGATGACCGTGAAGAACCGCAGCGGCTTTTCCGACCGGTACAGCTTCAGGATGGTGCCGAGAATCCGAAAACCGTCGCGCCAGGTGTTGAGCTTGCTGACCGATCCCTCCGGCCGGGCATAATACGGCGTCTCGACTTCCGTCACCGGCAGCGCCAGTTCGAGCGCGTGCACGCTGAGCTCGGTTTCGATCTCGAAGCCGTCGGACAGCACCGGAAAGGATTTGACGAAGCGGCGGGAGAACACGCGGTAGCCGGAAAGGATATCCTTGAACGCCTGGCCGAACACCGCGGAAAGAAATGACGTCAGCATCCAGTTGCCGGTGCGGTGGCCGGGCCGGTAGGCGGCGACCGACTGGTCGACGCGAAAGCCCACCACCATGTCGAGGTGTTCGTTGATCAGCCTGTCGATCATGCGCGGCGCGCTCGGCGCATCATAGGTCGCGTCGCCGTCGACCAGCACATAGATGTCGGCATCGACATCGGCGAACATGCGCCGCACCACGTGCCCCTTGCCCTGGCGACGCTCGCTGCGCACGATGGCGCCGGCCGCGCGCGCCACCTCGACGGTGCGGTCCTTTGAATTGTTGTCGTAGACAAAAATCTCGGCCGTCGGCAGCGCCTTGCGGAAATCGGAAACGACGGTAGCGACCGCAGCTTCCTCATTGAAGCACGGCACCAGAACCGCAATCCGCAGCGCTGTTGTCGTCATTGCCGGCTCACCGATTCAAGTCCGTCCATGGCGCGTCATACCGCAATCAGGCGTTGGCCGGTTGAGGAAAGGCCGCACGGTCCGCAGCCCGTTCGCCGCGCAGATCGAGCGTTGCGAACAGCAAGGTCCAGAGCGAGAGCATGTCGATCGGAATGATATAATATGGCGTAAATATCGGATGGGTCATGAAGAAAATCAGGTTTACCGCGAGGTTCAGGGCGACCAGACCGGTGACCTGCCGGGCGCGGCCCCGACCGAAGCGCCAGAGCAAGACCGTCCAGCCGACAGATATCGCCAGCAAGATGAATTGAACGTCAACGAGATAGCTTAACAGTACAGCCGGATTCAGCTCGGGCGGCGCGACGTCGACGCCGCCATAGGTGGTCGAGAACGGACTGCCCGCATTGATCGCATTCGCGATCAGCGTCGGCGCGATCCCGATCAGGAAGGCGATCCCGAACGATGCCCCCTGCAGGAAAGTCTCCCTGCTGCGCGCCAGCAGGAACGCGCCGGCAAGATACAGGCAATAGCCCGCCGCCAGAAACAAATTGGGCAGGCGGAAATTGACGGAGAGTCCGATCAAGAGTCCCAGCAGCGCCCACAGCAACACCTGATTCCGCGGCTCGGCCTTGAACAACTTCGCCGTCAGAAAGCCTGCGAGCGCGCAAACCATCATCGTGGGCGCCACCGAGTAGCTCGCCTTCGTCGGATTGATCATCAGATAGATCGCACTGTCGCCAAATGCGGTCACCAGTAGCAGCCGATAGAAAGTGACCGCATAGGTCAGCGCAATCAACGAAAAGCCAACGGCTATGACCGACGCCAGTACGTAGAGCGGGATGACCTGGAATCCAGCGGGAAACAGCGAGAGGATAAAGCCCGTCCCCGGCGGATATTGCAGCACATATTTCTCGGCATCCGGAATCCAGGTGTGGCAGGGAAATCGCTTCACATCCTTCCACTCCGGAAAGCCGATCGCCTTCAGCCTGCCAGCGAAATACTGATCGTCATCCAGGACAATGTTGGTATCGATGCCACGGAGACCGAACCTCTCGAATAAATGCGCCTGGCGAAGATAGCAGATATCGTCATAGACCCCGCGGGCCTCGATCCAGGTCGATATCGACCAGATGTTGCTGGCCAGCACGGTGAGGAAGCCGATCGCGCACAGGATCTTCAGAATCTTCATTCTTGTCTGGCCGCCCCGGCATCCGATATCTGCGCTATTGGATTTACTAGCACGAGCAGATCCTAGCGCCAGGTCGCAATCGGCGCCGCACCGTCGAGCACTTCGGCGATCCGCAGCCGCGTGCCTTGGGTCGTGTCCGCCGGCAGTGCGCCGGCATCGTAGAACCCGCACTCGACGATCTCGTGGTTGGGCTCCGGCAGCCGGTCCTGCCGGAACTGCCTGACGA
Organism: uncultured Alphaproteobacteria bacterium; assembly: GCA_963816815.1. Lineage (GTDB taxonomy): Bacteria > Pseudomonadota > Alphaproteobacteria > Rhizobiales > Xanthobacteraceae > Bradyrhizobium. Next base: position 116,999 of record CAWFMW010000020.1, read on the forward strand.
TGTAGACGGCGACATGGTCGCGGCGGGAGACGTGGCCGTTGAAGAACAGGCCGTGCAGGACCGGCTCCGCGGTCAGTTCGATCCGCCCCTCCTCCGAAAGCTCCCGCCGCAAGGCTTCGCGAAAGGTTTCGCCGACCTCGACCCCGCCGCCCGGCAGGTGCCAGCCGGCGACATAGCTGTGCCGGACCAGAAACACCTTGTTACCGCCATCGAGCACGACACCGCGGACGCCCAGCGTCATGCCGCGGGCGATCCGCCAATAGAGGTGGAAAGCCCGCCGCAATTGCGGTTCGAGGCGTATTCGCAAGGCCTGCAGCACCGTCACGCAAACCTCGGATGGACAGCTATCACGTTTGATCCTTATATCGCCGGGATGATCGTGCGACGGCTCTATATCACAGCGAATGCGGCGGAGCGCGAATGACCGAAACTTTCACGCTGGCGCATCTGTCCGATCCGCATCTGCCGCCGTTGCCCGAGGCGCGGCTTCGCGATCTCGCCGGCAAGCGTGCGCTGGGCTATCTGAACTGGACCCGCAACCGCCACAAATATCACCGCCGCGAGGTGCTGGACGCGCTGGTCGCCGACATGCAGGCGCAGCGGCCGGACCACATCGCGGTGACCGGCGATCTCGTCAATTTGGCGCTGGAGGCGGAATTTTCCCCGGCGCAGGCCTGGCTCGAAAGCGTCGGCCCGCCGCGCGAAGTCACCGTCGTTCCCGGCAATCACGACGCCTATGTCCGCGCCACCCGGCATCATTTCGCTGATATGTTCGAGGACTATCTGCGCGCCGACGCCGCCGAGGCCGACAGCGCAGCGTTCCCGTTCGTGCGCCGCCGCGGACCGCTGGCGCTGATCGGCGTATCCTCCGCGGTGCCTACGCTTCCGCTGATGGCAACGGGAAAGCTCGGCCGCGCGCAGCTCGATGCACTCGATCGCCGGCTGGCAAAATTGTCGGCCGAAGACGCCTTCCGCGTGCTGCTGGTGCATCATCCGCTGCACTCGAACTCGCGGATGAAGCGGCTGACCGATTCGAAGGCGCTCCGGCGGTGCTGAAGCGGCGCGGCGTCGAACTGGTCCTGCACGGCCACGACCACATCCATTCGACGGTGTGGCTCGAAGGCGCCGAACGGCAGATCCCCGCAGTCGGCGTGCCGTCGGCGTCGGCGCTGGCGCACCGGCATTATCCGGCCGCGGCGTATAATCTGTTTTCGATCGCGCGCGACGGCGAAAAATGGCGCTGCGTGCAGACCGTACGCGCCATCGACACCGACTTTCGCGTCAAGCAGATCAAGCAGGCGACGCTGCTGTAGGCGCGTCCTCAATCTCCACCGCCGCAGCCGCCGCCCCCGTCGCCACCACCACCGTCGCCGCCGCCGCCATCACCGCTTGCGTCGCTGCCGGTATCGCCAAACCCGTCCGAACTGCCGTCGAACGACGTATCCGAGAAATCGCCGCCGCATTGCCCGTCGCCGCTGCCGTTCTTGCGCAGCGCTTTGCAGTCGGGATGATAGACGAATCCGTTGGCGATATTGAACTTGCTGTCGAGCGCAAACAATAGCGGCAGGCGCGTCGGACTGACCGGATCGATGTTCTCGTATTTGCAGCAATACCACCAGACGCGGCGCAGGCCCTCGTTGCTCTTGCGGTGCTCGCTGAGGACGACGGCGGGGGTGTGGTGGAGGAAGTCGCCGAAGGCGCGGCGGCAGAACGCGTCGTAGTCGCGGGTGTACAGGATGAATTCGTGCCAGAGATCGTCAGCGACCTGCGAGGGCATCGAGACGTGGCGCTTGCCGCTCATCAGATAGGCGAGGAAGAATTGCCGCAGGCCCCGCGAGACCAGCGCGCTGTCCTTGCGCTCGAAGCCGGGATGATGCTTCTCCAGCCGTTCGAGCAACCCGCGCGGCCAGCGGAAGGTGCGGATGAATTCCGCGCGCCGCAGCGTGCGCCACTTGCCGTACAGGCCAGGCGCCGATGAAGAACACAATCGCCGCCACGATGACGTTACCGGTACGGTCATGATGCGCTGACACTGTGTTCCATCCGCTGCCGTTCGGCCTCAGAAGTTTCGCAAGCTCGCATACAGCGCCAGTCCGAACAGCGCCACCGCACCCAGCACGAAGCCGAGCACGAAGGTCCCGAAGCCGCGGCGGCGCGGCTTTTTCTCCACGACCGGCTCGACGGTCACCGGCGTTGCCACCATCGCATGTTCGCGCTCAATCATGCGTCGCGCGACATAGCCGGTGACGGCATCGACGATGACGGGCACGTCATGCGACTCGGCGATCACGATGCGGCCGAAGCGGGTATCCTGCACGAAGCGGTAGATGCGCTTGTCGCGCCCCATCACCACATGCGCCACCACGTCGACCCACAGCCGCGGCGTCTCGCCCTGGCTGACGCCGCGATCGAACAGGTCGACCTGCTCGGGCACCTCGGCGAACAGCGGATCGAGCGCCTCGTTCAGGATCTCGAGCCGGGCGACCTCGGCATCGCGGAGTTCGACCACGACGCCGGTGCGGTCGGCGGCCTCGATGCGGGCCCGGCGCAACGCATCGCGCAGCCGCGTCGGTCGCATGTCGCGGGCCTCGTTGCCGGTATTTTGCGCTTCTGCCATCGGTAGCCGCCTTTATCCTGAGAGATGGACCCGGTTAACCTATCAGTAACTACCTCGCGCGCAATGGCTGTTTATTTGCAATGGGTTAGCGGTCCACTGGGTTCTGAGGTCGCTGAGGCACCCCCACCCCGGCCCTCCCCCGCAAGCGAGAGAGGGAGCAGAAACGCAGACGGCCCCACCCGGTTTTCCGGATGGGGCCGCCTGTCCTTGGTCGCTTCCCTAGATCTTATCAGGCCGAGACGCGGGAGGGCTCTTCGACGATCGAAAAGCGCACGCCGGCCTTGTGGCGGTTCTCTTCCGAGACCGTGCGCCAGGCATCTTCGGCCTCTGCGCGGGTCTTGAACGGTCCCTGTACCTGGGCGGAGCCTTCCACGAGCTTGTGGAAGTTCATCGATCCGAACTCGCCGCCAATCACCCAGAAATTGCTCTTCGTCATGACTAGTCTCCTGCTTGTCGTTCGCTGTGTGTTAGCCGAACTGGTTCATCGTGTTGTGGGCGCCGCCCGCCTTCAGCGCGGCTTCACCGGCGAAATATTCCTTGTGCTCGTCACCGATATCGGAGCCGGCCATGTTCTGATGCTTGGCGCAGGCGATGCCCTGACGGATCTCCTGGCGCTGAACATTCTTCACATAACCCAGCATGCCCTGGTCGCCGAAATACTCTCTTGCGAGATTGTCGGTCGACAGCGCTGCCGTGTGATAGGTCGGCAACGTGATCAGGTGGTGGAAGATGCCGGCACGCTTGGCCGAATCGGCCTGGAAGGTGCGGATGCGCTCGTCGGCTTCAATGGCCAGCGGCGTATCGTCGTATTCCACCTTCATCAGTTCGGCGCGGTTATACTTGCTGACATCCTTGCCGGCTTCCTTCATCGCGTCATACACCTGCCAACGGAAGTTGAGCGTCCAGTTGAACGACGGCGAGTTGTTGTAGGCCAGCTTCGCGTTCGGAATCACTTCGCGAATGCGGTCGACCATCTTGGCGATCTGCTCGATATGCGGCTTCTCGGTCTCGATCCACAGCAGGTCGGCGCCGTTCTGCAGCGAGGTGATGCTATCAAGCACGCAGCGATCTTCACCCGTTCCGGCGCGGAACTGGTAGAGGTTGCTGGCAAGCCGCTTCGGACGCATCATCTTGCCGTTGCGATTGATGATGACATCGCCGTTCCTGGCGTTTTCGGGCGTCACTTCCTCGCAATCCAGGAAGCTGTTGTACTGATCGCCGATGTCGCCGGGCTTGTGGCTGACGGCGATCTGCTGCGTCAAACCGGCACCGAGCGAGTCGGTGCGGGTCACGACGACGCCGTCTTCGACGCCCAGTTCAAGGAACGCATGGCGGCAGGCCCGGATCTTCGCCAAGAAGACTTCGTGCGGCACCGTCACCTTGCCGTCCTGGTGACCGCACTGCTTTTCGTCCGAGACCTGATTTTCGATCTGCAGGGCGCATGCACCGGCTTCGATCATCTTCTTGGCGAGCAGATAGGTCGCCTCGGCATTGCCGAAGCCGGCGTCGATGTCGGCGATGACAGGCACGACATGGGTCTGGAAGTTGTCGATCTTTTCGATCAGCTCCTTTTCCTTCGCCTTGTCGCCTGCCTTGCGAGCAGCGTCGATGGCGCGGAAGATGTCGTTCATTTCCCGGGAGTCCGCCTGACGGAGGAACGTATAAAGCTCCTCGATCAGCGCCGGCACCGAGGTCTTCTCGTGCATCGACTGGTCGGGCAGCGGTCCGAATTCGGAGCGCAGTGCTGCGATCATCCAGCCCGAGAGATACAGATAGCGACGATCGGTCTTGCCACCGAAGTGCTTCTTGATCGAAATCAGCTTCTGCTGCGCGATGAAGCCATGCCAGCAGCCGAGCGACTGGGTGTACTTGGTGGGATCGGCGTCATAGGCCGCCATATCGGCGCGCATCAGCGCCGCGGTGTAGCGGGCGATGTCCAGGCCGGTCTTGAAGCGGTTCTGCAGACGCATCCGCGCCACGGCTTCGGCGGTGACGCCGTTCCAGGTCGGCTGGGTCTCGAGGAGCGCCTTGGCAGCGCCGAGCTCGCTTGCATAGGAAGCGGGTCCCTGAATGGCCTGATCGCTGATGCCACGCGGCTGGTAGTTCATGTGCGTATCCCTTCAATCGACATTCTTGACAGTGCATTGCGAAACGTGCCGAGAGCTAAACGCCAAAAGAGGAAATTCGTATAGATGGCTTGTTTTTGATTGGTGATGTATTGTAACATATAAACTTGTCACAGATGTAATTTTGTAACTTTTGTCACAACATGAGGCCGTTGGACTGCCGTTTCTCCCTCTCCCGCTCTTGCGGGGAGAGGGTCGGGGTGAGGGGCTCTCTCCACGCTTTCAACTCGCGGAGAGAGCTCCTCACCCCGCGCTGCGCGCCGACCTCTCCCCGTGAAGAACGGGGAGAGGCGAACCGAACCCGTTGAAAGAGCTAGGGAACTCAAATGGCCACCGATTCCGGTAAGAAGCTTTTCGTCGGCCCCCGCTTCCGGCGAATTCGCCAGCAGCTCGGGCTGTCGCAGACCCAGATCGCCGAGGGCCTCGGCATTTCTCCGAGCTATATCAACCTGATAGAGCGGAACCAGCGGCCGGTGACGGCGCAGATCCTGCTCCGGCTGGCCGAGACCTATGACCTCGATCTGCGCGACCTCGCCACCGCCGACGAGGACCGGTTCTTCGCCGAGCTGAACGAGATCTTCTCCGACCCGCTGTTCCGGCAGATCGACCTGCCGAAGCAGGAGCTGCGCGATCTCGCGGAACTGTGCCCCGGCGTCACACACTCCCTGCAGCGGCTCTACGCCGCCTATACCGAGGCCCGCCGCGGCGAGACGCTGGTGGCGGCGCAGATGGCCGACCGCGACGAGGGCACGCGGTTCGAGGCCAACCCGATCGAGCGCGTGCGCGACCTGATCGAGGCCAATCGCAATTATTTTCCGGAGCTGGAACAGGCCGCGGAAAACCTGCGCGACGAACTCAACGTTGCCGCCGAGGAGCTGTTTGCCGCCCTCTCCGCGCGCCTGCGCGAAAAGCATTCGATCGTCACCCGCATCATGCCTGTCGACGTGATGCGCGAGACGCTGCGGCGGTTCGACCGGCATCGCCGGCAGCTTCTGATCTCCGAACTGGTCGACGGCTCCGGCCGCGCGTTCCAGCTCGCGCTGCAGATTGGGCTTACCGAATGCGGCGCCAGCATCGACGCCATCGTCAATCGCGCCGGTCCGCTCGATGACACCCCGCGGCGACTCTATCGGATTACGCTGGCAAATTATTTCGGTGCCGCCGTGATGATGCCCTATCAGCCGTTCCACAGCGCGGCCGAGACGCTGAACTACGACGTGCATGTGCTGGCGCAGCGTTTCAATGCCGGCTTCGAGCAGGTCTGCCACCGCCTCACCACCCTGCAGCGGCCGAACGCGCGCGGCGTGCCGTTCTTCCTGCTTGCGCGTCGACAATGCCGGCAACGTCTCCAAACGATTTTCCTCCGGCACGTTTCCGTTTTCGAAATTCGGCGGCACCTGTCCATTGTGGAACGTGCATTCGACCTTCGACACGCCGGACCGCCTGCTCAAGCAGGTGATCGAACTGCCCGACGGCACGCGCTACTTTTCGATCGCGCAGATGGTGCGCCGCCCGGTGGCGCCGCACCCGCAGCCGCAGCCGCGCTTTGCGATCGGTCTCGGCTGCGAAATCCGCCATGCGGCCAAACTCGTCTATGCCGCCGGAATGGATCTGGAGAAGGCGGAGGGCACCCCGATCGGCGTCAACTGCCGGCTCTGCGAGCGCGAAAACTGCAGCCAGCGCGCCGAGCCGCCGATCACGCGGACGCTGATTTTGGATGAGAACACGCGGCGGGTGAGTTCGTTCGCGTTTTCGAATGCACGGGAGTTGTGAGGATTAATCGCCCCATCACCATTCGTCATGCCCCGCGAAGGCGGGGCATCCAGTACGCCGCGGCTTCTCGTTTCAATCACTGACGTCTCTGGAATACTAGATCGCCCGCCTTCGCGGGCGATGACGGTTGAGCGTGAAGCGGCGCAGATGGATTGCTTCGCTGCGCTCGCAATGACGTGGATAGACATGGCCTCGCATTCCCGCGGCGCGATGCGCCCGAGTTGTGCTTGAATTCTCAGCCCTCCAAATTCAGAGGGCGCAGGGAAGGCCGGGTGCTGGCTGGCACCCGCGATCTCGTGTGCAATGAGCAAGCAGAAGCGCACACGAGCATACAGGTATCAGCCGGGGCATCCGGCCTTCCCTGCGCAATGGTTTTACGGCTTATAGCGCGCTCTCCCTGGAGACGAATTCCTCTTGCCTCCATCGCCGGCGAATTGACGATTCCCCGAAGCCCGGTTGGGCCCGGAAAATCTCCGCCGGCTTGACACCAGCCACGGGTGCCAGAACCACACGCCTTTGCCGTCCGCGACTGCACCGGTCGTCTTGCGCGCTGGCATCGCTCACGGGAAACCCGCCCTGCAATTCCTTCGCGCGCCCGGCGCTTTCGCGTCCACCGCAACCCAGCCCCACGTCCGTGACGATCGCGATACGCCCCTCTTGCGGGCCGGGATGGCGGGAGTTCTAGGACTGATTTGGGCCTCGCGCGAAGCGCTTTCTTTTTTTCCGCGAGGCTGGACCGGGCAAATCAGCTTGAAATGGCTGGGAAAATCAGTTTCCGCGCGCAGGGACCCCCGGGCGTCCCCATCTCCAGAATCCCGGGAACCGGCAGTCCCCCAGATGGTTGGTTGACGCACCGCGATCATCTCATGGTCGGAACTGTCTGCCCCGGACGCCGTAATCCGAATGCCCTGTACCCATGACTGACATCCCGGCGGCGGTCCATGATCCCCAGCGCCTCCAAATTCTGGAAGATTACGACATTCTCGATACCCCGCCCGAACCGGGTTTCGACGACGTCGTCACGCTCGCCCGCCAGATCTGCAAGACGCCGATCGCCCTGGTCAGCCTCGTCGATCGGGACCGGCAGTGGTTCAAGGCCGTTTCCGGGCTGGACATCTGCGAGACGCCCATCAACCAGTCGGTCTGCGCGCATGCGCTGGCGCAGCGTGAAACGCTCAACATTCCCGATTTGACGCTGGACGCGCGGACCAGGGACAATTCGCTCGTGACCGGCGAGCCGTTCATCCGCTTTTACGCCGGTGCGCCGCTGATCGCGGCTTCCGGCCTGGTGATCGGCACGATCTGCGTGATCGACACGGTGCCGCGCTCCGGTGGCCTCGATGCCGGGCAGATCGCCGCGATCGAAGCACTGGCGCGCCAGGTAATGACGCTGCTCGACCAGCGCCGGCTGATCGTCTTGCACGATGAACGCGCGTCCGAATTGCGCGAGCAGGTAGCGGAGCGCAAGATCGCGCAGGCCGCACTCGAAATCAGCGACGACCGCTATCGCTCGCTGTTCAATTCGCTCGATGCGGGATTCTGCGTCATCGAGATGGCGTTCAACAAGGACGGCTCACCCCGCGACTACAGGTTCGTCGAGGTGAACGAAGCCTTTGTCGAGCAGACGGGCCTCGACGATGCCACCGGAAAGTGGATGCGCGATCTTGCGCCGGATCACGAGGCGTACTGGTTTGAAATCTATGGCAAGGTCGCGTTGACCGGCGAGCCGGTTCGTTTCGAGCACGAGGCGACGGCGCTGGATCATCGCTGGTACGATGTCCGTGCGTTCAGGATCGGACCACGCGCGGCGCGCCAGGTTGCGATCCTCTTCAACGATATCACCGTGCGCCGCAACGCCGAGCAGCAGCAGGTGATGCTCAACGAGGAACTCGGCCATCGCATGAAGAATTCGATGGCGCTGGTTCAGGCGATCGCCTCACAGACGCTGCGCGGCGCCGGGGATCGCGTCGCGGTGCAGGCATTCAACCAGCGCATCGCAGCGCTCAGCCGGGCCCACGACGTTCTGCTGCAGCAAAGCTGGACGTCGGCAAAGCTCGCCGATGTCGTGCTGGGCGCCATCAGCGCCCACACCGATCCGGCGCGCGTCAGCTGTGGGGGCCCCGAGGTCAGCCTTGAACCGAAGGCTGCGCTTTCGCTTTCCCTGCTGCTGCACGAACTTGCTACCAACGCCGTCAAATACGGATCGCTCAGCGTGCCCGACGGCGTCATCCGGGTGAATTGGCGCCGGGAAGATGGCGCCCTGATGCTGGACTGGGTGGAACAGGGCGGGCCACCGGCCGCGCCTCCCGAACGTACCGGCCTCGGCTCCCGCCTTATTGATATCGGCATGGTCGGAACCGGCGCCGTGCGGAAGACTTTTGCAGACTCCGGATTCAGCGCCGAGTTTCGCGCACCACTCCATCTCATCGAACACCAGATCGGACAATCGCATGGATAAACCGACCGTGGTGCTGGTGGTGGAAGACGAACCTCTCCTGTTGTTGCTGGCGGGGACCCTTGTCGAAGAGGCCGGCCTGCAGCCGCTATATGCGGGAAATGCCGACGAGGCCGTCGCCATCCTGGAGGCGCGGCAGGATATCCGGATCGTGTTTACCGACGTCGAGATGCCGGGCTCGATGGACGGGATCAAGCTTGCGGCCGCGATCCGCAACCGATGGCCGCCGATACGGATCGTCGTGGTATCCGGGCACAGCGCCGTCGCGCCCTGCCACCTCCCCGAGGGCGCGCGATTCTTCGCAAAACCCTATGACCAGCAGCGCATCGTCGAAGCGCTGCAGGCAATGGCGGCATGAGCCGCCGATTGCGCCGCGCCTGAGTGCGGTTCAACAGCCCGGGACGGCACGAAGCGATAACATCATTATTCGGCCCGGTATCACTGCCGGTCGTTTTGCATCGGCCAGGCGCACGCGTCACCTGCTCTTCTGAATGGACCTGAGGTAATTCACCGCAGCGGCGGCCTCGTGGCGGTTGAAGCGGAAGGTCGGCATGTCAGGATGAATCGTGGTCAGCCCGTCCTGCAGCCGCTGCACCATGTCGGTATCGTAGAGCTTTTCGCCAAAACTTCGGAATGCCGGCGCGAGCGGATTCGGACTTTTGCCGGTCTTGCCGACGGCGTGACATCGCCCGCACAGGTTTTCCAGCATCGCCCTGGCGCGCTGCTGTTCCGGATCGAGTGCCTGCGCAGCGCCACCGGCGGCGTCAAGCAGTGGCAGCACGAGGCAGGCGAGCACCGCCACCATTCGCAAGACGAAGCCGGGCATCCAAATTCTCCGGGATTTTACGGAAGCACCTCGAAGCGTAAGCCGCCTGCCCCCAAACGTGTTGCGATACGTCAACACCTGCCGCCTTTTTCAGCAGACGCCTTGCGCGAAGCCTCTCTGAAATGACAAAGTTAAATCCCGGGGATTGCGCAATTTTGCAATGGAACGGCCGGGCTGATTCGCTAGTTTGTAAGAAGCGAATCTCGAATCGCAAAAGATGGATGCAGACCATGCTGCGACGCGTCAAGCTGATGAACCCGTTCGAAATCGTGCAGGATCTGGTCACTCAAGACCGGACCGCGCCGGAGCGGCCGCAGCCTCAGCCGGTCGAGCTGAAGGTCGCCAATCGCGCCGCCCGCGCCACGCCGGTCTGCGCCGCCTGCAGTTCCGACGACATCATCTGCCACGCCACCGCGCAGTGGAGCAACGAGGCGCAGGAATGGCAGCTCGCCAATACCTTCAACCAGCCAGCGCACTGCAACACCTGCAACCACGACGGCAATCTGGTGTGGCTGACGCTGAATTAGGCATAGCAGTAAGGCTGTAGCCCGCGTGAGCGCAGCGACATGCGGGACCGGTAAATCCCGGATATCGCTTCGATCATCCGGGCTACGGTTCTCGCCCCGGGTCAAATCTCCGCATATACCTCCAGCAGGTTTCCATCGGGATCCCTGAAGAACAGCGTGCGATGGCCGAACGATTGGTTCGTCGGCGGCTCCAGCAAATCGACGCCGTGCCGCACCAACTCATCCGCGCAACGATCGACGTCATCTACCGCGACCTTGAACGCGAGCTGCAGCGACGCGCTCCCCTTCGGCGTCGGCGCATCCTTCGCCGTCCGGCCCGGCCGCGACAGCGCGAGCGTGTTGTCCCCGATCTGATATTCGATCCAGCCTGCCGACAGCTCACGCGTCAGGGAGAAGCGCAGGACGCCCTCATAAAAGCGGCGCATCGCCGCCATGTCGCGCACGAGGATGACGGTGTAGTCGATGCTGCGGATGGACTGGAACGGGGAAGTGTGATCGTTCACGATTTCTCTCATGTTCGGCAGGTAGCCCGCATGAGCGCAGCGATATGCGGGGAACTGATAATGAAGGTCCCGGATATCGCTGCGCTCATCCGGGCTACGCTTATTTGCTCTCACGCCACTTGCAGCGTCGGAATGCGCTTGATTTTCGCGCCGAGTTCCTGCTCGGCCTGATGCAGATCGTATCGCTTCTGCAGATTGAGCCAGAGATCGGGACCGTTTCCGCACAGCTTCCCGAGCCGCAACGCCATGATGGGCGTGACCGGCTGCCGTTCCTTCAGGACGTCATACAGCGTCTGACGCGAAACGCCGAGAAGCCGGGCGATTTCCGTCTTGGACCGGTCGAGCGCCGGCAAGATTTCCTCGCGAAGAAGTTCGCCGGGATGCATCGGCGGCAAACCTCGCTTCGGGAGCTTTCGGGTCATTGGCCTGTCCTCAGTGATAGTCTTCCAGATCGACGTCGGTGGCATCGCCCTCGATCCAACCGAATGTAACACGCCAGTTTCCGCTGGCACTGACCGCATATCGACCCTTGTCGCGGCCAACGAGCGTATGAAAACGAAACCCGGACAAATTCATATCCTCCGGGCGCGATGCGTCGTCCAGCGCGCGCAGGATATTGGCTATCCGTCTCGGGTTCTGCACGCTGAGCCGGCGACCGTCCCCGGTGGCAAAGAACCGTTCGAGCGCCCTGTCGCGAAACGAGCGGATCATCCCACGATTGTAAGGTAGTGGCTTACGATCGTCAACCAATGCCTTACAAGGCTAGGACTACGCTTGCTGACCCCAGCCAGTGGCCCGTATCAGCACAGCGATATGAGGAATTGAGAAAAGGCCCCGGATGTCGCTTGGCTCATCCGGGCTACGCAGCTTACGTCTAGACTTCCGAGCTGCCCCAAATCCTCTCCTCCGTCCAGCCAAGCTCCGCAAACTCCCCAGCCCGCAACGGCGCCTCACCCGCCGAGAAAAACTCGTCGAGCTGCGGCGGGCTTACCGACGTGGCGCTGAGCATGGCGTGGGCCTGGCCGCGGTGATGGATGTCGTGCTGGAACAGATGCAACAACAGACGATCCATCCGTTCGCGCTGGATGGAGGTACCGCGATGCACGGAGACGATGCGCTGCAAGCCGGCGCCGTCGAGCGCTTCGACGATCTTGAGCAAGCGCCGGTCTACCGCGGTCTGGGCTTCTTTCAGCGCGGCGACCGTGGCGCAGGGCTCCTGGTCCGCCCAGGCGGCGGGGCCGAGCGTGCCGCCTTCCATCGCGTCGACGTAGAAGTGGTCGATGATCAGGATGTGGTTCAGCGTGGCGCGAAGACTTGGAAAGAAGCCGGTTCGTTTCGCGGTGAATTCATCCGGTGAAAGCCCGAGACAGGCTGTGAGCAGCCGGTGGTTGGCCCAGGCGTTGTTGTACGCCATGGTGCGGTAGGGAAGCGCATCATTCATTGGCGTTGCCGGCTCGTAGCCCGCATGAGCGCAGCGATATGCGGGGCAACGATGAAGTCCCGGGTATCGCTTCGCTCACCCGGGCTACGCACTCTCGGGCCGTCATTGCGAGGAGCGAAGCGACGAAGCAATCCAGCTATCCCCTCGTGGGAAGATGGATTGCTTCGCTTCGCTCGCAATGACGGCAGCGCCGATGCGCCGTGATACGGCCTACTCCGCCGCCTGCTGTGTCGGTGCCTCCAGCACTTCCAGCACCTTCGGCGGCGACATCGGCAGCGCGTAGAAGCGCTTTCCCAGCGCGTTGTAGATGGCGTTCGCCACCGCGGCCATCACCGGGACCAGCGGCACTTCGCCGACGCCCTTGACGCCTTGCGGGTGCTTTGGGTTCGGTACTTCGACCATGATGCAGTCGAGCATCGGCAGGTCCGAACAGACCGGCATGCGGTAGTCGAGGAAGCCGGGGTTATCGACCTTCCCCTCCTTCGTGTAGATGTACTCCTCGTTCAGCGCCCAGCCGATGCCTTGCGCGACGCCGCCCTGGAGCTGGCCTTCGACATAGCCGGGGTGGATGGCGCGGCCGACATCCTGCACGGCGGTGTAGCGCGTGACGCGCGCGATGCCGAGATCGACGTCGACCTCGACGTCGCAGACATGCGTGCCGAAACCGCCGTCGGCGCCTGTGGTGTTGAGCTGCACGCCTGCGCCGATGGGGCCGCCCATCGCGGGCGCCTTCTCGGCGAGCTCTTTCAGCGTCAGCGGTTCAAACTGGCCGGCGTTCGGGCTCACCGGATGCGCCGCGCCCTGCTCCCACTTCACGGCCTCGGGATCGATCTCCCAGATTTTTGCCGCGCGCTCGCGCAACGTGTTGATGATCTTCTCGGTCGACTGCGTCACGACGATCGAGGAAGCAAACAGCACGCGGCTGCCGCCGGTGAGGTTCGAGAAACCGATGGTCGCGGTGTCGCCGATCAGGACCGACACGCGGCTGTAGTCGATGCCGAGCAATTCGGCGCAGATGTTGGCGATGCCGGCGCGCGAGCCGCCGATATCGGGATGCCCGGTGGTGACGACGACGTTGCCGTCCTCGGTGATGTTGACCTGCGCCGAGGATTCGCCGCCGGCGTTGAACCAGAAGCCGGAGGCTACGCCCCGGCCCTGAAGCTTGCCGAGCGGCGCCTTGTAGTGATCGGAGTTCTTCGCCGCTTCCAGCGTCTCGATGAAGCCGATGCGCGGGAAGGTTGGGCCATGCGCAGCTTTTGTTCCTTCCTTGGCGGCGTTCTTCAGGCGGAAGTCGAGCGGATCCATCTTCAGCGCTTCGGCGACTTCATCCATCACGCATTCGACCGCATAGGCGCCGATCGGCGCGCCCGGCGCGCGGTAGGCCGCGACCTTGGAGCGATTGGAAACGACGTCATAGCCTTCGGAGAGCAGGTTCGGAATGTCGTAGGGCGTGAAGCTGCAGCCGGCGGCGCCGCGGATCGGCGAGCCAGGGAAGGCGCCCGCCTGCAGATAGAAGGTGCCGTGCGCGGCCGTTATCTTGCCGTCTTTGGTAGTGCCGATCTTCACCGTGCTCTTCGAGCCTGAGGTGGGGCCCGTCGCACGCATCACTTCCTCGCGCGTCATCACCATCTTCACCGGGCGGCCGGATTTTTTCGCGAGCATCGTCGCCAGCGGCTCGAGATAGACGATGGTCTTGCCGCCAAAGCCGCCGCCGATCTCGGCGGGGATGGCGCGGATATCGCTCTGCTGAATGCCGGTCAGCATCGAGGTCATCGCGCGCACCATGAACTGGCCTTGGCTGGAGCTCCAGATCGTGGTCTTGCCGTCAGGCGCCACCGAGATCAGGCAGGCATGCGGCTCGATATAGCCCTGGTGAACCGGACGCGTGGTGAAGGTGCGCTCGATGACGATTTCAGCCTTCTTGAAGCCCTCTTCGAGGTCGCCCCTCTTGTGCTCGATGCGGCCGGCGATGTTGGATGGCTTGCCTTCGAACTTGTTGAACTCGTGCAGGATCGGCGCATCGGGCTTGATCGCGTCGTCGATCTCGATCGACCACGGCAGCACCTCGTAATCGACCTCGATCAGGCTGCAGGCCTCGGCGGCGATCGCTTCCGTGGTCGCGGCGACGGCGGCGACGGGGTGGCCGGGGAACAGCGCCTTGTCGCGCGCCATCACGTTGCGGCACATCCAGCGCATGTCCTGGATGCCGAGCATGACAGCGCCCTTCTCGATCGTGAAATCGACGATGTCCTTGGCGGTGACCACGGCCTTCACACCGGGCAGTTTTTCCGCCTTGGAAGTATCGATCGACTTGATGCGCGCGTGCGGGTGCGGGCTGCGCAGCACCTTGCCCCAGATCATGCCGGGCATGGTGGTGTCGGCGGCGAACTGGGCGCGGCCGGTGACCTTGTCCATGCCGTCCGGACGAATGGTGCGCTGGCCGATCCACTTGTTATTGGTGACGAGGTTCATTGGGCTGCTCCAGCTTTTATTGGGCGCGCATTTCAGCGGCGGTGTCCATCACCGCGCGGACGATCTTGTCATAGCCGGTGCACCGGCACAGGTTGCCGGCGAGCCAGAAGCGGACTTCCTCCTCGCTCGGGTCCGGGCTCCGCTTGAGCAGCGCGTCGGATGCCATCAGCATGCCCGAGGTGCAGATGCCGCATTGAAGCGCGGCCATTTCCAGAAACTTCTGCTGCAGCGGATGCAGTTTTTCGCCGTTCGCCATGCCTTCGATGGTGCGGATCTCGTGGCCCTCGGATTCCACCGCGAGCACGAGGCAGGAGCAGACCAACTGATCGTCGAGCGTGATCGAGCAGGCGCCGCAATCGCCGGAGGCGCAGCCTTCCTTGGAGCCGGTGAGATTCAAGGTTCCGCGCAGCGCGTCGAGCATGGTGTCCGATGGCTCGCAGAGGAATTCCATCGGCTCGCCGTTGATGGTGGTGGTGACGTGAACTTTGGCCATTGAGTTATTTTCCTGTAGCGCGTTTGGCG
This sequence comes from uncultured Alphaproteobacteria bacterium, assembly GCA_963816815.1. Lineage (GTDB taxonomy): Bacteria > Pseudomonadota > Alphaproteobacteria > Rhizobiales > Xanthobacteraceae > Bradyrhizobium. Next base: position 132,261 of record CAWFMW010000020.1, read on the forward strand.
GCGATGGCGGCGGTGCGCTTGAGCAGCACGCCGGCCACTTTTGTGCGATAGGCGATGGTGCCGCGCTTGTCGTCGATTGGACGGCAGGCGGCGGAGCATGCGGCAGCGGCTTTCGCCAGCGCCGCGTCGTCGAGCTTGGAGCCGATCAGGGCCTTGGCGGCGTCTTCGACCAGCAGCACGGTCGGCGCGACGGCGCCGAGGCCGACGCGGGCGGCTGTCACCGTGCCGTCCTTGATCGTGAGGCTGACGCCGACGCCGACCACGGCGATGTCCATTTCGGTGCGCGGGATCATGCGCAAGTACGCATCGCTCGATCCGGGCGGGCGCGGCGGCAATGCAATACTCACAAGGATCTCGCCGGGCTTCAGATTGGTGCGGCCGGGACCGGCGGGCACATCCTCCACCTTGATCTCGCGGCGGCCGTTCGGGCCCTGCACGGTGACGATGGCGCCGGCGGCGACCATCGCGGGTACGCTGTCACCGGCGGGCGAGCCGTTGCAGAGATTGCCGCCGGCCGACGCGCGGCCCTGCACCTGCTTGGAACCGATCAGGTTGATCGCCTCGAGCACGCCGGGCCAGACCTTGCCGAACATCTTGTGGTCGTGCAGCGCCATGCCGGAGACCGCGGCGCCGATGCGGAAGCCGCCATCGGCGGTCTGTTCGATCTGCGTCATCTCGGGGATTTTCTTGATGTCGACGATCACGCCGGGCTTGAGCACGCCTGCGCGCATCTGCACCAGAAGATCGGTGCCGCCGGCCAGAATACGCGCCGCACTGCCGGCTTTCGCAAATGCGCCGATCGCTTCGTCAAGCGTAGCCGGCGCCAGATATCGGAGTTCCGTCATGGATTCCGCAATCTCCCTTTTTGTCTGCCCGCCCCATATGGGCGACGGCCTTATTCTGGCCAGGCAGTGCAGCAAGCCTACACGGCGGGAGGCGATTGGAACAGCCTGTCAGATCGGGTTGATACGGCAGGCTCCTATGCGCGCGGCGGGGCTTGTGCGGCCGGATTGCACCGAGGCGGGAGCTGTAGCCCGCATGAGCATTAGCGATATGCGGGACCACCGGCCCCGGATATCGCTCCGCTCATCCGGGCTACGGGACTCCGACTCGGCGCTGGCAGCGTTGGCTAATCCGGCCGGCCGGTCTAGAAGGTGGCGTTCGGATTCACAATTCTGCGGGGACATGGATGCCGCTTTCTCAGATTCCTCGTTGCTGCCGCGGCATCCCTCTGCCTTTCATCCCTCGCCATCGCCCAATCGGCCCCCGGACCGGTTCGTGCTTCACCGAGGCCTGTTGTCGCACCGGCGCCCGGACAGCAACCGCCGGCCGCCGCGCCCCGCGCGCCCCGTGCGGCGGCCTGTCACAACGGCATGTCATTCGACCGCTTCCTTGCCGACCTCAAGCAGCAGGCGCAGGCCGAGGGCGTGTCGCAGCGCGCGCTCGCCGAGGCCGCGCCCTACCTCGTCTACGACCAGAGCATCGTCAACCGCGACCGCGGCCAGCGGGTGTTCGGCCAGGTGTTCACCGAGTTCGCCCGCAACAGGGCGTCCGACGGCGCGGCCAAGAATGCGCAGGCGCGAATCAAGATGCACGCGGCGGCGTTCGCGCGCGCGGAAAAGGAATATGGCGTGCCGCCGGCGGTGATCGCCGCGTTCTGGGGGCTGGAGAGCAGTTTTGGCGCTGAGCTCGGCAAGCTGCATACGCTGCCGTCGCTGGTGTCGCTGGCTTATGACTGCCGCCGCTCGGAGATGTTCCAGAAGGAAACCATCGCGGCGCTGAAGATCGTCGACCGCGGCGATCTCGCGGCCGCCGAGATGATCGGCTCCTGGGCCGGCGAGCTCGGCCAGACGCAATTTCTGCCGACGCATTATTTCAACTATGCGGTGGACTATGACGGCGACGGCCATCGCAATCTTTTGCGCAGCGCGCCCGACGTGATCGGCTCGACCGCAAACTATATCGCCACCGGATTGAAATGGCGGCGCGGCGAGCCGTGGCTGCAGGAAGTGCGCGCGCCGCCGAATTTCCCGTGGGAGCAGGCGGATCTAACGACCAAGCTATCGCGCGCAAAACTCGCGCAGCTCGGCGTCACCTATCCCGACGGCCGGCCGCTGCCGAACGACGACCTGCCGGCCTCGCTGCTGCTGCCGATGGGCCGCAGCGGACCGGCGTTTCTGGCCTACGCGAATTTCGCCGCCTACACCGAGTGGAACAACTCGCTGATCTATTCGACCACAGCCGGCTATCTCGCCAGCCGCATCGCCGGCGCAGCACCGATGCGGCAGCCGGCCACACCGGTCGCGCAACTGCCGCTCAACGAGCTGAAGGAGCTGCAGCAACTTCTGGTGCGCGCCGGCTTCAATGTCGGCAAGGTCGACGGCGTGATGGGGCAGCTGAGCCGCACCGCGGTGAAGGCGATGCAGGTGAAATACGGATTGCCGGCGGATTCCTGGCCGACGGCGGAATTGCTGGCACGGATGCGTGGAACGCCGCGTCAGGGCGCGATGAACTAAGCGCAGCCCCAGGTGTCATTCCCCGCGAAGGCGGGGAATCCAGTACGCCGCGGCGTTAGTTGTTCACACAATGAACGCCGCGGCGTACTGGATCGCCCGCCTTCGCGGGCGATGACGGCCTGGGGATGGTTGAATTTCCTCCACTGCCTTCCCATGTCGGACGAGCCTCATTCTCCCGAGGCACCATTCCACCTCACGAAAAGAGCATCACATGTCTTTCCACGACGCCACCGTGCCCGCCTTCCTGCAGATTCTAAGCGGCCTTTCCGGTCTGCTCGCCAAGGCGGAAGCGCATTGCAAGGCAAAGAACATCCAGCCCGAGGTGCTGCTCAACGCGCGGCTTTATCCGGACATGTATCCGCTGTCACGGCAGGTGCAGACCGCCTGCGATTTCGCGATGAAGACCTGCGCGCGCCTCACCGGCGGCGAGGTGCCGTCGACGCCGGACACCGAAAAGAGTTTTGAGGAACTGCAGCAGCGGATCGCCAAAGCGGTCGACTATGTGAAATCGTTCAAGCCGGCGCAGTTCGACGGCGGCGACACCCGCGAGGTCACGTTCCCGGCCGGCCCGGGCACCACCAGGACGTTGCAGGGCCAGCAATATCTCGTCAATTTTGCCTTCCCGAATTTCTATTTCCACGCCGCCACCGCGCACGGCATTTTGCGCCACAACGGCGTTGAAATCGGCAAGCGGGATTTCCTCGGCGTAAAGTAGTCCTTAGCGCAGCGACGCCAGTTCGCGCGCGAGATTGTCGCGGGCCGGCCGGTCATATCTCGCGGCAAAATCCGCATCGGGAAAAATGACCGGTCGCGCGGCGAACTGGCCGAGCACCCTTGCGCGGCCGGCGCGATAGTCGCTCTCCGGCACATGGATGAACTCCTGCCGGATCGCCGCGGCGTAGGCGTCATATCGCGCGTGCTCCGCACCCAAAATGCTGAGGTCGATCGAGATCAGGATGGCGCCGAGGCGATCGCCCGCCTGCACATCGTGCGTTTTGGTCAGGCGGATCAGGCGGCCGACTTCCCGGCGAAGATCCTCGCGGACGTGCTGTTCGGCCAGGCGCGCGCTGAGTTCTTCATTGTCCGCGCGGGTCGCGTCGTAGACCACGTCGTGCCACCAGATCGCCGCGGTCAGGATTTCGCGATCAAGCGGCGAGAGATCTCGCACGCAAGCGAGTGCCGCGAGGCTGTCCTCGATATGCGTGAGGTTGTGATAGTGGCGGCCCGGCGCGGCGTAGGCGGCGGCCAACTGTTCGCGGTTCATCGGTGCCTCACGACGGTGCCGTAGGGTGGGCAAAGCGCAGCGTGCCCACCATCTTGCAGCTTTACCGGTGATAGATGGTGGGCACGTCGCTTCGCTCCTTTGCCCACCCTACGAAGCAACGAAAGCCTACCGCATCGTGATGGCGAGGCCGCTGAGATCGGCGTTCGCCATCAAGCCGACCTGATGCCCCGACAGTTCCAGCACCGCGCCCTTCTGGTTGCTCAGCACGATCGCGCGTGCGCCGCGGCCGACCGCGAGGCCTGCGCCGGCCGCGCCGTAGACACCGGCGACGTCGGAGGGGCGATAGATGTTGCTGACGCGGCCGCGCAGCACCGTCTTCGAGCCGCCGAACACCAGGCCGTAATCGAGGCCGCCGGTCGACAGCGGATAGCGGCGCCCGTGAAAATTCAGGACGCCGCTGCCGCCGGAACCACCGATGATCCAGCCGGCCTTGTAGATCGTGAGCTGCACAAAGCCCTCGTCGGCATGCGCGGCGGAGGACAGCGTGACGCCGGTCAGGGCCGCAAACGCAAGCACGGTGACGCGAATGAGGGATATCATCTTCATGGATCGTATCTCCGGAAGTCTTGCAAATCGAAAGTGTCGGCGGGCTTTGCGGCGCGCATGAGTCGCAACTATCGGATTGTAACCGATCGGCGCAAGGGGCAAAGTGTATTCGGCGGCTCACGCGATATACGGCGCACGCCGGCCGCGCCGTGTACCCGACACAATTTCATCACGATTGCACGAACAAAAAACTCCGCCCTGTGAACTGCATTACTTCGAACGGAGTGGCGTTGCGCTATTTCGTGTCCGGCGAATGGGACTGACGGGCGGACCTTCAAAGCTATCGGCGGGTCGCAAGCGCCGCGCCGCTGCCTTTCCAGCGAGGCAGCGGCGCGTTAAGCTCAAGGCAACCAAACGCTCACGAAGGTGTCCCATGGCCCCGATCCAGCATTTTGCGCCGCCCGCCGGCATCAAATCGCCACCGCTCTCGTTCGCCGCGCGCACCGGCGACTTGCTGTTCGTCTCGGGCATTCCCGGCTTTGACGACAAGGGCGCGCTGGCCGACGGCTTTGAGGCGCAGTTCGGCTTCGTCGTCGCCAACATCAAGCGCATACTGGATGAAGCCGGCGCGACGTTTCGCGATCTCGTCAAGGTCAACGTGCTGCTGACGCGCGCCTCCGACGTCGCCACGATGAACGTGCTGTATGCCTCCGCTTTCGGGCCGGCGCCCTACCCCGCCCGCACCACCTGCGTGGTGCAGGCGCTGCCCGATCCGAAGATGCTGATCGAGATCGAATGCGTGGCACAGATTTCCGGACGCTGATCGATGCTGACCCTCTACTCCTACCCCGAACTGTTCGGTGTCGCCGACAACAACGGCTATGGGCTGAAGGTTTATGCCTTCCTCAAACTCGCTGATGTCCCGTTCGTCCATGAACACATCTTCGACGCATCGGCCGCACCGCGCGGACAATTGCCTTACGTCGTCGACGATGGCGAGACGATCGGCGATAGCGAGACCATCATCGCCCATCTCGTTCGCAAGTATCGCCTGACCATCGATGTCAATCTCACGGCAACGCAGCACACGACCAACTTTCTCGTCACGCGAATGCTGGATGACCTGTACTGGGTGATGTCGTATTCGCGCTGGAAGGACGAGCGCTTCTTCCCCGCATTCCGCGACGGCTTCATGGCGCAACATGCACGCATCGACGAAGCGGGCATGAACAAGGCCAGGGAATACAACGCCCAGCGCTATCATTTCCAGGGCATCGGCCGCTACCCGCCCGATCAGGCCTATGTGCGCGGGCTCGCTGACTTACAGGTATTGGCCGATCTGATTCCTGCAGACGGCTATGTGCATGGCGAGAAGCCGACCAGCATCGATGCCGGCATCTACGGCTTCATCGCCAACATTCACTTCTTCCCGATCCCGACGCCCCTGAAAGCTTTCGTCACGGCCCACCCCAACCTCGTCCGCCATTGCGAGGCGATACATTCGTTGGTCAGCCGCTGAAGGTTTTCCGCGTCTCTCTACGAGCTCCGGCGGACAAGTCGCCTATCCAACCCGCGGGGCTCACGGCTTGGGCATGGTTTCCTTCAGCTGATCGCCGACGAAGTTCGCCGCGTGGCGATAGGCGGCGTCGTTGTCGCCGCGGAACGTCACGGTTCGCTGCAACAAGAGTTTCTCGGCTTCGAGATCGAGCAACTGGATCTCGCCCCATTGGATCAGCGTGCTCATCTTGCGGATGCCACCATAGATCACCAGCCGGGCGCCGGCCTTCCGCGCGGCGGCGATGAACACCTCCTGCGACATGCTGGTGGCGGTGCAGGGAGGGTCGCGGCATTCGATCGGCACCACGCGGTAATCGCCCTGCGCCGCCAGATCATCGCGCAACAATTTTGCGAACGACGCCACGCGGGTGCGATGCTCCGCACTCTGATCTACGATCTCTCCTGAGGTGTCGAAATAGTCGAAATCCGCCACAGCTACCGCAATCGGCGTTGCGGCCGGCGATCCGTCCGACAGAAACGACAATGCGGCGAACGCGCACAGCATGGTCAGCATGCGCAGGTTCAACGCCCGCCTTGGGGTTGTTGCTTGCTTCATGCTTCGTCTCCTTCAATCGCGCCGCCGGTATCGCCCTGCAGCCAGAATCATAACAGGGCGCGCGGGTTTCGCGTAGCCCGGATGGGGCGACGGAATCAGCTTTCTTAGGGCGGGCAGAGGAGCGTTAGCGACGTGCCCACCATCTATCACCGGTCCCGCTGGCAGATGGTGGGCACGCTTCGCTTTGCCCACCCTACGAAGCCAGCGTCGTTTCCCACCTTGTACAAGCCTACACGCTTGCTATCCTCCGAGAAAACCAAAAGCAGAGGAAACGCTTCATGCCCCTTCTCCAAAATCACATCGCCGTCATCACGGGTGCAGGCTCCGGTATCGGGCGCGCCATCGCGCTCGGCTACGCCCGCGAGGGCGCCCGCGTGGTGCTGCTCGACCGGGACGAGAAGGCGGCGGCCGAGGCCGCGAAGGAAATCCGCGACACCGGCGCCAAGGCCGAAAGCTTTGCGCTCGATGTCGCGAACCGCGAAAACTGCGTCGCGATGGCAAAGCAGATCGCCGACAAGGTCGGGCAGGTCTCGATCCTGGTCAACAATGCCGGCATCGTCCGCCGCAACGGCATGCTGGGAGCGGCCGATGACGTGATCAAGGATTGGGAAGACATCATCGCGATCAACCTCACGGGCGTCTTCAACGTGACGCATGCGTTCCTCGCGCCGCTGCGCGCCAGCAAGGGACGCATCGTCAATATCGGCTCGATCCAGTCTTTCGTGCATGTGCGCACGCCGAGTTCACCGGCCTACACCGCCTCCAAGCACGGCGTGCTCGGCTTCACCAAGGCGCTCGCCGCCGAACTCGGCAAGGAAGGCGTCCGCGTCAATGCGATCGGCCCCGGCTTCATCGCGACGCCGCTGAACGCCAATGCCCGCGCCAACAATCCGGAACTGGTGAAGACATTCATCGATCACACCCCGCTGGGCCGCGCCGGCACCGCGGAAGACATCGTCGGACCTGCGATCTTCCTGGCGTCCGATCTCTCGGCTTACGTCTCCGGAACGATCGTGATGGTCGACGGCGGCTACCGGGCGGTGTGATGTCCTCTCCCTTTGCTCCCGTCGTCATACGCGGGCTTGACCCGCGTATCCATCGCACTTCGAAAGAGTTGTTGCGAAGAGGATGGATTGCCGGGTCAAGCCCGGCAATGACAGGTCTGCTTCATCGCCGCCGATCGCAGTAACGGACCGTACCATGTCCAACGCCCCGCATTTCGATATCGACGTTGCCTCGTTCTGGGCCGACCCCTACCCAGCGCTGGCGAAGATGCGCAAGGAGGCGCCGATCGCGTTCGTGCCGCAGCTCGGCTCCACGGTGTTCACCCGCCGCGACGACATCTTCACGCAGGAGAAGCGCATCGACGTGTTCTCCTCGCACCAGCCGAACGGGCTGATGAACGTGCTGATGGGCCACAACATGATGCGCAAGGATGGCGATGCGCACATGGCGGAGCGGCAGGCGATGTTTCCCGCGGTGTCGCCACGCACGGTGCGCGACACCTGGGTCCGGCAGTTTCAGGCCCATGCCGACCGCATTCTCGACGAGCTCGCGCCGCAAGACTCCGCCGATCTCTGCAAGGCGCTGGCGCTGCCGCTGTCGGCCGAATGCCTGAAGGACGTCACCGGGCTGACCAACATGCGCTTCCAGGACATGGACGCGTGGTCGCAGGCGATGATCGACGGCATCGCCAACTACACCGGCAACAAGGAGATCGAGGCGCGCTGCCACGCCGCCACCGCAGGCATCGATGCCGCGATCGACGACATGATCCCGGTGGTGAAGAAGCACCCGAACACCTCGATCCTCAGCGTGCTGCTGGCTTCAGGCCAGAACATGGAAAGCATCCGCGCCAACATCAAGCTTGCGATCTCGGGCGGCCAGAACGAGCCGCGCGATGCGATCGCCGGCACGAGTCTGGGCGCTGCTGACGCATCCCGAGCAGCTCGCGCTGGTGCGCGACGGCAAAGCAAAATGGATCGACGTGTTCGAGGAATATGCGCGCTGGATCGCCCCGATCGAGATGTCGCCGCGCCGCGTCGCCAAACCGTGGAACTATGGCGGCATCGACTTCGAGCCGGAAGACCGCGTGTTCTTCATGTTCGGCTCGGCCAATCGCGACGAGGCCTGCTTTGCCGAGCCTGACCGCTTCGACATCACCCGCGATACCGCAAAAGAGCATCGCCTTCGGCGCCGGCCCGCATTATTGCGCCGGCGCGTTCGCCTCCCGCGCCATGGTGGCCGACGTCGCGCTGCCGAGCTTGTTCGCGCGGCTGAAAGGCCTGCGGCTCGACGAGCGCGAGCCGGTGCGGATCGGCGGCTGGGCGTTTCGCGGATTGCTCAATCTGCCGGTGAAGTGGGACGCGGGCTAATCGTTGCGCTCAGTCTCTACGACTGCGGACATTCCCGGTAGCCGAACGTGTCGATGATCCTGCTGAATCACGACGACCACGGCAGCGAAAACAGCTCGGCAAGATGAAGACTTGCGAATCCGCGCAGCGACCAGATCAGGGACGGCCAGGTCACGGCGACAAACAGTCCCGAAAGCATCCCGTGCCAGTTATCAGCCGGAAGCAGCGGATCGACCACGCCGCGCAGCCACGCGGTCGCAAGGCCGGTGAAGAGCATCAGGAGCGCCCAGCCGAACAGGCGCGTCACTGCGGCGTCTCCCTGACCCGCATCGTGATCACCGTTCAGCAGGTGATGCATTGAAAAGTCCAGCGCATGGCGAGATACCAGAGATAGCCGCCGACAGAACCGCAGACGGCCAGAATGACGATGTAGGCAGGATGATGCTCGCCGCTCCACCACAGCATCCCGCCGATCCAGAAGATCGTGAAAGCCACCGCGGCCGACTTTAATCGCGTGGCCTGATCCATGACTTCTCCCTTCCGATGGCTGACATCCCAACGACCATCATCAACGATGCCGGGACGCCGCACCGTGAGCGGCATCACGCTGCGCTGGAGCCGGGCGGCGGCTCCGAAAACTCGATTGCCGCGAATGCGTGCATGCCGCGAGTATTGCAGTAGTGGCGGGAGCTTTTGCGGTTCCAGAATTAACCCGCAGCGCCGTCATAAAGGTTAAATAACAAGCTTAAGAAAGGGCTTCTGTTGCCACATTCGGCAGAGCGACTAAGCCTTTGGCAACCTTTTTGCCTGCCCGCTCACATTTACATTAAAGGAGCATTGTCATGGCGCAGACAACCAAACCGCCGATCTTCGACACGGTCGATCTTGAACGCGAGATCGAGGAAGAATTCCGAAAGCGACCGCAGGAGCGCGAATCCGTTCCGAGCGATTTCGCGCCGCTGTCCGTCCGCGCGCCGGATATGGCAATGCCCGACTACGTCGAGCATCGCGACGGAGCGACGGAGATCGGCAGGCTGTCGGCAGAAGCTGTCGTCCGCGAATATGAAGCTGCGGCGAAAGACATCGAGGCGCTCGGCCTCGAGCTGGTCGAAAACGTCAAGCATTGCGAAGCCATGAACCGGGACTCGCTCGTCGTGATCGAGGAGCTCAAGGAAACCGCGGAGCGATACCGCAAGGAGGCCAGGCGCGTCTTCTTGCAGATCGAGAATTATTCGCTGGTGATGGCGGAGGTTCGCAAAAACTGTGCTGAAATGAGAGAGAAGATTGCCGCTCCGGCGCCAGAAGAAACCACCCCGGGAAAAACCGAGCTTCCGGCCGCCCAGCAGGGCTGAAGTCCAAAAATTGCCGGTTGCGCCCCAGGTGCCGCCGTCAACAAGGGTCCCGTCCGATCACCTCGTCCGCGCACGTTTCAGCGGATGATCTGAAGGTGCGGCAGGGAGCGCCGCAAGCGCGCGTTGGCGTCCATCGCGGTCACACCGCTTACACCCTCACCACGCAGCCGCCTGCTTCTTGTTGCGCGGCAGGAACGGCTTGAACGGCCGCTTGATCGCGCCTGCACAGGCACGCGTTACGGTCTTGCCGCCGTCGGTCCAGGTCTGCATGCCCTTGAGCCTGGCGCTTCGCCGCACAAAGCTGCCACTGTATTTCGCCGCATACTCCCGGCCGCCGCCTTTCCATGTACCTTGAAGATCGATTTTCTGGCCGTCGATCGTACCGGTGCCCTGCTCCGCGGCGGCCTCGACAGCCAGACTGCGCAGCCGCACCACGTGGCTGTAGCGCGCGGCGCCTCCCGTGATCGTGACCTCGATGGCCTCACGCATTTTGTCGCTGGCAAACGGCAGCTTGTCGCACACCATCGTGCCGCGATAGGTGGCGTCGAGCACTTCCGCTGCCGCGGGTGTGGCCATCACTGTCGCTGCCAGCACCACATGTCTCACCCGCACCATTACCGTCCCCCCTTTGTGAATTCGCGTTGCTTGCCGTCACCACCGAGCAGTCAAAAGAACTCCCACCGTTTCACGCGTCATCGTATTGGGCTCAACCGAGTACGTCGATAGGTTGATCGGGCCTAGCCGAACCGCGCCCGCGAGCGTTCCCTCGCCTTCTCGGCCTCGACCTCGCGGTCGCGCGGCGCAGCGTTGGTCTGCAGTGCGGCCAGCAAGCGCCGTGCGCTGTCGGACACTTCGGAAACCGCGCGGTTGAACGCCTCGGCATTCGCCTGCGACGGCGAATTGAAGCCGGAGAGTTTCCGCACGAACTGCAGCGCGGAGGCATGGATCTCGGCGTGCGTGGCCGGGGGATCGAAATTGAACAGGGTCTTGATGTTGCGGCACATATATTTCTCTCCTCTGCACCCATCGTCGATCAAGGACGAACGGCCCGTGCAAAATCCGACAGCTTGGCCTATTCTGTCATGAATAGTGCGGCGCGTTCACCCCTGTCGGCCCCGGTAAATAGCGAGTTCCCGATGACCCATGTGACCTACAAGATCGTCGAACATGATGGCGGCTGGGCCTACACCGTCGACGGCGTGTTTTCCGAGCCGTTTCCGAACCGCGCCGCGGCGCTTTCAGCCGCAAGGCGGGTGGCGGCCGAGCAGCGGGTGCCGGGCCGCACCGAGGCGATCGAATACGAAACCGCCGACGGGCGATGGCACTCCGAGACCGCCGCCGGCAATGACCGGCCGGAAACCGACGTCGAGGGATAGGCGCCCGCATTGTCGCCAGTCTGGTGACGGAAATAGCCGGTGTGATAAGGTTCCCCGCAAGCGGTTCACAAAGACAGCCGCGCCCCGGGAGACCATCATGAATTTTCCATATGCCGCCTTGTCGGCCGCCCTCGCCTTGACCTCCGTCACCGCTTTCGCTGCGGACTATCCGGCGCCTAAACAGGGCGAGTGGATCGCCAAGGATTTCAAATTCCACACCGGCGAGACGCTGCCCGAACTGCGGCTGCACTACACCACGATCGGCGAGCCGACCGGACAGCCGGTGCTGGTGCTGCACGGCTCGGGCGGATCGGCAGCGAGCATGCTGACGGCGACGTTCGGCGGCGAGTTGTTCGGCCCCGGCCAGCCGCTGGACGCCGCCAAATACTACATCATCATTCCCGACAGCGTCGGCCACGGCAAATCGTCAAAGCCCTCCGACGGCATGAAGACCGCGTTTCCGAAATACAATTACGAGGACATGGTCGACGCGCAGCATCGCCTGCTCAAGGAAGGGCTCGGCATCAAGCATCTGCGGCTCGTCATCGGCAATTCGATGGGCGGCATGCACAGCTGGATCTGGGGCGGCAAATATCCGCAATTCATGGACGCGCTGGTGCCGATGGCCTCGCAGCCGACCGAGATGGCGGCGCGCAACTGGATGCTGCGGCGGATGATGCTGGAAACCATCCGGAACGATCCCGACTATAACAGCGGCAACTACATCACCCAGCCGCGCATGATGAAATACGCCATCAACGCCTACGGCATCGCGACCGGCGGCGGCACGCTGGCCTATCAGGCGCTGGCGCCGACCGCGGAAAAGGCCGACAAGATGGTCGACGAGCGGCTGGCGACCGCGATCACCGCCGACACCAACGACTTTATCTACCAGTGGGAAGCCTCGCACGATTACAATCCTGCGCCTTCGCTGGAAAAGATCGAAGCCACGCTGCTGCTGATCAATGCCGCCGACGACGAGCGCAATCCGCCGGAAACCGGCGTCACGGATAGCGCGCTGAAGCGCGTCAAGAACGGCCGCCTGTTCCTGATCCCGGCTTCCAGCGAGACGCGCGGCCATCTCACGACCGTCAATGCAAAGTTCTACAGGAAGCAGCTGGAGGAGCTGCTGCAGGCTGCACCGCAGCGCGCGATGTAACCGGCGAAACGGGTTGCGATGTCGGCCAGTCGTTTTCGTCGCGCTGCGCTCGCCCTCCCCGGCGCGGTCGAAGGCGCGCATCAGCGCACCGCCGACTTCCGCGTCGGCAAGCGCGTCTTCGCCACGCTCGGTTATCCCGATGATGCCTGGGGCACGTTGAAATTGACCGCCGAGCAGCAATCGATGCTGGTTGACGCCGAGCCGGAGATATTCCGCCCGGTGCCGGGCGGCTGGGGCAAGCAGGGCTACACCAATGTGCGGCTGGCAAAGGCCGACGCGACGACGCTGAAGAGCGCGCTCGGCATGGCGTGGAAAAATGTCGCGCCGAAAACGACGGCGAAATCGGCTAAGAAAACGTCGCGCTGATTTCGCACCGCATCAATTCGCTGCCGCCACATCGCTCATTATTTGAGCGTGCATCCGCGCGCCGCCTCCGCTTGAATTGTCCTGGAATTTGCGAATCGCGGGTGGCATGCCCGCAGGGATAGACGCAGCGGAGGATCGGATGCGAAGGCTTGCGCCATTCATCTTGCTCGCCTGCCTTTCGGTATCGGCCGGCACGGCGCTCGCCGTCGACAGGGGCCAGTTCGGCCACGTGCCGCCCGATATCCGCGCCTGGTTCAAGCGCGTGATCGCGCCGAACGGCGTGCCTTGCTGCGATAAGTCGGACGGACATCGCACCAGCTACGACGTTCGCGCCGGCGCCTATTGGGTCCCGATCGAGGGCCAGTGGATGCAGGTGCCCGACCGCGCGGTCATTCTCGATCAGGGCAATCCGGTCGGCGAAGCCGTGGTGTGGTACGTGCATCACCGCGGCAGCATCATCATCAGCTGCTTCGTGCCGGCGGACGCGGTGTGAACGACGGGAGCACGTCATTGCCTGCGACAAACGCGGAGCGTTTGCGCAAGGGAGCGCCAGCGACGACGCAATCCAGACTTTCTTTGCTGCACGATGGATTGCTTCGCGGAGCCTGTCATCGGGCGCGCATTCGCGCGACCCGTTGGCTCGCAATGACGCAGCTGAAACCTCCGTGCCGTGGCGCCGTGGTGCGGCGCGTGTTACAGGCCGTGATGATCTCCGAACCGGGAAATGACTACAGCCGCGCCGCGATGCGCTGGATCCTCGCCTTGTTTTATGCGGCGGCGGGCATTGCGCATCTCTGGGCGCCGGACAAGTTGCTTGCGATCACGCCGTCCTGGGTACCGTTTCCGTCGCAGGTGGTTTTCATCACCGGCGTCTGCGAAATTCTCGGCGCCGCAGCACTGGTGACGCGACCGCTGCGCCGGTGGGCGGGTATTGCGCTGGCCGCCTATGCGATCTGCGTCTGGCCGGCGAACTTCAAGCATGCGATTGACGGCATCGACCTGCCTTACATAGCCAGCAGTTGGCTCTATCACGGACCGCGGCTGGCGTTTCAGCCGGTCATCGTCTGGTGGGCGTTGTACTGCTCCGGGGTGACCGACTGGCCGTGGCGGCGATCGTGAGTGGCCGACGAACGGCGGCGATGGTATTCTGGGGGCCGATCGGTCCCGATTGGATCAGGACCGAAGCGCCAAATTCCTGTTTTGATCGGAGGATATTTTGACCGATTTCAGCGCGAGCGACCTCGCCACGATCTATCCTGAGCCCTCACCGCGCGTGATCGCCAAGGCGCGGCCGGAGATCGATATCCATGCGAAGAAGTTCATCGGCATGTCGCCGTTCTGCGTGCTCGCCACCTCGGGCGCGGACGGCAGCGTCGATGCTTCGCCACGCGGCGGCAATCCCGGCTTCATCCATGTCGCGGGGCCGAACCAGCTGCTTGATGCCGGATCGCTCGGGCAACAACCGCATCGACAGCTTTCGCAACATCGTCGAGGGATCAGGCTTCGTGCAGCTGATCTTCTTCGTGCCCGGGATCGACGAGACGCTGCGCGTCGGCGGCACGGGCAAGGTGTCCGTCGATCCGGAGCTGATGGCCTCGATGATCGAGTTCGGCAAGCCGCCACGCGCGGTGCTGCGCATCGACGTCAGGGAAGCCTATTTCCACTGCGGCAAGGCGCTGATGCGCTCAAAGCTGTGGGCGGGTGAACGGGTCGAACGCTCGGTGATGCCGAGCATCGGCGAAGTGATCCACGACCAGACCGGCCTCGGCGAGCGCGAAAGCCAGGAGGTGATTTACGAGCGGTACAAGACGCAGCTGTAGGATTGGATCACCCTCCCCTGGAGGGGGAGGGTAAGAGCTCAGTCCCCGCTCTCCAATCCGCCGACATGCTTCTGCGTGTAGAGCTCGAGCCCGATGCGCTCGATCAGATCGAGCTGGGTTTCGAGGAAGTCGATGTGATGTTCCTCGTCCTTCATCAGCTGCTCGAACAGGTCGCGCGAGACGTAGTCCTTGACGCTATGGCAGTGGGTTGCGGCTTCCTGATAGAGCGTGCGCGCCGATATCTCGGAGGCGAGATCGCATTCGATGATTTCCTTGACGTTCTGGCCGATGCGCAGGGGATCGAGCACCTGCATGTTGGGAAAGCCGTCGAGGAACAGGATCCGGTCGGTGAACTTGTCGGCGTGCTCCATCTCCTCGATGGATTCCTTGCGCCAGACCTTGGCCATTTCCAACAGGCCCCAATTGTTCAGGAGCCGGTAATGCAGCCAGTACTGGTTGATCGCGGTGAGCTCGCTGCGCAGGCCCTTGTTGAGATAATCGATGACTTTGGGATCGCCCTGCATGGTGCACTCCGATTTCCTCAGGCCAAACACGGCCTGACACTGCATTTAGAACGCTTCTAAATCAGTTCGCGGCCGAGAGCAACCGCTCCGCAACAAAAGCGGTGGGGACAACGAAAATCAGGGGATTCGAGCGGGTTTTCAGCAGGCCGCGAGTGCGAAGGCCGGAGCAGCTTCCTGCGCGGGCTCGTCGTTGGCGGCATGACGGCTGTGCGGGCAACCCGAGCAGCATTCCTTGGCGCAGGCGCCCAGCGCTTCGTCGATGATGGTCTTGATGGTGCGCGCACAGCGGCCGCATTCGGCGCTGCAGCCAAGGCAACCGTAAATCTGCTTGGGATTCCGCGGCAGGTCCGAGGCTGCACTTACGGCATTGCGGACATCGTGGTCGCTCAGGACGTTGCAGGAACAGACAATCATGAAACCGCTAGAACCCTTGTGTGATGCGAGCTCATCGATATTTAAGAGCGCGACGAGATGCAAAAGGAAAAGCCGCATTTTCAAGCAATTCCAAACTGATGCCGGAGAAATACTGGAATGAATCTAAAAAGGCGTCATTGAGCTAGATCACGCTGGCGCGCTGATATTCCCGGGATTTTCGGCGTCAATCGCCGCCGCCGTCACCACCGCCGCCCCCACCGTCCCCGCTGCCTCCGCCACTGTCCCCGCTGAAGTCGCTGGAAGAGCTGGAATTATCCGACGAAGAACTGTCGCTGCCGAACCAGGAAAGCAGGCTCCAGCCGTCTCCGGAACTGTCACCCGGGCCTGTGCCGGAGGCGTCGCCGCCGGCACTCTCGCGCCGGGTCTTACGGTCCTGCCCCCGGTTCATCAGCAGGAAGCAAACCAGCGAGGTTCCGCCGACTGCCACCATGAATGCCGTCATTCCGCTCGTCATCGCGCCCTCTGCTGCAGGACCCGGGAGAATTAGGTATCTTTGCACCGCAATGTGCCGATCTCTTCCCGTTTCGTCGCCTCCAGGGCCACCGCCGTTCATTGATCATTCAAGCGAAATATGGAACTTTTGCCGGGATAAAACCTAAAACCCTTTGCTACTCACGAGAAAGGTGAGGCCATGAAGAAGACATTGATGGCGCTCGGCGCCGCTGCCGCATTGACCGTTTCCGCCGTTTCCATTCCCGCGCCGGCCCAAGCGCAGCGCGGCGTTGCCGCGGGCGTCGCGGCCGGCTTGATCGGCGGCGCCATCGTCGGCGGCGCGATCGCCTCGCAGAACGGCTATTACGGCCCGGGCTATTATGCCCCCGGTTACTATGGCGGCGGTCCGGCCTATGTGGTCGATCCCGGCTACGGCGAATCCTGCATCTGGCAGCGCCAGCGATTCTGGGACGGTTACGGCTGGCGCGTCCGCAACGTCAGGGTTTGCGACTAGCGCTCGGTGCGCACTGAGAAGTGCGCGTTCATCTTCATTAAATCTGCAATCGAACCGCCCGGAAAAGCACGGCTTTTCCGGGTAAAAGACTGTTCCGGCCCGAAAAAACCGTTTTCTTCGATCACGGTTTCGAGACGTTTACTTTCGATTGACCTAGGTACGCTTCTGTAGCGAAACGGCAGTTCGAAACAGCGTATGAGTCACCCGTAAACCCGGCGCCCGAAGGCGTCACTCCAGGAGAGTCCAGGACATGAAGAAGACATTTGCTGCCTTCGTCGCAGTCGCAACGATCGCCGGCTCGCTCGCCTCGACGCCCGCAAGCGCCCAGCGCGGCGTTGCCGCAGGCGTGGCGGCCGGCTTGCTCGGCGGCGCGATCATCGGCGGCGCGATCGCCTCCAGCCGCCCGGCCTATGGCGGCCCGGTGTACGTGGAAGAAGCGCCCTACCCGGCGTGCCGCATGGTTCGCGAGCGCTTCTGGGACGGCTACGACTGGCGCTATCGCCGCGTCGAGGTCTGCAACTGATCTGATCTGCGGGCGCGCAAGCGTCGTGATCGAAGCCCGGCCGATATCTCGGCCGGGCTTTTTCTTTGCCGCGAGCAATGTCGCGTAGCCCGGGCGAGCGAAGCGACCCCGGGGACAATGGTGACAAGGCCGACAGATATTTCGCTTGGCTGGCACTGGTCCCGGGGACGCTTCGCTCGCCCGGGCTACGAAAGCAGCGCTAGCGTCCCCCACTCATCGAGCGCAGCACCGCTTCGCTCGGCCAGCAATCGACCTTCAGCCCCGCCGACTTCTGATACGCGCCGAGCGCCGCGCGGGTCTGCATGCCCGCCTTGCCGTCGAGCTTGTCCTTGTAGAGGCCGATGCGCGTCAGATGACGCTGCATGGCCTCGACATCGGCACTGCGCAACTGCGTCGAGGCCGACCATGGCGTGGCGAACGGCAGCGGGCTTGTCATGCGGTCGGCGAGATGGCCGACGAACAGCACATACAAATCGGAGAAATTATATTCCTTGATGACGAAGTAGTTCTTCGTGGTCAGGAACGCCGGGCCGTAGATGCCCTCCACCTGCAGCAGCGAGGCCGGCTGCGCCTGTTCGACCGCGCTGAGCTTCTGCCCCCGCACCGGCACAAAGCCTGCGCGCAGCCATTCGGCGATCGGTTTCGTCACTTCGGGCACGCCCATGGTGCAATCGACATTGGCGGGCGCTTTCACCTCATAGGCCCAGCGCACGCCCGCCTGCCAACCCTTGTTGACGAGCTGCTGCGCGGCGGCGGCCAGCGCATCCGGCACCGAATGCCAGATATCGACCCGGCCGTCGCCGTCGAGATCGACGCCGTGCTTGTAATATTCGGATGGCAGGAACTGGGTGTATCCGGTGGCGCCGGCCCAGGACGAGCGAAATTCGTTGCGCGTCACCGCGCCCTCACCGAGGATCTTCAACGCGAGGATAAACTCGCCGCGGTACTGGTCCTTGCGGCGGCCGACATAGGCCTGCGTCGCCACCACGCGCAGCGTGTCGTAAGGCAGCCGGTAGCGGCCATAGTCCGTCTCGCGGCCCCAGATCGCCAGCACGACGCTGGAAGGAACGCCAAAACGCTTTTCGATTTCGTTGAGCGCCGCGCGATGCTTCTGCATCAACTTCTGCCCCTCGGCCGCGAGCCGCGCGATGGAAGCTTCCTTGACGTAATCGGCCGGCACCTGCACGAACTCGGCCTGCGACGGCGCGCCGGTGGCGGGCCGGCCCGGCAGGATCAGGTCCGGCAGTTTGTAGTCGGGCTCGAGCCCCTTCGTCTCGGCGTCGAACGTCGCGCGCGAGACGCCGGCGGCCTGCGCTTCCGGCCACAGCGAGGCGATGAACTGGGTGAAGGCGGCGTCGGCGGCGCGAACCGGGCGCACCGCGCCCGGCGTCATCGCTGCCAATACCAGAAACGCGGCTATCAACCCCTGTCGCAAATCGGAATCCTGTCGATCGACACATTACCCATCAATGCGAGACGGCCTGCTTGGCATGTTCGGCGGAGTCATTCGACAACTTGTCGACATAGGCAATGCCGATCGCCGACAGAATGAAAACCGTGTGGATGATGGTCTGCCACATCACGCCCACTTCGGTGTAGCCGCTCTTTCCTGACGCCAGTCCGCCGGCCTCGATGAAGGTGCGCAGCAGATGGATCGACGAGATGCCGATGATGGCCATCGCGAGCTTGATCTTGAGCACGCTGGCGTTGACGTGGCTGAGCCATTCCGGCTGATCCGGATGCCCTTCCAGGTTGAGACGGGAGACGAACGTCTCGTAGCCGCCGACAATGACCATCACCAGCAGGTTGGAAATCATCACCACGTCGATCAGGCCCAGCACCGCCAGCATGATCTGCTGCTCGCTGAAATCGAAGGCGTGGGCGAACAGGTGCCACAACTCCTTCAGAAACAGCACCACATAGACACCCTGCGCGACGATCAGGCCGATATAGAGCGGCAGCTGCAGCCAGCGGGAGCTGAAGATCAGCAGCGGGATCGGACGCAGCGCCTTCCGCTGAGGTTCGGGCGGCAAGGGTGTTTCGGGAGTAAAGGACATTCAGGAGGGCTCGCTGCAGGGATTCGAATTGCGGAAGGAGACCTATATCTACGCAATCTGACCGCGCTGTGAAGCGACAACTGGCCGCAGCGCATATTGCGGGCTCGTCACGTTAGCCGGAGCTTCAAGGCAAAATAGCGGTTTTGCAAGACGGCCTCAATCGCAGCCGAAGCCGCGGTTGCAATATCTCGCAAGGCAGGAGCGAGAAGAAATAATCTTCACGCGTCGGTCAGGTCGAGACGCCGCTCGATACGCTCGATGCGGACGTCCATCCGATCAAGGCGGTTCGACATATTGGCATACTGGTTCTCGAGATTGCCGACGCGCTGCTTTATCTCGCGAATATCATCCCGCACGTCATCGATCGCGCCGCGGATGTGGCGCAGGTGCTCAAGAACGATGTTGTCCGTCTCGGTCATGACGTGAGACTATCACAACTCTAAATCATTGTGAACTCTGACGGCCGGCTTGCCCTTTGAGCCCCGGCAAGCTGGTCGAGTATCGATCAAAGCAGGCATGCAGGTGTGGGCCCGAAGATTTCGTCCCTCACCGCGTCAGCTTCTTGTACTTCACGCGGTGCGGGATGATGCTGTCCTGGCCGAGCCGGCGCATCTTGTCCGTTTCGTAATCCTGGAAGTTGCCTTCGAACCATTCGACATGGCTGTCGCCTTCGAAGGACAGGATGTGGGTCGCGATACGATCGAGGAACCAGCGATCATGGCTGATGATGACGGCGCAGCCGGCGAAGTCCTCCAGCGCCTCCTCCAGCGCGCGTAGCGTGTCGACGTCGAGGTCGTTGGTCGGCTCGTCGAGCAGCAGCACGTTGGCGCCGGACTTGAGCATCTTGGCCAGATGCACGCGGTTGCGCTCGCCGCCTGACAGCGCGCCGACCTTCTTCTGCTGGTCGGCGCCCTTGAAGTTGAACGACGAGCAATAGCCGCGCGAGTTGACCTCGCGCTTGCCGAGCAGGATCAATTCGTTGCCGCCGGAAATCTCTTCCCAAACGTTCTTCTTGCCGTCGAGATCGTCGCGCGACTGGTCGACGTAGCCGAGATGCACGCTCTCGCCGACGGTGATGGTGCCCTGGTCCGGCTTCTCCTGCCCGGTGATCATCCGGAACAGCGTGGTCTTGCCGGCGCCGTTCGGACCGATCACGCCGACGATGCCGCCCGGCGGCAGCTTGAAGGTGAGATTTTCGATCAGCACGCGATCACCGAAGCTCTTGCTGAGCCCTTCGAAGTCGACGACGTTCTGGCCGAGCCGCTCGGCCACGGGAATCGTGATCTGCGCGGTCTGGCTCTGCTTGTCGCTCGCCTGTTTCAACAGATCCTCATAGCGCTGATAGCGCGCCTTGGACTTCGCCTGACGCGCCTTGGGAGACGACGCGATCCACTCCTGCTCGCGGGCGAGCGTCTTCTGATGCGCGGCATCCTCGCGGCCTTCTTGCGCGAGCCGCTTCTGCTTCTGCACCAGCCAGGACGAATAATTGCCCTCGTAGGGAATGCCCTTGCCGCGGTCGAGTTCGAGAATCCAGCTCGTCACATTGTCGAGGAAGTAGCGGTCGTGGGTCACGATCAGGATGGCGCCGGGATAGTTGCGCAAATGACCTTCCAGCCATGACACCGACTCGGCGTCGAGATGGTTGGTCGGTTCGTCCAGCAGCAACAACTCCGGCTGGTCGAGCAGCAGCTTGCACAGCGCGACGCGGCGGCGCTCGCCGCCCGAAAGTTTTGTCACGTCGGAATCGTCGGGCGGGCAGCGCAGCGCGTCCATCGCCTGGTCGACCTTGCTGTCGAGATCCCAGAGGCCCTGGGCCTCGATCTCGTCCTGCAGCTTGGTCATCTCGTCGGCGGTCTCTTCCGAATAGTTCATCGCCAGTTCGTTGTAGCGATCGAGGATCGCCTTCTGCTTGGCGACGCCCAGCATGACGTTTTCGCGCACCGACTTGGCAGGATCGAGATGCGGCTCCTGCTCGAGGTAGCCGACGCGGGCGCCTTCGGCGACCCAGGCCTCGCCGTTATATTCCTTGTCGATGCCGGCCATGATCTTGAGCAGGGTCGACTTGCCGGAGCCGTTGACGCCGAGCACGCCGATCTTGGCGTCGGGGTAGAACGACAGATGGACGTTATCGAGCACCTTCCGGGTCGGGTAGCTCTTGGTCAAACCCTGCATGAAATAGACGAACTGGCGCGCCATCGAGAGCCCTTAGAATCGTTGGATTTTACGGAAATTTGCTGCCGCTGATGTAGCGGCGCGACCGCCAAAGGGCAACCGCGGGAACCCGTTTTCCATCCGTTCACCACGGTTGAATACGGGGTGGTCACCATGTGCGCCGGGATCCCGACAATTGTAACTATCTTTTAACAAATCAGGCGAAAACTGGTTTTCAGCGCCGAAAAAGGCGATTTGAAAACAAGGGCCCGCGTCATGGCTACGATCAGTTCGGCAACCTTTCACGCCCCGGCGAGCAGCCGCGACGGACTGGCAAAACCCTTGGCAGAACTCCGCGCCTTCTGGCGCCAGTTCGTCGCCAGGGCGTTCAACCCCTACCGCCCGGAACTGCACTATATGCGCGGCCCGGGCCCGGCCTGGCGCGCCAAGCATCTCGGCCAACAGAACCGAGCTTTTCCGGTTTTATAAGCCTGCCCTGCAGCTCCATTTTTTGACGCGTTTTCTTCACGCGAACCGGTACCCACTTCGCTCAAAAACGCTATTTGTCCGCTTGCGCCTTCACTGATTAGGCGCAACCATGGCGACCCTCCCGACGGCCATCCCGCGCCGTCACCCTCGCCAACAACGGACTTCCCCATGACGCGGCTGCGCTGTGCAATCCTCGACGACTATCTCAATGTGGCGCTCTCGGTCGCCGACTGGTCCAAAGTCCAGGACCGCGTCGACGTCACGGTGTTCAACCAGCCGTTTGCGACCGCGGAAGCCGCGGCTCATGCGCTCAGGGATTTCGAGATCATCTGCGCGATGCGCGAACGCACCCCGTTCCCGCGCACGATGTTTGCAAGCCTGCCCAACCTGAAACTCATGATCACCTCGGGCATGCGCAATGCCGCGATCGACATGGAAGCCGCCAAGGACCACAAGGTGACGCTGTGCGGCACGCAATGGGGCCGCGACCCGACCGCGCCGCTGACCATGGGCCTGATCCTGGAACTGACCCGCAATATCGGTCGCGAGAACGCCCGCATGCATGCCGGCGAACCGTTGCAGGCCCATGTCGGCATGGAGATCGAGGGCCGCACGCTCGGCGTCATCGGCCTCGGCAAGCTCGGCACCAAGGTGTCGAAGCTGGCGCAGGCTTTTGGCATGAACGTGATCGCCTGGAGCCCGAACCTGACGCCGGAGAAGTGCAAGGAAGTCGGCGTGACCTACGCCAGCAAGGAAGAACTGTTCTCGACCGCCGACATCGTCACCATCCATGTGGTGCTGAGCCAGCGCTCGCGCGGACTGGTCGGGCGCGATGAGCTGGCGCGGATGAAGCCGACCGCCTACCTCGTCAACACCGCGCGCGGGCCGATCGTCGACGAAGGCGCGCTGTTGGAAGCGCTGACGCAAAAGAAGATCGCGGGCGCCGGCATCGACGTGTTTTCGGTCGAGCCGCTGCCGGTCGAACATCCGTTCCGCAAGCTCGACAACATGGTGCTGACGCCGCACCTCGGCTACGTCACCGAGGACAGCTTTCGCAACCACTACCGGCAGATGGTCGAGGGCATCGACTCCTGGTTCAAGGGCGAGCCGAAGCAGCGGCTGGCCTGAGTGCCGATCTCCGTTCCCCGGACGCGGCGCAGCATGCAGTGATGCGCTGCCGAGCCGGGGCCCATAATGCCGACCGAGGTTGTTAGGTGAGATGGGTCCCGGCTCTGCGGAGCAGCGTGAAGACACGCTGCACCGCGTCCGGGACAAGGAAAGGAAGCCCTAGCGAATCGTGACCGGGGCGGGCAGCGGCGGCACAACCGTCGGCTGCGCGCCGGGAACGGGCGCCAACTGGGCCTGTGCCGGTCCGGGGCCTGCGGCGGCAGCCGGGCCGGCGGACGGTGCAGCCGAGGCGCTTGCGGTGTTGGCAGGCGGCGCCCCACCGGGCATCACCACCACGCGGGTGCCGACCTTGGTGCGCTCGAACAGGTCCGAGACGTCCTCGTTCAGCATGCCGATGCAGCCCGAGGAGACGAACTTGCCGATCGTCGAAGGCTGGTTGGTGCCGTGGATGCGATAGATGGTCGAGCCGAGATACATCGCGCGCGCGCCGAGCGGATTGCCGGGGCCGCCGGCCATGAAGCGCGGCAGATAGGGCTGACGCTCGATCATCTCGGTCGGCGGATGCCAGTCCGGCCACTCGGCCTTGCGGCTGATCTTCTGCACGCCGTTCCAGGTGAAACCGTCGCGGCCGACGCGGACGCCGTAGCGGATCGCGCGACCGCCACCGAGTATGTAATAGAGGTGGGTGTTGGCGGTATCGACGACGATGGTGCCCGCGGGCTCCTTGGTCGGGAATGTTACTTCCTGGCGGCGCAGGTGCGGCGGAAGCTGCGCAGGACCGACTTCCGGCTGCTCTTCCGGCGGCAGTGCGGCAAGCTGCACCGGCCTGCCGTCGGCGCCGACGGCGGGTTGCTGCGGCTGCGGGAGCGCGCCGGTTGCGGGCGCCGGTGCGGCGCCGATCGCGCTCGGCGGGCGCAGACCGGCACGGTCGTCGTTCGGATAGACGATGCCGGCGCCGGGAATGCGGCTGTCGCCGCGATCCGAATAGGCTGGTTGCTGCTGCTGCGAACCGGGCGGGCGGTCCGCATAGATGACCGCGGGCGGTCCGGCCGGACGGCCGTAACGCGGATCGTCAGGCGAAAGGACCGGACCCGTGGGCGTTGGAGCGCCACGGTCCGAATAAACCGGGGCTGGCGCGGCGCGGCCATAGCGCGGATCGTCGGGTGAAAGAATCGGACCCGTGGGCGTCGGAGCGCCACGGTCTGAATAAACCGGCGCACCGGCCGGGCGGCCATAACGGGGGTCGCTGGGCGACATCACCGGGCCGGGCGGCGGCAACGCGGCCGCGTTCTGACCGTTTGGCGCATCATCGTCATCGAGAGCGTCGAAGTCGGGTTCGCCGGGGCCGCGGCGTTCATCCGTCGCATAGCCACCGGGCACATACTGTCCCGGAGCCTGACCTTGGTAGACTTGGCCTTGGTAGACCTGACCTTGGGCCGGATAACCCTGTTGCGCATGGGCGAGCGAAGTTCCCACCATGCTCGCGGCAATGGCAGCACAAATCGTCAGAATGCGGTTATTCATCATCGCCTTTGTATAGACCCCAAGCCCCACCGGACGGTTAACGGCAGATGACGGAAGATAGCGGCACATTCAAGACAAGTCCGCGAAATTCGGCCCGCGCGGACCATTTGTGATCGCTGTTCAGCTGCGGCAAAGATGCCTCAGAGCGCGGGAAATCGCTGCTGTTGGGGCGATGAGCGACGTCTGAGCGCAGATTTTAGTAACAAAAAGTGGACAGGCATTGAGATACTCTCAAATCGGCCTGATTCGCCGCGTGCGCCGCCCCCGCGAATCACGGCCAGAGTGGTCACCGCGTTCCCTAGGCACTAATTAGCCCTCCAGAGATCAAGGAGGGGGATGGAACTCGCGTCCATGCTTCCCGGCTTTCGTTTCCTGTTCACCGCGATCGTGCTTTCGATGTCGGTCCTGATTTTTGGCCTCGGCGCCGCCGCCCTGTTGCGCGCCGCGCATGAGGAATTTGCCAACCTTCCCTCGCGACGGGCAACACCCGAGCCGATGTTTGCCCGCCTTAGTGACGATCCGCAGCCAACGCTGGCGCTGCTGCGTATCGATCCGCCGCTTGCAGAGAAGCCAGCGGAGAATGTCCCCGCCTCCGTTCCGGAAACAGCCACCGATGTCCCGGCGCCGGCCGGTCAAACCCCGGACACCCACCCGGTCGAGCCGGAGAGCCTGGCGGCGCTGACCCCGGCAGAGCCAATGCAAATTGAGGCGGCAAAGCCGGAACCAGCAATGGAGGCGAGCGCTGAGACACCGGCCGCTCCGGCCCCCGCGGCGGCCGGAACCGATGTCTCCGGGGCCAATGCGGAAGTGAAGATTGCCGCCATCGCCGCAACGCCGGAATCTGCCGCGGCCACTCCGCCTGCAATTTCGCCGGAGCCGCCAGCGGATATCCCGCCGTTCGAAGGCAGTATCGCCACGACCCTAATCGCGACGCTCGGCGGTCCCGCCGTCTTCGTCGATGAAACGACATCGACCACCGAAGCGAAGCCAGGCCGCAGGGCCATCAACAGGAGGGCCGCAGAGCGGGCCCGGGAACGGCGGCGGATGGCCGCAGCACGGCGCGCGCGCCTCGCGCGTGAGGCTGCGCTGACCCTGCAGCAGCAACAACCCAATCCGTTCTTCCCGCCCGCGGTGATGCAGGCGACGCGGTAGCCTCCAGGATTGAGATCAGGCCGGACCGGTCGCGACCGGCGGGCCGTCGGCTGCGCCCCACTCCGTCCACGAGCCGTCATACAGCGCCGGGTTCTCGACGCCGAGACGATAGAGCGCCAGCGTCAGCACGGCGGCGCTGACGCCGGAGCCGCAGCTCGTCACGATGGGCGCATCGAGCTTCAGCGCCGGCGCCGGAGAATGCCGACCGCAGTTCCTCCAGCGGCTTCATCGTGCCGGTCGCGGCATCGAACAGGTTGTTGTAGGGCAGGCTCAGGCTGCCGGGGATATGCCCGGAGCGCAGGCCCGCCCGCGGCTCGGCCACCTTGCCCTGATAGCGATCGTTGGCGCGCGCATCGATCACCTGCTCGGCCCGGCTGGCGAGATTTGCGATCCAGCTGCTGCATGCTGCGCGTGCGCCGCGCATCGAACGCCGCCTTGAACGTCGTCGGCTTCGGCGTCACCTCGCCTTTCTCGACCTTGCGGCCCTCGGCGACCCACTTCTTCAGACCGCCATTGAGTATGCGCACGTCCTTGCCGAACGACAGGAACATCCACCACGCCCGGGGTGCTGCGACCCAGCCGCCGGAATCATAGAGCACGACGGTGTCGTCATTGCCGATCCCGAGCCCGCCGACATCGCGGCCGAATTGCTCGGCGGACGGAAACATGTGCGGCAGCGGGTTGGAATGGTCGGACACCGCGTCGACGTCGAAGAACACCGCGCCGGGAATGTGGGAAGCGAGATAGTCGTCCTTCGGCAGCGGCAGCACGCCCGGCATCTTGAACGAGGCGTCGATCACCTTGACGTCGGGATCGTTCAGGTGCGCGGCGAGCCATTCGGTGGAGACAAGCGGGTCGTGGTGGCGGGCACGGTTCAGGTCTCCAGTATTTCCCAGACGTCATTGCCGGGCTTGACCCGGCAATCCATCTGCTTTGAAGGATTTCTTGAAGGGATGGACACGCGGGTCAAGCCCGCGTGTGACAAGTTTACCCCTTCTTCTTCGGCTCCCACTTCTCGATCGGGCCGCCGGCGTCGCGCCAGGCGGCGAAACCGCCGCCCATATGGGCGACCGGCTTCAGGCCCATGTCCTGCGCGGTCTTGGCCGCGAGCGCCGAGCGAAGTCCGCCGGCGCAGTGGAAGATGAATTTCTTGTCCTCCTGGAAGATCGGCTTGGCATAGGGGCTTTGCGGATCGATCCAGAATTCGAGCATGCCGCGGGTGCAGGAGAACGCGCCGGGGATCTTGCCGTCGCGTTCGATCTCGCGGGGGTCTCTGATATCGACGATCACGACATCAGGATCCTGCGCGGCCTTGATGGCGTCAGCGGCGCTGACGGTCTCGATCGCGGCGTTGGCCTCGTCGATCAGGGATTTGATGCCGCGGTGGATGGTCTGGGGCATTGATTGCGCCTTCTGTCATCTTGCTCCGTCATTCCGGGGCGATGCAAAGCATCGAACCCGGAATGACGATCGAGCGAAACACCTCTGGATTCCGGGTTCGCGCTGCGCGCGCCCCGGAATGACGAGGCAAAATTACCGCACCAGTTCCTTCATCGCGCCTTCGAGGCCTTCGATCGTGATCGGGTACATGCGCTCCGACAGCAGCCGGCGGATGATGGTGGTGGATTCCGAATAGTCCCAGTGCTTCTGCGCCACCGGATTGAGCCAGACCGTATGCGGATAGGTGCGCGTGATGCGCTCCAGCCAGACCGAGCCGGCCTCCTCGTTGACGTGCTCGACCGAGCCGCCGGGCACCATGATCTCGTAAGGCGACATCGAGGCGTCGCCGACGAACACCACCTTGTAGTCGTGCGGATATTTGTGCAGCACGTCCCAGGTCGGCGTGCGGTCGGTGAAGCGGCGCTTGTTCTGCTTCCAGACGCCTTCATAGAGGCAGTTGTGGAAGTAGAAATACTCCATGTGCTTGAACTCGGACTTCGCCGCCGAGAACAGCTCCTCGACCTGCTCGATATGGGAATCCATCGAGCCGCCGATGTCGAAGAACACCAGAACCTTGACCGCGTTGCGCCGCTCGGGCCGCATGTGGACGTCGAGATAGCCGTGGTTGGCGGTTTCCCTGATCGTGGTGTCGAGGTCGAGTTCGTCGGGCGCGCCGGTGCGGGCGAACTTGCGCAGGCGGCGCAGCGCGATCTTGATGTTGCGGATGCCGAGCTCGACATTGCCGTCGAGATCCTTGAACTCGCGCTTGTCCCACACCTTCACGGCGCGGTTGTTGCGGTTCTTCTCCTGCCCGATCCGGACGCCTTCGGGATTGTAGCCATGGGCGCCGAACGGCGAGGTGCCGGCCGTGCCGATCCACTTGCTGCCGCCCTGGTGGCGGCCCTTCTGCTCCTCGAGCCGCTTGCGAAGCGTCTCCATGAGCTTGTCCCAGCCCATCGCCTCGATCTGCTTCTTCTCTTCCTCGGTGAGGTATTTTTCCGCGAGCTTCTTCAGCCACTCCGCGGGGATGTCCGCCTTGTCCATCGCGTCCAGCAGGCTCTCCAGCCCCTTGAACACGCTGCCGAAGACGCGGTCGAACTTGTCGAGGTTGCGCTCGTCCTTCACCAGGGCGGCGCGGGAGAGGTAATAGAAATTCTCGACCGTCTGATCGGCGAGGTCGGCGTCGAGCGCCTCCATCAGCGTCAGATATTCACGCAGGGTCACCGGGACCTGCGCGTCGCGCAGCGATGTGAAGAATTGCAGGAACATGGGCTACAGATTGCCCGCCGGACCGCGCCCGTCAAGAGGCGGCACACGCCAAAGGCCGGCGCATAGCTGTCAGGCCTAGACCGGGAGGCTTTTTCAATTACAATTGAGCCATAAAGGGCTTATTCCGGCAGGGGAAATTCAATGGGCATCATTGCGGCGCTGATCATCGGCGGTATTGCGGGCTGGCTTGCCGGGCTGATCGTGCGCGGCGCCGGTTTCGGCCTGATCGGCAACATCGTGATCGGCATCATCGGCGCGCTGCTGGCGAGCTGGCTGCTGCCGCAACTGGGCGTTCACCTCGGCGCGGGCTGGGTTCGGGACATCATCAACGCCACCATCGGCGCCGTGATCATCCTGGTGATCCTGTCGCTGATCAAACGCTGACGAAGACGTACCTATTCCAATCGCGACCGCCGGACCGGCGGTCGTTTACTGTTCAGGCCGCGAGCGGCCCAAGAACGACAACAAGACACGAACAACAAGGCAAACGGATCGATGAAATTTACCGGCACCAAGGACTATGTCGCCACCGACGACCTCAAGGTCGCCGTCAACGCCTCGATCGTGCTCGAGCGCCCGCTGCTGATCAAGGGCGAGCCCGGCACCGGCAAGACCGTGCTGGCGGAGGAAGTCGCCAAGGCGCTCGGCGCGCCGCTGCTGACCTGGCACATCAAGTCCACCACCAAGGCGCAGCAGGGCCTGTACGAATACGACGCGGTGTCGCGCCTGCGCGACAGCCAGCTCGGCGACGCCAGGGTTTCCGATATCTCGAACTACATCAAGCGCGGCAAATTGTGGGAAGCCTTCACCCACGACAAGCGCCCGGTGCTTCTGATCGACGAGATCGACAAGGCCGACATCGAATTCCCCAACGACCTGCTGCTCGAACTCGATCGCATGGAGTTCTTCGTCTACGAGACCGGCGAGAACATCAAGGCGAGCCTGCGCCCGATCGTGATGATCACCTCGAACAACGAGAAGGAATTGCCGGACGCGTTCCTGCGCCGCTGCTTCTTCCACTACATCAAGTTCCCCGACGCCGACACCATGAACCGGATCGTCGACGTGCACTTCCCCAACATCAAGAAGCGGCTGGTGGAAGAAGCGCTGCGCATCTTCTTCGAGGTGCGCGAAGTGCCGGGCCTGAAGAAGAAGCCCTCGACGTCGGAACTGCTCGACTGGCTCAAGCTGCTGCTCAACGAGGACATCACCCCGGAAATGCTGCGGGAGCGCGATCCGCGCAAGCTGATCCCGCCGCTGCATGGCGCGCTGCTCAAGAACGAACAGGACGTGCACCTGTTCGAGCGGCTGGCCTTCCTCAGCCGGCGCGAAGTGTAATTCGCTAACGATCCGCGACGCCAGAACTTAAGGTTCTGGCGTTTTGCTTTTCAGAATACAACAAACGAAAAAGAACAGGGAAGATGAACGTTCAAACCCAGATCGACACAACGTCGCCCCGCACGACAGAGCATTTCGACGTCCTGATCGCCGGCGCCGGCATTTCCGGCGTTGGCGCGGCCTATCACCTCACCACGCAATGCCCGGGAACGAGCTTCGTCGCGCTGGAAACCCAGAAGACCTTTGGCGGCACCTGGAGCACCCACCGCTATCCCGGCATCCGCTCCGACAGCGACCTGCACACCTTCGGCTACCGCTTCAAGCCGTGGACATCAGCGCCGATCGCGAGCGCCGCCGAAATCCTGAAATACATGGGCGACGTGATCGAGGAGAACGATCTCGCGCCGCACATCCGCTATCAGCACACCATCACCTCGGCGAAATGGTCGAGCGAGGAAAATCTCTGGACCATCGAGGCCACGCGCACCGACACCGGCGAGAAGCGGCGCTTCACCACAAATTTCTTCTGGATGTGCCAGGGCTATTACCGCCACACCGAGGGCTATACGCCGGAGTGGCAGGACATGGCCAAGTTCAAGGGCCCGATCGTCCATCCGCAGAAATGGCCCGAAGATCTCGACTACAAGAACAAGCGCGTCATCGTGATCGGCTCGGGCGCGACCGCCGCGACGCTGATCCCGGCGATGGCCAACGATTGCGCGCATGTCACCATGCTGCAGCGCTCGCCGACCTACTTCCGCACCGGGCGCAACGCGATCGAGATCGCCGAGGAACTGCGGAAACTGCAGGTCGACGAGACCTGGATCCACGAGATCACGCGGCGAAAAATCCTGTTCGACCAGGACGCCTTCACCCGCAAGACCTTTGAGGAGCCGGAAGCGGCGAAGAAGGATCTGCTGTCGGCGGTCGAGGCCTATCTCGGCAAGGACTACGACATCGCGACCCACTTCACGCCAAAGTACCGGCCGTGGCGGCAGCGCATCGCCTTCATTCCGGACGGCGACCTGTTCCAGGGCATCAAGTCCGGCAAGGCCTCGGTCGTCACCGACGAGATCGACCGCTTCACCGAGAAGGGCATCTTGCTGAAGTCCGGCAAGGAGCTGGAAGCCGACATCATCGTCACCGCGACCGGCTTCCACCTCTCCGCCAATGGCGACATCGAATTCGCGATCGACGGCAAGCCGCTCGATTTCGCCGACACCGTGACCTATCGCGGCATGATGTTCACCGGCGTGCCGAACCTGGTCTGGGTGTTCGGCTATTTCCGCGCCAGCTGGACGCTGCGCGTCGACCTGGTCGCCGACTTCGTCTGCCGGCTGCTCACGCACATGAAGGAGACCGGCGCCAAGAAGGTGACGCCGCAGTTGCGCCCCGAAGACCACAACATGCCGCTGTTGCCGTGGATCGATCCGGAAAACTTCAATCCCGGCTACATGATGCGCGGCATGCATCTGCTGCCCAAGCGCGGCGACAAGCCGGAATGGCAGCACAACCAGGACTACTGGGCCGAGAAGGACGAATTTCCGAACATCGACCTCAAGGACAAGGCATTCGTTTACGGCTGAGGCACCCGCCAGATCGCGACAAACGATGAACCGCTCCCGCTCGGGAGCGGTTTTTTTATACCTTTTCGAGTGGATGCTCTGGATCTATGTATACTCAAATACCGAATTGGCGCCTAAAAATTCGATTTATGTCGACCCGCGGATCATAATTGTATACATAATGTACCCATATTTTCAGTATGGGAGCACGGCCATGCCCGCGTCTTTTCCGCTCAACGCCTGGTACGCCGCCGCCTGGGATGTCGACCTCAAGCACGCGCTGTTTCCGCGCACGATCTGCGGCAAGCATGTCGTGATGTACCGCCAGTCCGACGGGCAGGTCTGCGCGCTGGAGGACGCCTGCTGGCACCGGCTGGTGCCGCTGTCCAAGGGACGGCTCGACGGCGACACCGTCGTCTGCGGCTATCACGGGCTGAAATTCAACGCGCAGGGCCGCTGCACCTACATGCCCTCGCAGGAAACCATCAATCCTTCCGCCTGCGTGCGCTCCTATCCCGTGGTCGAACGGCATCGCTTCATCTGGCTGTGGATGGGCGATCCGGCGCTGGCTGACCCTGCGCTGGTGCCGGACATGCACTGGAACGACGATCCGGCCTGGGCCGGCGACGGCAAGACCATTCACGTGAAGTGCGACTACCGCCTCGTGGTCGACAATCTGATGGACCTGACCCACGAGGCTTTCGTGCACGGCTCCAGCATCGGCAATGACCACGTCGCCGAAGCCCCGTTCGACGTCACCCATGGCGACAGGACCGTGACCGTGACGCGCTGGATGCACGGCATCGACGCGCCGCCGTTCTGGGCCGCGCAGTTGCAGAAGCCGGGCCCGGTCGACCGCTGGCAGATCATAAACTTCCAGGCGCCCGGCACCGTCAATATCGACGTCGGCGTGGCGCCCGCCGGCACCGGTGCGCCGGAGGGCGACCGCTCGCAGGGCGTCAACGGTTTTGTGCTCAACACCATGACGCCGGAGACCGAGACCACCTGTCACTATTTCTGGGCCTTCGTCCGCAACTACCGAACCACCGAGCAGAAGCTGACCAGCGAAATCCGCGAAGGCGTTGCCGGCATCTTCCACGAGGATGAAATCATCCTCGAAGCGCAGCAGCGCGCGATGAACGAAAATCCCGGACCGCACCTTCTACAACCTCAACATCGATGCCGGCGCGATGTGGGCGCGGCGCGTGATCGACCGCATGGTCGCACGCGAGACCGCGCCGCAGACCGTTCAGGCCGCGGAGTAAGACCATGAGCGAACGCGACGCCGAACGCTCCGTCTCGCAGACCGTACGCGCGCAACTCGCGCTGCGCGACATGATCCTGTCCGGGCGGCTGCGCCCGGGCGAGCGCATCACCGAATTGCAGGCGGTCGACATCACCGGCGTCTCGCGGACGCCGGTGCGGCTGGCGCTGGTGCGGCTGGAGGACGAAGGCCTGCTGCAGGCGATCCCCTCCGGCGGCTTCATGGTGAAGGCGTTCACCGAGCGCGACATCCTGGATTCGATCGAGCTGCGCGGCACGCTGGAAGGCCTCGCCGCCCGCTTCGCGGCCGAGCGCGGCGTCAGCGCGCGCAGCCTCGAGCCGCTCAAGGAATGCCTCGGCGATCTCGACCAACTGGTGCGGCAGGATCCGATTTCGGTCGAGGCCTTTTCCGCCTATGTGACCATGAACGCGCGCTTCCACGCGCTGCTCAACGAACTGTCCGCCAGCGCGCCGCTGATCCGGGAGATCGATCGCGTCTCCGCGCTGCCGTTCGCCTCCCCCAGCGCGTTCGTGATGGCGCAGTCGGCGTTGCCGGAAGCGCACCAGATCCTGCTGCTCGGGCAGGATCATCATCGCATCGTGGTCGACGCGATCGAGAACCGCGAGGGCGCGCGGGCCGAGGCCGTGATGCGCGAGCATTCACGCCTCGCCGCGCGCAATTTGCGGCTCGCGATCCGGAATCGCACGCATCTCGAATTGATGCCCGCGCTCGCCTTGCTCAAATCGTCAGCCGAATAGGAGAGCGCCATGCGTTTTACCGAGCAATGGAGCTGGTGCACCGTCGAATCCATCAGCGACGTGACGCCCACGATCCGCGAATTCAGACTGCGTCCCGAGAACGGCCGCGTGCCGCCCTACCCGGCCGGCAGCCACATCGGCGTCACCGTGCTGATCGACGGGCAGCCCGCGCGGCGCTCCTATTCGCTGGTGGAGAATGGCGATGCCAACACCTATCGCATCGCCGTGCGGCTGGCGCCGGACAGCCGCGGCGGCTCGCGCGGCATGTGGAATTTGCAGGCCGGCGCGCGGATCGAGATTTCAAATCCGGCGTCGCTGCTCGAAATCGACTGGACGCGGAAGAACTATTGCCTGATCGCCGGCGGCATCGGCATCACGCCGATCACAGGCATCGCCGCCGCCCTGCGCCGCAGGAATATCGACGCCGCTTTGCACTACGCCGTCAAATCGCGCGGCGATGCCGCCTTCCTCGACGAACTCTCCGCATTGCTCGGCGACCGCCTGATCGTGCACGCCTCCGATGAAGGCGCGCGGCTCGACCTCGAAGCCACCTTCCGCGCGCTGCCGGATGATGCCATCGCCATCATGTGCGGACCGATGCGGATGCTGGAGGCGGCGCGCCGCGCCTGGAACGATCTAGGCCGCGCGCCAGCCGATCTGCGCTACGAGACTTTTGGCTCCAGCGGCCTGAAGCCGACCGCTGAATTCCGCGTGCGGCTGAAGGATACCGACACCGAACTCGTGGTGCCGCAGAACAGCTCGATGCTCGACGCGCTGAACGGCGCCGGCTTCGAGGTGATATCGGACTGCCAGCGCGGCGAATGCGGCGTCTGCGCCATCGACGTCGTTGCCGTCGACGGCGAGATCGACCATCGCGACGTGTTCTTCAGCGACCAGCAGAAGCACGACAACCGCAAGATCTGCCCCTGCGTGTCGCGCGCGATCGGCGTCGTCACCATCGACACGCTGTACCGGCCGGAAGCGGTGCATCGTTAAGCGAATATCATCCGACAGGGCAACGTTGAGACATCTTTTCTGACCTATTTCGCGTGTGGTGGATGTGCTCGGCGAAGTCTAATGTAGGACTGCGAACGATCTGCCTTCAGGAGCGATCGACATTTCCAATCATGTGGTACGGCGGTTTTCGAGATGAGGAGACGCTGGCATGACAGAGGAAAGAGCAAGTTCGGGGCCGGTTGCGCCCATCGGCGTGAACCACATTGTGTTGAACGTCCGCAACATTGAAGAAAGTCATCAATTCTGGACCGAGGTCGTCGGCCTGCGTCTGGTCGGCGAATTCAGAAAACGACCGGGTCGGAGGATGTGGTTTTATAGCGGCATAGGTCCGGATGGCCTCCATCATCACGATCTTGCGCTGGTCGAGAATTCGAATCTGCCGCCGCCGCCTTCCGATTGGGGAATGTGGGACATGCCGATGGCGATCAATCACATTGCGATTGCCTATCCAAGCCGCGAGGCGTGGTTGCGTCAGCTCGCTTATCTCCAGGAGAAGGGCGTGAAATTCGACCGGCGCATCGACCATGGCATGACGCATAGCCTCTATATCCACGATCCCAATGGGTACGGCGTGGAGTTAGTTTACGAACTGCCACGTGAGGTCTGGGAGGGCGACATTGACGCCGCACTGAACTTTGCTGAAGTGCGACCGCACGAAGGGACCGAATTGCTCGTTGATCGCACCGACGTTCCGGTGTTCGGTACATCATCCAGATCATCAAACTAAATTGTCGAAGCCCGCAAGAAGCTTGGCGACGCGCCTACAGCGGAGGTCTGCTGTAGAATCCCGCGCGGTCATCGGTAGATGCTTACTCCTTCAGCCATGGCCAATAGATTCTTTTCAGTCATGCTGCTGACGCAATCTCTGTCTTAGTCGATGAGAACTAAGAACACCTGTGCGAGGACCACACTGGTTCCCACAACGGTTCCGTAGCCTGGGTTGGCACGTATCCGCAAAAAATTGGCGCGAGTTCGTCAACGCATCCGCGTTCGATTGGCCAGTTTTGCGGAATCGGGAACCGAGCGTTCTAGAAAATCAATCAAGGAGTCATGATGTTGTTTCGCTCACGCGCCGCAATTTGCGGCGCCGTATTTACGCTTGCGTGCTCTGTTACCGCTGCTCGAAGTCAAACCGTTGCAGTTCATTCAAGTGCCGTCGTCGATGAAGCTTCTGGGGATGCGATCGTTGGCGCTGCATCCACGTACAATCCGTTCCGGCCCGGATGGCGGGAGGGTGGCCCGAACACGGCCTCCGGCGAGCGCTATGATCCATCTGTGTGGACGGCTGCCATCAAGACGAGCCTGCGCCAGAAATTCGGTGGGGTCCGATATGGCGAGAGGCCGAAGTTTGCCCTCGTTGAGGCCATAGGCAAGAAGGTCATCGTCAAGATAAATGACGTGGGGCCACTAACGCCTGGCCGCATCATTGACCTCAATGAGCGGGCGATGCGCTATTTCGATCCGAGCCTGCAGCTTGGGGTAATTTACAGCGTAATAGTCAGGCCGCTGTTCGGCGACTATTGGATCCCCGGCCCGGTTGGCTGAACATCGCATCTGTAAGAAGCAGAGCGCGACATGAGAGTTCCGGCGAATGTCCGCTCTGCACCGTGAACCGCGACCGTCAGCAAACGGATACGCGCGCAGTCTTCAGCCGATGGCTTGATCAGCCGCAATTCCAGACTGGCCCGATCGGCGTCCGCGTCCAGCACGGGCCGAAGCTGCCGCCATTGTAGCGGCCGCCGTAGAAGCCGGGCCGGCCGAAATAGTGCCAGTCGCCGTCGTACCCGTAATATTGTGGGACTGGATCGATATACCAATGGCGCTGGTTGCGGCGCGCCATGCGCGAAGCCGAAGCTTTCTGGGCGTATGGTGGAATGGTGTTATTCGGCGGCTGTTGATAGCCCGGCAGGAAGCCGTATCCGTGCCACCGTGGAGCCGGCCGTTTATAAGCCGGCGCAGCTGGCGCGACGGCCGGCAACAACGACAGGACGATAGCGGTCAACAGAAGCACGAGGCGCAACATAAGCGCACCATAGACGGCCGGCCGTTGAGAGGCGATTCAAATCTGAGTGCACGGCGTTACGGCTTCCGATCGTTTGCGAAAAACGACCGCGTTGCGCCGGCTAGTCAAACTTCTGCCACCGCGCCTCAACTCTCGTATCTGGTACCTGACCTCATCACCCCTAGGCCTGCTCGGGAACCTTCACCGCTTCCAGCGCGGTCTTGCCGCGAATCATGTCGGAGGCCTTGTCGGCGATCATCAGCGTCGAGGCGTTGAGATTGGCCGAGATCATCCGCGGCATGATCGAGGCATCGACCACGCGCAGCCCCTGCAGGCCGTGCACGCGCAACTGGTCGTCGACGACGGCCCATTTGGCGTCCGCCGGTCCCATGCGGCAGGTGCAGCCGGGATGGAACGTCGTGGTGCCGCGCTCGGTGGCAGCGGCGAGCAGCTCATCGTCGCTCTGTACCTTGGGTCCGGGGAAATCCTCATAGGCGTAATACGGCGCGAGCGGCTTCGACGCGAGCAGCCGGCGCGCCAGCTTCATGCCGGCGACGACGACGCGGCGGTCGATCTCCTCGACCAGATAATTGGTCTGGATGATCGGCTGCGTGAACGGGTCGGCGGAGCGGATGCGGACGTAGCCGCGGCTCTCGGGGCGCTGCTGCCATGAGGCCACCGTCATGCCGGGCTCGTCCTCGAGCTGGCCCTGCACGCCCTCCTTGTAGCTTGCCGGCGTAAAGGTGAGCTGCAGGTCGGAGCTCTCGGTGGTCTCACCGGAATGCCAGAAGCAATAGACCATGGTCGGCGACAGCGAGAGCAGGCCGCGCCGCGTCGTGGCCCATTTCAGCGCCTCGACCCACAGGCTCACGCCGCGGCGGAGTTCATTGATGGTCCGGATATTCTTGACGCGCGCGACCGAACGCGGCGCGTAGTGATCCTGCAGGCCCTCGCCGACGCCCGGCAGCGCGTGGCGAACCTCGATGCCGTGCGATTGCAGCAATTCCGGCGAGCCGACGCCGGACAATTGCAGCACCTGCGGTGAGTTGTAGGTGCCGCCGGAAAGAATGACTTCCTTGCTGGCGCGCACCTCGACCGGGGTGCCGCCCTTGCCGCCCTTGAGATAGCGCACGCCGACCGCGCGCTTGCCCTCGAAGATGAGGTTGGTGACATGCGCATGCGTGCGCACATCGACATTGCCCCGCTTGCGCGCCGGATGCAGGAACGCCTTCGCCGCACTCATGCGCAGGCCGTTCTCGATGGTGCGCTGGCAGTAGGACACGCCCTCCTGGATCGCGCCGTTGTAGTCGGGGTTTTTGGGAATCCCGAGGCTGACGGCGCCCTCCATGAAGGCCTCGCACAGCGGATCGTTCCAATCCATGGTCGTGACGGTGAGATTGCCGTCGCGGCCACGATAGGTCTCGTCGCCCTCGCCGACCCGCCGCTCCAGCCGCTTGAAATAGGGCAGCACGTCGGAATAGCCCCAGCCGCGGTTGCCGAGTTGCGCCCAGGTATTGAAATCCTGGCGCTGGCCGCGGTTGTAGATATGGCCGTTGATCGACGACGATCCGCCCAGCGTCTTGCCGCGCGGCGCATAGATGCTGCGGCCGCCGGTCCATGGGCCTGGCTCCTGCTGATAGCCCCAGTTGACGCTCTTCATGTGGAACGTCTTGATGAAGCCGGCCGGCAGATGAATGTAGGGATGCCAGTCCGTCGGCCCCGCTTCCAGCACGCAGACGCGGCTTGCGAGATCTTCGCCGAGCCGGTTGGCGAGCACGCTGCCTGCGGAGCCCGCGCCGATAATCACATAATCGAACGTTTCCATTGTCTCGCTTCTCGCGCGGCTTACCTTACCGCGGCTTGTCGTTGAGTTGATAGGTGAGATGCGCCTGCACCGTCGGCCATTCGCCGGCGATGATGCTGTAAACCACGGTGTCGCGCAACGTGCCGTTCGGCGCGATCTGATGGTTTCTCAGAATACCGTCCTGCTTGGCACCCAGACGCTCGATGCCGCGCCGGCTCTGGTGATTGAAGAAATGCGTGCGGAACTCTACCGCAATGCAATTCAGCTTCTCGAAGGCGTGCGCCAGCAGCAGCAATTTGCACTGCGTATTGAGCGCGCTGCGCTGCACGCGCTTGGCGTACCAGGTGGAACCGATTTCGACGCGGCGGTTGGCGGCATCGACGTTCATGTAGGTCGTCATGCCGGCGATCTTGCCGTCGGCGTCAAACACCGTGAACGGCAGCATCGTGCCGGCGGCGAACAGGCCGAGACGGCGGTCGATTTCGTTTTTCATGCTCTCGGCGGTCGGGATGAAGGTGTACCAGAGCTTCCACAGCTCGCCGTCGCTCACGGCTTCCACCAGTCCGTCGATGTGATCGTGCGACAACGGCTCCAGCCGCGCGTGCGCGCCTTGAAGGGTGACCGGTTCGAGAAA
This sequence comes from uncultured Alphaproteobacteria bacterium, assembly GCA_963816815.1. GTDB lineage: Bacteria > Pseudomonadota > Alphaproteobacteria > Rhizobiales > Xanthobacteraceae > Bradyrhizobium. Next base: position 171,108 of record CAWFMW010000020.1, read on the forward strand.
GGGCATTGAGTAAACTCCGTTCCATCCACGTCATTGCGAGGAGCAAAGCGACGAAGCAATCCATCTATCCCCGTGTGATGGCGTGGATTGCTTCGCTGCGCTCGCAATGACGTGGATGGTTATCGTATTCCGATCACTTGTTCAAAAAATTCAGCGCCAGCCCGGGCCGCGGCCAGTCCATCGCGATCAGTTCGCCCTTGCCCGACAGCGTGATGTAGGCCGTTTTCAGTTCAGGCCCGCCGAAGGCGATATTGGTGGTGACGCGGTCGCCGGTCGGCACCTGCTCGACGAGGGTGCCGTCGGGCGCGATCACCGAGATGCAGCCCGAGATCAGGGTCGCGACGCAGACATTGCCGTTCGCTTCCACGGCCATCGAATCGAACATCTGGTAGCCGCCGAGGCCCGCGATCGGCTTGCCGCGCTCGCCACGATAGATCACATCGCGCGGCTTCAGCGTGCCGGGCGCGGAAAGATCGTAGGCCCACAGCCGCGCCGTCGGCGTCTCCGCGATATAGACCGTGTTCTCGTCCGGCGAGAGCCCGATGCCGTTGGCCGGCAGCACGCCATGCACGACCTCGACGATCTCCTTCAGGCCGGGCTTGAGATAGTATATCCCGCCGACGTCCATCTCGCGGGCGCGGCGCTTGCCGAGCTCGGAGAACCAGAGACCGCCATGCTTGTCGAACACCAGGTCGTTCGGCCCGCGCAGCTTGTGCTCGCCGCATCTGTCGACGACGGTCTCGACCTTGCCGCTCTGCATGTCGACGCGCTGGATCGAGCCGCCTTGATAGTCGTCGGGCTGCGGCCCCGGCATGATCATCTTGCCGGTGGGGATCCAGCTGAAGCCGCCATTGTTGCAGATGTACATCTTGCCGTCGGGGCCGAGCGCCGCACCGTTCGGGCCGCCGGGGATCTGCGCGACCACCTCTTTCCGCCCGTCAGGATAAACCCGCGTCAGCCGCTTGCCCCGGATTTCGACCAGCACCACCGAGCCGTCGGGCATGACGACCGGGCCTTCCGGAAATTCCAGATCGGTAGCGAGAACGCGGATATCGGCCATGAAATCCTCCCGGCTTTTTGGCTGCAGGCGGATTTTTAGGCTCGATCCCGCACGCGCAACATTTCGTTGCGCCATGTTATGGCAAAGCGGATCGCGCTTGCCAACCCGACGACCTGCGCAACAGGTATTACCGGGGCGGGCGGCGGCGCGAAGTCTGGCCTAATGGCAAAGGCGCTTTGTCAGCTTACTCGTACAGATACCCGACCGGCTTGCCTTCGTTGCGCAACGGGCGAACGTCCTTCCGCGTAATGATTTGACCAGCCAGGCCGTCAATTTCGTCGCGCTGCGTCGGCGTCCAGCTGCGAAGGTTCTCCATGCCTTTCAGCAAGCCCAGCCGGAGGATCTGGGTATTTTCGCCCAGCCCCACCAGATCTATCGTGTTCTTGCCCGCCGTGACCGTATCGCCGGTCGCAAGTTCAAAATTTTCCCCCGCGCTGTTGGTGAATTCGGCTGTGCCGCGAATGACGCGATAGATGACAACCTCGCCTTTCCCGAGAAAGGCGGTGTCTGCTGCTGCGGAGGCGCTCTTCGGCAACAGCGACTGGCCACGCGGATCGGTCGCGATGATATGTCCAGTCGTAAGGTGGCCGCTCGGAACCTCGATTCCGATATCGCGCACGAAAACGGGCCCGGCGGATTTGATCGGAGAGCCTGCCGGCAGCGGCCTGTAGAGCGCTTCCAGCTCCAGCGGATCCTGCAGCCAGAAGCAGGCATCGGCCGGACGGTCATGCAGCGGATGGCTCCAGGCTACACGTGGCGTTTCCTCTTCGTTGATGTGATCGTGATCCACCACCGTCGGGTTGGGGAAGGTCGTGGGATCGGTAATGAAGGCTTCAAGGAATTTGCCGGAATAGCCCATCGACATCGGATCCGGCACCACGGTCTGTGGCGTTTTCAGGTTTTCTTCAGTGGACAATCCCGACCAGGTGTAAAACAGCTGGCGATGCACGATCGCGCTCTGCAGCATCACCGCACCGGGACCGACGTAGTAAAACCGGCCATCGTAATCGAAGGTGAACACGCCCGACGTGACCAGCACGAGTTGGTAACCGCCGGGAGGAAGGTGAAGATGGAAATCGGTGGGGCCGGTATCGGCGCGGTAGATCGGCAGATTTGTCGAAACCTCGTGAAGGAGGAAGGTTTCGTTGTTCGCATGAAAGCCTTCGTTCGCGCGATTGTAGAGGGCCTGCGGGCGATAGGTCGGCTCGTATGAAGCATCCCGATCGCGATCGATCGCCACGAAATTCTTGTTGTTCAGGCGGAGGGGATCGCCGTTCGGGCGAGTAAGGCCAGGCCATTTGAGATCAACCGCGGCATGCATGTTCATGGCACACTCCAATCCCTGAATTTCAGCGAGACCTGAGGCCTGTGTGCTGCTCGGCTTTGGCAGGGCGCTCGGAATCGCCGGTCGGTCCATACGGACTTATGCTGCAATGCGAATTCCGGGCCAGTTCAGGCACGGAGCATCGCATCCGCTTCCGAGGCACTCCTCGGCGCGAGCTGATTGGAAAAGAATTAGGGGATACAGTATGTTAGGCAATCGCCGGTCGACGCTGCCTTGTCTCTCATCACCAACTCCGCGCTGACAGACGAGAGCTGCCTTGCGCAAATTGTCAGCAGGCATTGCCAGGAAAGACGCAGGTGACTCGTGGCCGGCGCGCCGGCCTCGTGCTCCGGCGCTCGCCGCCAACCTATCCCCCAAGCCGTCCTACTCCCTCACCGGTATCCAGATTTCGAGCCCGCCATCGCCGGTGGCCGGATCGAACTTTTCGTCGTAGCGCTCAAAACTCGGCGCATCGGCGGCCTTCATGCCTGAAATCGGCAGCCAGTGATTCCAGATCGTGTTGACGGTGCGGCGGATGGTCGAGATGTGCTCGGCGTGAGTGAACACCGCGTATTTCTGTTCGGGAATCCGCACGCGGGCGAACTCGCGCGGCAGGTCGGAGAAATCGGCGACCTCGACGCCGGCGACGTAGTCGAAATTGCCGGCATCGTCGCCGTTGCAGCAGACGCCGTAGGCGACCTTGCCGATCCGCGCCGGGATGTGGTCGACGGTCTGGTGAAACTGGTGCCACAGGTTCGGAATGCCGGCGCCGCAGTTTTCATGGGTACAGCGCTCGGCGATGCCGGAGACCAGAAACGGCTTGCCGGTTTCGAAACGCGGCGGCTTGAGATTTTCGAGCGGGGTTGAATCCATGACGATGGGCTCCAGAAGCTTGAGACGATCGAGGCACGTTGTGGCGCGAACCATCTCCGGCGTGACGCCGAAATGATCGCGGAACGCGCGGGTGAACGCTTCGTGAGAACTGTAGTCCGCATCCAGCGCGAGGCTGAGGATATCGGGCGCGCCAGCCGCGAGCGCCTGCGCGGCCTTGGTGAGACGGCGGGCGCGCACATAGCGCATCACCGAAAAGCCGGTCGCGGTGGCAAACGCCCGCACCAGATGGAAGCGCGAGACGCCGGCAACGCCCGCGACGTCATCGAGCGTCAGCGGCGCGGCGAGATGGCTTTCGATGTACCAGAGCGCTTTCTGGGCCGGATTCATGACTGACTGCCTTCATGCGAAGCAACTGCATCATGCCCCCATGCGGCGAGCTTCATTTGACAATCCTTGCTCTGCCGTCTCGCCGCTGACAATGTATTCAAAACACAATGGGAGGAACCATGCTGATCACCGATGTCCGGGCCCACCATATCCGCATTCCCTATGACGCAGGGGTGGCTAGCTTCAAGCAAGGCGCCGCCTCGATTTCGGCACTGGAAATCATCATGGTCGAGGTTTCCACCGACGCCGGCATCACCGGCTGGGGCGACGCCTTTGCCTATGTCTGCACGCGCAGCACTCGCACGGCGGTCGAGGAAATGATCGCGCCGCAAGCGAAAGGGCAAGTGGTTCCCGATGCCGCCGATATTCCCGCCTTCATGGAGCAGATCCAGCGCAATCTGCATCTGTTCGGCCGCTACGGCATCACAATGTTCGCGATATCGGCACTCGATATCGCGCTGTGGGATCTTGCCGCCAAGGCGAAGGGCGTGCCGCTGCACCAACTGATCGGCGCCGCGAAGCGGTCGCGCATTCCCGCTTATGCCAGCCTGCTGCGGATCGGCAATCCCGACCTGATCGCGCGCGAATGTGAAACGGCGGTCCGGCTGGGCTACAAGGCGATCAAGCTGCACGAGACCACGGCGCCCGCGGTGTTTGCCGCGCGAAAGGCGATCGGCAGCGACATTCCCTTGATGGTCGACATGAACTGTCCGCTGAATGGCGAGGAGGCGATCGCCTTCGCACATTCCTGCCGCGACGCGACGCCGATGTTTCTCGAGGAACCGGTCTGGCCGCCGGAAGATTTCGTAACGCTGGCCGAAGTGCGCAGCAAGGGCGGGCTCAATGTGGCAGCCGGCGAGAACGCCTGCACGGCGCAGCAGTTCAGGCAGATGATGACGGCCGGCGCAGTCAGCCATGCGCAACCTTCCGTCATCAAGGTCGGCGGCATCACCGAATATCTGAAGGTTGTCGAACTGGCGGACGAGTTCGGCGTTCGGCTGGCACCGCACTCACCGTATTTCGGGCCGGGCTTGCTGGCGACGCTGCAGTTGCTGTCGCTGCGCGACGACGCCAGTTTCGTCGAGATGTTCTACATGAAGCGCGCCGGATGCCTGTGGCGCGGCCGCGTCGACGTCGATGCCAATGGCGATGTCGAAGTCCCGCAGGGGCCCGGCATCGGCTATGAGCCGGACAAGGCCGTGATGGAGCAATTCCGCGTGTCGTGACGATCGGAGGCGCGGCTACTTCGCGCCTTCCTTCGCCGGCGCAGCATCCTTTACGGCAGGTGCGGCGTCCTTTGCCGCGGGCACTGCTTCCTTCGCCGGGGGCGTGGCCGCCTTCTTCGCGTCTTCCGTCTTGCCCTGCGCCGCCTGCAGTTCGCTGACGATCTTCTGCAAGCCAATGACTGCGTTCTTCAGCGCCTCGATTTGCCGGTTGCTGGCATCCAACTTCTGCTGATGGTCTGATGTCAGCTTGTTGATCGTCTTCTGCAGGAAGTCGACATTGCTCTGCAGGCACGAGGTGCGCCGTTCCATGGTCTTTTCGACGGTGCAGATCTCGATGCCGGGAACGTCCTGCGCGTGAACGGTCGCAGGCCATGCCGCCGTCAGCAGCACGAAAGCGAACGTGATCCTGGCTATCCGAGCAATCATCAAAAATCCTCGATCCCACGCATTCATCGCACTGCGAACATCCATCACGGCAATTTGCACAAAGCAGAATCCCCACCGCAGTGATACCATACTGATACCTCATTCAGGCGTTGTGCTTCACCCTGTTAATGGTGGATGGATTTTGCCGCGAACTTCAAGCCGGCGTTTGCCGGCCGCGGCAGTGGAGATTGATTGTATGGCAACGCGTGAAAAACGGCTGGCGCAATTCGACGGAAATGGGGATCCGCCGCCGGACCAGCCAGTGGAAGTTCTTTGCGAGGATCACAGCGGTACCTATCAACTGCCCTTCGCCTGCCGCTGGATCGACGGGCATTGGCGTAACGACAGGACCGGCGGCATGGTCGAGGCCACGGTGGTCGGCTGGCGGCTGCCGCGCTCGAGCGCGATGTGATCCCGCCACGAACCGGCCGCGCATTGTGCCAGAATGCGACGCAACGGCGCGCGATCTTTACGTTCGGAACGGCGACGGAACGAATCGCGCCCAAATCACTGCTTTGGCGCCGTACTCCGTTGTTCACGGCTAGATGTCGTCCACAATCCGAGGCGGCGCACCACATCCAGCACCACAACAATCGGCCGCAGCCAGCGGCCGACGACAAAGGTTAATTCCTCTGGCGACGACATGGCGATCACTTCCACAATGTCGATGGCGTCGCCTTGTCGACGGCAGGCGGGAGGTCGATGGTCTCGAAATATTCCATGTCGCCGGGTTCGACGTGAGAGAATTTGCTGACGACGGCCTGCTTGTTCATGGGGCCTCCAGAGTTCGAGTTGCGAGCCCGCAACGCGGCGAAGAGCGTCCAAATTTTCGGCAGCGTCGCATCATCGCGTTCACGGCTGAATATCGCTATGCGAAATCCGCGCCACGCGCGCTGCGATGCCGCATAGATCGATGCGAGGCACCGAACCACTTGGCTGGAAGCCAGAATCGGGCTTCAGCGGTTACCCGCACGAACGGACGGCAACTAACCTGCGCCGGAGAATGACATCCGCTTGAACAAAGTCTGCCCGCACCTTGAGCCGCTCAAACGAGCAAAGGCCCCGCGCGGTGCCTAATATTCGACCTCGAGTTCCTCGATATCGGCGGGCTCGGCCTTGGCGGCCTCGATCCATTCCTGCATCTCGGGCATCGCCATGATGGTGCTGGCGTAGGCCGCAAGCCGTGGTTCGAGCTTCACGTCGTAGGTCATGAAGCGGGTGACGACGGGCGCGAACATCGCATCCGCCATGGAGCGCTCGCCGAACAAATATGGCCCGCCGGAATCCGCGAGGCATTCGCGCCAGATGGTGCAGACCCGGTCGATATCGGCCTGGGCGCGCGACCAGATCTTGAAGCCCGGGAAATGGCCCTTCAAATTGACCGGCAGCGAGGCGCGCAGCGTGGTGAAGCCGGAATGGATTTCGCCGCAAATCGAGCGGCAATGGGCGCGCTGGATGCGATCCGCCGGTAGCAGGCCGGCGTCCGGCATGACCTCGTTGAGGTATTCCCCGATCGCCAGCGTATCCCAGATGGTGGCGCCGTCATGGCGCAGGCACGGCACCAGGATCGACGACGACAGCAACAGGATTTCGGCCCGCGCCGACGCATCGTCGGGCGCGGTCACGACCTCCTCGAATTCGAGCCCTGAGAATTTCGCCAGCAGCCAGCCGCGCAGCGACCAGGATGAGTAATTCTTGCTGGAGATGGTCAGTGTGGTCTTCGCCATATGGCCTTCCCTCGAACCCCCAAAACGCCGCTGCCCAGGCAAGGGCGGCCGACCGCACCGCCGCCCAAAGCCTGTGCGCCGGTAAATACACAGCAAGCCACGTGCCAGTTTTGGAGGCGGCTCTGGCGTCGATATTGCATGGCATCACCGGACAGGGGCCGATGTGAATGATGTCAATGATGTACCAAGCCTATCAGAACCATATGGACCTGACGTCGCCATGGCGGACCGGGGCCGCGGCGGGGCTGAAATATCTCAATTTGGTGCCGCAAGGCGTCTCCGACAAGCTATTTGGCCGGCTCGCCGCGTCGCTGGAACTGATCTCGCGCTCCTCCCTCACCTATCACCGGCCGGCCTACGGCATCGACCGGGTCATGGTCGGCAATCAGGAGCTGGAGGTGACGGAGGAAGTCACCTTTGCCACCCCGTTCGGCTCGCTGCTGCGCTTCAAGAAGGAGAACGCGCCAGAGCAGCCGAAGCTGCTGCTGGTGGCGCCGATGTCCGGGCATTTCGCCACGCTGTTGCGCGGCACCGTGAAGACGCTGCTGCAGGACCACGACGTCTACATCACCGACTGGCATAACCCGCGCGACATTCCGCTTCACGCCGGCCGTTTCGGACTGGAAGATTATACCGACCATCTGATCACCTTCCTCGACAAGATGGGCCCGCGCTCGCACATGGTGGCGATCTGCCAGCCGTCGGTATCCGCGCTGGCCGCGGCCGCCGTGATGTCGGAGGACAATCATCCCGCCCGCCCAGCCACGCTGACGCTGATGGCCGGCCCGATCGACACCCGGATCCAGCCGACCAAGGTCAACGAATTCGCCAAGAGCAAGCCGATCAACTGGTTCGAAAAAAACCTGATCAATTACGTGCCGGTGCAGTGCAAGGGCGCGTTCCGACAAGTCTATCCCGGCTTCGTGCAGCTCACCGCCTTCGTGTCGATGAATCTGGAGCGCCATATCAAGCAGCACATGGACCTCGCCAATCATCTGGCCAAGGGCGAGAAGGAGAAGGCGGAAGTCATCAAGACCTTCTACGACGAATATTTTGCCGTGATGGACCTGCCGGCCGAATTCTACATCGAGACCGTGCGCGACGTGTTTCAGGAACACCTGTTGCCGCAGGGCAAGCTGATGCATCGCGGCCGGCCGGTGAACCCGGCCGCGATCAAGCGCATGGGCCTGATGACGGTGGAAGGCGAGAAGGACGACATCTGCTCGATCGGCCAGACGCTGGCGGCGCAGGACCTCTGCACTGGAGTCCGCGCCTATCGCAAGGTGCACCACATGCAGGCCGGCGTCGGCCATTACGGCGTGTTCTCCGGCAGGAAGTGGAACAACGAGATCTATCCGCTGCTGCGGGATTTCGTGCATGTGAATGCGTGAGGGTTTTGTTGCCTCATGCGCGGTGCCGTAGGGTGGGCAAAGCGTAGCGTGCCCACCATCTCGCAGCTCGATTGGTGATAGATGGTGGGCACGTCGCTTTGTTCCTTTGCCCACCCTACGGCATTGCCTACCACGCGGTACTAGCCGTCCCCGCTCTCACGCTGTAAAATCCGCCCAAGGCCGACCGTTCAAGAGTCGCCTCGGGAGGAATCATCATGCGGCTTTCGATCCATCTTCGCGCGTCCGCGCTCGCCATTCTCAGCGTAATCCTGCTCACCGTCACGGCCTCTGCCGCCGAAGTCCGCGTCATGATCTCGGGCGGACTGACGGCGGCCTACAAGGCGCTGGTTCCAGAATTCGAACGTGCCACCGGCCACAAGGTGCTGACCGCCTACGGGCCGTCGATGGGCACGACGGCCAACGCCATCCCGGTCCGGCTCGATCGCGGCGAGCCCGCGGACGTGCTGATCATGGTCGGCTATGCGCTCGAGGATCTCGCCAAAAATGGCAAGGTGATCGCGGACAGCAGCGTCGATCTCGTCAAATCACCGATCGCGGTCGCCGTAAAATCAGGCACGCCGAAGCCGGACATCTCTACCCCCGATGCGCTCAAGCGCGCGCTGCTGGCGGTGAAGACCATCGCCTATTCGGACAGCGCCAGCGGCGTCTATGTCTCGACCGAGATGTTTGGCAAGCTCGGCATTGCCGACGAAATGAAGGACAAGGCCAGGAAGATTCCGGCCACGCCCGTCGGCGAGATCGTCGCGCGCGGCGACGCCGAGATCGGCTTCCAGCAGATGAGCGAATTGAAGCCCGTCGAAGGCATCGACATCATCGGCCCGCTGCCGGATGAACTGCAGAAGATCACGATATTCTCCGCCGGAATCGCCAACGCTTCGAAAGAACCCGATGCCAGCAAGGCGCTGATCAAGTTCCTTGCCTCGCCCGCCGCGCGTGGCGAGCTGGTCAAGAGCGGCATGGATCCGATTCCAGCGGGCGCGACGAACTAGCCTTTGCGACGAACGCCCGAGTCGTCGTCGCCCGGCTTGGCCGGGCGATCCAGTACGCCACGGCGCCAACTGTGAAACAAACTGACGACACAGAGTACTGGATGCCCCGCCTGAAGCGGGGCATAACGGAAACTAACGATGCATCCCGTGCTGCATGGCGAGCAGCACGATCACGGCGAGCGCCAGCACGATCGTCGTGCTCTTCCAGAACAGCAGCGGGTTGCGCTCGATCAGCGGCGTCGATGACGTCGAGAGATAGTTCGCATTGGGATGACGCAGGTCGAACAGGAATTCCGACAAACTGTCATAGCGCTTGTAGGGATTGGGATGCACCGCCTTCTCCAGCGTGCCGTCGATCCATTGCGGCACGTCGCGGTCGCCATGTGACGCCGGACGGTAGACCAGCCCGTTGAACTGCGATCGCGTCCGCGCGTTCGCGATCTGCGTACCGTAGGGCAGTTTTCCCGTCAGCATCTGATAGGTGATGACACCGAGCGAGAACAGGTCGGAGCGCGAGGTGGCCGGCTCGCCGAGAAAATATTCGGGTGCGGTGTATTGCTGCGTGCCAAGAATGTCGTTGCGGTCGCCGGACGGCGCTGCTTCGACGACGCCGGTGATCATGGTCGAACCGAAATCGATGATCTTCACCGTGCCGGTCGTGTCGATCATGATGTTCGCCGGACGGATGTCCTGATGCAGCATCTCCTTGCGATGGAAGGCGCGCAGGCCCTTGGCAATCTGCTCGACGATGCCGCGCACGGTCTCAACGCTCGGCTTCGGATTGTCGATCATCCACTGCGCCAGCGTCTGCCCGTCGATGAATTCGGTCACGACGTAGAGGAAGTTGCGCTTGCGCTGCGGCAGGCAAGGCTTCAGCACATGCGGGCTGTCGATCCGCCGCGCCACCCACTCCTCCATCATGAACCGCTTCAGATAGGCGGGATCGTCGCGCAGGTCGATCGAGGGAATCTTGATGGTGACCACGGCGTCGGTTTCGATGTCGACGGCGAGATAGATGTGGCTGCGGCTGGAGCCGTGCAACTCGCGAACGATACGGTAGCCGTCGAAAACCGCCCGCGCCTCCAGCAGCGGCGGCAGCGGCAGTTCGTGCGGCTGCGCGAACACTTCGCTGGCGACGCCGTCGGGCAGCTCGTCGACGCGGACGATCTGGACGGTGAGATTGTCCTTGCTGCCGAGCCTCGAAGGCCTGATCGACGATCGCCTTCGCGGCCGCGTCGAGATCGCCGCCGCCATCCTTGATCGCCTTTGCCATGCGGCGGTCGCCGACATGCTCGTAGATGCCGTCGGTCACCAGCACGAAAATGTCGCCCTGCTCGAGCCTGCAGCATCAGGTAGTCGATCTCGATCTGCGAGATTTACGCCGAGCGCACGGCCGAGATAGCTCTGCTCCGAGGAGATGACGACGCGGTGGTCGTTGGTCAGTTGCTCCAGCGAGTTGCCGGACAGGCGATAGATCCGGCAATCGCCGACGTGAAAGAGATGCGCCGGTGGTCGACTTGATGACCATGGCGCTCAGCGTGCAGACGTAACCGCGGTCCTTGTCATAGGCATACTGGCTGCGCCGGTCTGCGAGTGCAGCCAGGAATTGGTCGCCTCCAGCACGCGCTGCGCCGAGGTCCGCACCGACCAGGATTCCGAGGTGCAGTAATAGTCGGTCAGAAATCCCTTGACCGCCAACTCAGCTCGCGACCCGGCTGACATTGCTGCTGCTGATGCCGTCCGCCAGCACGATGGCGATGCCCTTCAGGCTGAGCAGCGGTTCTTCCGGAATCAGAACGCCGTGAAAATCCTGATTGGTCTCCTTGCGACCTTTGTCAGAATGTTGCCCGATCGATATTTTCAGTTCGCGCGGCATGTTCACGCCCAGGGAGCGGGCCTCAATGAAACGGTCGAGGCCCGCTCAAGTCAATCGGCGATCAGGCGGCGATGCGCCCGGCGACACGCTTCGGCGCGGTCCTGACGTGCGTGGCGTACAGCGTCAGGCCGGTGAAGGCGAGACCGCCGACGAGATTGCCCACGCACCGTCGGGATCTCGTTCCAGATCAGGTAATCCATGATCGTGAACTTGCCGCCGAGCAAGCAGGCCCGACGGGAACAGGAACATGTTCACGATCGAATGCTCGAAGGTCATGAAGAAGAACAGCATGATCGGCATCCACATCGCGATCACCTTGCCGCTGACGGTGGTCGAAATCATCGCGCCGACGACGCCGGCCGAAACCATCCAGTTGCAGAGCATGCCGCGAACGAACAGCGTCAGCATGCCGCCTGCGCCATGCGCCGCGTAACCGACGGTGCGTCCCTCGCCGATCGTGCCGATCACCTGGCCGACCTTGTCGGGCGGCGAGGTGAAGCCGAAGGTGAAGACGATCGCCATCATCACTGCAACCGTGAAGGCGCCGGCGAAATTGCCGACGAATACCAGACCCCAGTTGCGCAACACGCCGCCGATCGTCACGCCGGGGCGCTTGTCGATCAGCGCCAGCGGCGCCAGCACGAACACGCCGGTCAACAGATCGAAGCCGAACAGATACAGCATGCAGAAGCCGACCGGAAACAGCGCCGCGCCGACGATCGGAACGCCGGTCGACACGTTGACACTGACCGCGAACGCCGCGGCGAGCGCGAGGATGGCGCCGGCCATATAGGCACGGATGATCGTGTCGCGCGTCGACATGAAGATTTTGGATTCTCCGGCATCGACCATCTTGGTCACGAATTCCGAAGGCACGAGATAGGCCATTACAGTTCCCCTTGTTCGCAAAAGCGGTTCAATCCAGCCCCGGCAACCACAGCCGCGCCGATGTAAAGTGAGCCAAGCCGCCCTCACGCGCGTGCCGGATGCCGTCCTCGGCAGAACCAACAAAGGTCTGCCCCGGCACGGCATGTGACACGGTCACGCTCGATCAGAAAACAGAGATGCGCAAGCTTTCGTGGGAAATGGTCCCGATGACTGCTCCGAAGCGCCTCGGTGAGGTCGCTTGATCCCTGTGCCTTCGCCAACACTGGCCTTGGCAATCCGTAGGACGGCAGTCGTCATTGACTGAGAAGCAATTAAGCAATCGATGTGCCAACCGGGAATTTGCCCGCCGGCACGAAAAAGTTCGTGATTCTAAGGGATTATTGCGCCGTCCGCTCATCCCTGACACAAGCGGAATGCCTTGTATTTGTGCAGTTGCACATATGTTGGCGCATGCCGCGCCAACCGCCCGCCTCCGTCATTCCGGGGCGCGCGGATAGGGCACCGTCAGGCAGCTTTCGGCTATTTCGTCTGCGTCCGGATCGGCGAATCCTTCAGGCCGTTATTGTCATAGGCCTTGCGCAGCGTGCCGTTGGAGATCGCCTCGGTCAGGAACTTGACCGCGAACGCCAGCGACTGCGGACGATTGGGCGGCACGGCTACGGCCGTCACGGTCTGCTTGAAGGTTTCGTCCAGCACGCGCGTGCCCGGAATCTTTTTCGCCATCGCGTTGAGCTGGTCGCGCGACAGCGCGAACGCATCGACCTCGCCTTTCGACAGCAGGCCGAAGATTTCGTCATAGCTCTGATAGCCGGTTACCTTCGCATTCTTCAGATGCGCAATCGCGCCGCGCATGGTGGTCGTGTTGTTGACGGCGGCGACCTGGATGCCGGGCTGGTCCAGGGTTGCGAAGTTCGTCACCGCCGAACCCGGCTTGATGATGTAGGTGGCATCCGCAACCTCATAGATCGGACCGAACGACATCCGGCCCTCTCGTTCCGGGTCCTTCGGCAGGAAGGTGATGTCCCAGGTACCCTTCGAAGTGGCGTCGACGATCTGACCCGAGTTCTGATGCGCGACATATTCGACGGGAACGCCGAGTTGCTCCGCCATCGCCTTGCCGAGATCGACCGGCACGCCGGCATAGCCGGTTTCGGTCTTGGTCGACCAGAACGCGCCGCCGGCCGGACTGATCGCAATCGCCACCCGCAGCTTGCCGGTCGGCGCGATCTCGTCCTTCAAGGCGTCGGCGGCGGCAGGCGTCATCATCATTGTTATTCCCAGCATAAGGCCGGCCATTCCCGGCAAGAGTTGATTGAACATCGATTGCTCCTCCCCCAGCCTGCGGCTGGCGTCGCAGTCACCCTTTCACGGATGATCAGCGCTTCTTTTTCTTTGCCGCAGCGCCGCCTTTGGGCGCCGCCGCAGCCGGTGTTGCCGGCTTGGCCGGATCGGCGGTTTCGAACTTGCCGATCGCCATGAGCTGGACGCGCGCATTGGCAGGCGCAGCCGGGCGGTTGACATCCTGCAACTGTTCCTCGCCCAGACCAAGCGCCTGAAGCCGCTTCGGCGCCACCTTGAAGGTGTTCACCAGCACATCCCGGATCAATTCGGCGCGCCGCTGGCTCAGGATCAGATTGTGGTCGCGCCGACCGGCGGATTCGACATGATCGACGATCAAATAGCGGTAGGGCCGCAATTTCGGATCGGTCAATGCGTCGGCGATGCTGCCGATGGTCTGATACGAGGCCGGCCGGATCAGCGATGAGTCCTGGTCGAACACGACGTCGAAACGGACTTGCGGCAGCTTGGACAGTTGCGGCGCGATCGGCGGCCGCTTTTGCGGCTGGGCGTCGGCTCTTGCCTTGATGCGATCGGCAGCCTGCTGCTTCAAGGCGGCCAGATCGATATCGGATTCGGCCTCGACGGCGAGTTTCTCGATGATGTCTGCGCTCGACACGGCGGTTTGCGCCCGCCCCGCCGCGATCGGCAAGGCAAGACAGAGCCAGGGCGCCGAGCATAAGAGCGATGCCGTGCGGCTTATTTCCCCAAAGCATCAGCGATACCCCGCGGCGCTGATCGCCTTGTTGCAGTTCGGGGTCGCCTTCTTGGTCGAGTCCAGCAGGCATTGCAGGCCCTTGACGGGGTCCTCCCGAACCTCGCCGCAGAGATGTTTCAGTTCCCAATTGCATAGTTTGACGAGCGAGGTGCGCGCGGTGATGCGCTGCTGGATGGCGCCCAGCGCCGTCGGAAAGTCGGCCTTGCACTTCGCCGACACCACGTCCTGGTTGCGGTTCAGGCACTCCCGCAGGCGCGTCGCGTCAAAATTGACGCCCCGGCAGTTGTCGTCGATGTCCTTGCCGCAGCTCGCGGCCAGCATGGCGCCGGCCTCCTCGAACTTCATGGACTGCTGCGCCGCCGCCAGCGAGGGCGCCAATATCGTAATTATGAACAGGAAAAGCCGGATTCGGGTCATGCCCGCACCTCACACAAGGAGGGTAGCGATGGTCAAGTGTTCTGTTTGCTATGGCTACGTTACCACCCGGACTATTGCGCCGCAGCAAATCGTCGCGGGTAGCCCGAGGGCGCCCGCCTCGATATGCAGTACCCCCTGCCCCAGCGGCCTGCATCATGACAGGGTGACGACACCATGAGTTCGACCGCCGCGTTCCTGGCTTCCTTCGCCTCGATCCTGATCGGCGCGGCCATCGGCATGGGCCTGAAGCGGTTCCTGCCGGCCGATGTGCTCGAGGGCGGCTCGAAGGAGGCCATCCGCCTCGGCGCCGGCTTTCTTTCGACCCTCGCCGCGCTCGTGATCGGCCTGATGATCGCGTCGGCGAAAAACTCCTACGACACCCAGAACACCAACATCCGGCAGCTCGGTGCCAATGTCGTGCTGGTCGACCAGATGCTCTTGAAGTACGGGCCGGAGACCAAAACCGCGCGAACGCTGCTGCGTGAACTGATCTCGACGGCCGCCTCCCGCATCTGGCTGGAGAATGCCGAGCGCAACAGGCATCAATCGACCTTCGCCGTCAGCGGGACCGCAGATCGGTTCTACAACGCGGTCGAGGGCCTGACGCCGGCCAATGACGAACAGACCTCGCTGAAAGTCGCGCATCGTCCAGGTCACCACCGAGATCGGCCGAACCCGGATACTCGTCTTCACGCAGAGCGACAACGCGATCCCGGTGCCGTTCTTCATCGTGCTTACGTTCTGGCTGGTGGTGATTTTTGCAAGCTTCAGCGTGTTCGCCGAACCGAGGCCGATCGTGGTCGCGTCCATTCTGGTTTTCGCACTCTCCGTATCGAGCGCGCTGTTCCTGATCGTCGACCTCAGCCAGCCCTTTGACGGCCTGATGCAGATCTCGAACCATCATTTGCGCATGGTGCTGCAGCAGATCGAGTAGCGCGAACTCAAGTCTATCCAGACCATCCGCCGGCCACTATCCTCTGCGGCAAAGCAGAGCGGGAGCGAACGTCTTGGTGCATAAATCCGGTTTTGATGCGGAATTCGATGTCGTCGTGGTCGGCGGCGGTTCTGCCGGCTGTGTGCTTTCGGCGCGACTGACGGAAAATCCAAAAGTGTCGCTTTGCGTCATCGAGGCCGGCGGGCGCGATCGCAATCCCTGGATCCACATTCCGATGGGCTTTGGCAAGCTGGTCCCGAACCCGAAGATGAACTGGGGCTACGAAACCGAGCCTGAACCGGGTCTCGGCGGCCGAACCGTGATCTGGCCGCGCGGCAAGGTGTTGGGCGGCTCCGGCTCCATCAACGGCCTCGTCTTCCTGCGCGGCGCACCCAGCGATTACGACGAATGGCAGCGTCTCGGCGCGCGTGGCTGGAGCTACAACGACGTGCTGCCCTATTTCAAGCGGATGGAGCACAGCGTCGATGGCGCCAACGAATGGCGCGGCACCGGCGGCCCGATGACGGTGTCGAACATCAAACGCCCCTCGACGACGGCAAGGGCGTTCGTGGAGGCCTGCGAGCGCCTGCAGTACCAGCGCAACCCCGATTTCAACGGCGAGCGCATTGACGGCGTCGGCTTCGCGCCGCTCAACGTCCATAATGGCTGGCGCCGATCGACGGCGGTCGGATATCTCAAGCCGAACCTGAGCCGAAAAAATCTCGAGCTGATGACGAAAACCCGGGTCCGCCGCATCCTGTTCGACGGAAACCGCGCCGTCGGCGTGGAGATCGAGCGTGACGGCCAGATCCAGCGCATCGGCGCGCGGCGCGAGCTGATCATTTCGGGCGGCGCGATCAATTCTCCGGTGCTGCTGCTCGCCTCCGGCATCGGCCCGGCCGCCGAACTGGCAGGGCTTGGCATCGACGTGAAGTGCGATCTTCCCGGCGTCGGCAAGAATCTGCAGGACCATTATCAGTCGAGTTTCACGTTCAAGACCAACGCGACCGATACGTTGAACGAAGCCGTGATGAGCCCGGCTAAGTCGGTCAAACTCGCGCTCGAATGGCTGCTCAGGGGATCGGGACAACTCTCGGTCGGCGCGACCGAGGCGACGCTGTTTGCCAAATCAGCTCCTTCCGAGCCGGTGCCCGACATCCAGTACCAGTGCCTCAATTTTTCGACTGACGGCTTCAAGACCGGCCTGCATCGCTGGCCGGGATTTACCTTCATCTTCAGCGTCTGCCGGCCGAAGAGCCGTGGTGAAATTACGCTGCGTGACGCGGAGGGGCGCATGCCGCCGCGCATCCAGGCCAATTACCTGACCGACCCCGACGACATGCGCATCATGCTGGCGGCGTTTCGCATTGCCCGGCAAATCGTCGCGACCGAGCCATTCCGCTCGCTGGTGACCGAACAGATCAGGCCCGCTTCTGACATCACGAGCGACGACCAGATCGCCGATTATATCAGGAAGTTCGGCTCCACCGTCTATCATCCCTGCGGCACCTGCCGGATGGGCGAGGATGACGGCGCCGTCGTCGACAGCCAGCTCCGCGTTCGCGGCATCGACGGCCTGCGGGTGGTCGACGCCTCCGTCATGCCGGCGATGCCCTCGCCGAACATTCACCCGGCGACGATCATGGTCGCAGAGAAGAGCTCCGATATCATCGCCGGGGCGTTGGCGGGCTGACGGTCGCGAACACTCAGCGGCGATCAGTTCGTCCGCGCCGCCGGCACCTTGATCTCCTGCGGCAGGATGATCGCAGCCACGATCACCAGCAGGCACAGCGCGCCGAACGCCTGCAGCATGGTGACGAAGCCGCCCCGCTCGTAGAGCCACGCCACCAGGCCGACGGAGGCGCCCGCCGCCGTGAAGCCGATGAAGTAGCGCACGGAATAGGCGCGCGAGCGCCATTCGTCGCTGGTGTATTTGCCGACCATGGCGTCGTTGACGGTGACCTGGCCGAACGCGCCCATCACGATGCCGATGGAGGCGATGATCAGCGGCAGGTTCGACAGCGTCGCCGCGAAATACATGAACGGCGCCAGCACGAACGACAGCGGCAGCATCACGGTCTTCAGCGAGTAGCGGTCGATCAGCTTGCCGATGGTGTATTGCGTCATCGCGCCGAACACATAGACGCCGGCCGCGATGATCCCGAGCATCGCCGGGCTGCTGGTCAGGTCGGCCAGCCGCTCGGCGAACAGTTTCGGCATCGCCACGGTGATGGCGTTGAAGGTGGTGGAGATCGCGATCACCACGATCAGCAGCGCCAGAATCACCCGCCACATGTCCTGCTTGGCGACGCGCGCCTGCGCCGCCGCCTGCTTGGAGCCGGACCGGTCCTCGTGCACCACCATCAGCGCAAAGGCGACGCCGATCAGGATCGTGACGATCCCCGGCACGATGAAGGCCCAGCGCCAGCCGAGATACTGCCCGACCACGCCGGTGACCAGCGCCGACGACGCCACGCCGAGATTGCCCCAGACGCCGTTCAGGCCCATCTCGCGGCCGAGCTTGTCGGCATAGGACACGATCATCGCGGTGCCGACGGGATGATAGATCGAGGCGAACAGGCCGATCGCCAGCAGCGCCGCGCCGAGCTGCAGCGGGGTCTGGACGAAGCCGACCGCGATCATCGAGGCGCCGATGCCGCAGGAAGAAGATCACCATCATGTGGCGGCGGCTCCAGCGGTCGCCGAGCCAGCCGGTGATCAGCGAACCGGCGCCGAAGGCGACGAAGCCCGGGGTGGCGTACGGCAGCAGTTCCGAATAGGCCATGCCGAGCGCCGGCCCCATGATGATGACGGCGGCGGCGAAGATCAGCATCGCATAATGGTCGATGAAATGGGCGGCGTTAACGAAGGTGATCACCCGGCTGGGGCTGTTCATGGTCGATTCCCGAATCCCGCATTTTTCCGAAATAGGTTATACGGGGTTGTCCTGACGGGATGTCGCCAATGAATATCGCCGAAAAGCCAATTGCCGCCATTATCGGACGCCTGACCTCGACCGGCGACGGCATCCACATGATCGCCAACAGCTACAGGAAGGGCTTTCGGATCGACACCCACATGCACCGCGAGGCGCAGCTGGTCTATGCGGCCAAGGGCACCATGCAGGTGACGACGCCGAAAGGCCGCTGGCTGGTGCCGCCGGACCGCGCGGTCTGGGTGCCGGCGCTGTCGGAACATGCGATCGACGTGCTGGCCGATATCGAGATGCGGACGCTGTATTTCGATCTGGCCTGGCTGCAGCGCGAAGCGCGCAGCGACAGCCTGGACGCGGAATTCGTGGTGCGGGTGTCGCCGCTGCTGCACCAGGCGATCCTGGCGCTGTTCGACGACCGCAGCGACCCGGAGCGAACCACGCTGCTGCTGCGGCTGGCGATGCTGGAATTGCACCAGGCGGAGGATTCCGCGACCTTCATCCCGCTGCCGCGCGAGCCGCGCTGCCGGCGCGCCGCCGACATCGTGCTGGCGGACCCGACCGGCCGACCACGAGATCGAGACGCTGGCGCGCGAGGTCGGCACCTCGGTGCGGACGCTGTCGCGGCTGTTCTCGTCGGAGACGCAATTGAGCTTCAAGAGCTGGTGCCAGCGCGCCCGCATCGCCGCCGCCATCGAAAAACTGTCGACGGACGCCAGCGTCTCGGTCAAGCAGCTTGCCTCGGATTTCGGCTATGCCAGCGTGCCGGCGTTTTCCCATGCCTTCCGGCAGGTTACCGGCAAAACGCCGACGGAATTTGCCGGCAAGGAGTAAGGCGCCTTGTCATACGCGGGCTTGACCCGCGTATCCATCAATCTCCGTAAAGCGCTTATTCCGAAACGGGATGGATGGCCGGGTCAAGCCCGGCCATGACGACGGTTTTAGAGGCATGACATATTTCCGTACGATCCATACGCTTGATTGTGATCGGCACCGCCCCAAATCTCATATAAGATTCCGCGAATATCAGCTGGATTCGACCCACCGCATGGCCAACGCCTTTTTTTCCGACCTTCTCTCGACGATATCAGAACGTGGCCGCACGCTGCTTCGGCGGGGCGAGCCGTCCGTCGCCCGCCAGGACGCCTCCGAACTGCTTGAACTGTGCAAGGCGCTGCTGTCGGGCCGCGGCGAGGCGTCCGGCACCGCGATGGCGCGCGACGTGCTCGACCGCTACCACGACCTCGACGCCGCCGGCCGGCTGACCTTCTTCGAAACGCTGGCGCGAGATTTCGGCCCCGACCGCGAAAAACTGTCGCAGGCGATCGAGAGCTGGCGCAGCCAGCCGAACGACAGCGATGCCAGCGACCTTCACTTCGCTTCCGAGCCGCAGCGGCAGGAGTTGATCCGCCGGCTCAACCGCGCGCCCGGCGGCACCAGCGAACTGGTGTCGATGCGCGCCGACCTGCTTGCCCTGATGAAGGGCAACAAGGATCTGGCCGCGCTCGACCGCGACGTGGTGCATCTGCTGTCTTCTTGGTTCAACAGGGGATTTCTCGTGCTGCGCAGGATAGACTGGTCGACGCCAGCGAATATTCTGGAACAGATCATTCGTTATGAAGCCGTGCACGAAATCCGCGACTGGAACGATCTGCGCCGCCGCATCGACCCCGTCGACCGGCGCTGCTACGCCTTCTTCCATCCCCAGCTCAACGACGAACCGCTGATCTTCGTCGAGGTCGCGCTGACCGAGACGATCCCGACCGCGATCGCGCCGCTGCTCGCCGCCGAGCGTCAGCTGGTGCCGATCGAACGCGCGCGCACCGCCGTGTTCTATTCGATCTCGAATACGCAGAAAGGCCTTGGCGGCATTTCCTTCGGCAGCTTCCTGATCAAGCAGGTGGTCGAGGAATTGCGGCGCGAATTGCCGAAGCTGGACACGTTCATCACGCTGTCGCCGGTGCCGGGCTTCATGCAATGGCTGAAGCAGGCCGACGACGTTCCGGTCAGCGACGAGGAACGGACGCTGCTGGAAAATCTCGACAAGCCCGACTGGTTCGAGAATGCGGAACTGACCGCGCAATTGCGCGCCGTGGTCGAGCCGCTGGCGGCGCATTATTTCCTCAAAGCCCGCACGCCGAAGGGCCGGCTGATCAATTCGGTCGCGCGCTTCCATATCGGCAACGGCGCGCGGCTGGAGAAGATCGACTGGCTCGGCGACCTCTCGCCCAAGGGCCTGCGCGAATCCGCAGGCATCATGGTCAACTACCTCTATCGGCTGGAAGACATCGAGAAGAACCACGAGGCCTACGCCAACCAGGGCGAGATCGCCGCATCAAGCGCGGTGAAGAAACTGCTCAAGACCGAAGGCCGGCGGTTATTGGATATGCGGCTGTCGTAGAGCGGCCGAGGAATTCATTCTCCGCCCGATTGGAAATCATATTGCAATGACTTCCGATGGCGCCGCATCTCCCCGGCCGATGAGCCCCAGCGAGCGGATCGACGCCATCGACGTGCTGCGGGGCATCGCCCTGCTCGGCGTTCTCGCCATCAACGTCGTCATGGAATTTCGCGTTTCGATCTTTGAGCAGTTTCTTTTCCCAAAGCCTCCTTTATCTTTTTCCTCAATCGACAGCGCCCTCGAAACCATCCTGACGCTGGCGGTGGAGTTGAAGGCCTTGGCGCTGTTTTCGCTGCTGTTCGGGGCAGGCCTTGCAATCCAATTCGAGCGGCTTGCGACGAGCGAACGCCGCACATCGCTTCTCGTGCGCCGGCTCGCCGTGTTGCTGGCGTTCGGGCTCATCCACCTTTGCCTGATCTGGAACGGCGATATTCTTACCGAATATGCGCTCGCAGGCTTCATCGTCCTACCGTTCCTGTTCGGTCCGCGCCGGCTATTGGCTGTCGCCGCGCTGGCATCTTTAGGGTTGTACCTTGCGATGCAGGCCTTTCCGCCACCGGGATTGTGGCCCGGGACGCCCGCGCTGGCGCAGGATGTCGTCGAAGCGCGTCGCATCTACCCGACGGGCGGCTTCCTCGACGTGCTGACGTTCCGGCTCCGCGAGATTCCCCTTCTCGCTTGCCCTGCACGTCTATATCTTTCCGCGCACGATCGGGTTGTTTCTCCTTGGCGCATTCGCTTGGCGCACCGGCATTCTGCGAAACCCGCCACGCCATCTGCTCGTCTTGATTGCCGCCGCCTGTATCGGCCTTGGCGCCGCATTGATCCTTTCCCATGCCGGCGGCGAGGTCGGCCTCCTGGCGGAACCTCTCGGCACCATCCTGCTGGCGCTGGGTTACGGCGCTGGCATCATCGGCATCGCCAATCTCGCGAGCGGAAAGAGGCTGCTTGGCTGGGCCGCGCCGCTGGGACGGATGGCGTTCACCAACTACCTCGCGCAATCCCTGATCTTCGGCTGGATCTTTTACGGCTATGGTCTTGGCCTGTTCGGCCGTCTCGGCGTCGCCAGCGCGCTGGCCATCGGCGTCGCCGTCTACATCGGACAGGTGTTTTTCAGCGCCTGGTGGCTGCGCCGCTACCGCTACGGCCCGGTCGAATGGCTGTGGCGCACGCTGATGTATGGTGCGGCGCAACCGATGCGGCAGACGGCGTAAGCCAGGCTCAGACCTTGTACTCATAGAGCAAGCGCGCGCGAATGGTGCCCTCCAGAGACCGGATGTCCGCGAGCACACGCTGGCCGTCGGCTGCGGAGGCGTCGGCGTCGAGCACCACGTAGCCGACGTCGTGGTCGGTCTCGTAATATTGCGCAGCAATGTTGACCGAGTGACGCGCCAGCACTTCGTTCAGGCGCCCCAGCATGCCCGGCAGATTGCGCTGCACCTGAATGAACCGCGTGCCCGATGGCCGCGGCGGTAGCTGGACCTGCGGGAAATTGACGGCGCCCATGGTCGAACCGGAATCGCTGTAATCGATCAGCTTGCGTGCAACCTCGGCACCGATGCGCTCCTGCGCCTCTTCGGTCGAACCGCCGATGTGGGGCGTCAGGATGACGTTTTCCAGACCTTGCAGCGGTGACACGAAGCGATCCGCATTCGAGCGCGGCTCGACCGGAAAGACGTCGACCGCGGCGCCACGAAGCCGGCCTTCGCGCAGCGCGTCCGCGAGCGCGTCAAGGTCAACGACCGTACCGCGACTGTTGTTGATGAAATACGCACCAGGCTTGATCGCCGCAATCTCCTCGCGTCCGATCATCCCATTCGTCGCGGCAGTCTCCGGCACATGCACCGTCACGACGTCGCTTTGTGCCAGCAGATCACGCAAGCTCGCGGTCGGCTCGGTGTTGCCGTGACGGAGCTTGTCGGTGTGATCGTAGAAGATCACCCGCATGCCCAGCGCTTCGGCGAGATTGGAGAGCTGCGAACCGATATTGCCGTAGCCAATGATGCCGAGCGTCTTGCCCCTCACCTCGTAGCTGTCGTCGGCCGATTTGTCCCAGCGTCCCTGATGCGCCGCGTTGGAACGCGTGACGATCCGGCGCAGCAGGATGACGATTTCGCCGATCACCAGCTCCGCCACGCTTCGCGTGTTGGAAAACGGCGCATTGAACACGGGAATCCCGTTTCGGCGGGCGGCGTCGACATCCACCTGATTGGTGCCGACGCTGAAGCAGCCGATCGCGATCAGCCGGTCCGCGGCCTCAAGCACGTCCGTGGTGATCTGCGTGCGTGAGCGGATGCCCAGGAGATGCACGCCCTTGATGGCTTCCTTGAGCGCATCGCCCTCAAGCGCCTTGGACAAGCGCGTCATGTTGGAATAGCCAGCAGTCTCGATCAGCTGCACGGCGCTGTCGTTGACCCCTTCGAGGAGCAAGACCCGGATCTTGTCTTTTGCGAGCGAGAGTTGGGGAAGTTTACTGGGCAAGATCGCGGCATCCTTCAGAGATAGAAGATCGGTAAAGCTGACGCGGCCTCGACATCGTCATTGCGAGCGAAGCGAAGCAATCCATGGCGCCATAAAGGAAAGAATGGATTGCTTCGTCGCTTCGCTCCTCACAATGACGAGTTAGAAAGACCGGGTCAGGAACCCGCCTTGTCGCGGAAATACGGCTCGACCGGGCCGTGCACCTTGATCGTCAGCGGGTTGCCGTAGCGGTCCTTGGCGTTGCCGGCGGTGACGCGCACCCAGCCCTCGCTGATGCAGTACTCCTCGACATTGGTTTTCTCGACGCCCTTGAAGCGAATGCCGACATCGCGCGCGAGGATTTCGGCGTTGTGGTACGGGCTGTTCGGATCGACCGAAAGACGGTCAGGGAATTCATCGTTCATCGCTTTGTTGGTCTCGTTCACAGCAGTGCCTCGATTTCTTTTCGTAGCCCCTCAGGCGTAGCCGTCGGCGCGTAGCGCTCCACCACCCTGCCCGACCGGTCGACCAGGAATTTGGTGAAATTCCATTTGATCGACGGTCCCAGCAGTCCCGATTTCGCGTTCTTCAGATGGTTGAACAACGGATGCGCGTGGCTGCCGTTGACGTCGATCTTGGCGAACATCGGAAACGTCACGTCATACTTGGTTTCGCAGAACTCCGCGATCTGTCTGGCGTCACCCGGTTCCTGCCCGCCAAATTGGTTGCAGGGAAAGCCGAGCACCGCAAAGCCGCGCGCCGAAAGTTCACGCTGCAATTGCTCCAGGCCCTTGTACTGCGGCGTGAACCCACAGGCGCTCGCGGTGTTGACGATCAGGAGCACCTGACCCTCGAACCGCTTCAGCGGAACCTCCTCGCCGGCGAGCGACTGCGCCGTGAAATCATAAACGCCTGGCATCGTGTTCTCTCGAGATCAGCCGGCGGGATCGATCGCCGCCGACGGCGTTCCGCCGGCTTCGATCGCCTCGCCGGCCGCAAGGCATAGATCTTCGCGGTAACGGCCGGAAACCAGTTGCACGCCGACGGGCACGCGTCCGACCAGTCCGGTCGAGACCGTTAGCCCGGGAAGCCCCATCAAGGGAATGGCGATCTGCGGCAATTGCGCATGCCAGACGCGCGCGAACGACGCCTCATCCTTGCGGTCGAGCTGATCGGGGAACGGCAGTTCGCCGGATACCGGCATCAGCAGCACGGCGTAGTTTTCGAAGAACGCCAGCCATTCGCGCGTCAGCGTCAGGCGCCGCGTCAGCGTCTTCGACAGGTCGAACGGATGCACTTTTGCGCGGTTGCCGCGCAGGCAGGCCAGTGCGCCGGGATCGCCTTCGCGCTCGGCCATTTCCAGTTGCGCTTCATAGCCGTCGCCGAGCCAGAGTTTGGTCTGCAGGTCGGCGGCCTCGCGCAGCGGCGGCGTGTTGGCGATTTCCTCGACGATCCAGCCGGCGCGGGCAAGCCGCTTGCCGGCATCGGCAACGGCGGCCTTCACTTCGGGGACGGGATCGAGCCCATCTGGATTGAGGCACATCGCGACGCGCTTGGGCATCGCCGGCCCTTCGAGCGGCGCCGGCACCCACCAGGGATCGCGGTAATCTTTCGCCGACATCGCCGCCAGCGCGATCCTGATATCGCCGATGGTGCGGGCCAGCGGTCCCGAGACGGCGCTGATCTGCGGCCCGATCGGCCGCTCGGGGAGCGCGGCGTTGAACGCCGCGACGCGGCCCATGGTCGGCCGCAGGCCGTGCACGCCACAGGCGTAAGCCGGATAGCGGATCGATCCCGCGATGTCGGTGCCGTGCGCGATATGGCCGATGCCGGCCGCGACCGCGGCCCCCGCCCCGCCGGACGAGCCGCCCGGGGTGATCGAGGGGTCGCGCGGGTTTTTGGTGTCGCCATGGATCAGGTTGGTGGTGAACCAGCGATAGGAGAACGCCGGGCAATTGGTCCGCCCCAGAATGACGGCGCCGGATTTGCGCAGATTGTCGATCACCGGGTTGTTGCTCTTGGCGATGGCGTCGCGCTGCAGCTTGAGCCCGTTGGTGGTGGCAAAGCCTTCCTGGTCGATATTGACCTTCACCGTGACAGGCACGCCGCCGAGCGGGCCGGCGTCCTCGCCGCGCCCGATGGCGGCATCGACGGCGGCAGCCTGCGCCAGCACGTCTTCGGGCCTGTGGTCGACCACGGCGTTGATCTTGGGGTTGACCGCGTCCAGCCGCGCCAGCGCCGCGGTCGCCGCCTCCTTTGCCGAGACTTTTTTCGACCTGATCAGCGCAGCCATTTCCGCCGCCGACAGGCGCCATAGATCCTGCATGTAAAACTCCATATCGATTGGCGCCCTTTTAGCGCCGGGCGCAGGGCAATGCCAGCGGGCTCGCCGCCCGGATTCTAGCGCATACGGGCGACGAAATAGGCGAGATCGGCGATCT
Source organism: uncultured Alphaproteobacteria bacterium (assembly GCA_963816815.1). Taxonomy (GTDB): domain Bacteria; phylum Pseudomonadota; class Alphaproteobacteria; order Rhizobiales; family Xanthobacteraceae; genus Bradyrhizobium. Next base: position 196,898 of record CAWFMW010000020.1, read on the forward strand.
GCTCGGGCGCGATCGGGCCCATCACGTCGGCCATGCTGCCGTCATAGCCGTGGCGGCTGTTGTCCTTGTACTCGGCAAGGGTCTTGGCGAGATAGTCCTCGCGCTGGTTGGCGATGCGCGGGACGTTTTCCTTGCCGGACAAATCGGGGTTGTGGCAGGTGTCGCAGCGGTGCTGCTGCACCAGCGCCTGGCCGCGCTGCAGCCGCGCCGGATCGCCGGCGTCGGCCGGGGCTGCGGGCTTCGGTATCTTGGCGATGAAATCGGAGAAGATACGAAGATCGTCGTCGGTCAGCGCCTTCGCCATCTCGTTCATCGGCTCGAAGACGCGCAGCTTTTCGCGGAACATGAAAAGCTGGATCAACGCATAGGGCGCCTGCTGGCCGCCGAGCGAGGGCGTGTTTTCGATCTCGGACTGGCCCTTTTCGCCGTGACAGGCCAGACACGGAACGATGCGCTGTTCGATGGTTTCGGCTGATACGGACGTTGCAATCAACGCAAACGCCAGTGCCGTTATTGTTTTACGCATCAACCCATCCCCGGCACTATCGTCATTCCGGGGCGATGCGAACGCATCGAACCCGGAATCTCAAGATTCCGGGTCTGGTGCTTGCGCACCAGCCCGGAATGACTGCTGATACAAAGACGGTCGAAGCTACTGCTTCGCCGCCACCTTCTGCTTGCCGTAGGTGATGCGATAGACCGCGCCGTTCCAGTCGTCGGAGACTAGCAACGAGCCGTCCTTCAGCTGCAGCACGTCGACCGGGCGGCCGATATACTTGTTGTCTTCCACGAAGCCGGTGATGAACGGCTCCATCGACTTCATCGTGCCGTCCTTGTTGAACTTGACGACCACGAGGTCACCGCCGACTTTCTTGGAGCGGTTCCACGAGCCGTGCCGGGCGATGATGGCCACGTTCTTGTAGGCCTTTCGGGAACATGCTGCCGGTGTAGAAGCGCATGCCGAGCGAGGCGGAATGCGGACCGAGCAGGCCGACCGGCGCGGTGAAATCGCTGCAGGATTTGCCCCAGCCGAATTCGGGATCGACGATGTTGCCCTGCAGGCAGTACGGCGCGCCGAAATGTTCGCCGACCTTGGTGACGCGGTTGAGCTCGTCCTCGGGCACGTCTTCCGACATCCAGTCGCGGCCGTTGTCGGTGAAGTAGAGCTGCTTGGTCTCCGGATGCCAGTCGAACCCGACGGTGTTGCGAACGCCCCGGGCGATCACTTCCACGCCCGAGCCGTCGAGATTCATCCGGCGGATCTGGCCGTGATCGTCGTCGTGCAGCACGTTGTTGCCGGGCTGGCCGACCGGAACGTAGAGCTTGCCGTCGGGACCGATGCCGATGAACTTCCAGCCATGGGCCTCGTCCTTCGGCAGCTTGTCGTAGATCACGGTCGGCTTCGGCGGATTGTCGAGGTTGTCCTCGACCTTCTCGATCTTGGAGATCTTGGACAGTTCGGCGATGTAGAGCGTGCCGTCCTTGAAGGCGAGGCCGTTCGGCCGGTAGAGACCGGAGGCCAGCACCTTGACCTCGCGCTTGCCGTCCTTGTTGACGATGGCGTAGACCTTGTCGATCAGGCGGCTGCCGACGAACACCGTGCCCTTGTCGCCGACCGCGAGCGAGCGGGCGTTCGCCAGGCCAGCGGCATAGACCTCGATGTTGAAGCCGGCCGGCACCTTGAGCTTCGCCGTCGGCAATTTGTCCGGCGCTGCCGCGATCGGCGGCGGCGCGATCGGCGCGAGCTTGGCGGCGGCCTCATTGCCCGACGGACGCCCGATCAACGGCGACCCTGGCGGAAGCGGCGCGGCCGCAGGCGCGGCACCGGCAGCCGGCGGTGCGGCGGGCTGCTGGGCGGCGGCACCCAGCGTGAATGCACTGAGGAAGGCACCGGCCAGCAACAGGCTGCGCGGCGTCGACGAATGGCTTATCATGGACGTTTCTCCCTGGCGGAAGCCGTCTCTCTACGCGCGGCACATGAGGGTGCCGACGCCGGTGGCTTTCCGGACGGCAATCTCCAATATTTCTCTGTCAATGCGCAATCGGAAACATGCGTCACCGAAACCGCGTCCACCGAATGGTTTGCGCGACGCGTCCCGCCTCAGTGCTTGGTAACCGAGCCGCCGGGCGCATCGAGGATCGCTTCGGCGAACGGAAACTCCAGCACGATCTCGCCGTCGTCGTCGGTCACCTCGATGATCGCACTCAACAGCGCGCCGTCGGCGCCGTCGGTCTTCAGCAGCTCTCGGATCATGGCCCGCGCCATTTCCCAGGCGCGATCGGGATCGACGAGCACTTCGCCGTCGGGATCGGAAATCAGCTCATCGCCGATACGGGTGTTGAAGTAATATCGCGGCATCGGCGGAAACCTGGCTCCTGGTTGAGGCCCCGCAACCGAAGGCCGTCACTATCCACACAATTCTTTATCCGGAGCCGGCAGCGCCCCGTCACATCAAGAATTGCCATTCGTGGCGGTGCGAACAACCGCGAAATGCTTGATCCCACGTTGTTTTGACCGAGCCCTCCGCACAACTCCGTGAAATCTCTTCGCGGTGCAGCATAAACAAATGGAGTTCCATGCAAAAGATTTAACTGGCGAACTTTTTGATCCGCAGTACCTTAACCTGCAAGGGCGAAGTTCGTCCGGTAGCAAAGGGAGATCCAAATGGCCTGGAAAGCACCGAAAATCGTCGAAGTGTCGGTCGGCATGGAAATCAACATGTATATGTGCGCCACCCGCAAGTAAGCGGTAGCGCGTTTCACATCTCACGCAGGTGGACTTCCGGGTCTGACACGTTCCCGATGGTGGAACTGTGTCCGAGGCCGGTGTTCACCTTGCGGCGTTTGTAATTCAGGCGTTTGTAATTCGGTTTGTGTTTTCAAGCCTGAATCTCCAGGAGACGGATCATGCTTCGCGTCGTCGTCCTGGGCGCCGCGGCAGGTGGCGGCATTCCGCAGTGGAATTGCGGATGTCCGGTGTGCCGGAAGGCACGAAGCGAAAATCCCGAACTGCGGAGCACCCAGGCCTCGATCGCGGTCAGCGCCGATGGCGCGCACTGGTACCTGATCAACGCCTCGCCCGACCTGCGCCAGCAGGTGATCGCGACGCCGCAGCTTCACCCCAAAGCCGGACAGCTCCGGCACAGCCCGATCGCCGGCGTGATCCTGACCAATGGCGAGGTCGATGCGGTCGCAGGGCTGTTGTCGATGCGCGAGGGTTCGCCCTTCACGCTCTATGCCCATGAGCGGGTCCTTGCGATTTTGCGATCCAACAGCATCTTTAATGTGCTGAGCGAAAACAACGTGAAGCGGCAGCCGATCGAGGTGGACATCGCGTTCGAGCCGGCCCTGCCCGACGGCTCGCCGTCCGGCATGGAAATTCTCCCCTTCGAGGTTCCCGGCAAGGGCGCGTGGTATCTCGAAGGCAAGGCGCATCCGGCCGGCGGCGACGCTGCGGGCGATACGCTGGGGCTTCGGATTCTGGACAAGGGCAGCGGCAAGTATTTCTATTTCCTGGCCGCCTGCGCGCGCGTGACCGACGATCTGAAATCGCGGCTGGCGGGCGCCGCGCTGGTGTTCTTCGACGGCACGGTGTGGCGCGACGACGAATTGATCGTCCAGGGGCTCGGCACCAAGACGGGACAAGGGATGGGACATATTTCGATGTCGGGCGAACACGGCGCGATCGAGAGCCTTGCCGGCCTCGATATCGGCCGCAAGATGTTCCTGCATATCAACAACTCCAACCCCGCACTGCTCCCCGGCTCGGACGAGCGAAAGGAATTGGAACAGGCAGGCTGGCAGATTCCCGCCGACGGAACGGAGATCACGCTGTGAATGTCATGGCCAAGGCCGAGAATGACCGCCCTGTCGATCGGCAAGGGCATCACGCTCAACAGTGCCGAGGAACTCGAAGCGATGCTGCGCCACATCGGCGCGACGCGCTATCACAATCTGCATCCGTTCCACCGGCTGCTGCACGGCGGCAAGCTCAACAAGGGACAGGTGCAGGCCTGGGCGCTGAACCGCTATTTTTACCAGAGCACGATCCCGCTCAAGGACGCGATGGTGATCTCGCGGTTCCGCGACCGCGCCACCCGGGTCGAATGGCGGCACCGGATCGAGGATCACGACGGCGATATCGGCTCCGAAGGCGGCATCGAGCGCTGGCTGAAGCTGACCGAGGGCCTCGGGCTCGACAGCGCCTATGTGGAATCGACCGAAGGCATTTTGCCGGCGACGCGGTTTGCGGTGGAGGCCTATGTGCATTTCTGCCGCGACAAGACCCCGCTGGAGGCGATCGCCTCCTCGCTCACGGAATTGTTCGCGCCGAACCTGCATGAGGAGCGCATCTCCGGCATGCTGCAGCACTATGATTTCGTCAATCCTGACATCATGAGCTATTTCAGCCGCCGCCTGACGCAGGCCCCGCGCGACGCCGATTTCGCGCTGGACTACGTCAAGACGCACGCGAAGACGCCGGCGGAGCGCGAGGCGGTCTGCAATGCGCTGATCTTCAAGACCAATGTGCTATGGGTTCAGCTCGACGCGCTGTATCATGCCTATGTCGAGGGCCACATACCGCCCGGCGCATTCGTGCCCAAAGGAGACTAGCGATCGATGGCTGCGAGCCGCAACATCAGTGTCAGCGAGGCGAGCCGGCCGAAATTGCCGCGGCACGCCAGGCTGAAATTCGATGAGACGCGGCAGGTCTGGGTGATCCTGGCGCCGGAGCGCGTGCTGGCGCCGGACGAAATCGCGGTCGAGGTGCTGCAGCTCTGCGACGGCGTGCGCAGCGTCGGCGACATGGTCGATCAGCTCGCCGCCAAATACGCCGCACCGCGCGAGGCGATCCTGACCGACGTCATCGCGATGCTGCAGGACCTCGCCGACAAGGGCTTTCTGACCGAAGCGCGCGAGAAGACGTCATGAGCGACATTCTCGCCGACGGCAAAACAGCCGGCGCCGCGCCCAGCGACGGGCTCGCGGTTCTGGAATCGCAGCGCTCGACCGCGGAGACGTTCGGCATTCCGCTTGGCCGTGCTCGCCGAGCTGACGCACCGCTGCCCGCTGCAATGCCCCTATTGCTCCAACCCGATCGAACTCGACCGTGGCGGCACCGAACTGACCACCGAGGAATGGAAGAAGGTTTTGAGCGAGCTCGCCGAAATCGGCGTGCTGCAGATCCATTTCTCCGGCGGCGAACCGACCGCGCGCAAGGATCTGGTCGAGCTGGTGCAGCATGCGACCGATGTCGGGCTGTACAGCAATCTCATCACCTCGGCGGTGCTGCTGACGAAGGAAAAGCTGTCGGCGCTGGCCGATGCCGGGCTCTGCCACGTGCAGATCAGCTTCCAGGGCAACGAGCCCATGGTGGCCGATCGCGTCGCCGGATTGAAGAACGCGCACGAGAAGAAGATCGAAGCCGCGAAATGGACGCGCGAGCTCGACCTGCCGCTGACGGTCAACGCCGTCATGCACCGCCAGAACCTGCATCAGCTCGCCGACATCATCCAGATGGCGGTCGATCTCGACGCCGACCGGCTGGAAGTCGCCAACGTGCAGTATTACGGCTGGGCGCTGAAGAACCGCGCCGCCCTGATGCCGACGATCGAGCAGATCGACGAGACCAGCCGCATCGTCGAGGAAGCCGCCGTGCGGCTGAAGGGCATTCTCGCGATCGACTATGTGGTGCCGGATTATTACGCGCTGCGGCCGAAGAAATGCATGGGCGGCTGGGGCCGGCAGTTCTTCAATATCTCGCCCGCCGGCAAGGTGCTGCCCTGCCATGCGGCCGAGAGCATCACCGGGCTCGAATTCGAATCGGTGCGGTCGAATCATTCGATCGCCTGGATCTGGCAGAATTCCGAGGCCTTCAACCGCTATCGCGGCACCGGCTGGATGAAGGAGCCGTGCAAGAGCTGCGAATTCCGCGAGATCGATTTCGGCGGCTGCCGCTGCCAGGCCTTTGCGCTGACCGGCGACGCCGGCAATACCGATCCGGCCTGCACGCTGTCGCCGATGCATGAGCAGATCTTCAAGCAGGCCGAACGCGAGGCGGCCGCCCACCAGGACCGCTTCCTCTATCGCAATTTCGCCGGCGGCACGCTGGAGACGGAAGGCGAGCATGGCGCCTGACGCCGACGCCGGCAAATCCGTCAAACGCGCCGATCCGTTTGCGCCGCTGACATCGGAGCAGTTCGTCGTCAGCGACGGCCACGACATCTATGTCGAGAGCGTCGGCCGCGCTCGGCGGCATTGCCGCGGTCTATCTGCATGGCGGGCCCGGCAGCGGCTGCCAGCCGGATCATCGCCGGCTGTTCGATCCCGAACGTTTCCATGCGGTGCTGTTCGACCAGCGCGGCGCCGGCCGCAGCCGCCCAAAAGGCCGCCGCGACGCCAATACGCTGCCGCATCTGATCGCGGACATGGAAGCGATCCGCGAAAAATTCGGCTTCGAGCGCTGGATGATCGTCGGCGGCTCCTGGGGCGCGACGCTGGCGCTGGCCTATGCGCAAGCCCATCCCGACCGCGTCACCGGCATCGTGCTGCGCGCCACTTTCCTCGGCACGATCCAGGAAATCGAAAACGGTTTTCTCAACGTGCTGCCGCGGTTCTATCCCGGCCTTTACAACGACTTCCTAAGCGTGCTGCCCGAAGGCGAACGCGCGCAACCGATCCAGGCCTATTTCCGCCGCATCCTCGATCCCAATCCTGACGTGAATATTCCGGCGGCGCGGGCCTGGGGCGAGACCGAACGCATTCTTTCCGAACACACGCCGAACCGCACTCGCATCGATCTGGCGGCGCTGGCGTCATCGCGGAGCCTGCCGTCCACGCCGTTCATGGAAGCGCACTATTTCGCCAATGACTGCTTCATGCAGCCGAACCAGTTGCTGCGTGACGCGGACCGGCTCAAAGGCATCCCCGGCATCATCGTGCAGGGCCGCTACGACCTGCTGTGCCCACCCGCGACCTCGCATGCGCTTGGCGCGCTGTGGCGCGAGGCCGAGATCCGTCTTGTCGAGGGCGCCGGCCACACACTGTACGATCCCGGCGTCCGCGACGCCGTGATGAAGGCGATCGCGGACATGGCTTCCAGAACTGCCAAATAGCGATTATGAGCCACCCCTCCTTCAAGCGGCTCAACGAGGGCTGGAACGCAGAACCCAATGCACCTTATCCGCGGGTCATGGTTTCGGGCACCGATATCCTCGTCGAATTTTTTCTCAACCCCTTTCAATTTCAGCAGTTTGGTCCTGACGACCAAGGCACCATTCGGTTTCTCGACTGCTCGCGGTATCGTTTCGGAGCGACCAACGATGAGGGCTGGTATCTTGGCCAATGTCGCTACAGCAAAATCGCGCCGGCATGGGGTGAGTTCTACGAAATCGGCGGTACCGATAGCCGGCTGGATGAACCGGATGATTGGAAAGCCGTCAATGAGGCTTCAAGCGCCTGTCGGCATTTCCTGTTCTACTTTCGGGACGATACGTTTGAATGCATCGCATCGGACTGGAGGTTTGAACCCAAGTCCACGAATGCCTTGTTTCAGCATTTCAAAGCGCGTTAGGGTCTCGCCTCGCTAGATCTGAGCACCACCGAGTTAGGAACCAAGAAAAATGCCGATGGCCGGAAAAGGCATGCTGCTGACGTCGATGAACATCGACGCCGCGCACGAAGCCGAGTTCAATCGCTGGTACGACCGCGAACATCTCGAGGAGCGCGTCGCGATCGATGGCTTCCTCGAAGCCCGCCGCTATGTCGCCCACGACGGCAATCCGAAATATCTCAGCCTCTACTCCACCGAAACCTTTGAGGTGCTGGACAGCCCGGCCTATCGCACCGCGCTGGCGAACCAGACCGCGTGGTCGAAGGCCAATATCGCCCGCTTCCAGAACATGATCCGCGCGGTCGCACGCATCACGATCAGCCGTGGCACCGGCCGCGGCGCGGCGCTCGGCATTGTCCGGCTGCGACCTACCGACGGGGAGGACAAACTGCGCGCGGCGCTGCGCGAGCAGCTCGATCCCGCAGAACTCGACGGGATCATCTCCATGCACTTGATCGAGAGCGATCCGGCGCTGTCGAAGCCGATCACCGACGATCCCTCGGCGCCCAATCCCGGCGCCGGCGACTGGTTCGTGCTGATCGACGGGACCGATGTCGGTGCGGTAGCTGCGACCGTGCTGCGCTTCAGCGGCAATGCCGCCTTGAAGCCGCTGATCATCTCGAGCGGTGTCTATCGGCTGATGTGGGATGTTTCGAAGGGCGATATCAGCGGCTAAACCCAAAACGCCCCCCTTGCGGTCGACGGCGCCTGAGCCGTCAGCAGACGGCGTGCTCGACGTCCGACAAGAATTCCCATCCCGGAAGTTCGACCTGCCGGAGTGGAAACTGACTGCGCCGCAAACGTCGAAATACCGATGAAGGTGCCGTTAACCCGCTACCGGTAAACAAATGGCCGGGATTTCGTGCCGGCAAGAAGCTGCTTGGCCTCGGCCTGGGTCTGCCCGGTCGTACCGCCGAAATTCGGCTTCGATCTATTTCTCGATATCCTTGATCCGGCAGGCGAGAACTTCTGTCGAAGTACCTAACATCGCTTTCAATTGCGCTGCTCATGTTATCTCTAAGATGTCTCATGTCCTCGTGGCCGCAACGGCCATTCGGGTGATCCTGCGATCCGCTCAGCACTTGGTGATGTTACCGGTTACCGTTATTTTCAGCCGTCACCGGAGTTGAATGCATGGCGGAAAAGCCAACGGGCACCGTGGCCGAGATTTTCACCGCCTTCCTCAAACTGGGCCTCACCTCGTTCGGCGGGCCGATCGCGCATCTCGGCTACTTCAGGACCGAATTCGTCGAACGCCGGAAATGGCTGAGCGAAAGCAGCTACGCCGACATTGTCGCGCTGTGCCAGTTCTTGCCCGGCCCCGCCTCCAGCCAGGTCGGCTTCACGCTCGGCATCTTGCGCGGCAAAGGCCTGCTGGGCGGGATGGCGGCGTGGTTCGCCTTCACCATGCCGTCGGCGATCATTCTGTTCGCTTTCGCGCTCGGTGCAACGGCATTCACCGGCCCCTTTGCCGAAGGCGTGCTCCACGGCCTGAAACTGGTCGCGGTGGCCGTGGTGGCGCAGGCGATCTGGGGCATGGCAAGGAGCCTGACGCCGGATCGCGCACGGGCCGCCATCGCGCTTGCCGGGGTTGCGATCGTGGTTTTCATCGGCGGATCGTTTGGGCAGATCGGCGCTATCGCGCTTGGGGCCGTCGCCGGACTCTGGCTGTGCCGCGGCGATGGGCCTGCGCCGGCGGGCCACCTCGGCTTTTCGGTATCGCGCCGGCACGGCGCAGTCGCGCTCGCGCTGTTCGCGGTGTTGTTCCTGATCACGCCGCTGGTGACGGCCAGGACCGGCTCGCAAGGGCTTGCGCTGTTCGACGCATTTTATCGTTCCGGCTCGCTGGTGTTCGGCGGCGGCCATGTCGTGCTGCCGCTGCTGCAGGCGGAAGTGGTGACGCCGGGCTGGGTCAGCAACGCGGACTTCCTCGCCGGCTACGGCCTGGCGCAAGCGGTGCCCGGACCGCTGTTCACCTTTGCGGCCTATCTCGGCGCGATCGGACCCGCGCCCAACGGGCTGGCTGGAGCGCTGATTGCACTCGTCGCCTTGTCACTGCCGGGGCTGCTGCTGGTCTACGGCATGCTGCCGTATTGGGATGTGCTACGCCTGCATCCCACTGCGCAAGCCGCCATGCGCGGCACCAATGCCGCCGTCGTCGGCATCCTTGGCGCCGCGCTCTACACCCCGGTGTGGACCAGCGCCGTGCTCACCTCACGCGATTTCGCCGTCGCGCTGGCGGGCTTCCTGCTGCTGACGGTCTGGAAGCTCGCGCCATGGATCGTCGTCGTGCTGCTGGCGGCGGCAGGCGCCATTCTGCGGCTGACCTGAACACACGTCATTGCATCGGCGCATGCTGCTCTGCCCGACATGCGCGAAGTGGCGCGCTGGAGTTGAAGCTGCACCGCACATGCTGCACTGCCGCATTCACCTGCAATGCTAAAGTCCAAGCAACCATGCAGTTGAAAGCTGCAGATCGCGCAAATTTGCCTTTGTGCCGCGTCTGGAATGGCTCTAATAAGATAAGCCTATGATCCAATTCAAAAACCACAAGAACGCTGTTTAAGCGTTCGCAGGCAAAGATAAGGCCGCGCTTTCCTTGAAATTGCGTGGACAAGGTAGGAATGAAACCGACTGATATTTCGGCGCCAGACTACTTTCATAAAGTTGTCGACTGCCAATGGGCCTGCCCGGCACACACGCCAGTTCCCGAATACATCCGTTTGATTGCAGAAGGGCGTTATAGCGACGCCTACATGATCAACTGGAAATCGAATGTGTTTCCCGGAATTCTGGGACGCACCTGCGATCGTCCGTGCGAGCCGGCGTGCCGCCGCGGCCGCGTCGAGGAAACGCCGGTTGCGATCTGCCGCCTCAAGCGCGTCGCCGCCGACTTCAAGGACGACGTCAAGCACCGGATGCCCAAGCCGCTGGCCAAGAACGGCAAGCGCATCGCGCTGGTCGGCGGCGGCCCCGCGTCGCTTGCGGTAGCACGCGACCTCGCGCCGCTCGGCTATCACTGCACCGTGTTCGATGCCGATCCCAAGGCGGGCGGCATGATGCGCAGCCAGATTCCAAAATTCCGCCTGCCTGACACCGTGATCGACGAGGAGACCGATTACATCCTCAACCTCGGCGTCGAGTTCAAGGGCGGCCATCGCATCGACAGCCTGAAGAAGCTGCTCAACGAGAAGTATGATGCGATCTTCATCGGCTCCGGCGCGCCGCGCGGCCGCGAGCTCGACGTCCCCGGCCGCAAGGAAGCAGCCGCCAACATCCACATCGGCATCGAATGGCTGTCGTCGGTCTCGTTCGGCCATATCGAGAAGATCGGCCGGCGCGTCATCGTGCTCGGCGGCGGCAACACCGCGATGGATTGCTGCCGCACCGCGCGCCGGCTTGGCGGCGAAGACGTCAAGGTCATCGTGCGCTCCGGCTTCGAGGAAATGAAGGCGAGCCCCTGGGAAAAGGAAGACGCCCTTCACGAGGATATTCCGATCCTCAATTTCATGGTGCCGGTGGCATTCAAGCATGTGGCCGGCAAGCTGATCGGCGTCACCTTCCAGAAGGTGAAGGCCGAATATGACGCCAAGGGCCGCCGCAACCTGGTGCCCTCGGGCGAACCCGACCAGACCATCCCCTGCGACGACGTGCTGGTCGCGGTCGGCCAGGAGAACGCGTTTCCCTGGATCGAGCGCGACTGCGGCATCGAGTTCGACAAGTGGAACATGCCGCAGGTCGATACGAAAACCTTTGTCTCGACCAACCCAAAAGTTTTCTTCGGCGGCGACGCCGCGTTCGGCCCGAAGAACATCATCTGGGCGGTCGCGCATGGCCATGACGCTGCCCTGTCGATCCACAAGATGATCTCGGGCGAGGATATCACCGAGCGGCCGCTTCCCGAAGTGCACGTTTCGTCGCAGAAGATGGGCATCCACGAGTGGAGCTACGACAACGATATCTCCGGCGACAAGCGCTACAAGGTGCCGCACCGCGACAAGCTGATCGCACTAAAGGACATCAGGACCGAGGTCGAACTCGGCTATGACGTCAAGCTCGCGCTCGGCGAGGCGCAGCGCTGCCTGAACTGCGACATACAGACCGTATTCTCCGCCCCCGCCTGCATCGAATGCGACGCCTGCGTCGACATCTGCCCGATGGACTGCATCACCTTCACGGAGAACGGCGAGGAAACGGATTTGCGCGAGCGGCTGAAGGCGCCCTCGCCGCATCACGACCAGGCGCTCTATGTCGCCGACGGCCTCAAGACCGGGCGTGTCATGGTGAAGGACGAGGACGTCTGCCTGCATTGCGGGCTGTGCGCCGAGCGTTGCCCCACCGGCGCCTGGGACATGCAGAAATACCTCATCGATATGACTTACGCAGGTTCGACATGCCAGACCAAAGCCCGATCAGCAGCGTAAACGACTTCGTCGTCCGCTTCGCCAACGTCAACGGCTCGGGTTCGGCCAGCGCCAACGAGATGTTCGCGCGCTCGATCCTGCGCCACGGCGTGCCGGTGAGCCCGCGCAACATTTTCCCCTCCAACATCCAGGGCCTGCCGACCTGGTACGAGGTGCGGGTGACCGAAGCCGGCCATCTCGGCGCCCGCGGCGGCGTCGACTTGATGGTGGCGATGAACCCGCAGACCTGGGACAAGGATGTCGCCTCGATCGAGCCCGGCGGCTATCTGTTCTACGATTCGACCAAGCCGATGCCGACGTCGAAATTCCGCAACGACATCACCGTGATCGGCGTGCCGCTGACCGCGATCACCAACTCGACCTACACCGATCCGCGCCAGCGCCAGCTGTTCAAGAACATCATCTATCTCGGCGCGGTGTGCGCCCTGCTCGACATGGACGCCAAATTGGTCGAGCAATTGATCGGCGAACAATACAAGGGCAAGGAAAAACTGCTGTCGTCCAACGTCCATGCGCTGCATCTCGGCCGCGACTGGGCGCTGCAGAATTTGAAATGCCCGATCGGGCTGCGGGTAAAGAAGGCCGACAAGGTCGGTGACCGCATCTTCATGGAAGGCAACAGCGCGGCGGCGCTCGGCGCGGTCTATGGCGGCGCCACCGTCTGCGCCTGGTATCCGATCACGCCGTCGTCCTCAGTGGCCGAGGCTTTTACGAGCCACTGCAAGAAGCTGCGGCACGACCCCGAGACCGGCAAGGCGAAATACGCGATCGTGCAGGGCGAAGACGAACTCGCCTCCATCGGCATCGTGATCGGCGCCTCGTGGAACGGCGCGCGCGCCTTCACCGCGACCTCCGGCCCCGGCATCTCGCTGATGACCGAATTCATCGGCCTCTCCTACTTCGCCGAAATTCCGGCCGTGATCATGAACATCCAGCGCGCCGGCCCTTCGACCGGCATGCCGACGCGCACCCAGCAATGCGACATCATCGCCTGCGCCTATGCTTCGCATGGCGACACCAAGCATGTCCTGCTGTTCCCCGAAGACCCCGCTGAGGCGTTCGAGTTCGCGGGCCATTCGTTCGATCTGGCCGAGCGGCTGCAGACCGTAATCTTCCTGATGCTCGACCTCGACATCGGCATGAACCACCGGCTGTGCCGCCCGCTGAAGTGGGACGAAACCCGGCAGTATGACCGCGGCAAGGTGATGACCGCGGAAATGCTCGACGAGCCCGGTCGCGATTTCGGCCGCTACCTCGACGTCGACGGCGACGGCATTCCCTACCGCACCTATCCCGGCACGCATCCGACCAAGGGTTCGTTCTTCACCCGCGGCACCTCGCGCGACCGCTACGCGCGCTATTCGGAAGAAGGCGCTGTTTATGCCGACAACATGCAGCGGCTGGTGCGCAAGTTCGAGACCGCGCAGGACATGGTGCCGCGCCCGTTGCAGGCCAACGCCGCCAAGCCGACCAAATACGGCGTGATCTATTTCGGCTCGACGGCGCCGGCGATGGACGAAGCAATCGGGCTGTTGGAAGCGCGCGGGCATCAACTCGACCGCATGCGCATCCGCGCCTTCCCGTTCCACTCCAGTGTGGCGAGCTTCATCGCCGACCATGATTTCGTCTACGTGGTCGAACAGAACCGCGACGCCCAGTTGCGCCAGTTGATCGTCAACGAGAACGGCATCGACCCGGTCCGGCTGGTGCCGATCCTGCACTATGACGGCACGCCGATCACCGCCCGCTTCATCGCCAACGCCATCGGCGACCACCAGGATCACCTGAAGATCAAGCCGCTGCGCAAGGCGGTGTCGTAGCCGCTCCCGTCGAACTGCGGGGTGGGCAAAGCGATGGCGCGCCCGCCATTTGAGAACGCGATAGCCTGGAGCATGATCCGGAAAAGTGGGCACCGGTTTTCCGAAAAGATCACGCTCTAGCGCCTTTTCCTCGCTCTGCCCTTTGCTGGCTTGCGCATGCCCGCAGCCCTTCCTGCAGCTGCCATGCTGGTGTGACCCGGAAGCGTTGCGCCCCATATCGGGTCGCGATCAAAACTGTCGTCGAGTGCGGCGTTGAGCAGCGAAGTGGCGGAATTGTAGAGTTCGGGCCGCTGCAGCAACGCCAAGTTGACGCCGGCGAGCAGTTGCGCATCGTCGCCGTGCGCGACAATGGATTGCTGGGCGAGCACCCTGCCGGCGATCTCTTGAGCGATCTCCTCATCGAGATCGTCCCAGGTTTCGATATCCTGGATACAATGACCGTTCAGCGCGTCAAAATTGGCGGTCACGAGCATCTTGCCGACCTTCCGCGCCGCATCGGCAGCATCCGACAATTTCATATTCGCATGGACGTCGACCGAATTGGCGGGGCCAATCTCGACCCGCCCCCGCAGGCCGACCTCGGTCGCACCACCCGCGACGAGCTCGGCAACAGCCTCGATGCTCGCGACGTATTCGTTGCGCCGCACGACGGAAAGACCTTTCAGGCCATCCACCGCGCCGGCGGCGATGTAGAAGCGCAACAGATCGATCGGGTGGTCGTCCATCTGGCCGTTGGGCCGCAGCTCCGTGTCGGTCAAGACGGATGGCGCGCCGGCATCGGTTTGGCCACGCTTCCTGGCGCGAAACGCCGCAAGGAAGCCGGCGAGATTGACCGCGAAGATTGGACCCATATTGAGCACGCCGTAGACGTCCGCCGCCGCTTCGTCCATCCAGAACGACCATATCAATGCATTCAGCGTCGCGGTGTCGTGGTTGTGCCGCGGATCGAAATGCGGCGCCAGCAGCGCGCGCGTTTTGCTCACCATCTCCGCCACCAGGCCGTGATCGGCATGCACGACGTCATGGCCGCCGACCTCATGACTGAGACCCGCCCACAGCACGGGATGATCGCGATAGGTTGCCGGCAGGCTGACCACCCCGATCGGTATCCCGAACTTTTCCATCATCAGATCCGACTCGATCGTGAACGGCCCCCTGTCCGTCGTAGACTGGAACAAGGCAAGCGGCGGCGTGTCCGTCACCAGCGTCACGCCGGCCGCCGCGCGCTTGTTGGCATCGACAAAGGACCGGTACAGATTGGACACGACGGCAAGAAAGCGTTTCAGCTGGGGACGAGCTTCCACCCGGGTGACGCGATGGCCGTGCTGGTAGACCGATCCGTAAAGCGCCTCCAGGATCATCGTCATGTATTGCTGAGACCGCTCGCCGCTTTGCACTTGCTGCTTAAGCTTGCTCATCACGTCGGGCAGCCTGGCATTCATCGGTTCATAGAAATCCTGATGGTAGATCAGAGGCAGGAACGGCGCGCCCTTCGAGGTAGCGGCGCGAATGCTGGCAACGCTGCTGAGCGATGCACGGATGCCAGGAACTGAGCCCGTGTAATCGATCTCGAACAGTTTTTTGTAGAGCTGGGTAAATTTCGGCAAATCAACGCGCATGACGTCAATTCCTCAAATTGATTGGCTGGGCGCAGCTTGTTGCGCTGCGAAAGATCAGCAAAATACTACCTGCAATTGCGATAACCGCACATCCAAATTTCCCTGACGCTGTATCAATTTAGCCCGGCATCATGTAAGAGGGACGACCTGTCTTCGCCGGCAATCCGGCTCATCTGGCAAGCGTGCGCATGACCTATATTGCAAAGCCGAAATTCCACCATCCGGGCCTGCCGAAGAACGATCTCGGCTACACCCACCGCGACTACGAGGGCAAGATCTCGACGCTGTGCGCCGGCTGCGGCCACGACTCGATTACCGCCTCGATCATCGAAGCCTGCTACGAACTTTCGATCGAGCCGCATCGTGTCGCCAAGATTTCCGGCATCGGCTGCTCGTCGAAGACGCCGGATTATTTCCTCGGCAATTCGCACGGCTTCAACTCGGTGCACGGCCGCATGCCGTCGGTCCTGACCGGCGCCAATCTCGCCAACCGCGACCTGATCTATCTCGGGGTCTCCGGCGACGGCGACTCGGCCTCGATCGGCTTCGGCCAGTTCGCGCATTCGATCCGGCGCGCCGTCAACATGACCTATATCGTCGAGAACAACGGCGTGTATGGCCTGACCAAGGGGCAGTTCTCGGCCACCGCCGACCGCGGCTCGAAGTCCAAGAAGGGCGTGGTGAACACCGACAACGCGATCGACCTGGTGGCGATCGCGCTGCAGCTCGGCGCCAGCTTCGTGGCGCGCAGTTTTTCCGGCGACAAGAACCAGCTGGTGCCGCTAATTGCGGCTGCGATCAGGCACAAGGGCGCATCCTTTATCGACGTCATCAGCCCATGCATTGCGTTCAACAACCACGCCGGCTCCACCAAGAGCTTTGATTATGTCCGCGAGCACAACGACGCGGTGAACCGGCTTGACGTACTCACCGGCCGCGACCCGATAACAGTCGATTACGCGCCGGGCACGGTGCAGGTGGTCGAACAGCATGACGGCACGCGGCTGGCATTGCGCAAGATCGACGCCGACTATGACGCCAACGATCGGCTGGCGGCCATGACCTTCCTGCAGAAACACGCCGCCAAGGGCCAGGTGGTGACCGGGCTGCTCTACGTCGATCCGGATTCGGAAGACCTGCACACCCATCTCGACACCGTCGAGACGCCGCTCAATACGCTGGAGGCCAGGGATCTGTGCCCCGGTACGTCAGCGCTGGAAAAGATCAACGCCAGCCTGCGGTAGTTTCGGGATCAAACTGTTGATCCTCATCCTGAGGAGGCCGCAACGCGGCCGTCTCGAAGGATGAATGCTATAGGCGGGCGTTCATGGTTCGAGACGCCGCTTGCGCGGCTCCTCACCATGAGGGACTTGCACCCGACTATGCCGCCGCGGCGATGCTCCGCGGGTTTGCGACATACTCCTTCAACACCTTGCCTGCTGTATCGACCTCGGAGAGCGACACGTCGTAGCTCCAGAGATCGGCAAGGTGCTGCAGCACGCGCCTGGTGTCGGCTTCGGTAAGCTGGGCGCCCTTCACCACGGTATGACGCAGCATCAGGCGCCGATCGCCGGCAAGGTCGACATCGACGACTTCGATGTTCGGGTCGATGAATCCGACGTCGTACTGCCGCGACAGTTCGCGCCGCAGCCGGCGGTAGCCGCGCTCGTCGTGGATGGCGTCGACCAGGATACCGGAGCGATCCTCCGGATCGTCGTGCAGATGGAACAGGCGGAAGTGCCGCATCAGCCGCGGGCTCATGAACTGGCTGATGAAGCTTTCATCGCGATAATTGGCCCAGATGTCGCGCAGCACGCCCATCGCATCGCCCTTGCCGGCGATATCCGGAAACCACTCGCGGTCCTCGGCGTCCGGATCGGTGACGATGCGCTCGATGTCCTGCATCATCGCAAATCCCAGCGCATACGGGTTGAAGCCGGAATAGCGCGGATCGTCGAATTCGGGCTGGAACACGACGTTGGTGTGCGACTGCAGGAATTCGAGGAAATTGCCGTCCGTCAGCCGCCCCTGCTGATGCAGCCGGTTCATGATGCGATAGTGAACGTAGGTCGCCGTGCCCTCGTTCATCACCTTGGTCTGGCTCTGCGGATAGAAATACTGCGCGATGTGGCGCACGATCCGCAATATCTCGCGTTGCCAGGGGCGCAGGCGCGGCGCCGTCTTCTCGAGAAAATACAGCAGGTTTTCCTGTGGCAGACCGAGCATCTGACGGCGGCGCTCGACGTCCAGTATCGCGTCGCTCTTCACCTTGCCGGCCGGGACGGTGCGCCACAGATCGTTGAAGGCGCTCTCCTCATGGGCGCGGCGCCTGCCCGCCCGCTTTTCCTCGGCGCGAAGATCGAGACTCTTCTTGCCGGGATAGCGATCGATGCCGTGCGACATCAGCGCGTGCGCGGCATCGAGCGTGTGCTCGACCGCCAGCCGGCCGTGGCGTTCCTCGCAATGCGCCACATAGCGCTTGGCGAATTCGAGATAATCGAGAATGCCGTCGGCGTCGGTCCATTGCTTGAACAGGTAGTTGTTCTTGAAGAAATGGTTATGACCGAAGGCGGCATGCGCGATGACGAGCGTCTGCATCGTCGCGGTATTTTCTTCCATCAGGTAGGAAATGCACGGCGACGAGTTGATGACGATCTCGTAGGCCAGCCCCATCAGCCCCTTGCGATAGGATGCCTCCTGAAAGGCAAAGTGCTTACCGAATGACCAATGCTTGTAGAACAGCGGCATGCCGACGGACGAATAGGCGTCCAGCATCTGCTCGGCGGTAATGACCTCGATCTGGTTGGGATAGACATCGAGCCCCAATTCGTCCCGCGCGACCTGCTCGCAGGCGTCGCAGATTCGCTGCAGCGTCCGGAAGTCCCAGTCGGCGCCCGGAAACAGCAACTGGTCGGTCGCGGTCATGACGCGTTCCTTTCCTGCTGGCTACGGCGCTGGAAGAGATCGTGAAACACCGGGAAGATCTCGCTGCGTTCGTTGACCTTGCGCATCGACAGTGGCGCACCGCTCGCGCGCAGGCCCTCGTAAAGGGTCCAGAGCGACGAATTGGGCATTTCGTAGGACAGGCCGTTTTCCTGGCCGACTTCCAGATAGGCAAAGAACTGGCTGACCGGCAGGATCATTTCGGTCAGGAGCCGGCTGGTGACCTCGCCGTCGGAGTAGGAATTGTCGCCGTCGGAAGCCTGCGCGGCGTAGATGTTCCAGTCCGCCGGGCGGAACCGCGACCGCACGATGTCGTGCATTGCCTGCAACGCGCTCGACACCAGCGTGCCGCCGGAAGCCGGTCCGTGGAAGAAGGTCTGCTCGTCGACCTCTTCGGCGCGGTCGGTATGCCGGATGAAAACGATCTCAACGTGACGATAGCGCCGCTTCAGGAATACGTAGAGCAGCATGTAGAAGCGCTTGGCGAGATCCTTCATATGCTCGGTCATCGAGCCGGAGACGTCCATCAGGCAGAACATGACGGCCTGCGCCACCGGCTTCGGCACCGTTTCGAAACGCCGGTAGCGGATGTCGATCGGATCGATGAACGGGATGCGTTTGAACTTCGCCTTCAGGGCCTCGATCTCGGCCATCAGCTCGGTGCGGCGCGCCTCGTCGCTGCAGTCCGCCAGTTCCGCCTCAAGGGCTGCCAGCAATTCCGGCCTCGGCCGCCGCAGTGCGACCCGCCGCGCCAGGGCGCGGCTGACCGTTCGATTCACCGAGATATTGGCCGGAGAGCCTGATGTTGTGTAACCCGCGCGGCGAATGCCCTGGCTTTCGACCTCCGCCAGCTTTCGCTTGGCGAGATCGGGCAGTTCCAGATCGTCCAGAAACAGGTCGACAAACTCGTCGCGGCTGAGCACGAAGCGGAACGCATCTTCGCTGTCGCCCTCGCCCGCCCCCCTGCCCTTGCCGCCGCTCGGGTTCGGCCGCGGCAGCACATCGCCTTCGATGAACTTCTTGTTTCCGGGCAGCACCATGTCGCGCGTGCCGCCCTCGCGGCGAAAGCGCGGCTCATCCATGCCATCGATCGGGACGCTGACCTCACCGCCTTCCAGGACATCCTTGATGTCCCGGTCCTGCGACGATTTCTTCACCGCCCCCTGAACCAGCGCTTTTGCACGACGCAGAAAGCGCTGGCGATTTTCCAGACTCTTGCTGCCTGGATTCAGGCGGCGGTCGACGATGTGAATGGCCACGTTTTCATCCGCCTCAGCCAGCCTGTTTTACGCGCATGTACCACTCGACCAGCCGGCGGACCTGCCGCTCGGTGTAGCCGCGTTCGACCATGCGTGCGACAAACTCGCCATGCTTCTTTTCCGTCTCGCCGTCCTTCTTCGAACCGAAGGAAATGACGGGGAGCAGATCCTCGACCTGGGAGAATATCCGCTTTTCGATCACTTCGCGAATCTTCTCGTAGCTGGTCCATGACGGGTTCTTGCCGCCGTGCTGGGCCCGCGACCGCAGCGAGAACTTGACGACCTCGTTGCGGAAGTCCTTCGGGTTCGCAATGCCCGCCGGCTTCTCGATCTTGGTCAGCTCCTGATTGAGCAGTTCGCGATCGAGCAGTTGTCCGGTATCGGGATCCTTGAAATCCTGATCCTCGATCCAGGCGTCGGCATAGTCAACATAGCGATCGAACAGGTTCTGCCCGTAATCCGAATAGGACTCGAGATAGGCCTTCTGGATCTCATGCCCGATGAATTCGGCATAGCGCGGCGCCAGTTCGGCCTTGATGAACTCAAGGTATCGCTTCTCGACCTCGTCGGGAAGCTGCTCGCGCCGGATCGACTGCTCCAGCGTGTACATCAGATGAATCGCGTCGGCACCGACCTCGTTGGTGTCGTGGTTGAAGGTCGCAGCCAGAACCTTGAACGCGAAGCGGGTCGAAACGCCGTCCATGCCTTCGTCGACACCGGCGGAATCCCTGTATTCCTGAACGCTGCGCGCCTTCGGATCGGATTCCTTCAGGCTGTCACCGTCGTAGACCCGCATCTTGGCGTACACGGTCGAGTTCTCGTGCTTGCGCAAGCGCGACATCACCGAGAAGCGCGCCATCGTCTCCATCGTGGCCGGAGCGCACGGCGCGGTAGCCAGTTCGGAACCCTGGATCAGCTTCTCGTAGATCTTCTGCTCTTCGGTGACGCGCAGGCAGTACGGCACCTTGATGACGCAGATGCGGTCGATGAAGGCCTCGTTGTTCTTGTTGGTCTTGAAGCTCTGCCATTCGGCCTCGTTGGAGTGGGCGAGAATGACGCCGGTGAACGGGATCGCGCCGATATTCTCGGTCCCGATATAGTTGCCTTCCTGCGTCGCCGTCAGCAACGGATGCAGCATCTTGATCGGCGCCTTGAACATTTCGACGAATTCGAGAATGCCCTGGTTGGCGCGGTTGAGGCCGCCCGAATAGCTGTAGGCGTCGGGATCGTTCTGGGCGAAGGTCTCCAGCTTGCGGATGTCGACCTTGCCGACCAGCGACGAGATGTCCTGGTTGTTTTCGTCGCCAGGCTCGGTCTTTGCGATCGCGATCTGGCGCAGCCGCGACGGTTGGATCTTGGCGACACGGAATTGCGAGATGTCGCCACCGAAGGCTTCGAGGCGCTTGTAGCACCACGGGCTCATCAGTCCGCTGAGGCGGCGGCGCGGAATGCCGTACTTTTCCTCGAGCATCGGGCCCAGCGATTCCGGATCGAACAGGCTGAGCGGGCTTTCGAAAACCGGGCTGAGTTCGTCGCCGGCCTTCAGCACGTAGATGGGATGGACTTCCATCAACGCCTTGAGCCGTTCAGCGAGCGAGGACTTGCCGCCGCCGACAGGCCCGAGCAGATAGAGTATCTGCTTGCGCTCTTCGAGGCCCTGCGCCGCGTGACGGAAGAAGCCGACGATGCGCTCGATCGTCTCTTCCATTCCGTAGAAGCCGGCGAAGGCCGGATAGAGCCGCATCGTGCGGTTCAAAAAGATACGGCCAAGGCGAGGATCCTTGGCCGTGTCAATCATCTGAGGTTCACCGATTGCTGCCAGCAATCGTTCGGCGGCGTTGGCATATCGCATCGGATCGCTTCGACACGACTCCAGATATTCCGCCATCGACATGTCGGTCTGGCTTCTTGCTTCGAAAGACCGGGCGAAAGCATTGAACAGAGAATCGTTGTACATGATCCGTCTCTCCATGGTCACCTGTAAATGCCGCACGCTCCACTCGGGTTCCGTATCGGAGCGTTACAGCTTCCGTTCGCGAATCACCATCAGCACATGCACCGATTGGACACGCGAGCGACTTCACATTGCAATGCAATAGTCGTGCTAAGGGCGCTTGCCTCGTAGAGATACGGTGCCATTTCGCTCGCGTTGTATCCGTGCTGCAACATTTTCACCGGGTAACTACTGAGCATCATGTAAGGGATTTTTTAAGGATTCCGAGTGGTCGCGCCGGCTCGAATCGGCGTTGATTTGGCGATCCCAAGCAGCACAGCCTAAAATCCGGGGTTCTGAACGGTCCGAACGCGCGATAACAGCGCCTTTTGTGACATTCGGACGGCCAGCCCGCGGCAAATAAGGCCAAGATGAACACGTATTCATTTCGCGACCCGCGCGTTGAACGTTCCCGGCGCCAACTGCAACTAAAGTCAAATGCCGCACGTTTAATCCGAGGCTGCCATGAAATTCGCCTGCATCGTCGCCGCGCTTGCCTCCATCGTCGGAGCGCATTCCTGTCACGCCCAGGAAGCCGTCGACAAAGCCAAAGCCGCCGCCTTCGATTCCCGGATGTTCGCCGGCCCGCTTGGCAAGAAGACCTATGCCTGCTTCGTGCGTCGTTATGACGCCAGCCATCTGGCGCAGCATCCGAAGCAGAAGGTCAGCGCGATGAAGCTGCTGGTGACGGCCGAGGACGCGCCGGAAGACAAGACCGTCAATTATTCGTTCCGTCTCGGTTTCAAATATCGCCATCGCGTCGGCAATTTCGATTCCAGCGGCTTCTGCAGTCACATCGTCGCCGAGAACAGCGGCGGCGAAATTCGACTTGGCTGTGGCGTCGATTGCGAAGGCGGCGGCATTGAAGTGGCAATCAAGGACGACAAATCCGCGCTGATCCGGCTGGAGCGGATCAGGATCTGGGAACGCAACAAGCCTGATGACGACGCCAGCAATGATCTGGTTGCCGGCGCCGACGACAAGATCTTCCGTGTCGATCGCGCTGACTTGCATGAATGCTCCGAGTTGGTGACGGATCGCAAGGAGCTTGCGGCACTCCGGCACAAATGAGCCACGCTGCACAGGTTGTGCGAGCCTCACTTCTTGGGTCTGTGATCCATACCACTTTGGTCGGGAGAAAATTCCATGCATCGACGCAATATCCTGTGGGGCGCGATTTCGGCTTTCGGCGCGGCCCTTGCCGCCTCGCGCGCCGGCGCGGCTGGCGAGCGAGCATCTCCGGCGAAACTGAAAGTGGTTTATCACCTCAACGATCTCGACAAGGTGAGCTTCGCGCTCGGCAACATCCAGAACCATTTCGACGGCGTCGGTGGTCCCGACCATGTGACGATCGCGCTGGTGGTTCACGGCCAGGCGTTGCGGGCGTTTCATTCGGCCGCCGCCAACCCCGAGCTTTCGAAGCGCGTCGGTCAATTCTCCAAAGCCGGTCTCGAACTCGCCGCCTGCGGCAACACCATGACGTCGCAGAATGTCACGCTGAAGGATCTGCTGCCGGGTTTTGTCGCCGCCGAGCGCGGCGGCGTGGTGCGGATCGCCGAGTTGCAATCGCAAGGCTATCTCTATCTCCGCCCCTGAGGTACTGCCGATTGACGTGAAGCTTTCACGTCGACCACTCATTTGCGCGATTTGACCGCCGTACTTTCGTCCGCCGTATCGATAAAAGCAGGTGGCCGGTGGGGACGAGAAACGGCGGTTCATGACGGCCTCCTTCACGACTTCGTGCATGTGGCCGTTGGTGTCGCCCTTCGGAAAGCCGGTTCGACCGGACGGCTGATATCAAGGCCGGCAAGACCTGCCATTTTCGGGATCGAACCGGAGCCGATCGCGTTATCGTTCCGGACCCCTCCCTTTCCCATCCGGCTGTATGCCCAACCAAATGTTGACTTTCCGGCCCTGCCCCCGAAAGCTGCCGGGAACCCAGGAAACCGACCGAACAGAACAGGCACCATGAATCCCGTCAAAACACTCGAAAACCATGGCCAGGCGATCTGGCTGGACTTCCTCGCCCGCGGTTTCGTCGCCAAGGGCGACCTCAAGGCGCTGATCGATACCGACGGCGTCAAGGGCGTGACGTCGAACCCGTCGATCTTCGAAAAGGCGATCGGCAGTTCGGACGAGTATGACGGCGCGATCGGCAAGGCGTTGCAAAACGGGCGACCGCCCCGTCGCCGACCTGTTCGAGGCGGTCGCGATCGAGGACATCCAGAACGCCGCCGACGTGCTGCGCCCGGTTTACGACCGCCTGGACGGCACCGACGGTTTCGTCAGCCTCGAGGTCTCGCCCTATCTGGCGATGGATACCAAGGGGACCATCGCGGAAGCCGAACGGCTCTGGAAGGACGTCAAGCGGCAGAACCTGATGGTGAAGGTGCCGGCCACGCCGGAAGGCCTGCCGGCGATCGAACATCTGATCGGCGAAGGCATCAGCATCAACATCACGCTGCTGTTCTCGCAAGAGGTTTATCGCGAGGTAGCCGAGGCTTACATCGCGGGTCTCGAAAAATACGTCACCAAGGGCGGCGATCCCTCGCATGTCGCGAGCGTCGCATCGTTCTTCGTCAGCCGCATCGATTCCGCGGTCGACAAGCAGCTCGACGACAAGATCGCGCGGGCCAATGATCCGAGCGAGAAGGAGCGACTGAGCGCGCTGAAGGGCAAGGTCGCCATCGCCAACGCCAAGCTGGCCTATCAGGACTACAAGCGGCTGTTCGCCGGCCCCCGCTGGGAGAAGCTCGCGGCCAAGGGCGCCAAGCCGCAACGCTTGCTGTGGGCATCCACCGGCACCAAGAACAAGGACTACAGCGACGTGCTGTATGTCGAGGAACTGATCGGTCCCAACACCGTCAACACCGTGCCGCCGGCAACGCTCGATGCGTTCCGCGACCACGGCAAGCCGAGGGACAGCCTCGAGGAGAATATCGAGGACGCAAGGCGCGTGCTCGAGGAGCTGGAAAAATCGGGCATATCGCTCGACGCCATCACGGAAGAACTGGTCAAGGACGGCGTCAAGCTGTTCGCGGATGCCGCCGACAAGCTCTATGGCGCCGTCGCGCAGAAGCGCGCGGCCTCGCTCGGTGGCGGCATCGACCGGCAGCAGCTCGCGCTCGGCGACGGCATCGCCAAGGCCGTGGCGAAGAACACCGAGGATTGGCGCGCAGCGGCGACCATCCGCCGGCTGTGGCAGAAGGACCAATCGGTCTGGACCGGTGACGACGAAAACAAATGGCTGGGCTGGCTGAACAGCCCCGCTGCCGCCGACGTCGCCGATTACGAGGATTTTGCCCGCCGCGTGAAGGGACAGAATTTCAGCGATGCGGTCGTGCTCGGCATGGGCGGATCGAGCCTCGGGCCGGAAGTGCTGGCGGAGACCTTTGCGAAGAAATCCGGCTTCCCGAAGCTGCATGTGCTCGATTCCACCGATCCCGCGCAGGTGCGCGCCATGGAGGATGCGGTCGATCTCGCCCACACGCTCTTCATCGTCTCCAGCAAATCCGGCGGCACCACCGAGCCGAACGCGATGAAGGATTATTTCTTCGATCGCGTCTCCAAAACGATCGGCAAGGACAAGGCCGGTCATCGTTTCATCGCCGTCACCGATCCCGGCTCGTCGCTGCAGAAAGTTGCGACCAAGCAAGGCTTTGCCCGCATCTTTTACGGCGATCCTGCAATCGGCGGACGCTACTCCGTGCTGTCCCCGTTCGGACTGGTGCCGGCGGCCGCTGCCGGTATCGACGTTCGCAGCCTGATCACTCACGCGCTTGCGATGGTGCGCTCGTGCGGCGCCGACGTGCCGCCGCACGAAAACCCCGGCGTGCAGCTCGGGCTGGCGATGGGGCTCGCCGGCCTTGAAGGCCGCGACAAGGTGACGATTACCTCGTCGGAAAAGGTCGCCGATTTCGGCGCATGGGCCGAACAGCTGATCGCCGAATCCACCGGCAAGGAGGGCAAGGGCCTGATCCCGATCGACGGCGAGCCGCTCGGCGATCCCTCGCTATACGGCGACGATCGCTTCTTCATCGATATCCGCACCGAAAGCGAAGACGACGCCTCGCATGACGACCGGCTCAATGCGCTCGAAGCGGCCGGGCATCCGGTCGTCCGCATCGTCATGAAATCGATCGAGCACATCGGCCAGGAGTTCTTCCGGTTCGAGATGGCGACCGCCGTGGCCGGCGCGATCCTCGGGATCAATCCGTTCAACCAGCCCGACGTCGAAGCGGCCAAGATCAAAACCCGCGAACTCACGGCTGCGTTCGAGAAGACCGGCGCGCTACCGGCAGAGAAGCCTGTCATTTCAACCGACGAGGCCGATCTCTACACCGACGCACACAACGCGGCCGAACTGCGCAAGGCCGGCGCCGACGGCACGCTCGGCTCCTGGGTCAAAGCGCAGCTTTCGCGTTCGGGCAGCGGCGACTATGTCGCCCTGCTCGCCTACATCGCGCGCGACCCCGGCACGATCGGCTCGCTGCAGAAGATGCGGCTCGCGGTGCGCGACAGCCGTCATGTCGCGACCTGCGCCGAATTCGGCCCACGCTTCCTGCACTCGACCGGACAGGCCTACAAGGGCGGCCCTGACAGCGGCGTGTTCCTGCAGATCACCGCCGACGACGCCAGGGATTTGCGGGTGCCCGGCCAGAAGGCGAGTTTCGGCGTCATCAAGGCGGCGCAGGCGCGCGGCGATTTCAACGTGCTCACCGAACGCGGGCGGCGCGCGCTACGTGTCCATCTCAAGGGCGACCTCGGATCGGGATTGTCTGCACTCGATGCCGCGATTGCGGAAGCGCTCAGCTAGGAAAGTCAGGATATGCAACTCGGCATGATCGGCCTCGGCCGGATGGGCGGCAATATCGTCCGCCGGCTGATGAACAACGGCCACACCGCCGTGGTCTACGACAAGGATGCGAAGGCCGTCGCCGGCCTCGCCGGCGAAGGCGCGACCGGCGCCAACACGCTGGAAGATTTCGTCGCCAAACTCGAAAAGCCGCGCACCGCATGGGTGATGCTGCCGGCCGGCAAGATCACCGAGGCAACCATCGAGGCATTGGCAAAGCTGATGCAGCCCGGCGACGTCATCATCGATGGCGGCAATACGTTCTGGCAGGATGACGTTCGCCGCGGCGCGGCGCTGAAGGCAAAAGGCCTGCATTATCTCGACGTCGGCACCAGCGGCGGCGTCTGGGGCATCGAGCGTGGCTATTGCATGATGATCGGCGGCGACAAGGCAGTGGTCGACCGGCTCGATCCGATCTTCAAAACGCTGGCGCCAGGTGCCGGCGACATCCCGCGCACGCCGGGGCGTGAGGGCCGCGACCCGCGCATCGAGCAGGGCTACATTCATGCCGGCCCCTCCGGCGCCGGACATTTCGTCAAGATGATCCATAACGGCATCGAATACGGCTTGATGCAGGCCTATGCCGAGGGTTTTGATATTCTCAAGAACGCCAATATCGAGGCGCTGCCGCCGGAGCATCGCTTCGACATGAATATTGCCGACATCGCCGAGGTGTGGCGGCGCGGCAGCGTGATCCCGTCCTGGTTGCTCGATCTCACGGCGTCGGCTCTCGCGGAAAATCAAACGCTGGATAGCTACTCCGGCTTTGTGGAGGATTCCGGCGAAGGCCGCTGGACCGTCAACGCCGCGATCGATGAAGCGGTGCCGGCGGAAGTGCTGACCGCGGCGCTCTATGCGCGCTTCCGTTCGCGCAAGGATCACACCTTTGCGGAAAAGATCCTGTCCGCGATGCGGGCCGGTTTCGGAGGCCACAAGGAGCCGCCGAAAAAATCCGACACGAAGGCCTGAGCAGCGATGGCAGTCGGTCAGTTAGCGCAGAAGAAACCCGATCCTTGCTCCTTCGTCATTTTCGGCGTGACCGGCGACCTGGCGCACCGGCTGGTCGTCCCTGCCCTTTATAATCTCGCCGCCAGCGACCTGTTGCCGGACAAGTTCTGTCTGGTCGGCGTCGCCCGCAAAGGCGTCACCAGCGACAAACTGCGTGACAGCCTGATGAAGGGATTGCGCGAGTTCGCGACCCGGCCGGTAGACGATACGATCGCGCAGCGCCTGCTGGCATGCGTCACCTGCATCGAAGCAGATCCAAAAGACCCGACGTCGTTCGATGCCATGAGCAAGCAGCTCACCCAACTCGAGGCAGCGCGGGAAACCGGCGGCAATCGCCTGTTCTACCTCGCGACCCCGCCCAACGCATTCCTGCCGATCAGCCGCGAGCTCGGCCGCACCGGCATGCTGGCCGAGAACGGCGCCTGGCGGCGGCTGGTGGTGGAAAAGCCGTTCGGCACCGATCTCGCTTCGGCACGGGCGCTGAATAGCGAACTGCTCAAACTCGTCGATGAGCACGAGATCTACCGGATCGATCACTATCTCGGCAAGGAGACGGTGCAGAACATTTTGGTGCTGCGCTTCGCCAACGGCATGTTCGAGCCGATCTGGAACCGCAACCATATCGATCACGTGCAGATCACGGTCGACGAACAGCTCGGCGTCGGCCATCGCGGCAGCTTCTACGACCAGACCGGCGCGCTGCGCGACATGGTGCCGAACCATCTGTTTCAACTGCTGTCGCTGGTCGCGATGGAGCCGCCGATCCGCTTCGATGCGCATTCGGTGCGCGCGGAAAAGGCCGACGTGCTCGCTGCGATCCAGGTCCAGAGCGAGGCCGAGGCGCTGCGGAATTCGGTGCGCGGCCAGTATCTGGCCGGCCGGGTCGGCGACACCGAGATCGGCGACTATCGCAAGATCGAAGACGTCACACCCGGCAGCACCACCGAAACCTATGCGGCGCTGAAGCTGGTCATCGACAATTGGCGCTGGGCCGGTGTTCCGTTTTACCTGCGCACCGGCAAGGCGCTCGGCGTCAAGCGCACCGAAGTCGCGATCAAGTTCAAGCAGGCGCCATTCGCGATGTTCAACTGCACGCCGGTGGAGGAACTGGCGCAAAACTACCTCGTGATCGGCGTTGCGCCGAACGAGGGCATTGCGCTGCAGTTCAACACCAAGGTGCCCGGCCCCTCGATCCTGATCGACGGCGTCGAGATGAAGTTTCGCTACAAGGATTATTTCAAGGCGGAGCCTTCGACCGGCTACGAGACGCTGATCTATGATTGCATGATCGGCGACAACATCCTGTTCCAGCGCGCCGACAGCGTCGAGGCCGGCTGGAAGGCAGTGCAACCATTCATCGATGCCTGGAAGAAGGCGGGCGCCGACGGCTTGAAGACCTACAAGGCCGGCAGCGAAGGGCCGGAGGAAGCGAACGAATTGTTGAGGCGCGACGGCCGAAGCTGGCGAAAGCTAGGGTGAACCATGGCCGCGAACGACAACCGCCACGTCATCACGGTCGCCGATCCAGCGGCGCTGGCGGCGACCGCCGCCGAACATGTGCTGGCGCGAATAGGAGCCAACGATGGCCGCGTTGCGATCTGCCTAACCGGTGGATCGAGCCCGAAGCAGCTCTATCAGTTGCTTGCGACGGAGGCCTATCGAAGCCGGATCCCCTGGCAGCGCGTGCACTGGTTCATCGGCGACGAACGCTTCGTGCCGGCTGATGATCCGCTCAACAACATGAGCATGGCGCGAGCAGCTTTCCTGGACCGATGCGCGCCGGCTGAAAACATCCATCCGATTCCGACCGCGACCGCCGACCCTGCCGATCCCGACCGCGGCGCCGCGCTTTACGAACAGGAACTGCAGTCGTTTTATGGCGCAGAGACGCTGGATGACGCCCGCCCCCTGTTCGATCTCGTGCTGATGGGCGTCGGTCCCGACGGCCACACCGCGTCGCTGTTTCCCGGCGATCCCGCCCTTGACGAGACCGCGCGCTGGGTCGTCGGCGTACCCAAAGCGAATGTCGCGCCGTTCGTCCCGCGGGTCACCCTCACGCTGCCCACCCTTGCCTCCTGCCGCGAAATGCTGTTCGAGGTTGCGGGCATGGAAAAGCGTGCGATCCTGACGCGCCTGTTCGCCGCCGAGAACCTGCCCGCCAGCCGCGCACGATCCACCGGCGAGACGGTCTGGCTGGTGGACCAGGCTGCGATTCCGGAGCATTTTGGTGGGCAGTAAAACCCCTTGCGCGCTGGTGGTGATGGGCGTGTCCGGCTCGGGCAAGAGCACCATCGCCGATCATCTCGCTGGACGGCTCGGCTGGCGTTATGAGGACGGCGACAGGTTTCATCCGGCCAGCAATGTCGCGAAGATGAGCGCCGGCCAACCGCTCACCGACGAGGACCGTTGGCCGTGGCTGCAGGCGATTGCCGACGAGATCGACCGCCTCTCGGCTGCCGGCGAGCGCGCCGTGATCGCCTGCTCGGCGCTGAAGCGTGCCTATCGCGACATTCTCGTCCACGGCCGCGACGATGTCCGCATCGTATTTCTCGACGGAACGCAGGATCTGATCGCCGCCCGCCTCGCCGCGCGCAAGGGGCATTTCATGCCGCCCGGCCTGCTCGCCAGCCAGTTCAAGACACTGGAGCGGCCGGGAGCGAACGAACGGCCGATCATTGTATCGATCGATGCGCCGGTCGAGGCAATCGTCGAAGACATCGTCAGTCAATTGAACCTGGTTCCCCAATGACCCGCATCGCCCTTGTGGTTTCCGACGTCGACGGCACGCTGCTGACCAAAGACAAAGTTCTGACCGATGGCGCCAAGGCAGCGGTACAGAAACTGCACGACGCCGGCATCGGCTTCACCATCGTCTCCAGCCGGCCAACCATCGGCATGGGTTTTCTGATCGAGCCGCTTTCGATCACGCTTCCCATCGGCGCCTTCAACGGCAGTTCGATCGTCGACAGCAAGCTCAGGCCGATCGAGCAGCACCTGATTCCGCCTGCCGCGGCGCAGCGCAGCCTCGACGTGCTCAATGCGTTCGGCGTCGACATCTGGCTGTTCACCAATGACCGCTGGTACACTCGCAATCCCGACGGCGAATACGTCCCGCACGAGAAGCTGGCGATCAAGACGGATCCGACCATCGTCTCGGATTTCACCCCGCATCTGACGGAAGCCTGCAAGATCGTCGGGGCAAGTTCGGACTTTGCGCGGCTGAAGGCTTGCGAAGCGGCGATGATGGAAGCGGTGGGCCGGGAGGCGACCGCGGTTCGTTCCCAGAATTACTACCTCGACGTGACGCCGCCGGGGCATGACAAGGGTACCTTCGTCGCCGCGATGTCGAAGCGGCTTGGCATTTCAACCGACGCGATCGCGACCATCGGCGACATGGAGAATGACCTGCCGATGTTCGCCAAAAGCGGGATCTCGTTTGCGATGGGCAACGCCGCCGACGGCATCAAGAAGCACGCGACGCATGTGACCGAGAGCAACGAGCACGACGGGTTTGCCGCCGCGATCGAGACGGTGCTGCGGCTCGGATAGGGATTCTGCGCAGATAAGTCTACGCAATCTGCGTAAACTTGATTGCTATGCGAACCGGCATCCACCCCGAAGCAGGATCGGGGCAGGCTTCACTCGAAAACGCCATGGTCCGCCGTATCAAGCCGGCGTGAAGGATAAATCGAGGAGTTCTCAAAGTCTTCGCGCGCCGAATCCGCTTCTGTTGGTCGCCACGATCGGCAAGCGCGAGCCGGTGTCCGACCGCCTCCTCCCATGAAGGCAGGTTCACCCCAGCCCGGGCCTGCCGCGGCGAAGACAGGTGCCGGCTCGCGCGACTTGCTTGGCGGGCCGCCGCACAGACCACCGTCATCCCCCGCGCATGCGGGGGATCCAGTACGCTGCGGCTTCTCGATTCGATCACTGACGTCTCTGGAATACTGGGTCACCCGCCTTCGCGGGTGAACGACGACCGAATATGAGGCGACCCGAAATGACCGTGAGAGACACCCCGCTACTTCGAGCGCTGCACCGCCGGCTTCTCGGTCGGCATCTTTGCCGCGCACAGATTATGCGCGGTGTTGATCAGCGCGATGTGCGTCAGCGCCTGCGGGAAATTGCCGGTCTGGCGGCCGGCTCCCGTATCGTACTCCTCGGCCAGCAGGCCGAGATCGTTGGCGACCGCGACCACGCGGGTGAACAGCTCCTGCGCCTTGTCAAACTCGCCCGCCAGCACATAGGCGTCCGCCAGCCATAGCGTGCAGGCGAGGAACGCGCCTTCGGCCGGTTGCTGCTCCGCTTCGCGGGGATCGTGCCGCAGCACAAAACCATTGTGCATCAGATGCCGTTCGATCGCGGCCAGCGTGCCGCGGACGCGCGGATCATTGGCCGGCAGAAATCCCACCGACGGCAGCAACAGGATGCTGGCATCGAGCATCTTCGAGCCATAGGATTCGACGAAGGAATTCAGTTCGGGATCAAATCCTCTCGCGCAGACGTCGAGGTGGATGGCATCGCGCAGCGCGCGCCACTTGTCGAGCGGCGCCTCGAAGCCGAACGTCTCGGCGCTCTTGATGCCTCGGTCGAACGCGACCCAGGTCATCACCTTCGACGACACGTAATGCCTGCCCGCGCCGCGGCGCTCCCAGATGCCGTGATCCGGCTGGTCCCATATTTCGGCGAGATGCTCGAGCACCGTGCATTCCAGCTCCCAGGTGCTTCCGTCCAGTTCGAGCTTGGCGGTGCGCCATTGATGGAACGCGTCGATCAATTCCCCGTAGACGTCGAGCTGCAGTTGCGCGTGCGCGGCATTGCCGATCCGCACCGGCTTCGCGCCTTCATAGCCCGGCAACCATGTGGCTTCCCATTCCAGCAGGCGGCGCTGGCCCATGATGCCGTACATGATCTGCATGTCGACCGGAGACCCCGCCGCCGCCCGCAGCAGCCACTGGTGCCAGGCGGATGCTTCCGCGGTATAGCCCGAATTCATCAGCGCAAGCAGCGTGAAGGTGGCGTCGCGCAGCCAGCAGAAGCGATAGTCCCAGTTCCTGGCGCCGCCGAGCTTTTCCGGCAGCGAGGTCGTAGGCGCCGCGACGATGCCGCCGGTCGGAGCATAGATCTGCGCCTTCAGCGTGATCAGCGAGCGCATCACGAGGTCGCGGTACTCGCCCTCATAGGTGCAGCGGCTGCACCATTCGGTCCAGAACGCCTCGGTATCCTTTAATGCATAGGCGGGATCGATCGGCTTCGGTACGGGCAGATGCGAGGCGCCGTAGGTAAGCACAAAGGGAACGGTGTCGCCCTCGCCGACCTCGAAATCGGCGACCGTCGTCATATCCTCGCCGCGGGTCTCGACGGGGGTCCGCAACACCGTCATGTCCGGCCCGCAGATCGCAAGCAGCGCCGAGCCGTCCTCGCTCTTCTTGACCCAGGGAATATCGATGCCGAAGCCGAAACGGATCACCAGTTGCATGTGCATCCGAACCCGCCCGCGAACGCCGCGCACCAGCCGCACCACGTCGGAGGCGTTGCCCCGCGGCGGCATGAAATCGATCAGGTCGACCGCGCCGTCAGCGGTCTCGAACCGGGTCTCCAGGATCAGGGTATTGTCCCAATAGCGGCGCGAGGTGCCGGTAATCTCGCCCGCCGGCGCAATCTGCCAGCGGCCATGCTTCTCGGTGCCAAGAAGCGCGGCAAAGCAGGCATCGGAATCGAAGGCCGGCCAGCACAGCCAGTCGATCGATCCGTTGCGGCCGACCAGCGCGGCGGTCTCGCAATCGCCGATCAGCCCATAATCTTCGATCCGGCAGGCCAAGATGCTTCACCGTCTAATCAAATCGCGGCGCGCGACCGCTCATGCGTTGCCGCCTTGAGCGCGGTGACGTCCACCGTGGATGTCATTTCCTCGATCGGCACCGGAAGCCGCCGCCGCCAGTTCGGATGCTCGTCGATGGTGCCGGGGATATTGGGCTGATCGACCACCCCGAGCAGGTCCTCCAGCGAGACCGCGAGCAGCCGCGACTTGGTCCGCGCCAGAAAATTCGCCACCGAATAGAGATCGTTGCGGTCGATGGCGTGATGCCGCAGCACGTCGTCCAGCATCGCCAGCGCGTGCCAGCGCGCATCGTCGCTCTCGCCGGGATCGATGCCGAGCGAGCGCTTCAGCTTGAGATCGCCGAACGAGCGCCAGCCGGCATAGGTCGAGAGATCGTGGGTGTTGAAGGTGACGAGCGCATTGGTCAGGTAGTGATCGATGCTGCGGAACGTGCCGGCGTCGTCGCGCTCGAACATCATCACGAGATACGACCAGATGCCCCAATCGGCGATCTGGTCGCGAAACCCTTCCGGCACGGTGCCGAGGTCTTCGCCGATCACGACGCAGCGATTGGCAACGCTTTCCTGCGCCGTCACCGCCAGCAGCGCCTCGAACGGCATCTGGACGTAGACGCCGTCGCGCGCGCTAAAACCTTGCGGCACCAGGTAGAGCCGCTTCAGCCCGAGCACATGGTCGAGACGGATGGCACCGGCGTGGCGCATCGAGGCGCGCAACATGTCGCGGTAAGGCGCAAAGGACGTAAGCTCGAGCCCAACGGCATTGAACCCGGCTAGGCCCCAGGTCTGGCCGGCGGTGTTGAGCGGATCGGGCGGCGCGCCGACGCCGAGATGGCGGGAGATCGCAACTTGCTCGTTCCAGGCATCGAAGCCGTCGGCCTGCACGCCGACGGCGACGTCGAGATAGAGCCCGACCTTCATGCCGAGCTGCTTCGCCAGATCGGCGGCAGCCCCCAACTGCCGGTCGGCGGTCCATTGCACGAATTCGACGAATTCGATTTCACCGGCGTCCGGGCCCTGGCGCAGGGCAGCGCATCTGGCTTCGTCCGGCTGCCGCCACTCTTCCGGCCATTCCCACCACGGCTTGCCGAATTTGTGCCTGAGCGCCTCGAAGCAGGCAAAGTGCGACAACAACGCGCCGCGCTCGGCACGGAATTTGTCAAAATCCTGCCGGCGGGCCGGCTTGGCGTCGGCCTTGAAAGCAGCAAAGGCCCTGCGCAGCGCCCGCCACTTCAGGCCGGCGACGCCGACATAATCGACGGACATCGCCTGCCCGCAACGGCGCCAGTGCCTCGCTTATTTCGGAATCGGGCTGAAATTCGGGAAGCTTTTCAACGTCGATATAGAGCGCATTGAGAAACAGCCGGCTGTTCGGTGAATACGGGCTGCAGTCGCCGGGGCGGTCGTCGAACAGCGCGTGCAGCGGATTGAGACCGATACCGTCGGCGCCGAGGTGATCGGCGAGTTCGATCAGGCTCGCGAGGTCGGTAAAGTCACCCATGCCCCAGTTGCGCGCGGAGCGGACGCCGTAAAGCTGGACCGCGAGCAGCCAGCAGCGGTCGAATTCGCCGCCAAATGCCCGCTCCGGTGCCGAAATCAGCGGCACATCCTCAGCGGTCGCAGCATCGCTCACCTGAAGGCGATAGACGCCGGGCGGCAGTTCCGTGGGCCAGTCGATGGCGTGATCCGAGCTCTCGCCTTTGGCGATAACGCCTGAATCCGCAACGATTTTCCACGCCACCGGCAGCCTGGCTGCGGGGAGTTCGGTTCGCGACGGCCGCCCGGACCGCACCACGACCGGGTGGCCGACCAGCGGTCCCAGCGCCTGCGGCGGCAGGGCCTCCAGGATAATTTTGAGGGCGGCGGCGTCCGTCACACGGCGGTGACCCTGACCGTCCAGGAACTCGGTCTGGATTCCCTGGGCTTCAGCTTGAGCAAAAAGATCCATTCGGCACGTACTTTGCACGCAAACATCAAACCGATGTCGCGAAATTGTCTAATTACGGGAAGGAGATAGACCGTGTCTAACGCTCGGCTCCACCAACGGTTCCGGGGGAACCAAAGCGAGCCGAGCGGCTTTCTATCTTTGTCCGGAACGTCTCCCTTTCTTCAAACGAAACGGGGACGTCATTTCCATGGCAGTGGCATCACAGTGAACAAAAAAGCGCAAACCGCCGAGAGCTCCAACGCCGGCGTCTCCCTTCCTATCGACGGTACCTATCCGCTGAATCCCGATGGCAGCCTGGTCATCGAAGCAAGGCAGGTGCCAGCCGCCGTCACCGACGAGCTCTGGTACAAGGATGCGATCATCTACCAGCTCCACGTCAAGGCCTTCGCCGACAGCAACAATGACGGCATCGGCGACTTTGCCGGGCTGACCGAGAAGCTGGGGTACCTGCAGGATCTCGGCGTCACCACGCTGTGGCTGCTGCCGTTCTACCCCTCCCCCGGCCGCGACGACGGCTACGACATCGCCGACTATGGCGACATCAATCCCGATTTCGGGACGATGAAAGACTTCAAGCGCTTCATCCAGGAGGCCAAGAAGCGGGGCTTGCGGGTCATCACCGAACTCGTCATCAACCACACTTCCGACCAGCACGACTGGTTCAAGCGCGCCCGGCGCTCGGATCCGGATTCCTCCGCCCGCAACTGGTATGTCTGGAGCGATACCGACCAGAAATATCAGGGCACGCGGATCATCTTCACCGATACCGAGAAATCGAACTGGACCTGGGATCCGGAAGCCGGCCAGTTCTACTGGCATCGCTTTTTCTCACACCAGCCGGACCTCAATTTCGACAATCCGCGCGTGGTGAGCGCACTGGTCCAGGTGATGAAGCGCTGGCTCGACACCGGGGTCGACGGCTTCCGCCTCGACGCTATTCCCTACCTCTGCGAGCGCGACGGCACCAACAACGAGAACCTGCCCGAGACGCACACCATCATCAAGCGGCTGCGCAGCGAGCTCGATGCCTACGCCAAGGGCAAGGTGCTGCTGGCCGAAGCCAATCAATGGCCGGAGGACGTGCAGGAATATTTCGGCCGCGGCGACGAATGCCACATGGCCTATCATTTCCCGCTGATGCCGCGCATCTACATGGCGATCGCGCAGGAAGACCGTTTCCCGATCACCGACATCCTGCGCCAGACGCCAGACGTCCCGGCCAACTGCCAGTGGGCGCTGTTCCTGCGCAACCACGACGAACTGACGCTGGAAATGGTGACCGACGTCGAGCGCGATTATCTGTGGTCGACTTACGCCAACGATCCCCGGGCCCGCATCAATGTCGGCATCCGCCGACGGCTGGCGCCGCTGATGGACAATGACCGGCGCAAGATCGAATTGATGAACTCGCTGTTGCTCTCGTTCCCGGGCACACCGATCATCTATTACGGCGACGAGATCGGCATGGGCGACAACATCTATCTCGGCGACCGCAACGGCGTTCGCACCCCGATGCAGTGGACGCCCGACCGCAATGGCGGCTTCTCCCGCGCCGACCCCGCGCGGCTGTACGCGCCGACCATCATGGACCCGGTCTACGGCTATGAGGCGGTCAATGTCGAGGCGCAGTCGCGCAGCCTTTCCTCGTTGCTCTCGGCCACCAAGCGGCTGATCGCGGTCCGCAAATCCACGCTCGCCTTCGGCCGCGGCACCATGACGTTCATTCGCCCGGAGAACCGCTCGGTGCTGTGCTATGTGCGCCAGTACCGCGACGAGGTCATCCTGTGCGTGGCCAACTTGTCGCGATCGGCGCAGGCGACCGAACTCGACCTTTCCGCCTTTGCGGACCGTATTCCGCTGGAAATGCTCGGCCGAACCCGCTTCCCACCGATCGGCGAACTGCCCTACATGATCACGCTGGCGCCTTACGGCTTCTACTGGTTCGAACTGCAGGAGCGCGACAAATCGGCGCCGGTGGTGCAGCGTGCCGTGCCCGAGTTCGAAACGCTGGTGGTGCCGCTGAACGCGACCTGGGTGTCGCTGGCGCGCGAGCGCGGCGTGTTCGAGCGCGAGGTGCTTCCGGGGCATCTGGCGCGCAGCCGCTGGTATCCGGAACGATCGCCCAAGGCGATCCGACCGACGCTGACGTCGGCCATTCCGTTTTGCGACATCGGCGACAACCGGCCATGGCTCGCCTTCTTCGAAACGACGCAGCGCGATATCACGACGCGCTACGTGCTGCCGATGCAGATCGAATGGGTGCGCTTCGACCGCGAGCGCTACAACCCGCATGCGCTGGCCGCCGTTCGGCAAGGCGCCCGCGAAGGCACCCTGCTCGACGTCGCCACCGACCAGATCTTCATCGCGCTGTTGTTGCGCAATCTGCAGCAATCGCTGACGGTCGACGAAGACGAACAGGGCCTGCGGCTGGAATTCCGGCCGACCAACCGCTTCAGTGACAAGCCGATCCGGCAGCCGGAGCATATCCGCATCGTCGAGTCCAACCAGCCCCGCAGCACCACGCTCGTGGACAACGACTGTGTCGTCAAGATCCACCGGACGGTTCAGCCCGGCCTCAATCCCGAAATCGAGATGGGGCGCTTCCTCACCGATATCGCCAACTTCGCCAACACGCCGGCGCTGCTCGGCAGCGTCGAGTTGGTCGAGGGCAACGAGAAGAGCGCGATCGGCGTCGTTCACGCCTTCGTCGCCAATCAGGGCGACCTCTGGACCGTGAGTGCGGCCTATCTCGACCGCTTCGTCGAGGAGCAGCGCCTGCTGGCAGCGAGCATCCACCCCGGCGAGCGCGAGGAAGAGATCCCCTATCTGCGTTACATTTCGCAGGCCGGGCGGCGCGTGGCCGAGTTGCATGTCGCTCTAGCCGGCAACAGCGAGCTTGCGGAATTCGCGCCGGAGCCTGCCGGTCGCGACGACGTGCAGCGTTGGATCGACGATTTGATGCTGTGCGCCGGCCGAGTCTTCGATGCGCTCCGGCAGCGGCGGGATGCGCTAAAGGACGCCGACCGGGCGCTGGCCGATCAGGTGCTGGCGTTGCAGCCGGCGCTGCCGGATTTGCTCGAAACGCTGCTGCTGCGCGAGCTGGACGCCGCCAACATTCGCTGCCACGGCGACCTCGATCTCAATCAGTTGCTGATCGCCAAGGACGACATCTTCATCATCGACTTCGAAGGCGCGCCGCGAAGCAGTATCGCCGAGCGCCGGCGCAAGGCGCCCGCAGCGCGCGACATCGCCAGCCTGGTCCGATCGATCGATTATTCGGCAACCGCAGCCCTTGAGCGCGCGCTTAAAGTAGCCCACGATGAGCACGGCAAGCTCGGCGCGGCGCTTGCCGAATGGCGCGACCGGGCGGCAGCCGCATGTCTCGCCGCCTATCACGAGGCCATGACCGATCAGCGGCTGTGGCCGTCCGATCCGGACGCAGCCGACGGCTTGCTGACCTTCTTCCTGCTCGAGAAGGCCTTGAACGAAATCGAGCACGAGCTGTCATTCCGGCCGGAATGGCTGCGCGTGCCCCTGACCGGACTGATCAGAATGTTGTCGCAACCATCCTTCGAGGCCTCATGACCAAGCTGCCGCCAGAGGCCTACGCAATCATCGAAGGCAAGCATTCCGATCCGTTTCGTTATCTCGGCCTGCACAGCGAAGGCGACCACAGCGTGGTACGCGCCTTCATTCCCGAAGCTTCCAATGTGGAAGCGGTCGGCGAGCATGGCGAGACGGCGCCGCTGCAGCGGATTCACGATGCCGGGCTGTTTGCGGGCGCGCTGCCGAACGGCTCGAAGCGCTACCAGCTCCGCGCCCGCTTCGGCGAAAACGTCGTCGATCTCGACGATCCCTACCGCTTTCCGCCGGTGCTCGGCGAAGTCGATCTTTATCTGCTGGGCGAAGGCACCCACCGGCGGATCTACGACAAGCTCGGCGCACATCCGATGACGCTCGACGGCGTCGACGGCGTCGCGTTCGTGGTGCTGGCGCCGAATGCGAAAGCCGTCAGCGTGGTCGGCGATTTCAATTTCTGGAACCCGCTGCGGCACCCGATGCGGGTGCGCGGCGTCGGCTATTGGGAATTGTTCGTGCCCCATGCCCGCGCCGGCGACCGCTACAAGTTCGACGTTACCGGACCCGACGGGCGGCACCTGCCGCTGAAATCCGATCCGGTGGCCTTTGCGGCGGAGATCCGGCCCTCGACGGCCTCGATCGTCATCGACGAAAGCAAGATCCCACATCCGCGCCCCGCGCCCGCGGGCATCAACGCGCTCGGCGCGCCGATCTCGATCTACGAGATGCATCTCGGATCGTGGCGGCGCAAGAACGGCAATGAATGGCTGAGCTATCGCGACCTCGCCGAACAGCTTCCGGCCTATGCGAAAGACATGGGCTTCACCCATATCGAGTTTCTCCCCGTCAGCGAACATCCGTTCGACGGCTCATGGGGCTATCAGCCGACCGGCCTCTACGCGCCGACCAGTCGGTTCGGCACGCCGGAAGACTTTTCCGCCCTTGTCGATGCCTGCCATCGCGAGGGGATCGGCGTATGGCTCGATTGGGTACCCGGACATTTTCCCGACGATCCGCATGGGCTCGGCTATTTCGACGGCACCGCGCTCTACGAACACGCCAATCCGCTGCAAGGCCGTCACCTCGACTGGGGCACGCTGATCTACAATTACGGCCGCACCGAAGTGGTCAATTTCCTGGTCTCCAACGCGCTGTTCTGGTTCGATCGCTACGGTGTCGACGGCCTGCGCGTCGATGCCGTCGCCTCGATGCTCTACCTCGACTACAGCCGGCCCGCCGGCGAGTGGATTCCGAACCGGCATGGCGGCCGGGAAAATCTCGAAGCCATCGAATTCCTGCGCCGCTTCAACATCGAACTGTTCGGACTTTTTCCGGAGGCCACCACGGCCGCGGAAGAATCCACCTCATGGCCGCAGGTGTCGCAGCCGGTCGAATATGGCGGGCTCGGCTTCGGCTACAAATGGAATATGGGCTGGATGCACGACACGCTGAAATATATCGGCAAGGATCCGGTGTACCGGAAGCACCATCACGGCGACATCCTGTTCGGCCTGCATTACGCGTTTTCGGAGAATTTCATTCTGCCGCTGTCGCATGACGAAGTCGTGCACGGCAAGCGCTCGATCCTCGGCCGCATGCCGGGCGACGAGTGGCAGCGGTTTGCAAACCTGCGCGCGTATTACAGTTTCATGTTCGGCCACCCCGGCAAGAAGCTGTTGTTCATGGGCTGCGAATTCGGCCAGGAGCGCGAATGGAATCACGATCAGTCGCTCGACTGGCACCTGCTCGGGCAACCGCGGCACGCCGGCATCCAGAATCTGATCCGCGATCTCAACCACCTCTATCGCGCCATACCGGCGCTGCACGAAATGGACTGCAACCAGGCGGGATTTGAATGGGTCATTACCCATGATTCCGCCAATAACATCTTTGCCTGGCTGCGCAAGGGATACGATGCGCGCGCGCGCTGTCTCGTGGTCGTGAACTTCTCGCCGAACGTCTATCAAAATTACCGCGTCCGGGTGCCGTTTGCCGGCAAGTGGAAGGAAGCGCTCAATTCCGACGCCGCGCATTATGGCGGCAGCAATGTCGGCAATGTCGGCGAAGTTCACACGCTCGAAGGCAGCATCCCCGAGCTCAGCCTGACCATCCCGCCGCTGGCCGCGATCTTTTTCGTACCGGAAAGCTGACGCATGCGATTGTCAGCGGGAAGCCCCGCCCGCTTAGGTTCAAGCTGGGACGGACGGGGCACCAACTTCGCGCTGTTCTCGGCCAATGCGGAAAAAGTCGAACTCTGCCTGTTCGACGGCCAGGGCCGCCGCGAGCTCGAGCGGATCGAACTGCCCGAGCGCAGCGAGGACGTCTGGCACGGCTATCTCAACGACGTGTCGCCCGGGCAGCTCTATGGCTATCGCGTCCACGGCCCCTACGCGCCCGAACGCGGGCACCGCTTCAATGCCAACAAGCTGCTGCTCGATCCCTACGCCAAGCGGCTCGCCGGCCGCCTGGTGTGGAGCGACGCGCATTTCGGTTATCGAACGGGGAGCGCGCGCGAGGACCTTTCCTTTGACCGCCGCGACAATGCGCGCGGCATGCCGAAGGCGGTCGTGGTCGACGAGACTTTTAATTGGGGCCGCCGCGAGCTACGCCCGAATATCCCGTGGGAAGACACCATCATCTACGAGGCCCACGTCAAGGGCCTGACGCAGAAGCGCGACGACGTCGCACCAGGCTGGCGCGGCACCTATGGCGGGCTGTGCTCGCCGGCGATGATCGACCATCTCAAGAAACTCGGCGTCACCACCATCGAATTGCTGCCGATCCACGGGCTGATCGACGACCGGGTGCTGGTGGAGAGGAAGCTCTCCAACTACTGGGGCTACAACACCTGTGCGTTCTTCGCGCCGGAGCCGCGTTACGCGCAGGACAACGCGCTCGACGCGTTCCGCACCACGGTGGCGCGGCTGCACGATGCCGGCATCGAGGTGATGCTCGACGTGGTCTATAACCACACCGCCGAAGGCAATCATCTCGGCCCGACGCTGTCGTTCCGCGGCATCGACAACGCGTCCTATTACTGGCTCAACAAGGAAAACCCGCGCTATTACGACGACTTCACCGGCTGCGGCAGCTCGGTCAACCTGACCCATCCGCGCGTGCTGCAGATGGCGATGGATTCGCTGCGCTATTGGGTCGAGGTATGCCATGTCGACGGATTCCGCTTCGACCTTGCCACCACACTGGCGCGCGGGCCGAACGGCTATGACCGCAATGCCTCATTTCTGACCGCGGTGCGGCAGGACCCGGTACTGGCAACCGTCAAGCTTGTCGCCGAGCCGTGGGATCTCGGCATGGGCGGCTATCAGGTCGGCGCGTTTCCCTCGCAATGGTCGGAATGGAACGACCGTTATCGCAGCGCGATGCGGCGCTACTGGAGCGGCGAAGGCAGCCTGATCGGCGAGGTATCGCGCCGCATGACCGCCTCCTCCGACCTGTTTCATCACGACAACCGCGCGACCCGCGCCAGCATCAATCACATCACCGTCCATGACGGTTTTACGCTGGCCGACCTGTTCAGCTACAACGACAAGCACAACGAGGCGAACGGCGAGGACAATCGCGACGGCTCCAACGACAATCAAAGCAACAATTGCGGCCATGAGGGCCCGACCAGCGACGTCGCGATAACAGCCCTGCGCCGGCAGTTGCGCAAGAACCAGCTCGCCTGCCTGTTCCTCGCGCAGGGAACGCCCTTGATGCTGGCCGGCGACGAGGTCGGCAATTCGCAGAAGCGGCAACAACAATGCCTATTGCCAGGACAACGAGACCGGCTGGGTGAACTGGGACAATCTCGGCAAGCAGGGCTACGACCTCACCGATTTCGTCGGCCAATTGACCGCGCTGCGCCGGCGCTTCGCCCAGCTTCGTTCTCAGCGCTGGCTCGACGGGCGGCGCAAGGATGGATCCTATGGCGTGCTGTGGCTGACGCCAGCGGCCGAGGAAATGAAGGAAGCCGACTGGACTTTTCCGGATGGCCGCTTCCTCGCCTATGTGCTCGCGCCGATGGAACAAGGGCAGGCGCCGATCTTTATCGTGCTGAACGCCGCGCCCGAAGAGATCGCTTTCACATTGCCCAGGATCGCTGAATACAAGGACTGGCAGCAGGTGCTGAACACCACCGATGAGCCGGTACATACCGCCGCCTTCGCGTCGGGTACCGAAACCAAAGCACCGCCCCGCTCGGTGCTTGCCTTTGCGGGCGCGGCATGAGCGACCGGCAATTCGGCCCGCGTCTGGCAAGTTACGGCACGCGGTTTCGGCTGTGGGCGCCGGCCGCAAGACGCGTCGATGTCATGCTGGAGCAACCGCACGCGATGAAGCGCGGCGAGGACGGTTGGTTCACGGCCGATATCGCCGGCGTGAAGGCGGGCGCGCGCTACAAATTCCGCATCGATGACGAAATCGACGTGCCGGATCCGGCGTCCGCGTTTCAGCCTGATGACGTATTTGGCCCGAGCGAAGTGATCGACCATGAGGCCTATCCATGGCGCGCTACGAGCTGGCGCGGACGGCCGTGGCAGGAGGCAGTGATCGTCGAGGCCCATGTCGGGACCTTCACCCAAGAAGGCAGCTATCGCGCGATGATCGACCGGCTCGATCATCTGGCAGAGACCGGCGTCACCGCGCTCGAATTGATGCCGCTGGCGGATTTCGCCGGCTCTCGCAACTGGGGCTATGACGGCGTGCTGTGGTACGCGCCCGATAGCGCCTATGGCCGCCCCGACGATCTCAAGGCGCTGATCGACGCGGCGCATCTGCGCGGGCTGATGGTGATGCTCGACGTGGTCTATAACCATTTCGGCCCGGAAGGTAATTATCTCGGCCGCTATGCGCCCTCCTTCTTCACCGAAGCGCAGACGCCCTGGGGCAGCGCGATCGATTATCGCGTCAAGGAAGTCCGCGCTTTTGCGATCGAGAACTCGCTGCATTGGCTGCGCGACTATCGCTTCGACGGGCTGCGGCTGGATGCCGTCAATTCGATCGTCGAGCCCGGCGGGCTGTCGCTGCTGCATGATATCAGCGCAGCCGCCGGCAAACTCGCCGCCGAGACCGACCGGCATATTCATCTCGTGCTGGAGAACGGCGACAACCGCGCCAGCATTCTGGACGCCGCTGAAGACCCGCCACAGGGAAAATATCGCGCGCAGTGGAACGACGACTATCATCACGCCTGGCGCGTGCTGATGACCGGCGAGAAGCAGGGCTACTATGTCGACTACCAGCAGGCGCCGATCTCGGATATCGCGCGCTCGCTGGCATCCGGCTTCGTCTATCAGGGAGAGCCGT
Source organism: uncultured Alphaproteobacteria bacterium (assembly GCA_963816815.1). Taxonomy (GTDB): domain Bacteria; phylum Pseudomonadota; class Alphaproteobacteria; order Rhizobiales; family Xanthobacteraceae; genus Bradyrhizobium. Next base: position 241,100 of record CAWFMW010000020.1, read on the forward strand.
CGGCGTTTCGCGGCGGCAAGCGCGGCGAGCCAAGCGGCCATCTGGCGCCAACCGCCTTCATCAACTTCGTGCAAAACCACGACCAGATCGGCAATCGCGCGCTCGGCGACCGGCTCGAAAGCGTCGCCGACGTACGCGCCATCGAGGCGGGGCTCACCGTGCTGCTGCTGGCGCCGTCGATTCCCATGCTGTTCATGGGCGAGGAATGGGGCTCGAAGGCGCCCTTCCCGTTCTTCTGCGATTTCGGCGGCGACCTCGCCGATGCCGTCCGCAAAGGCCGCCGCGTCGAACTGGCCTGGGCCTATGAGGAATATGGCGACGAGGTCCCTGATGCACTCGACCCATCGACCCGCGATTCCGCCGCGCTCGATTGGAACGAACGCAAGACCCCGGCCGCGCACAAGCGGCTGACGCTGGTGCGAGATCTCTTGAAGGTCCGCCGGCAGGAAATTATCCCGCGGCTCACGAATGCAGCCTTCGGGGAGGCGCGCGCGGATGGCAACCGCCTGCTGACGGCCCATTGGCGGATGGGCGACGGCGCCACGCTCCGCCTGCTTGCCAATCTGTCGGACCGAGCTGTCAGCCGTGCGCCGGACAAAACCGCGGGAACCCTGATCTGGGGCCGCGAGTTGGGCGACAGCTTCCCGCCCTGGACCGTGCTCTGGCGCATCGGATAGGAAAATGCCCCCGGCGATCCCGATCGCGACCTACCGCTTGCAACTATCGGTGGACTTCGATTTTGACGCTGCGGCTTCCGTGGTGCCTTACCTGAAGGCGCTCGGCATCACTCATCTCTATGCCTCGCCCTTCATGCGCGCCCGCAAGGGCAGCACGCATGGCTATGACGTCACCGACCACGCCCAGTTCAACCCTGAACTCGGCGGCGAAGCCGGCTTCGAGCGACTGAGCGCCGCGCTGCGGCACCACGATCTCGGGCTGATCCTGGATTTCGTGCCGAACCATGTCGGCGTGCATTTTGCCGATAATCCATGGTGGCTCGACGTGCTGGAATGGGGCCCCGCCTCGCCGCACGCGGCCTCCTTCGACATCGACTGGGAGCTGTTGCCCTACCGCGCCCGCGGCGGCGTGCTGCTGCCGATCATCGGCTCGTCTTACGGCCAGGCACTGGAAAATGGCGAGATCGAGCTGCGCTATGACGCCAGCGAAGGCAGTTTCTCGGCCTGGTATTTCGAGCATCGCCTGCCGATCGCGCCGGAGCGTTATGGCGAAATCCTGCGCATGATCGTCAAGGAGACCGGCACCGGGGACACCACGCCCGGCAAGGAGATACTTGCGCTGGCTTCGCGGCACCAGGGGCCACGCCATCCCGGCCGCAAGGAAGCACCTGCGTTCAAGGCCGAGTTGAAAGCGATCTCCGGCGCGGCTGATATCATCGCGCGTGGGCTGGAAGCCTATCGCGCCGGGCCAGATCGCACCGCGCCGACGCTTTCGCTGCACCACCTGCTCGAACGCCAGCACTACAAGCTCGGCCACTGGCGGCTTGCTTCCAGCGACATCAACTACCGGCGCTTTTTCGACGTCAATACGCTGGCGGGCTTGCGCGTCGAGGACGCCGGCACATTCGAGGCGGTCCATCGGCTGGTGAAACGGCTGATCGCGGAAGGCAAGCTGCAGGGGCTGCGGCTCGACCACATCGACGGCCTGCGCGATCCCGTCCAGTATTTCCAGCGCCTGCGCCGGCTCGTTCGCGACGCGCATGGCGGTCGCAGCCAGCCCTTCTACGTGGTGATCGAGAAAATTCTCGGCGAGCACGAGAAGCTGTCGTCATTTGCCGGCGTTCACGGCACCACCGGCTATGAGTGGATGAACGTCATCACCCAGGTGCTGACCGACGGCCAAGGCCTGGAGCCGCTCGACGAAATCTGGCGGCAGATCAGCAACCAATCGCCAAAGCTCGAGCCGATCCTGCGGGAGGCCAAACGCCGCGTGCTGGAAACGCTGCTGACCAGCGAGTTCACCGTGCTGACGCGCCTCCTGGCGCGGATCGCCAGCGGGCATTACTCCACCCGCGACTATTCCGCCGACAGCCTGCGGCAGGCGCTCGAACTCTATGTGCTGCACTTCCCGGTGTACCGCACCTACCTGACATCCTCGGGGCCATCAGCGCATGACCGCGAGTTGATATCAGCGACGATCGAACGGGCGCGCGCCGACTGGTTTGCCGCCGATGACGGCATTTTCGACTTTCTCCGCGACACGCTGACGATGGACCTGATCAAGCCGGGACGTCCGCCCCACAGCGCGCCGCGCGTCCGACGTTTTGCATTGAAGGTGCAGCAGTTCACCGGCCCGATGATGGCGAAGTCGCTGGAGGACACGACGTTCTACCGCTACCACCGCCTGCTCGCCCTCAATGAGGTCGGCGGCGATCCGGCCGCAAAGGCGCTCTCGGCCGGCGATTTTCACGGCATGATGCAGGCCCGCGCCAGCGAATGGCCGCATGGCATGACAGCCACCGCGACCCATGACACCAAGCGCGGCGAGGACGCGCGGGCGCGCATCATGGCGCTGGCTGAAATGCCGGGCGAATGGACCAGCGCGGTGGCCCGATGGAAGCTGCTCAACGCACCGCATCTCTCGGCCGATGGCGATCTACGCGCGCCGTCGGCGACATTCGAATACATGCTGTATCAGGCAGCTGCTCGGGGCATGGCAGCCGGACGACGCGTCGTTTCTGACGCGGATGCAGGAATTTGCGCTGAAGGCCGCGCGCGAGGGCAAGCAGGAAACGAGCTGGCTCAATCCCCACGCGGCCTATGAGACCGGCGTCAACAACTTCATCGAAAAGATCCTCGATCCTTCGCTCTCGGGCGAATTCCTGAACTCGCTGCAAACGCTGGCGCAGCGGCTGTCGCTGCTGGGCGCGCTGAATTCGCTCAGCCAGATCACGCTGAAGGCGATGATGCCGGGCGTGCCCGATTTCTATCAGGGCACGGAGCTTTGGGATTTTTCACTGGTCGATCCCGACAACCGGCGGCCGGTCGATTTTGCCGAACGCGCAGGCCGCCTCGAGACGCTGGAAAATCCGGATTGGGACCGGCTGGTCGAGAAGTGGCCGAGCGGGCATTTGAAGCTGGCCTGGACACGGCATCTGCTCAAGCTGCGGACCGAACTCGCCGATGTATTCACGGACGGTGATTATGAGCCCTTGGAAGTGAGCGGGCCGCAGCGCGACCATTTCATCGCGTTCGCCCGGCGGCGCGGCCGCGAGGCCGCGATATCAGTGGTCACGCGCTGGTTTGCGCCATTGACCGACGGCGGCAGACACTGGCCCGGGCCGGAGAATTTTGACGCCGCGCTGGATGTCGGCGGCTATGCGGTGGAAGGCTTTGCGGACGCCGACGCCAGGCAGTTGCGCCTGTCCGACCTGCTGACGCACCTGCCGGTCGCCGTGCTGAAAGCAAAATTCACCGGCGCAGCAAAGCCGGCACGAAAGCGCAACCGCACCTAAGCAGGCGTCAGCTTTTCTTGGTCAGCAACAGCTTGCCGCGGTTCTGGATCGCGGCCTGGGCCGCTTCGGCAAAGCGCTGCAACAGCCACGGCAGCACGACTTCCACCTGCACATGATCCTCCGCGACATCGACATGGCCGGCCGCCGCCTGGCCCAGCGCGCGAACGCGAAAAATCATGCGGTTGTCTTCCCATCGCTCCTCATCGACGCTCAGCACGGGCACGCTGGAAGCGGCGCGCGATAGCCCCGTCTTCAAGCGCCGCATCGCCTCTTCGCGGCCCAGGCTATGCGGGATCGAAACCACCAGCGGTTTAGTCATCGCCAAATCCTCTCTGCGTACTAACCACATGTAATCGCATGCGGTTCGAAAAGAAGAGGTCGGTCCATTATCGCGGCAAAAGTGGAACTTTCATTGTTCCGGTGTGTTGTTCCGCCGCAGGCAGAGCAAACAGACGGCCCATCGGGCTGAGGAGAGATTCATGTCACTCGGGACCATCATTCTTATCATTCTCATCATCGCCCTGCTGGGCGGTTTCAGCGGCCTCGGCGGCGGACCGTTCTACGGCACCGGATATTACGGCGGCGGCGGTCTTGGACTCGTGATCGTGATTCTGCTGATCCTCCTGCTGCTCGGGAAGCTCTAAGCGGATTGCAGATCGCAGGCACAGGGTGGGCAAGGCGCAAGCCGTGCCCACCCTTTCTTGTGTGATTAAAGATGGTAGGCGCGCTTCGCTCTGCCCACCCTACGAGATTGTCGTCACCCGCGAAGGCGGGTGACCCAGTATTCCAGAGACGCCGGTTATTGAGCCGATAAGCCGCGGCGTACTGGATACTCCGCCTTCGCGGAGTATGACGGCTGAGGGAGCTGCCTATGACGGCCATTGGTGAAGCGGCTGACGCGGACTACATCCGCTACTTTCCAGCCAGCTTCTTCATCGCCGGCTTGATCGACACTGCCGCGTCATCATACCCGTCCCACGCTTTCGTCTTCGCCAGCAGCGCCGGCACTGTGCGCACCGTATACTTTTTCGGATCGAGGTCGCCGCGTACCTGCGGCCAGGTCAGCGGCATCGAGACGGTGGCGCCCTCGCGCGCACGTGGCGACAGCACAGCGACTGCGGTCGAGAGCCGGTCGTTGCGCAGATAATCGAGGAAGATTTTTCCCTTGCGCAGCTTCTTCGACATGTTGAGCAGATAACGCTCGGGGTCATCATTCGCCATCCACTGGCAGACCCCTTGCGCGAAGGCCTTGGCTTCCTTCCATGAAACCTTTTCCCTTGCGCCGTGAAGCAGCGGCGTCACAACATGCAGGCCCTTGCCGCCGGTGGTCTTGCAGAAGCTTTCAAGACCGATCGCCGTCAACCGCTGCCGCATGTCCTTGGCGGCCTCAATCACCTCCGAAAATTCGACATTCGGCGCGGGATCGAGATCGAACACCAGCCGCCCCGGGGTGTCGTAGTCATCAGGCGCGCAATTCCAGGGATGCAGCTCCAGCCCGCCGATCTGCGCCACCGCCGCCAAGGCCTCGACCCGGTCGATCTGCAAATAGGGTTTGCGATCGCCCGCGACCTTGGCGAGTTTCAGGAGATCGGAGGCGCCCGGCATCGCGTGGCGCTGGAAGAATTTTTCGCCGTTGATGCCATCGGGGGCGCGGAGAATCGAGCACGGACGGCCCTTGAGGTGGACGATCATCCATTCGCCAACCGCCTCGAAATATTGCGCAAGGTCGAGCTTGGTGACGGCCTCGCCGTCGCCGCCGTCGGGCCACAACGCCTTCTCGGGCTTCGAGATCGCCACGCCCATCACCTCGGCGGATTTGGCCGATGATTTCACGGACCGCACAACGGGCTTTGCAATTCCGGTCATGGCAGGCTTCTCCGCGCGTATCTCCTTCGCCGGCTTGTCCTGCCGCAGCCCCTTGAACGCGGCCTGCCGGATGTTGCCGCCGTCGGTCCAGCCGGCGAACTCGACCTCGGCGACCAATTCGGGCTTCAGCCAATGCACGTCGCGGGTCTTCTTCGGCGCATCCTTGCCGCCGAACGGGCTCTTGTCGGACGCCGCCGCCTTCAGCGCCGGCATGATGCGCCGGACGACGTCCTGGCCGAAGCCGGTGCCGACAAGGCCGACGAACACCAGATGACCGTCACGATAGACGCCGGCCATCAGCGAGCGGAATTTGCCGTTGGTGGTCTTCCAGCCGCCGAGCACGACCTCCTGCCCGCCGCGGATCTTGGCCTTGGTCCAGCTCTCGGAGCGTCCCGAGCGATAGGGCGCATCCAGTTTCTTGGAAACGATGCCTTCCAGATCCAGTTTCCTCGCCGATTGCAGCACGGTATCGCCGCGTTCTTCGAAATGATCGACGTAGCGGATCAGCTTTTCCTTTCCCATTCCGCCGCTCCAGCAGACGCTTCAGACGTTCCTTGCGCTCGCGCAGCGGCAACGCGCGCAGATCCTCACCGCCGGCAAACAGGAGATCGAACGCAAAGAAGATGAGGTCGCCGGTCTTGTTGTCCGCGATCGCCGCCTGCAGCGCCGAGAAGCTGGGCACGCCGTTGTGGTCCAGCGCGACGATTTCGCCGTCGATCAACGCATCGGGCAACGCCTTGGCCGCTCTCGCGAGAGCGCCGAACTTGTCGGTCCAGTCCAGCCCTTTGCGGGTGAGCAGCGCCACATCGCCATCCTCGATCCGCAGTTGCACGCGATAGCCGTCGAACTTGACTTCGTGGCACCAGCCGTCCGAGTTCGGCGGCCGCTCGACGGAGGCGCAAAGCTGCGGCGCGACGAAATCCGGCATCGCGGAAACTTTCTTCGGCTTCGCGGTTTGCGCCGGCGCACGGGTCCTGGTCTCCGGCGTGGCTCGTAGCGCTGCTGTCTTCCTGCCGGCGCGCGCGTCGGCCGCCTCGCCGCGGTTCGAGTGCCAGACTGCGTCGGCCTTTGTCTTGCCCTTGGCCAGCATGAACGGCTTTGGCGCCTTGCCCTTGCCTTGCGCGATCTGCGCCATGGTTCGCCCCGAAGCCACGGAGCGATCCTCTTCCAGGATGTCGTTGGCCTCGCCTTCCTTGACGAATTCGTCGCGGTGCTTGATCAGGAGCCAGTTGGTGCGCTTGCCGCCGTAGCGGTCGCCTTTCATCCGCACCAGCACCCAGCTGCCGTGCAGCTTGTCGCCGTGCAGCGTGAATTTCAGGTCGCCCTTCTTGAAGCCGCGATCGGGATCCTCGGATTCCCAGGTGCCGCGGTCCCACAGCATGACGGTGCCGCCGCCATACTGGTCGTCCGGGATGGTGCCTTCGAAATCGCCGTAGTCGAGCGGGTGATCCTCGACCTCGACCGCGAGCCGCTTGTCGTGCGGATCGAGCGAGGGTCCTCGCGTCACCGCCCAGGACTTGAAGACGCCGTCGAACTCCAGCCGCAGGTCGTAATGCAGCCGCGTTGCGTCATGCTTCTGGATCACGAACCGACGCTGCTTTGCCGGCGCGACCTTGACGTCGCCGGAGGGCTCCGCCGTCTTGCCGAAATCGCGCTTCTTCCGGTACGTGCTGAGTTTCTTCAACGCCAAACCTCGACCATCCCGACCGCGCGCACGGCGGCATCCGGAACGAAAACCCATACTAGCCGTTGAAGTTCCGAAACCCAACCATGCCGGAGATTGCAATGGCCCCCCGCGCCTACTGGAAAGGCACGCTAAAACTCTCCTTGGTGTCATGTCCGGTCGTGCTGTACCCGGCCTCGACATCGGTCGAGAAAACCCGCTTTCACATGATCAACAAGGAGACCGGCAACCGGCTGAAGCAGCAGATGATCGACGCCGAGACCGGCGACGTCGTCGAAAGCGACCAGAAGGGCCGCGGCTACGAGCTGAAGAAGGGCCAGTATGTCGAGATCGAAAAGGAGGAGCTGGAGGCCGTCCAGATCGAGAGCAACCACACCATCGAGATCGACAGTTTTGTGCCGCGCGATGAAATCGACAAGCGCTACTACAACAATCCCTATTACGTCGCCCCCGACGGCAAGGCCGCCATCGACGCCTTCGCCGTGATCCGCGACGCCATGAAGGACGAGAACCGCGTCGCGCTGGCACGGATCGTGCTGACCAACCGCGAGCACGTCATCGCGATCGAGCCGCTCGGCAAGGGCCTGCTCGGCACCACCCTGCGTTATCCTTACGAACTGCGCGACGAGGACGACTATTTCGACGACATCAAGACCCCGAAGATCACCAAGGACATGGTCGAACTCGCGGGCCACATCCTGCAGACCAAGGCGGCGCATTTCGATCCCTCGAAATTCAAGGACGAATATGAGGACGCGCTGAAGGCGCTGGTGCGCCGCAAGGCATCCGGCAAACCGATCAAGGCCGCCGAGCCCGAGGAAAAGCCGGACAACGTCGTGAACCTGATGGATGCACTGAAGGCAAGCCTGAAGGGAAAGCCGGCGGGCAAGCGTCGGGCGCAGGCTCCGGCTGCGCGACAGGCACCGGCACGCCGGGCGGCAAAGAAGGCGCACCGGTCCGCGGCGAGGCAGCGCAAGGCGGGGTGATCGTCGCTTTCGCCGTCATTGCCTGCGACAAACGAGAAACGCTTGTGCAAGGGGAGCAAAGCGACGAAGCAATCCAGAGCTCCGCTGGGGTTCTGGATTGCTTCGCTGCGCTCGCAATGACGGTGCGCCCTACCGCTTCGACTTCTTCGCCGTCTTCTTGGCAACCTTCCGCTTCTTCGGGGCCTTCTTCGGCACCTTCTCGCCCTTGGCCCTCGCCTCCGACAGCCCGATCGCAATCGCCTGCTTGCGGCTCGTGACCTTCCGGCCCGAACCGCCGCTCTTCAGCGTGCCAGCCTTGCGCTTCTTCATCACGCGTTCGACGTCACTGGAGGCCTTCTTCGAATATTTCCGTGCCATTGCCTTTCTCCGGCTTCTTCATTTGGTCAAAAAGTAATCGCCCGTCGCATGCAAAGTTCCTGGCACCGCTTGCATTGACCGGCCACGGAAGGCATTTTGGCCGCCGGGGACGATCTAAACGCCGGCAAACAACGGCGGCGCCCCCGGACCGGGGAGGATTTGATGACATTGACGAAGTCGCACGTCGCGGGGCCAACGACGCCTGCGGTGCGGGAGATGACGTTCGGCGACCTGCTGCGCAAGGCTGCGGAATCGGCGCCCGACCGCCTGGCCCTGATTGCGGGTGTCCCCGACCCAGAACTGCGCCGTCAATGGACCTACGCGCAATTTTATCGCGAAGCCCAGCGAACCGCCCGCGCGCTGCTGTCGCGCTTCAAGCCGGGCGAGCGCATTGCCGTCTGGGCGCAGAACCTCCCGGAATGGATGATGCTCGAATTCGGCGCCGGCATGGCCGGCATGGTCCTCGTCACCGTGAACCCGGCCTTTCGCGCGCGCGAGGTGGAGTATGTGCTGAAGCAGTCGCGCTCGGCCGGCGTCTTTGTCGTCAACAGCTTTCGCGGCAACCCGATGCTGGAGACGGTGCAGGCGGTGGCGCCGAACTGCCCCGAGCTGCGCGAGATCATCTGCTTCGACGACTGGAACGCTTTCATCGCCGCCGGCGACGACGAAGGCATCGAGCTGCCGGCGGTCAGTCCCGACGACCCCGTCATGATCCAGTACACCTCGGGCACCACGGGCTTTCCGAAAGGCGCCCTGCTCCGCCATCGCGGACTGCTCAACAACGGCGCCGACACCGCCGACCGCATGGGCGTCGATTCCGGCGACGTCTTCGTCACCACGATGCCGCTGTTTCATACCGGCGGCTGCGTCTGCTGCGTGATCGGCGCGGTGTCGAAAGCAGCGACCCAGGTGCTGGTCGAGGCCTTCGAGCCCGGACTGGTGCTCGAAATGCTCGAGACCTATCGCGGCAATGCGATGCTCGGCGTTCCCACCATGCTGGTCGCGATGCTGGAGCACGAAAGATTCCCGACCACCGACCTCTCCTCCGTCAAGGCGATCTGCTCGGGCGGCTCCACCGTGCCGGCCGCGCTGGTGCGGATGCTGGAGGAAAAGCTCGGCGCCCCCTTCACGATTGTTTTCGGCCAGACCGAATGCTCCCCGGTCGCGGCGCAAACCGGCACCACCGACAGCGTCGAGGACAAGGCCAACACGATCGGCCTGCCGCTACCCAACATGGAAAACAAGATCATCGACCCCAACACCGGCGAGACCGTTCCGATCGGCACGATCGGCGAGTTCTGCACCCGCGGCTATCACGTGATGCTCGGATACTTCGAAATGCCCGACGCGACCTCCGCCGCGATCGACGCCGACGGTTGGCTGCATACCGGCGACCTCTGCGCGATGGACGCGCGCGGCTATTGCACGGTGGAAGGCCGGCTGAAGGACATGATCATCCGCGGCGGCGAGAACATCTATCCGCGCGAGCTGGAGGAGCTGTTGTTCAAGCACCCGAAGGTCGGTGAAGTCGCCGTCGTCGGCGTTCCCCACGAGAAGTGGGGCGAAGAGGTCGCAGCCTTCATCCGCCCGGCGCCCGGCGCCACAATAGAAAAGGAAGAACTGATCGACTACATGCGCGCCTTGCTCGCCCCGCACAAGACGCCGAAGCATTGGTTCGTGGTGGACGCCTTCCCTCTGACCGGATCGGGCAAGATCCAGAAATTCAAGCTGCGCGAAGCCTGGACCAAGGGCGAGATGACGGCGATCTAGTCAGGAAGCGCTGTAGCAAATTCACCTGCGCGACTTGGAAGAACTCGTAGCCCGAATGAGCGTGTAGAGTCGAGGAGAGGCGCGGTAGCTTGGGCCATGCGGCAACGCTCCGTTTCCTCTCCCCGCTCATCAAACCGGACGTGCCGATTTCCGGCATCCGGCTTTCCGACTGGATTCATTGCCGAGCACACGGCAGCGGGCCAAGGTGCACGCGTCGTAGCCGCAGCACGCCGAGAGGCCCGAAGACCTGATGGTCCGCAAAGCTTCGAGTACCGCGTCCTGGCACCTTGCACCGCCTGCGCAGGAAGTGACGCACGCGATCATTGACGTGATTGTCGATGGCCCGATAGGCCATCAGCCGCGTGCCGTAGCTAAAGTAGCTCGACCAGCCGCGCAGCAATCTGTTCAGCCGGTTGCGTACATCAGGCCACGGTTCTTTGTTGCCGGGGACCAGCAGCTCATTGACCTTGCCTTTGAGCCTCTGGACGCTCTTCCTGGAGGGGCTCGCGCTCAGGTATCGATAACCCTTCTTGCGGTGGTACTCAGGCCCAAACGCGTAGCCAAGGAAGTCGAAGCTTTCTTTCCGGGCATCCTTCAACGTGGTCTTCGCCTCGTTGAGCGTAAGCCCGAGCCGGGTCATCACCTCCTTCGTCCACGTCAGAGCCTCAGCCGCATGTCCGCGACTGAGGATGACGAAGTCGTCGGCATATGAGACCACCTGCGCACAGAACGCTTCGCCACGTCCGGTCAGCCGCCAATGCTTCAGGAAGCGGTTCATGTACAAGTTCGCAAGCATCGGACTGGCGACACCGCCTTGCGGCGTGCCGCGCGTACTGCTCTTGCCTCCCGTCATGCGCCGTTTGCCTTCCCCACCCCCACCCGTCTCCTCGACCGGCGCCTTCAGCCACATCTTGATCAGCCAAAGCACATGCCGATCGACGATGCGACGCGCCACCGATTTGAGAAGTTCTGAGTGCGGAATGGTGTCGAAGTACTTCGACAGATCGGCGTCGACCACATCCGTGTAGCCCCGGCCCAGCAGCCGGTGCACTTCCTTGACAGGGTCCGTCCCACCGCGGCCGGGCCGATAGCCATATACGCTGTCTTCCAGGTCCGCTTCAAAGATCGGCTCCAACACCAGCTTGGCGGCGGTCTGAACCACCCGGTCCCGGATTGTCGGGATGCCGAGCGGACGTTCTCCGCCGCCCGGCTTCGGGATCATCACCCGTCGCACCGGTGCAGGACGATACGTCTTCGTGATCAATTCCTGTCTCAGACCCGCCAGCCATGCTTCCTTGCCCGCCGCCGCAATCGCCGCGAAGCTCTCTCCGTCCACGCCCGGTGCTCCCGCATTGGCGCGGGCCAGCGCATAGGCGTGGTGCAGAATGTCCTCTCGATGGATCTTGTCGTAGAGCAGGTAGAAGCGGAAGGCGGGCTCTGCCTTCGCCTTGCAATACAGCTTCCTCTGAAGGCTCCTGATCTTTTCCGGTGTTTCAAGGCTCATCGCCAATCACCTGATCCTTACCCTCTTCGTCAGCGCTCCAGAAGTCAGGGGCCTTCCCTCCACCGGAGTTACCCGGCTTCATCAGTACTACGACCCTGTCCGACTCCCGTTCCGGCCGCCGCCTTTCGCGACGTCGAGGCCGCTACCCTCGCCAAAACGGGTCTCCCCCGTTGCCTGCATCACCTTTCCACCGTGCCGTGCCCATTACCCCGGCGGACCAGACGGGTGCGCTCGTCGATTGCTTCCCCATCTGCGCGGCCTTCCCCGTATCGCTGGCGGGTCGGCATCCGCATCTTCACTTTCGAGGCCTGCTCAGGCTTTACTCTCATTACGGCCCGCTGGATTGCTCGACCGCCCAAGGCGACCTTTGTCACGAGGCTTCAGTGTGACCAGTCACCCAGCCACCCTGCTCGTCAGCTACCAGACCTATCGACAACTATCTGGGTGGATTCTTCCTCCACTGGTGATACACGCCCTTCGGGGCACACAGCGACATCCGGGATGACGTTGGCACCGGCCCCGGATGTCGCTTCGCTCATCCGGGCTACGGCATGCTCCCCCTTGAATGTCGGTTGCCGTGGGTGGATGCAGTCCTTGAAATCCGCAAAACCCTTCCACGCCGGCTCCGGCGCGTCCTGTCCGGCGATCGGCACATACATCGAGGGTTCAATCGCGCCCATCGTCGGGATGTAGCGCGGACAGTTCGGAAAGATCGCCCGCGCGGTCACACGGACGATGAGCTGCGCGCCGACGCTCTCCGCCAGCAGCGGATCGTTGTCGCTCACGCTGCGCGCTGCCATTGACGCGCAGGCGCCGCGGCTTGTCGTGCATGGCGATGAACAGCAGGCCGACATCGGCATTGGCGACGATGTTGCCGAGGCTCTTGAACATGCCGTTGCCGTCATAATCGGGGAATGCGATCTCGGAAGGCCCGGTGATCCGCACGAAGCCTGGCGCTCCGCCCTTGAACGAGCAATCGGGCCGGCCCTCGCCGTCCGCCGTCGCCAGGAAGAAGTAAGGCAGGCCTTCGATGAACTGCTTGTCGTCGGCCGAGAACTCCTTGCGCATCAGCTTCTCTTCCAGCCGGTCGGAAATCCGGCGGCTGTCGAACCGGTCCTGCAGTTGCCGATTGCCTTCGTGATACATGACGCTCTCAGCCATGGCGTTGCGTCCTCCTGCTCAGATTCACGTGGGCGTGCGAGGCCCTGCTCAGATCCCTGGACAAAAGCATACCACGTTATGGTTACGTTGCATGCGGCAAGCTGCCCCGTGGCGGACCAAGGCGCGGGCGAGCGTGGTGAGCTATCGGAAGCGATGGAAAGCCGGTAGATTTGCCTGCCGCCAGACCATGACCCACATTTGCGGGAGCCCAACGATGCTGCAGCTTTATGGAAATCCGAGATCGCGCGCGATGCGGTGTCTATGGATGCTCGAGGAAGTCGGGAAGCCGTATCAGGTAGTGGAAAAAACGACGCGTACAGACGATCTGCAGACCGCCGAATATCTGCGATTGAATCCAAATGCACGAATTCCGACTTTGGTCGATGGCGATCTGGTGCTGTGGGAATCGATGGCAATCAATCTCTACCTCGCGCAAAAGTATGACGGCCCGATGCACTGCGCCGCCCCGGAAGTGCTGGGCCTCGCCGCGCAGTGGAGCTTCTGGGCGGTGTTGGAGATTGAACACCTGCTACTCAATTTTCTGGAGCACCGCGCATTGCTGGCGGAATTTGCGCGCGATCCCTCCGTGACAGAGCGGAACGAATTGCTGCTGAAGAAGCCCCTGGGTGTACTGAACGACGCCCTGGCCACACGCGGCTATTTGGCGGGAAACAGCTTTACGGTCGCTGACCTTAACGTCGCGGGCATCCTCATGTGGGGGAAAATGGCACGAATGGACTTGTCGGCTTACCCGGAGCTGACACGATGGCTTGACGCCTGCCTGGCCCGACCCGCCTATCTGCGCTTGCGCGATCAAGCTCGCCGCAACTGACCGCTGCGATCTGATCAATCCGGCGCACGTAACCGGTAGCCGATGCCGGTTTCGGTCAGCACGAATTGCGGGCGCTCCGGATCGATTTCGATCTTCTGCCGAAGCTGGCGGACATAGACGCGCAGATACTGCGCGTCCGTCAGTTCATCCCACAGCTCCTTGAGCAGGAAGCGATGGGTCAGCACCTTGCCGGCGTGCTGCACCAGCACGCGCAGCAGTTCATACTCCTTCGGTGACAGTTTGACCTCGCGCTCGCCGACCTTGACGATGCGGCGGACCAGATCGACCGCGAGATCGCCCGATCGAAACACCGGCCGCTCGCCCTGCACCTGCAATTGGTGGCGTAGCGCCGCGCGCATCCGCGCCAGCAGTTCATCCATGCCGAACGGTTTTGTCAGGTAATCGTCGGCGCCGAGGTCGAGCGCCTGCACCTTGCCGGCCTCGTCGCCGCGGCTCGACAGCACCACGATCGGCACGCTGTCATTGCGGCCGCGGATCATGCGCAGCAGATCGTGGCCCTGGATATCAGGCAGGCCGAGATCGAGGATGATCAGCGCCGGGCCCTCCGCGAGCTTCTCCAGCGCGATCTTGCCGTTGGAGGCTTCGAGGACGTCATAGCCCTGCGTGCTCAGCCCCATCCGCAACAGCTTGCGGATCGGCGGCTCGTCGTCGATGACCAGAACCTTGATCGGGGCGGCGTTCATGCGGCGGTATCCAGCGCATTGTTCGCTGCTGGCACGGGCAGTCGAATGGTTATGACGGCACCGCTGCGGTCGCTACGATTAGCGGCGGTAATTTTGCCGCGCATCGCCTCGACAAAGCCGCGCGAGATCGCGAGACCGAGGCCGGTGCCGGGACGAACGTGATCGCCCTTCTGCGCGCGATAGAATTTATCGAACACGCTTTCAAGTTCCGCCGCCGGGATGCCATTTCCCTCGTCGAGGATCTGTAGCGAGACGATTCCCTGGTCCCGTGTCCCCCTGATCGAGATGGTGGTGTCCGGCGGCGCGTATTTGGCGGCGTTGTCGAGCAGGTTGAACAGCACCTGTTCGAACAACACGGCATCGAGTTCCAGCATCGGCAGATTGGGGACGAGTTCCAGCGACACCTTGTGATGCGCGAGAATCTTGCCGGCGCGGCGCAGCGCGCTGCCGACGATCTCGCCGACATCGTGCGGCGCCGTGTTGGGGACGATGGCGCCGGATTCGAGCTTGGTCATGTCGAGCAGGTTGGCGATGAAGCGGTTGAGCCGCTCGGATTCGTCGATCATGGTGGCGAGCAGCTCGTTCTTTTGCGCCTCGTCGAGGCCGGCGCCGAGATCGCGCAGGGTGGAGGCAGCGCCGAGCACCGAGGCCAGCGGCGTCTTCAGATCATGCGAGATCGAGGTCAGCAGCGCGCCGCGCAGGCGGTCGGATTCCACCGTGCGCTTGACCCGGTCCATGTCTTCGACCAGCAGCACGCGCTCGATCGCGAGCGCGCCCTGATCGACCAGCGCGTCCAGCAGGCGGCGCTGATCCGGCGTCAGCAAGGGACCCGTCCGGTCGTCGTCGATGCCGATCACGCCGATCGCGCCGCGTCCAGTTCGCATCGGCAGGAACAGCCGTTTTGCACCCGGCAGCGTGTCCGAGCCACGCCCGGCGGGACGATCGTTGCTCCAGGCCCAGTTGGCGGCGGCGAGATCGGCCTGGTCGAGTTCGTCTTCCGGCGGATAGCCCGACTTCACCGTCAGCATCCCCTCTTCCGGCAACAGCAGCACCACGCGCACCTTGAGCATCAGCGCGGTCTGGTAGGCGGTCGCCCATAGCACGTCGTCCAGCGTCGCGGTACCCGCAAGCTTGCGGCTGAAAGCATAGAGCGATTCAGTGGTGCGTACCCGGCCGATCGCAGTATCCGCTTGCGAGCGCACCCGCGCCGCGACGTTGGAGACCAGCAAGCGCAATCAGCATGAAGAAGAAGAACGCCGTGATATTGGTCGGATCGGTGATGGTGAAGGTGTAGACCGGCGGCAGGAAGAAGAAATTATAGCACAGCGACGCCGCAAGACTCGCCAGCAGCGACGGCCACAGGCCGTATCGCGCAGCGGCGCCGACAACGGCCGTGAGGAATACCAGATCGACATTTTCAATGCCGCCGAACAGGGGCTTGATCAGGGTGGCGGCGGCAAGGCCGATCGCGACGAACAGCAGCGCCATCAGATAGGGCCGCGCGATTGAACGGCTCCTGCCGCGCCGCGGTCTGCACCGCCGCTTTCGCAACCTTCTCCTCGTCACCGGCGATGACGTGGACGCTGATATTGCCGGAGCGACGTACCAGATCGTGCACCACGGAGCCGCGCGTCAATTCGAACCACCATGAGCGGTTCGACTTGCCGATGATGATCTGCGTGACGTTGTTGGCATGCGCGAAATGGATGACGTCGTCGGCGATGCGGCGGCCGACGCCGGGAATGGTCAGCGCCTCGCCACCGAGCGCTTCGGCCAGCCGCATGGTGTCGGCCAGCCGGTCGCGCTGCTCGTCGGTCAGTTGCAGGCTGCGCCGCGTCTCGATGCTGATCGCGGTCCACTGCGCGTGCAGCCGATCCGCCAAGCGCTTGGTGTAGCGCACCAGACCAGCCGCGCGCGGATCCTCGCTGACGCAGACCAGGATGCGCTCGCCCGCCGCCCAGGGACCGGCGATGGCGTTGGCCTGCATGTGGGTAAGCAACTGCTCGTCCACCCGTTCGGCGGTGCGCCGCAGTGCCAGTTCGCGCAGCGCGGTCAGGTTGCCCGGCGAGAAATAATGCTCCAGCGCGCGCTCGGCTTGCTTCGGGACATAGACCTTGCCCTCCTTCAGCCGCTGGATCAGGTCGTCGGGCGTGAGATCGATCAGCTCGATGGCGTCGGCGCGATCGAACACCTTGTCCGGCACGGTCTCGCGCACCCGCACATGGGTGATCTGCGCGACCACGTCGTTGAGGCTTTCGATGTGCTGGATGTTGACGGCGGTGTAGACGTCGATGCCGTGGGACAGCAATTCCTCGACATCGAGATAGCGTTTGGGATGACGGCTGCCCGGCGCGTTGGTATGGGCGAGTTCGTCGACGAGGGCGATCTGCGGCCGCCGCGCGATCAGCGCGTCGAGGTCCATCTCCTCGAGCGTCTGCTCCTTGTAGGCGAGCCGCCGGCGCGGCAGCACTTCGAGGCCCTTCAGCAGTGCTTCGGTCTCCGCCCGGCCATGGGTCTCGACCACGCCGACGACAACATCGGCGCCGGCCTTTTTCCTGGCATGGGCGCTCTGCAGCATTTCGTAGGTCTTGCCGACGCCGGGTGCGGCGCCGACGAAAATCTTGAGCTTGCCGGCGCGGCTTTCCTCGCGCCGGGCCGTTTCCAGAAGGGCTTCCGGCGAGGGACGCTGTTCAGGGTCGCGGCGGGTTTGGACCATGCAACAATATAGTCCTCACCCCTCGACGGGCCTAGCGGGTCTCATTTCGAGGCCTGATCCAATGCCAGATTCAACGCCAATACGTTAACGCGGGGCTCCCCCAGCAATCCAGCCATGCGGCCCTGCGTATGCTCGACGACCAGGTCGCGGACACGGGCTTCCGGCAGGTTGCGGGCCTTGGCCACCCGGGGGACCTGGAACAGCGCACCCTCCGGCGAGATGTCGGGGTCGAGCCCGCTGCCGGAAGTGGTGACGAGGTCGACCGGCACGGCCGCGGAAGGATTTTCGGCCTTCAGCTTCTCGACGTCTTCCTTGATCCGGTCGGCCAGCGCCTTGCTGGTCGGACCGAGGTTGGAGCCGCCGGAATTGGCGGCATTATAGGGCGCGGAGACCGTCTTGGTGGAATTGGCCGGGTCCGGCGCCGAGGTCGCGGACGGGCGGCCGTGGAAATATTTGTCGTCCTTGAACTCTTGCCCGATCAGGGCGGAGCCGACCACCTTGCCGTCCCTCTCGATCAGGCTGCCCTGCGCTTGCTTCGGGAAGATGACACCGGCGATCGCTGTCATCGCCATCGGATAGGCAAGGCCGGTGATCGCGGTGAGCAGGAGCAGGATGAGAATAGCGGGTCGGATTTCTCTGAGCATTTTGGGTCTCCTTTGTGTCTTCCGTCATTGCGAGGAGCGAAGCGACGAAGCAATCCAGCTTTTCTTCGTGTGGCGATATGGATTGCTTCGCTTCGCTCGCAATGACGCGGTTAGGCCAGATGCAAGGCGGCCACCACCAGGTCGATGGCCTTGATACCGATGAAGGGAATGATGATGCCGCCGAGGCCGTAGATCAGCAGGTTACGGCGCAAGAGTGCGCCGGCGCCAACGGCGCGGTAAGCTACACCTTTCAGCGCCAGCGGGATCAGCGCGATGATGATCAGCGCGTTGAAGATGATCGCCGACAGGATCGCGCTTTGCGGGCTTGCCAAGTGCATGACGTTGAGCACTTCGAGCTGCGGGTAGAACGCCAGGAACATCGCCGGGATGATGGCGAAATATTTCGCGACGTCGTTGGCGATCGAGAAAGTCGTCAGCGCGCCACGGGTCATCAGCAATTGCTTGCCGATCTCGACCACCTCGATCAACTTGGTCGGGTTGGAATCGAGGTCGACCATGTTGCCGGCCTCGCGGGCGGCCTGCGTGCCGGTGTTCATGGCGACGCCGACGTCGGCCTGTGCCAGCGCCGGCGCGTCGTTGGTGCCGTCGCCGCACATCGCCACCAGCTTGCCTTTTGCTTGCTCGTCGCGAATCAGCTTCAGCTTGTCCTCAGGGGTCGCCTGCGCGAGGAAATCGTCGACACCCGCCTCGGCGGCGATGGCGGCTGCCGTCATCGGGTTATCGCCGGTGATCATCACCGTGCGGATGCCCATGCGGCGAAGTTCGGCGAAGCGCTCACGGATGCCGCCCTTGACGATATCCTTGAGATGGATGACGCCAAGCAGGCGGCCATCTTTCGCCACCGCCAGTGGCGTACCGCCCTCCTTCGCGATCTCGTCCGCGATGCTCCGGAGTTCACGGGCCGCATCCGAATCGACAGCCGGCTGCAGGGCGCGAACCGCGTTGCCGCTGGCCATGGTCTGGGCGGTGCCAGCGCCGATATAGTTGAGGATGGCATCCACCGCGCCCTTGCGGACCGAGGAAGATCCGGCATCGACGCCGCTCATGCGGGTTTGCGCGGTGAAGGGCACGAAGGTGGCCGCAAGTTCCTTCATGTCGCGGCCACGAATGCCGTATTTCTCCTTGGCCAGCACGACGATCGAGCGGCCTTCGGGTGTTTCGTCGGCGAGCGAGGCAAGCTGGGCCGCGTCTGCCAACTCCTGCTCGGTGACGCCGCGCACCGGGCGAAACGCCGTGGCCTGGCGGTTGCCGAGCGTGATGGTGCCGGTCTTGTCAAGCAGCAGCGTATCGACGTCGCCCGCGGCCTCAACGGCGCGGCCGGACATCGCCAGCACGTTGAAGCGCACCAACCGGTCCATGCCGGCAATGCCGATGGCTGATAACAGCGCGCCGATGGTGGTCGGGATCAGCGTGACGAACAGCGCCACCAGCACCACCACTGAAATCGATCCGCCGGCATAGGCGGCGTAACTCGGGATCGTCACGGTCGCAAACACGAAGATGATGGTGAGGCCGGCCAGCAGGATGTTGAGCGCGATCTCGTTTGGCGTCTTCTGCCGTTCGGCGCCTTCCACCAATCTGATCATGCGGTCGATGAAGGTCGAGCCCTGCGCCGCGGTGATGCGGACCCGGATCCAGTCCGACAATACCTGCGTGCCGCCGGTGACCGCCGAACGGTCGCCGCCGGATTCGCGGATCACGGGCGCGGATTCACCCGTGATCGCGGCCTCGTTGACGGACGCGACGCCTTCGATCACCTCGCCATCGGAGGGGATATTGTCGCCGGCCTCGACCAGAACGATGTCCCCGACCTTGAGTGCGGTGCCTGGCACCAGACGATATGTCTTGTCGGAACCCGTGAGCAGCTTGGCCTGGCTCTCGGTGCGGGTCTTCTTCAGCGACTCGGCCTGCGCCTTGCCGCGGCCTTCGGCGACGGCTTCGGCGAAATTGGCGAACAGCACCGTGAACCACAGCCAAAGGATGATCTGGAAGGTGAAGGCGAGGCCCTCGCCGCCCGTCACCAGGTTGCGCAGGAAGATCACGGTGGTGAGCGCGGCAACGATCTCGACCACGAACATCACGGGATTCTTGATCATCAGCCGCGGATCGAGTTTTGCAAATGCCGCGCGGGTCGCCGGCACGACGATTTTGGGATCGAGCATCGCCGAAGCCGTCGCTTTTTTCTGCAGTTTCATGGTCTCCATGGACGTAACTCCTGATGGCTTCGATCAGAACAGGGTGTTGGCATTCATGGCGAGGTGCTCGACGATCGGCCCGAGCGCCAGCGCCGGGAAGAAGGTGAGCCCGCCGATGATGAGGATCACGCCGACGACGAGACCGACGAACAGGCCGCCGGTGGTCGGCAACGTGCCTGCCGAGGGCGGGATCGATTTCTTGGCGGCAAGCGAGCCTGCCAACGCCATCGCCGGCACGATCATGAAGAAGCGGCCGACGAACATCGAACTGGCGAGCGTCAGATTGTAGAAGAAGGTGTTGCCGGTCAGTCCGCCGAAGGCCGAGCCGTTATTGCCGGTCGCCGATGTGAAGGCATACAGGACCTCGGTGAAGCCGTGCGGGCCGGAATTGGCCATCGACGCCACCGCCGAGGGCAGCACCACGGCGACCGCGGTCCAGCCGAGATACATCAGCGGCAGCACCAGGATCGCGAGCATCGCCATCTTGACCTCGCGCGCCTCGATCTTCTTGCCGACATATTCCGGCGTGCGGCCGACCATCAGGCCGGCGACGAAGATCGCCAGCACGACGAACAGCAGCATGCCGTAAAGCCCGGCACCGACGCCGCCGATGATGATCTCGCCCAGCTGCATGTTGATCAGCGGAATCATGCCGCCAAGCGCCGTGAACAAGTCATGCATGGCGTTGACTGCGCCGCACGAGGCCGCCGTGGTGATGACCGCGAACAGGCTGGAAGCAACGATGCCGAAGCGGACTTCCTTGCCTTCCATGTTACCGCCGGTCAGACCAAGGTTGCTCAGCGTCGAGGTACCGTTGGCCTCTGCCCAGTAGGTGACGCCGACACCAACCATAAACAGCACGCCCATCACGGCGAGAATCGCCCAGCCCTGACGCTGGTTGCCGACCATGCGCCCGAACACGTTGGTCAGCGCCGCGCCAAGCGCAAAGATCGATATCATCTGCACGAAGTTCGACAGCGCGGTCGGGTTTTCAAAGGGATGCGCGGCATTGGCGTTGAAGAAGCCGCCGCCATTGGTGCCGAGCATCTTGATGGCGACCTGCGACGCGACGGGGCCTACCGCGATGGTCTGCTTGGCGCCTTCCAGCGTAGTGGCGTCGACATAGGCACCGAGGGTCTGCGGCATGCCCTGCCAGACCAGGAACAGCGAATAGACGATGCAGACCGGCAGCAGCACATAGAGGGTGCAACGCGTCACATCGACCCAGAAATTGCCGATGGTGCGCATCGAGGAACGCGAAAAGCCGCGGATCAGCGCCACCGCCAGCGCAATGCCGGTCGCAGCCGACAGGAAGTTCTGGTGCGTCAACCCAAGCATCTGCACCAGATAGGACAACGTGCTCTCGCCGCCGTAGTTCTGCCAGTTGGTGTTGGTGATGAAGGAAATTGCGGTGTTGAAGGACAGATCCTCCGCCACAGCCGATTGTTCCTGCGGATTGAACGGCAGCAGCGCCTGCAGCCGCATCAGGCCATAGATGATGAGGAAGCCGCCGACATGGAACAGCAGCATCGCGACCGTATAGGTCAGCCAGTGCTGCTCGCGCTTCTCGTCGACGCCGCCGATCCAATAGAGCCCGCGCTCGATTGGGCGCAGCACCGGCGAGAGAAAGGTCGTCTCGCCGCTGAAGACGCGGGTCATGTACCAGCCGAGCGGTTTGACCAGCGCGACCACGATGGCGCAGTACAGAAGAATTTGAATCCAGCCGATGACGGTCATAGTCGAAAACCCTTCACGATTTCTTCTTTGCAGGCAGCAGCAGGTGAATAAGCGCAATCAGCAGCGCCGAGGTGACGACAAACGCCAGGACGACTTCCGCCAGTGTGATCATGGCGCGCTCAGAAGCGCTCCGGCCGCAGCAGCGCGTAGGTCAGGTAGAACAGCAGGCCCAATGAGACGAGGCCGGCGAGCGAATAGTCGAAGATCATGGCGTTGCTCCGTTAAAGCCGTTCGCAGGCGTAGGCATAGCCGATGCCTGCGACGAAGAAGCCGAGAGCGAGCGCCAGCATGACAATGTCCAGCATGGGAATGTTCCTGTGCATCGTGGCCCGCGAACCGAATGAACGGCCTTCGCGTTTTGCCCGGCTGAAGTGCCACCGGGCGCATAGGTTTTCGAGACGGGAACGATGGTGACGTTATAGGAATCCCATAAAGGCCGCCGCCCCCTGTCGTTCCTGCGAACGCAGGAACCCGTAGCCACCGGCGGGCATTTTGCGGACGCCGTCAGCTACTCTGGTTTATCGAGAGAGCAACGTGGTACGGGTTCCTGCGTTCAGGAACGACGTAACAGGGAGATTGCCGCAACTCTCCCGCCTTTATGAAACGCCTATTTCTTCGCCCCTCGCTTCCTCTCGCTTTCAAATGTCGATCTGGCCAATTTTGCCAGTGCGGCCTCCGTATCGGCCGCGCCAAAAGCGAGATGAGCCATGTCAATTCCACTAACATTTCCCACCACCCTCACCGACCGGCTTCGCGATGCCCACGGCGTCACGGCTGAATTCCTGTCGGACATCATCAAAGAGACCTGCCGCCGCTTTCCTTCTGAACGCAGCGGAAAAGCCGACCGTGTCGAGCAACTGATCCAGTCGCAGGCATGGACCGACGCCGCGCTGGCATTGATCGATCTCGAATTGCCGCAATGGCAGGTCCGCCGCCTCACCTATGACGGTGGCGAATGGTTCTGCGTGCTATCGCGGCAGCGCGAAATACCCGACTGGCTGGATCAGCCGGTCGAAACCCATCACACTGATCTCCCGCTCGCCATCCTCGATGCCTTCACCCAAGCCAAACGAATCAGTGCACCGCAGAACCAAGCCAGTGTTCCGGTCGCGCGATCCGTCACCCCATTCTTCGAGCCGATTTGCAGCGAGAATTTTGGTTAACAGCCAGTTTTCCAAGGACAAAACGGGTACCTTCCTCACGCGGGAAGGTATAGAATGCCGACGAGCCCGCGATCAGGCTGGCGAGCGGATATCATGACTGCCAAATCGATTAGCCGAATTGCCATAGCTTTGGTCGCCATCCTTGCGACCGGCGGCATTGTCTTCGCCATCCAGTA
The DNA here is from genome assembly GCA_963816815.1 of uncultured Alphaproteobacteria bacterium. Lineage (GTDB taxonomy): Bacteria > Pseudomonadota > Alphaproteobacteria > Rhizobiales > Xanthobacteraceae > Bradyrhizobium. The sequence goes on from CAWFMW010000020.1 coordinate 264,088, forward strand.
TTTTCATCGCGGACCGCCGGCCGACGCCAGTACGGCTCCCACCACGACGACGGATGCAAAACCGGCCGCGCCGAATCAGAAGCAAGCGGCGCTCGCCGCGGTTCAATCGGCAACGGACGCTTTGGTGTCCTCGCTCGGCGGGGCGTCACCGCTGCCACCGCAAAGCAACGACGGTGTTCCGACATTCGACGTCGCCCGCGTCGAACCATCGGGCGATGCCGTCATCGCCGGCCGGGCGGCGCCGGGTGCGACGGTGGAACTGCTACGCAATGGCGAGCCACACGATCGCGCCGTCGCCGATCAGTCCGGTCAATTTGTCATGGTGGTGCCGCGGCTTCCGTCAGGCACCTACGACCTGACGCTGCGCGCGAAGCAACCGGACGGCAAGCAGGTCACGTCAAAGCAGAGCGTAGCCGTGGTACTTGAGCCGCAGGCAACGGAGCGGCCCGTCGTCGCACTGATGACGCCGGACAAGCCGACCGTCGTGCTGTCGCAGCCGGGGTCGTCGGCGAAGCCTGGCGCCGCATCGGCTGTGGTCGTCGAGGCGGTCGAGGTCGACGCAAGCGGCAAGTTCCATGTCAGCGGCCAGGCGCGGCCGAATACGGCGGTGAGGCTCTATCTCAACGAGGCGCTGGTCGCGTCGGTGACGTCAGGCGCCGATGGGCGCTTCGCGGTCACGATCAATGAAGGCGTTCGTCCCGGCAGCTACCGGGTCAGGCTCGATGAAGTGGAAGCGAATTCCGGCAAGGTAAGCGCCCGCGCCGAAGTGCCGTTCAATGTTCCCGACAAGATCGTCACCGGGTCCGTGGCCGAAGCCGCCGCGGCGTCGAAGCGTTCGGAATCGAGCGGGCCGCAACTCGCGGCAGCCGGCGGCGCCGGCGTGCCGGGCGGCTCATCATCGACTGTGGTCGTACCAAAAATCTCGACCACGACGGTTTCCCGCGGCGACAGCCTCTGGCGTCTCAGCCAGCTCACCTATGGCGCCGGCACGCGCTACGCCGTCATCTACAAGGCCAACAAGGAACAGATCCGCAACCCCAACATGATCTATCCGGGCCAGATTTTTGTCATGCCTGCGAAGTGAGGCGCGGCTTGCGGGGCTCCGCCCGTCATTGCGAGCGTAGCGAAGCAATCCATCTATCCGCATACGCTGCACTATGGATTGCTTCGCTTCGCTCGCAATGACGACTGATAGACCTACTCCGCCGCCGACTGCAATTCCACCTTCTGCGCGCGCACGGCGCAGAACTTGAATTCGGGGATCTTGCCGAACGGGTCGAGCGCCGGGTTGGTCAACAGGTTCGCCGCCGCCTCCGCGTAGCAGAACGGCATGAACACCATGTTTTCAGGCACGTCGCGGTCGGAGCGCACCTTGACCTCGACCGCGCCACGGCGCGTCTCCAGCCTGATGAAATCGCCGGGCCAGACGCTCAAGCGCCGCATGTCCTTTGGCGACATGAACGCCACCGCCTCCGGCTCGATCTGGTCGAGCACGGAGGCGCGGCGGGTCATCGAACCGGTGTGCCAGTGTTCGAGCACGCGGCCGGTCGAAAGCACCATCGGATATTCGGAATCGGGCACCTCGTCGGGCGCGATCACCTTGGCCGGCACGATCTTGCCGCGACCGCTCGCGGTCGGGAAACCCGTGGTGAAGATGATCTCGTTGCCGGGCTTGTCCGAAGCGTCGACCGGATAAGTCACCGCCCCCTCGCGGACCAGCCGGTCCCAGGTGATGTTCTTCAGGGACGGCATCACCTGCGTCATCTCGGTGAACACATCGGCCGGGCCGTCGTAATTCCACGGCAGGCCCATGCGCTTGCCGATCTCCTGAATGATCCAGAGATCCTGCCGCGCATCGCCGGGCGGCTTGATCACCTCCCGCGCAAGCTGCACGCGGCGGTCGGTGTTGGTGAAGGTGCCGCTCTTCTCGGCAAACGCCGAGGCCGGCAGGATCACGTCGGCGTGGAACGCGGTTTCGGTGACGAACAGATCCTGCACCACCAGATGGTCGAGCATGGCCAGCGCTCCGCGCGCATGCTGCAGATCGGGATCCGACATCGCGGGGTTTTCGCCCTCGATATACATGCCGTTGATTTCGCCGGCATGGATCGCGTTCATGATCTCGACCACGGTCAAGCCACGCACGGGATCGAGGTCCTGATGCCAAAGCTTTTCAAAGGGCTCACGCAGATCGGTGCGCCCGACCGGCTGGTAGTCCGGCAGGAACATCGGGATCAGGCCGGCGTCGGAGGCACCCTGCACATTGTTCTGGCCGCGCAGCGGATGCAGGCCGGTGCCGGGACGGCCGATCTGGCCCGTGGTCAGCGCCAGCGCGATCAGGCAGCGCGCATTGTCGGTGCCGTGAATGTGCTGGCTGATGCCCATGCCCCAGAAGATGATCGAGGCCTGCGAGCGGGCATAGGTTCGCGCCACTTCCTTCAGCGTCTCGGCGGGAATGCCGCAGATCGCTTCCATCTTCTCCGGCGGGAATTCCTTGATCCGCTCCTTCAGGTCGTCAAACCCTTCGGTGTAGCCCGCGATATATTGCTGGTCGGTCAGCCCTTCGGTGATGATGGTGTGCAGCATCGCGTTCAGCATCGCGACGTCGCTGCCGGGCTTGAACTGCAAATGCTTCCAGGCGTGGCGCGACAGCGACTGCCGGCGCGGATCCATCACGATCAGCTTGGCGCCGCGCTTGGCGGCGTTCTTGATATAGGTCGCGGCGACCGGATGGTTCACGGTCGGGTTGGCGCCGATCACGATGATGACTTCAGCGTCCATGGCGGCGGCAAACGGCGCCGACACTGCGCCCGAATTCAGCCCTTCCATCAAGGCTGCGACCGACGAGGCGTGGCACAACCGCGTGCAGTGATCGACATTGTTGGAGCCGAAGCCGGTGCGCACCAGTTTCTGGAACAGGTACGCCTCTTCGTTCGAGCCCTTGGCCGAGCCGAAGCCGGCCAGCGCCTTGACGCCCTTCTCGTCGCGGATTTTGACGAGGCCCTTGGCCGCGATATCCAGCGCCTCTTCCCACGAGGCTTCGCGGAAATGCGTGAACGGATTGGCCGGATCGACCTGGTCGTTGGCATCCTTCTTCGCATTCGGCAGCCGCACCAGCGGCTTGGTCAGGCGATGCGGGTGATGGATGTAGTCGAAACCGAAGCGGCCCTTGACGCAGAGCCGGTTGTGGTTGGCCGGGCCGTCGCGGCCTTCGGCGTAGATGACCTTCTCGTCCTTGACCTGATAGGTGACCTGACAGCCGACGCCGCAGAACGGGCACAGCGAGTCGACCTTCCTGTCCGCATAGGTGACGCGGGTCTGGTTCTCGTCGAGCATCACCGAGGGCATCAGCGCGCCGGTCGGGCAGGCCTGCACGCATTCGCCGCAGGCAACGCAGGTGGACTCACCCATCGGATCGTCGAAGTCGAACACGATCTTGGCTTCGTGGCTGCGATAGGCCATGCCGATGACGTCGTTGACCTGCACCTCGCGGCAGGCGCGCACGCACAGGCCGCACTGGATGCAGGCATCGAGATTGACGCTCATCGCGGGATGGCTGCTATCGCCCTGCCAGCGCTCGGCGGCCGGGAAACGGCTTTCGGTTACCTCGACCTTTTCGGCCCAGTGCCAGAACTTCGAATCGGGATCGTGCGAGGTCGCGCGCGCCGGCTGGTCGGCGACCAGAAGCTCCATCACCATCTTCTGCGCCGCGACCGCGCGCGCGCTCTCGGACTTCACCTTCATGCCGACGGTCGGCGTGCGCTTGCAGGACGCGGCCAGCACGCGCTCGCCCTCGATCTCGACCATGCAGGCGCGGCAGTTGCCGTCGGGCCGGTAGTCCGGCTCCGGCGAGTAGCAGAGATGCGGGATTTCCCTTTCGTGGCGTTTTGCAACTTGCCAGATTGTTTCGCCAGCGTTGGCCTCGACTTGCTTGCCGTCGAGTTCGAACTTGATCTTCGTCATTCCGCGGCCTCTTTCGGCACGAATTCTTCCGGAAAATATTTAATCACTGAAGTCAGCGGATTCGAGGCGGCTTGTCCTAGTCCGCAGATCGAGGCATCGCGCATCGCCTGGCTCAACTGGTCGAGCAGCTCGCGGTTCCAGACCGGGCGCTCCATCAGGATCGCCGCCTTCTGGGTCCCTACCCGGCACGGCGTGCACTGGCCGCAGCTTTCATCCTCGAAGAATTTCATCAGGTTCAGCGCCGCGCCCTTCACGCTGTCCTGATCGGACAGGATGACGACGGCGGCGGAACCTATGAAGCAGCCGTATTTTTCCAGCGTTCCGAAATCGAGCGGGATGTTGTCCATCGACGCCGGCAGAATGCCGCCCGATGCGCCACCCGGAAGGTAAGCATGAAATTTGTGTCCATCGGCCATACCGCCGCAGAACTCGTCGATCAGCTCGCGCACGGTGACGCCGGCCGGCGCCAGCTTGACGCCGGGATTCTTGACGCGGCCCGACACAGAGTAGCTGCGCAGGCCGACACGGTCGTTGCGGCCGTGGCTCTTCCACCAGTCGGGGCCTTTCTCGACGATGTCGCGCACCCAGAACAAAGTCTCGACATTGTTGATGAGCGTCGGCAGGCCGAACAAGCCGACCTGGAACGGATACGGCGGCTTGTGCCGCGGCAGGCCGCGCTTGCCTTCAAGACTCTCGAGCAGCGCGGACTCCTCGCCGCAGATATAGGCGCCAGCGCCGCGACGCATGTGAATGCGCGGACCGCCTGCCGGCAGCTTGGCGATCTCGAGCGGAAGCAGTTTTAGCGCGGCTGGATATTCGTCGCGCAGATAGATGTAGACGTCCTCCGCGTCGATGATATGCGCCGCAATCAGCGTCCCTTCGAGGAAACGGTGAGCATCGCGCAGCAGATAGAAGCGATCCTTGAACGTCCCGGGCTCGCCCTCGTCGCCGTTGACGGCCATCAGCCGGGGACCCGGCTCGCCCAGCACTGCCCGCCATTTGCGGCCGGTGGGAAAGCCGGCGCCGCCGAGCCCCCTCAGGCTGGAGTCGTCAAGAACCTTGAGAATGTCTTCCTTGCTGATCCGCCCCGCGCGCAGGTCACCAAGCAGCTTGTAGCCGCCCTCGCTGACATAGGTCTCGTAATCGACATAGGACGGCATGATTGGATGGGTCTCGCCGCGTGCCGCGGTATCGAGGACTTCGGCCGAACTCGCATTGAGGACATAGCGGTGCCCGACCTCGGCTACCGGAGCGCTGTCGCAGAACCCGACGCAGGGCGCACGCACCACGCGAACGCCGGGGCCGGACTTGTCCTGCAATTCGTGCAGCAGCTTTTCCGCGCCCATCATCGCGCAGGTCAGCGAATCGCAGACGCGGATTGTCAGCGGCGCAATGTCAGGCTCGCCTTCCTTCACCACGTCGAAATGCGCGTAGAAGGTCGCGGTCTCGAACACTTCCGCAAACGACAGCTTCATCTCGTCGGCCAGCGCTGCCAGATGCGCCGCCGAGATCTGGCGATATTTGTCCTGGATCAGGTGCAGGTGCTCGATCAGGAGATCGCGCCGCCGCGGCCGGTCGCCGAGCAAAAGCTCGATCTCGTGGGCGGCGGTGGGGTCGACCTGGCGGCCCTTCGGCGTCGCCTTGGCCCGCTTCCGGCCCGCGCCCGGATGCTCGAACGCGCGGACCGTTTGTACGTCATGCACAGTCATTGATAGCGTCTCGTTCTCTGGACCTGATTAGATCGACTCTAATCTCTGGCATACCAGATGCCAAGAAAATTATAAGGCTGTGGCAAGGATTTACTTGAGCGGAGCTGCGGAATCACCGCCATCGATCCACGCTAGGGTCTGCGGCGAATGAGACCGCGAAATGACCGCAAGATCAATAAAGCCATCCTATGTGGCGATTGCGAAAGCTTATCGATCGCCACGCGAAATTCGTCCTGGAAACGCCGCGGGATACGCCGGCTGGCGGTCCCGCGGCGTCGCTTCACTCAGAGTATCTTGACGGCGCTTTCCAGTGTCTTCCACACGCCCCAGGCCAACGGAATGCCGACGAAGGCCCAGAACAGCGCGGCCTTGGCGTCGAGCCCGCCGAACCCGATGCCATAGGAGCCCGACGGCCCCGATTGGCCGGCGCTCGCCGTCGCCGCCTGCAGCTTGGCGACCTCGGCCTCGCTCATGTGCCACTTCGCATCGACCGGCTTGATCAGATAGTTGCAGATCAGGCCCGCGATCAGCATGGCGCACAGGATGTACATCGTGGTGTTGTAGAGCTGGTCGCGCGGCACGCCGGCGGCAAGCTGGAACTCGCGGATGTAATTCACAACCACGGGACCGATGATTCCGGCCGTCGACCACGCCGTCAGCAGCCGGCCGTGGATGGCGCCGACGAACTGGGTTCCGAACATGTCGGCGAGATAAGCCGGTACAGTCGCAAAGCCACCGCCATACATCGACAGGATGATGCCAAAGCCGAGCACGAACAGAAGCTTCGAGCCCATCTCTGCGAAGGTCGGCGCCAGCGCGTAGAGCGCGATGCCGAGGATGAAGAACGTGTAATAGGTGTTCTTGCGGCCGATCTTGTCCGAAAGCGACGCCCAGAAGAAGCGGCCGCCGATGTTGAACAGCGAGAGCAGTCCCGCGAAGCCTGCCGCGATGCCGGCAATCGTTGCCTTCTGCGTCGCGTCAAGCTGGTTGAAACCGACGTCGGGCAGTCCGATCAGCTTGCCGGCGAAGATTTCCTGCAGCATCGGCGAGGCCATGCCGATCACACCGATGCCCGCCGAGACGTTGAGACAGAGCACCCACCAGATCAGCCAGAACTGCGGCGTCTTGTGCGCGTCGTTCAGGTGAACGTTGTTCTGCGAGATCATCGCGTTGGCTTTTTCCGGAGGCGTCCAGCCCTCGGGCCGCCAGCCGGCCGGAGGTATGCGATAGCGGAAGGCGCCGATCATCATGAATACGAAGTAGATCACGCCCATCGCGACGAAGGTTTCCCAGACGCCGACCGAGGTCGGAGTCTTGAAATAGTTCATCAGCAGGTTAGCCAGCGGCGCGCCGATCATGGCGCCGCCGCCAAAACCCATGATGGCCATGCCGGTCGCCATGCCGCGCCGGTCGGGGAACCACTTCACCAGCGTCGACACCGGCGAGATGTAACCGAGACCAAGACCGATGCCGCCGATCACGCCCGAGCCCAGCCACAACAGCCACAGTTGATGCGTGTAGACGCCGATCGCGCCGAGGAACAGACCGCCGCACCAGCACAGCGCCGACACAAAGCCCGCCTTGCGGGGCCCGACGCGCTCGAGCCAGCCGCCCCACACCGCGGCGGCAATGCCGAGCAGCACGAAGAACAGCGTGTACATCCAGCCCATACTGGCGACTTTCCAGTCGCAGGTGGTGGTGAAGAGTTCCTGCACCAGCGTCATGTCGGGGCACGCCTTCGGCGCGCTTAAGCCCAGCGCGCGCGACAGCGGCAGCCAGAACACGCTGAAGCCGTAGGCCATGCCGATGCAAAGATGAATGCAAAGCGCGGCCGGCGGCACCAGCCAGCGATTGAAGCCGGCGGTCGCAATCGTCCGCTCCCTGTCAAGCAGTCCCGTTCCTGCACCGGGAATGCTCCCGGCGCTGCTGATAGATGTCATCGCTATTTTTCCCCTGAGCCCAGCGTCCTACCGGGCGTTTTTGTCTTCGATCCCGTCGTCTTCACCGATGCAGCGGAACAGCCCCATCCTGCTGTTCCACGCCATTCCCGAACCCGCGGGGATCGCCACGCGCGTTCGAGCACACCCACCCTGATGTTTTGATTATGCGTGCGGCCTTGGCAGCCAATTGAGGTCAGATTTTGCCGGCATCACATAAACGGCCGACAGATCACCTCGGCTTTGCACCGCTGGTCGTTGTTCCTCCCTCTCAACCCGTTGAAAAGAAGTGAGCAATCCACGTGCCAGATCACTCGATACGAGAAATCAATGAGTTGTGAGTGACCGCACCGCAACCCGAGACAAAATGTCCAGACGTCCCGGACAAAATGTCCGAACAATGCGGATCAGTCGGCCTCCGGAAGCCAGACGCGAAATGTGCTGCCGCGACCGATTTCGCTTTCCGCCGTGATCTGGCCACCCTGACGCTTGATCAATGTCTGACTGATGGAAAGACCAAGGCCGGTTCCATCGCGGCGCTTCGTTGTGAAGAACGGATCGAAGACCTTCTCGACGACGTCGGGGACTATACCTACTCCGGTATCGGCCACCTCGATGACAATGCCGGGAACCCGATCGCGATCGGCGTCGCATGAACGCAGCGCGAGGGTGCCGCCATCAGGCATGGCATGGATCGCATTGACGATCAGGTTGATCACGACCTGCTGCAGTTCGGTGCGATTCATCAGCACCAGGCGGCTTGCGCGGTCCTCCCGCACAACCCTGATTTCCGTCTTGTTGAGGAGATGCTGCACCAGCGGAAGGCAGTCCGCCACAATGCTTCCGGGCGCGTGACGCTCGACATAGCCCGCATATTCTTCCGGCCGGGCAAACTGCAACAGCTTGGTCACGATCTGGCTGATGCGATGAATCTGCTGATCCAGCAGGCGGAACTCGACCTTGGCCTTGTCGGCCTCGTCGCCGATCACGCTGCGTATGACGTCGAGATTGCCCTGCATCACCGCGATCGGGTTGTTGATCTCATGCGCCACGCCGGCGGTAATCTCGCCGATCGCGGCGAGCTTCTCGGACATGATGAGCTGCTTGGTGGTCGCCTCCAGCTTCAGGTTGGCGTGTTCAAGATCCCTGGTTCGCTCGCGCACCCGAATGTTCAACTCCTCGTTCCACTCGCGCAACTGACGGTCGCGCTCCTGGATCTGGTCAAGCAAGGTATCGAGGTGAAACGCCACGCGGCCGATCTCGTCGCCGGACGCCGGCAATTTGGTGCGCGCGGACAGATTGCCGCTCTCCACCTCACCGATCGTGGTCGTGACGCGTTCGAGCGGCATGAATATCGACTGCGCCCAGCGCAGGAAGATCGGCACGGTCGCCGCCGTGATCACGATGAAGGCGAGCGCGATGATCAGCAGCGTCTCAAACTTCGCGTCACTGAAAGGCTTTTCCAGGAAGCCGACATAGAGCATGCCGACGCGCTTGCCATAACTGTCGACCAGCGGCTCATAGGCGGAGATATACCAGTCGTTGACCACGAATGCGCTGTCGAGCCAGGTGCGCCCCTCGTCCATCACTGCAGAGCGCACGGCTGCCGACACGCGCGTGCCGAGCGCGCGCCGGCCCTCGAACAGCCGGACGTTGGTCGAAATTCGCACATCGTCCAGGAACAGCGTCGCCGTTCCCTGGCTGCCCTCCGGCAGGCTCGCCGACTGATAGACGAGGTCGTTGATCGTATCGATGAACTCCAGATTCTGATTGAGCAGAATGCCGCCGACCAACGCAGCCGGCGCGCCGGCGGGGGTCGTCGCCCGGCTCGCCGCATGCACGACCATTCCGTGGGTTTCCGTGCTGCGATCGGTCGGGATAGCATTTGGCGTCGGCACCAGGTCGAGACGCGCACGTTTTGCCAGCGCTGGCGAAATCGCCGCAAGCTCGTCATTGCCAAAGATGTCGATGCCGGCTGACGGGGCTTCTCCCGATAATGCCGCAGCGATGATCGGCCAGTCGCTCTTTGGGCGTCCCGGAAACGCGGGCGACGAGGCAAGGATCTTTCCGCCCGCGTCCATCAAATAGAGAAAGTCGAGACCGATCTCCTTGCGGGATTTCTCGAGCAGCTCGCTCACGGCCGACAGCGGATCGTGTTCCTCCACATCGCGAAAGCGGGCGGAGAGACCGAGCGCCCGGATCTGGACGCCGGTCTTTTCCAGGATGCGGGCCAGATATTGATGCGCGATGGTGAGATCGCCATGCACCTTCGAAATCAGGGTGGCGTCGAACCTCGAATTCCAGCGAGAGATCGCGACCCCAAGCAGCAGCGGCAGGATGACCAGCATCGGAAGCAGCGCGATCGCCAGCAGCCGGAAACGAACGGAGCGCCCGCGCGCCGGCTCGTTCATCCCGCCTGCCCGCTCAGACATTCCATCGCGCGCATTTGCGGTCGATGGTCTTGCGCGAGATGCCAAGCCGGCGCGCGGCTTCCTCGCGGTTGCCGCCGGTCTCTTTCAGGACGGCAAGAATGTGCCGCCGCTCCAGATCTTCCAGGCTGTCGGCGGCGGCCGGCTGGCCGTCGCTTCGCGGCCCGGAGAAATCATCCGGGAATGCGCCGAGGATCAGCGTGCGTTCGATCAAATTGCGCAGTTCCCGCACATTGCCCGGCCAGTCATAACTCGCCAGCGCGGCACGGACCGCGCTGTCGATGACGACCGGCGGCATGCCGAGCTGTGTCGAGAGCTTTGTCATGAAGATGGTGGCGAGTTCCTGCACGTCGTCGCCGCGGTCCTTCAATAGCGGCAGATGAATCTGCATGACGTTGAGGCGGTAATAAAGGTCGGCTCGAAAGCGGCCCTTCTCGACTTCTTTCTGCAGGTCGGCATTGGTCGCAAAAATGAGGCGAAGATCGACCGGCACTTCGCGCTCGGAGCCGACGGGCCGGACGCGGCGATCCTCCAGAACGCGCAACAGCTTGCTCTGCATCGGCAGCGGCAGTTCCCCGATTTCATCCAGGAACAGCGTGCCGCCATGGGCATAGAGGAACAGGCCCTCGCGGCCGCTGTCTGCCCCCGTGAAGGCTCCCTTGAGATGCCCGAACAGTTCGGCCTCGATCATCTCGGGCGGAATGGCGGCGCAATTGACCGGCACGAAGGGCTTGTCGGCGCGGTCGGACAGCGAATGAATCGAGCGCGCGGCGACTTCCTTGCCGGTACCGGATTCGCCTGTCAGCAGGATCGATGTCGGCAGCCGGGCGACGCGGGCAATGGTTTCGCGCACGCTGCGGGTCGCCGGCGACGTCCCGATCAGATTATCGCGCAGGAAAGCGCGATCGGACGAAGCGCGCAGCGCGTAGCGCAGTACATAATTCTCGCGCTGCAGCCGGACCCGGTCGAGGCAGCGCGCCACCGCGTTCAAGATCTGGTTCGAGCGGAAAGGCTTCAGCACGAAATCCACCGCGCCGGCGCGCAGCGCCTGGATCGCGGTGTCGAGATCGGCATAGGCCGTAATCAGGATGGCGTCGGCAAAGAAGCCGACGGCCCGCTGCTCGGCCAGCCAGTCGACGCCGTTCTTGCCCGGCATGATGTTGTCGAGGATGACGACGTCGAACCGGCTCTCATCGAGCATGCGCGAGGCTTCGTCCGTGTCGGCCGCCTCCGCCACGTGCTTGCAGCGCGGCCCCAGCGTGCGCACCAGAAAATTTCGCATCCCGGGCTCGTCATCGACGATCAGGATCGAGGCCTGCGCCAGCGCGCTGAACTCGGCGCCGCCGGCCGATTTGCCGAGCTTCGCCGCCGGCGCATTGACCGTCGCAGGAGATACCGCTGCGCTCGCCTTCGATGTCGGGAAGTTCATGCCGGAATTTGTAGGACCGATCGTCACACCCGGCAATCATGCGATCTAATGAAGTCGTCTAATTGACGCGAGCGGGTTGTGGGCTGCCTGGGCGGCTCACATATTTGAGTTCCCTATCGATCCATTTGTTTTTTCTATCAAAAATACGATGCGGTCCTGGCTGCGCTCGGTGATTTCGACCTTGTCGCCGGTCTCGCGAATGAGGTTCGGGATATCGATCACCGACAGCGGGTCGGTGCAGAGCACTTCCAGCCTGTCGCCGGCGGGCAATGTCTTCAACGCCTTGCGCGTCTTCAACGCCGGAAGCGGACATTTCAGCCCGGCAAGATCGAGTTTTGTGGTCGTCATGTGCCGACCATGGCGAAGCGAGCCCGCATCGTCAACGGACATCAGTTGATGAGGCCGGCATAGGACAGGAATCCGATCATGTCGCCAAGCGTGACCTGCGTGACTTCTTCACCAAGCTCGATCAGGCCGTCGGTGTCCGCCAGCGATGACAGCAAACCGGCGCCCTCGCGCGGAAATTTTACCGCTTCGAGCGCGCCATCCGTGGCCCTGCGCAGGGTGACGCGGACATATTCGCGGCGCGCGATTTTCTTCTTGTAGCTGAAAGCCGCGCGCACCGGTAGCGGCAACAGCGGCTCCGGCCGCGCACCTGACAGCGCGAGAATGGTCGGCCGCACCACGTGAACGAAAGTGACAAAACTCGCCACCGGATTGCCGGGCAATCCGATGAACGGCGTGCCGTCAATGATCCCCATCGCGACGGGGCGCCCCGGCTTGATCGCCATCCGCCACAGCACCAGCCGGCCGACGCTTTCGACGCTCGCCTTGACGTGATCCTCCTCGCCGGTCGAAACGCCGCCGGTGGTGAGGATCAAATCGTGGGTGCCGGCGACGTCTTGCAGTGCGCGCGCAAGCGCGGCGCGATCGTCCCTGAGAATGCCGAGATCGCTGACCTCGCAGCCGAGCCGCGCCAGCATCGCCATCAGCATGTAACGGTTGGAATCGAACAATTGCGCTGCGGCGCGTGTCTCACCTGGCGATGCGAGTTCGTTGCCGGTGGAGAATACGGCGATGCGCAAGCGCCTGACGACGTCAAGCTGCGTCAGGCCGAAGGCCGCGGCCAGCGCAACATCCTGCGGCCGTAATCGTTGCCCGGCCTTAAGCGCGGCGAAGCCCGACGGAATGTCTTCGCCCGCGGGGCGGACGTTGGCGCCGGGCTTGAGGCCTGCGGGAAGCACGACCTTGTCGCCGTCGACGCGGACATCCTCCTGCATGAATACGGTATCGGCGCCTTCCGGCATCGGTGCGCCCGTGAAGATGCGCATCGCCTGCCCCGGCTTGACCGGCGCATTCGAGGAGCCGCCGGCTTGGACGCGTCCAGTGACAGGGAATGCCCGCTCTTCTTGCTGCGGCAGGTCGCGGCTGGAGACCGCATAACCGTCGACGGCGGAATTGGTGAAAGGCGGCAGCGGCAGCGGCGCCAGAATGTCGTGCGCGAGAATGCGACCATCGGCGCGGGCGAGCGTAATCGTCTCGACATCCATCACCGGCGTCACGCGCGTGGCGATGAGACCCACGGCCTCATCGACCGACATCATCGGCCCGCCGAAGGCAAAGCAATCGTCGGACAATTGCGCCATGTGCCTGATCAGCCCTCAGCTTCGCATTTCGCCAGTACGTCCTCGAGCGAGATCGCCGATTTCAGCATCATCGCCGCCACCGCCTCGATATCGTCGAGATGGGCGGTCGGCAGCGTGGTTTCAACCGCTGTGTCGGTCGCAATCCCGACGATGCCGGGATCGTCGGGGAACAGAAACGGCTTGCCGTTAGCCGCGCGAAAAACCTCGATCTTGCGGTGCGGCTCGCGCTTGAAACCCTCGACCACGACGAGATCGACCCGCGACATCTTGGCCAGCAGTTCCGGCAATCGCGGTTCGGCGGCGCCGCGCAACTCGCGCATCAGCGCCCAGCGCTGACTGGAGGACACCAAAACTTCGGCCGCACCGGCTTCGCGATGTTTCCAGGAGTCCTTGCCGGGCACATCGACATCGAAGGCGTGATGAGCGTGCTTGATGACGGAGACGCGCAGGCCCTGTTTCTGCAATTGCGGGATCGCCCGCGTCAGCAAGGTGGTCTTGCCGGCGCCGCTCCATCCCGCGAGGCCTATTACTTTCATTACGTTCTCCGGCGCCGGCACATTCCGTCATTGCGTGAGGCCGCATTGTCCATACCCTCAAATGCTTTATATCGGCTGGATGCCATTGTCATGCTAACCTCCCGGATATGATGAAAATCGAGAAAGCCCCCGCCCCCCTGATCGTGCCCAACCCTGCGGATCCGCGGCTGACCGAGCGCGTCGCCGGGACCGACCAGGCCGGTGCGGCGGTCGAAATCCGTGTGCCGGTGGAACGGCCGCTGACGCTGTATTTGAACGCGCAGGAGATCGTCACCATGATGACGATCGGCGACTATCCGGAATATCTGGCGCTCGGCTACCTCCTGAACCAGAACATGCTGAAATACGACGACGTCGTCACCGAGGTCGAATATGACGACGACCTTCAGGTGGTGGTGGTGCGCACCGAGCACCACACCAATTTTGAGGCAAAACTGAAGAAGCGCACGCAGACGTCAGGCTGCGCCCAGGGCACGGCATTCGGCGATCTGCTGGAAGCGGTCGAAAGCGTCGCGCTGCCGAAGGCGGAATTGCGCACCTCCTGGCTCTACGAGATGACGCGCGCGATCAACACGATGCCCTCGCTCTATCTCGAAGCCGGCGCCATTCACGGCTGCGTGCTGTGCAAGGAAGGCACGCCGGTGTGCTACACCGAGGACGTCGGCCGCCACAACGCCGTCGACAAGATCGCCGGCTGGATCTATCGCCACGGCGTCGATCCGGCCGACAAGATCCTCTACACCACCGGCCGCCTCACCTCCGAAATGGTGATCAAGACGGTGCGGATGGGCATTCCCATTCTCGTCTCACGCTCGGGATTCACCGCATGGGGCGTCGAACTGGCTCGGCAGGTCGGGCTGACACTGGTCGGCCGCGCGCGGGGCAAGCGTTTCATCGCGCTGTCGGGACAGGAGCGGATCGTGTTTGACCAAAACCTCGACTATGTCGAGGAAGAATCCGCGCGGCACAAGCGCAAGGGTGAAAGCGATGAGTGACGCGACGTCCGCCGCAACAATTCCCGCCGTGCTGCTCGCCGGCGGGCTGGCGCGGCGGATGGGCGGCGGCGACAAGCCGATGCGCACGATCGCCGGTCGCACCATCCTCGACCGCGTGATCGCGCGGCTGAAGCCGCAATGCGATGGCCTCATCCTCAACGCCAATGGCGATCCCGCGCGTTTTGCATCCTTCGGGCTGCCGGTCATTGCGGACGGTGTCGCGGATTTCCCCGGACCGCTCGCAGGTATCCTCGCGGCGCTCGACTGGGCTGCCGCGAACCGGCCGGATGTAAAACTGGTTTTGAGCGCGGCGGCTGATTGCCCGTTCCTGCCGCGCGATCTGGTGTCGAAGCTGCATGGCGCACTCACGTCCGAAAACGCCGAACTCGCCGTCGCTGCCTCCGACGGCCAGTCGCATCCGGTAATTGGCCTATGGAGCGTCGCCTTGCGCGAACAGCTCCGCCACGCGCTCGTCGTCGAAGACGTCAGGAAGATCGACCGCTGGACCGCGCGCTACAAGCTCGCCACCGTAACCTGGCCGACAACGCCGCTCGATCCGTTCTTCAACGCGAATACCATGGACGATATCGCCGAGGCCGACCGGCTGGCCGTGTTGGATCGTGACGCCGGCGTGCTTTCCTGAACTGTCACCGAGAGGCCAATTCAGTTGACGGCGATCCCGTCGAAAAGCTCCCGCATCCAGTCGATCACGACACGCGATGCCGGATTGCGCTTGAGGTGGTTTTGCACGAGGAGCCAGACCTCCAGACGCCGCGGAAGCAGGGTCGCGCGCAGGCCCCGATCGGTCAGCAACGAGCCGCAGACATGCTCCGGTAATATTCCGATCGCCTGGTGCGACTGCACCAGCTTGCGTATCACGCGAAGATTTTCGGTTACGCAGCGGATCCGCCCCGTAAGTCCCTGCGCCTTCAGGAACGCAGATTCCGCGGTGCCGTCGAGATCATCGGGATATCCGCAGACGACCGGCCCCTCGCTGGCGTTGATCGTCGCCCGTGGTTCGAACAGATAGAGGCGGACATCCGCCAGCTTGGCGATCGTGAAATTGCCCTTCTCCGGCTTGCGCAGCCGGACGGCGATATCCGCCTCCCAACGCGCAAAATTGACGTTCTGTCCTGACGTCAGGAACTGCAACGTCAGGCCGGGATTGCGGACCAGAAACTGCGCCGATTTCGGTGCAAGAATTTCCTCGGCCAGTGAATTGGTGGTGGCGATCCGGATGCGGCCCGCAACGCCGCGCGCGGCATTTCCAAGCGTGCCGATCTCGGCGACGTGCCGGGCGATCTCCTCGACATGATCGAGAATCAATTCGCACTGCGCGGTCGGTTTGCGGACGCCGTCTGTCGCCGCGAACAAGGTCACGCCCAGCGCTTTTTGCAGGCGGGCCAACCTTCTCGAAATGGTGGTCTCGTCCATGCCAAGCCGGATGCCGGCGCCGGCGAATGTACCGCTGTCCCTGATCGCGGCAATGATGCGCAGATCGTCCCATTCCATCCGGGCCGTCTATCACATCCGCCGCTCGCCTGCAAAAATGCAGGTATCGGTCTCGATATTCCTGCGTGACCGCCGATAGCCAGCGATGGTATCGAGTTGCCGCAGCGCGCGGCTGCATTGTCGAGAAGGAATAATAAAAGTGACGGCGGTCCTGTCGGAAGCCGATGCTGCTCGAGCAGTTCGGGGTTCCACTCGGCGCGGCTGGGCGGTGGTGGCCGGCGCATTCGCCGTGATGTTCGTGATGTTCGGCGCGGCCTACAGCTACTCGGCGTTCTTCGCTTCCCTGCAGCAGGCCTTTGCAGCGTCGCGCGGCGATATCGCACTCAGCTTTTCGATCGCGGTCCCGCTCTATTATCTGGTCGGAGCCATCAGTGGCCCGCTCGCCGACCGTTTCGGTTCGCGCGCAATGTGTCTGTTGGGCGTCGCGGCCGGCGGCGCCGGGCTGATGCTGGCAGCGACGGCAACCGCGCTGTGGCAGGTCTATGTCGGCTTTGGACTGGGTCTTGGCCTTGGCATCGGTTTCGCCTTTGTCCCCTCGATCGCCGCCGTGCAGCGCTGGTATGTGCGCCGCCGCGGCTTTGCTTCCGGCATCGCCCTGTCCGGCATCGGATTCGGCACGCTGGTGATGCCCCCGGTCGCAGCTGGTCTCATCGCATGGACGAACTGGCGCGGTGCCTGGGCCGTGCTCGGCCTCGCCATCATCATCGTCGGCGGCGCAGCCTCGCTTTGCATCGACAACGCGCCGGATCGACACGGCGCGCTTCCCGACGGCGGCGTCATTGGACTTGGTGCCGCCATGGATACTGGACAGGCGGCAGGCGTCGGCCTTCGTGAGGCCATCACTTCCCGCACATTCATCCTGCTTTATTTGTCGCTCGTCGTGATCTGGATCGGTGCCTCGATCCCGTTCGTGCATCTTGTGCCCTATGCAGAGGACAGCGGCCTGTCTCACGGCACGGCAGTCACCATCTTCGGGCTGGTCGGTATCGGCAGCATTGCTGGCCGCTTTCTGCTCGGCCGCGCCGCGGACCGCATCAGCTTGCGATCGCTGCTGTCATCGGTATTCGCCGGCATCGCGCTGATGCAACTGTGGTGGCTCGCCGCGACCAGCGCCTGGCAACTTGCGGCCTTCGCTTTCATCTTTGGCACCTGCTACGGCGGCTTTGTCGCGTTGTATCCAGCCCTTACCGTCGACTATTTCGGCGGCCGCAATGCAGGCGGCATCATCGGCGTGCTATACACAGGCGGCGCCGCGGGCTCCTTCTTCGGTCCGAAGCTGGCCGGCGATGCCTTCGATCGCTTTGGGTCCTACACCATTCCGATTGCGATCGGCGCGGCGTGCGCCCTGCTCGCAGTCATCTTCGTGATCGCGGCGCCAGAACCGACCCCGAAACCGACAGAATAAGTCCTGAAGCCCGAAAACCTCAAGGAGAACAAAATGTCCCACATCGGAAAATGCTTTTGCGGCGCAGTCGAACTCGAAGTCACGGGAACGCCGGAGGCCATGGGTTACTGTCACTGCCGTTCCTGCCGTTCGTGGTCCGGCGGACCGGTGAACGCATTCAGCCTGTGGAAGCCTGAATGCGTGCGGATCACTTCGGGAGCCGAGCATGTCGGAACATTCGCGAAGACCCCGCTCAGCCAGCGCCAGTTTTGCACAAAGTGCGGCGGCCACCTGATGACCAATCACCCGCCGCTGGGGCTCATCGACGTATTCACCGCAACGATCCCGACACTTGTTTTCGCGCCCGGCGTTCACGTCAACTACGCTGAGAGCGTGCTGCCGATGCGGGACGGCCTGCCCAAGCTGAAAGACTTTCCGGCCGAATTCGGCGGCTCGGGCGAGGCGATGGCGGAATAAGTCGCGTTCTTGGCGCGGGGCGCCGTGAACCCGAGCGCTGGCGCTGCGAATAGTGCCGAAGGAGGCCGTCATGCCGCCAGCGGCACCGTCCAGGCGTCGTAGCCGTACACCCAGTCGGTATCGGTCTTTCCGCTGAGCCATGTGTTGGCGCGCGAGGTCTGCTGGATGCGCTCCGTCCGCACCTTGCGCGTCGCCTCGAACCGGCGAAATGCATTCGCAACACCTTCCCGGTCCACGCCGTCGAGACAGCGCGACAGCACCGCCGCATCCTCGATCGCCATCGCCGCGCCCTGCGCCATGTAGGGCGTCATCGGGTGGCAGGCGTCGCCGAGCAGTGAGACATTGCGATCTGTCCATCGCTCCAGCGAGTTGCGATCGACGATCGCCCATTTGTGCACATCGAGGCATGCGGCCAACACATGTTCGACCTGGCGGTCGAAGCCGGCAAAGGCCTTGCGCAATTCCTTGACGTCGCCCTTTGCCGACCAGGACTCGATACGAAACTCCGGCTCCGGCTGACTGGTGACAAGATAGATCTCACCGCGGTCGGGCTTGACGTAATAGATGACGATGTGCCGGTCCTCGCCCCACCATTTAGTGCAATCGTCAATCTTCTCTCCGCCCAGCAGCGCGGCGGGATAGGTCGTGCGATAGGCGATGCGCCCGGTAAAACTGACCGGCGAGTTGCCAAACAAAATATCCCTCACGAGGGAATGAATGCCGTCCGCGCCGATCACGGCGTCGGCCGTGACCTTTACACCGTTGGAGAATGTCAGCCGAACGCCCTCGCCGGTCTCGTCCAGTCCTACCAGTTTGTGGCTGAGCTTGATGTATTGATCGGGAACGGCGCTCGCGAGCGCCGCATGCAAGTCGCCGCGATGCGCCAGCAGATAGGGCGCACCGAACTTCTGCTCAGCGCTTTCGCCGAAAATCATGTCGAACTTGACTTCGCCGGTGCGCCAGTCGCGGTTGTTCCATGAGCGCGGATAGAACGATTGCGCGCGCAGCCTCGCCTCCAGCCCCAGCCCGCGCAGCACCTTCATGGCGTTGCAGCCGATCTGGATTCCGGCGCCGATCCGCGCGAACTGCGTCGCCTGTTCATATACGGTGACGTCGATACCGATACGCCGAAGCGCCGCGGCGGTCGCAAGCCCACCCATGCCGGCGCCGACGATCGCAATCGATAGCGGTCTTGCCATTCCCATCCCTGCCCGAGCCGCTTCTGTCGACGGCTTCTTATATGTCACGCGTCAGGCCGGCCGAAAACCTGCCTGCTCCAGCGCCGTGCGGCCCTCGTCCGACGCCAGTGCGTCGAGAAAGGCCTGCACCGCCGGCCGCTGCTTGCGCGCCGTCACCAACGCGAAATCATAATGCTCTTCGGCAAAGGGAATGAAACCCAGGTTTGACGCATGCGCGACCGGCGCAATGGTCATGCCCCAATCGGCGCGGTGCTGCGCGACCGCCGCCGCCACCGCATTGTGCGAGCGCGGCTGATTCCAGTAGCCGTCCGGCCGTGCGCCACCGAGCAGCCGGTCGATCAGGATCCGCGTGCCCGCGCCCTGGTTGCGATTGACCATGATGCAGGCGGGATCGGCGAGCGCGGCGCGGACCGCGGCTTCCGCGCTCAAGCCTTCGAAACGCTTGTCACCCTTGCGAAACACGATGCCCTGCATGCGCCGCCAGCCCGGCACCAGTTCGAGCCCCTCGCTGAGATAGGGCGTGTTGTAGGTCTCAGTCTTCTCGTCGAACAAATGGATCGGCGCAAAATCGCACTCGCCGCGTTTGGCGGCCGAGAGGCCGCCAAGACTGCCGACGGCGATCGAGCGCACGACGAGACCTGTACGCACCAGTGGCGCGGTGACGAGGTCGAGCCCGGTGCAGTGGCTGCCGACGATGACGAGATCGGGCACCCGCACATGCGGCGTGAACAGCGTCACCTCGGCCCCGGCGCCGGCCGGCATCTGGTCGGCCAGTGCATCGATCTTCAGAAAGCCGTCGGCCTGCGCGAAGGAGGTGATGGCGCCGGAGCCCTTGCCGGTCGGGTATGCGATCAGTCCGTCCGATCCTTCGACCAGCGACACCATGACGAATTCGGTGCGGCCGAGTTCGGAGGCGATCCGCACCGGCACGCGCGCATTGACCTTGGCGTCCGAACGGGGCGGCAGGCCCGCCATCCGCCGCAGCACCGGCACGATCATGTCGTGGAAGGTGAACATCGCTGAGGTCGGAAATCCCGGCAGGATGATCACGGGCTTGCCGTCGCACACCGCAAGGCACAGCGGCTTGCCGGGTTTGAGCGCCACTCCATGCGCAATGATGCCGGGCTTGCCGAGCCGGTCGATGATGCGATGAGACACATCGCCCGCGCCTTTTGACGTGCCGCCCGACAGCACCAACATGTCGCTGGTCGCAAGCGCCTGGCGCATCGCGGATTCGAGTTGCGCTTCGTCATCGGGGATGGCGCCGAGAAAGTGGGCCGCGCCGCCATTCTCCGTGATCGCCGCCGAGACGATCGCGCCGTTGGTGTCGTAGATCGCGGCCGGGCGCAGCGGCTGGCCGGGCTGCACCAATTCGTCGCCCGTGGAGATGATGGCGACGCGCGGCCGGCGCGCGACGCTCACCTGCGCGATGCCGCAGGCTGCCAGCATGCCGATCTCACGCGAGCCGATGACGGTGCCGGCACGCAGCAGCGCCTCGCCGCGGGCGATATCGGAACCGGCATAGGAGACGAATTGTCCGGCGGAAGCGGCGCGGCGGATGTCGATCGCGCGAGGGCCCGCCGGCTGGGTATGTTCGACCATGACGACGGCGTCTGCCCCGCGCGGCACCGGACCGCCGGTCGCGATCGGCGTGGCCGTTCCCGACAAGACCGGCCGCGTCGGCGCGGTGCCGCAGGCGATCACCTCGTCGTTCAGCATCACGCGCACCGGCGAAGCCTCGCCGGCAGCAGCGAGATCGGCGGAACGCACTGCAAAGCCATCGACGTTGGAGCGGTCGAACGGGGGCACATCGATCGGTGCCACGACATCCTCGGCGAGCGCGCAGCCGAGTGCATCGGCGAGCGGACGCATTTCGCTCGTGACCGCACGCGGAAACAACGCGGCCTCGAAACGCGCCAGCGCATCCTCGCGCGACAGAACCGTCAGGAACTGGTCCTGATCGACATCACGATCTTTCGGCGCCGGCGTATTGGTCATTTTTGAACTCATGTCAGTCCCGCAACATATAGGCATCGACCGGGCTGCCTGCCGCATAGCCTTCCGAGCCGCCGGGCACCATAAGCCAGGCTTCAGCGCGGGCGATCGCCTCCAGCGACAATTCGCCTACCGCCAGGGTGCTCCATAGACCCTTCTTTCGCTCCAGCAGCACGATCTCGGCAATACCGACGCCTGATGCAATCTTGCGCGCCAGCGGCAAAGTGACCGTCTTGCGCGGGCGGCGGCCCGAGAGTCGATCGAGCACGGGAAGCGCCAGCGCCCACCATGCCGCAAATGCCTGATCCGACGCACCCGGCAGCACGAGGACGGGCGTCTTGCCGACGCGCCCGACGGCCGAGGTGCGGCCGGGCTGCAGGGCAATGCCGTGGACAAGGACTTTGCCGCGCGCCGTCAATGCGGTCACCGCCGCGTCGGTGCGGCCGACGCCGGAGCCGCCGACGATCAGAAGCAGATCGCACGCGCCGCCATCGAGTGCCGCGGCAATCGATCCGGCATCGCGGCCCGCGGCGGTGAAGGTCACGGCTTCGGCACCGGCGGCTTGCGCGCTCTCCGCGATCAGATTCGCCGTTACGCTGCCGCCGGGGACATTGACGATGCGCAGCCGCGGACGGCGAATGCTCAATCGCTCCATTCCTGCGGCGCGCGCCATCAGGAGATCGCGCGGCCGCACGCGCCGCCCGGCTTCCGCGACGAGACTGCCTGCGGCAATATCACCGCCGGCCCGGCGCACGCCCTGCCCCGGGATCGCCTCCGCCAGCACCTGCGGCATCGGCCCGGACAGATCGACGGAATCGGAATCAAGGGCGCAGTCGCAGGCCTCCGGCATCGCATCGCCGGCCTCGACCCAGATCGGATGCGTTGTCAACGGCAGCGGCGAATAGGAGGATGCACCGACGAGATCGCGCGCGCCGAATGCATAGCCGTCCACCGCCGCGACATCGCACGGCGGATAAGCCGAGAGCGGCGGCATCGCGGCGGCAATGCAACGCAGCGCCTCGACAAGTGTCAGCTCTACCGGCGCGACCGGTTCCACGCCCTGCAGCAGGGCGTCGAGCGCCTTATCGAGCGGCGTGAGTGAGGGCGGCAGGCGCTGCGGCAAGGTCATGGCTCGCCTATGCCCTGAATCGGAACGGAAATAAACAGAACCGGTACCGCTCGCGGGTGAACTCCTTCCTTGGGCCACGTTGACGCCGGGGCAAAACAGTTGCAAATGAGACTAATTGGCGGAGCAACCGCCTGAACATACCGACGGCCAACGCGCCGATTGCAGGGAGAAGACAGGATGTTCGCCAGGAACCTATCCAGGCTCGGAATTCTCGCGGCGACGATACTGGCGTCGACCGCTGCGCTCGCGCAAGTCTCGGACGATGTGGTGAAGATCGGCGTCCTCACCGACATGAACGGTCCGGCATCGACGCCGACCGGCCAGGGCTCGGTCACCGCCGCACAGATGGCAATCGACGATTTCGGCGGCAAGGTGCTCGGCAAACCGATCAGCATCATCATCGGCGACCACCAGCTCAAGCCCGATATCGGCGGCGGCATCGCACGGCGCTGGTACGATGTCGAGCAGGTCGATCTGATCGTCGACGTTCCGGTGTCGGCGGTTGGCCTCGCCGTGCAAAACATCGCCAATGAAAAGAAGAAGCTGTTCATCACGCATTCGACCCTGGCCGCGGATTTCCATGGCAAGTTCTGCTCGCCCTACGCGATGCAATGGGTGATCGACACCCGTTCGCTCGCGGTCGGCACCGCGCAGGCCGTGGTCAAGCGCGGCGGCGACAGCTGGTTCTTCATCACGGACGATTATGCGTTCGGCCACTCGCTGGAACGCGATGCTTCCAGTGTTGTTACCGCTAACGGTGGCAAGGTGCTGGGCTCGGTGCGTCCGCCGCTTGCGACCCCCGACCTGTCGTCCTTCGTGCTGCAGGCGCAGGCTTCCAAGGCCAAGATCATCGGCATCGCCGCCGGTCCGCCCAACAACATGAACGAGATCAAGACCGCCGCCGAGTTCGGCGTCTTCAAGGGCGGCCAGCAGATGGCCGCATTGCTTGCGCTGATCACCGACATCCATTCGCTGGGACTACCGGCGGCGCAAGGCCTGTTGCTGACGACCTCGTTCTACTGGGACATGGACGACAAGACCCGCGAATGGTCAAAGCGCTATTTCGCCAAGATGAACCGGATGCCAACGATGTGGCAGGCCGGCGTCTACTCCTCGGTCATTCACTATCTCGAAGCCATCAAAGAGACCGGCACCGACGAACCGCTGAAAGTGGCGGCGAAGATGCGCGAAAAGCCGGTCGAGGATTTCTTCTCCCGTAACGGCAAGCTGCGCGAGGACAATCTGATGGTGCATGACCTCTGGCTGGTGCAGGTCAAGAAGCCGGAGGAATCGAAATATCCGTGGGACTATTATCAGATCCTCGCCAAGATCTCCGGCGATGACGCGTTCGGCCCGATTGATCCGGCGTGCGCAATGGCGAAGAAATGACGCCCGAAGGTCGTCATTCCGGGATGGTCCAAAGAACCAGACCCGGAATCTCGAGATTCCGGGTTCGATGCTTCGCATCGCCCCGGAATGACGGTCACTTCGCCACACCCACCTCGCGAAAGTACTTCATCACCCCGGGATGGATCAGCGCCGCATTCGGTGCGGCTGCGACCGTGTTAGCGGCGGTGGTCTCGCAGGCCTGCGGCAGCTTCTTGCACAGCGCGGCCTCGGCGCCGTGCAGCGTGCGCGCCAGCCGGTAGGCGACGTCGTCCGGCAGGCTTTCGCGCGCGAGCACAAAACTCCAGGAGCCGACGGAATCGATCGCGGCGGTCTGGTTCGGATAGCTGTTGGCAGGCACCGTCAGCGGTTTCAGGAATGTGTGCTTGGCGCGGATGCGCGCGATCTCGCCGGCGTCTGGCGCGATGAACCGTGCGCCGCCGGGCGCCTGCGCCATCGCGGCAAAACCGGGCCAGCCGACGCCCGCGCCCCACAGCGCGGCGGCGCGGCCGTCCTGCACCATCGCGGGGCCGTCGCCAGCGCGGTCGAGATAGATCGATTTGAAATCCTCGTCCTGCTTCAACCCGATGCCGTCGAGCATGTAGCGCGACAGGATCGGCAGGCCGGAGCCCTTGGCGCCGAACGCGACGGGCTGACCGACCAGGTCCCTGATCGTCTTGTAAGGGCTATCCGCCCGCACCACGAACATGCCGGGACTGGAATACATCGCGGTGAGGATTTTCAGCTTTGTCGGCGCCCGCCCGATACCCATGAAGGCTTCGTAGGAGGGCTCGCCAGCCACCAGCGCGATGTCGAGTTGGTCGGATTCCAAGAGCGGGATGTTTTCGTTGGAGCCCTTGGTGTTGCGCGGCTCGATCGCGAGCGCCGGATCGGCGGCGTTCATGATTTCCGCGAATGCATTGCCATAGACCGGGAAGCCGCCGCCCGGCGTCGCCGTCCCCAGGCTGATTGTGGTCTTGGTAATGGGCTTGGCTCCATCCTGCGCCGTGGCGCCGCCCGCAAAAACAAGGAGGCTGGCGCAGGCGATCCGAGCAAATTTCATTGTTGGCCTCAAGCGTTCCGTGACGAATGACGCGAGACAGGTTGTAGGCAAGCACGGGGGCTTATGAAAGCCTGTTCTCGGCCCCCCACCCCGGCATTGCCGTATCGCTGTCATGCCTGTAAACGATGCCAGCACCGTTGCCGGCCCTCTTCCGGTCGCTCGCGGCGGGGCCTGTAGCTCAATGGTTAGAGCCGGCCGCTCATAACGGTCTGGTTGCAGGTTCGAGTCCTGCCGGGCCCACCAGCCTTCGCTCGCGCGAAGCGAGCTTCGGCTAGGCAAGCCCGTGCCACAAATTCCAAGCGAAGCGAGCGAAGGCTGTCGCGCCGAAGCCCTAAAGGGCGAAGGCGGACCGGTGCCGCGAGCGCCGGCTCCGCAAGCCGATCATCGCCGGAAAGACCGGCGACCCAACCCGTCCCAACCAAAATATCGAAAACAACCCCATGCAAAGTAGCGGCGGGGCGCCGGCATGGCCGCTTTACCCGGGAAAACATTTTGACATGTCGGGCAAATCAGCGGCACTATTCCACCATCGCGCAATTTGTTGCCCATGGCACTGTCCATCGGCTCCCGCGCGAAATCCCAACCGTTGAAATTGCAACGGCTCGCCACAGCGAATGATCGCTTGACGGATCCTGCCGTTCGCCGGCGGTGCGTGGCAAAAGGCGCTGCCGCATGCACGGCGGGGCACCGAAATCCGGCGCGCCAAGAGGAAACCGGAACGCGCGCACGCGCGGCCGGTTCACAGGAGAAGTGATCACCGAGCGAAAGCAGATTCAGGCCTTGTTGGCTGACGCGCGAAAATTGCTGCTGTAGCTGAAGTGACGATGTGCTGAGAGATCGCGGGTGATTTCACGGCCACGCTTCGCCGTTTCGGAGAGGTCAGGACGTCCTCTCGTCACTGGCGTTTCCCAGATTATTCAATCGCTCGATGAACTTTGACTTTTTCGTATGCCGGGCGCGGATCGCGCCGAGACGACGATCAAAATCATCCCGGTTCCCCTCCCTCAGAGCCAACGCCTGGACATCGGAAAGCAGACTCATGGCGTTATCATAGCCCGCCGGGTTACGACGCTCGATTTCCTGCTCGATCTCCCGCCACACGCTGCCGGCGTCGCGTTGCTTGAGAATTTTGAGCCGCGCGCTGCGCGCTTTTTCCGCCTTCGCCGCCTCGCGACGCCGCTTCGCCTCGAGGCGGGCGACAGCGGCACGCTCCCGCACCTCCGCGATCTCTTTCGCCCGCGCTCGCAATGTACCGGCAGTACGGTGTGCAGCGGGCAGCGGGTTCTTGTTGCGAGCTCTGCGCTTGAGCTCGGCGGCCACGCGGGTGTCGCCGTCGGCGACGCGGAGCAGCAACTCCGCCTTCTCGCGTTCAGGAACGGCCGCCAGCGCCTTACGCAGGCCGCCCTCCGATGTTGACGTCTGATCTGGCGCCAGCTCGGCAGCTGCCGCCACGAGGTTGGGATCGATCGCGAAAAAATCGACGAAACCTTCGAGCGCACTGGTCAACGGGCCTACGCCCGGCAGCGGCTCGATTTCATCGTCGGGAACGAACTCTTCCTGCACCGCCTTCAGCCACAGGAGATAAAACAGCCGGAGGTCTCCCGAAAGCAAATCGGCCCGCAGCGGCGCGAGCTCGGCGAGCCGGCCGGTCCCATCTTCCCAGTCGTCGTAGCCCCCTTCTTCGTGATGATGGATGTCAATGATGAAATTGTCGCCGGAGGTCCACACCTCGACCCAATCGATCTCGCCAAGAAAGGGTTCGATGTCGACCTTTTTGACGAAGCCCTTCGGCAGCCGGATCATGAGGCGCCGCGAGCCCCAATTCGCGAGATAGAGGTGGAGGTCGAACCAGCGCTCCATGAGCTTGCGCGGCTCGCCTTTGAAATCGCCCCATTCGTAGTGGTTGGTGAAGCTCGTCGCGGTAATCCGCGCCCGTGACGAGATCGATCGCAATGCGTCCTGCGCTGGCCGGTCGAGGCGGCGATCGATCGTCTGAAACTCGTAATATTGATATTCGCTCATGCGCGGGATCGCCAGAAATCGGAATGCGGTGGAAGCACCATGATACACCTGCGCGAATGCCGGCAAAAATACCGGACGCAAGGCGGCTAGAGCTTGTGAACAAGAAAAGAACAGGCTGCGATGGAGTCGCTCGCCGAGCGATGCCGAGGACTTCAGGCACCGCCATGGCGTTTGAGCCGCCGGCTACAGGCGCCCGTTTCTATAGCTCATTGTTTCCCAAGAAATGAGCCATAGAAATAAATTCTATGGCTCACTGGGCCGCATTTGGACGGCCTCGATGAAAGCGGCGGTCTTTATGCAGTCATCGAGCGCAGCAAATTTGCGCCAAACCGCCGCGCGTGGGCACGGCAACTTCGGCCCCAAGAATTCGTCCCCGGTACAGCCACGCTGGTGCCGAGCGCTCCGCCGCCCGAGATCGACATGTGCGATCCCATGCCGCCACCACGGGCGAACGCGGCTTGCGAGAACACTAGGCAGGCGGCGAAGAAGAGAAACGAACCTCGCTTCATGGTTCACACTCCACGTGTTGCGATGACCTGCACTGAAAGCTAGCATCACGCGCCGCGTGACCGCACACGATCGCGCGAGCGGATCATGACAATCCCGACAGGATTCTGCGCCGAAGGCCCTTACGCTGGCGGCGTGCGACCAGACCCGACGGGTGCGTCAAGGCTCGATCGGGCGAGCACCTGAACGTGGCGGATCGAGCTACAATCATCGGAACGCCGTTTATCTTTCCTCAGGTGACGATCTCGTTGCCGGATCGCCATTGCCTGAAAATATCTGCGCCGCACCGCCGATGCCGCGTCGAAAGGTTTCATCGAACGTGACGCCGCGGATTTGCCAGCGGTGCGTCTGGCCGCGCCAGTCCATCTGCCACTGCGTGGCCCAGCCGAGATCCCGGTCATCCCAGACCAATCGGCCGACCAGAACGACTTCGCCGCCCAACTCCGTCGCCAGCGGTGTCAGCGCCGGGAAGGACGGCGCCCCGAGCTCCGCGCCGGAAATGTTCGATTTCGCCAGCGCCGCCGCACCCGGCAGCACAATGTCCATGCCGCGCTTGTCGGCCGCGGCGAGCAGCGCGTCACGCTGCAAGTCGGACTGGGCTCCATCCGTCGTCACGATATAGTTCTTCGCGCCTTGCTCCATCTCGACAAAGACGGCAAGGCGCGGACGACGCGAAAGCCAGGGCTTGAGGCCAAGCACCTTGAGAATGTCGTCGATCGTGCTTTCGTCAAACTCTACGGTGAGATCGAAGGGCCGGTCGCGGGTGCCCTGCTCGTCACGAATGGGTTTGCCAAAGAACTGATCGCGATAGCTGAATGTCCTGACGTAATCCTTGGCCTTCGCCTTGTACGCGGCCAATCGCCGGTCACCACTGAGCTTCTGTGCGCCGGATGCCTTGATCAGGACGTCCTCCAGAGCCGCGGCAAAACCGATCATGCGGTTCGCCTCGCCTTGGCCTGTCACGGTGACCTTGGTGCGATAGAGATCGGTGCCCGCCGCGGCCATGGCGACGGCGCACCAGGTCAGCAATGCTGCCAGAAAAATCCCTGCGATCGCGCGGTGCGCACCGCGGACTCGCAGGATAAATCGGCGTCTCGTCCTTTGCAGATCCGACATGAAGATGCCTCTGCGATTCCGCTGGCGGAGTTTCAACCAGCATCTCAACCGGCGTTCCGGCCGCGGTTCAAGTACCGCAACACCCGCAAGTGAAATCAGGGACTTATTGCTTCGTCCGCACGTTCCAGATTCTTGAATCATCGCTGTCACATCGCCGCGAAGCTCGTCGCGGCGCAACATGCAAAATGAGACTACCGGTCAAGTTGCAGCAGGTGAAGTTGCGTGCGCGGCCCCAGTCATCGGTTAGCTTCCGCCCCGGCGATCCCTGTCGCAATGCATTCCCGACGCACGGTACGCAACCGGCTTCGGGCGCATGGCGATTATGGGGCGACCTAAAAACTGGCGATACAAGGGAGGGGTTCGATGTTTAAAAGCTGTGCGGGACTTGTCGCGCTGAGCAGCCTGTTGCTTTCCGGCGCCGCCTTGGCTCAAGAGAAGATCAAAGTCGGCGTCACCGCGACGCTCGAAGGCACCTATACGGTGCTCGGCGAGGACGGGATACGCGGCCACCAGACGGCGATCAATACGCTCGGCAAGAAGATCGGCGACAAGGAACTCGAGTTCATCATCGCGTCGACCGATGCCACGCCGGATTCCGCCATTCGCGCCGTGCGCAAGCTGATCGAGCAGGACAAGGTCCAGATCCTGCTGTCGCCGCTGTCCGGCGACGAAGGCATCGCGGTGAAGAACTTCGCCAAGACGCGGCCCGAGCTGACCTTCATCAACGCCGCTTCCGGCGCCCAGGAAACGACCTTATGTCGATCCGGCGCCGAACTTCTTCCGCTACAACATGGACGGCGCGCAGTGGCAGGTCGGGCTTGGCAAATACGCCTATGAGACCAAGAAATATCGAGAAGATCGCGACCGTCGGCGAAGACTATTCGTTCATCTACACGCAGGTGTTCGGGCTGGTGCTCGAGTTCTGCGGCGCCGGCGGACAGGTCACCAACCGGCAATGGGTGCCGCTCGGCACCAAGGACTTCGCCTCGGTCATTGCCGCGCTGCCCGACGACGTCGACGCGATCTATCTCGGCCTCGGCGGCGCCGACGCCGTCAACTTCCTGAACCAGTATCAGCAGGCCGGCGGCAAGGCGCATCTGATGGGCGGCTCGATCATGGTCGACCAGACCATCCTCTCCGCCAAGGGCAACGCCAAGAACGCGCTGCTCGGCACCATTGCCGCGAGCGGCCAGGCCGATACCTGGGAGGATCCGGGCTGGCAGAAGTTCGTGAAGGCCTATCAGGACGCCTTCCCGCCGGCCAAGCGGTTCCCGAGCCCCTCGCTGCTCGCCACCAACTATTACGGCTCGACGATGGCGCTCATCCTCGCGCTGCGCGAGGTCAATGGCGACCTCAGCAACAACCAGGCGAAGTACAGGGAAGCGCTGGCCAAGATCGTGCTCGACGCGCCCAACGGCAAGATCAAGCTCGACGCCAACCGCCAGGCGATCGGCACCAACTTCGTCACCGAAGTGGTGGACGACGGCAAGGGCGCGTTGTTCTCAAAGGTCGTGAAGGTCATTCCCGACGTGAACCAGACCTTGGGTTACGATCCGGCGGTATTCGCCAAGATCGGGCTGCCGAGCCGGACCGTTCCGGAGTGCAAGAAGTACTGAGTTCTTCGCATTTGCGAACGGGCCCCGGTCACGCGCCGGGGTCCGCTCGGGCCCGGGCTGGACGTGATCTTCCCTTGCATTCCCGCGGCGGATGTTGAACGCTGGTTGAAAAAGACAAGAACATCCCCGCGGGAGGGAAGGCATGAGCAAGGCTCTCGCCGTCTTCCACGGCCGGTTCGGTCGCGCGACGGTCTATCAGTTGAACCGCCCCTTCAACATGCATGCGCATCGCGAAGGGCATCTGATTTTTCATGTCGGTGGAACGCCGGCGCACATTGACGTGTGCGATGAGCGATGGCTGCTCACGGAAGACTCCATTGTCGCCATCAACCCCTGGGAACCACACAATTTTGTCCCCACCGACGTAGAGAACGGCGCGATCTTCTTCGTGCTTTACGTCAACGCCGAATGGTTCGCTCCCGATGCGGCGCGCGCCCACAGCCTGCGGTTCGGCCGCACCTGTTTCAAGCGCACGGCCACGCTCGACAAGCACATCCGGCGATCCGCCGCGCTGGTTTGCGGCGCACCATCACTCAGCAGCCTCGATTGCGAACTCAGGCAGTTGATCGACAGTTGCTATGAGGAGAGCTGGCAGCGGTCCGAGCCGGCGCAGGAGACGCGCACCGCCGCCGCCGTCACCGACTTCCGCGTCCGCAAATCCATCAAGCTGATGTCCGAAAGTCCGGGCGCCGAGATCGAACTGGATTCGATCGCGCGGGACTCCGGGCTGTCGCGTCCGCACTTCTACCGGCTGTTCCGCACCCAGACCGGCGTCACCCCGAACCTCTATCTCAACACGCTCATCATGGAACAGGCGCTGGACGCGCTGGTGGCGACCGAAGTGCCGATCGCCGATATCGGCTTCGATCTCGGCTTCTCCTCGCAAAGCGGTTTCACGCGCTTCTTCGCCGCCAATGTCGGCATGGCGCCGACCGAATACCGCCGCGCCGCCAAAGTCTTGCGGCCCTGAGCGCATCGGCTCGCGAAAAGATACTGACAATCAAGTGCAAGCTCCGCGGCGCCGCTAGGATGCCCTGAAACGCGAGCCGAAAAGGCCGCGGCGTCTGGGAGGACGGCATGGCGACGGCCGGGCCAAAACCGTGACACGATTCATCGAACGCCATCCGGCATGGGCGCTGATCCTGCTGATCGCGGTCGCGGTGATGCTGTGGCTGATCCTGGCCGTCTGGCCGCCCGGCCTCGAAGAGGCGATCGGCCGGAAGCGGGTGTTTCTCAACGCCGTCTTCAACGGCATCACGCTCGGCAGCCTCTACTTCCTGGTGGCCAGCGGCTTCACCCTGATTTTCGGCCTGATGCGCAACGTCAATCTGGCGCATGGCTCGCTCTATCTGTTCGGCGGCTATATCGGCTACGCCATCAGCACCTGGACCGGCTCCTGGGTGCTCGGCTTCATCGTCGCGTTTCTCGGCGTGGCGCTGCTCGGGGTCGTGCTGCAGATCGTCGTCTTCCGCCGCATGGAGGGGCAGGATCTGCGCCAGACCATGGTCACGATCGGGCTCTCGATCGTGTTCGCGGATCTGATGCTGTGGGTGTTCGGCGGCGATTTCTATCAGATCCAGACCCCGGGCTGGCTGGTCGGCCCGATCGAACTGCCGCTGGTCACCGCGGTCAAATCGTCGGGCGAGGCGGTCTACCTGCGCTACCCGATGGTGCGGCTGGTGATCTTCGTAGCAGCCGTCGTGATCGGTATCGCGATGTGGCTGGCGCTCAATCGCACCCGTGTCGGGATGATGGTGCGCGCCGGCGTCGATGACCGCGACATGCTCGCCGCGACCGGCGTGCCGATCCAGCTCGTCTTCGTCGTCGTGTTCGCGCTCGGCGCAGGCCTTGCGGGCATCGCGGGCGTCGTCGGCGGCACCTTTCAGTCGCTTTCGCCGGGCGAGGACACCCGCTTCCTGCTGGCTTCCCTCGTCGTCGTCATTGTCGGCGGCATGGGATCGATCCCGGGCGCGGCGCTGGGCGCCGTCATCATCGGCCTCGCCGAGCAGCTCGGCTCCGTCTACATCCCGACCTACGCGATCGTCGTGACCTTCCTGATCATGGTGCTGGTGCTGGCGCTGCGGCCGCAGGGCCTGCTGGCGAGGCGCTGACATGTCGCTGGTCCAGGGCACGCATCAGGAGACAAGCCGGCCGGCAACGGCGCGCGCGACTTTGCTGGCGTGGCCGGAATTCAACCAGCCTGCCGTCTGGCTGGTGGCGGTGATCCTCCTGATCATGCCGTTCATCGCCAGCGGCTTCTTCCTGATCGAGATTTTCGCCACGACGCTGATCCTCGGGACCATCGCGCTCAGCCTGATGTTCCTGGCGGGCTATGGCGGCATGGTCAGCCTGATGCAGCTCACCATCGCCGGCTTCGCCGCTTATATGGTCGCGGTGTTCGGCATGAGCGCCAACACCAATATCAGCCTGGGCTGGCCGTGGTGGCTCGCTACGCCGATGGCACTGGTGCTCGCCACCATCTTCGGCACGCTCGGCGGCACGCTCGCGGTGCGCACCGAGGGCATCTACACCATCATGATCACGCTCGCGATCGGCGCGGCCTTCTACTATTTCACCAACCAGAACTGGGCGATCTTCGGCGGCCACACCGGCATCAACACCATCGCCACGCCGAAATTCTGGGGCGTCGACTGGCGCGCCGACATTCCCTATTATTACGTCACGCTGGGCGTCGCGGCGTTCTGCTATTTCGCCGTGCAATATGTCTCGCGCGCGCCGTTCGGCCTCGCGCTGCAGGGCGTGCGCGACAACCCGCGCCGCATGGCGGCGCTCGGCTTCAATGTCAACGCGCACCGCGTGGCGGCCTACGCCTTTGCGTCCTTTATCGCCGCGCTTGGCGGCGTGCTGCAGGTCTGGAATTACCGGCAGATCTCGCCCGGCTCGGTCAGCGTCAACGCCTGTATCGATATTCTGATCATCGCCGTGGTCGGCGGCATCACCCGTCCCGTCGGCCCCTACATCGGCGCCTTCATCTTCGTCATCCTGCGCACCTTCGCGCTCGATCTGCTGGTCAAGTTCGGGCTCGACGGCAACCGCTTCCGCCTGCTGATCGGCCTCGGCTTCCTCGCCATCGTGTTCTGGTCCTCGGATGGCGTGATCGGGTTGTGGGAGCGATGGCGCCGCCGCGCATCCGCTACCGACAAGCGCCCGGGCGGAGGCCATCGCCATGGATAGATCAGCGCCACGCTTTTCGTCCGTCGGCGCCGGCGCCGCCTTGGAGCTACGTGGCGTCACGCGGCTGTTCGGCGCGCTCGCGGCGCTGACCGACGTCACCATCACGGTTCGCCCGGGCGAACGCCGCGCCGTGCTCGGCTCCAACGGCGCCGGCAAGACCACGCTGTTCAACTGCGTGACCGGGGATTTTCCGCCGTCATCCGGCACCATCCGCTTCTTCGGCGAGGACATTACCCACTTCCCGCCCTACGAACGGATCAGGCGCGGCCTGCGCCGCACCTACCAGATCTCGGCGTTGTTCCCCGGCCTGACGGTGCGGGACAATGTCTACCTCGCCTGCCGCGGCGTTTCGCGCGGACGCTTTTCGATCCTGCGCCCGGGCGCAAACGACGCCTTGATGTATTCGGCCGAAGCGCTGATCCAGGCGACGCATCTGACGCCGGTCAAAGAGCGATTGGTCGCGGAGCTGGCGCATGGCCAGCAGCGGCAGCTCGAGATCGCACTCGCGCTCGCCGGCGCCCCGCGCTTCATCCTGTTCGACGAGCCGGCTGCGGGGCTGTCCCCCACCGAACGGCGCGAACTGATCGAAATCCTGACGTCGCTTCCCGCCCACATCGGCTACATCATCATCGAGCACGACATGGATGTAGCACTTCGCGTCGTCGAAAGCGTCACGATGATGCACAACGGCCGCATCTTCAAGGAAGGCCTGCCGCACGAGATCGAAGCCGACCCCGAGGTGCAGGAACTGTATCTGGGGGCCGGTCATGCCTGAGATCCGCCGCGCCGCACCCGCGCTCGAAGTCCGAGGCCTCGATGTCTACTACGGCCATTCGCACGCGTTGCAGGGCGTCGACCTGACGCTGGATTCAGGCGTGTTCTCGGTGGTCGGCCGCAACGGCATGGGCAAGACCACGCTGTGCAAGACCATCATGGGCCTGTTGCGGTCAAGCGGCGGCTCGGTTCGCGTGCGCGGCGATGATATCACCCGCCTCAGCCCGGCGCGGATCGCAAAGGCCGGCGTCGGCTATGTTCCGCAGGGGCGGCGGCTGTGGCGTTCGCTCAGCGTCGCCGAGCATTTGAGCCTTGCGGCCGGGATGCGGCGCGGCGCCTGGACCATCGATCGCATCTACGAGACGTTTCCCCGTCTCGCCGAGCGCAAGGACCATGGCGGCGGCCAGCTCTCGGGCGGCGAGCAACAGATGCTGGCGATCTCGCGCGCACTTCTGACCAATCCGCATCTGCTCATCATGGACGAGCCGACCGAAGGGCTTGCGCCTGTCATCGTCGCCCAGGTCGAGGAGATGCTGGTGCGCCTCGGCGAGGACGGCGAGATGTCGGTGCTGGTGATCGAGCAGAATATCGGCGTCGCCACCGCGATTTCGAAGAACGTTGCGATCATGGTCAATGGCCGGATCAACCGGATCATCGACTCTGCGCGTCTTGCCGCCGACCGGGAGCTGCAACAACGCCTGCTCGGGGTTGGCGTAGTTGGCGTCCACGCCGAACCGGAATTGGATACTGAAGCGGCCGACGCCAACGCCGAAGCGCGTCCCGCACCACCGCGCGCCGCGAGTACGGCGCCAATCCGGATCTACATCTCCAATCCCACGCTGCCGACGCGCTGGTCGCAGCCCGCCCCCATTGCCCGCATCGAGGCCGCCGCGCGCACGCTTTCGATCGGCGTGACGCGGATCGAAGATGCTACGCGGCAAAGGCGCCAGGCCGGCGCGGCTGTGCAAAGCGCGTCAGGGCCTCCCGTCGTCCTCGTCGCGGGCACGCTCGATACCAAGGGCGAGGAACTGCGCTTCATTCGCGACGTGATCGCCGGACAAGGTTTGCGGACGCGGCTGGTCGACGTATCCACCAGCGGAAAACTCTCCACCTGCGATGTCTCCGCCCAGGAAATCGCGCTCAACCACGGCCGCGGCGGATCGAGCGTGTTCGGTTCCGACCGCGGTGCGTCGGTGACGGCGATGGCGGACGCCTTTGCCAACTGGCTGCGCCGCCAAGGCAATGTCGCGGGCATCATCTCGGCCGGCGGATCCGGCGGCGCCTCGCTGGTCGCGCCCGGCATGCGCGCCCTTCCCGTCGGCGTACCAAAGCTCATCATCTCGTCGGTCGCGTCGGGAGATGTCGGCCCCTATGTCGGACCGGCCGATATCACCATGATGTATTCGGTCACAGACGTGCAGGGCCTCAACTCGATCTCGCGCGCCGTGCTTGCCAATGGCGCCAACGCCATCGCCGGCATGGTGAAGGCGCGTCTGGACAATCAGGCCAAGCCTGAACGCAACGCGCCGGCCGATCTACCCGCAATCGGCATCACCATGTTCGGCGTGACGACGCCGGCCGTGCAGAAGATCGCCGCCGAGCTGCGCGACGATTTCGAATGTCTCGTCTTCCACGCCACCGGCGTCGGCGGCCGATCGATGGAGAAGCTGGTCGATTCCGGCATGCTCGCCGCGGTGATCGACCTTACGACGACGGAAGTCTGCGATCTCCTGATGGGCGGCGTATTCCCGGCGACCGACGACCGCTTTGGCGCTGTTATCCGCACCCGCCTGCCCTTCATCGGCTCCGCAGGCGCGCTCGACATGGTCAATTTCGGTGCGCCGGACACCATCCCCGAGCGCTACCGCCAGCGCAAATTCCACGTTCACAATCCGCAGGTGACCTTGATGCGCACCACGCCGGAGGAGAACGAGCGCATCGGGCGCTGGATCGGCGACAAGCTCAACCGGATGGACGGGCCGGTGCGCTTCTTCTTACCCGAAGGCGGCGTCTCCGCGCTCGACGCGCCGGGCCAGCCGTTCTGGGATCCGGAGGCGGACTCGGCGCTGTTCACGGCGCTGGAGCGCAGCGTGCGCCAGACCAGCAATCGTCAGCTTGTCCGCGTCAAGCGCCACATCAACGATCCCGAATTTGCATCCGCCATCGTCACCGCGCTTCGTCCTC
This sequence comes from uncultured Alphaproteobacteria bacterium, assembly GCA_963816815.1. GTDB lineage: Bacteria > Pseudomonadota > Alphaproteobacteria > Rhizobiales > Xanthobacteraceae > Bradyrhizobium. Next base: position 300,291 of record CAWFMW010000020.1, read on the forward strand.
TCATCGGACGCCCGGGGACCCGTCGGAAAGTCGCGAGGTGACCATGGCGAAGTTCGAACGTTCAGCCATCCTGAGGAAGTTTCGCGCCATGGCCGCCAGGGGCGAGCCGATCGTCGGCGGCGGCGCCGGCACGGGATTATCAGCCAAATGCGAGGAAGCCGGCGGCGTCGATTTGATCGTGATCTACAATTCCGGCCGCTACCGCATGGCCGGGCGCGGGTCGCTGGCCGGCATGATGCCCTATGGCGACGCCAACGCCATCGTCGTCGAGATGGCCGGCGAAGTGCTCCCGGTCGTCACGAGGACGCCGGTGCTCGCAGGTGTCAACGGCACCGATCCGTTCCGTGACATGGACCTTTTCCTCGACCACTTGAAGGCGCTCGGCTTTGCCGGCGTGCAGAACTTTCCGACCGTCGGGCTGATCGATGGGGTTTTCCGCGCCAATCTTGAGGAAACCGGAATGTCCTACGCGCTGGAGATCGACATGATCGCCAAGGCGCGTGACAAGGACATGCTGACGACGCCTTACGTATTCAGCGAAAGCGAAGCCGCCGCGATGGCGATTGCAGGCGCCGACATCATCGTCTGCCATCTCGGCCTGACCACCGGCGGCGCGATCGGCGCACACACCGCGCTTAAACTCGAAGACTGTCCGGAACAGATCGACACCTGGGCGGCAGCGGCGCTCAGCGTCAATCCGGACATCTTGGTGCTGGCCCATGGCGGGCCCATCGCCGAACCCGCCGACGCCGACTTCATCATGAAACACACGCGCAAGTGCCACGGCTTCTACGGCGCCTCCTCGATGGAGCGCCTGCCGGTGGAGCGGGCGCTGACGGAACAGGTTCGTAAATTCAAGGCGATCGGCGCGCGGTAACGCCGGGAGCAAAGGGAGGAAGAGATGTCGGGGAACCTGGTTGGCGAATTGATCCTCTGGCTGATCGTCGCGATCGTCGTGATCGCCATCGTCGTCTACATCGTGAACTGGCTCTATCACCGCTCGTCGAAGGAAGTGTCCTTTGTGCGAACCGGCCTGCTCGGCGAACGCGTGGTGATCAATGGCGGCGCCTTCGTGCTGCCGTTCATTCACGACTACACGCCGGTCAACATGAACGTGCTGCCGATGGGCATCGTGCGGGCCAAGCATGACGCGGTGATTACCCGCGACCGGATGCGGATCGACATCGAGGCCGACTTTTACGTCCGCGTGCAAGCGACCCGCGAGGCGGTCGCGATCGCCGCCGCCACGCTCGGCCGGCGCACGCTGGAGCCTGAGCAGCTGCACGCCCTGCTCTCCGGCAAGTTCGTTTCCGCGATCCGCTCTGTGGCCGCCGAAATGACCATGGAGCAGATGCACGAGCAGCGCGGCGAGTACGTCACGCGGCTCAAGGCTGCCGCCGCCGAGGCGCTGGCCCAGAACGGGCTAGAGCTGGAGTCGGTCGCCATCACCGACCTCGATCAGACTGATCTCGAATATTTCAATCCGTCGAACCGGTTTGACGCCGAGGGCCTGACCCGCCTGATGGAGGACATCGAGGCCAAGCGCAAGCTGCGCAACGACATCGAACAGGATTCGATGATCAAGATCCGCACCCGCAACCTCGATGCCGAGCGCCAGGCGCTGGAGATCGAACGCGAGAGCGAGACCGCCCGCCTCGACCAGGAACGCGACATCGAGATGCGCCGCGCACTGCAACGCACCGAGGTAGCGCGCGAGCGCGCGTTGCGCGAAACCGAGGCTGAGCAGGCACAGATTTCCGCCCGCGAGGCGATCGAAAAGGCCCGCATCGCCAACGAACAGGCGATCGCCGAAGCACGGATATCCTCCGAACGCGAGACCCGTCACCGCGAGATCGAGCGCACCCGCGCCGTGGAGGAAAAGGAACTGCTGGCGCGCGAGGAAATCGAAAAAGCCAAGATCGCCAACCAGCGCGCGGTCGACACCGCGCGTATCGCCTCCGAGCGCGAGGTGCGGCAGCGCGACATCGAGCGGACCCGAACGATCGAGGAAGCCGAGATCACGGCCCGCGAAGCGGTCGAGAAGGCACGTATCCAGCAGGATCGCTCGATCACGGATGCACGGATCGCCAACGAGGAGGAAACGAGACGGCGCGAGATCGAACGCACCCGCGCGGTCGAGGAAGCCGAAATCGCGGCGCGCGAGGCGACCGAAAAGGCCCGGATCGCCCAGACCACCATCGTCAATGTCGAGCGGATCGCTTCCGACGAGCGCACTCGCTCGCTGGAGATTGCGCAGGTACGCACCATTCAGGAAGCCGAGATCGAGGCGCAGAAGGCGGTGGAAGCCGCACGGATTGCGCGGGAGCGGACGCTGGCGGCGGAGCGGATCGGCGCCGAGCACTCGACGCGCAAACTGGAAATCGAGCGCAACCAGGCGCTCGAAGTCGCGGGGATCAGCGCGCGCGAAGCGACCGAAACCTCGCGTATCGCCCAGGAAGAGCGCGTTCGCTCGCTCGAAATCGCACGCAACCGCGCGATCGAGGAGGCCGACATCGCCTCGCGCGAAGCCATCGAGGCCGCGCGCATTGCCCAGGAGAAGGTGATCGCCGCCCAGCGTATCCGGGCCGAGACGGAAACAAGGGGACTGGAGATCGACCGCACCGAAGCGATCGAGGCTGCCGAGCTCAAGCGCCGCGACGCGATCGAACGGCGGCGTGTCGAAGTCGAACTGGCGTTGGAGGCCGAGCGCATCGCCTCGTCAAAAACCCGCGAGGTGCTCAATATCGACCAGAAGAAGGCGGTCGAGATCGCCGACGAGGAGCGCGTGATCGCGCTCGCCGCCAAGCGCTCCGAGCGGATCGATGCCGACCGCCAGGTCAAGCAAGCGGAAATCATCGCGCGCAAGGAAGTCGAGACCACGGATGTCTCGCGCGAACAGGCGCTCGAAACCGCCCGGCTCTCGCGCCGTCGCGCGATCGAACAGCTCGAAGTCGCCCGCGTTCAGGCGCTGCAGGAGGCCGAGATCGCCTCCCGCGAGGAGGTCGAGCGCGCCCGCATCGCCTCCGACCGAGGCCTCGACGAGGCCCGCGTCGGCCGCGAGCGCGACCTGCGCAAGCTGGAGGTCAATCGCGAGAAGGAAGTCGAAACGGCGCTGATGGAGAAGGCCATCGCCCTCTATCAGAAATCACTGGAGGAATCCGCGGCCAAGGTGGCCGCCGAGGATGCGCGCGTGGGCGCGACCGAAGCGGCCGAGCGCGTCGTCACCGCCCGCGACAGCGAGATCGCCAAACGACAAAAGACCATCGAGGTGCTGATGGCGGAGAAGCGGGCCGAAGAGACGAAGATCGCGGCCGACGCCGAGCGCGTGCGCGCCGCTGTCGAGGCCGAGGCCCAGCGGCTGCTGAACGAAGCCGAGAACGTGCTCACGGACCAGGCGCGCTACTCGCTGTTCCGCAGAAAACTGCTCGATCGCATCGAGGGGATCGTGCGCGAGAGCGTCAAGCCGATGGAGAAGATCGAGGGGATTCGGATTCTCAGTGTCGACGGCCTCAATGGCGGGGGCGGTGGTGGCGGCGGTCGCAGCCCGACCGACGAGGTGATCGATTCCGCGTTGCGTTACCGGGTGCAAGCGCCGCTGATCGACTCGATCCTGGCCGATATCGGCATCGAGGGGGGCAGCCTCGCCAAGATGCCCGGCCTGATTCGCGAGGCGCGCGACATGCAGGGCATCAAGGAATCGACGCGTAAGGCCGGCCCGGCCAAATCCGATGCACCGCCCGCCACCGACGCCGCGGACCCCGCCCCTGAACGCGGCCCGCGCAAGAAAGGTTAAGAGTACGCCATGGCCCGGGTCTACGTCTCCACCGTCGTCAACGCCCGCAACGACCGCGTCTGGGCGCGCGTGCGCGACTTCAACGGCCTGCCGAACTGGCATCCCGCGATCGCGGAGAGCCGCATCGAGGGCGGCGAGCCCGCGGACAAGATCGGATGCGTGCGCGACTTTCGCCTGCGCAACGGCGACCGCATCCGCGAAAAGCTGCTCGGGCTCTCCGACTACGACATGTTCTGCACCTACTCCATCCTGGAGTCCCCCATGGGGGTTGAGAACTACGTAGCGACCTTGCGGCTGACGCCGGTGACCGACGGCGACCAGACGTTCATGGAATGGACCGCCGAGTTCGACTGTGCGCCCGAGCGCGAGAACGAACTCGTCGGCAATATCGGGACCGGCGTGTTTCAAGGCGGCTTCGATGCGCTCAAGCGCGCCTTTGGAGGTTAAGGCATGATGGGATCAGATTTGGATGTTGCCACGACGCAGGTGCTCTCCCTCTCCCGCTTGCGGGGGAGGGCTGGGGTGGGGGTGCTTCGGCATCGGGATTCTCCGTGTGGAGAGAGCCCCCACCCGCCGCGCTCTTCGAGCGCGTCGGCCTCCCCCGCAAGCGGGAGAGGCGAAGCGAGCAAGCAGAGTCAGCCCAAGCCCATTGAGCTTTAGCGATGGCGCATATCGTCAAAAGCACTGTTCTCGACGCGCCGACCGGCGCGGTCTGGGATGTGCTGCGCGATTTCAACGGCCACGACCGCTGGCATCCCGCGGTCGCCACCAGCACCATCGAGCGCGCGCAGGCTTCGGACAAGATCGGCTGTATCAGACGCTTCAAGCTGCAGGACGGCTCGGAACTGCGCGAACAATTGCTGGCGCTATCCGACCTCGAACAGACCTTCAGCTATTGCCTGCTAGATACACCGATCCCGATGTTCAATTATGTGGCCCATGTGCGCCTGCTGCCGGTCACCGACGGCGACCGCACCTTCTGGCACTGGGAATCCCGGTTCAACACGCGGCCCGCGGATGCTGAAATGCTCACGCAGATGGTCGCGGAACAGATCTATCAAGCCGGCTTCGATTCCATACGCCGGCACCTGAAGGAGGCCGCATGATCGCGGAGGCAAACCCATGCCCGTCACGGTGAAGACATTTGCGAGTTTTGGCGAGGCGGCGTCGGCATTGTCGTCCGACCGCAGCGCGCGCTATCTCGGCGGCGGCACGCTTGTGATGCGCGCCCTCAACGAAGGGGATATCTCGATCTCGACCGTCGTGCGCGCGACCGACCAGGCGCTGTCCCGCATCGATGTGGCAAGCTCGCGCATCACGCTCGGGGCCGGCGTTACTTTCGCAAACATTCTGGCCGAACGCGATCTTGCCTTTCTCCACGCGCCGGCCCGCTTGATCGGCGGACCGGCGGTACGCAACATGGGCACGGTGGGCGGCAATCTGTTCGCGCCCATCCCCTATGGCGATTTTACCGTCGCGCTGCTGGCGCTTGACGCGACCATATCCGTCCAGGGCGGACTGGGCGCCCGCGACATGCCAATTGAGGAATTTCTGCAATCCCGCGAACGCCAGAGCGGCGCGCTGGTGCTCGCCGTCTCCTGTGCGCGGCCTGCGAGCGCTGAAGCCTTTCGCTATCGCAAGATCGCCCGCATCAAGCCGAAGGGCGGGTCGGTGATCACGCTGGCGGCGCATCTGCCCGTCAGCGGTGGCCGTATATCGGGCGCGCGCATCGCACTCGGCTCGATGGCCGCGACGCAAATTCGCGCAAGGGCCGCCGAGCGCGCGCTGGAGGGGCGCTCGCTTGACGATGCGACGATCAGCGCCGCGGCTGCAGCCGCAACGGAGGGCGTTTCGCCCACCGACAATGCCCTTGGCAGCGCCTGGTATCGCCGCGAGATCGTCGGCGTCCATCTGCGCCGCTTGCTGTCCGACCTGGAGTAAGCATTCATGACCAAGACCCCGCTCCAGTTTCGTCACAACGGCCGCGACGTCGCGTTGTTCGTCGACGGCGGCACTAATCTACTGGTGGCGTTGCGCGAATTGATCGGCGACATGACGCCGAAATTCGGCTGCGGCCAGGGCGGATGCGGCGCCTGCAGTGTGCTGATCGACGGCGAACTGCATCTTTCCTGTCTGACGCTGGCGGAAACCGTGAATGGCCGCGCGATCGAGACGCTCGATGGGATAAAGGACGGGCCCAACCTGCACCCGCTGCAGCGCGCCTTCATGGAGCAATTCGCGGCGCAGTGCGGCTACTGCACGCCGGGGATGCTGATGGCGGCGAAGGCGTTGCTCGATCGTAATCCTTCGCCGACCCGTGCCGAGGTCGTCGAAGCGATCTCGGGCAACATCTGCCGCTGCACCGGCTACGAGCCGATCATCAACGCCGTCCTCGCCGCCGCCACGAGCGGACGCGCCCGCGCCTGAAGGGAACGACCATGCTGGAACTGCGCAAGGACATCTTCGCCGACGAGCGCGACGACAATCTGAAAGAGATCGGAAAGGGCACGCAACGCCAGGACATGCTCGGCCATGTCACGGGCACCTCGACCTATTTCGACGACCACAAGCTGCAGGGAATGCTGCATCTCAAGGTATTGCGCAGCCCGCACGCGCATGCCCGCCTGCGCCGCATCGACACGACAGAAGCCGAACGCGCGCCCGGCGTGCGCCGCATCATTCGCGGCGCCGACGTGCCGGTCAATCTCAACACGCTGCTCAGCCTGATCAACTTCGGCAAGGACGACGAGCCGTCGCTGGCGGTCGACAAGGTGCGCTACAGGGGCGAGCCGATCGTCGCGGTTGTCGCCGACAGCCCGCGGGAGGCCTTTGAGGCACTCGCGAAGGTGCGGGTGGATTACGAGCCGCTGCCCGCGGTGTTCGACGTGGAGGAGGCGCTGAAACCAGGCGCACCCGTCGTCAACGAGACCTATCCCAAGAACACGTTCGTCTATCACGACGTCTACGACCACCAGAAACTGCGCTTCGGCGACGTCGAGCGAGGTTTCGCTGAGGCCGATCACGTTCTCGAACAGCGCTACCAGATGGCGCCGATCGAGCACGCGCCGACCGAAACCAACGGCTCGATCGCAGCCCCCGACACCAACGGCCGCTACGTCGTCTACACCTCGACGCAGGCTCTGTTCTTCTCGCTCGACACCTGCGCCAAAATCCTCGACGTTCCCTCCAACACCTTCCACTTCATCGGCGGAACCGTCGGCGGCGGTTTTGGCGGCAAGGTTGATACGCTCACCGAGCCGCTCGCCATTCTCGGCGCGATGCTGACCGGGCGTCCGGTGCGCTATCAGCTCGGCCGCGAAGAGGAGATGCAGTTCGGCTCGCCGCGCGGGGCGGAACGCATCTACATCAAGGACGGCGTGATGCGCGACGGCCGCATCGTCGCGCGCAAGATCCGCGCCTATTTCGACAGCGGCGCCTATACGCGGCTGTCCAGCTACGCCGTGGTCAAATGCGCCGCGCACCTGCCCGGCCCCTATACGATCCCCAACGTCTACGGCGACATCTATTGCGTGTTCACCAACCGCACGCCGGCAACCGCGATGCGCGGCTTCGGCGTTACGGCGATGGACTTTGCGCTCGAATGCCAGATGGACAAGCTCGCCCATCTCGTCGGCATCGATCCGATGGAGTTCCGGATTCTCAACGCCTATCGCGACGGCGACATGAAGGCGCACCGGCGCGAGGCCAAGAACACCGCGCTGATCGAATGCGTGCAGGTCGCGGCCGAAAAGGCCAAATGGCCGCTGCGCGAGGAAGTCAAGCGCATGTCGTCGCGCAAGGACGGCGGCGGCAACCGGGCGGCAATATCGCCGACGCCGCGCGAGCCCGCGCCGCAGCGCGCCGCCGCTTCACAGCAGCGAACCACCTACGATCGGACGCCGCCAGCGACGATCCAGCCACCGCCTCCCACGCCGACGCCCCCTCCCCCGCGGCCGCAGGCTCCCTCGCCGTCGCATGGCGCCACCCGCTTTTCTTCCGTCTTCGGCACCAGGAGGCGCTGACCATGGCCAGACATCGCGGACGCGGCATTGCGTCGATCAACTATCCCATCGGCATGAACCTCGGCGGCGATCCCAGCCAGGCGCTGGTTCATTCCAACCCGAGCGGCAAGTTCACGGTATCGCTGTCGTCGATCGATCTCGGCCAGGGCATGAAATCCGTGACGCGGCAGATCTGCGCGGAGACGCTCGGCGTGCCGGTCGAGGACGTCTATGTCGATACCGCCGACTCCGACACCGGCCCCCACTGCATGGGCTCGTTCGCCTCGCGCGGCACGCATCGCGTCGGCAACGCGGTGATGGCGGCGGCAAAAGAGGCGCGCGGCGTCATGATGGAGGCCGCCGCCGAGGAGCTGGAGGTCAACGCCGCCGATCTCGATACTGACGGGCGCGGCAATATCCACGTCAAGGGCGCGCCGCACCGCTCGATCTCTACCAAGGAGGTCGCCATCGCGGCGCAGTTCAAGCAGGGCAAGACGATATCGGGGCGCGGCATCTTTCTGGTGCCGCTGTCCGAAGTGAATCCCGAGACCGGCGAGATGTCGCCGGCCACCTGCTACGCGCATGCATGTCTCGTCGCCGAGGTCGAGGTCGACGACGAAACCGGCGAGGTCGCGATGGTGCGGATGGACAGTGCGTATGAACTGGGCCGGGCGCTCAATCCGCGGCTGGTGGAGCAGCAGCTCGTCGGCGGGGCGTGGATGGGGGTCAGCCACGCGCTGTTTGAAACGCCCGAGCCTTATTATCCCGATCCGGCGCATGGCCCACGCGACTTCGTCGAGTATCTGATGCCCGGTCCCGGCGACATCTGCCCGCACGATATCGCGGTGCTGGAACGGCCGGCGGCCGACGGGCCGTTCGGCGCCAAAGGCCCCGGCGAAATGTGCGCCAACCCCGTGCTGCCCGCGGTGGCCAACGCCATCTTCAATGCGGTCGGCGTGCGGATGGATGAACTGCCGATCACGCCGGAGAAAGTCCTGCGGGCGATCAAGGCCCAGGGCGGCGCACGGCCGCAGGCGCGGCGCTGAGGCACAATATGGCAGTCCGCGGCAACATCGTCGGCATCGACAGCCCCGAGGCGCTCGAACGGGCGCTACGCACGGCGTATTACCTCGCCGACGAAGGTCTCGCGACGGCGGCCTATCTCGGGCTGGCGCTCGGCAAGCCGCTGCTGCTCGAAGGCGCGCCCGGTGTCGGCAAGACCGAAGCGGCAAAGGCGATCGCCGCCGTGCTCGGCCGCCGCCTGATCCGCCTGCAATGCTATGAGGGCATCGACGCATCCGCCGCACTCTACGAGTGGAACTATCCGCGCCAGATGCTCGCGATCCGCCAGGCCGGCGAGGAGAGCATCGACATCTATGGCGAGACGTTTCTGATCGAGCGGCCGATGCTGGCGTCCTTGCGCGCCCCTGACTCCACCGTGCTGCTGATCGACGAAATCGACCGCGCCGACCAGGAGTTCGAGGCGTTCCTGCTCGAGTTCCTTTCCGACTTCCAGATTTCGATTCCCGAACGCGGCACGGTGCGCGCGGCGGAACGCCCGGTCGTCGTGCTGACATCGAACCGCACCCGCGATTTGCATGAGGCATTGCGCCGCCGCTGCGTTTATCACTGGATCGACTATCCCACCGCCGAGCGCGAGGCGCGCATCGTGATGATGCGGGCCTCGAGCGTCGCCGAATCGACCGCGCGCGCCGTTGTCGCCGCGGTCGGGAAGCTGCGCCGCGAGCCGCTGAGCAAGGCGCCGGGCATTGCCGAGGCCGTGGACTGGGCCGAAGCGGCCACGCTGCTGCACGAGCGCGGCGCGCGCTGGCCGGACGCCTTCAAGCGCTCGATCGGCGTCGCGCTGAAGGACGAGGAGGATCTCACCTTCATCTCCGGCCGGCTCGACGCCCTGATTGCGGAGGCTGCCGCGTGAGCGACGAACTGCCATTGCCGCGCGCGGCTCGCGCCTTCGTGTCCTTTGCCGCGCTGTTGCGCGTCAACGGCTTTGCCGTGGCGCCGGAACAGACGACGGCATTTCTCGCGGCGATCGAGCTATTGGGCCCGCGCAGCATGGAAGCCATTCGCCTCGCGGGACTGGCGACGCTCGCCCCGCCGCCCGAGCGACGCGCGACCTACGACCGGCTGTTCGACATCCATTTCCTTGGCAGCGAAGCGATCGATCACGCGGGCGCAGAAGATGAGGAAGTGGTTCGCCTGCAGGAGGAAGGACGCGGCGAGGACGAAACGCTACTGGCGGACGAGGCCAACGAGTCCGGGCTGGTTGCCGCACGTGCGGAGGCGCTGGTCGAACGCCGCTTCGCGGCCAGCACGACCGGCGACGCTTTGCGAAAACTGTCGCGCGAGGCCCCTGCCCGGCTGCCGCGGCGGCGCGGCCATCGCCGCATGCGCGCCCGTCGCGGTCCGTTTGCCGATCTGCGCCGCACTCTGCGCGAGAGCGTGCGCAACGATGGCGAGGTGCTGCGGCTCGGCCGACTGAAGCGACGTCGCCCGGCCGCGCAAGATTTTATTGCTGATCGACGTCTCCGGCTCGATGAAGGGCCGCACCGACGACAACATGAAGCTCGCACATGCAATGATGCACGCGGCTCCCAATGTCGAGGTCTTCACCTTCGGCACCAGGCTGACCCGCGTCACCCGCGCTTTACGTGTCAAACGCCGCGAGCAGGCGCTGTCAGCCGCCGCCCATCTGGTCAGCGATTGGGACGGAGGCACCCGCATCGGCGATGCGCTGCAGGCGTTCCTCGCCGTGCCCCGGTTCGGCGGCTATGCGCGCGGCGCCGCCGTCGTCATCGTCTCCGACGGCCTGGAGCGCGGCGATCCATCTGCACTGCGCGATGCCGTCGCCAAATTGTCACGACGCGCCTGGCGCCTGAGCTGGCTGACGCCGCTCGCCGCCGGTCCCGGCTTTCAGCCGCAGACCGAGGCGCTGATCGCGATCCGACGCTTTGTGGATGATCTGGTCGACGGCGGCTCCGCCGCTGCGATCGTTTCGCATGTTCTCTCGCTTGGACAAAGGAAGGCCGCGTGACCGAAATCGTCGATGCCCATCATCATATCTGGCGTCAGGCCGACCTGCCCTGGCTCAGCGGCCCGATGCAGCCGCGCATCTTCGGCCCCTACGAACCGATCCGCCGCAACTATCCGATAAAGGAATATCTCGACGATCTGGCCGGCGCCGGCGTGACGCGCTCGGTCTATGTGCAGACCAACTGGGCCAACGACCGTTTCGAGAACGAGACCGCCTGGGTGCAGGAAATCGCAAAGGAGCACGGTTGGCCGCACGCCATCGTCGCCTACGCAGACTTCAACGTCGATGATGTCCGCCCGCAGCTCGATCGTCTCGCGCGTTATCCGCTGGTGCGCGGCGTCCGCATGCAGTTGCACTGGCACGAAAACCCGCTCTATCGCTTCGCCGCGCGGCCGGACCTTTGCGCCGATCCAAAAATCCGGCGCAACATCGCCCGGCTCGCCGACTATGGCTTCAGCTTCGATCTGCAGGTGTTCGCGCCGCAGATGGCCGGTGCCGCCGGCCTCGCCGCGGCCTGTCCCGATGTGACCTTCATCCTGCAGCACGCCGGCATGCTGGAAGACCTGTCGCCCGAGGGGCGCTCGGCCTGGCGCGGCGGCATGATGCGGCTCGCCGCCTGTCCGAATATCGTTTCAAAACTTTCCGGCCTCGGCACCTTCATCCATCGCAACGACCCGGCGCACATCTCCGAGATCGTTGGCGACACGGTGGCGATCTTCGGCGCCGACCGCTGCCTGTTCGGCTCCAATTTTCCGATCGAAAAACTCTGGACCAGCTATCGCGAACTGGTGGACGCCCATCGCGCCGCGACAACCCATCTGAGCACCGAGCAACGCGATGCCGTTCTGAGCAAAACCGCCGCCCGCGTCTATCGGCTGGGAACTTGAGAATACGGGGAGAGACAGATGCCGCTTGAAATCAAGATTTTGGACTATGGGGATATCGAACTGGAATCGAGCTTTCTCGTGCTGGGGCGCGATTGCGGCCGGACCCGCCGTGTCCTGACGCTGGGCTTTCTGATCGTCGGCGGTCCTTATCCGGTCGTGGTCGACACCGGCTATCGCTCCAACCAGATCATGGAAACGCTGGGCATGCGCGGGCTGCAGTTCCACGAGAACATGATCGAAAACCAGCTTGCGCGCCACGGCGTGCGGATGGGCGACGTCCGCTATGTCTGCCACACCCACCTGCATATCGACCACGCCGGCAAGGACGATCTGTTTCCGATGAACACGACCGTCGTGCTCAATCGCAAGGAGCTGGAATATTCCGTTTCCGGATTGATGCATCCGCAATATCCGGCGCCCGATATCAAGCACCTGATCGACCGCCTGCACACCAAGAGCGCGCTGCGCTTTCTCGATCTCGAATTGACCGGTCCGGTCGAACTGATGCCCGGCGTCTACTGCGACGCCGCCAACGCCCATACCGAAGGCTCGATGAATATCCACGTTCATACCGCCGACGGCATCGCCACCATCTGCGGCGACGTGATCTACGATTTCAACGACCAGATCGTGACGCCCTTCAACGAGATCCACGACGCCGAGCCGCGCACCACAGGCAATCACGGCACCAGCAAGCGCGCGGAGAAAGCCGCGATCAAAAAGCTCCTGAGCAGTTCGCGCTATTTGCTGCCGGTGCACGACCGCCCGGCCAAGATCGAGGGCGGCAACGTGGTCGGCCGGCTGCACGATCAGGTGCCGGGACCGGTGGTTCAGAGCCTGCCTCAGCGCAACTGGTTCCCGGCCTGAGTGACGAGAAAAGGACGGACCGATGACGCATGTCACGCTGCGCCCGGAATTCGAAACGCTGATCGACCCCTACGCGCCGGTCGGGCCAGGTCGGGACAGGCTTTGATTTCACGGAGGGGCCGATCTGGCATCCGGTCAATCATTATCTCCTGTTCTCGGACATGCCGGGCGATGTGCGTCGGCGATGGGATGCCAAGCGCGGCGTCGTCGAGGTCAAGCGTCCTTCGAACAAATGCAACGGCATGACCTACGATGCCGAGCTCAATCTCATTGTCTGCGAGCATGCCACTTCGTCCCTGATCCGCGAACGCCCCGACGGACGGCGCGAGGTGATCGCCTCGCATTTCGAGAATCAGGAACTCAACAGTCCGAACGATGTCTGCGTGCATTCGAGCGGCGCGATCTATTTCAGCGATCCCTGGTACGGTCGGATGCCAGTCTACGGCGTCGAGCGGCCGCGGCAGCTCGGCTTCCAGGGCGTCTACCGCGTCCCATCGGGCGGCGGCCCGCCGAAACTTGTCGTCGACCGCCATCTGTTCGACCAGCCGAACGGGCTCTGCTTCTCGCCCGACGAGCGCCTGCTTTATGTCAACGACACCGTGCAGGCGCTGATCCGCGTCTTCGACGTCGAGGCCGATGGCTCGCTCGCCAATGCGCGCGTGTTCGCCAGCGGCATTCGCTCCGAACTCGAACCCGGCCTGCCCGACGGCATGAAGTGCGACCAGCGCGGCAATGTCTGGGTCACCGCGCCCGGCGGCGTCTGGGTCTATTCGCCGGCCGGCGAATTGCTCGGCAAGGTGCGCGTTCCCGAACTGGTCGCCAATCTCGCCTGGGGCGGCGCTGATTTTCGCACGCTCTATCTGACCGCGACACACTCGGTCTATGCGATCCCGGTCAAGGCCGGACCGCGCCACGAACCTTATATGAGCAGCCGGCCTGCGACCGGCTCCCGGTACAGCCTCCGCCGCGCCCGCCACGCCTCAACTGGCCGGCGGCGACATGCAGTTCGATCCGCGGCGCTGCGCAATGATCATTCAGGATTTGCAGAACGACGTCATCATGGACGGCGGCGCGTTCTCCGATTCCGGCGCGCCGGCACATGCGCGCCAGCAGCGGGTGGTCGACAATGTCCGCCGCCTTGCCGAAGCGGCGCGGGCGCGCGGCGTCGTCATCATCCATGTCTGGTTCATCGTCGAACCGGGCGCGCCCGGCGTCACGCTCAACGCGCCGCTGTTCGAGGGGTTGGTCGATAGCAACGCGATGGTGCGCGGAAGCTGGGGCGCGGCGCCGGTTTCGGGGCTCGAGCCGCGCGCCGGCGATTTCGTCGTCGAGAAGATGCGGATGAGCGCCTGGGAAGGTACGCGGCTGGAGACCATCCTCAAGGCGACCGGCCGCGACATGATCATCAACACCGGCGCCTGGACCAACATGTCGGTCGAGCACACCGCCCGCACCGGCGCCGACAAGGGCTATTTCATGATCGTTCCGGAAGACTGCTGCTCGACCATGAACGCCGACTGGCACAACGCCTCGATCAACTTTGCGATGCAGAACGTCGCCGTCGTCAGCAACGCCGATGCGGTCATCAAGGGGCTTGGATGAACAGAGTGCGGCCATGCCCAAACTCTTTCACCTGAGCTGCTCGCCGCGCACGGACTCGGAATCCGCGGCCGGTGCGAAGGTCTTTATCGACCGCTTCCGTCAGGCACGTCCGGACTGGGACATCGACGTGATGAACCTGTGGCGGGATCATCTGCCGGAATTCGAGGGGTATGTGCTGGAGGCCAAATATGCCCGCATCGGCGGACGGGCGTTCACGGATTCGCAGCGCGATGCCTTTGCGGTCACCGAGCGCATCGCGCTCCGCTTCGCGCTCGCCGACCGCGTGCTGATTTCGACGCCGATGTGGAACTTTGGCATTCCCTACAAGCTGAAACAGTGGATCGACGTCATCACGCAGCCGGGGCTGGCGTTTCGCTTCGATCCGGCGCAGGGATACCTGCCGCTGTTCAAGGACCGGCCGACGGTCGTGATCCTGGCGAGCGGCAGCGATTTTATCACCGGCATGAATCGCGGCCGTATCGACCTGGCGACCCCCTATCTGCGCGAGGCGCTGCGCTTCATCGGCATCAGCGACGTGCGTTTCGTGCCGATCGGACCGACCACCGGGGCGGTGGAACCGATCCGCACCGCCCGCGAGGGCGCGCATCGGCGGCTGGCCGAGATGGCCGCACGATTCTGACCGATAGGGTTGGCGGAACCGATGCATTTGCTGCAATACTGCGCTTACCCGGCCGCGGCGAAGGAGAGCTCCATTGAAGTGCTACGAGCTACAGGGACCGAACGGAATCGATGGACTTGCCCTCGTCGATAAGCCTGTACCGGAGCCCGGAGCGGGCGAGGTGCTGGTTCGGCTCAAGGCGGCAACGCTGAACTATCGCGATCTCATCACCGTCAAGGGCGGTTACGGCTCGCGTCAGAAGTTTCCGCTGGTGCCGGTGTCCGATGGTGCCGGCGTGATCGAACGGGTCGGCCCCGGCGTGCGGGAATTCGCGGCTGGCGACCGCGTCATCGGCAGCTTCTTCGAAAACTGGACCAGCGGCGAGCCCAGCGAAACGAAGATGCGCTCGGCCCTCGGCGGCTCGGCCGACGGCGTGCTGACGGAGTATCGCATCTTTCCGAAGCACGCCCTGGTCAGAACACCAAAACACCTCAGCGATATCGAAGCCGCCGCACTTCCCTGCGCCGGAGTCACGGCCTGGAGCGCGGTGATAAAACTCGGCGACATAAAGCCCGGTCAGACCGTTCTGACGCAGGGCACCGGCGGCGTATCCCTGTTCGCCATTCAGTTTGCCAAGATGTGCGGCGCGCGCGTCATCGCGACCTCGTCGAGCGATGCGAAGATCGAACGCCTCAAGCAGCTCGGCGCCGACTTCACCCTGAACTACAACGAAACGCCCGACTGGGGGAAGAAAGCCCGCGAGTGGAGCGGCCACGGCGTCGATCTGGTCGTCGAGGTGGGCGGCGTCGGCACGCTGAACGAATCGATCCGGGCGACCAGGATCGGCGGCACGATCGGCTTTATCGGCGTGCTGGCGGGACCGCCAAAGTCCGACTCGCGGCTGCCGTTGATGGTCATGCAGCAGCAACGGTTGCAGGGTGTCACGGTCGGGTCGGTCGAGGATCTCCAGGCAATGGCGGATGCCATCGCCACAAGCCGCATGAAGCCGGTGATCGACAAGATTTTTTCATTCGACCAGGTGAAACAGGCGTTTGCCCATATGGAAAGCGGCGCGCATTTCGGCAAAGTGGCGATTGCGATTGGATAAAACACCGCACGCCAAAAATGGCAACATCTGGTCACTTGCAACTCTTGCTGGCTGCAGCAATTGCTTCCGCCGCCATTAAGCTTTAAATTCCAGCTATTCGCCTCGCCGAACAACGGGCGCCGCCTTGGCGCTCGTAAGAGCTGAGCGGGATTTGCAACCGAGCCGGGGTCACCGCCTCACCGAAAGCTGAGGGCCCGCCCTACGATGGCGAGACGAATAGACCGGCAGCGAGCGAGACCACAAGAGCGAGAATGATGCCGCCCGCGCGGGAACTGCAGCGAGCAGGCGGATGGAATGAATGATGACCGACGACAAGAGCAAATTGTTGAGATCGCTGAAAATCGATCGCAGCGCCAGCAAGGCGGAGCGGTCGGGTAGCCGATGGCTGCCGATCTCCGCAGCGATTATTGCCTGTGTCGTCGGCTTCGCCGCCTTTGCCGCTTTCGAGTACCGCAGGCAGGACCCGCCCAAGGAGACTGTACAGCAGCCCGTCGCACAGCCGCAGACGCCGCAACCTCCCCAGCAGGCGGCAACGAACAGCAAGGCGGCCGGCACGCTCGCAGCCTCCGGCTATGTAGTGGCGCGGCGCAAGGCGACGGTTGCGGCCGAGATCACCGGAAAGGTGGTCGAGGTCTTCATCGACGAAGGCATGACGGTGACCGAGGGTCAGGTGGTCGCGCGGCTCGATAGCGTGCTTGCCGAACGGGATTATGAGTTGGCCCGCTCCCGCGTCGAGACCGCCGATGCCGCTATCGCCGCGATCACCGCCGACCTTGAGGACGCGAGCCGGATCATGAAGCGGGTACAAACCCTGTCGCAAAAGAATTTCGCGACCGAGGCCGATCTGACCAAGGCGCAGGCGCGGGTCGGCGTGCTCAGCGCGCAATTGCGCCAGACGCAGTCGCAACTCGAAACCGCCAGGATCGACGCCAAGCGCAGCGCCTCGGTGCTCGACAAGCATCAGATCCGGGCGCCGTTTGCCGGCGTCGTCGTCGACCGCAGCGCGCAGCCCGGCGAAATGATTTCTCCGATGTCGGTCGGCGGCTACACGCGCACCGGCATCTGCACCATCGTCGACATGGATTCGATCGAAATCGAAGTCGACGTCAACGAGGCCTTCATCGGCCGTGTCGTTCCCGGCGGCGCCGTCAATGCGATGCTGGATGCCTATCCGGACTGGACCATTCCCGCCTCTGTCATTGCCATCGTGCCGACCGCCAATCGCGAGAAGGCCACGGTGAAAGTGCGCATCCGCTTCGAAAAGAAGGACCCGCGCATCCTGCCCGACATGGCGGTAAAGGTGAATTTTTTGGCTGACGCCAAAGAAAACGGCAAGGCAAAGGGCGCCGTTGAGACCACCGCCGCGAACTAGCCTCCAGCCGGAAGCCCTCAAAGGAGACAAGCGTGACAGACGAACAACCGATGGTTCGCCTAACCGGCGTAGCGAAGCGCTTCACCAAGGGCAAGGAAACGATCTCGATCTTCGATCATCTCGACCTCACCATACCGCGCGGCGATTTCATCGCCGTCATGGGGCCGTCCGGTTCAGGCAAGACCACGCTGCTCAACCTGCTCGGCGGCATCGACCGCGCCGATTCCGGTGAGATTGCGGTTGCGGACCAGCGCATCGATGGCCTCTCGGAGGGCGAACTTGCCGCCTGGCGCGCCGCCAATATCGGCTTCATCTTCCAGTTCTACAATCTGATGCCGATGCTGACCGCCGCGCAAAACGTCGAACTGCCGCTGCTGCTCACCAGGTTGAAGAAGAAGGAGCGCGCCGAGCGCGTTCAGACCGCGCTGTCCGTGGTCGGGCTCGCCGATCGCATCAAGCATCGCCCGCGTGAAATGTCGGGCGGACAGCAGCAGCGCGTGGCGATTGCGCGCGCCATCGTCTCGGATCCGAACCTGCTGCTGTGCGACGAACCGACCGGCGATCTCGACCGCCAGTCCGCCGACGAGATCCTTTCGATCCTGCAACTGCTCAACGGCGAACTCGGCAAGACCATCGTGATGGTCACGCATGACCCCGCCGCGGCAAACTATGCCAAGCGCGTGCTGCATCTCGACAAGGGCCGGTTCGTCGAACGGGAGCTTGCCGCGTGAACGACTTCGACCTGGTCCGAAAAAACCTGTTCCGCCGCAAATTACGCGCGTATCTGATGATCGTGTCGATCCTGATCGCCTTCATGATCTTCGGCGTGCTTGCCGGATTCTACCGCGCCTTTACCGCTGGCGAGGATCGCGCCGCCGCGGACCGGATGATCACCGTCAACAAGATCAACTTCACCCAGCCGATGCCGATCGCCTATTTCAACCGCGTGAAAGCGGTCGAAGGAGTTCGGCAGGTGACCTTCGCCAACTGGTTCGGCGGCTATTATCAGGAACCGAAGAATTTTGTCATGGCGCTCGCAATTGAGCCCGGCACCTATTTCGACGTCTACCGCAGCGAATTCGAAGTTCCGCCCGACCAGCTTCAGGCCTTCACCCGAGACCGCGGCAGCGCGGTGGTCGGCGAAAAGCTGGCGCGGAAATGGGGCTGGAAAGTCGGCGATCGCATTCCCATTCAGAGCAACATCTTCAGCCAGAAGAGCGGCGGCCATACCTGGGACCTCACCATTGCCGGCATCGTCAAGGGCAAGGCCGATCACATCGACACCAATTTCCTGCTGTTTCAATACCCCTATTTCGACGAGACCCGCAGTTTCGGCAAGGACACCATCGGCTGGATGATCCTCCAGACCACCTCGCCGGACAACAATGATCGGGTGGCAAAAGCGATCGACGCGATGTTCGCCAATTCCACCGCCGAGACCTCGACCGACACCGAGAAGGCGTTCGGCAAGGCGTTCGCGGCGCAGTTCGGCAACATCGCGCTGATCGTATTGCTGGTGGTCGGCGCGGCCTTCGTCACCATCCTGATGATCGTCGGCAATACCATGGCGCTGTCGATCCGGGAGCGCACCCGCGAGATCGGCGTGCTGAAGACGCTCGGCTTTTCAGGCCCGCGCATTTTGGCGATGGTGCTCGGCGAATCCGTGCTGCTGGCGCTGCTCGGCGGCATTCCCGGACTGGTGATTGCGGCACTGATCGCGATTTCGCTACGCGCCAGCCTCTCCGGCATCGCGCCCGCTTTTGCGGTATCGCCGACGATCGCGCTGCAAGGCGTGGCGCTGATGATCGCGCTTGGGCTGATCACGGGGATCATTCCGGCGCTCAGCGCCATGCGGCTGCAAATCGCAACCGCGCTCGGACGGGGATAGGCATGCGTTCGCTCTGGCTTCAAGTCGCGGCGGTCACCGCCATCAACCTCAAGAGCATTGCGCAGCGGCGCTGGCTCTCGCTCTCGACGGTGATCGCGATCGCGCTGGTTGTGATCGTGCTGCTCGCCTTCCTGGCGATGGCCAACGGTTTCCAGCGCACCATCGCAGGCTCCGGCGCCGATGACATCGCGATCGTGCTGCGGGCCGGCTCGCAGGCCGAAATCAACAGCACGGTGAGCCGCGACCAGGTGCGGCTGATCGAGGACGGTCCCGGCATCGCCCGCGGCAGCGACGGCAAGCCGCTGATCTCGCCGGAACTCTATCTCGTGGTCGACGGCATCAAGCGTTCGACCAAGACCAAGGCCAACCTGCCGCTGCGCGGAATCGGCGAACAGGGCAGCGCGCTGCGCAAGGGCGTCACCATCACCGCGGGCCGCATGTTCAACCGCGGCAGCAATGAGGTGGTGGTCGGCAAGGCGCTGCTGCGCGAATTCGAGGGATTCGACATCGGCTCCATTGTGTCGTTCGGCGCCACGCGCTGGAATGTCGTCGGCGTATTCGAGGCCGGCGGCAGCGTGTTCGAATCCGAGATCTGGGCCGATCTCAACGTGGTGCAGAGCCTGTTCAACCGCAACAACGTCGTGCAGACCGTGCGCGCGCGCCTCACCGGACCGGCCGCATTGAACGAGCTCAAGAGCTACAGCGACAATGATCCGCGGCTGAAGCTCGACGTCAAATCCGAGGCCGCCTACTTCGCCGAACAGGCCTCGCAGACATCGGACCTGATTCAGAAACTCGGCTGGCCGCTCGCGATCGCGATGGCGCTGGGCGCGATCGCCGGCGCGCTCAACACGATGTATTCGTCGGTGGCCGCCCGCGCGACCGAGATCGCGACGCTGCGCGCCATCGGCTTCGGCGGCTTCCCCGCCTTCGTCGGAACGCTCGCCGAATCGCTGCTGCTCGCCGCCATCGGCGGGCTGCTTGGGCGCCGCCGCCACCTATCTGATTTTCGACGGCGTCACGGCCTCGACCCTCGGCAGCAACTTCACGCAGGTGGTGTTCGACTTCAAGCTCAGTCCCTGGCTGATCGCCGAGGGCGTCGTGCTGGCGCTGATCGTGGGCCTGATCGGCGGCTTGTTTCCCGCGCTGCGGGCCGCGCGGTTACCGATCGTCGAGGGACTGTACGCGCACTAGAGTTCGGTTCTGATTGAATCAGAACCGAACTCTAGATTCTTTTTTGACGCGTTTTCTTGACGCGAGCCGGGTGTCCACTTCGCTTGAAAACGCTATGTGTGCCTATTCCCCCTTCAGCCCCGCCGCGCGGATCAACTCGCCCCATTTGCGCGTCTCGTCGTCGATGAACTTGCCGAACTCGGCGGCCGTGCCGGGGCGTGCTTCCAGTCCCTGGACCAGCAGCTTCTGCTTCACCTCGGGATCGGCGAGCACGCGAATGACTTCCGCCTGCAAGCGATCGACGATCGGCTGCGGCGTTGCCGCCGGCGCCATGAAGCCATACCAGCCGGAAGCGACCACGTTGGACAGCCCCTGCTCACGCAAGGTCATCGCTTCCGGGTAGATCGGGCTGCGCTCGGCCGACGCCACGCCCAGCACGCGCAACTGCGCCACTCTGGATATGCGGCAAGGCGGTGCTGAGCGCGGTCAACGTGGCGTCGAGACGGCTCGCCAGCAGCTCCGTGTAGGCCATGTTGTCGCCGCGGAACGGAACGATCAGGCCCTTGACGCCGGCATCCCTGAACAACAGTTCGGCGGCCAGATGCGGTTGCGAGCCAGCGCCCGGAGAACCAAAGGTCAGGCCTTCGGGCTTCGACCTGCCGTAGTCGATCATCTCCTGAAGCGTCCTGAAGGGCGCCTGCGCGTTCACCACCAGGAACAACGGCGCCAGCATGGCCATCGCCACCGGCTGCAGATCCTTGCGGTTGTAGTTCAGTTTCTCGAACAGGGCTTCGGCCGTCGCAAATGGCGCTGCCGCATAGAGGAAGGTGTATCCGTCCGGCGCGGCGCGCGAGACCAGCTCGTTGGCGACGCGGGTGCCCGCCCCCGCCTTGTTCTCGACGATGAACTGCTGGTTGAGGCTGCGCCCGAACTGCTCGGCCAGTATGCGCAACGAGATGTCGCTCGCCCCACCCGCCCCGTAGGGCGACACCAGCCGCACGACCCGCGACGGCCAATCGCCCTCGGCAAACGCAGGAAAGTGCGGCGCTGCGGCAAAGCCGGCGGCAATGGTCCCCAGCAGCGTTCGGCGTGTGAGTTTCATGAATGCCTCCTGGGGAAAAGGAGCCGCCTGGGCGGGCGGCTAGTCCGTTCCGTTCATTGGGCCGCGTTGGTGCGATCGCATTGCCGCGGTCGCCGGGCCTTCGTCTTATGGAGGTTGCAACGATAGAGAGGCGCCTTCTATCGAACAATGTGTATTTTTTGACCTATTGATAAGCTGTGCCTATAAATGGCGACGGCGGCGATACCGGAGGCGCGACATGGCGATGGATGTGACCCTGCGGCAGTTGCGCGCCTACGTGGCCGTGCTGGAGGCCTCAAGCTTTTCGGAGGCCGCCAAAGCCATGCATCTGTCGCAGGCGGCGCTCTCGGGCCTGATCAAGGAGCTGGAGACCCGCGTCGGCGTCCGCCTGCTGGACCGCACGACGCGAAAGGTTTCGGCGTCTGCGGTCGGCGAGACCTTTGCCCCGATGGCGCGGCGCGTGCTCTCGAACCTGGACGAGGCGCTCGATAACCTGACCAATCTCAAGGAGCTGCGCCGCGGGCTGGTGCGTGTCGCGGCCCCCGAAACGCTGTCCTGCACGCTGCTGCCGGAGCTGATCGCCGGATACAGCGACAGCCATCCGGGCGTTGACGTCCGCTTCGACGACGTGCCGATCCAGGAAGTGCTGGCCGGCCTGCAGAACGGCTCGACCGACATCGGCTTCGGTCCGGCCGGCGTCGTTCCGGACCAATCGGTCGAAGTTCACATGATTTGCGCCGACCCGCTCTGGGTGGCCTTGCGCGGCGACGACCCGCTGACAAAGGGCAAGTCGGTCAGCTGGAAGGATCTGCGCGAGCGGCCGCTGCTCAACTACATGCCCAACATCGCCATCAATGTGTTGAGCCACGTGCCGTCGCGGCATCATCCTAAGGAATTGGTGCCCGTGCACCGGGTGAACACGGCATTGTCGATGCTGCGGGTGAGACAGGGCGCCGTGATCTGCCCCTCGATGGCGGAGCCGCTGGTGCGCGGCTTCGGACTGACGTTCCTGCCGCTGCTGCAGCCGGCCGTCAAATGGAGGATCGCGATGTTCGTCCGCCACAGCGCCTCGCTCTCGCCCGCCGTGGAGAGCTTTCGCGACTTCACGCTGGATTTCAGCCCGAACTGGGCGGCAGGCGGAATGACCGCCGCAGCGAGCGAACGGCGCAAGCGCGTGTAGCGAACGATCGCGCGGCACACTCACTGTCGTCCCTGCGAACGCAGGGACCCATACCGGTGATCTGTCGCTGAAGAAGGTCTCGACCTTCAGCGCTCCATCGGAAGGCCGCACTGCTGCCGCGACGACGTGAAGCAAAGGCGTCGCGCAATCGCTGCTTCGCACGGAAGCGACATCGCGATGCACTCGGACACGCATCGAGGAAACATCCAGCGATTGCATTTGTCCTGATGACAAACCGGAAACGCGGCAGTAGCCTGTCCCAAAATATAAAACACATGGGAGGAGTGGCATGCCAGACGCAGCGGTCGCAGCACGTTCTTCTGAGACGACCAACAGCGGTACGACCCAACAGGTCGATGTCGCGGTGGTCGGCGCCGGGTTTGCCGGCCTCTATCTCCTGCATCAAGCTGCGCAAGGCCGGCTTCTCGGTGGTGGTGATCGAGGAGGCCGGCGACGTCGGCGGCACCTGGTACTGGAACCGCTATCCCGGCGCACGCTGCGACATCCAGACCATCGACTACAGCTACACGTTCGATCCTGAACTCGATCGCGCCTGGACCTGGTCGGAAAAATACGCCACGCAACCGGAAATCCTGCGTTATTTCAACTTCGTCGCCGATCGGTATGATCTCCGTCGCGACATCCGCTTCGGCACCAAGGTCAAGGCCGCGAACTGGGATGACACGCGCGAGCGCTGGCAACTCGTCACCGACAACGGCGCGAGCGTATCCTGCCGTTATTACATCATGGCCACCGGCTGTCTCTCCGCGCCAAAGCCGCCGGAGATCGACGGCGTCAAGGATTTCAAGGGGGCGGTCTATTTCACCGGGCGCTGGCCCCATGACGGCGTCGATCTCGCAGGCAAGCGCGTTGCCGTGATCGGGACGGGATCATCGGGCATCCAGTCGATTCCGCTGATCGCGGAGCAGGCTGCGCATCTGACCGTGTTCCAGCGCACGCCGAATTTTGCGCTGCCCGCGCATAACGGTGCACCGCCCGACGATCGCAAGACCTACTTCGAGACTGACCGCGCCGCCTATCGCGAGCAGGCGCGCTGGTCTCTCGCGGGCGTGCCGTATCCGCAGGAGACGGCGGTGAGCTGGCAATTGAGCGATGCCGAGCGCCGCGAGCGCTTCGAGAAAGCCTGGGCGGCCGGCGATCTCGTCCACATCCTGACCCAGCTCTGGGCCGACCAGGCCGTCGATTTCGACGGCAACGCGCTGATCGGCAAGTTGATTCACGAGAAGATAAGCGCCGTGGTGAAGGACCCCGAGACTGCCGCGGCACTGAGCCCGCATGACCATCCATTCGGCGCCAAGCGGCCCTGCCTCGATACCAACTACTATGCGACCTACAACCGTCCCAACGTCACGCTGGTGAATCTGCGGCAGGAACCGATCAAGGCCATCACCGCCTCCGGCATCGTCACCGACAAGCGCAGCGTCGATGTCGACGTCATCGTGTTCGCGACCGGCTTCGATGCCATGACCGGCGCGATCATGGCGGTGCATCCGATCACCGGACGCGCCGGCAAGTCGTTGTCGAGCGTCTGGGCCCAGGGACCGCAGACCTATCTCGGCCTCACCGTCGCGGGCTTCCCCAACCTCTTCATGATCACCGGGCCCGGCAGCCCGTCGGTGCTGTCGAACATGGCGGTGTCGATCGAGCAGCATGTCGACTGGGTGGTCGATCGCCTGGCGGCGTTGCGCGAGGCCGGCTTCACCACCATGGAAGCAACTGAAACCGCGCAGGCCGGCTGGGCGCAGCACATGGCGGATTGCTCGACGCTGACGCTGCACCGGCTGGCCAACACCTGGTACACCGGCGCCAACGTTCCCGGCAAGGTGCAGGGCGTGATGCCTTACACGGGCGGCGTCGGCCCCTACCGCAGCATCTGCAACGAGGTCGTCGGCCGCGGCATGCTGGGCTTCAAGCTGACGGGTCCCAATGTCGCCGAGCAATGCAACGATGGCGAGGTGGTCCGCCTGCAGCCGGACGTGCGGCTGGTGCTGGGCATGCTGGCGGAGATGAACCTGCCGCAAATCGAGTCGCTTGGTTCGCAAGGCGCGCGCGACTTCCTCACCGAATTCAACAAGGGCCGTCCCGCGGGCCGGCCGGTCGGCGAGGTCGGCAGCGGCGCACTGCAGGGCGCCGACGGTCCGCTGCCCTATCGTCTCTATCGGCCGGCAACGCCGGGGCCGCATCCGATCGTGGTCTATTTCCACGGCGGCGGCTGGATATTGGGTGACGAACTGTCCGACGATCCGTTCTGCCGCGATCTTTGCCGCCGCAGCGGCATGATCGTCGTCAGCGTCGGTTACCGCCATGCGCCCGAGCATCGTTTCCCGGCGGCGGCCGAGGATGGCTATGCGGCGACGCGCTGGATCGCCGAGCATGCGGCCGAGCTCGGCGGCAGACCGGGACCGCTGCTGGTCGCGGGCTGGAGCGCCGGCGCCAACATCGCCACCGTCACCTGTCAGTTGGCGCGCGACCGTGGCGGTCCACAGATCGCAGGCCAGCTGCTGGTGTGCCCGGTCACCGATTGCCGGTACGACCGCGCGTCCTACACCGACAATGCGGTCGGCTATTTCCTGACGCGGGCGCTGATGTTCTGGTTCTGGGACATCTATTGTTCGCCCGCGGACCGCACCGATCCGCGCGCTTCGCCGCTGCGCGGCAATCTGGCCAACCTGCCGCCGGCGTTCGTGGCGACCTGCGAGTTCGATCCGCTGCGTGACGAGGGCATCGAATATGCCGAGGCGCTTGCCACCGCCGGTGTCCCGGTCGAGCAATTGCAGGCACGCGGCCACATCCACTCATCCCTGGTGATGGTGGACGTCGTGATCACCGGCGTCAGCGCACGTGTGAAGATGGCGGAAGCGCTGCGCGGTTTTGCGGGGCTGCCGCGGAAACTGGAAGCAAGCGGCGAGGACGTCGCGCCGATCGCGGTGAACGCAGCCGCGGGATAGCGCGCGGCAGGCAATCGCTGGGCGGCCTGAGTATCCCTCAGGTCCGGTGGCTCACGGGCGTTTGCGTTGCTTTGGCGCTTTGGGTTGCTTCGGCGCGGGCCGCTTGGCCGCGATCCGGTGCGCCGCCGCCAGCGCGGCGCGCGCCCACGTGATGAACTCGTCGGGCTCGTCGAACAGCCGCTCGGGAACGCGCCAGAATGCGAGGTCGATGATCTCACCCTGCTTCGCGTAATTGAGTGGCGGGAATGCCTCGGCTTCCCGAAACGTCTCCCGGTTCTGGTCGTCCACCCGGAAATAGAGCGTGTTCTCCGTCACCATCCCCAGCATCACCCCGTCGCAGAACACGCCGCTCTTGCCGAACATTCGCCGCAGCGTGACACGGCCGAGCGGGGCGAGCTGCTCGCGCAGAAACTCGGCATAGGTTTCGCTGGCAACCATCCTTCTATCCGGCCTGGTTCAACTCAGTCGCGCCGCTTATTCGCGGCATCCGGCAGATTGTCATGCAATAGATTTTCTAGGTCAACCGCACGACGGATTTCGCTTATTGTCGCGGTGACGCCGGACAACGTCCGGGCCTCCTATCGCAAAACATCGGAAATCAAATCTCATGACCGCTACAGACGACGCAAAGGCCATCGAAGGCGTGATCCAGTCCTACCTCGACGGTCTCCACGAGGGCGATGCAGCCAAGATCGCGAGCGCCTTTCATCCGACCAGCGCGCTGACCAGCATCTCCGAGGCCGGCGAGCTGGCGATCACGCCGCGCGACGTCTGGCTGGAGAACGTCCGCAACAGACCGTCACCGAAGCAACGAAGCCTGTCGCGGCACGATGAGGTGCTGTCGATCGATCTCGTCGGTCCGACGATGGCCTACGTCAAGCTCAAATGCGCGATTCCGCCGCGCTTCTTCACCGATCAGCTCTCGCTGCTGAAGATCGACGGCCGCTGGCAGATCGCGCAGAAGGTTTTCATGACCGAGCTGCGGGAATAGCCGCCGCAAGTGCTCTCTACTCCCTCTCCCCGTTCTTCACGGGGAGAGGGTTGGGGTGAGGGGCTCTATCTGCGGGTGCTGCGGTCAATGGATAGACGGTACCCCCTCACCCGGATTGCTCCGCAATCCGACCTCTCCCCGCAAGCGGGGCGAGGTTGAAGAGGCCTACGCGTCGAGACATGAAAGGAGCCCGCGATGAACGTACTCGACGATTACATGGTCGATCCCCGCCTGTCGCTGCTGGACAAGACGCGGATCCAGGCCCAGGTGCTGGTGCCCGTGCTACAGGCGTTGCGCGCGGAACTCGGACAAGGAAAAGGCCGACACGATCGTCAGGCAGGCCTTGCGCGACTGGTCGAAGCAACTGTTCGCCGCCGTGGGCGACAGCGTCGAGGGCAGCCCGCGGCGCAAATGGGCGGCAATGCAGACCGCGCTGACCGAAATCACCGAACGCGAGGTGACGTTCGAGATGCTCCGGCACGACAAGGAAGCGCTGGAATTCGACGTCACGCATTGCCGTTTTGCAAATTTCTTTCGCGCGCTCGGCGAGCCGGAGCTCGGCGCGCTGCTGGTCTGCGCCACCGATTTCGATATCGTCGCGGCCGGCGGCAGCGAGGTCGGCCTCACGCGCGACCAGACCCTGATGCAGGGCGCGCCGAGCTGCACCTTCCGCTACAGGTTTGCGCCGCGGACGTGAATGTCACCGGCGCGTTCACACCATAAAAATCCCGTGAAAGACGCCCATGATTGCGTATGATGGGCGCCAGGAAGCCCGGCTTGACCGGGCAAGGGAGAGCGCCGATGGCAGCGACAGCGGAGCAAGCGTCACCCTGGCTCAAGGGGCGACCGTTCACTTCCTTGAAGGACGAGTTCGACCGCAGCGGTTACCTGATTTTTGAACGCGTTCTTCCTCCCGAGCGCGTCGCCGAAATTCGCGCGGCGCTGGCGCCGCACCTGGCGCGCGATCTGCTCGGCCGCAACGATTTCGAAGGCACCAAAACCAACCGCGTCTATGCGCTGCTGGCGAAATCGCCTGTGTTCGCCGAGCTCGCGATCCATCCGCTCGCCATGGCCTTTGTCGAAGCCGAACTAGGCGAGAGCTGCCTGCTGTCCGCCCTGCTCGCAATCAATCTGCATCCGGGCGAGACGGTGCAGCCCTGGCATTTCGACGACAGCGGCGCGAAGATTCCACGACCCCGTCCCGCGCTCGGCATCAGCACCTTCTGGGCGATCGACGACACCACCGAACAGAACGGCGCCACCGAGATCATTCCGGGCAGCCATCTGTGGGACGGGCAGTATATCGCCGGCGCGATACAGCCCGCCCATTTCACCAACCAAGCCGAGCATGACGAGGGTGACCGGCCGGACGCCGTCAAGCTGATCATGCCGTCGGGATCGCTGGCCATCACCAAGGGAACGCTGTGGCACCGCGGCGGCGCCAACCGTTCCGACCGGCCGCGCCTGATCATCACGCCGCAATATTGCGTTGGCTGGGTGCGGCAGCTCGAGAACATGGCGCTCGCCGTCCCCGCCGAGGTGGCCAGCCAGTTACCGGAGCGCGCCCGCGAGCTGATCGGTTACTCGATCCATCCGCCGTTCATGGGATATGTCGACGGCGTTCATCCCAGGCGCCTGCTGCGGACGCAGTGAAGGGCGCAAGCGAAACGATAGCTCGTAGGATGGGTAGAGCTCTTGCGAAACCCATCGCTCGGTTTCAAGCGATGATGGGTTTCGCTGCGCTCTACGCATCCTACGCATTCTCACTCCGCGGCGGTCACCGATCGCGCCACGGCCCGCGCGTCTGCATCGAACACGATGCCCTCATAGCCCTTCTGCGCGACATCGGTGATCGCCGCGACATATTTCGGCGTGCCGCCGTTATAGACGAGATACCGCGGCTTGCCGTATTCGTGGCCGGGGACGTTGGAATTGTACCCGGTGAACCATGACTTGGCTTTGCGCATCAGCATGATGGCGTACATCTTCGTCACATGCGCGGTCCAGCGCGCCTGCGCCTCGGCGGTCGGTTCGGCGCGCGTGTAGCCGCGGCGCCAGATGTGCTCGAGCAGGCCCATGCACCAGCCGACCCCGTTCTCGATGCCGCGCGGAAAATTCGTCGAGGCCGAGCCGCTCTGCGGCCCGGTCGGCATCAGCAGGTTCGGAAAGCCGTGGGCCATCATGCCGAGAAAGGTCGAGGGGCCGTCGCGCCATTGATCGGCGAGCTTCACCCCGCCGACACCGGTGATGTCGATCGCATCGAAGGAGCCGGTGATGGCGTCGAAGCCGGTGGAATAGATGAGGATATCGAGCTCGTAATCGCGCGCGCTGGTGCGCAGGCCGGTCTCGGTCACCCGATCGATCGGGGTCTCGCCGATGTCGACGAGATGCACATTGTCGCGGTTGTAGGCCTCGAAGTAATTGGTCTCCAGCGGCACGCGCTGCACGCCAAAGCCGTGGTCCTTCGGAATCAGCTTTTCCGCCGTCACCGGATCCTTGACGCGCCGGCGGATACGGTCGGCGATGTAGGCGGAGAATTCGGCATTGGCCGCCTCATCGGTGAAGATCTCGCGAAAATTGCTCAGCCAGATGCCGAAGCCGGGTTCGTCGTATAGCTTGTCCCACAGCGCGATCCGCTCCTCGGCCGTGACCTCGTAGAAGCCGCGCCGGTCCGGCTCATGCTCGAAGCCGCCGGGGCTGCGGGTGCAGGCCGCAAAAATCTCGTCGTAGCGCGCGCGAATATCGGCCATCTCCGCTTCGGAGATCGGACCGTTGTTGAGCGGCGCGCTCCAGTTCGGGCGGCGCTGAAACACGGTCAGCTCGCCGACCTTGTCCGCGATCTCGCCGATCACCTGGATTGCGGTGGCGCCGGTGCCAATGATGCCGACCTTCTTGCCGGCCAGTTCGACCGGCTCGTGCGGCCAATAAAACGTGTGGAACGAACGGCCTTTGAAGGTCTCCATGCCTTCGAGCCGCGGCAGGGTCGGCGTCGACAGCAATCCGATTGTCAGAACGACGAACCGGCAGGTCAGCTCGCGGCCATCATCGAGCCTGAGCCGCCACTGATCGCTGGCCTCGTCGAAGACGGCCGACTCTACCTTAAGATTGAACCGCATGTATTTGCGAAGATCGAACTTGTCGGCGACGTAGTTGAGGTAGCGCAGGTTCTCCGGCTGCGCCGAGAACCGCTCCTTCCAGTGCCACTCGTTGAGCAGCTCCTTGGAGAACGAATAGCCGTAGGTGTAGCTCTCGGAATCGAAACGCGCGCCCGGGTAGCGGTTCCAGTACCAGGTTCCGCCGAGATCGGGGGCCGCATCCAGCACCAGGGCATCTATCCCGAGATCGGCCAGCCGCTTGATCTGGTAGATGCCCGAGACACCAGCGCCAACGACGACGACCTCGTAGTGCGACTTGATGCCGTCGGTCATGCGCGGCCTCCCCATTGTTGTTGATTGGACGATTTTGGCGCGTTCGGGTCGACTATACCGAATAATTCGCGCCATGCACTTGCGTCAGGATGCCAGGGTGGCCCCGCGGAAACCGGCGCTCAAACATTGTTTGAAAGGTGGCCACGTTAGGCGCGTCCGCGCGTTGACCGCATCACACGTCCGGCGTGGCGCCGATCTCGGCGTGGAGCTGCGCGACATAGGGGTCGTCGATCCCCAGCGCGTCGAGCTGCGCCGCCAGTTGCACGAGGTATTCCCGGTTGGTGCCGAGGATGCCCTTCCCGCTCGCGATCAGGCGCGCGGTCTCGGCAAACGGCAGTTCGCCGACATAACTCGGGTGCGAAGGGTTCGAGACGAAAGCCAGCGCCTCGATCGGCCCCTGCGGCGTCAGCATCGGTACCATCGCCGGCGCATAGCCGCCGCGCAGCATCTCGCGGCGCCACAGGATTGCCGTCTCCGCATGCACGAAATCGGCGGCGATGCGAAACGCCAGCCCGTGGCAACGTCCTTCCTGCGGCTCCAGCGAAAGCATCAGCGCCGGATAGTCCTGCGAGCCCCGGCCGAGATTGATCTTCAGCGTAAAGCGGCGCTGATAGCCCTCGACGTCGGCGAGCCGGACTTCGTCGAAATGAAAGCCTGGGTCCCACATCAGCGAGCCGTAGGAATAGATCCAGAGGTCGCTGCCCGTCCTGTGATCGCCGAGCACCGCAAGCCGTGACGCCTCGATCACCTCGTCCGGCAGCCGCCAGCCCTCCGGCCATCCCGCGGCCCGCGCACGCTGCTCCCACATCGCAAACATCTCCGGCGTCAGCCGCAGCAGCGATTTTTCCGGATGCGTCACCCGGCTTCGAAGCTCGGGCAGATGAATGAATGCGTCCGCAGTCAAGCCGCATGCTCCTTTTGCAGAGGGCGATCCGCTAGAATGTGCCATTGTCGGCCGCCTGGCGCCAACCTTGAGGACGAACGAATGTGGTCCCCTTGCATGTCTTTCTGTCATGGCTCGCCCTAGATTTTTGGGGTGTAATGCAGCTCAACCCGACCACGCCGCCCCACCCGCAAACTTCCCCCGCTATCGAAAGCCATTCGATGCGCGACCAGTTCTCCAACACGCAGGCGATCCGCAAACCCGCCGTCACCTCCAAAGGCGGCATCGTCGCGGCGCAATCGAGCCGGGCGGCGAAGGTCGGCGCCGAGGTGCTGGCCGCCGGCGGCGATTGCGTCGACGCCGTGATCGCGACCACGTTTGCGCTCGGCGTGCTGGAGCCGTGGATGAGCGGACTCGGCGGCGGCGGCGCGATGGTGCTCTACCGGGCGCGCGAAGACCGCTATGAGGTGATCGACTACGGCATGCGTGCGCCGCGCAGCCTGCGGCTCGAAGATTATCCGCTGGCCAGCGACGGCGCGGCGTCCGACATCTTCCCGTGGCCGCGGGTGAAGGACGACCGCAATATCCACGGCCCCGGCTCGATCGCCGTCCCCGGCGTGGTGGCCGGCATGGAGGAAGCGCATCGCCGCCACGCAAAACTGCCGTGGAAGGAATTGGTCTCGCCGAGCATCGCGCTCGCCGGTGAAGGCCTTGCGGTCGACTGGTGGACCACGGTGATGATTTCGAGTGGAGCCGCGGACTTGCGGCGTTACCCCGCGAGCGCCGCGGCCTATCTGGTGGATGGCCTGCCGCCGAATGCGCCATGGGGCATCAAGTCCCACGTCCGCCTGCCGCAGGACCGGCTCAAGGCCACGATGGCGCAACTCGCCAGTGCCGGCCCGCGCGATTTTTACGAAGGCGATCTGGCGCAAAGCCTCGCCGCCGACATCCAGGCCGCCGGCGGCGCGTTGTCGGCCGAAGACCTCAAGCCGTTCCGTGCGCATCTGCGCGAACCGCTGGCGATTCCCTATCGCGGCGGCAAGGTGTTCGCGACGCCGGAACTCACCGCCGGTCCGACGCTGTCGCGCACGCTCGGTCTGTTGCAGAAGGATATCAAGCCCGCGCGCGGCGGACCTGATGCGGCAGCCTACGTCGCCTATGCCGCGGCGCTGCAGGCGGCCTATCGCGAACGCCTGAAGGACATGGGCGATCAAGACGGCAGGCGCGCACTCGGCGCCGAAGCGCTGGCGCCGGCCTGCACCACGCATTTCTCGGCGGTCGACCGCGACGGCAACATGGCCGCGGTGACGCAGACGCTGCTGTCGAGCTTCGGCTCCAAATTCGTATCCGGCAAGACCGGCATCACCATGAACAACGGCATCATGTGGTTCGATCCGACGCCGGGCGCGCCGAACTCGCTGGCGCCAGGCAAGCGCTGCCTCACCAACTATACGCCGGTGCTGGCGCAGGCGAGCCGACGGCCGCCGCGCCGCGATCGGCGCCTCCGGCGGCCGGCGCATCCTGCCGGCGGTGAGCCAGCTGCTGTCCTTTGTGATGGATTACGGCATGGACCTCGATGCGGTGATCCACCAGCCGCGCATCGACGCCAGCGAAGGCGCGGTCGTGATCGGCGACATGCGCCTGCCGCAGCCCGCGCGCGACGCGCTCGGCGCACGCTTCGATTACGAGGAAGCGCGCGTCCAGACCCTGCCGATGAAGTTCGCCTGCCCCAGCATTGTCCTGCGCGACGGCGACACCAACAGCGGCGCGACCGAGGTGTTCCAGCCGTGGAGCGAGGCGGTGGCGGAGGGGTGACTACATCCCCAACCGGTCGCGCACCCTTCCCGCCAGCACCGCGGCCGTAACGCCGACCGGCCAGAAGGCGTGCAGCGGCATCGGCTTGATGCCGGTAACGGGCATGTCGATCTCGGCATTCTTGCCGCCGATCAAGACGCCGCGCGAGCTGCCGCCCATCGCGGTCGAGAGCGCGACGCCGCGGCCGTTGCAGCCGAGCGAGATCAGGAGATTTTCCGCCGGCTCATGCACATGGGGATAATGATCGGGCGTGATCGCGAGGCGGCTGTTCCAGCCGTGCGTCCAGGTCGCGCCCTTTATCTGCGGCCACAGCCGTTCGGCGTAGCGGATGAGATAGGCGACATCCGACGGCTTGCTGATCCAGCGCATCGGCCCGCGGCCTCCCATCAGCAAGCGATTGTGCTGATCGATGCGGTAGTAGACCGTGATGTGGCCGCTCTCGTACAGCACCGGGCGCGTCGGCATGATCGCGCGCGCGACTTCGTCGGACAACGGCGCGGTGGCGGCGATCGACGAGAATACCGGCACGATGGTGCGGCGCAGGCCCGGCCACAGATCGTCCGTAAAACCATTGGTCGCCAGCAGCACCTTTTCGGCGCGCACGATTCCGCGCGGCGTCTCGATGCGCCAGCCGCCGCCCTCGCGCGACAAGCGAGAGCGCCGGCGTCTCGCCATGGACCGCAGCGCCCGCCGCCATCGCGGCACGCGCCAGGCCGCGCGCATAGCTCAGCGGATGCAGGTCGCCGCCGCGCTTGTCCAGCATGGCGCAGAGATAGCGGTCGGTGCCGGTCATCTCGCGCATCTGCTCGCGGCCCAAGCAGCTCCACCGGCATGCCGCGGCGGATGCATTGCTTCGCGGTGCTTTCGATTCCCGCCGCGCTCGCTTCATTGTAGGCCGCGCGCAGCGTGCCGTTCTGCCGCGCCTCGCAGGGGATCTGGTAGCGGCGGATCAGGTCGAACGTGTAGTTGGTGGTGCCGTAGGCAAACGCGATCATGCGGCCGCCGAGCTCGGCGCCGAAATCCGCCTCGATCTGATCGGGATCGTGCTTGAGCCCCGGATTGACCTGGCCGCCATTGTTGCCCGATGCGCCCCAGCCCGGCTGCTGCGCTTCCAGCACGGTCACGTCGACGCCCTGCTCGGCCAGATGCAGCGCGGTGGACAGACCCGTAAAACCGCCGCCGATGATCGCGACCGAAACCTTCTTGTCCGCATCGAGCGGCGGCGTCGGTGTCGGCGCGACCGCCGTATCGGCGTAGAGGCTTGGCGGCAGCGGCAGATGGGCAGGCGCGTTCATGGTGGCAAACTCAGAGCGGATGCAGCACGCGCCGCAAAAAATCCTGCGTGCGCGCATGCTGCGGTTGGTTGAGGACCGATTTTGCCGGCCCCTGCTCGACGATCACGCCGCCGTCGATGAACAGCACGCGATCGGCGACGTCCTTGGCAAAGGCCATTTCATGGGTGACGACGACCATGGTCATGCCGTCATCGGCGAGCTTGCGCATGACGCCCAAGCACGTCGCCGACCAGCTCGGGATCGAGCGCCGAGGTCGGCTCGTCGAACAGGATCGCCTTCGGCTGCATCGCGAGCGCGCGCGCAATCGCGACGCGCTGCTGCTGTCCGCCGGAGAGTTGCGGCGGATGGACGTCGGCCTTCTCGGCCAGCCCCACCCGCGCCAGCAGCGCGCGGCCGCGCTCCAGCGCCTCGGCGCGCGGCTCCTTCTTCACATAGACCGGCCCCTCGATGACGTTCTCGAGCGCGGTGCGGTGCGGAAACAGGTTGAAGCGCTGGAACACCATCGAGACCTGGGTCCGGATCGAAACGATCGAGCGCGCGTTGCGGTCGACACGGGCGCCCTCGATGCGGATGTCGCCGCGGTCGTAGCTTTCGAGCCCGTTGATGCAGCGCAGGATGGTCGACTTGCCGGAGCCCGACGGGCCGATGATGCAGACGACCTCGCGCTTCGCGACCGACGCGGAGATGCCCTTCAGCACCTCGACCTTGCCAAAGCTCTTGTGGACGTCGTCGAGCTCGATCATTTCCGGTTCGCCTTCTTCTCGAAATGCCGAACCAGCAGGATGAGCGGAATGCTCATGGTCAGATACATCAGCGCCACCAGCGTGAACACGCTGGTGTTCTTGAAGGTCGAGGACGCGATCAGCTTGCCCTGCAGCGCGAGTTCGGCAACCGTGATGGTCGAGGCCTGCGAGGAATCCTTCAGCATCATGATCATGATGTTGCCGTAGGGCGGCAGCACGATTTTCACCGCCTGCGGCAGCACCACCCGGCGCATGGTGAGCCACCAGCCCATGCCGATGGTCTGCGCCGCCTCGATCTGTCCCTTGTCGATCGCCTCGATGCCGGCGCGGAAATTTTCCGACTGGTAGGCCGAATAGGCGATGCCGAGCCCGAGGATCGAGGCCTGCAGCGCCGTCAACGCGACGCCGAAATCCGGCATCACGAAATAGAGATAGAACAGCAGCACGATGATCGGGATGCCGCGGATCACGTTGATCAGGCCGGCGCTCAGGCCGACCAGCACGCCGATGCCGGACACCCGCATCAGCGCCCAGAACAGCCCGAGCACGGTCGACAACACCAGCGAGCCGATGGTGACGACGATCGTCAGCCAGACGCCCTGCAGCAGGATCGGGAGGAACTCGACGGCGTCGCTGCAGAAACTTCTGCATCGGCTCGGATCAGGGTTGCGTCCCGCTGAGGGATGCTGCTTCACGTCATCAGGAGGCGTCGGCCTTCTGTCCCCATTTCTCGAGAATCTTGTCGATGGTGCCGTTCGCCTTCAGCTTGGCGAGCGAGGCGTTGATCTTGGCCAGCAACTCGGTGTCGCTCTTGCGCACGCCGATGCGACCGTAGCCGACGGTGACGGGCTTGTAGGCATCGACCAGACGCGCACCTCGGCGAAATCGCCCTGCTTGAGATTGTAGGCGAGGATCGGATAGTCGGCGAAGCCGGCCTTGAGGCGGCCGGCATTCACGTCGCGCAGGATGTCGGGAATGGTGTCGTAGACCTTGACCTCGCTGAACAATCCCGTCTTCTTCAGCGCATCGACGAAGGCCGTTCCGACCTGCGCGCCGACGGTTTCGCCCTTCAGATCTTCCTGCGAGGCGTAGTTCTTGGCGTCGGTCTTCGGCA
The DNA here is from genome assembly GCA_963816815.1 of uncultured Alphaproteobacteria bacterium. Classification (GTDB taxonomy): domain Bacteria; phylum Pseudomonadota; class Alphaproteobacteria; order Rhizobiales; family Xanthobacteraceae; genus Bradyrhizobium. The sequence goes on from CAWFMW010000020.1 coordinate 336,152, forward strand.
CCACCAGCCCCTCGCCATAGGTGTAGACGGCGTCGGAGAAGTCGATCACCTCCTTGCGCGCGGCCGTTGACGAACATCGCGGCCGAGATGATGTCGATCTTGTTCGAGGTCAGCGACGGCACCAGCGCGGAGAACTGCATCGGCTCGATCTGGACCTGGAAGCCGGCATCCTTGCCGATCTCGGTGATGAGATCGACCATGATGCCCTGAATGGTGTTGGTCTTGGTGTCGAGGAAGGTGAAGGGGATGCCCGTCGGCGTCGAGCCCACTTTCAGCACCTGCTGCGCGGATGCCGGCACCGCGGCTGTGAGAACTACCGCCGCCATCGCGGCCTGAACGAGACGCTTCAGAGCCATCGCACCACCTCCTGAATTGAACGCCGCCCGGGCCGCCCGCTCGCGATGGATCAAAGAGTTGCGGGCAGCGCCGTTCAGGTCTATTTTCACCAATATGAAATTGTGGTCACACTTGCCCGGGCATTGCAAGCGATTTTCATGCACATGAAGGAAGCAGGTCTGACGTGAGCGGTGGCAAGAGAATAAAAAAGCCGGCGGCCAAGGCCAAAACAAGGCCAGCGGGAAAGGCGGCGCGAAAGCCGAAGGCGAAGGCCGTCGCCAGGCCGGCCGAGCCGGCGATGGACCTCGCCGTCGGCCAGCGCATTCGCGACCTGCGCCGTGAACACAGACTGTCGCTGGAGACGATCGCTGATCGTACCGATCTGTCGATCGGCTTCCTCAGCCAGATCGAGCGCGGGCTGTCGTCGCCTTCGCTGCGCGTGCTGGCGACGCTGGCGGACGTGCTCGGCGTCGGCATCGCCGCGCTGTTCGGCTCAAGGCCGAGCGATGTCCGGCTTCCGGCGGCGTGGTGACGCGCCAGTTGCAGCGCGCCGAGCTGAAACTGTGGCGCACCGGCATTTCCAAGCAATTGCTGAGCCCGGCGGGAACGGAAAACCGCCTCAATCTGTTTCTCGTGCACCTGGAGCCCGGCGGCAATACCGGCGACGAGCTCTACACGCATGACGGCGAGGAAGCCGGCCTGGTGCTGGAAGGCGAGATGACGCTCACGGTCGACGCCGAGACCTGGTCGCTCAAGACCGGCGACAGTTTTCGCTTCGCCAGCCGCCGCCCGCACCGCTTTTCAAATCCCGCGGAAGATGCCAAAGCGGTGGTGCTGTGGGTGAATTGCGTGACGGCGGTGTCATGAGCGACGGTCTGGAACGAGGAATGGATCAAGCCCAGGAGGATTGGAGCCCGCACAGCGCGCATTGGGGCGCGTTTTCGGCACGATGGAACGGCGCGACGCTGGATATCACAGCCTTACGCGGAGGATCCTGCGCCCTCCTCGATCCTGCAGAACTTCACCACGGCGATGCGCCACAAGGCCCGCATCCTGCGGCCGATGGTGCGCAAGGCGTGGCTGGACCGCGGCAAACACCGAGCGCAGCTTCGACCAGAAATTCGTCGCGTGCCCCTGGGACGAAGTGCTCGATTTGCTTGCGAATGAATTATCGCGGATCCGAACCGAGTATGGCGCCGCCGCGGTGTTCGGCGGCTCCTATGGCTGGTCCAGCGCCGGACGTTTCCACCACGCGCAGAGCCAGGTTCATCGCTTCCTGAACACGGCGTTCGGCGGCTATGTGCGCTCGGTGAACAGTTACAGCGCCGGCGCCTCGGCCGTGATCCTGCCGCATGTCCTCGGGGCTACGAAGCCGTCTCGCGCCACAACGTGACCTGGGATCAGGTCGCCGAACATACCGATACGGTGCTGGCCTTCGGCGGCATGGCGCTGAAGAATTCGGATGTCGCAAGCGGCGGCATCAGCCGGCACATCGAGCGCGACGCGATGCAGAAGGCCGCGCGCCGCGGCGCCGTGTTCTACGGCATCTCGCCGTTGCGCGACGACATGCCGGAAGCGGCCGGCGCGCCGGTGGCTGCCGATCAAGGTCGGCACCGACGTGGCGCTGATGCTGGCGCTCGCGCACACGCTGCTCGTCGAAAATCTCTGGGACCGCGACTTTGTCGCGCGCTATTGCACCGGCTTCGAGATCTTCGAACGCTATCTGCTCGGCCGCGACGACAACACGCCAAAGGACGCGGCATGGGCCGCCGACATCGCCGGCATTTCCGCGACCACCATCGTCGGCCTCGCCCGCCGTTCTGCCGCGCGGGCGCACCTTGATCACGGTCTCGCATTCGCTGCAGCGGGCGCAATATGGCGAGCAGCCGGTGTGGATGGGCGCGGTGCTCGCGGCGATGCTCGGCCAGATCGGCCTGCCCGGCGGCGGATATAATTACGCGCTCGGCGCGCTCGGCCACACCGGCCGCCGGCCCAACGCGGTTCCGATTCCGACGCTGTCGCAGGGCAAGAACGGCGTCAGCGACTTCATTCCGGTGGCACGCATCAGCCGACATGCTGCTCAATCCAGGCGAAGCCGTTCGAATACAACGGCCGCGTCGATGCACTACCCCGATATCAAGCTGGTCTATTGGGCGGGCGGCAACCCGTTCCATCATCACCAGGACATCAACCGGCTGCGGCGGGCCTTCAACGTTCCGCAGACCATCGTCGTGCACGAGAGCGCCTGGACGCCGATGGCGAAGTTCGCCGACATCGTGCTGCCGGCGACCATGACGCTGGAGCGCGACGACATCGGCGCCGCCGCCACCGATCCAAGGCTGGTCGCGATGCGCAGGGCCGTCGACCCGATCGGCGAAGCGCGCGACGATTTCGATATTTTTGCCGCGCTGTCGCGACGAATGGGCGTCGAACAGGCCTTTACGGAAGGACGCAACAGCCGGCAATGGCTGGCCCATCTTTACGAGCCGACGCGGCGCGCGCTTGCCGATGCCGGTTGGGATGCGCCTGACTTCGAAGAGTTCTGGCGACGCGGCGAACTCGCGCTGCCGTCGGCGCCCGATGACGGCGGCTTTCTGCGCGCCTTCCGCAACGATCCCCTCAACAACAAGCTGCCGACGCCAAGCGGCAAGATCGAGATCCATTCGAAAACCATCGCAGGCTTCGGTTACGACGATTGCCCGCCCCACCCGGCCTGGCTGCCCTCGACCGAACCGCCGGATTCGCGCCACCCGTTGACGCTGATCGCGAACCAGCCGGCGACCCGGCTGCACAGCCAGCTCGATTTCGGCGCCTACAGCCAGTCCAAAAAAATCGCCGGCCGCGAAGCCGTCCGTCTCAACCCCGCCGATGCGGCGCAACGCGGCATCGCCGATGGCGACATCGTCCGCCTGTTCAACGATCGCGGCGCGTGCCTGGCCGCCGCCACCGTTACCGACGACGTCATGCCCGGCGTGGTGCAATTGTCCACCGGCGCCTGGTACGATCCGGAACCCGGCGCGGCGGAACATCCGCTCTGCGTCCACGGCAATCCGAACGTGCTCACCCGCGACATCGGCACCTCGCGGCTGGCGCAAGGCTGCTGCGGCCAGGTGACGGTGGTCGAGTGCGAGAAGTATTCGGGAGCGTTGCCTGCGATCCGCGCCTTCGATCCTCCCGATCAGGATTGAAACCGGTTCCGGGTCGCGACGCGGCGGCCGGAATCGACGCAAATCCGCTGGCGCGGCCTTTAAATTTCGGGCAGTCCTAAAGGCATGCCCATTTCCAGTCGTTTCTTCGTTCAATCCACCACGGCCCTGTTGCTGGTCGGATTTCTCGCCCTGCTCGGCATCGTCGGCATGACGTTCTGGCTGGGCGAGCGCGCGCAGGTCTATTTCAACGAAGTCATCGCGGCCCGCGATGCGCGCAGCGCCGCCGTCGATCTGCGCAACGCCCTGCAAACCGCCGAATCCAGCCAGCGCGGATTCCTGTACACCGGCAACGAGGTCTATCTCGCATCTTACGGACCGGCCAAGACGCTGGCCGAGCGGCAGTTGGCGGCGGTCAACACCCTGCTGGCGTCCTATGAAGGCGCCCGCGCATCGCTTCCCCGCCTCACGACCGTCATCAACGCGAAGTTCGAGGAGATGGACGCGACCATCGCCATGAAGCGCGACTACCGCGATGCCGACGCGCTCGCGCGGATCAGGACCAATCGCGGCAAGGCTCTGATGGACGAGGCCAACATCTTCTTCGCCGGCATCATCAGCGCCACCGACGAACGCCTGACCACCGGCGTCGCCGAGCAGAAGGCGAACGCGACCCTGCTTCGGCTGTTCTCGATCATCAGCGGCATCGTGATCGTCATCGTGATCGGCATCGCTGCGGTCACCGTCGTGCGTTACACGCGCGAACTGCGCCGCGCGCGAACCGAGGTCAGCGTGCTGAACGCCGGCCTTGAGCAGCGCGTCGAAGCCCGCACCGCCGATCTCGCGCGCGCGAACGCCGATATCCAGCGCTTCGTGCAGATCATCTCGCACGACCTTCGCGCGCCGCTGGTCAGCATCGTCGGCTTCACCGCCGAACTTGAGGATAGCCTTGGGAGCCTGCGCCTGCTCGTCGATCGGTCCGTTGCCGGCAGCGGCGCCGACGATCCGGACCTGCAGGAAGCGCGCGCCGCCGCCACCGAACTGCTGCCCGAAGCGATCGGATACATTCGCTCCTCGAGCGACAAGATGGAGCGGCTGATCAATGCGGTTCTCAAGCTGGCGCGCGAAGGACGGCGTGCGCTGAGGGCCGAATCCATCGATCTCAGGGAGATCGTCACCGCCGGCGCGGACGCGATCCAGCATCAATTGTCCGAGGCCGACGGCAAGATCGACATCGATCTCGACGTACCCAGGATCGAGAGCGACCGTTTCTCGCTGGAGCTGATCATCGGCAACCTGCTCGACAACGCCGTCAAGTATCGCGCGGCGGACCGGCCGTTGCACATCAAGGTCCGGACACGCGCCATTGCCGACGACCGTGTCGAGATCGAAGTCGCCGACAACGGCCGCGGTATCGCGGAGCGCGATCAGGAACGCGTCTTCGATCTGTTCAAGCGTTCGGGGACGCAGGACCAGCCGGGCGACGGCATTGGCCTCGCCTATGTCCTTGCCGCCCTTCGCAACCTCGGCGGTGACATCAGCGTGACGAGCGAACTCGGCCGCGGCACCAGCTTCCGCCTGACGATGCCACGGGCGCTGAGAACAACCGAGACTATTGCCGCCTGATCCAAAAATCCCGATAACAGAATTCGGTCGGCCGGGAAGGAGCCGGGCCGTGGGGGACGATAATGTTACCAGGTAACACAGCGATGCGCCGGCAGGTCATCTGGCTGGGCTTTTGCATTCTTGCGCCGGGCATGATCGCGACGTCCGCGCCATCCGCCGCGCAGGGCGGACCGCCCGGCATCACCATGCCCAAGACTTTGCCGCCGTTCGATCCTGCCGCCCCCGCCTGCCGTCCGCCGCCGGGCCTTGAAAAGGTGCTCGCTTTCTCGCAGGACACCGGACGCGAGTTCATGCAGGGTGTCCATCAAGGGTTGGCTGCGGCCGCAAAGGATCGCGGCCTGCAATATCGCTTGCTCGCCGCTGACAGTGACGCAGCCAGGCAGGCCGATCAGGTACGATCGCTCGTCGCCGCCAAGGCCGGCGGGGTGGTCGCATCCGCGGTCGATTCCGCGTCGCTCGCTCCGCGCCTGCAGGAGGTGATCTGGTCCGGCGGCTACGTCGGCACCGTCGTCGCGCCACCCGCGACCTCGCTGCTGAATGCTCCGCAATACCTCACCGGAAAAGTTCTGGGAGATGCCGCGAGCGCCTACATCAAGGGAACGCTCGGCGGCAAGGCCAAGGTCGTGCTGCTGACCCAGGACAGCCTGGAATTCCTCGCGCCGCGTTTCGTCGCGTTGCGCGATTCGCTGCGTGACATCCCGGGCGCCAACATCGTTGCCGACATCTCGCCCACGCCGGTCAGCAAGGACGGCGGCTTTGCGACCATGCGGACCATCCTGCTCGCCAATCCGGATGTCGACGTCGTGCTCGGCGCCGACAATGTGGTGCTCGGCGCGCTCGCCGCGCTGCGCGCCGCGGGCAAAACGCGCCCAAACCAGTTTCTCGGCGGCATCGACGGCGAGCCGGAGGCGGTGTCGGAAATCAAGAAGGGCAACACGCCCTATCGCGTCAGCATCAGCCTGGCCTCGCCGGTTTTCGGCTACGCCATGGGCCAGCACGCCGCCGACTGGCTCGAGGGCAAGAGCATCCCGCAGGCGATGGATATTTTGCCGAGCCCGCTCACGGCGGCGAACATTGCGCAGTACGAGGCTGATCTGGCCAATCCCGGACGCGTCTACGCCGACCCGGCACGGCGCGCGGCTTACTTAAAGATGTACGGCAACATCTGCTACGACAGCCGCGATCAGTACCTGAACTTTCCCTGGTCGTCGGAGCGGAAGTAGCGGCCTCACCCGAACCGCTGCTCGTACCGACTCACCGTCAGCTCGCTCACGTCGATGTCCGGCTTCCGTCCCGACATCAGATCCGCCAGCACCCTTCCCGAACCGCAGGCCATGGTCCAGCCCAGCGTGCCGTGGCCGGTGTTGAGATGCAGATTGCTGTAACGCGTCGCGCCGATGATCGGCGGTCCGTCCGGTGTCATCGGGCGCAGGCCGCACCAGAACGTCGCCTTGCTCAAGTCGCCGCCGCGCGGAAACATGTCGGTCAACGAATGGTCGAGCGTCGCGCGCCGCGCCGCGTCGAGCGTATTGGAATAGCCCGAGATTTCCGCGGTGCCGCCGACGCGGATGCGGTCGCCCAGCCGCGTGATCGCGACCTTGTAGCTCTCGTCCATCACGGTCGACACCGGCGCACCATCTGCATCGATGACCGGCACCGTGATCGAATAGCCCTTCACCGGATAGACCGGAACGGAAATGCCGATCGGCTTCAGCATCCGCGGCGACCAGCTTCCGAGCGCCGCGACATAGGCATCGGCCTGCAACAGCCCCGCGCTGGTGACGACGCCGGTGATCTTGCCGCCATCCGTCTCCAGCCGCTCGATGCCGGTGTTGAACTTGAACTGCACGCCGAGCTTTGCGGCTTCCCTGGCGAGCGCCTGCGTAAACATGTGGCAATCGCCGGTCTCGTCCTGCGGCAACCGAAGTCCGCCGACGAACTTGACCTTCGAAGCGGCGAGCCCGGGCTCTGCGGCAATGCAGCCGGCAGGATCGAGCACTTCGTAGGGCACGCCATACTCTTTGAGCACCGCGATATCGTCGCCGGTGCCGTCGAGCTGCTTCTGCTTGCGAAACAGTTGCAGCGTGCCCTGGCTGCGTTCGTCATACTTGATCCCGGTCTCGGCGCGCAGCGCACGCAGGCAGTCGCGGCTGTATTCGGCGATCGGAATCATCCGGCTCTTGTTGATGGCGTAGCGCTCTGCCGTGCAGTTGCGCAGCATCTTCAGCATCCACCACCACATCACAGGATCGAGCTTGGGCCAGATCACCAGCGGCCCGTGCCGCATCAACAGCCATTTGATGGCTTTCACCGGCACGCCGGGACCGGCCCAGGGCGAGGAATAGCCGGGCGACACCTCGCCGGCATTGGCAAAACTGGTTTCCTGCGCGGGCTCGGCCTGACGGTCGACGACCGTTACCTCATGGCCGGCGCGCGCCAGATAATAGGCCGTGGTGACGCCGATGACGCCACTGCCGAGAATAATGACTTTCACGATCCCTCACGCATCCGCCGCGGGAATGTCCCGCGGCTTCTGTCGCTCATGAGAGCAAGGATCAGGCCACGCGCTTGATGGCGTCGCCGAGGATCGAAACGATATCGTCGATATGGCTCTTCTCGACGATCAAGGGCGGCGACAGCGCAAAGGAGTCGCCGCTCATGCGCAGATAAAGCCCGCGATTGAAGCAATCGACCATCACGTCATAGCCGCGCGCGCCGACGCCTTCCTTGCGGGGTGCTACTTCGACCGCGCCCATCAGGCCGACATTGCGGATGTCGATCACGTTCGGCAGGCCTTTGAGCGAATGCAGCGCATCGCCCCAGTATTCGGCCATCGACGCGCCGCGCGTCAGCAGCCCCTCGTCCTTGTAGATGTCGAGCGTCGCAAGGCCCGCCGCGCAGGCGATCGGATGCGCCGAATAGGTGTAGCCGTGGAACAGCTCGATGGTGCCCTCGGGGCCGTTCATCAGCGCGTCATGGATCTTGCGGCTGGCGAACACCGCGCCGCAGGGAACGGTGCCGTTGGTGATGCCCTTGGCGGTCGTCATCATGTCAGGCGTGACGCCGAAATAATCCGCCGCGAACGGCGCGCCGAGGCGGCCGAAGCCGGTGATGACCTCGTCGAAGATCAGCAGGATGCCGTGCTTGTCGCAGAGTTCGCGCAGGCGCTTCAGGTAGCCCTTCGGCGGCGGCAGCACCGCGGTCGAGCCCGGCACCGGCTCGACGATGACGGCGGCGATGGTGTCGGCGCCATGCAGCGCCACCATCCGCTCGACATCGTCGGCGAGTTCGGCGCCATGCTCCGGCTGACCCTTTGCAAACGCGTTGCGGGCGAGATCATGGGTGTGACGGATGTGATCGACACCTGGCAGATGGGTCGCAAACGCGCGGCGGTTCGCCACCATGCCGCCGACCGACATGCCGCCAAAACCGACGCCGTGATAACCGCGCTCGCGGCCGATCAGGCGCGTCCGCGTCCCCTGTCCGATGGCGCGCTGGTAGGCGAGCGCGATCTTCAGCGCGGTGTCGACCGACTCGGAGCCCGAATTGGTGAAGAAGATGCGATCGAGCCCCTTCGGCGCGATCTCGGCAAGCCGCTCGGCGAAATCGAACGCCAGCGGATGGCCCATGTTGAACGAGGGCGCGAAGTCGAGGTTCGTCAGGCTGCGCTCGACGGCGCTGGCGATCTGGCGGCGGCCGTGGCCGGCATTGACGCACCAGAGGCCGGCCGAACCGTCGATCACCTTGCGGCCGTCGACGGTGGTGTAGTGCATGCCCTCGGCGGAAGCGAACAGCCGCGGCGCCTTCTTGAACTGCCGGTTGGCCGTGAACGGCATCCAGAACGAATCGGTTTGCAGGGTGTTCGGCTTCTGATGAAGAGTCACGGATAGCTCCTGTGCTGGCAGCTGAAGCTACCACCGGGCCACGCTCGGAAAGTCGCAACAAGTCCTTTTCTTCACCCCTGCAACCCATTGATTTTGCTAGCCACGTCAGGGCATATTTGTTCGATCCGAAACACTTGCAACAGGGATTTGCGATGAGCGTCGATATCGGTGGGCGACTCCGCTTCGTTCGGGCGCGCCACAAGCTCTCCCAGCGCGAACTGGCGAAGCGCTCCGGCGTGACCAATTCGACGATCTCGCTGATCGAATCCAACCAGATGAACCCCTCGGTCGGCGCGCTCAAGCGCATCCTCGACGGCTTGCCGATGGGGCTCGCCGAGTTCTTCGCCATCGAACCCGAGCGGCCACGCAAGGCGTTCTACCGCGCCGACGAATTGACCGAGATCGGCAAGAAGCCGATCTCATTCCGCCAGGTCGGCGACAATCTGTTCGGCCGGAGCCTGCAAATCCTGAAAGAGCGCTACGAGCCGGGCAGCGACACCGGCCGGGTGCCGCTCACCCATGACGGCGAGGAAGGCGGTATCGTGGTTTCGGGCCGGCTCGAGGTGACCGTCGACGACGAGCGGCGAATCCTCGACCCCGGCGATGCCTATTATTTCGAAAGCCGCAGGCCGCATCGGTTCCGCTGCGTCGGCGGCAAGCCTTGCGAAGTGATAAGCGCCTGCACGCCGCCGACGTTCTGACGAAGCAAGGGGGCAGTCATTAATCCGCTAATTGAAGAGGCCGCGTCAAGCGATCGTGATCGGGACATTGTGACGTAGTTCACTCATTCCGGTTTGCCGCCTCGTGCTACGGTTGAGGATATTATGCGTTGACAACCGGCGGAGTTCGGCCATGACGCAACTGCATTGGCTATGGCAAAACCTTAAAGCGAATTTTCAGATCCTCGGCGGTTGGATCGCAAGAACGATGACTATCGGCAAATTGGCCGCCCTGGCGCCTTTGGTCGCGGGCGGCTGGCTCATCGTGCAAGAACTGCAGAATGACCTGGTCACGATCGAACCGATCGCAGTCCCCAAAGCGCTATCCGAGATCGGCTATACACCCGAAGTGGCCGGTTATCGCCTGCGCGACGCGCTGAATGCCTATGCCGGAGCGCCTGCCCAGGGGGACGACGGCGCCAGGTTCAATCAGAATTTGGATTCCGTTGCTCACGACGATGACAGCCTCAATTCGAACCTTGATTTGAATATTTCTGCAGACCATGAGCTGCCCGATATTGTGGTCCCACAAATCGGCCTCTCACTTCGTGCGATTGCATCCTCCATCCGCAGCGCTTTGGGCATGACGGGGCATGCGATATCGGGCGAACTCACCCGCAAGGACAGCAAATACGCGCTGCGCCTGCGCATCGACGGCCGGCAAGTCTCCAGCCACGACTACGAGGCGGATAATCCCGATGAGCTCATGACCAAGGCGGCGTCCGATGTCATGGAGACTATACGGCCTGCCGCACATGCGATGGCGCAATATCGTGAGCAGAAGAAGGAGAACGCCCTTCTGAAAGCCGACGAGATCATCGCGCACTACGACAAGTCTGACATCAACGTGCAGTGGGCCTATTTACTGAAGGGGAACCACGCGCTTGGACAAGGAAACTACCAGGAAGCAGATAAGATGTTTTCGAATGCAGTAAGCTCGAACCGGAAAAGCGAGCAACCGCATATGCAATTGGGCATCTCGCTGCTTCGTCAGGGCAAATCCAATGAGGCCATCGAGAAGTTTCGCGATGTGCTCGCGATCAACCCGAAGTCAGCGGTAGCCTATAATAACATCGGCGTTGCGCGGGCTGCTCAGGCAAACCAGGGAAATGCGGGGACCGATCAGGCCAAGCTGGAACAGGCGATTGCGGAATATCAGCAAGCCATAACGACTGAACCCGGCTACGTGATTCCATATAACAATCTCGGTCTTGCGTTGTTTTACCGTGACAAGATCGACGACGCCATCAAGCAATACCGCTCTGCGATCGGGATCACCCCGAACTATCTGCTCGCACGCTGGAATTTGGCCTTCGCTTTAAGAAAAAGCAATTTTGATGAGTCCGTCAACGAATACCGCATGGCCATCACGCTCGCGGCGGATCCGCGGCAACGGGCGACGCTGCATACTTTCCTCGGTGACTTGCTGCGAGAACCTGGCGAGAACACCAACATCACAGCCGCAATTCTGGAGTATCAGAACGCTATCGAGATCAACTGCTATAGTTGGGCGCACCATAATCTCGGCCTTATCTGGAAGAGCCAGGGCAAAAACGACGACGCCATCGCTGAATTCGAAAAGGCCACAATCTGCGACCCAAAAGACGAGACACTCAGGAAAGACCTGGAGCAAGCATTGCTGCCGCAGGAAGCGAGTGCGACAACAACGGGCCGGGCAAACCGTTAGCTGCCTGCTGAAGGCATTCGGTGAAAGAACGCGGTCGATTCGACGCCTGCGGTGCCGCAACTTTCTGGACAGGTTTAACCCATCAAGAAGGCACCCCGCATGCTCGCGGCGGTCGTCTTTTCATCGAACCTGCTGAGTAGCACCACGCTCATTGTGCCTTGTATGCTGGCCGGGACACTTACCTTATGTCCGCTCGGGTCGGTTGTCTCACAGTGCACGTCTTTGGATGGGCGGCCAGGTGAGTTTTTTGGAGACTACATCATGCACAAGGTCTGGATCGAGGCCGCAGTAAACGGCCCATGGAGCCGCAGGTTTCAACCGGGCATTCCCGATACGGTCGAGACGATCGTCGCCGACGGCGTCGCCTGCGCGCGCGCCGGCGCCACGATCATTCACGCCCACGCTTACGACGGCGGCGGCCCGCAAACCCACGATTGGCAGGTGTATGCGCGCATTATCGAAGGCATTCGCAATCAAGTGGACGTCCCCGTCTATCCCTCCTACCCGGCATTCACGACGGACGGCGATGCCGCGCTCGCAGACATATCCGCTCGCTATGCCCATATCGAAGCGCTTGTCGGACGCGGCCTGCTCGAATTCGCCCTCATCGACCCCGGCAGCGTCAATTTCACGCTGACAAATACGACGTCGGCCGCCAAGCCGGCCGGCACCTACCTCAATCCCGAAGACCATGTCCGGTATGTGCTCGACTTTGCCGCACGGCATAAGCTCCACCCGGATTTCGCGATCTACGAACCCGGCTTCATGCGCGCCGGCGCGGTGCTGGCCCGCGCCGCTGGCACCAAGGCTTCCATCTACCGTTTCATGTTCTGCAACCAGATCGCGGTCGGCTTTCCGCCAAGGCCTTATGCGCTATCGGCTTATCTGGCGCTGCTGGAGGAGGAAGCGCCCGGCGCGCCCTGGATGATCGCAAGCGTCAGCGCCGATATCCGCCCCCTGATCGGCGAGACGGTCAGGCGCGGCGGCCATCTTCGCGTCGGTCTTGAGGATGCGCCGCTCGGCACAAAGGCAAGCAATCTCGAAATGGTTGAAGAGGCGGTGCGGATGGTGCGCGAGCTTGGCGCCGAACCGGCCACGCCTGCCGAGATGCGGCACGCGCTGGCGGCCTCCGGCTAATACCGGCGATCAAAACGCGGCTCAATGAGCTAATGCCTGACCGGCCCGGAGTGTAAAGCGGACGTTGGTGCGCCCCGAAACGGATATCAGGAACCAGCCAGACTCCAGCATGCAGCATCACAATCAGTCGGGAAGGCCCGCATTGCGGAGACCCCTGGCGAAGGTGGCGAAATCCTCCTCCCGACGAAACAAATCTCTCAGAGAGGTGGCGCGCAAATCGGGATCAAATTCAAGTGCTCGTGATATCGCTCGTTGTGCCAGGTCAAGTCGTCCCGCGACCGCATTGCTCGCTGCGGAAACGCAAGTGGCCAGTAGGAAATGCCGTTTGAAGCGTAGAGAGCTTTCGGCGCATGACGACGCCATGTCATAGCGGCCCGCGAGAAAATGGGCATAGGCCATGGCCCCGTGCAGGGCGTACGTGGAGGGATCGAGCGGACTCAAGTGCATGGCATGCGCAGCATGCTCGAGTGCCAGGTCCGGCTCACCTCTCCAGACCCTTAACCACGCACTAAGGATCCAACTTCGCCCCAAGTTGGGATTTACCGCAAGTCCCCGGTCCATGAAAGCCGCCGCGTCGTCGAACTCACGGGCTACCAGGGCGAGTGCATATCCACCCATACACAGCGCAATAGGGTCATCGTCCCCCAGCAGCACCGCCTTCCGAGCCAGCCGTACAGCTTCCGCACTTTCCTGAACGCGATCGTCCATCCAACCACGCGCTTTCCGCCGCACGTAGCACCACGCAGCCATGCCATAGGCGCAGGCCATACCATGATCGAGCTCTACTGCCTTGCAAAAGAGCCGGAGTGCTTCAGTGTTCGCGTCCCTGGTCCACCGGCCAGCGCTGGCCAGCCCACGCAGGTAATAGTCATATGCATCCAGATTTTCAGTTGGTTTGCGCTTGGCCCGTTTGATTTCCTCGCGCTGCAGCCTTGGTGCGATTGCCCCCACCACGCTGGACGTCACATGATCCTGTAGATCAAACACATCCTCGAGCGCTCCATCAAAGTGGTCCGCCCACAGATGTGCTCCAGTTTCGGCATCGATAAGCTGCCCCGCGATGCGCAGGCGATTTCCTGCCTTCCGCACGCTGCCTTCGAGTACGTAGCGCACCCCGAGCTCGCGGCCGACCTGCCTCACGTCGACACTTCGGCCTTTGTAGGTGAAGCTCGAATTGCGTGCGATCACAAAGAGCCAGTGAAAGCGCGACAGCGCCATCGTGATGTCCTCCACGACGCCGTCGGCAAAATACTCCTGCTCTGGATCCAGGCTTAGGTTGACGAAGGGGAGGACGGCGACTGACGGTCTGGTCGGCAGCGTCAGGGAGTTTTTCGGCCGTTCTGCCCGATTGTCGGGCGCTGCGCCGCCTCGCTCTTCCTGCACTCGCCCGACAAAACGGACGCCCTTCCGCGCCAGTGTCTTGAGGAGGCGCTGCTCTTCTCCGGAATTGCCGATCGCATTCCGGGCGGCATTCAGGCGGGTCGTCAAAGCAGCATCAGATACAACGCGTCCATTCCAAACGGCAATGATCAGGTCGTCCTTGCTAACGACGCGCTCCCTGTTTCGAATCAAGTAATCGAGCAGGTCAAAAACCTGCGGTGCGATTGGCACCGCATTCGCCCCGCGGTGCAGTTCACGCTTTTCAGTATCAAGCGTGTAATTTTCGAAGAGATAGCGCAAGTTGCCATTCCTTCTGGGGTCACCTCCAAGGCCCCCCGGAGCACGAAGAATAAGCCCCCGGTAAAGGAAATGTAAGCCACCAGTTAAGCGCGCCGGCGCATCTTGCGGCAACTTTGTCTGGTCAAAAATATCCAGACAGGACACACCGCAATGAGCACGATTCAGGGGTCCACCGGGCTGGGACCGGCAACCGCAAAGCGGCAGGTCTACAGTCCTCTCGATGCGTGTTGGTATGCATTCCAGGAGTGGCGCAAACGCGGGAAGCTGCGAACCGAGTTGTGTCGCCTGACGGACAGCGAGCTTGCGGACATTGGAATGACGCGCGGCGAGATTGACTACGTCGCCTCCACCCGCTCGATCTCGCCAGATCCCCTCCATTGGATGTCTGACATCGGCACGTGAAGGTGATGCGTCTCGACCTGCTGAAGCGGCCGACCCCATGGCGGAGATGGACGACGCCGACATCCGCGCCAATTTTGCGGAGATGACCGGCGATAAAGCAGCGCCACCGAGACGACCAGGGGCGTCATCGTCTACGTCAGCGCCAACGACACGCCATCTCGACATGAGGTCGCACTAGGCAAGAACGCCCGGGCCATGCAGAAGCGGCGCCAGCGCCGCGAGCCGTGATTTGCGCACCCTTTCCGGCAGGTGTAGCTTTTGCGTCCGCTGGGCCAGCGTCGATCGGGAGCACTCCATGCGCGTTCTTATCTTGCTGCTTGCGCTTGCATTCAATTGGACGGCGCCCGCATTCGCCGACGACGTCGCCGCAGCGCAAAGCGTGATCCAGGCGCAAGAGCAGGCGTTCAGCCGCGGCGATGCCGCAGCGGCGTATTCGCATGCCGCGCCCGAGATCAAACAGCTATTCCCGCAGGCCGGCATATTCATGCAAATGGTGCAGCAAGCCTATCCGCCGATCCACCGCCACAAAAGCTTCGAATTCGGCGAAGTGCGCGCGGCCGGCGGCCGGATCGCCCAGCGCGTCCATATCGTCGACGATAATGGCGAAGCCTGGGAGGCGATGTACACGCTGGAGCAGCAGAGCGATGGCAGCTTGAAGATCACCGGCTGTTCGCTGCTGAAGGCGGGTCAGGCGGTATAGCCGTGCTAGAAGAAGCCGCTGAGGAACTCCGCAACTTGATCGGAGACACCGACGATCTTGTTCGTTGCCTGACGATAGAATTTGAAGTTGAGTTCGGTCTGGGGTTGACCGTCGTTCCAGTCGCTGAACCGTTTGAGTTCGCTTCGGCCCAGCGGCCGCTTCGCGAACGCGGTGCGCCTGATCGCGACACTCACACGCGGCGTTTGCCTGGCGATCCCGCGCTTCTTTGCCGTCGCCCTGGCTGAACTGACAACGCCGCGGGCGATGAGGCCTTGTCCACCCTCATTCTCGCTCGCGAACACGAAGACCGTGTCGCCTTCGGCGATATGCTTGCCGCCATACATCGTCTTTTGCGCGACAAGCGAGAACGCCTTCGCGCGCGGATCGGGGATTTCGGCTTTGATTGCGAACGCCATGATCCACTTGTCTTGCCGAAGTTCCTGGATCAGTCCTCAAGCCATCGCCAACCGCTGCCGCGCGCGCATCAGCAGCAACAGCATAATGCCGATATTCAGCGCGTTCCACGCCATCCCGTTGGCGAAGGCTGCGGCGTAGGAGCCGGTGGCGTCGAAGATCGCGCCCGAGATCCAGCCGCCGAACGACATGCCGAACACGGAAGCGAAGATCACGATGCCGACGCGTGTCGCGGCTTCCGACGCCGGCATCGCCTCGCGCACGATGATGGCGTAGCTCGGCACGATGCCGCCCTGGAACAGGCCGAACATCGCCGAGATGACGTAGAGCGAGGTCAGGCTGTCGAAGAACAGATAGAACAGCAACGCGGTGCCCTGCGCTACCGAGCCGATCAGCAGCGTGCGGATGCCGCCGATCTTGTCGGCCAGAAAGCCCGAACCGATACGGCTGATGATGCCGAAACCCAGCATCAGCGACAGCATCTCGGCGCCGCGCGCCACGCCGTAGCCGAGATCGCCGCAATAGGCCACGATGTGAACCTGCGGCATCGACATCGCCACGCAGCAGGCGATCGCCGCGAGCGACAGCATCACCGTCAGCGCATTGGTGGAAAGGCGTAAATCCACGCGCGGCGGCGGTGCGTTTTCATGGTTGCGCTGCGCCCCCGCCCCCATCAGCATCCGCAAGCCGATCAGCGCCAGCGTCATCGCCACCGCCGTGAAGATGCCGATCGCGATATGGGTGTTGCGCCAGCCCATCGTCTCGATGCCGTGGTTGATCAGCGTCGGCCAGATGGCGCCGCCGATATAATTGCCGCTGGCGGCAACGGCGACTGCGAGCCCGCGGTAGCGGTCGAACCAGTGCGAGGCCTCCGCCATCAGCGGTCCGAAAGTGGCCGACGAGGACAGCCCGATCGCGAAATGCACCAGAATGAATTGCCAGATCGAAGATGACATCCCCGCGACGATATAGCCTAGGCCCAAAATGCCGATGCCGAGCCCGATGGCGGTGACGATGCCGTAGCGGTCGGTGATCTTGCCGGTCAGCACCGCGCCGGAGCCGAATCCGAGCATGATCATTGTAAAGGCCAACGAGGCGGTGCCGCGGCTCGCAGCGAACTCGGTCTGCACCACGGGAAGCGCCACCACCACCGACCACATGCCGACGCTGCCGAGCGAGCCGATCAGCACGGCCACGGCAAGCCGGAGCCATGCCCGGCGCGAGTCGGGAATGAAAAGGTTGGAATCTCGGGTGAGTTCAGAAGAAATGGCCACGGCGTACGCAACTTCGTAGGCAATTCGCCCAAGGTCAAGCCACATTGCCGCGATATTGGGCATGCAGATGTGGTGGGACAGAGCCTTGGCTGAATTGGCCGATAGCATTAGGTTGCCGCCATGTTCGTTCGCCTGACGAGACCTGCGCGCGCCAAAGCAGGGTGGTTTGTCGCCCTGCTCTATCTGCTTTGTGTGGTCGCGCCCGGCGTCGCGCTGGCGCTCGGCGATGCCGCGTCGTGCCTGATCACCGAGTTCCCGACCACCGGCGCCGCGCATATTCATGACGGTGCGCAGCCGCTGCATGCGGCGAGCGGCGCGCAACAGCATGGCGAAGAACATCAACACCACGCCGATGCCGGCGGCGCCACGCACGATCACGCCAGGCATCAGCACGGCGGCAAGACTTCGCCGGAGCCGTGCTGCGCCATGATGTGCATTTCGGCGATCGCGGCCGATCCGCCTGCGGTCGCAACGCCCCTGCAACCGATCTCGTTCTGTGTTTCCGAGATCTTCCAGCGCCTGCCGGGTGAGGCGCCCCCTCTGCTCTATCGTCCTCCGATCGGCTGATCCGACGTAACGGTGCGTGCGGCCGCGCTCCGCCGGCGCGCGCATGCCTGCACCTCCACGGATCGAGCCCAATGTGCCGCGCGCCGCCGCGGCCGATCGCTGACGAACAAGGGAAAGCATATCGAATGAAAAACATCATCACGGCTGGCCTCGCGATGGCCGCCCTGTCGGCGTGGCCGGCGCCTGCAACCAGCCACGACAAGCACGCCCACGAAACCTGGTCGGCCGGCGAGCCCGGCAATCCCAAATTGCCCTCGCGCACCATCGAGGTCGAGATGAGCGAGATGGCCTACACGCCGTCGCGCATCGAGGTGAAGCGCGGCGAGCAGATCCGCTTCGTGATCCGCAATGCCGGCCGGGAAGACCACGAATTCCTGCTCGCCACCACGGAAGAAAACCTGAAGCACGCCGAGGAGATGAAGAAGCACCCGCAAATGGAGCACGACGATCCAAACGGCGTGCGGCTGGCGCCGGCGAAATCGGCCGAGATCGTCTGGAAATTCACCAAGGCGGGCACGTTCGAATATTCCTGCCTGATCCCCGACCATCGCGACTACGGCATGATCGGCCAAATCCAGGTGAAATGAAGTGACGGTGCAGTGAATGCTGCAAGCTGAAGGAGGTAGAAATGAAGAAACCAGCTCACACTCTGGCGGCCGCGATATTCGTCGCCACCTTGTCGCTGTCCGTCGCACCCGCGCAAGGCAACGCCGTCCAGGGCGAGGTCAGGAAGATCGACGAGGCCGCCGGCAAAATCACGCTCAAGCACGGCCCGATCAAGAACCTCGGCATGGATGTTGGCATGACCATGACCTTCCGCGTCAAGGACCCCGCGATGCTCAAGGAATTGCAGGTCGGCGACAAGATCGAGTTCGAGGCGGAGCAAGCCGCGTCGGGATATACGGTGACGAAGATGCAGAAGAGCAACTGACTGCCGCGTCCACGTCGTCTCGACATTGCGGCGTGAAACCGTAGGATGGGGTCGAGCGAAAGCGAAACCCATCGGCGCCATGCGGCGCGGCCTCCCACAGCCGCGCCGCACCGTTGCCTGCACGGTGGCGTGGCCGCACTGGACGCCAACCACGAGACGGGCCGTGCAAAAGATCGAACATCAAGGGTTTTTGTTGCTGCTCACGGCCGTCACGCTGGGGTTTGCGTGGGTGCTGTACCCGTTCTACGGCGCCGTGCTCTGGGCCGTCGTCGTGGCGGTGCTTTTCGCACCGGTCTATCGCAGACTGCTGCAGTCAATGCCGGGCAGACCAAGCCTCGCGGCGGCGGTCACCGTTCTGATCATCATCGCCATTGTCATCCTGCCGCTGGCGATGATTGCGACTTCACTGGTGCAGGAAGCGTCAAGCCTTGTCGCGAAAATCCAGTCGGGAGAGTACAATCTCGGCAGCTATTTGCAGCGGATCATCGATGCGCTGCCGGCCTGGGCCACCGGATTGATCGAGCGGTTCAACCTCACCGACTTGTCGGCGCTTCGGGAAAAGCTCACTTCCGGCCTGATGACGGGCGGGCAGATTCTCGCCCCGCAGGCGCTCAGCATCGGGATGAATACGTTCGACTTCGTGATCCGCCTCGGCATCATGCTGTATCTGTTGTTCTTCCTGTTGCGCGACGGCAAGGCGCTGGCCGAAGCGATCCGGGAGGCGATTCCACTGCGCGGCGAGCAGAAGGCGGCGCTGTTCACCCGGTTCGCCGACGTCGTTCGCGCCACCGTCAAGGGTGGCATTCTCGTCGCGATGGCGCAAGGCACGCTCGGCGGCATCGCGTTCTGGTTTCTCGGCATCCATGCCGCGCTGCTATGGGCCGTGCTGATGGCGTTCCTGTCGCTGATCCCTGCGATCGGCGCCACGCTGGTCTGGCTTCCGGTGGCGATCTACTTCCTGGCCACCGGCGCGATCTGGCAGGGCATCGGATTGATCCTCTACGGCGTGCTCGTCATCGGACTGGTGGACAATCTGCTGCGTCCCTTCCTGGTCGGCAAGGGCTCCAAGCTGCCGGACTATGTGGTGCTGATCTCCACGCTGGGCGGCATCGAAGTGTTCGGCCTCAACGGCTTTGTCATCGGGCCGTTGATTGCCGCGATGTTCATGGTGAGTTGGGAAATATTTGCCGTATCGAAGCGGGCGTCAGGCGATGACGTAGGCCCGTAGGATGGGCAGAGCGCTGTGTGCACTAGTGAACTGACTTCCCATCCAAAGGGGTCCAAGCTCCACCGTCACCGCACCACCCGTGGCAGCCATCGGTGAGGAGAACGCCAGCCGCGCTCCCGCCTTCACTATGTGGAGTAGTGCCGTGCAGCGACGACGCCGTGTAAAGCAGACCTCGCCACTGGATCAACGCTTGACCGATCAGGCGCAGCGATTGCGAAACGAAGCGCAAGGCACTCCGCCCGGCATTGCGCGCGAGCAGCTGCTACGCAGAGCGCGACAGGCTGAAACGGCTGCCCACATAGAACAATGGCTTGCGTCTCCGGGTCTGCGCGCGCCGAACTGAGAATTTCCCGCCATACCTCTCCTGAAGGGATCAACCCAGCCGGCTCATCGGGGTGCGGCCCGCAGCAAGAGTGCATGCTCGGGCGGGCTCTCCGATTTCAATCCAGGCGTTCCCAGCGCAAACGCGGTCACGAGAAGCAGCGTGCTTGCGCAGATGATAGGCAGACAAAAGCGATCCATGCGCGTTAACAAGCGAACGCGCTCTCTGTTCCCCGGAAGTGAATGGTTATACAGGTATCCTGATCGAACGCGGGAACCTACCCCAATTCAAAACTGGTGACACCGAACACCCGCTGCAGCCGCAGCGGCGGGATCGCACCGGTATACATGCGGGCCGTCTCGAACACCGGCGCGAGCCCAAAATCCTGCGCCAGCGCGACGGCGTCGCGGTTCACGCCCGGCACATCCAGAAAAATCTCGCCGCCGCCTACCCTGGCAATCAAGGCGGACAGCACCGCTTCGGCGCTGGCGCGGTCGTCGGCCACCAGCGGGCCGATCTTGAAACCGTTCCGGCATGGACGGATGACGCCCCAGCCGGCAAGCCGGCCATTGCCCATCAACGCGCAGCCGATATGTCCGGCCGCGCCGATCCAGGCCCGCAGGAACGCGGATCGCTGCGCCGGAAACACGGTGGCGTCGTCCGCTTCCACCGCCGCGAACGGGACGTCGCTCAGGGCGATGATGTCGGCGCGCGGCGCGGCGGGCGACCCAACGATGCCGCCAAAGCGGACATTGGCGTAAGCCAGCCGAAAGCCGGACTTCTTGTAGTTTTGCTGCTGCGCCGTCACGCCATCGAGGCCGATCACGCGCGCACCCGCATGCGCGATCGCCGCATTCCATATCTGCAAGCCGTAGCCCTCGCCGCGCAAATCCGCACGCACGATGTAGAAGCCGAGAAAAGCAAAGCGCGCATCATAATTGACGCAGGAGACGGTCGCGGCCGGCGCACCATCGAGCTCGGCGATCAAGAAGCCTTCGGGATCGACAGAAGCAAAACAGGCAGCATCAGCGATGCCGGGATTCCAGCCTTCAGCCGCGGCCCAGTCTACGGCCAACTGGATTTCATCCGGCCGCATCGTCCGTATTGTGAAGCTGTTCATGACAAAACTCGAGCATGTGTTCCTAACCGTCATTGCCTGCGGCAAATGCGAAGCGTTTGCGCAAGGGAGCAAAGCGACGAAGCAATCCATCTATCGTCGCGTGCAGAAAGATGGATTGCTTCGCTTCGCTCGCAATGACGCCGCTACGCCGCAGGAATAGCAAGACTGCAGTTGGCAATGCCCGCGCCCTCATCTCACAACGCGAATGTGCACAGTCCAGAAATGGCACACTTCTTCGCGCAAAATATCATTGCGCCGTGCGCATTGTTTAGCGAAAATTAAGCATGCTGGCTGCGGGGCTGCATTGTTGGAGGCGTCACACATGTACCGATCATCGCTTACGCTGGCCTTCTGCGTCCTGTACTCGGCGGCCGGCGCGGCCAGCGACCTGTCGTCCGTCTACGTCGCGCCAGGCGGAATCTATGCGCCTTCCGCAAACGTCTATGTGCGTCCGGACCAAACCCATCGGCCTTACGCCGAACCCGGCTACGGATATCGGCAACCCTCTTACGGCGTGGATCCTGCCTACCGCGCCCCTGCCGCAGTTTATGGCGACTACGAACCGCCCTACGCCGCGCGGCCGATCTATGTCGACCGCGCGCCCACCTATCCCGAGCGGTACTACGCGCGAGAGCGCTACTCCGCGCAGGAATACGGCTATGACTATGCGCCGCGGCCGCCGCTGCCTGTGCCCTATCGTTCACGCGCGCGGGCAAGATGCGGCGACGGCTATGGCGGGTGGGCCTACTGCGATTGAAGGCCGCCGGTATGGCGCGCACTTGCCGCCGCCGATAGCAACAGCACACAGCATGGGTGGAGCGCAGCGATACCCATCGCTTCGCGCCTTCGACCGCGGGGCGACGTCCTATCAACGTCTTCTCGGCGACGAGAATTTTTCTCCGAACCCGTGCATCGGCGAGATATCCGTCGCACCGTTCTACGCGGTTAAGATCATTCTGGGAGACATCGCGACCTATCACGGCCTGGTCACGGATGCGCGGGCGCGCGTCCTGGAAGTCGAGAGAAAGCCGATCCCGGGCCTGTTCGCCGTCATCGACTCCCTATCACCCAAAGTTGGAAGGCCGTTGAGTTGAAGCACAAGGCCTTGGTGTGAGGGAGCCCAACCAGGCCCGTTCTACTTCGCCAAACCAGTTCCTTCGACGCGGTATGGTATAACCTCGATACCCAAACAATGTAGCCGCAGTACCACAGCAAATGGATTTGCGCCGATGGCGCTTGTCAGTGCGCCGCGCCACCGATTATCAATGTCTTGCGGGGGCGACCAAAGGCGGCGCGGTAGCAGTGGGCTCGTTGAAGGATAGCGCGATTATCCTCGACGGGCCCAACCCGCTCGCATCGTGATCGAAGATAGCACCGATCATTCGCGCCAGAAACGAATGGCCATTTTCGCTGGCGCGCAAATTGGAACTCGCAGGGTTACCAGGAAGGCAGGCGCCAGGCGCCGTTGATCTTCCTGAAGGTCGTCAGCAATACGGCCGACAGCGCCATGAAGATGATGACGGTCATAATGATGGCTCGGCCGCTCGTCGATGATGCCTGTGCCGCGGGCACCGGCGTATTCCGTTGCTGCGGCAGTTCTTGATCGGGCCAGCGATCCATGATCGTCAAGACCGGCTGGGCGATCATCGCCGTTTTGCTGTTTCCCCACGCGCGCAAATCATCCGGCGTCAAAGTACTCTTCGGTGTCGGCGCCGTGCTGCGATCAATCATTTCAGGCTTCGGCGTCGCTTGCGTATCGGGATCGTCCGAAATCGAAGCCTGCGCATTCAGCGGACTGTACTGGCTCGAGGGACGCGCATCTGGCTCTCGGCGGGGATTCTTTTCTGCCGTTTGAGCCGCCGGCCAATGCAACAATGATTTTGAAAGCATCGGCTTGCCTTCGTACCAGCACTTCCGGCCGTCGATCAGGCGATAGGACCAATACGTCCGCGCATCTGATGGCCGCTCTGCGCTGCACTGCTTCGCCAGCGCCGGCGCCGCCGAACAGAAAAACGCAACTGTTAGAACACAAACGATGTCAGCCCACGGGCCAATCGGCCGAAATCTGTTCATCGCACACACCTACGCAGTACTAATGGAACAAAAAATTACGCAACATCAGCAGCTTAGATAACCAATTAGGTCGGAATTGGGGCAGTTTTCCACAGGGTTATACACATGGATATTACCAACGAATGGGCCGAGGCCGATCGGGTTTTCGCGTTGCGGAGATGGTATGCGGGTGCGTGCAACGACGGGTATCGCTTTCGCTCCACCCATCCTGCGGACTAAGGACGCTCTCTCGATCCGATGGATTGCTTCGGTTCGCTCGCAATGACGGCGGAACCGGCGAGCGAGGCCTTCTGCGTCCCGGAATAACCCGCCAAAACCAACCTGTTAACCCTTTGCTAACCATACACCCGGCAAGAATTGCCGGGTGAAGTCGAGTGTCGTCGGCCGCGTAGAACGGGAGGAACCCGTGGACGCCAGTGCGGTACCTCACTTTCGGAACGGTGGCACTCCGGCCGCCGCGCAGACGTTTGGCGCCCGCGGGCGTCAATCGCGGGGGGAAGCGGCTACCATGGTCGATGTCACGGCGGGTCAGGGCGGCGCGGGCCCAAGCGGCAAGTTTCCGAGTCTTGGCGAAATCGGCGATATCTTAAAGCGCGGCGATCTGGCGCTGGCGTTCGGCGTCCTCACTATCCTGGTAGTGCTGATCCTGCCGCTGCCCTCGCTGGTGCTCGACCTGTTTCTGGCGATCTCGATCACGGTGTCGATCCTGATCCTGATGACGTCGCTGTTCATCCAGACGCCGCTGGAATTCTCGGCGTTTCCGACCGTGCTGCTGATCTCGACCATGCTGCGGCTGTCGCTGAACATGGCCTCGACGCGGCTGATCCTGTCGCACGGCCATGAGGGCACGGCCGCGGCCGGCCACGTCATCGAAGCGTTCGGCAATTTCGTGATGAGCGGTAATTTCGTCATCGGAATTATCGTGTTCGCGATTCTCGTGATCGTGAACTTCGTCGTCATCACCAAGGGTTCGGGGCGCATCGCCGAAGTCGCCGCGCGCTTTCAATTGGACTCGATGCCCGGCAAGCAGATGGCGATCGACGCCGATCTTTCCGCCGGCCTGATCGACGAGAAGACCGCCAAGGCGCGCCGCAAGGAACTCGAGGACGAAAGCGGCTTCTTCGGCGCGATGGACGGCGCCTCGAAATTCGTCCGCGGCGACGCCATCGCGGGCCTCCTGATCGTCTTCATCAATGTCATCGGCGGCATCATCATCGGCGTCGCGCAGCAGGGCATGAGCTTTGGCGACGCCGCCCGCACCTACACCGTGCTGACCGTCGGCGACGGCCTGGTGACGCAGGTGCCGGCGCTGATCGTCTCCACCGCGGCGGGCTTGCTGGTATCGAAGGCCGGCATCACGGGTGCGGCCGACAAGGCACTGATGAAGCAGCTCTCGGGCTATCCGCAGGCGCTCGGCATGTCGGCCGGCGTGATGCTGGTGCTGGCGCTGTTGCCGGGCATTCCGATGCTTCCCTTCCTCGCGCTCGGCGGCGGCGCCGCGGCGCTGGCCTGGAAGGCGCGGAACCGCAACCGCGTCACCAAGGCGGCGGAAGCAGCCGAAGCCGCGGCACCCGGTCTTGAGGCGGCGGCGGCCCAGGCCGCTGCCGAAGAGCCGATCGCCACCGCGCTCAAGATCGACGACCTCAAGATCGAACTCGGCTACGCGCTGCTGCCGCTGGTCAACGGCCCCGACGGCACCGACCGCCTGACCGAACAGATCAAGGCGCTGCGCCGCTCGCTCGCGATCGAAATGGGCTTTGTGATGCCGGCCGTGCGCATCCTCGACAACGTCCAGCTCGAGGCCAACACCTACGTCATCAAGATCAAGGAAGTGGACGCCGGCTCGGGCAAGATCTGGCCGAGCCAGTTCATGGTCATGGACCCCGCCGGTAACCAGGTCGGCGTGCCCGGCATTCATACCGTCGAGCCGACGTTTGGACTGCCGGCAACCTGGGTCGATGCCGCGCTCAAGGAAGAAGCATCGCTGAAGGGCTACACGGTGGTGGACGCCGCGACCGTGCTGTCGACGCATCTGACCGAACTGCTCAAGAACAACATGAGCGACTTGCTGTCCTATGGCGAGGTGCAGAAGCTGTTGAAGGACCTGCCGAAGGAACAGGGCGAACTGGTCAAGGACATCGTGCCGAGTTCGGTCACGGTCTCCGGCATCCAGCGCGTGCTGCAATTGCTGCTGGCCGAGCGGATCTCGATCCGCGATCTCTCCACCATTCTCGAAGGCATCGCCGACGCGCTGGCCTTCTCGCGCCACCCCGCCACCATGGTCGAGCACGTCCGCGCCCGGCTGGCGCGGCAGATCTGCGCGCAGAACACGACCTACAACGGCTATTTGCCGCTGATCGCGCTGTCGGCGCGGTGGGAGATGGCGTTCGCCGAATCGATCGTCGGCACCGGCGAGGACCGCAGCCTCGCCATGCAACCATCAAAACTGTCGGAGTTCATGACCTCGGTCCGCAACGCCTTCGAGCAGGCCGCCCGCGAAGGCGAAGCGCCGGTGCTGGTGACCTCGGCCGCGATCCGCCCGTTCGTCCGCTCGCTGGTCGAACGCTTCCGCTCGCAGACCACCGTGCTGTCGCAGGCCGAAATCCACCCGCGCGCGCGGCTGAAGACGGTGGGAAGCGTCTAAAACCTTGCGGATACCGCAAATTCGCGACAGGACGACGCAGCGCTTTCGCCACAGGCAAACGATTTGTTAAGGCAGGCTCGATGCGGCGTGATCGGCGCACGGTCAGCCGATTTCAGCATATCCATTTGTGAATATTGATTGTTATGACGACTTGGCTTGTCATGATCGAAGCCACAATCGCGGACGTTCAAGTCTTTTCACTGCCTTGTGATCGCCTCTTGGGAACGAAACCCGGGATTCCCACGTTTCCTGACGCGAGACGTTGAACCAGCCTGCAAACGACATTCGACTAACTTGCAGGACGGAAGGCGGCAGGAGACTTCCATGAACCACTCGATTTACAGCGCAGATCGCATGACCCATCTCAAGATCGTGGTCGTGGCGTTGGTCGCGGCTATCGTGGTCGCCGGGTTCAGCATCTCCGCGCGCAACACGTCGGACGAAGGCCTGACCCAGACTGCGAGCATGCGCGTGATGAAGGCCGGTAAGCCGGTCGTGATTACCAGCTCAGGCAACACTGTCGTACGCTAGAGAGAAATTCACGGAATTCACGCGGCTCTTTACAGCCCCCCAAAGTCGCCACGTGGATAATTAAGACCCCAACTACCCCCAAGTTGACTACGAAAACGCCCGCTCCCCACGGGCGTTTTCTTTTTGTGGGGTGTTGCGGCGATCACCGTTGCGCCTGGCGACCAGTGCTGACAAGCACTACGCGCTGCGGCCGGCACCGTCTCGATCAGCTTGCCGGTATAGATCGGCGCCGAGTGCGGCTTGCCGTCGGCGAGCCGCCGGCCTGCTCGACGGTCACCGCGTAGGCGCGGAATTGATCGTGCCGGCGTCGAAGTCGGCGAGCACCGGGCGCGCGGTGAAATCGCTGCCGCCGATCACGCCGAGCGAACGCGGCTGCGGCAGCCGGTCGGAGATCAGCCAGAGCTCAAAACTCTTGCCGGGCTCGGCATCGGCGCCGACCTTGCGGACGGTGAAATTCTTGGTGGCGGCGTCGACCGTCAGGATGAAGGCGGGCGAGCCGCCGTCACGCTGCAGCAGCGCGACGTATTGCGCCGAGGGCACCGGCGATGGCGCCGGCGTCTTGACCTCGACCGTCTGGATGCGCGGCTTTGGCCGCAGCGCTTCCGGCAGCAGTTCCGGCCGGTAGACCTGCACCGCCAGCATCGCGATCAGGGCTGCGGCAAGCGCGGTGGCGACGGACGCGACATTGCGCCAGCGCTGCGCCCGGCCCGCCAACTGAATGACGTTCGAATTGTCGGTCGATCGATCCACGGCAACCGGCACCGCTCCTGTCACGACGGGCGCCGCAACAGGCTCGGCCACAGGCTTGAAGGCAGGCTCAGGCAGCGGCGGCGGCGGCGCCTCGGGCAGCACCAGCGGCGCCTGGCTTCCGGCGGAATGTCCGATCGCGGCCTTGATGTTTTCCCACACGATCGGCCGCGGCTCGATCGAGCCGACCATCTGGTTCAGCACGCCGAGCCGGTATTCCCAGGCGTGCACGATCGCGGTGAATTCGGTGTCGACGGCCATCATGGTCTCGACCTGCGCGCGCTCGTCGGCATCGAGGGTGCCGAGCGCATATTCCGCGGCGAGCGCGATATGGTCTTCGCTATAGGCCATCGTTCAAGATCCGGACCTCACAGCCCGAGACACTCCCTGATATCCATCATGCTGCGGCGCAGCCACGTCTTCACCGTATTCACCGGCGTCTCGAACTTGGCGGCGAGCTGCTCGCGGCTCCAGCCGTTGTAATAGGCCAGCAGCACCAGCTTCTGCCGATCCGGCTCGAGACGGCCGACGCATTCCAGCAACCGCTTCAACTCTTCCGTCATCTCGCGCCGCGCCAGCGGATCGGGTGAATCGGCCGCGACTTCCATCGCGGTCGGCTCCTCCTCGATCGAGATTTCGCTCTTCTTGCGCACCACGTCGATCGCCCGGTTGCGCGCGATCGACGCCATCCACGTAATCGGCGAAGCGAGCGCCGGGTTGAACTGTCCGGCGCTGTTCCAGATCTTGACGTAAGCCTCCTGAATGACCTCCTCCGCGAGGTCCTGACGCCGCAAGATACGGAGCACGACGCCGAAGAGTTTCGCGCGCGTGGCGGCGTAAAGGCGCTCAAAAGCGGCCTCATCCCCCTTCGCCACCGCGGCAATCAGCCATACCAGCTCCGCTGGCGTCAGCATTCAGCGTCCCCCAAATCGCGATCCCCCATCGCGGTCTTACGCCGGAGCAATCGAGAAGTTTCGTAGCATACCCTGCGCCAAAGGGGCCACCAAGTCGCCGGTTCCGGGCGATTTGGACAAGAAAAAACCCGGGCCTTGCGGCCCGGGTTTTCGATATCTGCAACCGATGAGTGTGAGAGGCGTCAGGCGATGGCGCCAAGCCGGGCGCGCATCAGGCCGATGGAGTCCATGTCGGCCTGCTCCCGGGCGCTCTCCTCGGCGCGCTCGCGCGCCTGGTCGCGCTCGTCGAGCAGTTCGACCTTCTTCAGTTCCTCGAAGGCTTCGCTCAACAGGCTCTTGGCGTCTTCGAGCTGGATGCGCAGTTCGTCGGCGGAACGGGTCAGGTTTTCGCGGCGCTGGATCGCGGCCTTGGCGTAGGTCGGATAGGCGAAATGGGAGGGATCGTTGATCCCGGCCCGCTCCTGCTCGGTCTGGATTTCGCGCTCGAGGTCGACCGACATGCGCTGGAAGTCGGCGATCATGCCTTCGATCTGGGTAACCCTTCGGCGCTTCTCGTCGACCTGAAATTTCTTCAGGCGGATCAGCGTTTCTCGTGACTTCATCAACTCATACTCCCCAGAAGTCCCAATCTGAACGCGGGACGGAGCCGGCTTCCCCGGGGGGCCCCGCCGGCATCATTAATCATGTGCCGGGGATGATGGCCTGACAAAGTTAGCGTTCCGTTTCCAAATTGGTGAGGATATGCGCCAATTGGCGGTAGCCGTCATCCAGGCTCGATTTTTCGTCCTTGGCCTGGCGCAGGAACGCTTCCAGCGGCTCGTGCAGCCGGATCGCCTCGTCGACTTCGGGGCTCGACCCCGCCCGGTAGGCGCCGAGCCGGATCAGTTCCTCCATGTCGGCGTAGGTCGCCATCACCTGGCGGCCCCGCATGATCACGGGCAGATAGTCGGGATTGGCCGATCTCGGCATGGTGCGGGAGACCGATTTGAGGATGTTGATCGCGGGAAACCGCCCGCGCTCGGCAATCGAGCGCTGCATCACGACGTGACCGTCCAGAATGCCGCGCACCGCGTCGGCGATCGGCTCGTTATGGTCGTCGCCGTCGACCAGCACGGTGAAGATGCCGGTGATGGTGCCAACGCCGGTGCCCGGCCCTGCCCGCTCCAAAAGCTTCGGCAATTCGGTGAACACGGTCGGCGTATAGCCCTTGGCGGTCGGCGGCTCGCCGGCCGACAGCCCGATCTCGCGCTGCGCCATCGCAAAGCGCGTGACCGAGTCCATCAGGCACAGCACGTCCTTGTCCTCGTCGCGGAAATATTCCGCGATCGCCAGCGTCAGATAAGCCGCCTGCCGCCGCATCAAGGCGGGCTCGTCCGACGTCGCCACCACCACGACGGAACGCGCCAGACCCTCGTCGCCGAGATCCTCCTGCAGAAATTCCTGCACCTCGCGGCCGCGTTCGCCGATCAGGCCGATGACGGTGATGTCGGCATCGACATTGCGCGCCAGCATCGACAGCAGCACCGATTTGCCGACGCCGGAACCGGCGAAGATGCCGAGCCGCTGGCCGCGGCAGCAGGTCAGGAACGTATTGAGCGCGCGCACGCCGAGATCGAGCGGCGCGCCGACGCGCTTGCGCGAATGCGCCGGCGGCGGCGAATTGCGGTACGGCATCGGCGACGGCCCCTGCACCAGCGGCCCCTTGCCGTCGATCGGTTCCCCCATCGCGTTGATGACGCGGCCGAGCCAGGCCGGCGACGGCCGCACCTGGCTGGCCGCTGTGGCAATGACCGCGCGGCAACCGCGCCTGACGCCGTCGAGCCCGCCGAACGGCATCACGACAGCATTGCTGCCGGAAAAGCCGATGACCTCGGCCGGGATGAAGCGGTTGCCGCCGGTGTCGATCACGATGCGCGCGCCGACCGACATCGCATGGATCGGCCCCGCGATCTCGACCATCAGCCCGCGCACGCCCACAACACGGCCATATATATTGACGCCGTCGATGTCGCCGATCTGCTCCGCGAGCGCCTTCATTGCGAAAACCTTAAGTTTTCACGCATTTGAGGCCACCGCTTAACCTCGTGTTTACCCGCATCGTTAATCATTGCGTCACTGTCTTTGGTGACTGAGAGCGCTCGCCCAGAAGGGCGAAACGTGAGAGTCGGTTAGGCCCGCCTCTTAATCTGGAGCATGAGTAGGCACGGTTAGGAAAAGCTGCTTCCAAGCAACATCTTAGAGCGATTCGCTAAAAATTGCACTTAAAGAGCTTGCGAACCGGAATCAGGATTTGTTAACCATGTGTCTGTCAGGATCCGAATCAGTTGTTAAAGGCGTTTTGAGTGCCGCAGGTGCGGCCGACCTGACGCCCGGAGCGGCGGACTAAAGGGGACTGGCATGCGCGTTTTGCTGATTGAAGATGACAGCGCTGTCGCGCAGTCGATCGAGCTGATGCTCAAATCCGAGAGTTTCAACGTCTATACGACGGATCTCGGGGAAGAGGGCGTCGACCTCGGTAAGCTCTATGATTACGACATTATCCTTCTCGACCTTAACCTGCCCGACATGTCCGGCTACGACGTGCTCAAGCAGCTTCGGGTCTCCAAGATCAAGACCCCCATTCTGATCCTCTCCGGCCTCGCCGGCATCGAGGATAAGGTCAAGGGCCTCGGCGTCGGCGCCGATGACTACATGACCAAGCCTTTCCACAAGGACGAACTGGTCGCCCGCATCCACGCGATCGTGCGCCGTTCCAAGGGTCATGCCCAGTCGGTCATCCAGACCGGCGATCTCGTCGTCAACCTCGACACCAAGACGGTCGAAGTCGGCGGCCAGCGGGTACATCTGACGGGCAAGGAATACCAGATGCTGGAGCTGCTCTCGCTCCGCAAGGGAACCACCCTGACCAAGGAAATGTTCCTCAACCACCTCTATGGCGGCATGGACGAGCCCGAGCTGAAGATCATCGACGTCTTCATCTGCAAGCTGCGCAAGAAGCTGGCGAACGCCTCCGAAGGCCGCAACTTCATCGAAACCGTGTGGGGCCGCGGCTACGTGCTGCGCGAGCCGCACGAGCACGAAGAGCGCATTCCCGCCTGACATCCAGGGTTTTACGGCGAGCCGCAAGGCTCCCTCCTCCCGACTGGACCCCGCCGCAAATGGCGGGGTTTTTGTTTGGGCGGAGGGCTTTGTGGCCTGTCGGGATGATCGCGCGCCGAAGTCTTAAGCGCCCAACGCGGTCGATATCTCGCCAAGCGTCGCCTTCTCGGCGTCGCTCACCTTGACGCCGCCACCGAAAAGGCCCCCGCCTTCCGACGCCGCCTCGGCGGTGCTCTGACTGATCTGCCGGAGCCAGTTCTTGAATTCCGCCGCATCACCGGGTGCCTTCGCGGCAAGCAGGGCAGAAACCTGCCGCAGACCATCGATGCATTTGTCTTTCATTTCGGCCGGCTTGCTGTTCGCAAATTTTGTTTTCAGGCCATCACGCGCGGCGCTTCGCCCTTCGCCGCTGGAAAAGTCTGTCACGACCGACTTGACCAGCGCATTGGTGTCGGAGCCGGTGATCGCCCGGGTGAGCGCCGTGCCTCCGGCAAAGGACTCCTTCAACAGTCCCCAGAGACCACTGGGTTCGGCGGCGGTGATGGCCATACCGGCGATCATCGGGCTCTCCAGCAACAGCGTCCACTCATCCTTGGTGAAGCTCGTCTTGTCAGCCATTGATCCTGCTCCTGGTGAAAGCAAACGGCGGATCGAGCGATCCGCAGTTCGCGAGTGCGTAAAGCTCCCGGGGCAACGCGTTGCGCGGCCGTCCGGCGCAGGCCGGACGGCACGACGTTGTGAAATTTCAGGAGCGCGCGAGCGCGTCGAGCTTGCCTCGAAGCTCATCGATCGCCGGCTTCGCAATATCGCCGGCGCCGGGCGTCGCCAGCACCTTGTCGCACATCTGGTTGATCGTGGGGATCGCGACCACAATCAGCTTTACGAGGGTGCTCTTTCCTTCAGGCGAGAGCTGCGTTGCGCGGGAACTGACCTCATTCAACTGAGCCGTTGCTTCCTTTATTTTGGGCAGGGCAGCCTGGGCCGATGCGGCATCGGTGATGCCGGGAAGCGCGGCCCTGATGGAACCAACCGACGCGCTGATCTGGTTCGCCAGGTTCATCCCTCCGACCGTCAAATCCGCCGGCGCCAGGCCCACGGTTCCGGTCGCGGTCCGCGTCATGGGCGGAGGCGACACCTGAGCGACGGTGTCCTGCCCTGAACGACCAAAGGCGAACCAGGCGAGACCACCCAATACCGCCGCGGCGACCAACCAATACGGCCATTGCGGTACCGCGGGTCTGCCGGCCATCGCCGAGGCCGCCTGACCAAGCCCGGAAATGGTCCGCTCCGAAGCCTCGGCAACTCGGCCGCCAGCCGCGCTGGCCGCCGCCGCACCGCTGCGCAAGCTTTCAGTCGCGCCGTCGATCAGACCGGCGGCACTCAACTGATCGGCAAGGCCGGACGGCATGGCACGTGTGATCTGGTCCTTCTGCGAAGTGAGCAGCGACGCCAGCCCGCCCGCATCGAGACCCATGCTGCGCTGGTGTTGCCCCAACGCGCCGAGAACCACGGGGCCAAGCATGCCGAGCAGCGACTTGCTGGTGCCCTCGCCGATCCCGGCAAACTTGCCGATCGTCTGCGCCATCGTGTCCAGCGTTCCGCCACCGAACAGGCCAGAGAGCATGTTCGTTCCCGTTTCCGCCAGCGCGTTCTGACCGGAACCGCCGATGAGATCCTTGAGGCTCTCAAGCGACCCGGATTGTTGTGTCAGCGTGTTGGTGAGCTGGCGTGCACCATTGGGGGCGGTGGCAACGTCAGCGAAGCTTGCAAGAAGCGCGGGGATCGCACCCCCGATGGCTTTTTGCGCGATATTGCGATCAAGACCCAGGACAGATGCGATCTTCGCTATCATGTCCGGCGTGAGAAATTGCATCACTACAGAGACCAGATTCGTCGCCATTGCGATCCTCCTGAGCAGGATAAATTTGCGTGCTCAGGTTAGTCCGCTCAATCCGGAATGCGTCTCTAAAGTTTGATCACCTTATATTACAACCTCTCCGGCTTGATCCGGGTTCCACACACGCCGTTACCATTTGGGAACCCGCGCGCGACGTGAGAGGGTGTTGATGGCGGATGGAGCTTGCAGGACATGTCGAACCTGGATCTTGCACTGTCGGTTGCGCTTGGCATCGGGCTCGCGGCCGCAACCGGCTTTCGGCTGTTCTTGCCGCTGCTAATTCTGAGCGTCGCAGCCTACACCGGACATGCAAGCCTGAACGAGGGCTTCGCATGGCTCGGCACACCAGCCGCCGTCATCATGCTCGGCACCGCAGCCATCGTGGAGATCGCCGCGTTCTACATTCCCGGTGTGGACAATTTGCTCGATACGGTAGCGACGCCCGGTGCCGTCGTCGCAGGGACGATCGTGTCCGCCGCCGTCATGACCGACCTGCCGCCGATGGTGAAATGGACGGCGGCCATTATCGCAGGCGGTGGCGTCGCCGGCATCACACAGGGCCTGACCGCAATGCTCAGGGCCAAATCCACCGTCTTCACCGGCGGCCTTGGGAATTCGACGGTCGCAACCGCCGAACTCGGGAGCGCCACGCTGATCTCGATTCTGGCGCTGGCAGCGCCGATCGCCGCGCTCGCGCTGGTCGTCCTGTTTTTCTGGCTGGCATTCCGCCTGATCCGGGGGTTGGCTCGGGGATCGCACCGGCCAAACAACGATAAATGGCGGGGCTTTTTTGGCAGAGTTCTTATTGGATTGAACCGCCTGCGCCTATGCACCGACTGATCAATCGTGCGAACCTGTCGGGGCGCATGAGTTGGGGCGGAGTTTAATGATCCTGCAATCGCTCGCCGGGCTGCCGGCGTTCCTGGTCTATTTCTGCACGGCAATCGTGGCCGTGGTGGCCTACCTCTTCGTCTATACCCGCGTCACCGCGCATAACGAGTTCGACCTGATCCGCGCCAACGAGCCGGCGGCCGCGATCGCGCTCGGGCTCAGCCTGCTCGGCTTCGTGCTGCCGCTGGTCTCGGCGATCGCGCATTCCGCCAATGTCTGGGATTGCCTGATCTGGGCCGCGATCGCGCTGATCGTGCAGATCATCGTCTATTTCCTGGTCCGGGTGCCGGTGCCGAAACTGTCGGAGCGGATCGCCGCCGGCGAACTTGCCGCCGCGATCTGGCTCGGCCTGTCGTCGCTCGCCGCCGGCGCCCTCAACGCCGCCAGCATGATCTACTGACCATGGCCGATAAATCGAACAGCGAGTTCGGCAAGCGCAAGCCGGTTTCGGTGCCCGCATCGCCGCGTCCGCTGCCGCCGCCGGCCAAGCGTTCGGGCCATGTCGCATTGCTGCTGATGGGAACCGTTGCGGTCGGCAGCACCGCCTACGCGCTGATGCCGAACCGCAATTGCGAGCCACAGCCTAATCCAGGCTCGCCATCGTATCAGCAAGGCAGCACCGAGTGCACCTCGCGCAGTTCGTCATCGAGCAGCCACAGCAGCGGCTCCGGCGGCAGTTCGTCGCGCAGCAGCTACTATTCGAGCGATTCGTCCTCGGGCCATTCATCCTCGGGCACTTCCGATTCAGCCTCGCACAGCGCGCAGCGCGGCGGATTCGGCTCGTTCGGACACGCGGTCGGCTTTTCCGGCGGCTAGTTCATGCAGCGCATTTCCTGCCCCGAACGCGACGACTGGCGCGCCACTGCCGAAAGCATGGGCTTCAGCTTTCACACCATCGGCGGCGAGCGCTATTGGGACGAGCGGGCCTATTACGCCTTCACGCTCAACGAGATCGAACGGCGGTTCGAGACGCCCACTGCGGAGATCGAGGCGATGTGCCTCGAACTGGTCGGCCGGGCGGTCAAGGATGAAAAATATCTGCGCCGGCTGAAGATACCGGAAGCGTTCTGGCCGCTGATATCGGAGAGCTGGCGCCGCCGCGATCCCAGTCTCTACGGCCGGATCGACCTGAGCTATGACGGCTGGAGCCCGGCGAAGCTGCTCGAATACAACGCCGATACGCCGACCTCGCTGTTCGAAGCGGCGGTGTTCCAGTGGACCTGGCTCGAACAGGCGATGGAGCGCGCCATCCTCCCCAAGCGCGCCGATCAGTTCAATTCAATCCATGAACGCCTGATCGATGCCTGGAAGAAACATGGCGGCGGCAAACATCTTCATCTCACCGGGATGACCGACAATGTCGAGGATGGCGGCACGCTCGCCTATCTGCAGGACACGGCGAGCCAGGCCGGACTGCAGACCACGCTGATGGATATCAAGGACGTCGGGCTCGCAGACGACGGCCACTTCGTCGATCTCGACGATCGTGCGATCGAATTCGCCTTCAAGCTCTATCCCTGGGAATGGATGTTCCAGGATACGTTCGGTGTAAAACTTGCGGCCGCGCCGACGCGCTGGATCGAGCCGCCCTGGAAAGCGATCCTCTCCAACAAGGGCATCCTGCCGCTGCTCTGGGAGATGTTTCCAAAACATCCGAATTTGCTGCCGGCCTATTTCGAGGACGATCCGAAGGCGACCTCGCTCGGCTCTTCGTTCGTGCGCAAGCCGCTTTATTCGCGCGAGGGCGCCAACGTCGCGCTGGTCAGCGGCGGCACGACGCTGATGGAACAGCAAGGGCCCTATGGGGCGGAAGGATACATCCGGCAGGCGTTCGCCCCGCTGCCGAGCAATTCCGATCAGTATGCGGTGATCGGAAGCTGGCTGGTCGATCACACGCCGTGCGGCCTGTCGATCCGCGAGGACGAAAATCCGATTACCGGCAACACGTCGCGCTTCCTGCCGCACGCGATCGTGTAACGCGAAGATCGGGCTCAGCGCGCCGCGGCAACGGCCCGCAGGGTCTGCGGCACCAGGGTCGACGCACCGACCCCCGCCCCCACCCGTATCGCCGGCGCGACGTTTGGACGATACAATCCGCGGCGTTCCGGATAGGGCTTGAAGGTGTTGGTGATGCCGACCACGGATTCGGCAGCCCCCAGCGCCAGCACGCCGTCGGACTCCAGCATCCGGGACATCCGCTCGAAGATGTTGACCTTGGTGTTCTGGTCGAAATAGATCAGCACGTTGCGGCAGAAGATGATGTCGAACACACCGAGATGGGAGAAGTCCTGCAGCAGATTGAGCTGACGGTGCTGCACCATGCCGCGGATCTCGGAATTGATCTGCCAGAGTTCGCCGTTCTGGGTGAAATATTTCACCAGCAACTGAATCGGCAATCCGCGCTGCACCTCGAACTGGCTGAAGATGCCGGCCTTGGATTTTTCCAGCACCGCCTGCGATAGATCAGTGGCGACGATCTCGGTGCGCCAGCCCGACAGCAGGTGACCGGCTTCCTTCAGGCACATCGCGATCGAATAGGGCTCCTGCCCGGTGGAGGACGCCGCGCACCAGATCCGCAGCGAACGGCGGGCGGCGCGCGCCTGCAACAGTGCCGGAAGCACCGCCTCGCGCAAATGGTCGAACGGAATCTTGTCGCGGAAGAAGAACGTCTCGTTGGTGGTCATCGCTTCGACCACCTCCGCCGTCAGCGCCTCGGCGCTCCCCCTCATCTTGGCGACGAGTTCGGTAATTCCCGCCAGGCTGGACTTGCGCGCGAGCGGCAGCAGCCGGCTTTCGACGAGATATTGCTTGTCGGCGGAGAGATCGAGCCCGGAGCGCTCTTTCAGAAGCTTACGCAGATACTCATAGTCTGAAGGCGTCACGAACGATCTCCCGAAAACAACCTTACAAGTTTGGGCGCGATCTGATTGAGCGGCAGCACGGCCGCGCAAATTCCTGCATTGGCGGCCGCGCCCGGCATGCCCCAGACCACGCTGGTGGCTTCGTCCTGGGCAATCACGCTGCCGCCGGCGGCGACGATTTCCTTGCCGCCGCGCATGCCGTCAGAACCCATGCCGGTCAGAATCACCGACAGGATGCTGCCCTGCCAGACGTCGATGGCGGAATTGAACAGCGGATCCACCGCTGGTTTGCAGAAATTCACCGGCGGCCCGTCGTCGAGCGCGATCGCGGTTTCGGCGCCATGGCGCACCACGCGCATGTGGCGGCCGCCGGGCGCGAGATAAATCCGGCCGGGCTTGACGATCTCGCCATCGACGGCCTCATGCGCCGGCCGGCGGCTGGCGCGCGCCAGATGCTCGGCGAGAATCGTGGTGAAGGTCGGCGGCATGTGCTGGGTGATCAGCACCGGAAACCGATCGATCACCGAACCGATGTCGGCAACCAGGGTCATCAGCGCCTGCGGGCCGCCGGTCGACGAGCCGATCAGCAGCACGCGCGGCGCCAGCATGCCAAAGGCTCGGCGCGCGAGCGGCAGATGCGCAACCGGCGCGGCGGCCGGCTGGACCGGTACGGATACTCCGCGCGCCCGCTCGGGGGCCGGCGCAATGGACGGGGTCGCGGCCGGCGACGTGCGCCGGCGGGCCCTGGCACCCAGATGACGGATCTTCTGAATGAGGTCGTGGTGGAACGTCTCGGCGGCGGTCGCCTCGCGCGTGCTTTCCGGCTTCGGGATGTAGTCGGATGCGCCGAGCGACAATGCCTTGAAGCTGATCTCCGCATTGCGGCGGGTCAGCGTCGACGCCATGATGATGACGAGGTCGCGCTTTTTCGCCAGCAGCTGCGGCAGCGCCGAAATGCCGTCCAGTTCCGGCATTTCGATATCGAGCACGGCGACATCGGGCTTGACGCGGTCGAGCTGGTTGACGGCGTCGAGACCGGTACGGAGGGAGGCGGAGACCTCCATGTCGGGCTCGGCGTCGATCCAGCGAGAGATCATCCCGCGGATCACGACGGAGTTGTCGACCACCATGACGCGCAGCTTGTCTTGCCGTGTCGACGCTGGCGGTGGAGACTTCGTTAACGCAACACTCATTCGTTCACCCGACCCCGACTCAAGCGGCACACTTACAAGACAACGCCGAAGGCCGTTGAGCCGCCGGGATACTCAACTGCGCGAAATCAGAGCAGGCCGACTTCCTGGAACTTCGCGGTGACGATGTCCTTGTCGAACGGCTTCATGATGTACTCGTTGGCGCCGGCATGCAGCGCGCGCGCAATGTGCGCGACGTCGTTCTCGGTGGTGCAGAACACCACCTTGGGCGCGTCGCCGCCGGGCATGCGGCGCAGATTGCCGAGGAACTCGTAGCCGTCCATGACGGGCATGTTCCAGTCGAGCAGAACCGCCTCGGGCATCGCGCGCTTGCAGACTTCAAGCGCCTTTTGGCCGTCCTCGGCTTCCACGATCTGAAAGTCGAGACCTTCAAGGATGCGACGCGCTACTTTCCGGATGACGCTAGAGTCATCAACCACCAGACATGTTCTCATTTTAGGTCTCCAATTGCACCAGATCCCAAGAGGGATGTTTTCGTTCCAGGTTCGAGCTTCAGGCCGCCATCAGGTCCGGCACAATTTCGAGAACGCGATCGACGTCCAGGACCACCATGAGCTGACCGTCGAGGCGGTGAACGCCGCCCGCGAGCTTGGCGAAACGGACGTCGAGATTGACGGGGTTTTCCTCGCGGCCATTGTCGGGCAGCCGCAGCACCTCGCCGATCTGGTCGATCAAGAGGCCGTAGGACTCGCCGCGCAGGTCGACGCCCACCGCCATCGGCGGCTTGCCGTCGTCGTTCTTGGGCAGCCCGAGCCGGGCGCGCATGTCGACCACGGTGACGATGCGGCCGCGCAGATTGAGCACGCCGGCGATCTCGGCCGACGACAGCGGCACCCGCGTCAGCCGTTCCGGCATGAACACGTCCTGCACCCGCGAGATCGGCAGGCCGAACAATTGTCCGCCGATCACCGCGGTGACGTATTCGGCCACGTCGCCGTTAGCCTCGATGGTCTCGGTCTTGGTTGTCATGTGTTGCTACCTCTATGCCCTGGCCAAGCTCGCCTATGCCGCTCGCCTGGGATCGGCGGTCTGTTCCTTCAGCGCCGCGATCAGGCCGGGACGGTCGAACTTGGCGACGAAATCGTGGAAGCCGGCCTGCCGCCCGCGCTCGATCGCCCCCGGCGACACCAGCGAGGACAGTGCGATGATCGGCATCGTGCTCAGATTGTTATCGGTGCGAATGGTTTCGGCGAACTCGAAGCCGTTCATGTCGGGCATTTCGATGTCGGTCAGCACCACGTCGAAGGTGTGGCTCGAACGCAGCGCGGCGAGGCCCTCTTGCGCGTTGACGGCCGTCCGCACCTTGTAGCCGGCGGCTTTCAGCACCGGCGCCAGCATGTTGCGGAAGAACGCGCTAGTCGTCGACCAGCAGCACCGATCGCGCCGTCGACGATTCCCGCATCTCCTTGCGCGAGAACCAGTCGGCAAACGCCATCGGGAGGAAGTGGCCGACGTCGATCACTTCGGTGGCCTGGCCCTTGATCACGGCCGAACCCAAAATGCCGTCGGCCTGGCCGGCGACCTCGATGTGCAGCCGCTCCTCGACGATGTCGATGATCTCGTCGACCACGAGCCCCATCGAGCGGCCGTCGTCGGCGAACACCAGGATCGGCTGCGAGCCCTGGGTCTGGACGGTGACCCCGTTCATCTGCACCAGCGGCATCAGCTGGTCGCGGTACTGCACCATGTAGCGGCCATTTGAGATCTCGATCTTGTCGGTGGCGATCTCTTCCAGCCGGGTGACGAGGCCGAGCGGCACCGCCTTGGGCTCGCTCGAACCGGCGCGGAACACCAGCAGCGACGTGAGCTGTTCGCCGCCGATCGCATGCGCGGCGGAGGCATCGTCGGCCAGTTGATGGGCCGATGCGCCGGAAGCGCCGAGCGCCTTGGCGATACCGTTGGGGTCGATGATCATGATCACGGCGCCATCGCCCAGGATGGTGTTGCCGGAGAACATGTCGATGTGACGCAGTTTCGTGGACATCGGCTTGACCACGATTTCCTCGGTGTGGAACACGCCGTCGACCACGATGCCAAACGTCTGGCTGCCGACCTGCGTCACCACGATGAAGCCGTTCTCGGGATCCGACGAAGTGCCGTCGTCGATCTTCAGCAGCTTCTTCAGGTGCATCAGCGGCAGCAGCTTGTTGCGCAACCTGAGGACGGCCGTGTCCTTGATGCGCTCGATGCGGTGTTCGGAGTTGGCGCGGGCGCGGACCAGTTCGACCACCGACAGCTGCGGGATCGCAAAGCGGTCGCCGGCGGCTTCCACGATCAGGGCCGAGACGATCGCGAGCGTCAGCGGGATCTTGATGGTGACGGAAGAGCCCTCGCCGGCCACCGACTTGATGTCGATGGTGCCGCCGATCTGGTCGATATTGGTGCGCACCACGTCCATGCCGACGCCGCGGCCGGAGACCGAGGTGATGGTGGCGGCGGTGGAGAAGCCCGGTGCGAAGATGAACTTGTGGATCTGGGCTTCCGTCATCTTATCCAGTTCGGCCTCGCTGACGAGACCGTTCTGCAGTGCCTTGGCCTTGATCCGCTCGGTGTTGAGCCCGCGGCCATTGTCGGCGATGCAGATGATGATGTGGCCGCCCTCGTGATAGGCGGAGAGGCGAATGGTGCCCTGCTCGCCCTTGCCTGAGGCCAGCCGCTCGGCCGGCGTCTCCAGGCCATGGTCGGCGGAGTTGCGCACCATGTGCGTCAAGGGATCCTTGATCAGGTCGAGCACTTGCCGATCGAGTTCGGTGTCGGCGCCGTGCATCTCGAGTTCGATCTGCTTGCCGAGTTCGCTGGAGAGGTCGCGAACGATGCGCGGCAGCTTCTGCCAGGCATTGCCGATCGGCTGCATGCGCGTCTTCATGACGCCTTCCTGCAGTTCGGCGGTGACGTTGGAGAGCCGCTGCAGCGGCACCTTGAACTCGGTGTCCTCGTTGCGGCGGGAGATTTCCAGCAGCTGGTTGCGGGTCAACACCAGCTCGGAGACCATCGTCATCAGATGTTCGAGCGTGTCGACGTTGACGCGGATCGACTGGTTGGCAATCTTGTCGGCTTCCTGGACGTCGCCGGCGTCGGCGGCCGCGGCGCGCTTGGCTGGCTTTGCCTTGACGGTTTCCTTGGCGGCTTCTTGACAGCTTCCGGCGCGGCCGGCTTGCCGGCAGGTGCGGCCTGCTTGACGGGAGCCGGCGCGGGCTTGGGCGCGGGTGCAGCTTCGGTCTCGGTTTCGCGGAAGGCGCGTTCGAGATCGTCGAGCGAGACTTCGCCGGGACGCAACTGACGTTCCAGCACCTGATCCACCAGCGTGCCCTTGGCGATTTCGGGAGTTGCAACGGGCTGCACCGGGGGTGCGGCGACGACGGGAACGGGCGCAGCCACCGGCTCGGCCTCGGCATGCTTGGCGCCTTCGGCCATCTCATGCAGTTTTTCGATCAAGTCTTCGTCGGTGCCTTCGGGCTCGGTCTCGGTAGCTTCAAGGCCGGCCAGGATTTCCTTGATGCGATCGATGCTCGACAGGATCAGCGTCACGGCTTCGGCCTTGACCGGCATGCCGTCGCGGAATTTGCCCATCAGCGTCTCGCCGGCGTGCGCCAGCGCTTCCAGCCGCGGCAGCCCGAGGAAGCCGCAGGTGCCCTTGATGGTGTGGACCAGGCGGAAGATGTTATCCAGGATCTTCGCGTCGCTCGGGTCCTGCTCGAACCGCACCAACTGATTGTCGACCGTATCCAGGCTCTCGCTGGTCTCGGTCAAAAATTCCCGCAACAAGTCATCCATGAAACTGGCCTTCGCACGCAGTGGCACGCGACATCGACGCGCCTTACGGAACGAAGCCAGCTTCTATGCAAAGCGTTTAATATTGGTTGCGCAAATGGAAAAGAACGGGATCAACAAAGAGATAAGACGGCAGAAATGGTTTCTGCCGTCTGTTTTCAACCATTGGTTAACCATAAACGCGTTTCGGCGCGTTCCGGGCCGGCGCGTTGGCGCGCCGCTATGCCGCGGTAACCACTATCTTTTCTCCGTCGGGCACCAGCGTCACGCTGAGTCCGCAGGCCTGCGCCAACAGCCGCGTATAGTAAGGCTGCACTGCATGCGCATCGACGGAAGCCGTCGAATCTACGCTCAGGAGGTCGGCGATGTTCTGCGGAACGCGGGCATTGAGGCCGGCCGACGTCACGCGGAAACTCATCGTCTCGCCGTCGCCGATCGGATCGATCGTCAGCGTGCCGCCGCGCGGGATGGTCTGCTGCGCGATGATCAGCATGTTCAACAGCAGCTTGACGCGGTTCTTCGGCAACAGCAGGCGCGGCAGGTTCCAGGTGATGGTAACCTTGCCGTCCTCGATTTGGCCGCGCGCCATGGTCTGCGCGTCGCCGAGATCGATCTGCGCGCCCGCCGAGCCCGCCGCGCCGAACGCCAGGCGGCAGAACTGCAAC
The DNA here is from genome assembly GCA_963816815.1 of uncultured Alphaproteobacteria bacterium. Taxonomy (GTDB): domain Bacteria; phylum Pseudomonadota; class Alphaproteobacteria; order Rhizobiales; family Xanthobacteraceae; genus Bradyrhizobium. Next base: position 378,629 of record CAWFMW010000020.1, read on the forward strand.
CGGGCGGACGCGGTCTTGGCGCTCTTGCGGATCAGATCGAGCGCGAAATCGCGGTCTTCGGGCTTCGGGTTGTCGTCAAGCACCTCAAGGCCATTGACGATGGCGCCAACCGGGCTGATGAGATCGTGACAGACCCGCGAACACAACAGCGCCGCGAGTTCGAGGGCATCGGGAGCCGGACCGGGAGACGAAGTGCCAGACATCATGGGTTCCTGGAAAGCCGCCGGATCGAAAAATGGCGGGAGGCAGTTACGAATCACGCGTGCTTATCGGTTTGATACACTGCGTAGCCCCGTGCTGCCAGCACGGGGCGGCAATGGTAAGGCAGGACGAACAGCAAATAGGCTTAAGCCATGAATGAGGCACGTCCACGCGACCACGATGCCGCCGCCGCGCTGATCGAACCGTTGACCGAGATCGTGATCCGCGCCGGCGAAGCCGTCCTGGCGGTCAACCGTTCCGGCATGAAGGTCGACGGCAAGACCGACGGCTCCCCGGTCACGGAGGCCGACCTGGCGGCCGACCGGGTCATCGCCGAAGGCCTTGCCCGGGTGGCGCCCGACATACCCTCGCTGTCGGAGGAGCGCGCCACGCAGGCCGCCCTGCCCTATAGGGAAAGCTTCTTCCTGATCGACCCGCTGGACGGCACCAAGGAGTTCGTCGCCGGCCGCGACGAGTTCACCGTCAATCTGGCGCTGGTAACCGATGGCATCCCGCTGCTCGGCATCGTCAGCGCGCCCGCGCTCGGGCTGATCTGGCGCGGCATCGTCGGGCGCGGCGCGGAACGGCTGACGCTCGGCCAGGGCAAACCGCGGAGCGAACCGCTTCGCACCCGCACTTTGTCCGCCGCGCGGCCAGCCCTGGACGGTGGCGGTCAGCCGCCTGCATGGCGATGCCAGGACGGAGGCCTTCATTGCGGCAAGGCCCGGCGCGGTGCGCTGCGAACTCGGCTCGGCGGTGAAATTCGGCCGGGTGGCCGAGGGGGTGGTCGATATCTATCCCCGGCTGTCGCCGACATCCGAATGGGACGTGGCGGCCGGCCACGCGGTCGTCACCGCCGCCGGCGGCAGGGTCACGGATTCAAGCGGGGCGGCGCTGAGCTTTGGCGGCGGGCGCAACGGCTTCATCGTTCCGGAATTCATCGCCTGGGGCGATCCGAGGGCGGCGGTTTGAGGACACTTCGTAGCCCGGGCGAGCGCAGCGACCCCGGGGACGGTGCCAGACGAATCGTTCGCGTAAAATGATTGCCACTGTTCCCGGGGTCGCTGCGCTCGCCCGGGCTACGGCAACGCGCAAGCTATTGCGCGAGCCCTCGCTCCAGCGCCGGCCAGCGCTCGGTAGCCTCTTTCAGGAAACGCGCCGGTTCGGCGGCGAACGCATCGCGGTTGTCCTCGCGGCCGAACAGATAAAGCCGCTGGCCCACGACCAGCCAAAACCGGGGGTTGCCCGCATAGGTCACCCCTCGCCCCAGATCGACCGGATCGTAACCGCCGAACTGGGGGCCGTAGATTTCAGGGTGCGCCAGGAAGGAGGCGCGGTTGCCCAGGTTCCGGAAACGCCAGACGGCACCGGATTCGCGGGCCTCAAAGTCGGGCGATCCCTGGGCTGCGATGGAATCCGTGAAGTAAGCGACGGGATCAAACCCCTCGATGGCAAGCCCGGAATAACGGTTTACCACGACACGCTCGGTGGTCGCGGCCCACACGGCGGAATCAAGGCCGAGCGCGAGAAAAAAGCCTGCAATTAAAGCAAAAACGGCTATTCCGGGGCACCAGCGGTATCTTTCCTGCCGTTGTGCCGTCATAGTTGGTGCCGATAACATTGCGAGTCGAGGGGACACTGGGCGCAACCTAGAGCCATGCTTGTTGGCGTCAGGTTAAGGCGGCGGCCAGAATTTCTATGCCAGGGGTTCTTTCATGACGTTTGCCTCACGCCTTGCCGCGGTGACGCTTGCCGCGCTGATGTGCTGGACGGTGCCGGCCTCGGCGCAGCAGCCGCAGCCCGGCTATCCGGCGCAGCAGCCACCACCGGGCTACCCGCCGCAACAGCCGCCGCCGGCTTATCCCGCCCAGCCGGGGCCACCGCCGGGGGCCTATCCGCCGCCGCAGCGCCAGGCGGGCCCGGAGGCGTTTGAACCCGGCGAACTGGTTTCGGCGGGACACAAGTTCTTCGGCAACGTCTCGCGCGGGCTCGCCTCCATCATCGAGCGCGCCGTCAGCCAATGGGGCCTGCCCAACGGCTATGTGCTCGGCGAGGAAGGCTCGGGCGCTTTCGTGGCGGGCCTGCGGTATGGCGAAGGCACGCTCTACACCAAGAACGCCGGCGACCTGCGGGTGTACTGGCAGGGACCGTCGGTCGGCTTCGACTGGGGCGGCGACGGCGCGCGCACCATGACGCTGGTCTACAATCTGCCCGCCACCAACGCGATCTATCAGCGCTTCGTCGGCATCGACGGCTCCGCCTATATCGTCGGCGGCTTCGGCATGACCGCGCTGACCTCCAACAACATCGTGCTGGTGCCGATCCGCTCCGGCATCGGGCTGCGGCTCGGCGCCAATGTCGGCTATCTCAAATTTACCCCGCGCGCGACCTGGAACCCGTTCTGAACTTCTGTTGACGGATACTCGCGCGCAACACTTCCCGCCTCGATTCAGGTTAACGCGGCAATGGGCTGGCGTAAGCCTGATCGGGCGTGGCATTGTGATTAACGAATCCTCTTCTCGTGCGGAGTAACCAATCATGATCGAACCGATCATGTATCTGGCGATCGGTTTTCTGGTCTCCATGCTGTTCGGTCTGATGATCGTGCCGCTGGTGCATAACCGCGCGGTGCGGCTGACGACGCGGCGGCTCGAGGCGGCGACCCCGCTGTCGATGGCCGAGATCCAGGCCGACAAGGACCAGCTGCGCGCGGAATTCGCGATGTCGGCGCGACGGCTCGAAATGAACGTCGAGCAGCTCAGGAACAAGACCACCAGCCAGCTCGCCGAACTCGGCAAGAAGAGCGACGCGATCAACCGCATGAAGATCGAGCTCGGCGAAAAGAACGCCACGATCTTTTCGCTGGAGGCGCGCGAGAAGGCGGTGAAGGAGCAGCTGCGCGCCACCGAAGAGGAATTCGCGGCCAAGACCGAACTGCTGCGCACCGCCGAAGCGGCGCTGACCGACAAACAAAGCGAGCTTGCCCGGATCAATCACGAACTCAGCGATCGCGCGATGACGGCGGACAGCCGCCAGGTCGAGCTGATCGCCGTGCGCACGCAGATCGAGGAGTTGAAGGGCCGCGTCGGCGACGCCGAAAAGGAATTTTCGACGACGCAGGCCCGCCTCACCCAGGAGCGCACCGACTCCGAGCGCGCGACGCAGGAATTGAGCGAGGCGCGCAGCCGCGTCGAAAATCTGAGCCAGCGCGTCACCGACCTCGACCGGCAACTGATCGTCCAGGTCAAGGAAGCCGAGATGCTCGGCAGCCGCGTCAACGACCTCGAGACGCGGCTGGCGACGCAGGGCAAGATGCTCGCCGAGCGCGAATACGAAAACAACCAGCTCAGGCAGACCAACGAAAACGCCGAGCGCGCGTTGCGCGAACTGCATGCGGAGTTGACGGCGACGAACGGCGGCAAAGCGCCGATCGTCGAGAAATTACGCACCGAGAAGGCCGCCGTCGAGGAGCAGCTCCGCACCGCCCGCGACGAGCGCGCCAAACTGCAGCGCGAGATCAACGCGATCCAGCAGCAGGCCGAAAGCTCCTGGCAGACCGAGCGGATGGAAAACGCGCTACTGCGCGAGCGCATCAACGACATCGCCGCCGAAGTCGCCAAACTCGCGATGCAGCTCGAAGGCCCGAATTCCGCGATCGAGGCCATGCTGGCCGCGGAACCGGCCGTGCCCAAAACTCCGGCCAAGCCGGCCAACGACATCGCCGGCGCCCCGATCCCCGAAGGCGGCGGCACGCTCGCCGAACGCATCCGCGCACTGCAGTCGCACGCCTCGCGGGCCCGCCAGCAGGGGGCGTGATCCGCCCTGCTCAACGCGAAATCGCGGCGTTACGGCCCGACTGATCGCTTGACACTGAGGGCCTGTACTTCGTAAATCGCGGGCTCTGACGGCCGCATTGTTCGCCGTTCCCGGACGCATAGCTCAGCGGGAGAGCGTTCCCTTCACACGGGAGAGGTCCAAGGTTCGATCCCTTGTGCGTCCACCATTCATCCCGCTAACGTACAATCATCGACGTCAAGCGCCCGCTTGGGCTCTTCCGACGGTCCAAAATCAAAATCCGCGGAACAACCCCATGCACAGTAGCCGTCAAGTGCCAATGTAGCGACCTGCGTTCTCTGAAACGATCTTGAAACGTCGAGCAAATCAAGCGCATGATGTCATCATCGGGCCGAGCTTGGTCTCGTCATGCCCTTGGCCAGAAGGCCTCGCACCACTTCGTCAGCCCAGCTAACCCAACGAATGCTTCTCCAGAGCCAGCGCGATCCTCTCCAGGGCGGCGTTCCTGTGCTGCATGTCGGCAATCTGTTGTTCGCAAACCTCCATCGTTGTCCGCCCGGACCACCGTCCGCGCGCACGCACGCTTGTTCGGCTCCAAAGCCAGCCAATCACAGCCAGCAACACAATGGTAACGAGCCACAATAGGACCCGTCCCTGGCCAAAATCCGCGATGGCGCGGCGGAAATCCCCCCTGGAGAGATACGCAAAGGCGCGACTGCTGTGAGCGTCGCTGTCGTTCGGATCAAGCGCGATGATCTGATCGTAGTCGGCGATGGCGCGGTCGACGTCACCCTTCGCTTGATAAGCGGAGCCGCGGTTGTAGTAGGCGTCCCTGTATCGCGGATAGAGCGTGATCGCCTGACCGCAGTCGGCGATGGCGCGATCAAGGTCACCCTTTTCCCGGTATACGAGGCAGCGGTTGTAATAGGCGAGCGCATATTTCGGGTCGAGTGCGATCGCCTGGTCGTAGTCGGCGATGGCGCGATCGAGATCCCCTTGGGCATGGTAGGCGCTGCCGCGGGCCGTGAGGGCGACATCGTTGTTTGCATTAAGCTGGATGCTGTCGGAATAATCCGCAATGGCACGGTCGTTGTCACCTTTGGCTTGATAGGCGTAGCCGCGCTCGCCGTATCCGATCCGCTTTCCATAGTCCGACAGGCCGCCTTCGAACGCCCGGTTCACATCCGCTATCGCCCGGTCGTAGTCACGCCGTTGGTTGTAGATATGCGAGCGGTTGAGCAGTGAGCTGACAGCTTTCGGTTCAAGCCGGATCGCGTCAGTGTAGTCCTTGAAGGCGAGGTCAACGCGATCGGCACGGCTTGTCCATGACCAGGAGTAGCCGCGGGTATGATACAGGTTGGACAGGTCGCCGTCGTCGTAGTCTCCGCTTTCAATCGCGCGTGTACAGGCGGCGATGGCCGCGGCAGCGGTTTCCTTGGATCCGTTCAAACACTCCTGCCGATCGTCGGCTGCCGCTGGCCGGCTGACGGCAGCCAACACCAAGGAAATCAGCCAGACAGGCGCGGAAACCCCAGAGCGCATTCTCTTCTCCCCGCGATGCGCCAGTTCGAGCTAACCGGCAGACGGCTTTTCAAGCGCTGCCGCGATCCTCTCCAGCAATGCGTTCGTGCGTTGGGCTTCCACGACCTGCTGCTCGAAGAGGTCGACCCAACTCGCCCCGGATGACGTGCGCCCATTCCTGCGCGAAAACCATATCCAAACGCCCACCAGCGCCAGGAAGGGCAACCAGGACACAATCAGACTCACCAACCAGTACGGCGCACCGCCGCGTGGCGTGAGCGAAAACCAGCCGACAAGAACGCCGACGAGAACAATCCACAAAACAACGGGCAGAAACCAAGAGCGAAGCTTGGTCATTGCAGGCACGACATTCTCCCTGGTTGGCCTCAGAAATCGCATACTATCATTGGTTGATCGACCTTTCCATGCCCTCCCCTCTGCAGCCGTTGCAACTTGGTTAGCCGTTTCTTTGCGAGGCGGATCAGCCACCATGGTGACAAGCGCAACCAGAGCCGGGACATCAGGAAAGCAGTGGAGATCGCGGAGAAATTGGAGGACTAGGATGAAAGTCAGCAAGCTTAAAAAATTCGACGCTGCCGAGCACCTCCGCACCCCGAAGGCTCGCGCGGAGTATCTGAGTCTCGTTCTTGCTGACGGTGACCCTGCCGAGGTCCGTGACGCTCTCAATGTTGTTGCCAGAGCGCAGGGTATGAGCGAGGTCGCCAAAGCTGCCGGGGTGACCAGGGAGGGTCTTTACAAGACGCTCGGAGCGGACGGCAATCCGGAGTTCGCGACCATCATACGCGTCATCGGAGCTATGGAGATCCGCCTTTCGGCGCAGGCGGCGGATGCAAAGCGGAAGAAGCGTGAAGAGACATTTCGTCGCCACGACGCGAGCATGCGTTAAGGGCTCTGGATTTCCCTTCCGCTTCCAGGGGATAAGGGACATTGCCGGGCTTGCTACTGGCCCGGCCGCGCCGCGATTGACCCGAAGCGGTCATGTCGAGTTTGTCCCGAGCTACTATCAGCCTAGCTGATCGACCAGGGCCGCCCACAAGGCCCATGGCTCGTCTCGATGTACCGGGTCCTCAATTGCAGTGTGCACCATGACAATCTTGGAGGTCGGATCAACGCAAATATACTGGCCTTTGAATCCTAACAACGCGAATTGCCGCCTCTCACCGGGAAAGAGCCACAAGAGATAACCGTAGCCAAATCTTTTCGTCGCCACGCCCGGTAGCAGATAGCCATCCGAAGCTCGAACGGTTGTTGCATCGATCATCCATTGCTCCGGAACGATCTGCTTGCCATTCCATGCGCCATCATGCGCCAGCAAACGCCCAAGCCGGGCGTAATCGCGCAGAACGGCATTGAAACCGAAGTGTCCCAGTTCAAATCCTTCTGCGTCTACCAACCAATTGGCATCCGCTTCCGCGCCGATCGGCTCCCATACTTTCTCGCGCAGATAGTCAGACGCTGACTTGTTGACAGCACTGTGAAGCACCATACCGAGCACGTCGGCTTCAATGCTGGCGTAGTAAAATCTCGTTCCCGCTGGGGCGATACGCTGATTGAATTGCACGATGCTCTTGGTCGTGCCCAACTTTCGTGTTCGGGAACGCGATCCCCATACCGTTCCACAGGCGATTGAGGTCGCGTCCTCCGTCTCTTGTTTCACCGAAATCGACGCCTGAGGACATGTGCAGCAGATCGCGAATTGGCGTCCTGCCGTACTCGCTGCCCATAAAGCCCGGCACATAACTTTCGGGGATATCATTGATCGACTTGATCGCGCCCTCCGAGATCGCGATGCCGATCAACAGTCCGGTTATCGACTTGACCATCGACTGGGATACGAACCGATCTTGATCAGTTCGCGCGTACTGATAGCGCTCGAAGATAATCTGGTCGTCCTTGGCGATCAGCAGGCCAGTGACCGGATTGCGCGACATGTAGTCGAGTGGCGAAAACTTGCTTCCCTGAAAATTGTAGTAAACTTCTGCCTTCGAGCACTTGAACTTCCAAGGCGTCACAGCTCGCTTGATGAGCCGTGTTGGATAGATGTGATCGATATGGGTGAATGCGCCGACACGGTATTTGGCTCCCAAGGGGTGCCTTGCCTCCGTGCCTCCGCAATGTCGGGAAGAGGATAACCATCTCTGGCTCCGTACAGCTCCGCGTTTGGCCCTGTTGTGGAGAAAATCGGACCGGCGCAGTCTTGCGTCTCGCCCGCGGAAGCCGGTTCTGCGGTTGCGGAGATGGGGCCAGCCAACGCACAGGCGACTGTAGCAGCCAGCGATGAAACAGCCTCTACGACGGGAATATTGCTGCTCCGACATATAAATCCTCCAAGGATGTCCCGTAAGTAGAGACCAAATTGAGTGGAAACTTCAAGGAGTATGTCTCTTGTTGGACCATCGCGTCATCACGCTGCGATGCGGAATTTCATCGCTATCGGGGCATAGCGCACTCTCAAGGCCTAAATCAAAAAACCCGCCGCCCTTGTGGGGTCGGCGGGTTTTTCAATGGCCGTGTCGCCCACGGCCCCCGACAGCTTCTCTCAGGCTTCTTTTCCGGTTCACGACCGGGAACGGTCGCCACTCTCTAACGGTGCCCGGCGGGTACGAAAGCCGCCGTCAGAACGGGATGCGGGTCTCAGGATCGATCGCTCTAAAGTCTAACGTCTCATGAGAAGGGACTTACTTGCTCATGGTGGTGCTCCAAGTTGCGGACTGCGTTTACTGCCTTAACGGCACATCCAATACAGTAGCGATTAGGTGCCGCGTGACATGCCCATTCGAGTAACCCTTAGTGTGCAGGTGCCTCGCAACGATGGTTGGTTTGCCGCGAATCTGCTATGAGCCGGCAGTGGGATGAAAGCCATGAGCGATGAGAATCAGCATTGGGTGCCCAAGCTGCTCTTAAAGAACTTCGCTGACTCCGATGGGCGCGTCTATTTTCTCGATATCCACAGCGACGAGATCGGAAAACGGCCACCTAGGCAGTTGGCTTCGGAGCCCGGCTTCAACGATTTCGAAATCGACGGCCAACGGGTTTCGTTCGAAGAGCAATTCGAGCGGGTCGAAACGAGGGTCGCGCCAGTCCTTAAGCGCATAGTCGTCACGCGGAGTTTAGCCGGGCTGTCTCCAAGGGAGCGCGGCCAAGTTGCGCGGTTCGTCGCGGTGCAGAGCTTCCGCACCAAAGCATTTTTCGAAGGGTTGGCAGACAAACCCTCGCGAGCCGATTTCGGCGCGACCTTGAAGATGATGTGGTTCAGTGCGCTGGTGACCGCCAAGCAAATCGCGCAGCGCCACTGGGCGCTGATGGTGATCGAGGGCGCCGAGACATTCTATCTCGGTGATCATCCTGTCGTGCTCCAGCGAACGTATGACATCCGCGACGGACGTAATCTCGGGTTCGATGTTGATGGCGTCGAAGCGTTCCTCCCGCTCTCGCCAAAATGCGCGTTATGGATGCCTTGCCCGACGACAGGTCAGGACATCATCGCGCGGTACTTAGCGGCAATGCGTCTTCACCGTACTGTTCGGCGGACGGTCTTTGCTGGCGTGTCAGGTGGGGCCTCTGAGTTGAGGGTTGCGCAAACAGTAATCCATGGCACCCAGCATATTCACAAGGCCTTCACTGAAGGCACTCCCATCGCGGCTGAGCCGGCCAACGTGGAGAACCTGAACTATCTCCAATGTAGTTGGGCTCACAGTAAGGTCTTTTCGAATCGAAAGGACTTGACCTTCGCGCGGCATGTCTTCAGTAGGACGCCTCAATATCGCGATCTCGTGCGCACGGCGCTGCTAGAGAAGGGCCGTATCCTCGTGCCGGACGAAGAAGACTTTTGAGCGCGGATGCGGATTTCGGCGTCGAAGCCCACGGCCGCCAACTCCCCGCGTGTCATCCGACCCTCCTAGCTTTTTTGACCTGCGGCTCTTTGGGCATGGAAATAGGAGCGCCACGCGTCGCGCAACCATTTCTCAACCAATCCACCAGCCGCCAAAATTCCCGAAGATCTAGAACATCCTGCACCGAGAAACCACGTAAATGGCTGCTGTGATACCGTCACTCCATTTGCGAAGCGTCCCGCAAACTCTCGAATTGAAATAACGGGCAGTTCAAATGAGGTTGGCATTATGCCTGCTGCGACCATGTAATTCCCAAAGTACAAGAGATATTCAGCAGTTGTAGTTTATGTTTTACACACCTGCAGCTCTGAGCTTTTTTCGTCGCAGCCCCGCACACGGCGAGGCTCAGGGTCGATCACTTGTGCGTCCAACATTCGAAAGCCCTGCGAAGCGGAGCTTTTTACATTTTAAGAATGCTGCTCGGCCGGCACACTCAAGAATGTGGACAGGGAAAGTTCGGGAGCATTGGTTTGCTCGCTACGGCTCAAAAGACCCGCGATCCCGACGCGAGACGAACCGCCAGGTCGCCGCGATGCTCGACAGCGTCATGCGAAGCGCCAGCACGACGAGCGTGATCTGAAGCCAGATCAAACCTCCGATTTCCCGGAAGACGAATTCCATTCGCGGTCCCCATGGCGGCGGTACGGCGTCGCCGAGCGCTTCGATGCCGCGCTGCATGAGACGTTGCGCGCCCGTCAGCAGTTCGGGCTTCTGATAGAAGGCCGCTACGACAAGCGCCCATGCCAGGATCGCCGTGAGCGTTCGAAACGAATGGACTTTCAGATGATACCGGAATCCGGGACGATCGCGTTCGCGCAGATGTGTCATCGGTGGAGCCGCTTGCCCGGGAGGAAGACGTCAGGACGGCAAACGTGTCGACCTCACCGGAGTTCCACATGCTAAGATCGTATCGGAACTCGATGTCACGCACGGCATTGATTAGTGTTGCGAGGAAAAATCCAATGACAGAGAACGATGCGCCGCTGAAGCCCGACGATTTCCCGGTTCGTTCCGACAAGAACAAGATTGTGACGACGAGCGGCCAGCCGATCGCGTTGGCTAAGGATGAAAAGACTGCTGACGAACTTGCAAAACGCCTGAACGCCGACGAGCATCGGCAGGAAGAAGATCGCTGGTCAGCGTGATGGCCCTCGACTAGTTTTCCGCGATCGGGATCACGATCCGGGTCCGGACGTCGGTGCGGTCTGCCCTTTAAGCAAAATGAATGCACTGCAACATATGATTGAGGTGTTGACACACCTCCCGTGACGCGATGCTATGCTGACGTGTTTTAGTAAAACAGTAGGTAGCGTCATGAAATGCGCGTTGTTCGGCAGGCTATTGCCGCTCGTTGCCGTCACAGTCCTTTCTCTCTCCCCCCTCCCCGCTTCTGCAGCCATCTATGACCAGCTCGTCGTCTTCGGCGACAGCCTGTCGGACAGTGGCAACAACACCATCGCGATCGGCAGCAATCCTGCACAGGTCATTACAGGCAACACCTATGTGCCGAGCCAGACCTATGGCTCCGGGGTCTACAGCAACGGGCCGGTCTGGGCATCGGACGCCGCCGCGAAGCTCGGTGTGCCGCTCGCGCCTTCGCTGGCCGGCGGAACCAACTATGCGTTCGGCGGCGCCACGACAGGGCCGGCCAACAGCCCCTTTCCCTTCAGCCTGCTGACCCAGGCCAGCCAGTATCTGGCCGTCAACAGCGTCTCCGCCAATGCGCTCTACGTGATCGCCGGCGGCGGCAATGATGCCCGGGCGGCGCTCAACACCATCGCCGCGTGCGCGGGGGCATGCCTGGGGCCGACGGTGGCGCAAACGGCGCTGCAATATGCCGCCAATGTCGGGGCTATCGTGGACGCACTGCAAGCCGGCGGCGCGCAGCACATCATCGTCTGGAACACGCCCAATCTCGGGCTGGCGCCCGCCGTTGCGGCGGCCGGCGCTTCCGGGCTGGGGACCTTTCTCGCCGACAGCATGAACACAGCGCTCGCGCTGCAGCTGGCGGGCGAGACCGGTGTCACGACGTTTGACATTTTCGGTCTAGGCACGGCGATCGCGAACAATCCGGGCGCGTATGGCTTCACCAACGTGACCGACGCCTGCGGGGCGATCGTTGCCGCAAACTGCAACACCTACGCCTATTGGGACGGTATTCATCCGACGGCCGCTGCGCACGAAGTGATCGCCGACGCCTTTGTCGCGACGGCCGTTCCCGAGACCTCCACCTGGGTTATGCTGGTCGTGGGTTTTGGTTGGGTCGGTTTCGTGGCCCATCGCCGCCGCCAGCAACCGGCCGCGCTCCGCGCAGCCTGATCGATTGCAAGTGTGACCCACGTGCAAAGACCGCCCTCGGGCGGTCTTTTGTTTGGCGACAGTACGGATTTCCGATTTCGATAGATCTATTCCGACGGCCGTCGGCACCAGCCGCCGCGCGCGTCACGCAAAGGAAAGCCGGCGCGCATCGGCCGGCGCGATTTCGTTTTCGTCGCCGACGATGATGGTCACTTTCCACCCCTCGCTGGCCCAGACCCGTGCCTTGGCAACCGCCACCAGCATGCTGCTGCGGTCCATCCTGACGGTCTCGTTCTTGCGCTCCGCCACAATTCTGTACGCCATGCCACATCCCCTACGCACGTGGAACCACTGGGGAACGATGTTCGGCTACCGCTTTGGCCGTAATGGGCCGATAATTTGTCCAATCGGGGGCGCGCCCAACGGTGCTGGGGCCAACCCGCGCTCTATCTGGCGGCTTTTCGCACCAAAAGCGCCGGTTTGGTGACGCCGTCGAGGCCGGTCAGGATCAGCACGGTCAGCAGCGCGTTCTGTGGGCCGTACCAGGCATTGACCGGCTTGTACCACTCGTTGCGCGAATGCCAGTTGCCGCCCTCGCCGCCGCCGCCGATGGTGACGGCCGGGATGCCGAGCGACATCGCGAGGTTGGAGTTGGTCGAGGAGCCGGCAAAGGTCGGCTGCGTGCCGCGGGTGACGACCGAGACCGCGCGCTCCGTCGCCTGCACGATCGGCGAATCCATCGCGACGATGCCGGCGGGCCGGTCGCCGATCAGCTTCGTCTCGACCGTCATCTTGTCGGATTTCCAGCGCGCGTTTTCATCGGCCACCGCCTGCTTGACGAGTTCGAGCAGCCGCGCCTCGAGCTTGAGCAGTTCGTGTCGTAGTTCGAGCGCATGTCGACGGCCATCCTCGCTTCGGCCGCGATGGCGTTGACCGAGGTGCCGCCGCTCACGGTGCCGACGGTGAAGGTGGTCTTGGGATCGGACGGCGGCTGCAGCTCGGAGATCTTTGCGATCGCACGGCCCATGGCATGGATCGCGCTCGGCAATCCGAATTCCGCGAACGAGTGGCCGCCGGGGCCCTTGAAGGTGAACTCGTAGCGATGGCTGCCGGTCGCCTGGTTGACGACGCGGGTGATGCCGAGTCCGTCGATCGAGATGAAGCCGTCGATATCGGCATGATCGCGGAACAGCGCCTTGACGCCGCGCAGATTGCCGAGTTCTTCCTCGCCGACCGTGCCGACGAACATGATGTCGCCGACGGTCGCGACCTGGTTTTCGTTCATCGCCTTGATCAGCGACAGCATCGCCGCCAGCCCGCGTGAATCATCGCCGATGCCGGGCGCAAGGATCGCGCCGTCCTTCTCCTTCACGGTGACGTCGGTGCCTTCGGGAAACACCGTGTCGAGATGCGCCGATACCACGAGCCTGGGACGGCCGCCGCCGCTGCCCTTGCGTAGCGCGATCACATTGCCCTCGGCGTCGATGGATGCGTCCTTGAAGCCGAGTTCCTGCATCCGCGTGCCGGTAATATTCGGCGCGAAGCTTCTCCTTGAATGGAGGTGCCGGAATTTCGGTGATGCGCTTCTGTTCGACAAGCGCTCGCGCGTCGTCGGCCTTGATGTCGTCGAGCGTCTTGACGATTTTGGGGTCGGCAAGAATGGCTTCCAGCCCGGGAGCGGAAGCCGTTTGCGCGCGAGCCTCTCGCACCAGCGCGTGTTGCGCGAGAGCGACAAGGGCGATGGCCAGGATCGATCGAGCAAGTGTCATCAAAAAACTCCGTTCGCAGATTTCATCCAGCGCCCAAGCCGGCCTCCGTGAGCCGGCCGGCGAACCAGCCGGACAAGGACTGGTCGAACACGCCGCTGGTATAGACTTCCGACGTCGCGACCTGCTTCTTGTCAAGCGTCACCAGATACGCCGATCCAGAAGGCGAACCACAAATGCGGATCGGTGAGCGCCCGCAGCTTGTTCTGGTCATGGTCGAGCGGCTGATGATTGGCCGATTTCCGGACCTCGACCGCGAGCAAATTGTTGGGAATGGCGCGCTGGTGCACCACGATGTCGGGATAGATGGACTTTGGCAAGGTGGTCGTCGGTCGAGACGATGGTTCCGCGCGGCAGCCGCAACGTGCGGTCGCCCAGCCGATCATATTCGCAGTCGGTCTCCCAGCCCGGGAATTGCCGTTCGAAATGCACGGCCAGCCGGTGCGTCAGCGCGCGCTCACCGGCTTCCTTTTCGAGCAGAAAGGTTTCGTGCGCGTAGAACTCATGAAGTCCGGCGATGACCTTGTTCAGCACGGTCTGCATGACGCGTCCTTGAGAAGGCGAGCGGCTGGAGCATGATCCGGAAAAGTGGGCACCGGTTTTCCGAAAAGATCATGCTCCAATCAAAAACATAACCGTCGCCTTACATCTGCACTTCGATCAGCCGCGGTCCCGGTTCGGCGACGGCTTCCGCCAGCGCCTTGACGAAATCGTCGACGTTGGCGACCGCGCGGCCCGGCACGCCCATGCCCTTGGCCATCGCGACGAAGTCCAGCGTCGGACGGTCGATCTTGAGCATGTCGAGCGCCCGCTGTCCGGGCTCGCCGGCGCCGACGCCGTCGAACTCGCCACGCAATATCTGGTAGATCCTGTTGGCAAATACGATCGTGACGACGTTGAGGCCCTCGCGCGCCTGCGTCCACAACGATTGCAGCGTGTACATCGCGCTGCCGTCGCCGACCATGCAGATCACCTTGCGGTCGGGACACGCCACCGCGGCGCCGGTCGCGACCGGAGTCGAGAAGCCGATCGAGCCGCCCATGTTCTGCAGCCAGTCGTGCGGGTTTGCGGCTGCCGTCGGCGGAAAGAAGCCGCGGCCGGTGGTGACGGATTCGTCGACCACGATGGCGTTTTCCGGGATCGCCATCGCAATCGCCTGCGCGATCGAGGCATGCGTCAGCGCGCCGGTCGGCTTTGTCAGTTCGACCAGCTTCTGCGGCTGGCGGTCGGACGGCTGCGCGTGCAGCGCGCCGGCCAGCGCCTCGAGTGCGGCGACGGAGTTTTCGGCGCCCGAGGTCATGCGATGCACCTCGCAGCCCTGCGGCTTGAGCAGGCTCGGCTTGTTCGGATAGGCGAAGAAGGCCACCGGCTCGCCGGCCTCGACCAGCACGATGTTCTTGAACTCCTTCAGGATCGGCATCGCGTGCTCGATCACGTAAGGGATGCGGTCGATCGAGAAGCGGCCGCGGCCCCGCGCCACGCGCGGGTTGGAGGTCGGCGTCATCACCTTGCAGCCGGTCTTGCCGGCAATCCGGCCGGCCAGATCAAGCCCGTGTTCGGTGAGCGCGCTGCCGGTCATCAATAGCAGCGTCGATGCGCCGCCGTTGCGCAGCAGCTTCGCCGCCTGGTCGACGGCCTGCGCGGAATAGTTCGCGCGCTGGTTCTCATCCGGCACCTGCGCGATGCCGTCGGCCTCGTTCCAGGCGGTATCGGCGGGCAGGATCAGGGTAGCGATCTGCGCGCCCTTTGCGGCTGCGATCGCGGCCGCGCCGTCGGCGGCAACCGATTTCGCATCCGGCGAGGTCCGCACCCAGGCGGACATCGGCCGTGCCAACCCTTCGATGTCAGACGTCAGCGGGGCGTTGTAGGCGATGTGATAGGTCGCGTGCTGGCCGACGATGTTGACGATGCCGGAATTGGCTTTCTTCGCATTGTGAAGATTGGCAAGGCCGTTGGCGAGGCCGGGTCCGAGATGCAGCAAGGTCGAGGCCGGCGTGCCCTTCATGCGGTAATAGCCATCGGCGGCGCCGGTGACGACGCCCTCGAACAGGCCGAGCACGCAGCGCATCCCTTCCACCCGATCGAGTGCGGCGACGAAATGCATCTCTGAGGTGCCGGGATTGGTGAAGCAGACATCCACCCCGCCTGCCACCAACGTCCGCACCAGACTTTCCGCGCCGTTCATCGTCTCGTTCTCCTCGATCGTTGCCATGTGAGCTGGCGGCGATCAAACATTTGTTCCAACGTTTCGTCAAAGGTTTAGCGGAACAATGCAGCCATCGCCGAAGGCCTGTTGCCTTTTTCAACCAAGGCGTTCGAAAATGGCCCGGTCACAAGCTCTTTGGTTGCACGATCGGCGCAATTGTGGCCTGTCTCGACGGGCATATTCAGATTTTTTCACGAGGAAGAAAATGACCCGGGCTTTTGCTATTTTGTTCGCGGCTGTCATGGTGCTGGCCGGGGCCGGCCAGGCCCGGGCGCAAGGTTTTCCAAACTTCTTCTCCGACGACTCGCGCGACATCATGGGCGGCGGCCCCGGCTTCTTCCGGCCCGGCTCGCCGAGCGGATCCAGCCCGATCCCGCGTCAGACTGTGATGTTCAACGGCGGTTACGCCCCCGGCACCATCTACATCAATACTGCCGAGCGCCGGCTCTATCTCGTCCTCGGCAACGGCCAGGCGTTGCGATATGGCATCGGTGTCGGTCGTGACGGCTTCCGCTGGGGTGGAACCCACCGCATTTCCGCGAAGAAGGAATGGCCGAGCTGGACGCCGCCGGCGCAGATGCTGCGCCGCCGCCCGGACCTGCCCCGCCACATGCCCGGCGGCATCGAAAACCCGCTCGGCGCGCGGGCGATGTATCTGGGATCGACGCTCTACCGCATCCACGGCTCCAACGAGCCCGAGACGATCGGACAGGCGGTTTCCTCCGGCTGCTTCCGCATGACCAACGAGGACGTCACCGACCTCTACAACCGCGTGCCGGTCGGCACCAGGGTGGTCGTGCAGAACTAGCGGCGCTTCCCGGAACCCGTGCGGGTATGTGCGCAAGCGTGTGATCAAGCGCGATTGAAGCTTTCTATCCTTGCACGCGCGCGCCGATTGCTGCAGCGTCGTTTGAATGCGCACGCTCCGCCAATTCCCTTGCCGATGGACGCTCGCGGCGGCCCTGGGCGCCGTCCTGCTCGGCGGAACCTGGGCGCCGTGCGCGGCATCCACCGAGATTGCCTCGATTGCGCAGCGGCAGCGCAACGAGAAGAAGAATTTTACCGACAGCGAGATCGTCGAAGGCTTTTTGAAGACCGCGTTCGGCGCCGAGTATCATCTCGCCGGCCGTGTCGACCGAATCCGCAAATATGACGGGCCAGTGCGCGTTTTCGCCGACGGGACCCGGGCCGACCGCAAGGCGCAGCTCTCGAAAATCGTGGCCGACATCGCCTCGCGCGTTCAGCACCTCGACATCGCCATGGTCGAGGGCATCGACGACGCCAATGTTCAGGTCAAACTGGTGCGCGACCGCGACCTCCAGCGCACCATTTCCACCTTCTATGGCAGCGAACGGGCGAAAGAGATCCGCTCCTCGCTCGACCCGCAATGCCTGTCGGGCTTTCGCAAGAACGAGAAGTTCGAAATCGAGCATTCCGACGTGATCCTGACGATCGACAATGGCGACTTCGTCTTCTTCGATTGCGCCTATGAGGAACTGCTGCAGTCGCTGGGACCGATCAACGATACCGAAAGCGTGCCCTGGACCATGTTCAACGACAATGTGTCGATGGGCTATTTCGACGTCTATGACCAGTATCTCTTGAACCTGCTCTATGATCCCCGGGTCAAGCCCGGCATGACCGTGCAGGAGGTCAAGGCGGTGTTGCCGGACGTGCTGACCGACGTGCGCGCATGGGTCCGCAAGGTCAACAACCTGCCGTAAGTGGCGAGCCCCCGCGACTGTTGCTATTTGCCTGGCTCGCCACCAAGGCGGCGGCGTTTACTGCAAGGCCAGCTTGACGAAGATCCTCGATTCCGCCGGCGAGTGTCCCAGGCACGATAGTTGAGAGTTCGACGGTCCGCGCCATTCACCTTTTTTCCTATGACAACGCCAAGTTTTATCCCCGAAAGATTGTGACTTCCAAGAGCAAATCCTGTCTAATGGGGTGCATGGGCGCTTCCTATAAGTTTTCCAAATGAACGACCTGCCACGCATCCAGGCCTTGCGCTGCTTCATCACCGTGGCCCGCGAAGGCACGGTTTCGCGCGCGGCCAATTTGCTGCACCTGACCCAGCCGGCCGTCAGCCTGCAACTAAAGGGGCTGGAAGAGAGCACCGGCCTGCAGCTTTTCAACCGCACGCCGGGCGGCTTTACCCTGACGGAAGCGGGCGCCGCTCTGCTGCCGCTGGCGCACCGGACCATATCGGCTTCGGCCGATTTCAAGACGGCAGCGGATTCCTTGCGCGAATCGCTGCGGGCCACGCTGCGGGTCGGAACGATCCTGGATCCGGAGTCGACCCGGCTGGGCTCGTTCGTGCGCAGCCTCGCCACGTCCTCGAAGAAGACCGAGGTGTTCCTTCGCTACGGTATGAGCGACGAGGTGCTGACCCAGATCGGCAAAGGCGAGCTCGACGTCGGATACTATATCGACGCCACGCCGCCCGAATGCCTGGCGTCGGAACTGCTGCCCGAGCGCACCATCGAGGATGGCAAGTACCGGCTCGCGACGCTGACGCGCTACGACTACCGCGTGATCGCGCCTTGCGCATGGAGCGACAAGGTGATGGGCAAGGATTGGGCAGACCTGATCGGCCTGCCCTGGATCACGACGCCGCACGATTCGGCGCATCGCCGGCTGATCGACAACGTGTTCCGGCCAACCGGACTGATGCCGAAACGTGTGGCGTTTGCCGAACAGGAAGACGCCATGATCGATTTCGTCGAAGCCGGCAACTGCCTCAGCCTCGCCCGCGACAGCGTGATCGATCGCATCACCGGCAAGCGAAATTTCGTAATTGCCGACAAGGTGGCGCTGACCTGCGATCTCAGTTTTGCCTGCCTGACGTCGCGCCGCCACGAGCCGATGATCTTGCAGGCCTTCTCGGCCATGCAGGCGGTATGGGAGCTGCCCTCCGGCAGCGGGGCGTCCGCGCCGATCGAAGCGGCACGATCGCGCAAAAGCGTCCGGCGCTGAAGAAAAATCAGATTTTCGTATCGCAGATCGATTTCAGCGAGCGCCATTCCTCCGGCGTCAACAGCGGCGGCCCGCTGGCTGAGCGGTCTTCCCGGCTCATCCGCGCCAGCCGGTCCTCGCTCAGGGGATGGCTGGAGATGATCGAGAGCCCCTTGCCCTCCTTTCCGGTGACCCGCAGCAGCAATTCGCCGGTCGGCTTTGCCGGCCGGCCCAGCCGGTGCATGACTTCGATCGCAAAGCCGTCGGCATTGGTCTCGGCCTCGCGCGAATGCGACGACGTCACCAGCGTGCGCGAGCCGAAGATCAGCGCGCTGGAGCCGGTGATGTCGCCGAACAACAGCCCGATCAGGAACGAGGTGCTGCCGTCGCGGATGAGGCCACGCATGCTGTCGCGATGCTTGAGATGGCCGAGTTCATGGGCCAGCACGCCGGCGATCTCATCCGCGTTTTCGGCCTTCGCCAGCAATTCGCTGAACAGATAGACCCTGCCGCCCGGCAGCGCGAAGGCGTTTGGAATCGAACTCGACAGCACGCCCGACTGCACCGAGGTGTCGAGGCCGGCGGATTCGCGGATGGCAGTGACGAGTTTGACGAAGGCCTTCTGCCCGGCGGGGTTGTCGCAAGCCTTGGCATCGAACATCGTCCTGATCTGACTGTCGGCGACGTCGCCGATCCGCCGTTCGAACGCTTCGGGCACCAGCGGCGCAAGGCGATCGGCGATCAGCGGAAGTCCGAACAGAACCGCGGCAACGATCGAAGCCGCGGCCGCGAACGACCAGCCGACAATGACGGCAACGCCGCGGCGGCCGGGCGTGTTTTCATCCATTTTGGCGCAGCGTGAAACCAGCTCGCTCGCAAGCGCGTTGTCGCGAACCTCCAGCCGCGCGAGCGCAGGCGCGGTCAGGCAACTCAGACGCAGCATCCCCGTAGGGCTGTCGGCGCGGCGGACGTCGGCATAGTCCCACACAGCCAGCGTCTGTTCATGGTCGCTGATTTCGAGCCGGTCGGAAAAATGGAGCGTAACCACGCGGCGCCGGCTCGACGCCCCGTCGAAATAGGTCGTCGCATTGGCCGGCGGCGTTTTCGAAATCTCCGGCGCATCGCCATCCATGGTCATGCACGCTTTCGCTAGAACCCGCCGACATCGAGGCCATCCGCAAAACCTTCGCCAAGCGCATTGGCCATTTCGCCGCGCGCCGAAACCTCGGCGGCGGTCTCGAGGCCGATGATATTGACCGATCCCAGCACCCTCACCCAAAGGTCACGCATCAGATAGACCCGGATCACCACGTTGAACGCCAGCGCGAACGCCAGATAACCCACACCGGCAAACGCCAGCAGCGGGATGCTCTTCATGATATCCTTCGACTTGAAGAACTCCGCGAACGGCTCGCCGCTCATGCTGGCGACCAGCACCCCGCAGAGGGCCAGATAGATCGAAAAGACGATCGAGAAGACAAGCGCGAGCACAGCCGTCCAGCCGACCACTTTCCAGTACAGCCCGATCAATGCGCTCTTCGGCAACGACGATTCCACACGCACGCCGCCGAACCGGATGCCGGACAGCCACCAGCGCCACTCGATGGCCTTGAACGCGCCGTAGACGAAGGGCGCGAGCGGCCACAAGACGTAGGCGATCGGCGCGAGCAGCCACAGCCACCAGCCGCGCTTGAAGAACTCCGAGCCACGCCCTTCAAAACTTCCCTGCAGGTCGCCGTAAAATGTATGACGCATCTTGTAGCGCTCGAGCGCCGCGGTCCGCCATGGCAGCGCCAGCCCCAGCGTCGACGCCGT
>CAWFMW010000021.1:0-47684 GCA_963816815.1 uncultured Alphaproteobacteria bacterium
GCAAAGGTCACACGTTCGAATCGTGTCGGGTGCGCCAGTTCGGTACAGAAACACGAACGCCACCAAGCGCCGGTTCTACGCCCGCAGCGGCGACAAGCGTCCCAGCCGTACGGTTTTCGATCCCATGAGGATGAGGCGCTTTCCCGTCCTGACGAAATCGGATCGTTCAGCTAGGCTGCCGGCATGAACGCTGCGGATGTCATCGAGATTTACACCGAATTGGAGCGTCTCGGCGTCCCCGCATCTGGATAGACGGCGGTTGGGGCGTCGACGCGCTGCTGGGACGACAAACGCGCCCACATGCCGATCTAGACATCGCGGTCGAAGAAAACAGCGTTCAGGCTTTGCGAACTCTTCTGAAGCGACTGGGCTTCCAGGAAGCCCTTCGCGACAATTCAAGCGCATGGAACTTTGTTCTGGCTGACGCCGACGAGCGCAAGATCGATGTGCATGCGATCGTCTTTGATGCATATGGCAACGGAGTCCTCGGCCCAGCCGAGTTGGGCCAGTTTTATCCGGCCGGCGCGTTGAGTGGCGCGGGCGAGATCAATGGTGCGGCCATGCGATGTGTGGCTGCAGGAGTTCATGGTGAGGTTCAAAACGAGCTACGAACCTCGTGAGGTCGACCGACTGGACGTCGCTGCTCTACGCGATCGCTTTGGGATATGAAGTATCCATGACGCCAACCTGCCGATCTAGGCACCGACGAAACGCTGCCGCTCCGATGCTTTCATAACGCGCATCGGCGCCGGTGCCCGGAAAAGCGTCCGTGAGCCGCGAGCGTGCCACGCCCGTCACTCGACCTTGCCGGCCGTGGTCTCCTGCCCGCGGCCCGGTCGCCAGACCGGATCCGGGCGCGACCATAGCACCGGGTCGCGGATCGCTTCGGCCAATGCCTCGGCCTGCACGGCGAGGAAACGCGCGCCCTTTTCGGCCGTGGCGGTGCGCGGGTCGCCCCAGGTGCCGGTGACCGGCGCGCGTTCGGAGAATGAGTAGAACCGGGAGAAGCCGGCCGGCGCGTGGACCGGCGCGGGCGCCTGCTGCATCGCCTCGTCGAGCTTGTGCGCCTTCACGATGTCTTTCGCGATCGCCATCATGACCGAGGTCTCGCCCTCGCAGGCATGTTTCGGCGCGGTGTCGGATTCGAAGATCGCGGCGATCTTGGCGGGCGTCAGGAACCACGGCGTCGTGGCCACGATCGGAAAATCATATGCCACCGCCAGTTCGCGCGATGCCACCGCGAGCGGATCGATATTGCCGCCGTGGCCGTTGACGATCAGCAAGCGGGCAAAGCCCAACGCGCGAAGCGATCGCACGATGCTTTCGAGGATCGCGCGATAGGCGGCATAGTCGACGCTGATGGTGCCGCCGAACGGCAGATGATGCTCGCTCAAACCGAGCCACAGGCCGGGCAGCACGGCGACCGGCACGGGATCCGGCCCATCGGCGACCAATCGGGCCGCCGCGATCGACGCCGCACTGGCGCTGGCGGTATCGGTGATGACAGGCAGATGCGGACCATGCTGCTCCAGCGAGCCGGCGGGCAGGATCGCCAGAGCCCCTTTGCGTGCCGCTATCTCGCGCAGATCCGGCGCGGTCATGCGTGCCCATTCGACTTCAATGCTCATTGCGATCTCCCGAAAGGATTGAGTGGCGAGGATTTATCATGTGGCGAGACGTAGGAAAGCTGGCTAAGGATTGATATCCCCGGAGAGGCCGCGAACCTGATGCGCTGTTGTCGCGTTGCGCCGGTATATCTCCAGCAGGCCGCGAATCGTCAGGTCGGGATCGAAGTGGTCGATCGCCTGGGTGGCGCCGTGGAACAACGATGCGATGCCGCCGGTTGCGACGACCGTCATTGCTTCGTTCCGCTCGGCCTTGATGCGTGCGATCATGCCCTCGATGAGCGCGACGTGACCCCAGAAAATACCGGACTGCATGGCGCTGACCGTGTCGTCGCCGACCACCCGTCGCGGCTTTTGCAGCGCAATCCTGGGAAGCTTCGCGGCTGCCGCATGCAGGGCCTCCATCGACAGGTGGACGCCCGGCGCGATCACGCCTCCCTCGAAGCCGCCATCGCTCCCGATCACGTCCAGTGTGATCGCGGTCCCGCTGTCGACAATGATCAATGGCCCGGAATAGAGCTTGAGCGCGCCGAGCGCATTGACCAGACGGTCCGATCCGACCTCCGACGGCTTGCTGGTCCGCACCTGGATGCCCAGCTCGATATTCTCACCGATGATCAACGGCTCGACGTGCAGATAACGACGCGACAGGTTTCGCAGGTTGAAGATCGACTGCGGCACCACGCTCGATATCACACAGGCATTCAAAAGGCCGAGCTCAAGTTTGTGCATCGCCATCAGCTGCGACAGCCACACCGCGTATTCATCGGCCGTACGGCTGGGCTCGGTGGCCGATCGCCATTGGGCGATCCAATGGTCGCCGTCGTGAACCGCAAACAGGCTGTTGGTGTTTCCCTGCTCAATTGCCAGAAGCATCGATCAAGCCCTGCGTTGCCGGCTTCACACTACGGAGTGTTGCGCTCTGAAATGCCGCCTGAACGCGAGCTCTCCGAAGACTTCCACGAGGCGTAGCACAAGTTCGTATGCTGTCGCAGCACCGGTGATTGGAAGGGCGGCAGGCGCCGACAACATGGCGCCACGGCGAGGCAGCGATGCTCCGCCTTATCGGCCGTGGCGCGTCGTCGCTTTTTTAAGGATTTCCTGAAATTTGCCCGGTCTGCCTGATCCAGGAGCGGTCAGTCCCGGATGCGTCGCGGTGCACCGTAGGTGCCCGGACACAAAATATCGAAAACAACCCCATGCAAAGTAGAAATGGGGCCCGGCTCACAGCACTCAGGCGGCTTGCGCCCGGGGCAGGCTGGCCATCCACCCTGCCGGCGAAGGCGCGGGAATGGCCCATTGGCCTCACCCCACGCGGCCGCAATTCTTAACTCCTGGCGCTTCCGTTTCCGGAGGCGCCCGCCGTCCAGTTCACGCGGCGCAGCTTGCCGAGTAGGTCGGCGCATTGCCGGAGGCCGCGGAGCAGAAAGCGTCAAAATAGGCTTCCAGTTCGGCGACGGCGCGATGCTCCCACTCCCTGGCTTGCGCCAGCAGGGAACAGCTATGAACCGGCCGGAAGGCCGCGGTCTGGCGGTACAGCGACGCGATGGTGCGGTACCGGCGAACGTTTTCCATGATGGCCAGGCTGTTCATGTTCGTATCTCCCCATTCCTTTTCCCGGACACGAACTTGCGGCAGAACGATTTTCGATTCGTTAGCGGGAGCCGGAGAGAGAACCTGTGGTTTCCGAACTGTTGACGGCGCACCCTCACGGGTGGACACGACACGGCGCAGCCCTTCGGAGACACGGAAGCCCGGCCGCTTCAATCGCCGGTGCGCGCGGCCTGCGGCGAGGCCGGCGAATTTTCGCTCGAACAGACGACGCTTGGCAGGAACAATCCTCCATCAAGCGACCACGCGGGCAACATCGTGCGGACGCAGAATGCCAGTCCGATCCCGAGAAGCGATGCACACATCAGCGTGGCTGCGAACGGCCAGGCCGTCCGCTTTCGTTGCGGTGACGATGGCAGGCTGGCTGCGGTGGTCGCTGTCGTTTGGTTCGAACTGGACACAGGTCAGGATCCTGGCTGGAGAATGATGCGTTCGAGACCAGTCCCGCGCGCAACGGCCGCGCGAAGCCGCAGCCTAGATGGTGCTTGTGCTGCGCGCCGGCGACGCCACTGACGGCGGCTCCGGGATTTTCCTCGACGTTGTAGACGATCTCGACCGGCCCGGCCTTCTCGAACACCAGCGTGCCCTTGATCTTCTGGCCAAGCTGGAATGGCTCCTTGAGGCCGAGCAGCACGATGCGAAGCGCGCCGGGCTTGAGCTCGACGGTCTTGCCGGGCTTGATCTCGATGCCGTTCGCGAGCGGACGTGTCTTGGCCATGCCGTCGACGTCGACCACCTCGTGCATCTCGATCTGGCCGGCCGCGGGCGAAGTCGCCGCCGATCAGGCGATCCGCGGTCTTTCCCTTGTTGGTGATGGTGAGATAGCCGCCCGCAATGTTGGCGTCTGCCGGGGTCGGGCGCGACCAGGGATGACCGATGTCGAGGGCGCCGACCTTGAACTCGTGCGCGCCGGCCCCGCTCGTAATGAGCACAGCGGCTGCGACAAACATGGCCGCTGTAACAAACACAAAAATATCTCTGACGATGTTTGTCATAATTGTCCTACTCCGATACGCACTGGACAGCTAAGCCATGTAGAGAAACAATCGGACGCGATTACGGCCGGTGCTCGCCCCGATTGCGGCTGCCGCCGGACGTGATTGCGGCCACCGCATCGCGGCGCGAAAAACCCGCACACACAACCGGACATCGGGCTGCGGCTCGCTCGCCATTCGCTCACCACGCGACAGCCACACCGATGCCGCGCTCGCGAGGACGCCTTCGCTTTTCCGCTTTGCTTCCGTCGCGAGCAGGCCGCGCTTCTCGCATGATCCAGTCAATCTCGCGCCCGATTGCGATGGCTAATCGTCGGCCATCAGTGAATGGGGGCGTATGTGTGTGCGTATCTTAAACGGCCCGCGGCCGGCATCTTTTCATCCGTGTTGCTTTTTCTGGCGCTACCTGCGGAAGCGCATCATCCCGGCGGCGGCGGCAATACCGGTAGCGGCGGCCCCATCAACACCATCTCGGCCGACACGCTCTCCGAAGGGCTGATCGCCGCATCGGTCCGCTACGAATTCATCCGCATGGGCCAGCTCAGCGACGCCGATCTGCTCGCCGCAGCAGCCAAGGGCACGCATGCGCACTCGCTTCGCTCGATCGACGCCGTCTCGCTTTCGGTCGCCTACGGCATCACCAATGACTTCACCGTCGGCGTTCGCGCCGCCGGCGTCCGCCGCTCGGATATCCGCGAACCCGGGGAAGACATGCTGAGCGGCGGCCATATGGGCATCATGAATTCGACCGACATGAGCGGCCTGATGAGCCCCGACGGCATCAACCGGCGCGGCAATTCGGCAGGCTTCGGCGACGTGACCATGCTCGGGCAATACCGCTTCCACAACAACGCGCAGAACGGTACGTCGGCCGCCGTGCTGTTTGGCTTCAAGGCGCCGACCGGCAGCACCAGCCAGCGCGACAATTTCGGCCAGCTGTTCGAAGCCGAGTTTCAACCGGGCTCGGGCTCGTGGGACGGCCTGTTAGGCGCCGCCTTCACCAAGCGCACGGGCCGCTGGTCGTTCGACGTGAGCGCCCTCTATTATCTGATCAGCACCGGCACGCAGAACACCAATCTCGGCGACCGCTTCCTGTTCGGCACCGCGGTGTCGTATCGCCTGGTCGGCGCCACCGGCTCGTCGAAAGAGACGGAGCTGCACGAATACTGCATGCAGCCCCGCAACCAGTTGCAGGAGCATTGTCTCTATCACGCCAATCACGACCACAGCGACATGATGAAGACGCCCTACACGCTCGACCTCGTGCTCGAGCTCAATGGCGAGTGGCATGACAAGCAGCGGATCGCCGGCATTCCGGATCCCAATTCGGGCGGCACCACGGTCTATCTCTCGCCCGGCGTGCGCGTGGGCTTCGATCGCTTCTCGGGCTTCGTCTCCGTCGGCGTGCCGGTCATCAACCAGCACAACGGCATTCAGTCCAAGCCGGAATTTCGCGTGCTGACGGGGATCGGCGCACGGCTGAATTGAACGCGGAAGTCGGTCACCACCGTTTGACGCCAGCGCTATTCTGGGTGTTCTATGATGACCGTCGAAGGTTTGGCTAACTTAGCCAAGTCGAAGGCTCAGCTACGGCTCGCCCAATTCGGAAATCCGAGATGAAGGAAGTCCCCCTGTCCGAAATCAAGTCGGAAGACGACTGGTTCGAATACCGTCTCGAACACGACCCACGCTTCTTCCGGCGCATTGAACAGGCGCGCAGCAGCTTGAGCGCCGGACTTGGGGTCAAGCTCGAAGACATAGAACAGGAATAGTGCACCTGCCGCGCGTCACGCTGCGCGGATGTTGCCGAGGAATTTTCCGGTTTCGGTCTCGAGCTGCTCGGATTGCGAGGTGAGCTGGGCGGCGGCATTCAGGACGAGGGTCGCGGCAGCGTCGACCTTGCTCGACGCTTCGCGCACGCCCGTGATGTTTTGCATCACCTCCTGGGCGCCCTGCGCCGCCTGCTGCACGCTGCGGGCAATCTCGTTGGTCGCAGCGCCCTGCTCTTCGACGGCGGCGGCAATGGAGCCGGTGATTTCGTTCATTTGCCCGATGGTGGTGCCGATCTCGCGGATGGCGTTGACCGTCGAGCCGGTCGCGTCGCGAATTTCCTGAATCTGGCTGGTGATTTCGTCGGTGGCCTTGGCGGTCTGCGACGACAGCGCCTTGACCTCGTTGGCCACGACGGCAAATCCCCTGCCGGCTTCGCCGGCCCGCGCGGCCTCGATGGTCGCGTTCAAGGCCAGCAAGATTCGTTTGTCCCGCGATGGTCTGGATCAGCGCCATGACCTCGCCGATCTTTTGCGAGGCCTCGACCAGGCGTCCGACCATGGCCTCGGTCCGGCTGGCCTGCCCGACCGCGTTCTGGGCAATCGACGAAGACTGGGTGACCTGCCGCGAGATCTCCTGGATCGAGGACGACAGCTCTTCCGCCGAGGCCGCAACGGTCTGAACGTTCGATGCGGTCTGCTCGGCCGCGGCCGCGACCTTGGCGCTCTGATCCGTCGTCCCCACGGCGATCGTGGACATCGACGACGCCGAATTCTGCAGCTCGTCGGCGGCGGTGGCGGTACCTCGGATCACCCCGCCGATGCTGCGCTCGAATTCGTCGGCGATACGGGCGAGATCCGTGCGCCGCTCCTCGGCGGAACGCGTCTTCATCGCTTCCTGTTCGGTGCGCAGCCGCGTCGTTTCGACCAGATGATCCTTGAAGACCTGCAGGCTTCGCGCAATCCGGCCGACCTCGTTGGTCTGGTCAACGAAGGGAACCTCGACCGCAAGATTGCCCTTGACCAGTTCGTCCATGGTCGCGCAGGTTCGATTGAGCGGAACCACCAGGCCGCGGCCCAGCCAGAAGGCTGCGAATGCCGCGATGGCCAGCCCGGCCAGGCCGGCGATCCCGGCCCAGATCATCCGGCGAAAGACCACGGCGTCGATATCGTCGACATAGGCGCCCGCCTGCAGCGCCAGCAGCTTGTCGCCCGCGCCAAAGGCCCCGACATAAGAGACCTTGCGAAGTTCGGCGCCACCGGCCGAACGCGGCGCCAGATATTCGACAAAGCCGCCACCGCCACGCGCCGTCCGCACGATGTCCTGGATCAGCAGCTTGCCGCTCTTGTCCTTGAAGTCCCAGCGGTTGACGTTGATGTATTTGGGATTGGCATGCACGTAGGTGACGCCCGCATCCGAGCTGCCGGTCCCGTAGACGCCGATATAGTCCGAGTATTCGCCCCAGCGCATGGCGCTGATCGAGGCAAAGGCCATCTGCCGCGCCTTGTCCGGCTCGATCCTGCCGGCCTTGGCCTCGCCCTCATAGTGGGCGAGAATCTTCGTCGCGGCGTCGACGAGATCGCGGACCGTGGTGCGCCGCTCGTCGAGCGTCGCATCGCGCAGCACCAGGATCTGCAGGGCGGAGACGGCAAACAGCACGATCGTCAGCGCGGCAATGATCATCGCAAAACGCTGATAGACGGTAAGATTGCGCATGCTGTTTGCCTTCCTGATTGGTTGAGGATTCGTACCAATACAACGTTAATCGATTGTTATCGGGTTGCGTGGATGGTCCACAGCGTCCGATCGCGAGAATCGCCGCTTGAAATGACCGCGCCGCGACGACACAATGGCGTCCATCCTTCCAACAAGACGCGCCGATGATCCCCGCACCGTGCGGAATCGCATGGTGTGCCAAGAGTGACCCATAATGGCTGAAGCCGATCTCGACATTTTCATCCGGCAAATCGCAAAAGCGCAGAACAAGAGCCTGATGGCCGCCGTCAAGAAGCGGCGCGACCAGATCATGGCCCGCGCGGCCAAGGCCAAGGACAAGGAGACCCGGGATCAGTTCCGGCTGATCGCCAGGAGCACGATGCAGCTTGGCGCGGCCGCGGCCAAGCGGCTGCAGAACTCGGCGGAAAACACCGCCGACAGTTACGCCCGGGCGATCCGGAACGCGGCCGAGGAAGCGGCGGCGGCTGCGAAGGCTGCGAAAAAGCCTGCCAAGAAGAAGGACGACTGAAGCAGCGCCCGAGCTCAGGCGGCCTTATGGGCACGGTAAATCCCGCGCTCGAATAGGCGATAGACGTTGAGCGCGCGCCGGTCGGCGAACGGCAATATCTGCATCATGATCACCCCCGCGATACGCGACGCCGGGTCGATCCAATAGTAGGTATTGTAAAGCCCGGCCCATGTCAGGCTGCCTGCCCTGCGGCCATCAGGCACGGGATCGATGTTGATCATGTCGCCAAGCCCCCACCGCAGCCGAACTCCGGGGAAGAAATCGACGTTCTCGGACAATGCCGGATTTGTTGTCTTGAGAATTCCCGCATCAAGGTTGCCGATCTGATTGGTGGACATCAGCGCCACCGTCTGCGGCCGCAGGATGCTGTTCCCGGCAAGCGCTCCGCCGTTCAACAGCGCCTGAAGCAAGGTCAGATAATCCGGCGCCGTGGAATAGACGCCGCCGCCACCGGAAAACACTTTCGGTTCGGTTCGTTTCACCAAAGGCTGCGGCACAAGCGTTCCATCCGCCTTGCGCAAATGCAGACTGGCCTGTCGCGCGCGCTGCTTCTCGGTGAGCGAGAAAGCGGTGTCGTTCATCCCGAGCGGACCGAGGATGTGATCGCGGAAATAGCGATCCAGATTTTGCCCACTGACGATTTCGATGAGCCGGCCGACCCGGTCGAGACTGCCGCCATAGGCCCATCGGGCGTCCGGATCTGATATCAGCGGCGCACGCGGCAGCGCTGGATCGTTGCGAGACGCCTTGCCGTAGCGAACGACATTCGTGTCCCAAAGCTGATAGCTAAGCCCGGATGTGTGCGTCAGCAGATTGCGAAGCGTGACAGGCTTTCGCGCGGCGCGCAGTTGCGGGGCCCCTTTCGCATCGAAGCCATCGAGAACCTGAGGCGATCCAAGCGTCGGATCGATTCTTGCCGCCGGCTCGTCCAGTTTGAGCTTGTCCTGTTCGACGAGCTGCAGCGCTGCGACGGACGTCAGCAATTTGGTCATGGATGCGATACTGAACACCGTATCGGCCGACATCCTGGCGGCCATGCCCATGCTTCTCGCACCGAAGGCACCCTGGTAGATCACCGATTGCCCGGTTGCGGCCATGGCGACAACGCCCGGCACGTCCGCCGCATCGACCCGAGCCTGCAGAACAGCGTCGATTTCCCCGCTACGGGGCAACTTTTGGAGCGGAGCTGCAAGGCCGGGAACGGCTGCGCCGGGGATCAGGCCGGCCGCGGCGACGGCTGCCGTTCGCAACAACGTATCGCGCCGACTGAGCCGCACTGTCATCGCGCTCTCCTCAACGCCCGGCGGCAAGCATTCCCTTCAATTTCATGACCGCGCTGTCGGGCGTCGTCAGCTACCGGCCGTCCGGTGACCTCGGCGACCACGTTCGGCCGCAGGCGCCATGCTGTATTGCGCCAGCGCGATCAGATCGCAATCGCGCAAGTCCTTTGACGCTTCGACGACCAGACGATCATGCGTCGCGCGGTCGCCGCGATCGAGCGCGGCCATGGCGCCTTCCGCCAGTTTCGGCACGAGCTCGATGGAAGACGGAAACTCCGGCGGCATCGACGCCAGCGTCGGCGGAAACGTCGACAGCAAACCGATCTTGCGGCCCTTGTGCGACGGCCTGCTCGATCATCGCCTCGTTGGGCTTGAGCACCGGCATCGGCGCGTGCGCGCGGGCAACCGCTTCGATGCAGGGGCCGAAGGCGGAGCAGGTGAACAGGATCGCGTCCGATCCGGTGCCGGCCGCGTAGCGCCCGAGCTGGAGGAAGCGCTCGGTCATGGCGTCGGTGAGCCCGCCGTCGCGCGCCAGATCGGCCGACAGGCTGTCGTCGAGCAGGTTCATCAGGCGCGCCTCGGGCCAAAGCCTGGCGAACGAGGCCTCGATCGGCACGATCGAATGTTTCAGGGCGTGGACCAGGGTAATGCGCATGGCGGTCAGTGTGGCCGCGGCGCAGTCTGTGTCAACCCGCTGCGCCGCAGCCCTTCTCTCACTTGAACGGCAAAGCGTACATCAGGCCGCCCTTGGCCCAGGTCGCGTTCAGGCCGCGATCGAGCTTCAGCGGGCTCGACTTGCCGACATTGCGCTCAAAGATCTCGCCGTAATTGCCGCCCGCCTTGATCGCCTGCAGCATCCACTTGTTGTCGAGACCGAGCCGCGATCCGAGTTCGCCTGACGTGCCGAGCAGCCGCTGGATGGCCGGGACGCTGCTGGACTTCGCCGTTTCGTCCGCATTGCCAGCGGTGACGCCGAGTTCTTCCGCCTCGATCAGGCCGAAATGCAGCCAGGCGATGATGTCGGTCCACACCTCGTCGCCGTTGCGGGTGAAAGGCCCGAGCGGTTCCTTGCTGATGGTCTGCGGCAGAACGACATAGTCAGCGGGGTTCGAGGCCGCCGTGGTGACGGCGCCCGCCAGCGCCGACGCGTCCTGGGTCATGGCATCGCAGCGTCCGCCGAAGAAGGTCTGGTACATGGTGTCGGTGCGGTCGAACACCAGCGGCTTCCATTCGATCCCGTTGGCGCGGCCGTAATCGCCGAGCGTCACTTCGTGGGTCGTGCCCTGCGCGACGCAGACGGTGGCGCCGTTCAGGCCCTTGATATCCTTCACGCCGCGTCGGCGCGCACGACAAAGCCCTGGCCGTCGTAGAAATTGACCGGGCCCTGCCGCAGCCCGAGCGTCGCGCCGCGCAGATAGGTCTGGGTCGAGTTGCGATAGAGCACGTCGATTTCGCCCGATTGCAGGGCGGTGAAGCGGTTCTGCGCCGTCAGCGCGACGTATCGCACCTTGGTGGCGTCGCCGAGCACGCCGGCCGCCAGGGCGCGGCAATAGTCGACGTCGAGCCCCTTGTAGTTGCCTTGCGAGTCCGGCGTCGAGAAGCCGGCAAAACCGGCGCTGACGCCGCACACCAGCGTGCCGCGCTGTTTGACCGTGTCCAGCGTGGCGGCCTGCGCCGCCAGGCACGAGGCGGCGAGCAAACCTGTAGCGATGACGATCCTCTTCATATTGCTCCTCCTGCTAATGACCCACACTCTTCAACGCACTGTCGACGGCCTGACCCAGCCTGTCGACGATCATGTCGATATCGTCCGATGTCGCGATATAGGGCGGCGCGAGCAGGACATGATCCCCGCTGCGGCCATCCATGCATCCGCCGCCGGGATAGCAGCCGAGGCCGCCTTCGAACGCGATCGTCTTGATCCGCTGGTTCAGTTTCAGCGCCGGATCGAACGGCGCACGGGTGGCGCGATCGGCAACGAGTTCGATGGCCTGGAACAGGCCGCGCCCCCTGATGTCGCCGACATGCCGGTGATTGCCAAAACGTTCGGTCAGCCGCCGTTCGAGGTGACGGCCGCAGTTCCTTGACCCTGTCGAGCAATTGCTCGTCATCGATCACCCGCTGCACCTCGAGCGCCGCGGCGCAGGCCAGCGGGTGCGCGAGATAGGTATGGCCGTGCTGGAACGCGCCCGAACCGTCGCGGATGGCATCGACGATGCGGGCTGCTCGCGAGCATGGCGCCGATCGGCTGATAGCCGCCGCCCAGTCCCTTGGCGATCGCCTGGATGTCGGGCGCGATGCCTTCCTGCTCCCAGGCGTGGCGCGTGCCGGTGCGGCCCATGCCGCACATCACCTCGTCGAGGATGAGGAGCGCGCCGTGCCGGTCGCAGATCTCGCGGACGGCACGGAAATATCCCTCCGGCGCCGGCACGCAGCCGGCGGTCGCGCCCACAACAGGCTCGGCGATGAACGCCGCGACGTTCTCCGGGCCAAGACGCTGGAATTCCGCCTCCAGCTCAGCCGCAAGGCGGGCGACAAAATCTGCCTCGGATTCGCTGTCGCGTTTTTCGTGATAGGCGAACGCCGGCGTCACATGGCTGAAGGCCGTCGAGAGTAGCGGCGCATAGGGCTCGCGGCGCCAGGCGTTGCCGCCGGCGGCAAGCGCACCAAGCGTATTGCCGTGATAGCTCTGCCGGCGCGCGATGAAGTGCCGGCGCTGCGGCTGGCCTATCTCGATAAAATATTGTCGCGCCAGCTTGATGCCGGCTTCGATCGCTTCCGAACCGCCGCTGACGAAGTAAGCATAGCCCAACCCGCCGGGCTCGTGGCCCACGAGCTTGTCGGCCAGCGCTTCGGCCGGCTCCGACGAGAAAAAGCTGGTGTGGGCGTAGGCGAGTTTCGACGCCTGCCGCGATATCGCCTCGAGCACGCGCGGATGCTGGTGGCCGAGACAGGAGACGGCGGCACCGCCGGACGCATCCAGAATGCGCCGTCCGTCCTCACCAATCAGCCAGACGCCCTCGCCGCCGATCGCCTTGGGAGGGGTTTCACGCAGGCTTCGATGCAGCACCCGGCTCTTGCTGACGCTCATGACGATCAACCCTTCTCGGCAACATATTGCGACATCGCGGCCAGCCGGCCTTCGGTCTCCTCAAGGCGCCGCCTTGCGCTCGCGCCACCCAGCACGAAGGTGACCGCGGCCAGCGACTGCGCAATCGCAATGGCGCCGGTCAGGCTCGGGAAGAATCCGGGCGATGCGGCGGCTTCATAGAGCAGCAGATGATCGGCGCCCTCCGCCATCGGCGCGGTGATCGCGTCCGCAATCGCGACCAGCGTGGCGCCGGAATCATGCGCCGCGCGCGCCGACAGCACGCTGGCCCTGGAATAGGGCGCGAAGCCGATGACCACGACCGCATCGCCGCGCTGGAAGGCGCCGAGGTCGAGATCCTCCGGTCCGGAGCCGCCGACCAGCTGCACCTCGCCGGAGCGGAACAGGCGAAGCTGATAATTGAGCAATTCGGCCACGCTGCGACAACTTCGAAAGCCGGCGATCCAGATTCGCCGCGCGGCATGCAGGGCCCTGGCTGCTTCGGCCACCGAACTCGCGGAAATGCGCGCAAGGCCTGCCGCCTCGGCTTCCAGCTTGTCGGCGACCAGCGAGATTTCGGCGTGGGGTCCTTTGCGGCCGGCGCGGGTGCGGGCCGAGAAGGGCTGGGCTGGCGCCGGCCGGCGCGCCTCGGTCAGCGCGGCGCGCAGCTCGTCCCATCCGGAATAGCCCAGCGCCTTTGCCAGACGCGTGAAGGAAGCGGGATCAGCGCCGGCCTCGGCGGCCAGATCGCGCATCGAACGCGTGGTGGCGTCGTAATCATTGGCGGCGACGAAGCGCCCGACCTGCTGCAGCCGCGCCGGAAGCGACGGCAGCGCACTGCATAATTCGCTGAGCGGCGAGGATTTCGGTTGCGGCTGCGCCATGAAACAAATGTTGCATGAAACTAATTTTGGTGCAACATTTGAAATGCGCCCTCCGGGACGCATGGCCGAAGATCGCTGTCGCCAGAAGGATCCTTGTGCTGTGACGACATCCACGCCCGACCTCCCACGCCGCAGGCGGCTGCGCTTCTCGCTGAACCGCCAGCAGCTTATCGGCCTTGCCTGGCAGGCCGTGGTGGTCGGGATCGCGGTCGCGATCGTCGCCTTCCTGTGGTCGAACGCCCTGCACAATCTGTCGGTACGCCGGATTTCGACCGGCTTCGCGTTTCTCGGCCGCGAAGCCGGGATGCCGATCGCGGACAGCTGGCTCACCTACAGCCCGAAGGACCCTTACGTCCGCGCCTTCATCGTCGGCATCGTCAATACGCTCCGCGTCGCCGTGATCGGCATCGTGCTGGCGACCGTGATCGGCACGCTGGTCGGCATCGCGCGGCTGTCGTCGAACTGGCTGTTGTCGCGGCTCGCCGCCGTCTATGTCGAACTGCTGCGCGACATTCCCCTGCTGCTGCAATTGTTGCTCTGGTACGTGCTGATGCAGGGATTGCCGGCCGCGCGGGCCGCATGGAAGCCGATCGAGGGCGTATTTCTTTCCAACCGGGGCCTGGTGCTGCCATCGGTCCCGATCGCGGAAGCGAACCTCTGGGTGATCGCGGCGGTCGTCGCCGGGCTGATCGCGCTCTATGTGCTGCGGCGGCAACTGATGGCGCGGCAGATGGCCGACGGCAAGGTGCGCCACCTCTGGCCCTACGCTTTGGTCTTGCTCGTCGGGTTGCCGGCGCTGGTGTCGTTTGGCTTGGGCGCGTCCTGGAGCGTCACGCTGCCGGAGCTGCGCGGATTCAATTTCGTCGGCGGGCTGACGCTGGCGCCGGAATATTTCGCGCTGCTGATCGCGCTCGTCACCTACACATCGGCCTTCATCGCCGAGATCGTCCGCAGCGGCATCCAGGCCGTTCCCCGGGGCCAATGGGACGCCGCCAACGCGCTCGGCCTGCGCCGGAGTTTTGTGCTTCAGCGCATCGTGCTGCCGCAGGCACTGCGCGTCATCATTCCGCCGATGACCAGCCAGTATCTGAATCTCACCAAGAATTCCTCGCTTGCCGTCGCGGTCGGCTATCAGGACGTGGTGTCGATCGCCAACACGACGCTGAACCAGACCGGTCAGGCCATCGAAGCCATCGCGCTCATCATGATGGTGTTTCTGACCATCAGCCTCGGCATCAGCCTGTTCATGAACTGGTACAATGCGCGCATCGCGCTGGTGGAGCGCTGATCCCATGACGTCGATATCGGATGCGCCGCAAAATCCGCTGCCGTTCAGCAGCGCGCGATCGCGCAAGGTCCCGGGCGGGCGCGTCATCCGCTGGCTGCGCGCCAATCTGTTCGCCTCGGTCACGTCCTCGGTGATCTCCCTGCTCCTGATCGCGCTGCTCGGCAAGGCGCTGGTGAGCCTCGTGCAATGGGGCTTCTGGAATGCGATCTGGTCGGTCCCGGGCGACCAGACCGGCGCCTGCCGGTCGATCCGCGGACTCGGCGCCTGCTGGGCCGTGATCCCCGAAAAATACCGCTTCATCCTGTTCGGCACCTATCCGTTCAGCGAGCAATGGCGGCCGGCGCTGGCGTGCGCTGACATTCATTGCGCTGTTCTATGTGTCGAGCCGGCGGAGCTGGTGGCGCAAGGAACTGGTGGCGGTGTGGGCGGCCGCACTGGTGCTGATCGGCGTGCTGATGTGGGGCGGCATCGCCGGATTGAGCTTCGTGTCGCAGGACCGCTGGGGCGGGCTGCCGGTGACGCTGATCCTGGCAACGTTCGGGCTCGCCTTCGGCTTTCCGCTCGGCATCGTCGTGGCGCTGGGCCGCCGCTCGAAACTTCCCGCAATCCGCTCGCTCTGCGTGCTCTATGTCGAACTGATCCGCGGCGTTCCCCTGATCAGCCTGTTGTTCATGGCCAGCGTGATGTTTCCGCTGTTCATGCCCGACGGCGTCAACATCGATAAATTGCTGCGGGCCCAGATTGCGTTTGTTCTTTACGCCGGCGCCTATCTCGCCGAAGTGATCCGCGGCGGGCTGCAGGCCGTTCCGCAAGGCCAGCACGACGCCGCCGACGCGCTCGGGCTTTCCTACTGGAAGAAAAACGGCCTGATCATCCTGCCGCAGGCGATCCGCCACGTCATCCCGCCGCTGGTGAACACATTCATCGCCTTCTTCAAGGATACCAGCCTGGTGCTGATCATCGGCATCTTCGACCTGCTGACGACGGCGAAGACGTCGATCATCGATCCCGCCTGGCAGCCGTTCAGCGTCGAGGTCTATATCTTCGTGGGGCTGATCTATTTCGTGTTCTGCTTCGCGATGTCG
Organism: uncultured Alphaproteobacteria bacterium; assembly: GCA_963816815.1. Classification (GTDB taxonomy): domain Bacteria; phylum Pseudomonadota; class Alphaproteobacteria; order Rhizobiales; family Xanthobacteraceae; genus Bradyrhizobium. The sequence goes on from CAWFMW010000021.1 coordinate 15,872, forward strand.
CGCTACAGCCGGCATCTGGAGACACAGGCACGGCCGGGGTGACCGGCGATCGGTCCCGGAACGGCGCGGCCAGCCGAAGCACCGGGAGCGCGATCCACCGTCGAAGGCTGCTTACGCCGCCTTGATGCGCGCCAGGAAGCGGCCGACTTCGTTGCTGAGCGCTTCCGACTCCGCCGCCAGACCGTCGGACGATTGCAGAACGTCGGACGCGGTTTCGCCGGTCTCGTTGGCTGCGCTGGAGACGCCGACGATGTTGTTGGAGACGTTCTGCGTGCCGGAGGCCGCCTGCTGGATGTTGCGCGCGATCTCCGCCGTCGCCGCGCCCTGCTCCTCGACGGCAGACGCAACCGTGGTGGCGATCTCCGACATCTTGTCGATGATCTGGCCGATGCCCTTGATGGTGTCGACCGCCTCCTGGGTCGAGCCCTGAATGGCGGAGACCTGCGCGGTGATGCCTTCGGTGGCGCGCGCCGTCTGCGTCGCGAGGCTCTTGACCTCGGAGGCGACGACGGCAAAGCCCTTGCCGGCCTCGCCCGCGCGCGCGGCTTCGATGGTCGCGTTCAGCGCCAGCAGGTTGGTCTGCGCCGCAATCGTGTTGATCAGGCCGACCACTTCGCCGATGCGGTTGGCCGCGTTGGCAAGCTCGGTGACCGTGACTTCGCTCTTCGCCACCTGCTCCACCGCCTGCGCGGCGATCCGGGTGGATTCGCCGACCTGCCGGGAAATCTCGATGATCGAGCTCGAAAGTTCTTCGGTCGCAGCCGCCACCGTCTGAACGTTCGCGGCGGCCTGCTCGGAGGCCGACGCGACGGCGCCGGTCTGTTCCTTGGCTTGCGCTGCGACCTTCGACATCTTCTCGGCCGAGCCCTTCATGCGCGACGCGGCGGTGGACACCGCGGCCAGCGCATTGGTGGCGCCGTCGTTGAACTCGCGCGTCAACTGGTCGATCAGCGCGGCCTGCCGCTGCTTGGCCTCCTGTTCGGCGGCCTTTTCGGCAGCGGCGGCGTTGGCCTGGACGATGCCTTCGCGGAACACCGACAGCGCTTCCGCCATCTGGCCGATCTCGTCGCCGCCGCGCTTTCGTATCGACTTCGGCGGAGAGGTCACCGCCCGCGAGCCGCGTCATGGTCTTCTCCAGACCGACCAGCCGCGCCACCAGATTGCGGCCGATATAGAACCAGACGAACAGCGCGGCGCCGGCGACGCTGATCGCTGCGATCATCAGCATCACGAAGGTACCGAAGCTGATCGCCTCGTCGGAACGGTCGGTTGCTTCCTTGGTCTTGTTGGTGACGGCCTTGACCTGGCCCGCGACTTCCTTGGCGAGTTCGTCGGTCAGACCGCGCGTCTCGTCCAGCAGCTTCTGGCCGAGCTGGCTGGCGGCGAGTTCCTTGCGGCGCGCTTCGAAGATCGTGTCGCCCGAGCCAAGCTTCAGCCAGGCATCCCCCGCCTTGCGCAGCCCATCGGTCGGCTGCAGCGTGTCGACGATGTCGAGCTTCTCCTCGACCTTGGCCGACATCGCCTTGAAGTTCTTCTCCAGCGCCGCGACGCTTTCGGCGTTCGGCGCGACCGCGGCGCGGTCCAGCAGGCTCGACGCCAGATTGACGAAGCCGACCAGGTCGGCAAAGCCCTGCGACACCGGCACCTGGGTCGAAACCAGCTTGAGCAGCGTCATCATGGTCTGGTTGGCGTCGCCGCCCAGCGTCATGGAGACCATGGTGATGTCGGCCTGGGCCTTTTCGCCGGCCGGAAGCAGCACGTCGTTGAGCTTGGTCTGGGTAGTCTGGGCCGCCTTCACGATCTCTTCGCCGCGGACGCTGAGCTTGAGACGATCGTCGACCGCTCCGTCCAGCGCGCCGAGCTTGCTGTTCATCGCCGCAATCAGCTTCTTCAGCCGGTCGATCGCCTCACGATCGGTCTGGGTGCGGGCGACCTCGTCGAGCCGCTTCGCGATGCCTTCCTGACGCGCCTTCAGCGCGGTCATTTCCTGCTGCCGCTGTCCTTGCGATTTCGCCGCCAGCAACGTCGGCGCCGAACTCGCCAGCGCCTGGGTGTCGGTCTGCAAGCCCAGCGTGTCGACGATCTCCGGAATGTTGCGACCTGCGACATCATGGAAGAGATCGCGAACCTGCGAGAACATCAGCCAGGCGGCAGCGCCGGCGATGACGGTGGTTCCCGATACCGCAGCGAAAGCGAAGAAAAGCTTGGCCCGGATGCCGAGTTTGCGAGCTGATGTCACGGTCTGTTTCCTCAATTCTTGAGCGCGGGCTTGTAATTACTTGGTGGCAACCTTGTATTGCTGGATCAATTCCCTGGCGCGCGCGTAGAGCCGCTCGCCGTCAATGCCGAGCTTCGCCATGTTGGCTTTCCATTCCGCCACGGCCGGCGCGGTAACCTGCTGCAATTCGGTGCGCTGCTCGTCATTGAAGGACAGCGCCGTAAATCGCGGGTCGCTCTGCAGCTTCTTCTTGGTGACGGCTTCCTGCGCTTCGCGGATGCGCGCGCTGCCCATCGAGAGATCGGCGGCGTGTTTCTCGACGATCTTCCTGAGGTCGGCGGGCATCGAATCCCACGTCGCGCGATTCATGACGATCATCAGCGCCGGTGCAGCCAGCCGCGCATCGACCACGACATTGAGCTGGTCGGCCAGGGTCTTTCCGGCCGCGCCCTTGGTCGTCGTCGTGGAGTCCCAGCCATAGGCGATGGCATCGACATAGCCGCTGGCGATGGTGTCGCCGATCATGTTGAGGGGAATGCCGAGCGGCACCGCGCCGAGCTTGGCCAGCGCCACGCCGACCGTGGTGCTCGGCGTGCGCATGCGCAGGCCGCGAAAATCCTTCACCGACTGGATTTTCTTGCCGGTGGTGAAGATCGGATAGGGCGGCAGCACGTAGAGACCCAGCACCTTCACCGAGGCGTAGTCCTTGTCGAGCAGGCCTTCCTTGTAGAGCTGCAGCATCGCCGAGGTGCCCGAGATCGAGTTCTCGAACATGAAGGGCAGCTCCATCACCGACGACTGCGGAAAGCGGCCGGGATGGTACCCTTGCACGCTCGCCGCCATCTCGATGGCGCCCTTCTCGACCATGGGGAACAATTCGGCCGGCTTGCCGTAACCGCCGAGCGGCTTCAGCGCCACTTCAATGCGTCCTTCGGACTCCTCCTCGACTGCCTTCGCAAACGGCAGCAGGACCTGATCGTACGGCGCCGTGTTTTCGGTGTTGATCGAGCCGAAGCGCAACACGATGTCCGCAGCGGACGCAGGCGTGGAGAAAAGCGCGGCTAGACCAAGCAGGGCTGTGGCCGCGGATGACATCCTGGTGCGGGAGAACATTCTGTTTCCTTCATCACCGGCAGTTGTCGAGTTTCAGCTCGCAGCACCTGTCGGTCGCATGGGCGGGTCCTTGACGGCATCGACCCTAACTTTTGCGGATTAATCGCCGGTAAACCCTGCTTGACGCAGGGCCCGTGAAAATACGGTCACCCTACCGCTCAACGGAATGATGATCATCATTCTTTCCGCGGGGACACGATCGCGCCTACGCAACCCGGTAAACGCGTCAGCGCCGCCGGCTTTTAAATCGATGGCCGACGACGATCAGCGCCGCGCGCGGACGTGCAGTATTTTCTGCGTCATCCGCTTCCGGCTGCCCGACATCAGCTGGCCGGTTATCCTGCGTCACCGCCTCGAGCGCACGCAGGAAGTCCCGCCCATCGGCGGTGATTTGCCAACCGTCGCCATCCCAAAGCGCATGACCGCTGGCGAGAATATCGATTGTCCCAACCCGTCCGGCGAGACGTCTCATCCGCGCGCTCCACTCCGGGCCGCTCGCGGCGAGAAGCGCAACGTCTCTCTTGAGTGAAGCTGTTGTCGCTCTGCCGCCGTCGTGACTGGCCAAAACCTTTAGAATAGCAACCTGTATGCTCACACCCTGCGCCTCGGACCGCCCCCTGCTTCTTGTTGTTCTGGCAGTCGGTGCGCTCTGAGTATTTCGTTGCGGGGTGGACGTCCACTGGCCGCGGCCGGTTATCCGCAGGCTTGGAGCTTGCGCCTTTCATTCCACCTTGCGGTATGCGCGCGGTCGCCGGGCCGCATTTGGCGTTATCGGTTGATCCACTCCAGCGCGGCGCGGTCCTGCAGCGAGAACAGCGGTCCTTCGTAGAGGAACGAGCACTGATGGATCACGACCTGCCCGGCGCCGACGGTCACGTGGGAATAGTCCGGCAGTTCATGCGATCCGGGAATGTGATCCGCCGTCTTAAGATCGAACGCCACCTGATGCGACAACGCGCGCTGGATATGGAAGGGAATGCCGCGCCAGATGCCCGAGATCGGCCGGTGCAGATGACCCATGAACAGATAGTCCGGCTTCCGCGTACGCGCGATCACGTCCCACTCGGCCTCGGGATTGGCGAGCTTGATGCCGTCCATGTAACGCAGACCGGTGTCGAACGGCGGATGGTGCTGGAACAGCAGCAGCGGACGATCTACCGGTGCCGAGGACAATGCATGTTCGAGAAACGCGAGCCGCGCCTCGCACAGCAGTCCGGCATGATCCGGGGCGGCCTCGTTCAGCGTGTCGAGCGTGATCACCGTCGCGGCGTCGAACGGATGGACGCCCTGAACGAAGCCGGAAGCGTCGCGCGCGACACCCGGGAAGTAGCGGCCGAACGGATCGCGCTTGTCGTGGTTGCCCATCATGAGAATGGTCGGCGCATTCAAATCCGCAAGAACCGACGCGAGATTTTCGTAGGCCGCGTCCTCGCCCCAATGCGCGAGATCGCCGGTCACGATGACAAAGGAAATATCGGGATGATCGCGGTTGATCCGATCGACCGCCGCGCCAAGCCTTTCGGTCGGATCCAGTCCGTAAAGCTTGCGGCCACGCGCGACGAAATGAGTGTCGGTGAGAATGACGAATTTCATCGAACCATGGCCTCCCGGTCCCACGTCTCGTAATCGGGCGAGCCCTCGATCCGGATCGGGCCGGTATAACCGAACTCGACCATATGGACGGTGACGTAGTCCTCGCCGAGGAACACGACGCCATAGGCTTCCGGCAGGTCGGAGGCGCTCAACAGCTCCTTCTCGGCAAACACAGGATAGCTCGCATGGTTGGTGCCGCGCAGCGACGAGGCCGGAACGCCGGCCACGGAGCCGGCCAGCGGCAGATGACAATGGCCGAAGAAGACATGACGGATCCTGTCGCGGTGACGGCCGACGATATTGCGGAATACGGCGTCATCGAGCAGCCGGATCCGGTCCACCGGTTCGAGATGGGTCGGCATCGGATTGTGGTGCATGAACAGGAGAAACGGCCCGGGATATTCGGATAGTCGCGCCTCCAGCCATTGCTGCCGCACGTCGCAGAAATGGCCGGCATGGGTTTCGGGTTGCACCGTGTCGAGAAACAGGCAGCGGCCGGCCGCCGTGTCGTGCATGCCGTGAGCGAAACCGCCCGGCCCGTCGTGATCCGGAAAGACGCTCAGGAAGGTCGCGCGCTGATCATGATTGCCGATGCACAGCCTTACCGGAACGGGAAACCGATCGAGCCGCGCCTTGAGCCATTGATAGTCGTCGCGGTCGCCCCAGTCCGAAAGATCGCCTGTGATGACCAGGAGCTCGGCATCATGGTGGCACTTGAGGATATCGGTCAGCGCCCGCTCGAAATTGAGCCGGGGATCGCGCCCGGCGATGGTCCTGCCGGGCGCAGTCAGATGAATATCGCTCATATGGACAAGCTTCATGGGCTGGCTCCGATGTGATGCTGTGGCAACCGCTGCGGAGTGGCACCGCAGCGGTCGTGTCAGGCCGTTGCCGTCAGCGCGTCGAACCGACCGTCTTCGGCAGCAGCTTCTGCACATCGCCCGTCATGTCGGCGAGCACGGCTTCCGGCTCCTTGGCGCGGGCGCCGGTGACGATGCTGTTGAGGTGATCCTTGATCACGTCCGTGATCTTGAGGCCGTTGTCGCCGGGGAACGCGTACCATTTGGTCAGCAGCGCGAGCTGGCTGACCGCGGTGAAGTTGTTCGGATTCTTGCCGTAGAAATCCTTCAGATAGACGTCGTTGGCGACCTTGTTCGGCGGCATGTAGCCGGTGGTTTCCGCCATGATCGCCGCGCCCTTCGGACCGGTCCAGAATTTCACCACCTCCCAGGCCGCATCGCGCTTGGCCTTGTCCTTGGCGAGTATCAGCACGACGTTGCCGCCGGCCGGCAGCCGGCCGTTCGGCGACACCACGTCCGGGAAGGTGTGGGTCTTCAGCTCGAACTTGCCGCCGATCATCTGGGTGGTCTTGTTGAGATCGGAGGTCGAGGTGATGTGAATACCGGTCTTGCCGGCCGCGAAGGTCGCCCGCATCGACGGCTGGTCGAGGTTGGGCATGCCGCCCTCGGTGACAAGGCGCGCCAGCGTTTTGATCGCAAACTGGCCCTCCGGCCCGTTGAACGCCACCTTGGTTTCATCTGAATTCAGCATGGTGCCGCCGCGCGCAAACACCGGCGTCTGCCACAGCCAGTTGCCGGTGATGTCCCAGGCGTAGGTGATGCCGTTGATGTCGGGGCCGAGCGCCTTGATCTTCTTGGCGAGATCGATCAGCCCGTCCCATGTCTGCGGGAGGTTGGCCGGATCGGCGCCTGCCTTCCTGGCGAGATCGACGTTGACATAGACGATCGGCAGCGAGATCGCGAACGGCAGCGCGTACACCTTCCCGCTCGCGGTGCCGATATCGTACATCGCCTGGTGGAAGCCCTGCTTCTCAAAGTCCTTCTCGGCGGCGATATAGCCGTCGAGTTCGGCCGGAATGTTCTTGTCCACCAGCACGCGGATGCGGTTGAGGCCCTGGAAGGTCACGTCGGGTATCTGGCTGGTCACCGCCTCGCGCAGGACTTTCTGGGTGCCTTCTTCATAGGAGTCGTAGGGGGCGCGCAGCGTGACCTTGATGTCCGGCCGCACCTTGGCGAACTCTTCGATGATGCGCTTGTGAGTGCCTTCGAACAATTCGGCATAAGGATATTGCACGACGACTTCGGTTTCCGCATGCGCCAGACCGGCGGCAAGCGAGAGGGCGGTTGCGGCAATCCATGTTCTGAACATTGTCGTCTCCTTAAGGTTTGAAAAACAAACGCGGGGTTACTTGATGCCAGTTAGCGTGATGCCTTCGATGAAGCGGCGCTGCGCGAACAGAAAGGCGATCACCAGCGGCGCGATGATGACCAGCGCGGCGGCCATCAGCGGTCCGTAGTTGGTGCCGGCCTCGTTGTTGCGGAAGTGCGCGACCGCCAGTGGCGGCGTCTGCAGATGCTCGCTGTTCAGCACGATCAGCGGCCAGAAATAATCGTTCCAGTGCGCTACCACCGAGAAGATGCCGAACGCGGTCACCGCAGGGATCGCGGTCGGCAGCATCACGCGCCAGACGATGCCGAACTCGGAAATCCCGTCCATCCGCGCCGCGTCGATCAGATCATCGGGCACGGTTCTGAAGAACTGGCGCATCAGGAAGATGCCGAACACCGAGATCGTGAACGGCAGCACCAGCGCCGCGTAGCTGTCGAGCACGCCGAGCTTGTGCAGCAGCAGGAATACCGGGATCGCGGTCGCCTGCGGCGGGATCAGGATGCAGAACACGACGAGCGCGAACAGCACGTCGCGGCCGAGAAAGCGCAACTTGGCAAGGGCATAGGCGGCCGGCAGCGCAACCAGTACCTGAAGCCCGAAGATGGAGACCGTGACAATCAGCCCGTTGAGCAGATAGCGCCCCAGATCGGCCTTGGCGAACGCCGTCCGGAGATTGTGCCACAGCGCGAAGTGGTAAGGGATCAGATGCAGGTCGGAGGAGAAGATTTCGGTTTGCGGCTTTGACGCGGTCGACAACATCCAGATGAACGGCGTCAGCATCACCAGTGCGCCGGCCAACAGCAGAAAGTGCCGTGTCGCAGACCAGAGCAGTGTGCGGGTCAGCGGCGTCATGCGTAGTGCACTTCGCGGTTACCGAGTGCAGATTTGAACAGCGTGACCAGCAGCACCAGGCCCAAGAACACGACGGTGACCGCCGCGCCATAGCCGGAGCGGAAGAACTCAAATCCTTCGGTGTACATGGTGTAGATCAGCACCTCGGATGATTTCGAGGGGCCGCCCTTGGTCAGCACCTGCACGGTGTCGAACACCTGAAACGAGCGGATCGCAGAGATCGTCACCACGAACAGGGTGACCGGCCCGAGCATCGGCCATGTCACCAGGCGGAAACGCGACCAGGCGCTTTCGGCGCCGTCGATCTCGGCTGCGTCGTAGAGATGTTTTGGGATGGACACGAGGCCGGCGAGAAACAGCACCATGTTGAAGCCGATAGCCTGCCATATGCCGATCACGCACAGCGAATAGAGTGCGGTGCCGCGATCCTGCAGCCAGCTATGGCCCTGCAGTCCTGCGGCGCGCAGAAGCCCGTTCACGAGGCCAAACTGCGGGTGCAGCATGAATTCCCAGACGATCGCCATCGCGATCAGCGTTGCCATCACGGGAAGGAAATAGATGGTGCGATACCAGCTCCGCAGGCTGGCGCCGCTCTGGATCAGGAGCGCTGTGCCGAGTCCGAGCGCCACCGCGCCCGGCACAACAATGGCGACATAGGTCAGCGTGTTCTTCAGCGAAATCCAGAACACCCGGTCGGCGAACATCTCGCGATAATTCGACAGGCCGATCCAGGCGAAAGAAGGCGCGCCGAGCTGGTAGTCCGTGAACGACAGCGCGATCACGCCGGCGAGCGGACCGATCAGCATCATCAGCATCAGCACGAAGGCCGGCGCTGCCAGCGCGTAGGCGGATCGCGCGGCCGGGCGGGGGTCGACAAACGCCCGGCCGTGGGCACGTGGCACGGCGGCCATCCCTTGCAGCGTGGTGACGGCGTCAACCAACGGCGACCTCCCGCGGCCGCTCGATGCGCGAGGCGATGGAGGTCGCGATGCGCTTGCCGCCAGCGTCGAAGGCGCGAACCGCATCCGGCACAAAGCCATATCCGACCGAGGCTCCGATCGTCGGCAAAAGGCTGGGATCGTTGACGCGCGCCACCACCGGCGCGTTCATACCTTCACTTCCGACATGGACGAAGGCTTCCGACCCCAGATTTTCCAGATGCACGACCGTGCCGGAAAGGATGCCGGACCCGCTCAGTTCGATCCGCTCCGGCCGGATGCAAACGCGACACTCCCCAGCCGGAGCCGATGTGGCCGCGTGGAGGACATGCCCGAGCACCTCGACCCGGCCATCGCCACGAATGCGGCCGGGAAACGCGTTGATCTTCGGCGTACCGATGAATTCGGCGACGCGGATATCGCGCGGGTCTTCATAGATGGCAGAGGGCGCGCCCACCTGGATCAGCTCGCCGCCGATCATGACGGCGATCCGCCCCGACATAGTCATGGCTTCGGCCTGGTCGTGGGTGACGTAGATGAAGGTCGTCTTGAGCTGGCGGTGCAGCTGGGCGATCTCGGCGCGCATATGCACCCGCAGCTTGGCGTCGAGGTTGGACAGCGGCTCGTCGAACAGAAACGCGCGGGGCTGGCGCACGATGGCGCGGCCGACGGCAACACGCTGGCGCTGACCGCCGGACAATTGCCCGGGCTTGCGCTTCAGCAGCGGCGTAATTTCGAGCTGGTCCGCGACCCTTTCGACATCTGCGCGGATGACGCGTTCGGTGCTGCGTCGGCCCGGCAAGAACCGGCCAATGAGCGGAGCGCGCTCCAGCGCCGACAGGCGCTTCATCCGGAGCGGGACCGCGATATTGTCGAACACGCTGAGATGCGGATAGAGCGCGTAGGACTGAAACACCATCGCCAGATTGCGTGCACTCGGCCGGACGCCATCGGCGCTGGCCCCGTCGATCCAGATTTCGCCGGACGACTGCGGTTCGAGGCCGGCAATGATGCGGAGCAGCGTGGATTTGCCGCAGCCCGATGGACCGACCAGCGAGATGAACTCGCCATCCGCGATCGTGAGATCGACGCCTTTCAAAACCTCAGCGCCGTCAAAGGCCTTGCGAAGGGCCCGAATCTCGATTTCGGCCATTTCAATCCGGTATCCGCGTGATGCGATACCGGATTTCCTAAAGGGCTTGTTTGACAGTTATATCACAACGCAACGAACAGCCGGGCTTGGCCCCAGCTTTCCACGCACCGCGACCAAGAGACGCAACGCTGCCTACACTTTCACCAGGCTCTCGAAACCGCCATAGATCAACCGCTTGCCGTCGAACGGCGGCGGCCCTTCCGTCATCTCCTTGAGCCGCGGGTCCGCCATCACCTTGGCGTTGATCTTGTCGCGCTGGGCGCGCGACTTGTAGGTGATCCAGGCGAACACGACGATTTCACCCGGCTTCAGCTTGACGCTGCGCGGGAACGAGGTGAGCTTGCCGACCTTGACGTCATCGGCGACCCATTCGCAATAATCCAGCGCGCCGTATTCGCGCCAGACCTTGCCGCACTTCTTGGAAAGGCGGGTATAGGCTTCGAGTTTTTTCTTCGGCACGGCGACGATGAAGCCATCGACGTAGGGCATGGGGATGCTTTCCGCTATTTTCCTTGGTTGTCAGGAGCCGAAACGGTCTCCGTCATTCCGGGATGGTGCGTTAGCACCGGGCCCCAGATGCGCAATTGCGCATCGGGAAATCTCGAGATTCCGGGTTCGATGCTTCGCATCGCCTCGGAATGACGAGGACAAACACGCGTTCAGCCATGACAGCAAGATGCCTGAACCAGCGCCGGCTGGTATTGGTCACGTAGCCGCACCCAGTCCATCGGATACGGCAGGCCTTCCTCGTGACGCCCGAGCGGGGTGAGGTCGAGATAGTGATAGGCGGCGTTCATCATGTCGAGGCCGCGCGCGTAGCAGGAATAGGTGTGGAAGATGTTCCCGGCCTCGTCGCGGTAGAACACGCTGATTCCCGGTGCCTCCTCGCTTCCGAACGGGGTGGTTCCGAAGTTGTAGTTGCCGCCTCTCTCGATTTGCTCCGGCGTGAACGAAACGCCGTAGTCGTAATTGAACGTATTGTCGCCGGACGACAGCCAGTCAAAGGTCCAGCCCATCCGCTGCTTGAACGCAGCGAGCTTTTGCAACGGCGCGCGCGAAATCGCGACCATCGTGGTGTCGCGGGCGGCAAGATGCGGGACCATCCTTTCGAAGCCATCGGCCCAGAACGAGCAGCTCTTGCAGGCCTCGTTCCAGTCCGGCGCGAACATGACGTGCTGCACCACGAGCTGACTGCGTCCCCTGAACAGGTCGCCGAGCGACATCTTTCCATCAGGCCCGTCGAACAAATAATCCGTGTCGACCTTGACCCATGGCAGCGCACGGCGCTCCTCGGCCAGGCGCTCGCGCACCTGGGTGTATTCCTTTTCATGCGCAAGGTGGGCCTTGCGGGCGGCGATCCATTGCTCGCGAGAGACGATGGTGTGCGGCTGCATGGGCGACTCCCGTGTTCAGGCCAAATAGCTTTCGAGCTTGGCAAGCAGCTCATTCCATCCACGCTCGTGATTGTCGCGCGCGGTCTCGTCGGCGAACTGTTCGTGAAGGAAGGTGAGCAGCGTGCCGCCGCCTTCCGGCTGCATCGCAATCGTCACCAGCGATTCCCGCTCCGGCGTCGAATGCCATGCCCAGCTGAACACCAGCCGCTGGTTCGGAACGACCTCGCGATAGACGCCGCCGACCTCGTTATAGGTGCCCTTGGCGGTGAAGCTGATGCGATAGCGGCCGCCGACGCGCAGGTCGATGTCGGCCTTGACCGAGCCTTCCTCGACCGGCCCGGGCCCGAACCATTGCGCTAGCTTTTGCGGGTCGGCCCACGCGGCGTAGACTTTTTCGGGCGCCGCGTTGAACCGGCGCTTGAGCGTGAGGCTGGGGCGCTCGGCGGGCTCGACGCTGCGGTCGCTCGGCTTGATCGGGCTTGACTGGGTGGCCATGGGTCTTCCTCCACAAAAGCGGCAAGGCGGTCGAGAGCGTCGGACCAGAAGCGCTGGTAGCGATTGAGCCACTCCATCGCCTGCTCCATCGGCTGGGCAGTCAACCGGCACGCGACCGTGCGGCCGGTCTTTTCGCGCGCGATCAGGCCGGCGTCCGACAGCACGTCGAGATGCTTCATGATCGCGGGCAGCGACATCGGGAACGGCTGCGCCAGCTCGCTGACCGACAGGCTTTCGCGGTCGCCGAGCCGCGCCAGCAGCGCGCGCCGGGTCGGATCGGACAGCGCGGCAAAGGTGCGATCCAGAACAGCTTCCTGATACTTAACCATACGGTTTAGTATAGAGGCAAACAAAACGCCGTCAAGCCGGCGCCTGCATCACGTATTCGAGAGTTGTGACGACGAATGGCCGAACCGCTCAGCGCAAAGAGCTTTTGCGCCTCAGTCCGGCCATCCCAAGAGGCATTCGCGAGACCTGATCAATAGTCCCGATAAACCCGCATCCGACGCTGCGGTTGCTGCCCGAAGGCCACGCGCGGATTTACATTGCAGTACAGCCCCCGTCCGGAAGCCGACGCCATGCACTGGCCGTAGCTGGTATAGGAGCATTCACCGGGAATGCCGATGCCCCGGCCCTGGAGGCAGTAGGGATAATCATACGCCGCCGCCGGCGAACTGCCCGCCACCGTGGCGACTGTTGCCGCCGACAGCGCCAATATCGCTAACATTGCATTGCGCATCATCGATCTCCTTCACATGACGCAAAAGCCGCGTCGGCTCTGCCATAAAACACCGCGACGGGGCCAATGTTCCGTGATCTAGATCACTGCACTTTCTCTACCTTGGCTTCCTCGATCACCTTCTTCCACTTGTCGGTTTCGGCCACAATCATCTCGCCAAAGGCTTCTGGCGTGCCGATCAGCGGATCGCCGCCGAGGTCGACCAGCCGCGCCTTGGTTGCGGGTTCGGCGAGCACCTCGTTGATCTCCTTGTTCAGCTTGGCGATGATTTCCTTCGGGGTGTTCTTGGGCGCACCCATGCCGAACAGCGCGCTCGCCTCATAGCCCGGGATGGTGTCGGCAAGCACCGGCACATCGGGCAACAGCGACGACTTCGTCGCGCTGGTGACGGCCAGCGCCCGCACCGAGCCGGCGCGGACGTGCTGGATGATGGAAGGCATGTTGTCGAAGATCACCTGGACCTGGCCGCCGAGCAGATCGGTGATCGCGGGCGCTGCGCCGCGATAGGGCACGTGCTGCATCTTGGCGCCCGACATCGCCATGAACATTTCACCCGACAGATGCACGGAGGTGCCGTTGCCTGACGAGGCCATGTTCACCTTGCCGGGATTGGCCTTCACATAGGCGATGAACTCGGCGACCGTCTTGGCCGGCACGTCCTTGTTGACCGTCATCACGTTCGGCACGCGATTGAACGCCGCGACCGGCGCGATATCGCGAACGACGTTGAATTTCAAATTGGCGTACAGCGAGGCATTGATGTAGTTCGCGGGATTGACCAGCAGCACGGTGTAACCGTCCGGCTCGGCATTGATGACCGATTCGGTGGCGATGTTGTTGCCGGCGCCGGGCTTGTTCTCGATCACGAACTGCTGGCCGAGCCGCTCCGAGAGCCGCTGGCCGATCAGCCGCGCAACAATGTCGGTCGCGCCGCCCGGAGGATATCCGACGACCCATCGTCACCGGCCGGGTCGGATAGTCCGCCGCCGAAGCGCTGCCCATCGATGCGGCAGCGGAAAGACCGATGACGGCCAGACAAATCGCGGTGCGGCGTGAAATCATCAAAATTTCTCCCTTGAGGCCGGGTTCAGAGCCCGGTCCGTTTCTATTGAGCGCGGTCATATTGGACCGAACGCGGCCCGCGTTGTAACAAACAAAGTCAGATGCGGCCAGTGCGACCGGACGCCCCGGACCGCGACCAAAGGATAAGACATGTCTGTCAGAGTTAACGCACTCGATCATCTCGTGATCAATGTTACCGACGTGGCGCGCTCCACCGAGTGGTATCGAAATATCCTCGGCATGGAGGTCAGGGTGTTCGATCCCGGCCCAGGCAAGACGCCGCGGACCTCGCTGGTGTTCGGGAACCAGAAAATCAACGTGCGGCCGCGCGACGCCGACAAGGTCGAGTGGTTCACGGCGGATCACGAAACCGCAGGCAGCGACGATCTGTGCTTCCTGACGTCGAGCACGCCGGATGAGGTGGTGGCGCATCTGAAGGCGAACGGCGTCGCGATCGAGGAAGGCCCGGTGGCCAAGCAGGGCGCCCGCGGCACGCTGCGATCGGTCTATTGCCGGGATCCGGATGGGAGCCTGATCGAGATTTCGTCGTATGAGGATGGGGCGGGCTAGCGGCGCACAGACCGAGCAATCACAACAGGTCGTCATGCCCGGGCTTGACCCGGGCATCCTCGTCTTCGGGACATCTCGGCAAGTAAAGGCGTGGATGGCCGGGTCAAGCCCGGCCATGACGACGATAGAAAGCATTCGCCCGTGACACGGCGATATTTGCCCATCGCGCCGTCCGATGGCAGAACTACTCCCAAGCAAAAACCAAAAGCAGCCGTAAGGCTGCACGGGAGGACCCATGACCAATTCACAGGCAGCGCCGGGCATTGTCGGACCCTTCGCAGGCCTCGACGTGCCGTGGCTGCTGCGGATGCGCGCCGAGAGCCGCCGCAATCATCCGTTCCTGATCTGGGCGCCGTTCGAGGGCGCCGGCGCGGAAATGGTCCTACGGCGAGTTTCACGAGCGCGTCGGCGCGCTTTCCGCGGGCCTCGTCAAGCGCGGCATCAAGCCCGGCGAATATGTGCTGATCCATCTCGACAATTGCATCGAGGCGGTTCTGGCCTGGTTTGCCTGCGTCGAACTCGGCGCCATCGCGGTCACCACCAACACCCGCTCGGCAGCGGCGGAGATCGAATATTTCGCCGGCCATTGCGGCGCGGTCGCCGCCATCACCCAGCCCGCCTATGCCGAACTGATCTCGGCCAATTGCCGCGACCTGCGCTGGATCGCGGTGATCTCGCATGATGCCGGAGCCACGCCGGCGCAAGCGCGCGCCGCGCGGCGACAGTTTTGAATCGTTGTTCGCCGACAGCGCCGACCGGCCGCGCCGCGCCGCCGATCCGTTCGCGCCGTGCAGCGTGCAATATACCTCCGGCACCACGTCGCGGCCGAAGGCGGTGCTGTGGACGCACGCCAATGCGCTGTGGGGCGCCAAGATCAACGCCGCGCATGAGGACCTGCACGCTGATGACGTGCACCAGACCTATCTGCCGCTGTTCCACACCAACGCGCTGGCCTATTCGATGCTGGCGACGCTGTGGGTCGGCGCTTCCTGCGTGATCCAGCCGCGGTTTTCGGCCAGCCGGTTCTGGAACGTGGCGCTGGAACACAACTGCACCTGGACCTCGACGATCCCGTTCTGCATGAAGGCGCTGCTGGAACACGAGATTCCCAAAAACCACAAGTTCCGGCTCTGGGGCACCGCGGTAAACGATCCGCCGCCGTTCGCCGCCTTCGGCGTCAAGACGATCGGCTGGTGGGGCATGACCGAGACCATCACCCACGGCATCATCGGCGAGGTCGACCAGCCCAACACGCCGATGTCGATCGGCCGCGCCGCGCCGGAATATCAGATCCGCATCGTCGAGGACGACGGCACGCCGACGGATGTCGGCGGCACCGGCAATCTCCTGATCAAGGGCATTCCCGGCCTGTCGCTGTTTGCGGAATATCTGCACAACGAAAAGGCGACGCGCGAAAGTTTTGACGAGCACGGCTATTTCATCACCGGCGACCGCGTCACGCTGCTGGAGAACGGCTTCATCCGGTTCGGCGACCGCACCAAGGACATGCTGAAGGTCGGCGGCGAGAACGTCGCGGCCTCCGAGATCGAACAGGTGATCGCGGTGGTGCCGGGCGTGCGCGAGGCCGCCGTGGTGGCGAAGAAGCATCCGATGCTGGATGAAGTGCCGGTCGTGTTCATCATCCCGCAGGCCGGCGTCGCCGGCGCGCCGGCCGACCTGCATGACACGGTGATGGCCGCCTGCCGCACGTCGCTGGCGGACTTCAAGGTGCCGCGCGAAATTCACTTCGTCGACGACATGCCGCGCTCGACGCTGGAGAAGGTGGCGAAGGCGGAATTGCGGAAGATGCTGGGGTGAAATTTGTAGGGTGGGCAAAGCGCAGCGTGCCCACCATGCCCGACCACAGCAAGAACATGGTGGGCACGTCGCTTACGCTCCTTTGCCCACGATTTCGGCTTCGTCGTTGCGAGTAACGGAAAATACCAAAAGAAAATCACAGGGAGCGCGTCATGCTGGGGCTTAGGTCGAGTGCTGCAAGACTTTCCTGCTATCTTGCGGCGGCTTTCATCGCGACATCACCGGCGTCGCTCGGCCCAGACCGCCGACACCATCCTGTTCAACGGCAAGATCCTCACCGTCGACAAGGATTTCTCGACGCAGCAGGCCATGGCGATCGGCGATGGCAAGATCGTCGCGACCGGCACCTCAGCCGCGATGAAGAAGCTCGCCGGCAAGCGCGCAAAGCAGATCGATCTCGGCGGCCGCACCGTGATTCCCGGGCTGACCGACGGCCACATCCACGGCATCCGCGCCGCGCTCACCTTCGGCACCGAGGTGAACTGGATCGGCGTGCCGACGCTGAAGGACGCGCTGGAAAAGATCGCGCAGGCCGCGAAGGCGCAGAAGCCCGGATCATGGATCGTCGTCGCCGGCGGCTGGACCGAGGAGCAGTTTGCCGAGAAGCGCCGGCCGACACCGGCGGAGGTCGCGGCCATTGCGCCCGACAATCCCGTCTACATCCAGCATCTCTATGACTGGCTGCTGCTGTCGCCGAAGGCGATGGAGGCGCTGAACATCCGCGACGACAGCGACGTGTCGCCCGGCGGCAAGCTCGCGCGCGACGGCGACAACAAGCCGACCGGCATCGTCGACGCCACCGGCGCCGCGCTCGGCAAGATTTTCGACAAACTGCCGAAGCCGACCATGGAACAGCAGGTCGACGGCTCCAAAAAATTCTTCCGCGAGATGAACAGCCTCGGCATAACCGGCATCGTCGATGGCGGCGGCGTCAGCATGTATCCGGCGAACTACCAGGCGGTGTTCCGGCTGTGGCAGGACAAGCAGCTGACGGTGCGCGTCGCCTATCACCTCTGCGCGCCAAAGCCCGGCAGCGAGCTCGCCGACCTGCAAAATCTGACGCAGCTTTCGCCGCCGGGATTCGGCGACGCGATGCTGCACTTCAACGGCCCCGGCGAAATCCTGATCTGGGCCGACTGGACCGACGGCGACATCACGCCCGACGGCAAGGCGAAGCTTGCCGAACTGCTGCGCTGGGCGGCGTCAAAGCGCTACACCATTCAGCTGCACTGGAACCCGGACCGCACCGTCCACGACCTGCTCGACGTCGTCGAGGACATCAACAAGGAATTTCCGGTGCGCGACCTGCGCTGGGCCGTGCTGCATCTCTATACCGCCTCGGAAGACAGCCTGAAGCGGATGAAGGCGCTCGGCCTGGTCTGGGGCGTGCAGGACGGGCTCTATTTCGGCGGCGAGCGGCTGCAGAAGGAAGTCGGCGCCGATCAGGCCAGGGCGATGCCGCGGATCGCAACCGCGATGAAGCTCGGGCTCGTGGTCGGCGGCGGCACCGACGCGCATCGCGTGTCGTCCTACAATCCCTTCGTGTCGCTGCAATGGTATCTCGACGGCACCACGATCGGCGGCACCAAGACCCGCGGCGACGAGGAAGCGCCGAGCCGCCGCCAGGCGCTGGAGATGTACACCCGCAACACCGCGTTCATGGCCAACGACGACGACAAGCGCGGCACGCTGGAAGCCGGCAAATTCGCCGACCTCGCGGTGCTGTCGGCGGACTACATGACGGCGCCGGTGAAGGAGATCGGCAAGATCAGATCGGTGCTGACGATGGTCGGCGGCAAGGTGGTGTATGCAGCGCAGCCGTTTGCGGGGGAGCGCTAGCGTATGCTGCGTAGGGTGGGCAAAGCGCCGCGTGCCCACCATTCATCCGCAGCGGTGCAAGAGATGGTGGGCACGTCGCTACGCTCCTTTGCCCACCCTACGCGGTCGTGAACCTTATCGGCAGCTTCTTCGGGCCGTTGACAAAATAGGCCTGCGTCATCTTCACCTCGCCGTCGAGCGCGATCGACTTCAGCCGCGGCAGCAATTCCTCGAACAGGATGCGCATTTCCAGTTTCGCCAGATATTGCCCGAGGCAGAGATGCGCGCCGTAGCCGAACGCGACATGGCGGTTCGGCTTGCGGTCGCAGCGAAACTTATAAGGCTCCTCGAACACGTCCTCGTCGCGATTGCCGGACGCGTAGCACAGCATCAGCCAGTCGCCTTTTGCAATCTTGCGGCCGCCGAGCTCGGTGTCAGCCGTGGCCGAGCGCATGAAATGCTTGACCGGAGTCATCCAGCGGATCGCCTCGTCGACCAGGCCCGGGATCAGATCAGGATTGGCCTTCACCTTTTCGAACTGCGCGGGGTCTTCCGCCAGCGCCCAGATCGCGCCGGCGGTCGAGGATGACGTGGTGTCGTGGCCGGCGGTCGCGACGATCATGTAATAGCTGGTCGCGTCATGATCCGGCATGTAGTCGCCGCCGATCTTTGCGTTGGCGATGACGGTGGCGAGATCGTCGCGCGGATTGCGGCGGCGGTCCTCGGTGATGCTGCGAAAATAGGCGCCGAAATCCGCCACCACCGCCTGCATCATCGCGGAGAACTGTTCCGCCGTGAGCTGCTCCCTGATCCGCGCCGTGTCGGGGTCCTGCGGACCGAACAGCTCCTGCGTCAGCTTGAGCATGCGCGGCTCGTCCTTCTCGGGCACGCCGAGAATTTCCATGATGACATGCAGGGGATAGCCGAGGGCGACGTCCGCGACGAAATCGCAGGCGCCGCCCTTGTCGAGCATGCGCTGCACGGTGGCACGCGCGATCTCGCGCACCCGCGCCTCGAACTTTCCGAGATTGGCCGGCATGAACCAGCCCTGCGTCAGCGCCCGGTATTTCGGATGATCGGGCGCATCCATCTGCACCAGCGAACGAACCAGGTTCGGCCCACCCGTGATCTTGCGGACGCGTTCTTCCACCGCCTGGTTCGTCAGCGTGGTCGGGCGGTCGGCATTGTGGAACAGTTCGTTCTGGCGGCTGACGGCCTGGATATGCGCGTGCTTTGTCACGACCCAGAACGGGTCGAACTTCTCGGGCCTGGCAATGCCGAGCGGGTTGTTGGCGCGGAGCCAGCGGTAGCTGTCATGGATGCGGTGGTCGGCATAGGCCGCCGGATTGACCAGCGTGGCCGCAATGTCGGCGGGGATGTCTGCACCCGCAGTTGGATCGGCGATGGTATCCATGGCTCTGCCCGCCTGCTTCTGTCACCTGCGCAAAGTGTGCTGATGATCAACGATAGTTAGGCAGTTGCAAGGCGGGCAGCTTGCGTTGAGCGGCTGGCGCCGCTCCCGTCATTCCGGGGCGATGCGAAGCATCGAACCCGGAATCTCGAGATTCCGGGTTCGCTTCGCGCCCCGGAATGACGGCGGCAGGACTCAATAATACCCGAACGCCACCGGGCGGAAGGCGTGCAGCAGATGCTGGTCGAGCTTGTCGCCCATTTCTTCCATCATGCCGAACGCGCGGGCGTGGGTGAACTGCAGCCGATAGGCGCGCTTCTCGACCAGCGCGGCATAGATATCCACGATCGTGGTCAGCCGCACGATGTCGCTGATCTGCTTGCCGTTCAGGCCGTCGGGATAGCCGGTGCCGTCGAGGAATTCGTGGTGGTGCAGCACCACGTCGAGCATTTCGGGCGGGAAACCGCCTTGCGCGACCAGTGCGTCATAGCCGCGGCGCGGATGCTGGCGCATCTCTTCCATCTCTTCCAGCGTCAGCGGGCCCGGCTTGTCCAGGATCGCCACCGGAATGAACGCCTTGCCGACGTCGTGCAGCAGCGCGGCGCGCGCCAGACGGCGCTGGTCGTCCTCGCGCATGCCGAGATGCTGCGCGTAGGAGACGGCAAAGCCGGTGACGAACAGACAATGGCGATAGCTGCCGGTGTGATGGCAGCCGACCGTCGTCAGCCATTCGCGCAGGGACGAATGCTTGATCGCCTTGAGAATCTTGTTCTCGGCCTCGACGATGTCGGTGAATTTCAGGGGAACGCCGGACGGAAGCTTTTCGAAGATCTTGACCATTACGGCATGCGCGGCTTCGACGCCCCTGTTCAGGACCTTGCCGCGATCGGTCTCGTCAAATCCGTCACTGTCGGGAAACGCGGCGCGAATCCGCTGCAGGATGCCTTGCGCGTCGAACGGCCGCGCGATGGTGTCGGTGGCGCCGAGCGCCCAGGCCTGCATCGATCCGTGATGCAGCGCGTCCGCCAGCACGAACAGCCGCGGCATTTCGCGATAGGCTTCGGTGCGCAGCTTGTTGCGCACCAGCTGCACGCTCTCGGCGGAACGCAGGTTGATGTCGACCACGATGCCCGCGAGGTCGCGGCCGGGCGCGTCGGGAATATCCGACGTCGCGATGGTGTCGACCTGACCGACGGATCGCAGAATGCTGGCGAGTTCGCTGCTCTGATCGCTCCGATCCGAAGCCAGCAACAGCCGGCGCTTGGTCGAAGTCTTGTTGGCTACCGATGTCATGAAACCCCGGACCCCTGGCGTTGACGGCTTGCAACCAAGCTAACGGATAATCGGTTCTCCGGGGCTTAAGAGGGATCGTGAATGTTAACTACCGTGAACGTTAAAATTTTAGCGATCTGGTTTGCTATCCCGCCGTCCCACAGCCGTCATCGTCCGCGAAGGCGGATGATCCAGTACGCCGTGACATCTGTGACGACGGCACCGCCACGGCGTACTGGATGCCCGCCTTCGCGGGCATGACGCATGAAAAAATCCGCCGGAGGCATGCCCCCCGGCGGATCATTCTCAATCGATGCTTCGACGATTTACGCCTTCATGTTCGCCTTCACCGCTTCGGCCGTGATCGGCAACGCGCGGATGCGCGCGCCGCAGGCGTTGAAGATGGCGTTGCCGAGCGCAGGCGCGATCACCGTTACCGCCGGCTCGCCGACGCCGGTCGGCTTGTCGCCATTGGCGATGACGTTGACGGCGACTTCCGGCGTCTGGCTCATCCGCAAGGGGGTGTAGGTATCGAAATTGGTCTGCTCGATACCGCCGTCCTTCAGCGTCGCCTTCTCATACATGGCGAGCGAAAGGCCCCACAACGCCGCACCCTCGACCTGGGCGCGGATGTTGTCGGGATGCACCTGCATGCCGACGTCGGTGGCCACGGTCAATTTCTTGACCTTGACCTCGCCGGAGGCCGACACCGCAACATGGGCCACGCAGGCGGTCCAGCTTGCGGTTGCCCGCTCCTGCGACGAGACGCAGGCGACGCCCATGCCCTCGCCTTTCGGCAATTTGCTGGAGCCGTAGCCGGCCAGGCCCATCGCCGCCAGCAGCGTGTTGCGCAGGCGTTGCGCACCACCGTCGTTCTTGCCTTTGCCGTCCAGCAACGCGATGCGGTACTGCGCGGGATCCTGGCCTGCCGCATGGGCGAGTTCGTCGATCATGCTTTCGATGGCCCAGAACGTCCAGCCGGGTGCGACCGACCGCAATTGTCCCGACGGGGTGGCGTTGTGCGCCATCTCGTTCTTGATCGCGCGGACATTGTGATTGGGCACGGAATAGAAGAAATCCGCCCCGTTCACGGTGAACGCGTCCAACGGTCCCTTCTTGTCGACCGAAGGCGACAGGAAATCGGGGATACCCCAGCGCTGCGTCGGCCATGCGCTGACCACGTCGTGGTTGAGCGCAATCAGCTTGCCATCGCCATCCAGGCCCGCCTTCACCTTCTGGAAGGTCAGCGGACGCGAATAGTCCATGGTCATGTCGTTTTCGCGTGAGTAGATGACCTTGACCGGCTTGCCGACGGCTTTCGCCGCCTGCACCGCGGGCACCATCATGTCGGCATCGAGACGCCGGCCGAAGCCGCCGCCCAGCCACATCTGGTGCATCACGACGAATTTGGGATCGACCCCGGCCGCACCGGCCGCGATCGCGCCGGAGCGCGTGGCGAACTGGTTGCCGGAATAGATGTGCCAGATATCGCCCTTCAGCTCGGCGGTGGCGTTCATCGGCTCCAGCGGCGCATGGATGTTGATGCTGGTGGTGTATTCCGCCTCCAGCACCTTCGCCGCCGTCCCGAAGGCCGCCGCCGTGTCGCCGTCCTTGACGAAGAACTGCCCGGAATCGTCGAGCGCCTGCAGCCGCTTCGCCTCGTCGAGCAACGACTGGCTCGACAGTTTTGCGTTCGGACCGCCATCATAGGTGATCTTGAGCGCGTCGGCCGCCTTGCGGGCGCTGGCGTAGGTATTGGCGACCGCCACTACCCAGCCGGTCGTGCTGCCGGTCTTGTCGTCGAGCGTGACGGCCTTGATGAAGCCCGGCACTTTCTTGGCAGCAGCATCGTCGACCGATTTCACCGTGGCGCCATAGCGCACCGGCGGCGTCACGACCTTGCCGTAGACCATGCCCGGCAGCATGACGTCGATGCCGTATTTGGCGGTGCCGTTGCTCTTGGGCGGGATATCGAGCTGCGGAACCGAGACGCCGATCATGGTGTACTGGTCGGGCGTCTTCAGCTTGATCGCCTTGAGTTCGTCCGGCGTGAAGGTCTTGGTGATCTTGCCGCTCTTGACGATGTCGGCAAAGCTCATCGACTTCTTCGACTTCGGATGCGAGATGGTGGAATTGCGCACCACCAGTTCGCCGGCCGGCACGCCCATCGCGCTGGCTGCGGCTTCCGTCAATGCGATACGTCCGGCGGCACCCGCCCGGCTCATCGCATCGAAGTTCATCATCGTGCTCCAGCTGCCGCCGGTAATCTGCGCGCCGAGCACGGGATCGTTGAACTTCGGATCGTTGGAGGCGAGCTGGACCCGCATGTCCTTCCAGGACGAGCCGAGCTCTTCGGAAACGATCTGCGCCATGGTCGAGGCGATGTGCTGACCCATGTCGGCCTTGCCGCATGTCACGGTGACGAGGCCGTCGGGACCGATCGAATACCAGGTCGATGGTTCGAAGTTCGTGGGCGCGGCCAAAGCCTGGTCGATGCCGGGAACGGCGGCATAACCGAGCACGAGGCCCGTCGCGGCGGAGCCAACCAGGAACGAGCGGCGGCTGAGATCGGTGGGCGCAATTTTCACGTGCGTATTCATGTTGCCCTCCGCTCGGTGCCGGCGTTGGAGGCGGTACGCATTTCGGATGCAGCGCGCATGATCGCCTTTTGAATGCGCGAATAGGTCATGCAGCGGCACAGATTGCCGTCCATATGCGCAACCACTTCATCCTTGGTCGGATTGGGGTTCTTGGAGAGAAGCGACGCCGCCTGCATGATCTGGCCGGACTGGCAGTAGCCGCATTGCGGGACCTGCTCGAGGATCCAGGCCTTCTGCAGGGGATGATCGCCCTTGGCGGACAGACCTTCGATGGTGGTGATTTTCTTGCCGACGGCGTCGCTGACCTGCGTCTGGCAGGAGCGAACGGCTTCGCCGTTGAGGTGAACCGTGCAGGCGCCGCAGAGACCTGCGCCGCAACCGAACTTCGTACCGGTCATCTGCAATTGCTCGCGGATGACCCAGAGCAGCGGCGTATCGTTGGACGCCTCGACGGACATATTCCGCCCGTTGATATTCAGGCTAGGCATTTGGCGTTTCCCCTGCCGGTGTATGAAGCCGCTTACGGCGGCATCTCACTTTTGGGCATTGGCCGACACCACCGGGTAATGTCGGTCGGCGCGCAGAATGATACCGAACGTTCCCGGAGGCAATCCAATTTGGAATCGTTCGAAGCGAATAAAATTTTGAAGTTGCTTGCTTGTGCGCTGCGGCAAGGCTTCAATCGCGTGGCCTGGCGATCACGCGTGCGGGCAGCAGGCGCATCTTCCGTTTCCGCATTTCCTATTCCCGAATGGATCGCGCTAGGATGCGGCAGGCGACGACGGCCACGCCGGAATTTCGCGTCATTTGCTTTGGGAGATCGAGAATGCCGACAATCGATCGCGACGAGGTCAAGATCTACTACGAGGTGCACGGCTCCGGCCCACCGCTATTGCTGACCCACGGCTATTCGTCGACCAGTGGGATGTGGCAGGGCCAGATCGCGGCCCTGTCGAAACATCACCAGCTCGTCTTGTGGGACATGCGGGGTCATGGCCAGTCCGCTTATCCCGAGGATGCCTCGGCCTACAGCGAGGCGCTGACGGTGGCCGACATGGCCGCCGTGCTCGACGCCGTCGGCGCCGAGCAGGCGATCGTCGGCGGGCTCTCGCTGGGCGGCTACATGTCGCTGGCGTTCTACCGCGCCCATCCCGAGCGCGTCCGCGCGCTCCTGATCATCGACACCGGCCCAGGCTTCAAGAAGGACGAGGCCCGCGAGGTCTGGAACAAGCGCGCGCACGACACCGGCGACCGCTTCGAGCGCGAGGGGCTGGAGGTTCTGAAATCGGCCAGCCGGGAACGCTCCAGCGTCACCCACCGCGACGCGTCGGGACTGGCACGCGCCGCGCGCGGCATGCTGACCCAGCGCGATGCCCGCGTGATCGAGTCCCTGCCCGAGATCAAGGTGCCGTCGCTGATCGTGGTCGGCGCCGACGATACGCCGTTTCTCGCCGCCTCCGACTACATGGCGGCCAAGATTCCCGGCGCGCAGAAGGTGGTGATCCCGGCCGCCGGCCACGCCGTCAACATCGACCAGCCGCAGGCCTTCATCGACGCCGTGCTGCCGTTCCTCGACGGCCTGGACAACAAGATAGCGCAGAAAGCCGCGTCATGAGGATAGCCGCCATCGCCGGCGTCCTGATCGCAGCCGGTTGCACCCAAGCCGCCGCGCAGCAGTTGCGGCCGATCGGCGGCCCCTACCCGCCGCCTTTCACCGAAACGCTGTCGAACAACACGCCCCTGGCGTTCGGCATGGACGCCGCCGAAGCCGCGCTATGCGCTCGGCACCCCGCTCAACTATGTCCGGGGACGGCCGGGCGAGGAAATCTTCCTCGCGTTCCGCAACATCGGCGGCAGCGGATTGTTCTACAAGAAGGACCGGCTGTTTCTGCAGTTTCGCAAGGGCAGGCTGGCCGGCTGGAAGGGCGACTGGGGCCACAACTGGATGTGGCAATAGCCGCGCCTTCGCAATATTCACGCAACCGACTTTGTGAAACCCAAAACAAAAAGGATGAACCGTGGGACAGGATATCAAACTGACGGCTTCGGATGGCTTCAAACTCGGTGGCTTATCGCGCGGACCCCGCGGGCAAGCCAAAGGCGGCCATCGTGGTGATCCAGGAGATCTTTGGCGTCAACCACCACATCCGCTCGGTGTGCGACCGGCTCGCGGCCGAAGGCTATGTCGCGATCGCACCCGCGATCTTCGATCGCATCCAGCCGGACTTCCAGTGCGGCTATTCGCCTGACGAGATTGCGAACGCGCGAAAATTCATCGCCAATCCCGACTGGACCGCGATGCTGCGCGATACCCAGGCCGCGATCGATGCGGTGAAGGATGTCGGTCCGGTCGGCATCATCGGCTTCTGCCTCGGCGGCAGCATCGCCTATGCGGCGGCGACCAAGCTGTCGGGACTATCGGCCGCCGTCGGCTATTACGGCGGCGCCGTGGTCCGCTTTGCCGACGACAAGCCGCACGTGCCGACGCAACTGCATTTCGGCGAAAAGGACGCGGGCATTCCGCTGACCGATGTCGAAACCATCAAGACCAAGCGGCCTGATGTCGAAGTCCATATCTATCCCGGCGCGCAGCACGGCTTTCACTGCGACGAACGCGCGAGCTACGACAAGGCCAGCGCCGATATCGCCTGGCCGCGCAGCCTGGCGTTTTTCGCAAAGCATTTGAAGAAATAAGAGGCCCGCTATCTCTCGGCCGTCATTCCGGGGCGATGCGTCAGCATCGAACCCGGAATCTCGAGATTCTCAGGTGCGCAATTGCGCACCATAGTTCGTGCTAGCGCACGCCCCGGAATGAGGAACTAAAATACCACCTCAGTCGCCCTTGACGCCGGTTTCCTTCACGACATCGGCCCATCTCGCGAGGTCGCGGTGCAGGGCCTTGTCGAACGCTTCCGCCGTTCCACCAACCGGTATCAGGCTGAGCGCCTCGATCCCGGCGACGCCCTCGGGCGAGGCGATGATGCGGGCCAGTTCGTCGGAAAGCTTCGTCACGATCTCCTTCGGCGTTCCCGCGGGCACGAACACGCCGAGCCAGCCTTCGATTTCAAATCCGGGATAGCCGAGTTCACCCATCGTCGGCACGTCGGGCATCGCCTTCCTGCGCTGTTCACCGCCCACCGCCAGCGCCCTGAGCTTGCCCGCCTTGATCTGCGCGTTCGCCGTGGTCAGGTCGACGAAGCCTGCATTCACCGTGTTGGCGAGCAGGTCGTTCGTCAGCGGAGCCGAGCCGCGATAGGGAATGTGAGTCATGTCGATATTGGCGACCTTCTTGAGCAGTTCGCCGTAGAGATGCGACGTGGTCGCGTTGCCGAAGGTGCCATAGGGCTTGCCGGGATTCGCCTTGGCATAGTCGACCAATTCCTTCACCGACTTGAACGGCTGCTGCTCAGGGACCACCAGAACGATTGTCGACAGCGCGATCTGGGTGACCGGCGCGAGATCCTTGAAGACGTCGTACGGCAGCTTCGGAACGAGGCTCGGCGCCTGGATGATCTGCGTAATGGCGACCAGCACGGTGTAGCCGTCGGGTTGCGCCTTTGCCACGTTGTCGTTGCCGACCACGCCACCGCCGCCCGACTTGTTCTCCACGACGACCGTCTGCTTCCACGACTCCTGCAGCTTGTTGGCCATCAAGCGGGCCAGCACGTCGGTTGCACCACCGGGCGGATAGGGCACGACGAAGGTGATGCGCCGGCTCGGATAAGCATCCGCCGCCGTTGCCGATTGCGAAGAGCCACACACGGCTGTCACGGCGATGGAAGCAAGCAACGCTGCCGCAGTCGCCGCGCGCTTCACGCTAACCGGCAGAAGATATTTCATGGTCATACTCCGGATTGCAGGCACTTAACCGACAAACCGGCGCGCCTCGTTTCGACGATGCACTCTCTACATTGCTGCAGTGCAACTTGAAACACTGTTTCGAATGCAATCGGCGCATCGCGCTGATTTATCGCAACCGAAGCTTATGCGCGGTACAACAGAGCCTGCAGAAAAGCGCAAACTCTCGTTTACACTACCTCAAGTTTAACTCGCGCGCGATTCGGCAATTCGATGCGAACGCTGCACGCGCCAACGGAACGCTGATTGTCCGGCAGATCAAACGTGAGGCATTTGCACCACCATCTTGCTCAACAAAACGGCCAGATCGCGATGACGATTTGATGAAAATGCGTCGCGTGCGAGCGCGTTTTCGAAGGGCTCTAGAACCAGCGCTCGCTGACGAGCACGGTATCGCCCGGACTGATCGCGCTGCCGGCCGGAACGACGAAGCGCGCCGTTCCCGACGCATCGGTGTGAGTGACCGTGACGCTGTCGCGGCGAGCGCGCGGCGAAAAGCCGCCGGCGATCGCCACCGCGCTCTCGACCGTCATGTTCGGCACGTACGGATATTGTCCGGGTGCCGCGACCTCGCCGAGAATGAAGAACGGCCGGTAGACTTCGATCTCCACCGCGACTGACGGCTCCCTGATGAAGCCGGCGCGCAGCTTCGCTGATATCTCCGCCGCCAGTCCCGCCGTGGTGCGGCCGCGCGCCGGCACCGGGCCGATCAGCGGCATCGTAATCGAGCCGCCGGCGCTGACCGCATAGGTATTGGTGAGACCTTCCTGGCCATAGACGACGACGCGCAACCTGTCGCCGACATCGAGATGATAGGCCCCGTCGTGTCGCACCGGCATGGGTTCGACATAGGCGACGGGTGCGGCAACGGCGACGGGGGCTGGTGCTGCGTATGGCGCCGCGGCGAAGGCCGCGCGAACTGCGCCGATGGCGCCGCCGCCAGAATTGGCCGCGACCGCCTGCGGCGGCGGGCTGTTGGGCTGGCCATAGGCCATTGAATTCGAGATCGCCTTGCGGCGCGACTGCAACCGGTCCGGTCGTGCGCATGCAGCCCGACAGCGCGAGCGCAATGATGATCGCAGTGATCGGCATTCGAAACGCGCGCACAACCCGCACCCAGGCCATCCCTTAAAGCGAGACAGCACTAGTCTTGCATCGGTTATAGTTAATAAAGGGTTTTTTGCGATCACGAGTGGGGTGAACGAGGCGTCCTCGCCCCGCACTTGCGGAGCGAGGACGCCGGAAGGCAAACGATCAAGCGTTCACGCCGACGCCGATCGGGCATGACACGCCGGTGCCGCCCAATCCGCAATAGCCCGCCGGGTTCTTGGCGAGATATTGCTGATGATAGTCCTCGGCGAAATAGAATTCGCCTGACGGCGCGATCTCGGTGGTGATGGCGCCGACCCCCTTCGCCGCCAGCGCCTTCTGGTACGTCGCCTTCGACGCGTCAGCGGCCCGGCGCTGTGCATCGCCAAAGGTGTAGATCGCCGAGCGATACTGAGTGCCGACGTCGTTACCCTGGCGCATGCCCTGCGTCGGGTTGTGATTTTCCCAGAACGTCTTCAAGAGCTGTTCGTAGGAGATCTTCTTCGGATCGAACACGACCAGCACCACTTCGGTATGACCGGTGCGGCCCGAACAAACTTCTTCATAGGTCGGATTGGGCGTATGTCCGCCGGCATAGCCGACGGCGGTCGCATGGATGCCGTCGCCGAGTTGCCAGAACTTGCGCTCTGCGCCCCAGAAACAGCCCAGCCCGAACACCGCCTGTTCGAGGCCGGCTGGATAGGGCGGCAGCAGCTTGCGGCCGTTGACGAAATGCGTGGTGGAGGTCGGTATCGGAGTGGCGCGCCCTGGCAGCGCTTCGGCTGCGCTCGGCAACGCGGTGGTCTTGCGCATGAACAACATGGGGTACCTCCCAGGCGGGACATCGGCCTGACGCGACATCGGTGTCGGCCGGTTGACTTCTATATATGTCTTTACGCCGAAGATCGCAGCCCGTTACGCCGCGCGCCCCGAGAGACGGCGGTGCGGTCAGGTCAGTCTCGCGAATAGCCGATCAACGGCTTGCTGGGCCGGAACAGGATCATGAGCAGGATGCCGACCACGCCCAGCACGGCAAAAACCGGCTGATCCAACAGGACCTTGATGACGCTGTTCCAGAGCCAGGGCGCGGCACCCTCGATCCAGGTCCGGAACGCCAGCTGGCTAGACTGATGGATGTCGTTCCAGAACTGGCCAAACCGGGTGAACCGCAAGGTCTGGTCGGCGACGAAACGGGCGCCGTCATAGACCATAAAGATGAATCCGCCGGCCAGGAGCAGCAGGCCGATTAGCCGAAAAAACCCGCGGATCATGCGTCACCTTATATCTATGGCCCCCAAAAGGCCGTCAGCCAATACCGGGGGCACCCTGGAAATTCAACCTCATCAGCACCTTACGCGCCCGTTCCGCCGCCCCTCCCGGCCTTTCGGGGAGGGCGGAAAGCGTTGACGGTGCAGGACACGCCCTCTATAAGACCCCCAATGGCGGCGGGCGCAATCCCGCCGCCGCTGTTCTTTGAGCAGCGCCACCCTCGGGAGCATTTTGGCTTCCGTCCAAGGCATCCTCAAGAACGGCTTACTTCAGAACACCCTGGAAACGACAACCAGCGATCACGCAATTTGAACGGCCGGCGCGCTCGAGCCCGACCACCCGAGCGATGACAGCCGAAGGATAGTTGAGAACATGGCCAATACCACTTCCGCCAAGAAGGCGACCCGCAAGATTGCCCGCCGTACCATCGTCAACAAGTCGCGCCGCACGCAGATGCGTGGTGCGGTCCGCACCGTCGAGGAAGCGATCAAGAGCGGCGACCGCAATGCGGCGCTCGAAGCGATGAAGCACGCGGAACCGGAACTGATGCAGGCCGCGCAGCGGAACATCATTCACAAGAACAATGCGAGCCGGAAGGTGTCGCGCCTGTCGCACGCGATCGCCAAGCTCGCGAAGTGAACTGACAGAAATAAATATTCGTCAAAAGCCCGGCTTCGCCGGGCTTTTGTTTTTTCAGTCATGCCTTCGTGCGCGCATGAACTCGAAAATCTATTTCGCCACGCACGTGCCCTGTTGCATTTCGGGACCACGTTGAAAGCGTCTCGTGTGACAATTCGATTGTCCCGTTGCTGAGCACCGCCTTACGTGTCACATTTCTAGCGCCAGTAGTTTTACGAGGTGCAATTTATTGCACCGGCGTAGTTGTGAGCATTTGCGAGAAGCACGAGCACACCGGCTGTCCAATTCGACGCCAACTTGTTCTGCCCGCATCATCGCCGCGCAGGGGTTACCCTTCAAAAGCAATTCCGAAAAACTTCGTCTCGCTAATCACTTATCCACATAGCGAGCACAAGCATTTTGAAAACCGGTCGCGGTAACCACGATTGTAACGGTTTCTTAAAAAATTTTGCGAGTGCAGCAAAAACTGTCACGCGCGTTGGCGTCGCGCGATTCTGTACGCGGATTCAAAAACTTGGTGTGGAGTGTCGCAATTGCAGTGTTGCAACACCGCCGAAGAGTCGGGCTGCGTCGTCGAATCACGGATTGTCAGAAATCCCCCTTGGTGTATTTGTTACTCGTTCGCGACGCTTGAGGCTCTCCTGACCAGCGCGGTATGAGACCCAAGAGTGGACGTGCAAATCGGCGGCGGTGTGCGCGTTAGCGACGCTTTCCAAGCGAAGCTGAGTTGGTAACTCATAGCAATATGAGAGCGGCTGTTCTGTGTCTGAATTTCCCGGTGTGGCGCTCGCGTTCAGCGTGATCCGGACAAAGGGAAACAAGACAGGGGAAGATTAGGCGCTTTGCCTGCGATGCAACGATTGGGAACGTGGAGTTCGTGAACGTGTTGAAGACGACAGACTGAGATACGCGGCGGCGCGGCGGTCGGACAAGCGGATGTTCGGTAGCGGCAGACTGGCTTTGAAAACACTTGTTATCGATTGCTCATCGCGCTTTCTCGCGGTGAGAGGGGGAGGGACTATGCTTTACGGAATCAACGCGACATTCGGCACGATCATTTCCATCGAGACCACTTCTGAATCCCTGGACGACGCTCCCAGTCGTCCACCCAAGCGAACTCCGGCTAGACCGTCGAGTACGCGCTGACCTCGCGGCAGCTTTTCATTCCATCCAGCCTTTGATTTGTGCAGCGGCGATTTCGCCGAACGCCCGGTCCATGTCTGGTGGCTGAAGCTCCGCGCCAGAGGTCACGTCTGGCAGGAAACCTGCAAGGAAACCCGCCAGGCAATTCGTCAAATACCATTACTCATTCAGAAAAGTTCTCAAGCAATGACAAATATGGAACAGGATCGTTGGTCGCGCGTGAAGGGACGGTTGCGGACGAGTGTAGGCGAGGACGTCTATACGAGCTGGTTTGCGCGCATGGATCTGGAAGCCGTGCAGGACGAAAGCGTGCATCTGTCGGTACCGACCCGGTTCCTCAAGAGCTGGATCCAGGCGCATTATGCCGACCGCGTCCTGACCTGCTGGCAGGCCGAGATGCCGGAAGTGCACCGGATCGACCTCACCGTGCGCACCGCGATGCGCAACGCCGCGCCTGCCAAGGAAGCGACCGCGCCGGCCGATCAACGCCGCCCCGAGCACGCCAACGGTCGCCCTGCGCCGGAATTGCGCGCGACTGCCACCGCGCCGGTATCCGCCAGCCATGATGCGCTCGGCGGC
>CAWFMW010000022.1:0-115960 GCA_963816815.1 uncultured Alphaproteobacteria bacterium
GATCGAAGTAATCCACAATGGATTGCGCCGTCATGAGGGGACTCCGGTATCGTTCGGCGCTGCGCCTACCCACGCGGCGGTCGAGTTCTGGAGAGCCATCATGAGCCCGCTTCGCGTCGCCATCGTCGGTTTCGGCAAGATCGCGCGCGACCAGCACGTGCCGGCGATTGCCGCGACTGATGGCGTCGAGCTGGTTGCGGTTGCCAGCCGCAATGCCTCGCTTCCCGGCGTGCCGCATGCACCAACGCTCGACGAGCTATTGCGCAACGGTCCGCCGATCGACGCGGTGGCGCTGTGCACGCCGCCGCAGGTCCGTCACGCGCAGGCGGCAATGGCGCTTGCCGCCGGCAAGCATGTGATGCTGGAAAAGCCGCCGGGCGCGACAGTCGCTGAAATCCATCCGCTCGTGGCCGCCGCGAAGGCATCGCAACGCACACTGTTCGCGACCTGGCATTCGCGCTTCGCCCCGGCCGTCGAGCCGGCGCGGCAATTGCTCGCCGGGCGAAAGATCGCTGCTGTCAAAATAACCTGGAAGGAAGACGTGCGAGTCTGGCATCCGGGGCAGGCTTGGATCTTTGAGCCGGGCGGGCTCGGCGTGTTCGATCCCGGCATCAATGCGCTCTCGATCCTGACGCGCATCTTGCCGCAGCCATTGTTCGTGACCTCGGCCGATCTCGCGTTCCCCGCCAATCGCGCCGCGCCGATCGCCGCCAGCCTGGCGCTCAGCGATGCACAGGGGCTGAAGATCGCGGCCGAATTCGACTTCCTCCAGACCGGCCCGCAAAGCTGGGACATCGATCTCGACACCGACGGCGGCCCGGTCACGCTTGCCATGGGTGGGGCAAGGTTGCGGGCAGGGGGCAAGCAGCTCGTCGATGCCGCGGACGCCGAATATGCCGGGCTCTACCGCCGCTTCCGCGAACTCGCCGCCACCGGCGAGTCCGACGTCGATCTCGCGCCGCTCCAGCTCGTCGCCGACGCGTTCCTGCTGGGGCGACGACGCACGGTTGAACCATTCGAGGACGAGACATGAACGCGCCGTCCGTTCCTCGCTTGACGCGTTCCCGGTTCGGTGTGCTGCCGGATGGCAGCGAAGTCGAGCGCATTGTCTTGCATGCGTCCAGTGGACTGGAAGCGCGCATCATCACCTATGGTGCATCGCTGCAGGCCTTACTGGTGCCGGATGCCGTCGGACATCGTGACGACATCGTGCTCGGTCATGAGACGTTCGAGGGATATCTCGCCCGCCGGCAGTTCTTCGGCGCAACCGTCGGGCGCTATGCCAACCGTATCGCGGGGGCGCGCTTTATGCTTGACGGCGCCGAGGTGCAACTCGCGGCAAATAACGGGGCCAATGCGTTGCATGGCGGGCTCGAAGGTTTTGATCGTCGCAACTGGCGGGTTGTCGCGATCGAGGATGGAGATCGTCCAGCCGTGACGCTTGCCTACACCAGCGCCGACGGTGAGCAAGGCTATCCCGGCGCGCTGGAGGTGGAGGTGACCTGGCGTCTCGCCGGGCCGATGGAGCTCCAGCTCGACATGACGGCGCGGACCGATCGCCCCACCGTGGTCAATCTCACCAATCACAGCTTTTTCAATCTGGCGGGCGCGCGCTCGGGTCGGAATATTCTCGATCATCACCTCACCGTGGCGGCGGATCATTTCCTCGCCATCGATGCCGGCGCGATCCCGCTGCCGCAGCCACCCAGCGCGGTGGCCGGCACGCCGTTCGACTTTCGGGCAGGCGTTGAGGTCGGCGCGCGGATTCGCGACGACCATCCGCAGCTCCGCGTGGGCCGCGGCTACGATCACAATTTCTGTCTCGGCCCGGCAAGCGGTGAACCTCGCTTCGCAGCACGGCTGGCTGAGCCGGCGTCCGGCCGCGTGCTCGAACTGTTCACCAACCAGTCCGGGCTGCAGGTCTATTCCGGAAACTTTCTCGACGGCTCCACCGCCGGAAAGGGCGGCCGCCTCTATCGGCAGTCCGACGCCATGTGCCTCGAACCGCACGCGTGGCCCAATACGCCCAACCGGTCTGATTTCCCGACCGCACGGCTGGCCCCGGGCGAAGTCTATCGACACACCACGCTGTATCGCTTCACGCATGCGATCGAAGGCCCAATCCACGGCGCAATCGGGACACAATCCGCGGTAGAGTCGCCTGGGGGAGCGGGGCGATGAGCGGCGACTGCGAAATGGAAGAGGTGCCGATCACCGTTCTCTGCGGCGAGCGGTGCCATCTTGGCGAAGGCCCGACCTACGACGCCGCCACCGACACGGCCTGGTGGTTCGACATCGTCGAACGCCGGCTGTTCGAGGCGCGGCTCGGCACAGGGCAAACCACCATCCATTCGCTCGAGGTGATGGGCAGCGCGCTCGGTCGGATCGACGCGCATCGCCAGCTCCTCGTCGCCGACGACGGTCTCTATATCCGCGACACGGCGGACGGGCGGATGACGCTGTACCATCAGCTCGAAGCCGACAATGCCGCGACGCGTTCGAACGATGCCCGGGTTCATCCGTCCGGCACGTTCTGGATCGGCACCATGGGCCGCCAGGCCGAGCGGGGCCTCGGCGCCATCTACGCGCTGCATCGCGGCGAGCTGTCGCGGCTTTATGAGGAGATCACGATCCCGAACGCGATCTGCTTCTCGCCGGACGGGACCATCGGCTATTTCGCGGACACCGGGAAGAATACGCTGTTCCGGGTCGATCTCGATGCGGCGACCGGCCTGCCGCGCGGCGAGCCGGTCGCGCTGGTCACCCGGCGCGGCGGCGGCGGCATTGACGGCGCGGTGGTCGATGCCGACGGGCTGATCTGGAATGCGCGCTGGGGCGGCGGCTGCATCGATGTCTATAGCCCGCAAGGTGAGCATCTGCGCAGCCTGCGCGTTCCCGCGCGGCAGTCGAGCTGCCCGGCCTTTGTCGGACGGGATTTCTCACGTCTGCTCGTCACCTCGGCCTGGCAGGGGATGGCGGAGGACGCAAAACGCGCCGATCCCGATCATGGCCGAACCTTCGTGCTCGATGTCGCAGCGCGTGGCCGCCCTGAACCGAACGTCAGACTTTCAACGGATTGATGGAGGGAAGACGAGACGCGCACAAACGTGCGAGAGACCACCGAGTTTCAAGAACCGCATTCAGCGGTCCGACGATCCAGAACCAAAAATCCTCTGACATTAAGGGAGTGAAGCATGACTACTCTGAAGACCACGCTGTCGGCCGTTGCGCTGGCAGCAACCATGGCCGCAACGGCGGTGACCGGCGCTGTCGCCCAGAGCAAGGGAACCGTCGGCATCGCGATGCCGACCAAATCCTCGGCGCGCTGGATCGACGATGGCAACAACATCGTCAAAATCCTGAAGGAACGCGGCTACGGCACCGACCTGCAATATGCCGAGGACGACATTCCGAACCAGCTTTCGCAGGTCGAGAACATGGTGACCAAGGGCGCCAAGGTGCTGGTGATCGCCGCGATCGACGGCACCACGTTGTCGGATGTGCTGAAGCAGGCCAAGGCCAAGGGGATCACGGTCATCGCCTATGACCGGCTGATTCGTGACACGCCCAATGTCGACTACTACGCCACCTTCGACAATTTTCAGGTCGGCGTGCTGCAGGCGCAGTCGATCGAGCAGGCGCTCGGCCTGAAAGAAGGCAAGGGACCTTTCAACATCGAATTGTTCGGCGGCTCGCCGGACGACAACAACGCCTACTTCTTCTACAACGGTTCGATGTCGGTGCTGCAGCCCTATATCGACAGCGGCAAGCTGGTGATCGGCAGCGGCCAGAAGGGCATGGACAAGGTCTCGACCCTGCGCTGGGACGGCGCCACCGCCCAGGCGCGGATGGACAACCTCCTGAGCGCATTCTACGGCCGCAAGCGGGTCGATGCCGTGCTGTCTCCCTATGACGGCCTCTCCATCGGCATTCTCTCGTCGCTGAAGGGCGTCGGCTATGGCAGCGGCAACATGCCGATGCCTGTCGTCAGCGGCCAGGATGCCGAGGTGCCGTCGATCAAGTCGATGCAGCGCGGCGAGCAGTATTCGACCATCTTCAAGGATACCCGCGATCTCGCGCGCGTCACCGCCGACATGGTGGATGCTTCCCTCAGCGGCAAGGAAGTGACCGTCAACGACACCAAGACCTACAACAACGGCGTCAAGGTGGTACCGTCCTATCTCCTGAAGCCTGTCGTCGTCGACAAGAGCAACTGGGAAAAGGTGCTGATCGACGGCGGCTACTACAAGCGTTCGCAGTTCGATTAAGACGAACGGCGGCGCCGGCGATCACCGGCGCCGCCACCTGCCTGTGTGCGACCGCAGCGAGATAGACAGATCATGGACGTGATGGCGAAATGACCGCAATTCTCGAAATGCGCGGCGTAAGCAAGAGCTTTTCCGGCGTCCAGGCCCTGCGCGACGTCAACTTCACCGTGGAGGCGGGGCAGATCCATGCGCTGGTCGGCGAGAACGGCGCCGGCAAGTCGACCCTGATGAAGGTTCTCAGCGGCGTCTACCCGCACGGCGACTATGAAGGCAGCATCATCTTCGACGGCGAGGAGCGCCGCTTTCGCGATGTCAACGATTCCGAGGCGCTCGGCATCATCATCATCCACCAGGAGCTGGCGCTGATTCCGCTGATGTCGATCGCGGAGAACATTTTTCTGTCGCATCCGCCGCAGCGTCTTGGCGTGATCGACCGCGATACAGTCTACCGCCGGACCCGGGAATTGCTCGCCCAGGTCGGCCTCACCGAGATGCCCGATACGCTCGTGACGGACCTTGGCGTCGGCAAGCAGCAATTGGTTGAGATCGCCAAGGCCTTGTCGAAGCGGGTGCGATTGTTGATCCTCGATGAGCCGACCGCCAGCCTGAACGAGAACGACAGCGCGGCATTGCTGGATCGCCTCCTGGCGTTCCGCGCCCAGGGCATCGCCTCGATCCTGATTTCGCACAAATTGTCGGAAGTCGCGCGCGTCGCCGACCGGATCACGGTGCTGCGCGACGGCCGCACCGTCGACAGCATCGATTGCCGGGCCGAACCGGTGGAAGAGGACCGGATAATCCGCAGCATGGTCGATCGCGACCTTGCCCATCGCTTTCCGCAACGCACCGTCGCGATCGGCGAACCGGTCTTCGCGGTGCAGGACTGGACGGTGCATCACCCGCAGCACAGGGAACGCCGGGTCATCAAGGGCGTCGATTTCGAGGTCCGGCGCGGCGAGGTGGTCGGGATCGCCGGGCTGATGGGCGCCGGCCGTACCGAGTTCGCCATGAGCCTGTTCGGCCGCGCTTGGGGGGAGCGGATCAGCGGCCGCGTCTGGCTCGATGGCAGGGAAGTCAACCTGTCGAGCGTGGCGGCCGCGATCGATGCCGGCCTCGCCTACGTCACCGAGGATCGCAAGCAGCTCGGCCTCATCCTGGACAGCGACGTCCGCAAGAACATCACGCTGGCAAGCCTCGGCCGCGTGGCGCGGCGGGGCATCATCGACGACATGTCCGAATTACGCGTCGCGAGCGACTACCGCAACAGGATGCGGATCCGCTGTTCCGATGTCTATCAGGAGACCGGCCAGCTCTCCGGTGGCAACCAGCAGAAGGTGGTGCTGTCGAAATGGCTGATGACCGATCCGAAGGTACTAATCCTCGACGAGCCCACGCGCGGCATCGACGTCGGGGCAAAATACGAAATCTATTGTATCATCAATGAGCTTGCAGAGGCGGGCAAGGGCGTGGTGATGATCTCGTCGGAAATGCCGGAACTGCTCGGCGTCTGCGACCGCATCTGCGTGATGAATGACGGCGCCTTTGTCGGAGAATTCGCCGCCGCCGAGGCCACCCAGGAAAGGATCATGCGCGCCATCATGCGCAACAAGGAAATGGACAAGAAAGTACTTTTGGGAGATTTGCGGCCATGACCGACAAGGCGGTTGCGCTGCCCGGGCACGCCGGCTTCATCAAGAACAATCTGCGCAACTACGGCATGCTGCTGTCGCTGTTTGCGATCATGCTGTTCTTCCAGGTCATGACCGACGGCACGCTGCTGCAGCCGCTGAACCTGACCAATCTGGTGCTGCAGAACAGCTACATCGTGATCATGGCGCTCGGCATGCTGCTGATCATTGTCACCGGTCATATCGACCTGTCGGTCGGCTCGGTCGCGGGTTTCGTCGGCGCCGTCGCCGCGGTGCTGATGGTGCGCTATCACGTCGCCTATCCGCTGGCGTTCGTCGCCTGCCTGTTCGTGGGCGCACTGATCGGCGCCGCGCAGGGCTATTGGGTAGCTTACTTCAAGATCCCGTCCTTTATCGTGACGCTGGCCGGCATGCTCGTGTTCAAGGGGCTGGCGCTTGCGATCCTGGCAGGCCAGTCGGTCGGGCCATTTCCGCCGACCTTCCAGAAACTGTCCTCGGGCTTCATTCCCGAACTGTTTCCCGGCGCCGGTACGCTTTATCCGACATCGCTGTTGATCGGCGCCGTATTGGCGGTGGCTTTGCTCTATACCAGCGCGAAGGGCCGGACGCGGCAGGCGTCGCACGGTATCGAGGTCGAGCCGTTTGGCTTCTTCGTCGCCAAGAGTGCGGTGCTGTTCGCCGCGATCGTGTTCTTTGCCGGCCTGATCGCCTCGCATCGCGGCCTGCCGAACGTACTGGTGATCATGACCGCGTTGATCGCGCTCTATGGTTTCGTCACCACCCGCACGGTGATCGGCCGTCATATCTACGCCATCGGCGGCAACGCCAGGGCCGCGAGCCTGTCCGGCATCAAGACCGAGCGGCTGACATTCCTGACCTTCGTCAACATGGGCGTGCTGGCCGCATTGGCCGGCCTCGTGTTCGCCGCGCGGCTCAATACCGCGACGCCGAAGGCCGGCGCCGGCTTCGAGCTCGATGTCATCGCGGCCTGTTTCATCGGCGGCGCGTCGGCCTATGGCGGCGTCGGCCGGGTCGGCGGCGCGGTGATCGGAGCCATGATCATGGGGGTCATGAACAACGGCATGTCCATCCTCGGCATCGGCATCGACTACCAGCAGGTGATCAAGGGACTGGTGCTGCTCGGTGCCGTCTGCCTCGACGTCTACAATCAGCGGCGATAGAGCGACTGGTCGCTTGGCAGGCGTCAGTCGTGCAGTTGCCAACGGCCGATGACCCGAAATCGCGAGCTCGGCGTTTCCTGGCGGCACAGGGCGATCGCATCGATCGCGAGCGGCCCGGTACCTGTTGCCGCAAACCTCTCACGCAGCATCGCCACGACAGGTTCGCGCCGTTCTGCGGGAAGCCGTCCCGTCAACGTCATGTGGAAACGAAATTCTTCGAACACGTAGGGGTAGCCCCAGCGGTCCAGATAGTCTCGTTGCCGCGGCGTCAGTTTGTCGGGATTGCGCCGTGCGCGATCTTCTGGGCTAAGGGGGGCACGGAACGGATCGAATGCCTTGGCGGCCTCAGCCGCGAGCAGTTCGAGCTCCGCCGATGGTTCCGCCGGAATCACCGCGATAAAACCGCTGATCGCATCGACCACCGGCTGGATCACCGGCACGGGCCGGGCGAGATCGGCGAACAATTCGCATGCCGCGACGAGCCGGGCCTCGGCCTTGCCGTCGGCCAGCGCGATCGGGGCCTTCAGCGTGGCGTGAAAGCCGTATTTGCGGGGATCTTGCGTCAGGTCGCGCCAGTCCGAAGGCAGCCCGTCCGGAAAGGGCAGGTCGTTGCCGCCATAGGCGTCGTAGCCGAGCAGCGCGCTACCGAATCGGTCGAGCGCGCTGCCCTGTGCGGCGGTGAAATAGATTGCGTAACGGGGAAAGTTTGCCATCGCGCCAGAATAGGGCCGCTTCACGCGGCTGCAACCGCCTTGCGCGATGCTGCGGACGAGCGGATGAGGCGGTTTGCCTCCGTCAGGTGCACCAGGCGTCCCGCGGCAACCACCGCGACTACGCGTGGCCGCAGCGGCGCCGTGTCATCGACGAGGATGATGTCGGCGCGCTGCCCTGCGGCGAGCGTGCCGCGATCGGCGAGGCCGGCGGCGCGCGCCGGCGCCGACGAGATCAGTTGCCACGCCGCAGGCAGCGGCAGCACACCGTCGGCCGCAAGCCGGAAGGCCGCCAGCAACGGTGCGGGATAGTAATAGTCGGACGCCAGCACCGAACACAGGCCCATGGCGATCATGTCGGAGGCGCTGGTCCAGCCGGTATGGCTGCCGCCGCGCACGACATTGGGCGCGCCGAACACGATGAAGTCGGAGGCTGCGGCCGCGTCGCGGGCGGTTTCCTCGTTGACCGGAAATTCGGCGATGGCAACGCCCTGCGCACGATAGGCCTGCCGCATCGCCGGGCTCTCATCGTCATGCGAAATCATCCGGACGCCTGCGGCACGCGCCGCCTGCGCCAGCCGTGCGATCGATGCCGGCACCTCGTGGCTGCGGCAGATCACGCTTTGCACCAGGTGATCGAACGCCTCATGGGTGAGACCCGTGCGTTCGACCATCCGGCTGCGCTTCAGCGGCTTGGTGAGACTGGCGACGGTCGAATCCATATGGTCGTTGAAGGCGAACAGGTCGACGCGGCCTTGCCCCAGCCAGTCGATGATTTCGCTTTCCGCATCGAGATTGTAGGTCTCCTGGCGCAGATGGAAGCGGGTATCGGCGGCGAGCTGCGGCCGCATCTGCTCGATCGTTTCCAGCAATTTCCGCGCGTTGTCCGCGCCGCGAAGACCCGGCTCCCACGACCAGGTCGTGGCATGAAAGACGGTCGTGATGCCGTTGCTGACCGCCTGCCGGTCGCTGTCGATCAGCGCCACATCGATCGGAAAATCGACGCCGGGGCGCGGCATCATCTGCCGTTCGAAGGCATCGCCATGCAGGTCGACAATACCCGGCAGCGCCAGCAAGCCGCCGGCACCGATGCCGGGCGAGCCATGGCTGTTGTCCGTGCCCACGGCGACGATCTCGCGGCCTTCAATCCGCAACGTCGTTTCGAGAATCTCATGGCCGAGCAGAGCCCGGCCACCTTCGATGAACAGTTCGGTCACGATGCGGCACTCTGGTTGAATGGTTGACGGCCGGATGCTTCGGCGGATTCGTATTTTTCGAGGAAGCCCTCGACGTCAAGTTTGCGGAAATCGGGCAGGGCGCGGCGAAGCGTCTCATGGTCCCAGTCCCACCATGCGAGCTCGGCCAGCCGCCCGGCGATGGATTCGGGAAAACGCCGCTTGATCTGGCGCGCCGGGTTGCCGCCCACGATCGTATAGGCGGGGACGTCCTTGGTGACGATGGCGCCGGCCGCGACTACCGCGCCGGTGCCGATCGAGCGGCCGGGCAGGATGACCGCGCCGTGGCCGATCCAGACGTCATGGCCGATGTGGACGTGATGCTGGCGCCGCCATGCAAAGAATTCGGCGTCGTCGCTCTCACCGGGAAAATAGCTGCTGGCGCGGTAGGTGAAATGCGCCTGCGAGGCGCGGTGCATGGGGTGATTGCCCGGATTGATCCGCGTCATCGCCGCGATCGAACAGAATTTGCCTGTTGTCGTGTAGGTGATCTGCGCGTCGTTCACGACGTAGGAATAGTCGGCCATCGCGACTTCGAGCAGGATGGTCCGGGCGCCGACCTCGGTATAGGCGCCAAGCTGGCAGCCGCGCACCGATGCGGTCGGGTCGACGGTCGGTTCAGGGGAAAGCATTTTTCCGGCCATGGAGGATCCATCAATCGAGGGCAAGAATCGAGAGGAAGTCACGCTCGTCTTCGATGCGCTTGATGACAGTATCATGACGCGTGCGTGACGCGAGCGGTGGCTGTGGAC
This sequence comes from uncultured Alphaproteobacteria bacterium, assembly GCA_963816815.1. Taxonomy (GTDB): domain Bacteria; phylum Pseudomonadota; class Alphaproteobacteria; order Rhizobiales; family Xanthobacteraceae; genus Bradyrhizobium. The sequence goes on from CAWFMW010000022.1 coordinate 9,796, forward strand.
GAACGCCGCACCGCAGTAGTCCCGTCACACAACTGTTAGATCGAGCCGTTAGCGATGCTCCACGACAGGAATTCTGGAGCAGTGCATGCTGGTGGTGGAAGGGTTGACGTGCCGGTTCGGCACCAAGGCCGCCGTGGACAACGCGTCGTTCTCGATTCAGCCCGGCAGCTTCGTCGGCGTAATCGGCCGCTCCGGCGCCGGCAAGTCCACGCTGCTGCGGATGATCAACCGCCTCGCCGAGCCCTCCGAGGGGCGCATTCTCTTTGAAGGCGTCGACGTGACCGCACTGCGCGGCAAGGATCTGCGGCAGTGGCGCGCGCGCTCGGCTATGATCTTCCAGCAGTTCAACCTGGTCGGCCGGCTCGACGTCCTGACCAATGTGCTGATGGGGCGGCTGGCGGAAATCCCGTCCTGGCGCTCGCTGACGCAGCTTTGGCCGGAAGAGGACAGGGCGCTGGCGATGTCGGCGCTGGAACAGTTCGATATGGCCGCCATCGCCGCCCAGCGAGCCGACCAGCTTTCCGGCGGCCAGCAGCAGCGCGTTGCGATTGCGCGTGCGTTGGTGCAGGAGCCGGACATTATTCTCGCCGACGAACCGATCGCCTCGCTCGACCCGCGCAATACGCGGATCGTGATGGACGCGCTGCTGCGCATCAACAAGCATTTCGGCATTACCGTGATCTGCAACCTGCATTCGCTCGATCTGGCGCGAAGCTACTGCGACCGGTTGATAGGCATGGCGGCGGGACGGGTGGTGTTCGATGGCGCGCCCGAGACCCTGACCGATCTTATCGCGCGCGAACTCTACGATCTCGAAGCCGATGATGTCATGGGTGCCGCGCCCGCGCAGGCACCCGGCGGCGCGGCGATGCCTGAACTCGGCACGGCCGCCGCAGCCTGAGTCATTTCTGTAAAGCGTAGCCGATTGCAAACCTGCAATCGGCCAAGAGGCGTAACCGCAACAAGAGGACTCACCATGATCACCCGTCGAATCGTTCTGGCCGGCGCAGCCGCGCTGGCGTTCACCGCTTCCGCCTCGGCACAGGACTGGAAGAGCAAATATCCGGAACTGACGTTTGCCGTGGTACCGGCCGAAAACGCTTCGGGGGTCACCGAGCGTTGGAAGCCGTTCGTCGCCTATCTCTCCAAGGAACTCGGCGTCAAGGTCACGCTGCGCATCGCCAACGACTACGCCGCCGTCATCGAAGGCCAGCGCGCCGGCAACATCCATATCGCCAGCTACGGGTCGGCATCGTTTGCCCGCGCCCGCCTGACCGGCGTCAAGACCGACGCCTTCGCCAACGACATCAATGCCGACGGCTCGACCGGCTACTATTCCGTGTTCTTCGTCAAGGCGTCGAGCCCCTACAAGAATATCGATCAGTTGAAGGGCAAGAATCTCGGCCTGGTCGACCCGAATTCGACCTCGGGCAACAACGTGCCGCGTTTCGAACTCGACAAGCTCGGCATTTCCGACGCCGACGGCTATTTCGGCAAGGTCGTTTTCACCGGCAGCCACGAGAACGCCATGCTGGCGCTGTCGCAGGGCACCGTCGAGGTCGCCGCCAATCAGTGGACCAACGACGACGATTCCACACTGGCCCAGATGCTGCACAAAGGCATGCTGAAGAACGCCGACGGGTCGGCGATGAAGAAGGACGATTTCCGGATCATTCACAAATCGGCCCCGATCATCAACGGACCCTACGCCTATAATTCGGACCTTCCGGCCGACCTGAAGGCGGCGATCGCCAAGGCGTTCACGGAATCGCCGACCAAGGACAAGGCAGCGTTCGACCGCCTGTCCGACGGTCAGAAGAAAGGCTTCAACCCGGCGACCACCAAGGACTGGGACGGTACTATCGAGTTGATCAAGTTCGTCGATGCGTTGCGTAAAAAGAAGGCGTCCTGATCAATCGGTAGGAACAAATGAGGTCGGGTCCGCGTGGCCCGGCCTTTTTTTGAATAGAGCCCGGGCAAATGCCTCCATGACATCAGCCGTTTCCATCCTGCCAGGCGCGCAACTGGCCGTTCTCAACGCGGCCTATCGTGCGGCGGTGGCGCGCAAGCGCTTGCGGCTTGCGTTGGCGGCGGCGGCTTTTGCTGCGGCGCTTGTCGTCGCGGCGTTCGGCGCGGAAGTGAATCTGCGCACCCTGTTCACCTATTTCGGTAACTTCATCAGCTATTTCGACCGCATCCTGACGCTGGAAGACGGCGCCAGGGTGTGGAGCAACCCGGCCGAATGGTTCTGGGGCTGGCACAAATGGCTGTGGATGCTGGCCGAGACCATTCTGATCAGCTATGTCGGTACCATGATCGGGGCGGTGCTGGCCTTTGCCCTGAATTTCTTCGCCGCGCAAAACACCTCGCCGGCGCCGTGGCTTCGTTTCGTGATTCGCCGCCTGCTGGAATTCGCCCGTACCGTTCCCGGCATCGTGTTCGCGCTGATCTTCGTCATCGCTTTCGGGCTCGGCCCGATGGCGGGGGTGCTGGCGATTGCGATCCATTCCACGGGCGCGCTTGGAAAACTGTTTTCCGAGATCGTTGAAAATGCCGACATGAAGCCGGTCGAAGGCGTGCGCTCGACCGGTGCGAGCTGGCTGTCCTGCATGCGGTTCGCCGTGCTGCCGCAGGTGTCGGCCGGCTACGCCAGCTACGCTTTGCTGCGCTTCGAGATCAACGTTCGCGAAGCCTCGGTGATGGGCTTTGTCGGCGCCGGCGGCATCGGGCAGGAGCTCGTGGTCGCGATCCGGAAATTCTACTACTCTGACGTCAGTGCGATCCTGCTGACCATCATCGTCACCGTCTTCATCATCGATATCGGCACCGGCTGGCTGCGCGGCCACCTGTTCGGCAAGGGGGCGCGGGCATGAGCCAGTTGCCGAAGCCCGATCGCGAGCGATTGCGGGCAAAATACCCCGATATTTTCGAGCGGCCAGCCGCATCGCGGCTGGCGACGCCGGCGATGCTGGTCGCGGCCTTTGCCGTCTTCGTGTACGGGCTGGTCGATCTCGGTTTCTCGCCCGCCAAACTATACAACGGACTGAGCCAGCTCGGCTGGATCACGCTGATGATGATCCCGCCAGATCCGGGTTCGTCGCTGCCGGCCTATCTCTCGGCGCTGGGCGAAACCCTGTCGATTGCGCTGCTCAGCACCACCATCGCCGCCGTGGCAGCGTTGCCGTTCAGCCTGCTGGCGGCGCGCAACATCATTCCCTCGGCGTGGCTGCGCTTTCCGGTGCGACGCGCGTTCGATTCCATCAGAGGCGTCGATACGCTGATCTGGGCGCTGGTGTGGATCAACGTCGTTGGCCTCGGCCCGTTTGCCGGCGTGCTGGCGATCGCGCTGTCCGATTTTGGCGCGTTCGGCAAACTGTTCTCAGAGGCGATCGAGGCCGCCGACAGGAAGCAGGTCGAAGGCATCCGGGCATCCGGCGGCAACGCACTGCATGAGATACGCTTCGGCTTGATGCCGCAGGTGCTGCCTGTCATCGCGGGGCAGGTGCTTTATTTCATTGAATCGAACACGCGCTCGGCCACCATCATCGGCATCGTCGGCGCCGGCGGCATCGGCCTGCAACTGGCCGAGCAAATTCGCGTGCTGGAGTGGCAGAAGGTCTCGTTCCTGATCCTGATGATTCTGGTCGCGGTCGCCGCGATCGACTGGATCTCGGGCAAGCTTCGCTTTGCCATCATTGGACAGCGGGCATTGGCGCGATGATTTCGTAGGGTGGGCAAAGCGGAGCGTGCCCACCATCTTTCTGCATTGGGGTTGGCAATGGTGGGCACGCTTCGCTTTGCCCACCCTACAAACCATTCTCCACCAGAAACTCCACTCGCTCCGCGGCAAAGCGCGAGCGCTTGGTCGTCAGCGGCTCGCGGGCCGTATCGACGTCGGTGCTGTCGACCACGAGCACGGGACGTCCGAACGCGAGATCCAGCCGCACAGCGTCGGTCGCGTCCACGATGCCGGCGGTGATTCGCGTTGACGCACGGCGAAAATCCCGGATGCCGTAATGGGCCACCAGCTTGGTCATCGATCGCACATTGGCGAACACTTTTCCGGCGTCGGGGAAGCGTTCGGCTGAAAGCCATGTGGTGCTGACGCAGATCGGCGTGCGGTCGGCGAGCCGCACCGATTCGATCCGGACCAGGGGCGCGCCGGTCTTCAATCCAAGCTCCCGCGCCAGCTCGCGCGTGGCTTCTTCCACAGTCGAATCGATGAACTGGCCGCGCGGTTCCCGGCCGCCTGCGCCGACGATTTCGGAAAACCGCGTTCGTGAGCGCAAGGGGTAGGCGATGCGCCGGGTCTCGACATAGGTGCCGCTGCCGCGCTCGGCGCGCACCAGGCCGCGTTCCGCGAGCGTGGCAAGCGCGCGGCGAACGGTATGGCGGTTGACCCGGTAGGTCTCGGCGATCTCCATCTCGCCCGGCAGTTTTTCGCCGGCAACGAAGCGGCCGTCGGCGATGCCGCGCTCGATGCCGTCGGCGACCTGCCGCCACAGCGCGACGCCGGAGGTAATGTCCTGAATGCTCATGTGGCGATATCGGCCATTGGAGAAAATCACCTCATTGTCACGAAATCGTCATGGCGTTTCGGTATCGAGTTGTCTAGTATCATAGACAACTTAATTCAGGCAAGGTCGATGTAATGGCAGGCGAGGAAAGTCACGGGCAAGTCCGGCGCAAGGCTGCGATGGCGGTGCTCGCCCACTCCGAGGCCGCAGACATTGCCGGTCATCTTGAGGCGATCGGGTTGCCGGCGCATGAAGACCTGCGCGAGCCCGAACATGGCCTGGTCATGGTGCGCGGCCGCGTCGGTGGTGACGGCGCGCCTTTCAACCTCGGCGAGGCCACGGTGTCGCGCGCGGCGGTGCGGCTTTCGACCGGAGAAGTCGGTTTCGGCTACACGCTCGGTCGCGACCGTCACAAGGCGAAGCTGATCGCGCTGTGCGACGCCATGGTGCAATCGGACGAATTCGCAGCCGCGGTTGAAGCCGACGTGATCGCGCCGCTGCGTGCGGCGATGATCGAAAAGCGCAACCGCAAGTCCGCGGAGGCCGCAGCGACACGGGTCGATTTCTACACACTGGTGCGGGGCGAGGGCTGACATGACGAGCGTTGCCGAATTGCCCGCAGGATTTGCCGACAAGGTATTGTCGGCGCAGTCGACCTTTCGATCCGTGATGGATGCCATGGCGCGTCCCGGCAGCGTTCAGCGTATCGCGTCAGCGGCCGGCACGCCGGCCGCGATGATGCGCGGTACGGCCGCGATAGCGTTGACCCTGTTCGATCACGATACGCCGGTCTGGCTCGATGGCCGGATGTCGGCGACGGCTGATGTCGCCAAGTGGCTCAAATTCCACACCAGCGCACCTGTCATCACGGATTCGTCGATCGCCAGTTTTGCTCTGGTGGGCGACCCCGAAAACCTGCCGGCGCTGGATAACTTCGCGTTCGGCAGCAATGAATATCCGGACCGTTCGACGACGCTGATCTTGCAGGTCGAAAGCCTGACGGATGGCCCTGTCGTCGAGCTGCAGGGCCCCGGCATCGACGGCTCGGCAGCGCTGCACGCCTTAATCCAGCCACGTGATCTGTTCGAGCGGCTGGCCATCAACGTCACGCTGTTTCAGCGCGGCATCGATGTCGTGCTGGTTCATGACGATTCCATCGTCGCCATACCGCGCACGACGCGGCTCGTGAGGGGAGGCTGACCATGTATGTTGCCGTCAAGGGAGGCGAGCGCGCCATCGAGAACGCCCATCGCCTGCTGGCGCATGAGCGGCGTGGCGACCGGGATGTGCCCGAACTGTCGCTGGCCCAGATCTCCGAGCAGCTTTCGCTCGGGGTCGACCGCGTCATGACCGAAGGCTCGCTGTACGACCGCGAACTTGCGGCGCTCGCCATCAAGCAGGCGCGCGGCGATTTGATCGAGGCGATCTTCCTGGTGCGCGCGTTCCGCGCCACGCTGCCGCGCTTTGGCGCCACCGAGCCGGTCGACACCGGCGCGATGCAGGTGCGCCGCCGGGTTTCCTCGACGTTCAAGGATATTCCGGGCGGCCAGATTCTTGGTCCCACCTTCGACTACACCCATCGTTTGCTCGATCCGCAGCTCGCCGAGGGTTTTGCGCCCGAGGCTCCCGCGACAGGGGATGCATCCGCCGCGCCGACCCCGCGCGTGACCGATATTTTGGGGCGCGACGGCTTGATCGAGCCGTCACCGGCAGCGGACGCTGACGCTCCCGTCGGCGACCTGACGCGCGAGCCGCTCAATTTTCCGGCGGACCGCGACCTGCGCCTGCAAAACCTGGCGCGCGCCGACGAGGGCTTTCTGCTGGCGCTCGGCTATTCCTCGCAACGCGGCTATGGCCGCAACCACCCCTTTGCCGGCGAAATTCGTTTCGGCGAGGTGGCGGTCGAATTCATGGCCGAGGATGCCGGCTTTGCTGTTCCGCTCGGTTCGATTGCGCTGACCGAATGCCAGATGGTCAACCAGTTCAAGGGATCGGCGACAGAAGCACCGTGTTTTACGCGGGGCTACGGTCTTGCCTTCGGGCAGAGCGAGCGCAAGACGATGTCGATGGCGCTGGTCGATCGGAGCCTGCGCGCCCGCGAGCTCGGCGAGGAAGTGATCGCGCCCGGCCAGGACGAGGAATTCGTGATGTCGCACTCGGACAATGTGCAGGCGACCGGCTTCGTCGAACATCTCAAGCTGCCGCATTACGTTGATTTCCAGTCCGAACTCGGCCTGTTGCGTAAATTGCGCAAGGAATTTGCCGAGGCGAACGAGACGCCGCCGATGCGGGAGGCCGCCGAATGAACGCTCCGACTTACAATTTCGCCTATCTCGACGAACAGACCAAGCGGATGATCCGCCGCTCCATCCTGAAGGCGATTGCGATCCCCGGCTATCAAGTGCCATTCGCCAGCCGCGAGATGCCGATGCCTTATGGCTGGGGCACCGGCGGCGTACAGGTGACCGCTGCGATCCTCGGGCCTGACGACGTGTTGAAGGTGATCGACCAGGGTTCGGACGACACCACCAACGCAATCTCGATCCGAAAATTCTTCGGCAAGACGGCCGGCGTCGCGACGACGACTGCAACAGCGGATGCTACCGTGATCCAGACCCGGCACCGGATTCCCGAAGCGCCGCTGCATGCCGGGCAGGTGCTGGTCTACCAGGTGCCGATTCCGGAGCCGCTGCGGTTTCTGGAGCCGCGCGAGACCGAGACGCGGCGCATGCATGCGCTCGGCGAGTATGGCCTGATGCACGTCAAGCTGTACGAGGATATTGCGCGCTTCGGCCATATCGCGACTTCCTATGCCTATCCGGTGAAAGTGAACGCGCGTTATGTGATGGACCCGTCGCCGACGCCGAAATTCGACAATCCGAAGATGGACAATTGCCCCGCGCTGCAACTGTTCGGTGCCGGACGCGAGAAGCGCATCTACGCGATTCCGCCGCACACCGACGTGGTGTCGCTTGATTTCGAGGATCACCCGTTCACACGATACCGCTTCGACGCGCCCTGCGCGCTGTGCGGCGCCGGCAATTCCTATCTCGACGAGATCGTCACCGACGACAAGGGCGGGCGGATGTTCGTCTGTTCCGACACTGATTACTGCGAGTCCCGCCAACTGGCCGGCCATCGCGGCAGCGAGAGTGCCGCGCCGCACAAGGAGAGGGCGCATGGCTGAGCCGCAAACCCCAGTGCAGGACGACGAGCCGCTGCTGGTCGCAGATCATCTCGGCAAGAACTATGGCCGCCTGACCGCCTGCCGCGATGTCTCCTTTGCGATCTATCCCGGCGAGGTGCTGGCGATCGTCGGCGAGTCCGGGTCGGGCAAATCCACACTGCTGCAACTGTTGTCCGCACAGCTGGCGCCGAGCGCCGGGCGGGTGTCGTACCGGATGCGTGATGGCGTGTTGCGGGACCTCGCCGCGTTAGGCGAAGCCGAGCGCCGCTTTCTGTTCCGCACGGATTGGGGCTATGTGCATCAGGATCCCGCGCTGGGCCTCCGGATGGCCGTGTCGGCCGGCGCCAATGTCGGCGAGCGGCTGATGGCGGTGGGCTGGAATCACTATGGCCGTATCCGTGATACCGCATCTTCCTGGCTGGAGCGCGTGGAGATCGATACCGCGCGCATCGATGACGCGCCGCGGACCTATTCGGGCGGCATGCGGCAGCGGCTGCAGATCGCCCGCAATCTCGTCACCGAACCGCGTCTGGTGTTCATGGACGAACCGACCGGCGGGCTCGACGTATCGGTGCAGGCGCGCCTGCTCGATCTGATGCGCAATCTCGTCAGCGAGCTCGGGCTTGCCGCCGTCGTCGTCACCCATGACCTCGCCGTGGCCCGACTGCTGTCGCATCGCGTGATGGTGATGAAGGGCGGCCGGGTCATCGAAACCGGCCTGACCGACCAGGTGCTCGACGACCCCCGCGAGCCCTATACCCAATTGCTCGTTTCCTCGATTTTGCCGGCATGAGCGCACCAATGACTGCGATGATCGACATCACGAACGCCGAAAAGACTTTCACCATGCACCTGCAGGGCGGCGTCGAACTGCCGGTGGTGCGCGGCGTCTCGTTTCAGGTCGAGCCGGGCGAATGCGTCGTGCTGTCGGGCCCTTCAGGCGCCGGCAAATCGTCGATCCTGAAAATGATCTTTGGCAATTACCGCTGCGATGGCGGCCGGATCGGCATCCGCCATCAGGATACGGTGATCGATCTTGCCACCGCCGAGCCACGGCAGGTGCTCAGCGTACGCCGTTCCACCATCGGCTATGTAAGCCAGTTCCTGCGCGCAGTGCCGCGGGTGGCCACGATCGATGTCGTCGCTGAGCCCCTGATTGCAAACGGAACTGCCCGCGCGGAAGCCCGGGACACGGCGGGCGCGCTGCTGCGCCGCCTCAACATTCCCGAGCGGCTGTGGGCGCTGCCGCCGTCGACGTTCTCCGGCGGCGAGCAGCAGCGGGTCAACATTGCGCACGGATTTATTTCCGATCTGCCGATTCTGCTGCTCGACGAACCGACCGCCTCGCTCGATGCGGCCAATCGCGCTGTTGTCGTCGAACTGATTGAAGAGAAGAAGCGTCAGGGCGTTGCGATGGTGGCGATCGTCCATGACGACGAAATTCGCCATCTGATCGCCGACCGGATCGTCGACGTGACGTCATTTGCCGCCGCGGCTTGAAGGAAGAGATATGAGATGACTACGCATGAAACGGTCCTCGGTAATGCCTGCATCGTGCTGGCCGATCGCGTAATCGAACGCGGCTGGGTCGCTTTCACCGATGGCCGCATCACCGAGTACGGCGAGGGCAGTGCGCCGTCAGGCAGCGAGGATGCCGGCGGCGACCTGATCCTGCCCGGCCTGATCGAGCTGCACACCGACCATCTCGAAATGCACTATGTGCCGCGCCCAAAGGTGTTCTGGGATCCGATCGCGGCGGTGGTTTCCTATGACGGGCAACTGGCCACTTCGGGCATCACCACGGTGCTGGATTCACTGCGGGTCTGGCGCGAGGATGGCGCCGAGGAGGTTGACGGCAGGGCAGGCGTGCTCGCGGAAGCCATCACATCCGCACGCGACGCCAACCTGCTTCGCGCCGATCATTTCCTGCATTTGCGTTGCGAAATCCCGATGCCGAGCGTGGTCGAGGAAGCCAGGGAGCTGATCGACCGGCCGGACGTACGGCTGATGTCGCTGATGGATCACACGCCGGGCCAGCGCCAGTTCCGCGACGAGGTCAAGCTGCGCGACTATTATCGCGGCAAGGGGGGCGGCAAAACCGACGCCGAGCTGGATGCGCTGTTCGAGAAACGTTTCCATTACCAGAAGACGTATGCCGCGGCCAACATGCGCGAAATCGTTGCCCTTGCGCACCAATATGAAATCCCGCTCGCCAGCCACGATGACACCACCGAGGAAAACGTCGCCGATGCGATCCAGGATCGCGTTTCCGTGGCGGAGTTCCCGACCACGATGGAAGCCGCGCGCGGCTTGCATCAGGCCGGCATCGGCATCCTGATGGGTGCGCCGAACGTGGTTCGCGGCGGTTCGCACTCCGGCAACATCGCCGCCATCGATCTCGCCCACGAGGGATTGCTGGATATTCTGTCGTCCGACTACATCCCTTCGAGTCTGCTGATGGCGGCGCTGCAATTGCCGCGGCATGTCCCGGCGATCGACCTGGCGTCCGCCGTTCGCACCGTCACCAAGACGCCGGCCGAAGCCGTGGGCCTTGCGGACCGCGGCGAGATCGCGCCCGGCAAGCGCGCCGATCTGATCCGGGTGCATGTTGCGCGCGATATTCCGGTGGTGCGCAGCGTCTGGCGGGAAGGGCGGCGGGTGGCATGACGGAGACGTTGACGACCACTACTGCAGATCAGACTGCCGCCATCGGGCCGGGCCGATTGGTGCTGGTGGTCGGCCCAAGCGGTGCGGGCAAGGATACGCTGCTCGGCCTTGCCCAGGCAGCCTGCGCCGACGATGGCAACGTCGTGTTTCCACGCCGTGTGATTACGCGCGAAGCGTCGGCATCGGAAGATAACGAAGAGGTCAGCGCCGGCGCGTTTCAGGAAGCGTTGACGCGTGGCGACTATGCCATGCACTGGGAGGCGCACGGCCACCGTTACGCGCTGTGGCGCGCGATCGACGACGAAATCCGTGCTGGACGAACCATCGTCGCCAACGTCTCGCGCACCGTGATTGGCGCAATCCGCCGCGCCTATGCCGACGTCGTGGTGGTTTTGATCACGGCGCCGCCGAACGTTCTGGCTGAACGGATTGCGATGCGCGCACGAGGCAGCGACGGCACGGTCGAAAACCGCCTGCGCCGCACGGTGGAGGACGCCTCGGCCGCGCCGAACGTTACCATCGTCAATACCGGCAGTGCCGAATACCATTCCCGCCAGCTCGTCCGCGTCATTAAGGGCGAGAAATGGGACGATTGAGAGGGGATCCGAAATGACCGTTGTCGCGACCATCGAGCAGCTTGAGGCCATCTACGGTCTTCCCAATGATGCCTCGACGGTCAAGGTCGCGGATCGGGTCACGCCGGCCTATCGGGTGCTGATGGACAATTCGCCGTTCGCGGCGCTGGCGACCTGCGGGCCGGAGGGGCTGGACTGCTCGCCGCGCGGCGACCTGCCAGGCTTCGTTCGCATCCATGACGAGAAGACGCTGATGATGCCGGATCGTCGCGGCAACAACCGCTGCGATTCGCTGCGCAACATCGTGCGTGATCCCCGGGTGGCGTTGTTGTTTCTCATTCCGGGTTCCGGCAGCACGCTGCGCATCAACGGCCGCGCGCATGTCTCGGCCGATCCGGACCTGCTGGCGTCGTTCAAGATGGAGGGCAAGGCGCCGCGCACCGTTATCGTCATGACGGTGGAGGAGATCTACTTCCAGTGCGCGCGCGCCATCGTGCGCTCCGATCTCTGGAATCCCGACAAGCGTGTCGATCCCCGGAGCTTGCCGACGGCCGGCCAGATCCTTGCCGAAATGAGTGAGAACACCGTCGGCGGCGAGAAATACGACCGGGAATGGCCGGAGCGTGCGCGGCAGACGATGTGGTAGGGCAACGAGTTTTGCGTTCAGCGGCGCAGAATTGAACTTTCGGGCCCATTGAGGCAATGATTTCGTTGGTTGCCGCTGCGTGGTCGCATCGGTCGTCGTCTCATCCCGAGGGCAAATGCAGACAATTGCTCGGCCGCGGCTTGCTCCCGCGCTTGTCGATCGGCACGTTGCAATTGTCGATCCGTTGCTCGTCCATCCACTTCCTGCCTGAGCGTTCCTTTCCGGTCAGTAACGGCCCACTGGCGGGAACAGCGGTCTCGGCCTTAGGTGCGGCTTGGTCAGGCTGTCTGTCCTGCGCCAAGGTCGACGATGCAAGGCACATCGCGAAAAGAAAACTGATCAACGCTCGGTGGATCGGTTCCATCGACTTTCCTCCGAAAAGCTCGGCATCAGATTAAACATGACAGGATTTGCGTAGCCACCCGGAACCCGCGAACGGCGTGTCGGTTGCCGCTCATCTTAATTCGCGAACCGTGAGCGACGTGACGCGTTGGTCGATCGGCCGCCTTTGCTCGCTCGCTTTGCCCAAGAGCGAAGTGGCTTTGCCCAAGAGGGAAGTTCTCGCGTCAGGTGCGTCGGTATGCCGTCAACATCGCATGTTCCGTGCTTGCGCTACGTTCGAGGCCAACCTAGTTTTGATACCGGCACGAATGTCGTGCCAGCACTGCTTGGGAGAAACCCTGATGAGTTGGAAAACTCCGAAGATTGTGGAAGTGCCGGTGGGCATGGAAATCAACATGTACGCCTGCGCGGCGCGTCAATAGACGCGTCGAAACGGTCTGCCCGGCTCCGGTAACAGCCTGTTGCTGCGGGCCGGGCAAGCTGTTCGATCGCAAACGGTATGATCCCTCGAAGTTTTCCGCTTCCTATTCAAGAGCAGGCGTCGATCCTGTTGGTGGACGGGGATCATATGTAGACGGCCGCCAGAAGGCGATCCCGGCCTGATTCCTCTCCTGCCACCTGTATTCCGCATATTGCTGCGGCTCGCCGATGGTCCCGGCATCATGCTAGGGTAAGCTCCCGGCCGACTCCGTCGGACTTTACCGTTTCAAACCCCATGACCCGCTGAATGCAAATGCCACCGCGTGCAAAGACCTTCCAGGCGGCGGTCGTTTCTCTTGCTGCGCTGCTGCCGGCCTGCGCCCATGCCGAGGGGATCGATACCGAGCATCTGTTCGGCTTCATGATCGGCACCGATGTCGGCAACGTCGGCGAACGGGAGTTTCAAAGCGAGACGACCGGGCGCTTCGGCAAGAACGGCGGCCGTTATCGGGCCGTCGGCCAGGAGTTCGAACTGGAGTTCGTGCCTGCTGAGAATTTTCGAATCGAGATCGGAAGCACGTTTGCTTCGCACCAGATCGGCGGCGTGCCGGGCCTTGACGACCAGCGCCGGTTATCGTGGCAGGGCGGGTCGCTCGATTTGCGCTACCGTTTTCTCGATCGGGAAACGGCGTTATTCGGACTCACCTTTGCAGCGGAAGCGCACGCGCATCGGGTTGATGAGACGACGGCCGAGACGGTCCGGAGTTTTGGAACGGAGTTCAGGCTGGCGCTCGACCGTGAGCTTGTGCCGAACCGTGTCATCGCGGCGTTCAACCTGATCTACGAGCCGGAATGGACGCGTCTTGTCGGCAGTAGCGTGATGGAGCGGGAATCCACCGCAGGCGCGGCGCTTGCGGTCATGGCGCAGTTGCGTCCGGGTTTCCTGCTGGGCGGTGAAGCGCGTTACTTGCGGAAATATGAGGGGACCGGTTTGGAGGAACTCGCAGGGCAGGCGTTGTTTGTCGGCCCAACGGCATATTTCCAATTGTCGAAACGCTCCCGGCTGACCGCAAGCTGGAGCGTTCAGGCGTGGGGGCGTCCGGCGGGGTCGATTGCCAGCCTTGATCTCGTCAATTTCGAACGCCATCAGGCAAGACTGATATTTGGCGTTAACTTTTAGGGCTGGCGGCAACTCTTGGCGCTCGCGGCGCGCCCGGCTCGGTCCCGGCGTTTCACGGGGTAGTGAAACTATAGGCCACCCGCTACCGTAGCTTTTTGCGTTATCTGTCAGGGAGCAATTCAAGGGGTATCAGGCATGACTCCGATAGATTTGATCGTGACCGTCTGTGCGGTGCTCTCACCGACCACCTGCGAGGAAACCCATCTGGTCTTTTCTTCAGACGTTTCGTTACGGCAGTGCGTCATGGCTGCGCAGCCCTATATCGCGCAGTGGATTGGCGAGCATCCGAAATGGACCGCGGTGAAATGGCGCTGCGAATATCCAAGTAACAACCGGAAGGCATTTAAAGATGCCGTGTGGTCCGTAGGCTGAGGCGCGGCAGCAAGCAGGCTGTAGCGGTTACTTGTTGCAGTCCTTCAAATCCTTGTCCGCGATCGAGAACACGGCGTCGGCCTTGATCTCGATGCCGCGTACAAAGCAATGTTTTGCGCCGCGATATCCGACCTTGGCGTCATAACGTCCCGGCTCCACCCCCGTGATGCGCAGGCGCTCGTCGTGATCGACTTCCTTGTCCTTGTCGTTCAGGGTCTGGTTGGGGCCCCAGTCGTTCTTTCCGGCCGGGGAAAGCTGAAACTCCGAAATGGTCGCGGTGGTCAGATTCCACAATCGGACGCCTTTTCCCTGCGCGGCCACTTCATTGGCGCTCGCTGACAAGAGCGCCACCAAAGCCAAGGTCCATCGCATCGGAAAATCCTTTCACCGCGGAATGTTCAGAGCCGTCATTGCTTTATAAGGCGTTCCAGATTTTTTGCTTTATCGAAATTTCTCGCCCGGTCGAGGCCGATTGGGGCGACCAACCGGGCTGAATCGAGATCGGCACCATCGAAATCGGTATCGATGACGGTGATACCGGTCAAGTCGGCACCCCCGAGCCGGGCTCCCTTCAGAGAAGCGCTCGTGAGGTCACCGCCCTTGAGTACGGCAAATTCGAGATCGACCCGGGACAGGTCGGCGCCGCGTGCGTTCAGCCTTTCCAGATTGGCGGATTTTAAAATCCCGCGCATCAGGCCCATCGACTGGTTGCGCATGTCGGCGCCCAAATTGGCGCCTGCGATCGAGGCTCCGACGAGGCTCGCGCCGGTGAGATCGGCAGCAATGCGCGCGCCGGAGAGATCGGCGCCGTCGAGGCGGGCGCGAACCATCTGCGAGGCGAACAGGTTTGCGCCTTTCATGCTTGCGCCGGTCAGGTCCGCCTCGAGCAGCCATGCCTGGTCGAGGATGGCATGGTCCAGTCTGGCGCCGGCGAGCTTTGTCTTGTTGAGCCGTGCCGCGCGGAAAATTGCGCCGGACAGATTGAGCCCGGAGAGGTCGAGGCCGGATAATTTCTTTCCTGTAAAATCGGCAGGCGCGGCGACGGTTGCCGCCGCGAGTGCGGCCTCGACCTCTGCGCGGGTCATTTCGGCCGAGACCATGTCGGGCGACGACAGGTCTATGTGACGCATCATGTCCTGCGCCATCGCCGTCATGGTCGCAAGCGCAAGGCCAATCGCTGCGGTTACGATCGAGCGTTTCATTGTCAACCTCGCCGATGATCGATCCTAGCACCGGCCTCAAGCACTGCCTATGCGCTTTCCCGCGCGGAAGGCTCGCCGTTGATCCGACGCATGACGTCCAACTTGATTGCGGCGATCTCGGCCTCTCCGCGCGCACCACGCGGTGTGCGGATCGGCAGCTCGGCGAGAATCCGGGCTGGACGCGGCGACAGCAGGAACAGGCGGTCGCCGAGACGAACCGCGTCGTCCACGTCATGGGTAACCAGCAGCGTTATCATCGAGCGGTTGTCCATCAACAGGGCAATCTGATCGCGCATACGGGCGGCGAGGGCGGCATCGAGCGAGGCCAGAGGTTCGTCGAGAATGAGGAACGCCGGTTCGACGGCGAACGCTCGCGCAAGTGCCACGCGCCGGGCCAGACCCAGCGATAGTTCGCCGGGGAAGTGGTTGCGATGCGCGTCCAATTCCAGAATCTCGAACAGCGCTGAAAGCTTCGCTTCATCGGCCTGGGGCGCAACAAGCCGCACGTTTTCTTCGACCGATCGCCAGGGCAGCAGCCGCGGTTCCTGAAATACGAAGCCGATCCGCGCGCCGGCGGGACGCGAGATGCGTCCTTGAAAGTCGGGGTCGAGGCCGGAGAGAATCCTGAGCATCGTGCTCTTGCCGCAGCCGGACGGGCCGACCAGGACGCCGACTTCTCCGGCATCGAGCGCAAAGGAGACGCCGACGATCACGTCGTGCTGTTCGCCCGCCGCGTTCTCGAACGTCTTGCTGGCGATATCGACTTCAAGCCGCACGGGGACGCCACCGGGATAGCCGGGCCTCAAATGGCTGCACCAGCAAGGTTTCAATGAGGAGCACGACCGCCGCGAAACTCAGCGAGTAGGCAAGCAATCGCGGAATGTCGAACAGCTGGAACGCCACGCCGATCTCGAAACCAACTCCGTTCGGGCGTCCGAGTAGTTCAGCAACAAGGACGATCTTCCAGACGAGGGAAAGCCCTGATCGCGCGGCGGCTGCGATATAGGGCGACAGTTGCGGCAAAATGACGTGCCGGAACTTCTTCCAGCGCGGCAGCGCAAACACGGTCGCCATTTCGTCGAGCGCCGCGTCGAGGGCACGCGCGCCCTCGCGCAGCGTAACGACGGCGGTCGGGAGCTTGTTGATGGCGATTGCCGCAATGGCGGCGACTTCAGTCAATCCGGCCCAGATGTAGGCGAGCACGATGACGACGAGCGCCGGCAGATTGAGCAGCAGGATCAGCCAGGGGTCGCCCAGCCGATCGGCAAGCCGCACCCGGCCCATCAGGTATCCGATCGCGGCACCCAACGACATCGCCAGCGTGAAGGCGAGCGCAACGCGCGCCAATGTCACGCCGAGATGGAAGAACAAGTCACCTGACCTGGCTTCCGCGATCATGGCCGTGAGCACGGTGGGGGGAGGCGGCAGCTTCGCGTCACCGGCAAGCAGCGAGCCGATCCACCAGGTGGCGAGCAGCACGGCGAATGACAGCAGGCGCGTCACCTCAGCCTCCCGGGATCGCGCGATAGAATGTCCCGGCATCGAGTTCAGTCGCCGGCCCGACAAGTTCGCGGCCACCGATTTCGGCCAGCACGCGGTAGAGAATACGCGCGTCGGCTTCTTCGTCCGCGACCGGACGGCGCGGAATTCCCTCCCGATAGCGGTCGCGATAGGCGCGCAACGTGGCGGTGTCGGGAGCGCCGGTCAGCGGTGCAATTTTCTCCCACTCTGCATCCGAGGTCGACAGGATCTCCTTCGCCGCGCGGGTCATGGCGACGAAGCGGGCAATTTTGTCCTGGTTTGCGTTCGCCCATTTTTCGTCGAAGACGTAGCCGATCATCGCGGTGCGGCCCTTGGCGCCGAGTTTCGGCAGCAGATCCTCGATGCCGGCGACGCGGCGAAAACCCTTCGCTTCCAGTCCGGCGCAAAAATTCCAGTAGTTCAAGGTCGCATCCATCTCCCCGCTGAGCGTCTTCGCCGCCAGCAGCGGCGGCGCGCCGTAAGCGATTGTCGCCTCCGACTTCAGGTCGATGCCGCCCTGCTTCAACCACGCCAGCAGCAATAGCCAGCTCTTGTCGATCGGACCGCCCGCGACGGCGAGCTTGCGACCCCTGAGGTCGGCCAGGGTCTTTATCGATGATGTGGCAGGCACCATCACGGCGCCGAGCGCGCTCGAATACGGGTAGAATGTCAGCTTGGCGCCGAGCCCGCGTTCTCGCGACACCCAAAGCCAGTCGGTGACCACGATGTCGGCATTCCCGGCGCGAAGCGCGATCTTGCCCGCCTCGGGGCTCGCCAGTTCGATAACCTCAACCGAAAGGTTGGCTTGTTTGTCGAGGCCGTGCGCACGGATCACCGCAAGTTCCCAGGCGAATGTTCCGGTCTTCTGCACCGCAACGCGCAGGACCTCGGCACTGCAGCATGTGCCGAGCGAGATGGAAACTATCGTGGCGAGCAGCATGCGAATAATAAGTTTCATGTCCCTTGAGCCGTTTCCTCGAACGTCCGCTTTTCTATGCGCCAGTCATAGCATAGCTTCCACAATTACCAGCGGGAGGAAGACAATGACGTTTGTCGGATCGGTACGACGTATTGTCGCCGCGTTGATGGCGCTGATGACGATGGCGGTGGCCGCGCGCGCCGAGGAGATCAATGATTATCCGACGTCGGCGCGCGTTGAATATGTGTTTGGCTGCCTGAAGGCAAATGGCGAGACGCGGCAGGCGATCGAGCAATGCTCCTGCTCGGTCGATGTTGTTGCTTCGCTCGTGCCCTATGCGCGCTATGTCACCGCCGAAACCGTGCTCAGCATGGCGCAGGTCCGGGGAAATCTGGGCGGGCAGTTCCGCACGTCAGAGCAGGCAGCAACCGCGCTCAACGAACTCAGGCGGGCTCAGGCCGAAGCGGAAGTGCGCTGCTTCTGAGGCGTAGCGCTCGGATCAAATCCCGAAATCCTCGATCTTCCAATCGCGCTGGAAGACGTGTCCCTCGGTATCCCTGGCCTCGGCGCGGAAAGCTTTCGCGCCGTTCGACACGTAGGTGAACCTGATATTGGGATCTTCCGAAATTGAAATGCCGCCTTCCACCGTCAATATCAGGCTGTCGTCCTGCCAGAGCCGCAGTTCATTGACGAAGAACGCCGGGGTGTACAATTGCGTGACCTGGTCCATCTGCAGGCCGGAATTGTTGGGATGCCCGATCATGATCTGGGCCTCGCGCGCGCCGCTGGCGGGGCCTTCGCCCGCTTTTGCGAACTGCCGATAGCGCATCTGGCCCAACCGGCCCTTGGCTTCGTCGGCGACCTTGGCGGCAGGCGCCGAGCAGCCACCGGACGCCTTCACATAGGTCTTGACCATGTAGAGTTTGCCGTCGCTGAGCTCGGCTACGGCGTGAACATCGGTGTAATTGTTGACGCGGACGCGGGTGGATATTTCCGACACCTTGGCGTCCGGCCCGAGCTTGAATTTTGCGGCCATCGGCGCCGGGTTCTGGTCGATGACCAGCGTAATGTTCAGCACCTGCCGGCTGTCGCTGGCGGAAAGTTTCGTTCGCAAGGTCACCGGCACGATGGCGGCATCCTCGGCACGAACGGGCATTTCGACTGATATCACGTCGCTGCCGTCGTTCATCGGACGATTGTTGAAGATGTCCTGAACCAGGCCGGGCCAAGGGTCATTCGCCTCCGCCGCAAGCGCTAGCGGCGCGGCGAACAGGGACAAGCCAACGACGGCAAACAGGCGGAGAAGAGACCCGGGCATGCGCTACCTTCAAAAGGATGGAAGCATCCAGCACAATATAGGGTAACGCGCGCGCTATTCCCATTCAATTTCCGAAAATGCTGCGGTTGCGTTGCGGGTGTTGAAGTCGTCGAACAATTCCCATCGGGATCGCTCGGAGCCCGCTGCGGAGCCCGCTGCCGCAATCGGCTTGCCGCTTTTGACGAGCCCGCGTACGTCCGAGGCCAGCGTTTGGAGATAGCGGCGCTCGTCGGCGAGGGCGGCCGGCCATTCGCTCACAGGACCGTGACCGGGAACCACGCGTTGCGCGGGCAGGGCGCTGAGCTCGCCGAGTGCGGCCAGCCAGCCTCGGATGCTGCCGTCCAGCACCGGCGTGTGGGCCAGAAACACCAGATCGCCGGCGAACAGAGTTCCGGAGTTTTCATCGAGCACTGTGAGATCGTTGTCGGTATGGGCGGCGGGCCACGCCCGCAAGACCAGCGGACGGCCGCCGAGATCCAGACTGAGCGTGCCGCTGACAAGCAGCGTTGGCGGCACGATACTGACCTCGTCGATCAACTGACCGCCCATGGTCCGGCGAAATGCGTCGAGATAGAATTGGCCGCGCGCGGCGAGTGCGCGTGGCAGGTTCGCGTGGCCGACGAAGATCGTGCCATCCTGTACGAAAGCGCCATTGCCGAACACGTGATCGGGATGGCCATGCGTGTTGATGACGTACCGGATCGGCTTGCTGGTCCGGGCGCGAATGGCTGCCAACAATTGTCGCCCTTCGCGGAGGCTGCCACCGGTATCGATCACGGCGACGGCCTCTTCGCCAACGATGAAGCCGACATTGGCAATCGCGCCGTCGTTCTCGCGCGTCATCTGTGCGGTTTGGCCGTTGTGCACGAATACGCCATCCGCAACGGAATTGACGTGCAACGCCTGTTGCTGTGCGGGCGACGCAGTTGCCGAAGCGAGCATCGCGAGCGTAACAAGGATGAATGCGGCACGAGCCATATTTCAGCCTCCGTCCAACCAAGAAGCGCGATCGGAAATTTCAGTTTTCATCGGATTCAGTTTGCGTCGCAACACGGACGGCGAGTCCGCCATGGAGATTATTCCTGTTGCAGCCTCCAATTGACAAGCTTAGCATTTTGCTTGTCTGCGGCTTCAACGGAACCTGGTTCGTCGGGCTGCCGATATTTTTTTGGAGTTGGCAACCATGGTGGGCCGCAAGTGCAGCAGCTTTTGATGACATGCGCCGGGCATAAGCGCTGGCTGGCGATCGCAACATTGGCGGTCCTCGCGGTTTTCCTCGGGCGCGATGATGCGCGTGCGCAGGTCAAGGAAACCGGCGATCTGTCGATTGAACTCGTCGATCCCAAAGTGCTGCGCGTCTGCGCCGATCCGCACAATCTGCCGTTCTCCAACGAAAAGGGCGAGGGATTCGAGAACAAGCTTGCCGAACTGTTCGCCGAGAAGCTGAACAAGAAGCTGGACTACATGTACTTCCCGCAGGCGACCGGTTTCGTCCGGATGACGCTTGGCGCCCATCGCTGCGACGTCATCATGGGCTTTCCGCAAGGCGACGACCTGGTTCAGGGCACCAATCCCTATTACCGCACCGCCTATGCACTGGTCGCCAAACAGGGCAGCGGCCTCGAAGACGTGGCGACGCTGGAAGACGAACGCCTGAAAGGTAAGCATATCGGCATCGTGGCAGGTACGCCGCCTGGCACCAACATGGCGGTCAACGGCCTGATGGCGAACGCCAAGCCATATCAGTTGATGGTCGATACCCGCCTGGACTCGTCCGGGGAGGCGATGATCGCCGACCTGATGTCGGGTAAGATCGACGCCGGCATTCTGTGGGGACCGATGGCGGGCTTCTATGCGAAGAACGCGAACCCGCCGCTTCATGTCACGCCGTTGGTGAAGGAAAAGAGCGGCCCGCGACTGGCGTTTCGCATCGGCATGGGGGTGCGGGGGGCTGACCAGAACTGGAAGCGGCAGCTCAACCGCCTGATCCAGGAGAACCAGCCCGCCATCAACAAGATACTGCTCGAGTACGGCGTGCCCTTGCTCGACGAGAACGACCAGCCGCTCGGCGCGGAGACGGCAACGAAAGTGCAATGAAAACGCTCGCAGGCCTGATCCTTGCGGCATTCACATTCATCGTCTCGACATCGGCGCAGGAAAGGCCGCCCGAGCCCGACGGGTACCGCATGGAAGACTACCGTGCGCCGGTTCCCGCGACCCTTACCGGCGCGCGGGTTCTGACGACCGCGGAGGCCGAAGCGATCTGGCGAGACAAAGCGGGCGTGTTCATCGACGTAATGCCCCGCGCGCCAAAACCGCCAAATCTTCCTCAAGGCACGGTCTGGCGCGACAAGCCGCGGCTCAACATTCCCGGCAGCATGTGGCTGCCCGACACCGGCTACGGAAAGCTTGCGGCGGCGACGGAAGACTATCTGCGGCGTGGGCTCCCCCGCGCGCCTGCGGGCAACACGGCCGCGCTGCTCGTGGTTTACTGCCAGGCTGATTGCTGGATGTCCTGGAATGCGGCCAAGCGAATCCTGACCTACGGTTACGCCAACGTTGCGTGGTATCCCGAAGGAACGGATGGCTGGGAACGGGCCGGTCTGGCTCTGACGGAAGCGCAGCCGGAACCGCGGGCAGGTGAGGCGGCGGGAGCGCCGAAATAGAGCGGGACACAAAATATCGAAAACAACCCCATGCAAAGTAGAAATGGCCAGGGACTCGCGGCCCTCAGGCCGCTCGGGTCGGGGGCACGAGGGGGTCCGTCACGACCCAACCCAATCCCATCCTGCCGGCGACTACTCGATTTCCTGCTGGATCGTTCGGCCGAGCGCGAACAGGCGCTGGTCGATCGCGGTCGGCACCTCGCAGACGAATTTGATGACGTTTCGCCGGTCTTCGAAGATCCGCGTCTGCCATACAAGCTGATTGCCGAGCTCGTCGATCTTCGCCTGGTCAGGTGGCGTTGCCCCCTGCAACGCCTGCAAGGCAATCGTATCGGCGCGGATCTTGTCGGCGGCCTCGCGCTGCTTGCGGGTGACGCGCTCCAGCCCGTTCATCACCTGGGAGCGCTGCCCGTTGAGTATGTCGAACAGGCCGGCAAACAGCAGTTTTCCGCTTCCGGTCTTGTCGGCTGCGGCGCTCAAATATTCAGCGATCGCCTTTTGCGCTTCCTCAAGCGTGGTTCGCCTTGCAGCCAGCTTCGCGACCAGTGAACCGACCGTGGCGTCCTCTCTCCATTTGCCGGAGACGTCGTCGAGCGGCGGGCCGGCCCACACCGCGGCAAGCGATATCTCGGGCACCTTGGCCTGGGCGCACGGCCAGTCCGGATAGCGCGGATCGGCGGCATGGGCGAACCGGATCGTCGCCGTCACGGCAATCCATACTGCGATCGTCGTCCGATATTTCATGTCTCGCCTCCGGCCGGCCCGCGGCGGATCAGGCCGCGTGAGGGGTCGTAAGCATAGATTGCGCCGACCATGAAGGCGATCGTGCAGCCGCCGACGACCGCGAGCGACGTCCAGTTCACCTGTCCATACAGCGCGAAACGGATCAGCTCTACGGCATGCGTGAACGGATTGAACTGGCAGACGTAGTAGAGCATCGGGCTGCTCTCCAGGATGCGCCACAGCGGATAGAGCGCCGACGACGCAAAGAACATCGGAAAGATGACGAAGTTCATCACGCCGGCGAAATTCTCGAGCTGCTTGATGCCGGAGGAAATCAGCATCCCCAGTGCGCCGAGCATCAGGCCTGACAGCACCAGCGCCGGCAGCACCGTGAGATAGCCCGAGGGTGGTGGCGCGATATCCCAGAACCAGGCGATCAGCAGGAAGGCATAGACCTGAAGCAGCGAGACCGCGGTTCCGGCCAGAAGCTTGCAGGACAGCAGAAACCACCGCGGCAGCGGGCTGACCAGCAAGGTCCGCATATTGCCCATCTCGCGGTCATAGACCATGGAGAGCGAGGACTGCATGCCGTTGAAGAGCTGGATCATCGCCATCAGGCCGGGCGCGATATAGACCTCGTACAGGATGTAGGTTTCGTAGGGCGGGATGATGGAGAGGCCGAGCACCTGGCGGAAACCGGCGGCGAAGATGAACAGCCACACCAGAGGTCGCACCAGTGCCGAGATGAAGCGCTCGCGCTGATGCAGGAAGCGAAGCGCCTCCCGCCAGACGATGCCGTTCAGGCAGGTGAGATATTCGCCTGGCGAAAAGCCGCTCCGGATCGGCGTTGTGGCTGTTGACGTCATGATGTGGGGCTCCCGCCCGGTGCGGTGGAGCCGGTCAGCCGCATGAACGCCGTGTTGATATCGCTGCCGCCGGCCTCAGTAATGACCCGCGCGACCTTGCCCTGGGCCAGTACGCGGCCCTGATGCAGCACGACGAGATCATCGTTCGAGCCGATCTCGTCGAACAGATGCGTCGCCCACAACACCCCGATTCCCTGTTCGGTAACGAGCTGGCGGACGTGGTTGAGGATATCGGCGCGGGCCTTGACGTCGAGGCCGACGGTCGCCTCGTCGAGCAGCAGCAGGCGCGGGCGGTGCAGCAGCGCCCGCGCAATTTCCAATCGTCGCATCTGGCCGCCGGAGAGATCGCGTACCTTGCTGCCGGCGCGGTCGGCCAGGCCGATGCGCGCGAGCACCTCGCGGCTGCGTTCGCGGGCATCGCGCCTGGCGATGCCGTGCAAGGCGGCGTGATACAACAGGTTCTGCGTCACCGAGAGGTCGAGATCGAGCGTGCGCGGTTGAAACACCACGCCGAGCAGCCGCAAGGCTTCGCCGGGCGTGCGCGCGACGTCATGGCCGAAAATGCCGATATGGCCGCACTGGATGCCGAACAGTCGCGTGATCAGTGAAAACAACGTGCTCTTGCCGGCGCCGTTCAAGCCGAGCAAGGCCGTGAAACTCGCCGGTGCGACGGTGAAGCCAATATCGATCAGCGCCTGGCGCGCGCCATAGGAATGGCTGACGCCGTCGATCGACAATGCCGGAATTTCCGCGGCTTCGGGCCGGGAAATGCCTTGCGTGTCGTGACCGGCTGAAAATGCGTCAGTGGCCGTCATGGTTGTGCAATCGTGATACCCCAGGGCAGCTCGCCGACCTGGATCGTCTTGATGACTTTTTGCGCGGCGACGTCGATCACCGAGACGTCGTTCGACACGCCGTTGGTGACCATCAGATATTTTTCGTCCGGGGTGAATGCCATGTGCCACACCCGCTGACCCACGAGCAGATATTTGGTGACCTTGTAGCTGGCGGTATCAACGACCGCGATGCGATTAGCTGGGCCGAGCGCGACGAAGGCGGTCTTGCCGTCCTTGGTCATGCCGATGCCGACGGGCTGGATGGCTTCGCTCCGCAGGCCTGGAATCTCGAATGTAATCTTCTTCGTCACCTCGCGCTTGACTGGGTCGACGATCGAAACGGTGCCGCCGATCTCTGACGATATCCATATTTCGGAATTGTCGCGCTTGAACTCGACGAAGCGCGGGCGCGCATCGACCAGCACGTTGGCGACGATCTGGCGCGTTGCGGTGTCGATAAAATGCGCCATGTTGGTGGTCTCGGACGTATTGATCAGGATCTTGCCGTCCGGGCTGATGGCCATGCCCTCCGGCTCGACGCCGACCTGGATCTCGCCGAGGCGGGCGCGCTTTTCGACATCGATGATCGTCACCGTGTTGTCGTTTTCGTTGGCGACATAGAGGATCTTGCCCTCGGCATCGAGGGCGAACAGTTCGGGGTCCGGGCCGGAGGGCAGGGTGTCGACCACCTCCTGCTTTGCGACATCGATGACCTGAATGCTGTCGTCGTCGCCGACGGCCACGAACACGAACTTGCCGTCCCGCGTAAACTCGATGCCGCGCGGCCGCTGGCCGACCTTGATGGTCTTGGTGACGGTCCAACTGCTCGTATCGATGACGGTTACGGTGTTGCTCTTCTCGTTGGACACATAGGCGATGAAGGCCGAGGCGGGGACCACCGTCGCGAGCCAGACGACCATTCCGGAAAGCAGGCAATGACGCCACATACGCAATCCATCCTCCTTCATTGCAGCTTGCACCTTGTCTCCGGCCGGTCAGTGCCCAGCGTATCGAGCTCCGAGACCTGGTGCAAAAATCCCTCCTGCGGCGAAACCGAGACCACCATGCGCCCATCGACCAGCAGGATCGGTTGACGAAGCTGCAGGTTCCAGTCCCGCAGCGTCAGCCGTCGGCCCTTGAATGCCGCAATGGAAAAGTCGGGTCCTCTGAGAAACGCCGATACCGCTTTTGGGTCGCCCGATTTGGTACGCGACGCCGCTTCGCCGATCATACGCGCTGCCGTCCACGCCTGCATGTCCAGTGCGGTCATGTGTCGCGAATTCAATTTGACAAACCGGTTCTGCATCTGGACCGCACCCCATTGATCCTGTGCGGCGTGCCAACTGGTCGGAACCAGCCCGGCCGAGCCCGCGACCGGCCGGGGGTCCCAGGTGCGGTAGGGCAGGTAGGACGCGAACACCTCGCTTTCGTCAGCAGCGACGAGAACGTCATAGGCGGGCGCCTGCTGGGTGAAGACCGGCATCTGCCGTTGAATCAAGGTGACGCCGCTGTCGGTACGGCGGGCGCCGCCGGTATCTTCGAAAATTCGCTCCTGAACGATCTTGGCGCCAAATCGCGTGGCGGCGCGGCGCAAGGCGTCGGCGAACAGTTTATCCTGGTCATGCGAACCGACGACGAATAGCCAGCGCTTCCACTGCTTCCACACCAGATACTGGGCGAGTGCATCCGCCAGCATCGAGCGCGTCGGTGCGACATGGATCACGTTGGCGCGGCAGTCCTGCTCACGCAACCGGTCGTCGGTCGCACCGGCATTCAATAGCAGCGTGCCCCGATCGCGGAGCGTATCGGCGGCCTTCAACAAATCGTCCGCCGGAAGGTCGGCAATGATGAAGCCGCTGCGCTCTGCAAGCGCTGCTGCGGCCTTTGCGACGTCCTCATTGTCTTTGAGCCGGACCTCTTCCAGCGTAAAATGCTGACTGAGGAATTTTCCGGTGGTGTTGTTGTCCTCGATGGCGAGGCGTGCGCCGGCCAGGCCGTCGTTCTCGGCCGGCAGCTCGACGAGCGACAATTTCGGCTTGACGCCGGCGCGGCCGAGATAGCCGATGCCGATCTCGATGGGGTCCGCCGCGAGCACGGGGGTAGCCGCGATGCAGAAACCGATCGCAGCGACCACCCATCGGATCATGGCTCCTCCCTGATCGGTCTTCTCGACGATGCGGCATCGGAGACCGTTGGCTTGAACCATGACCGAATTGTCTTGGCTTGCAACTCAATTTTGTGGGGACGGCTTCAGCCCTTCAGGCGCTCCGCATGCCAGCGCAGATGATCGGCCATGAACGTGGAGATGAAGTAGTAACTGTGGTCATAGCCGGGTTGCCGGCGCAAGGTGAGGGGGATGTTGGCTTTCTCGCAGGCGCCTTGCAGCAGCTCGGGGCGGAGCTGTTCGGCCAGAAACGGATCGGCATCGCCGTAGTCGACCAGCAGACCAGACACTCTGGCGCCGTCCTCGATCAGCGCGACCGCATCGTGCTTGCGCCATGCTTGCCGGTCGCTGCCGAGGTAACCGCCGAGCGCCTTGATGCCCCATGGCACCTGCGAGGGCGCGACGATCGGCGCAAACGCGCTGGCCGCGCGATAGCGGCCGGGATGACGCAGCGCAATCGTCAGCGCACCGTGACCGCCCATGGAATGGCCGAGAATGGACTGTCGATCGGGGTCGGCGGGAAAATTCTCGGCGACCAGTTTCGGCAACTCTTCCGTGACGTAGCTCCACATGCGGTAGTGGCGCGCAAACGGCTCCTGCGTCGCATCGACATAGAAACCGGCGCCAAGCCCGAAATCGTAGGCATTGGCGGGATCGCCGGCCACGCCTTCGCCGCGCGGACTGGTGTCGGGCGCAATGAAGATCAGTCCAAGCTCGGCGCAGGCGCTACGGAATTCGCCCTTTTCCGTCACGTTGGCGTGGGTGCAGGTGAGGCCCGAGAGATACCAGACCACCGGCAGCCTGGCGCCTGTGGCGTGCGGCGGGACATAGACCGAGAAGGTCATGTCGGTGCCGGTTTCACGGCTGGCGTGTCGATAGACGCCCTGCGTTCCGCCGTACGCCTTGTTGAGCGAAACGGTTTGCATGGTCATGTTGTTGTGACTCCCGCGCCGCGCAGCACGATCACGCCACGCCGCTCTCGATGGCGAACCGCACCAGCTCGGCAGATGTGCGTACGCCAAGTTTGTGGCGCATGATCGACGAGGTGTTGGCGACGGTTTTGTAGGAGGAATGAATCAGCCACGCGATTTCTGAGAGGCTCTTGCCCGCGCTGAGCAGGCGCAGGATCTCCATCTCGCGCGTGGTCAGCCTGGAAAGCGGGTTTCGCGCAAAGGATGGTTTCGCGAAGGCGAGACTTCGCGCCATCGCCGGCGGCAGATAAACCCCGCCCTTTGCGACCTCATGGATCGCCTCGACCAGGTCCTGGGGATCTCCAGACTTGGAAACGTAACCCTTGGCGCCGACCTCGATGGCGCGCGCGGCGAATACCGGATCGTCGTTCATGCTGAACATGATGATACGTGCAGACGTGTCTCGCGCGAGCAGGCGCCGCGCCAGCTCGAAACCGGAAACCGTCGGAAGGTTGATGTCGAGGACGCAGATATCCGGCTGCCGTTCGCTGAACTCGCGCTCGCCACTCTCCGCGTCGGAGGCTTCCAGGATGTCGATCTCGGGATCGTCCGCGAACAGGGCGCGGCACCCCGAAGCAACGATGCGATGGTCATCAACGATCAGAACGCGCATTGGTACTGGTCCCGAACACCCGCGTCACTCCTGTTGCTGCACTGCATCACGAAAGAACACCGGCGCAGTCCTCGGGAGCGATACCTGCCGTCGATGATCATGCAACCCGGGCGATGTTGCTATACGTTTCGATTAGATAGACGCCTGTTTTATCTGTCAACGTTCCCCGCGATGGGGAACTGAAGCCGACTTCACTCCCAGACCATCGCGATTTCGCTCCCGGACAAAAGGCCATGTGGCAAAAATTTTCCTTGCGCGGCCGGATCAACCTGCTGCTCGCGCTCGTCCTCACGCTCGGTTTGGCCGCCAATATTGCGCGACTGGTGCTCGAGGCCGGGCCTCGCGTCCAGGCGGAAGATCAAAGCGTCATACGGCTGGCGCGCGAATTCATCGATACCATCGTTACGGGACTGAATGAGGCGCCGGACGCAGAAGCGCGGCTGAACCAGATTGTTCACGACCTCAACCGGCTTCGGCACGTCAGTATCACGCGGCAGGGTGAGGCGGCCGAGATACCGGGGACAGCACCCAGCACCGGCGACGGTCCCGATGCACGCTCGCCGCCGGCATGGTTTGTCGCGCTTGTTCATCCCGAAAAGACCACCGTGAACGTGCCGATCTCGATCAAGGGACAGCCG
The DNA here is from genome assembly GCA_963816815.1 of uncultured Alphaproteobacteria bacterium. Lineage (GTDB taxonomy): Bacteria > Pseudomonadota > Alphaproteobacteria > Rhizobiales > Xanthobacteraceae > Bradyrhizobium. The sequence goes on from CAWFMW010000022.1 coordinate 38,139, forward strand.
GGCTCGCTGCTGATCACGTCGCATCCGAACGACGAGGTGGCCGAGATCTGGGATGGAATTATCACCCAGCTCCTGATCGGCACGGTGATAGCGATCGTTCTCTTTCTCATTACCGCCAGGGTCGTCAGCCGCGCGCTGGCGCCAATCCAGACGCTTTCGGACGCCATGACGAAAATCGAAGCCGGCGGCTACGACACACGCGTGAAGCCGGATGGTCCGCCGGAACTCGTTGCCATCTGCGACAAGTTGAATCACCTGGCGGCCACTCTGGGCAACGCGGTTGACGACAAGAGGCGTCTGGCCGAGCGCGTCGTCTCGCTGCAGGACGTCGAACGCAAGGAAATTGCGCGTGAGCTGCACGATGAGTTTGGGCCCTATCTTTTTGCTTTGCGTGCGCACGCCAGCGCGTTGACGCGGATCGCAGATGGAAAGGGTCCGAACGTGGAGGCCACGCGAAAGCACGGCAGCGCCATACTGGAGCAGGTCAATGCCTTGCAGCAATCCAATCGTCGGGTTCTCGAAAAGCTGCGGCCGGCAGGGCTGACGGAGCTTGGCCTTCGCGAAGCGCTTGGTGCGCTGCTGCGTCTATGGGGGGAGTCGCACCCCGACGTCGCCATCGAAACGGCAATTTCGCCGTCGCTGGGCGAGGCCGGAGAGACCGCCGATTTGACGATCTACCGCACCATTCAGGAAGCGCTGACCAATGTCTTTCGCCATGCGGGCGCAACCTGCGTCATCGTAACCGTTGAGCCCGTCGAGCCGCCTTCGGGATTGACCGGGCGAGGCGGCGCGTTGGTGCGGGTGCGGGACAATGGCGGCGGATTGCGGCCGGATCACAAGCTGGGCTTCGGACTCACGGGAATGCGCGAACGTATCCTGGCGCTGGGTGGTTCGCTCACGATTGCTTCTGCAGATAATGGCGTAACTGTGGAGGCGGTGATTCCGATCGACGCGCGTTACTGAGCCGGGAATTTTTCCCGACCTGTCCGGGACGTTTTGAATGGTGCGCGATCTGCCGGACATCCTAAGATCATCCGCAACAACCGGCGGGGACCAATGGCCGGTGTGGAATGGGGATGAAACGGAATGGGCGTTCGATTCCTGTTTATTGGGACACTACCGCTATGTCTCGTTTCCGGCTTTGACTGTGCCCTGGCTCAAACTGCCTCTGGCGATAGCGAAGTCCTGCCGGCCATCGAGGTCGTCGCACCGACCACGGCTGCCAAGCCGGCTCGCAGCAGAGGTGCGCCGCAGTCTCAAGCCCCCCGGAACGTGCGCAGGGTTCTTGTCTATCCGACCGCGCCGACGCCCCAGGCCCGCGTGGGAATTGATGTCGACAAGGTGCCGGCAGCGATCAACGCGGTCGGCGCCGGGCAGATCGCGCGGACTGACTCGCTGAACATTGCCGACGCATTACAACAACAGGTTCCGGGTATCATCATCAGCGATACCACGGGCAATCCCTTTATGCCTGACATCCAATTTCGTGGGTTCGTTGCATCGCCGGTCGCCGGTACTCCGCAGGGGCTGGCGGTGTATCAGAATGGGATGCGCATCAACGAAGCGTTTGGCGACACCGTTAACTGGGACTTGATCCCGACCGCCGCGATCAGGTCGGTTACCGTCGTAACCAACAACCCGGCGTTCGGCCTCAATGCGCTCGGCGGAGCCGTCAACGTGCTGATGAAGGATGGCTTCAACTACCATGGTGCCGAAATCAACACGATGGGTGGCTCGTTCGGGCGCATCCAGGGCTCGGCGCAGTATGGCAAGCAGATCGGCAATTGGTCGGTCTATGGCGCGCTGGAAGGCGTGCGTGACAACGGCTATCGCAATTTTGGGGAATCGGCGATCCGGCGCTTCTATGGCGATGTCGGCTACCGGACCGACAGCAGTGAATTCCACCTCAACGTAGGCGTCGCCAAGAACAATTTCGGCGCGTCTGCGGCGGTGCCGGTCGAACTGCTCCAGAAATATTGGGGGGCCACCTACACGACGCCGCAGACCACCGACAACCGCGTGGCCTACGCCAACCTGACCGGAAAGGTCGAGGTGACGCCGACCTGGACGATCGACGGTTCTGTGCGCGTTCGTGCTTTCCGGCAGAAGACGGTGGATGGAAACCCGACCGAGACGCAACCATGTGCCGCCGATCCGGGCCTGCTTTGCTTCAACGACGACACCTCGCCGGCAAACGGCATCAACGGAGTCCAGCTCGCTAATCCTTTCCCAGCCGATGCCGTACTGGGCGAGATCGATCGGACAACCACCCGTTCGACCACGACCGGGGCGACGCTGCAGGCCACCAACACCGACCAGTTGTTCGGGCACAGCAATCAGTTCATGGTCGGTACCAGCTTCGATTCCGGCGTCACCCGCTTCGGAGCCAGCGGGGAGCTGGGCACGATCGGCTCAAATTACGTCGTCAGCGGCAGCGGCATCTTCCTCGGACCATCAGGCACCCCGATTTCAATCGGCCCGGTCTCGCTTCGCGCCACCAACCGCTACACCGGCCTCTATGCGCTCGACACCTTCGACGTGACGGACCGGTTCTCCGTCTCAGGCGGCGGCCGATTCAATTATGCCAGCATCAACCTGCAAGACCAGATCGGCACCGATCTCAACGGCAGTCATACGTTCAGCCGCTTCAATCCGATGATTGGCGGCACTTACAAGGTTACGCCTGAAGTGACGGCTTATGCCGGCTATTCCGAAGCCAATCGTGCGCCAACCCCGCTCGAACTCGCATGCGCAGACCCTGCGCGCCCCTGTATTGTCGCCGCATTCCTGATCGCCGACCCGCCGCTGAAGCAGGTCGTGTCCCGCACCGTCGAGGCAGGTTTCCGTGGAACCAAGGAGCTGAACATCGGAACACTCGGTTGGAAGATCGGCGGCTTCCGCGCGACCAATGCCGATGACATCCTCGCGATTCCCAGTCAGTTGCAGGGCTTCGGCTATTTCCAGAACGTCGGCCGGACGCGGCGCCAGGGCATCGAGGCGCAGGTCAATCTGACGTCGAAGACGCTGCAGCTCTATGCCAGTTACGCCCTGGTCGATGCGCGCTTCCTCGACCCCCTGCAACTCGATTCCCACAGTCCGTTCGCCGATGCCGACGGCAAAATCCAGGTCCTGCCGGGCAACCGTATTCCCGCGATTCCACGCGACCGGATCAAGTTCGGCTTCGATTATTCGGTCACCGACGCCTTCAAGGTCGGCGGCGACGCCCTGTTTGTCGGCAGCCAGTATTTTGTCGGCGATGAATCCAATCAGGCGCAGCGGCTGCCGTCCTATGCCGTCTACAACCTGCACACCTCGTATCAGATCAACAAGACGTTTCAGATCTACGGCCGCGTCGACAATATCTTCGACAATCGCTATGCGACCTATGGAACGTTCTTCGATACCGGTAACGTGCCCAATTTCACCAATGGCGGCACGCAGTTCACTGACGCCCGCTCCGTCAGCCCGGCGCGGCCGCGTGCCTTCTACGCCGGGCTAAAGGCGACCTTTTAGGTCAACGAATGGGCTGGCCATCGCCGTCGACGGATGCCGGCGGCCGTGACGTGCCGATGATGCACGGGAAAACGCGATCCTTCGCGCCACCCTGACGTTCTCGTCAGGAAGCGTCACGCACCGGATCGGCGCAGTGCGCCTTGTGGATGGCGGAGGGGACGAAGCCAAAATGCTTCCGGAACACGCGGCTGAAGTGCGACGAACTTGAAAAGCCCCACGAAAATGCGACGTCCGTAATGGTCTTTCCGTTCTGGCTCTCCAGCTCCTGCCGGCAGTGCAGCAGTCTGGCCCGCCAGATGTAATCGCTGACGGTCATGCCCTTGTCGCTGAACAGCATGTGCAGATAGCGCTTGGTGCAGCCCAGCGCCGCCGAGATCCGGTCGATGCAAAGCTCCGGGTCGCGCAAATGTTCGCGGATGAAAGCTTGCGCCCGAATGTACATCGCTTCGGGGCCGACGCGATCGAACATCGTGTCGGCCTCGCGCAGCGGCAACAGCAGCAGATCGATCAGCGAATCGGCGACGCCGATGGCGTTGTAGGGTGACAGTTTGTTCGCTTCGTCAAACGCGGTGTGCACGAAGTCGTAGGCGATGCGGCCGGTGCCGTTACGTGCGGAGAGTTTGCACGGCAGCATCTTCGACGTGCGGAAGCCGCGTTCGTGCAGCAGTTCCTTTGGGACGATCACCACCTCGTGCCGTGTCAACGAGGGGCTGACGATCGTATGCGGACAGGAGACATCATAGGCGAGGCAGTCACCGGGCATGATGTCGATGCGACGGCCGCCTTGTTCGAAATGCGAGATGCCGTAAGTCTGGAACAATATCTTGACGTAGGGATGTTCGCTCAGCTTGGTGCCGGAGACCGTGTGCGCGATGCGATGCTGGCTTGCCTCAATCTGGCACAATTTGAGCTGCGAGACGGTCGTGTAGTTGATCCGAGCCTCAAGCGAAGAAGCTTCCAGCGGATCGATATCAAACTGGCCGCAGAGATCTGTCAGCGCATCTGACCAAGTTTGGAGCTGCTTCTTCGGCGTCAACCCGGAAGTGCTGAGTGAGCGGACTGTATCGGACATGGTCGAAGCACCGATTCGAGAACAGGCCGCGACCGCGGCAAAAGCTGCGGTCACAGGACGCTACATTTGATTCAACCTAAGGCAGTTCTAAGGAAATCCCAAAGGAAGTCGCGCAGATTCTTCCCAATATCCCTTTGACAATCCTCCAACTTAGTTTCGGCGGCGTCAAGGGGAACCTCTATATCGGGAAGCGCTGAGAGCTTGTGGGAACAATCCCACGATTGATGCTCTGCAGCATAACAAGGCGGCTACGGCGATCTAAAATTAAAGTTCATCGTGTTTCGCTTTTAAGCAAACGCGGTTCGCTCTTGGGCAAGTTTCCCGATTCCGAACGGGATAGAAACAAGGACCAAGAATGGAAAATGGGCCGTCTCGGCGGAAACCCAAAACTCTTTAATCTGGGAGGAACCACGATGCGCAAGGTGCTATCTGCTGCCTGTATTGGCGCCATGGCGACATTCGCCGTAGGCGCAGCCTATGCCAACGAAGAGCTGAACAAGATGGCGCAGAACCCGAAAGACTGGGTGATGCCGGCCGGCGACTACGCCAACACACGCTATTCGAAGCTCAATCAGATCACCGCCGCCAATGTCGGCAAGCTCCAGGTCGCCTGGACCTTCTCGACCGGCGTGCTGCGCGGCCACGAAGGCGGGCCGCTCGTCGTCGGCAACATGATGTACGTCCATACGCCGTTCCCCAACAAGGTCTACGCTCTTGACCTTTCGCAGGAGAACAAGATCGTCTGGAAGTACGAGCCCAAGCAGGATCCGAACGTCATTCCGGTGATGTGCTGCGACACTGTCAATCGCGGCGTGGCCTATGGCGACGGCAAGATCTTCCTGCATCAGGCCGACACCACCCTGGTCGCACTCGATGCCAAGACCGGGCAGGTGGCGTGGAGCGTCAAGAATGGAGATCCGGGCAAAGGCGGCACCGGCACCTCCGCGCCGCTCGTCGTCAAGGACAAGGTCCTGATCGGCATTTCCGGTGGTGAGTTTGGCGTGCAGTGTCACGTCACCGCTTACGACCTGAAGACCGGCAAGCAGGCCTGGCGCGCCTTCTCGGAAGGACCGGACGACCAGATCATGGTCGATCCCGTCAGCACCACCGAACTGGGCAAGCCGGTCGGCAAGGACTTCGAGCATCAAGACCTGGCAGGGTGACCAGTGGAAAATCGGCGGCGGCTGCACATGGGGCTGGATCTCGTATGACCCCAGTCTGAACCTAGTCTATTACGGTTCGGGCAACCCCTCGACCTGGAACCCGAAGCAGCGCCCGGGCGACAACAAGTGGTCGATGACCATCTTCGCGCGCAATCCGGACGACGGAAAGGCCAAGTGGGTCTATCAGATGACGCCCCACGACGAGTGGGACTATGACGGCGTCAACGAAATGATCCTCAGCGACCAGCAGATCGGCGGTGCAGAACGCAAGCTGTTGACCCATTTCGATCGCAACGGTTTGGGCTACACGCTGGACCGTTCAACCGGCGAACTCCTGGTCGCCGAGAAGTACGATCCGAAGGTCAACTGGACCTCTGGCGTCGACATGAACAAGAGCTCGCCAACCTATGGCCGTCCCAAGGTGCTCGATCAGTACTCGACCGAAAAGGGCGGCGAAGACAAGAACACCAAGGGCATCTGCCCGGCCGCGCTCGGCACCAAGGACGAGCAGCCGGCAGCCTATTCGCCCGACACGCAACTGTTCTACGTGCCGACCAACCACGTCTGCATGGACTACGAGCCGTTCAAGGTGAGCTACACCGCAGGTCAGCCTTACGTCGGTGCGACGCTGTCGATGTATCCGCCCCAGGGCGAAAGCCACATGGGCAATTTCATTGCCTGGGATGGCAAGACCGGCAAGATCGCCTGGTCGAACAAGGAGCAGTTCTCGGTGTGGTCGGGAGCGCTCGCGACCGCTGGCGGCGTGGTGTTCTACGGAACGCTCGAAGGCTATCTGAAGGCAGTCGATGCCAAGACCGGCAAGGAACTTTACAAGTTCAAGACCCCGTCGGGCATCATCGGCAACGTCACGACCTATGAGAATGGCGGCAGGCAGTATGTGGCCGTGCTGTCCGGCGTCGGCGGCTGGGCGGGTATCGGCCTTGCTGCAGGTCTGACCGAACCCACTGAAGGCCTCGGCGCGGTCGGTGGCTACGCCGCGCTGAGCAACTATACCGCGCTCGGCGGCACGCTGACCGTGTTCGCACTACCGCAGTAAAGCAGGACCACCTCGTCCGGCGCGTGGCTCGTTCCACGCGCCGGTTGATCTAGATCGAATGTCGAGGATGAGCTCTTGCGTATAATCTGGTTGGTTGCGGCCACTCTCATACTTGTGGCGCCGGGAAAAGTTGCCTTAGCTGCCGACGATCCCAAGGCCGTCAAGTCCGAGGATGGCAAGTATCTCGACAAGGAAGGAAATCCGACCTTCAACGTTGCGGCCGACGGGACGGTCGATTGGTACACCTATTCCGGATTCCGCCGCTATCACTCCGAATGCCATGTCTGCCATGGCCCTGACGGGATGGGTTCGACCTACGCACCGGCATTGAAGGATTCGGTGAAGACCATGAACTACGGCGATTTCCTCGGCGTGGTCGCCAGCGGTCGCAAGAACGTCAATACGGCGCAGGAAAGCGTCATGCCGGCGTTCGGGGATAATCCGAATGTCGCCTGCTACATGGACGACCTCTACGTTTATCTGCGTGCCCGCGCTTATGACGCCGTCGGGCGCGTGCGGCCTCCCAAACGGGAAGACAAAGCCGGACGCCTACACTGAGGCGGAAAAGGCCTGCATGGGGACCAAATGATCGTGCCGAGCATGCGAGGTGCGCGTCCCGGTACGTCCGTGCAGCGACTTGAAAAGAAGATGTGGAGTTTAGAATGAAGACCCGCGCCGCTGTCGCATTCGAGGCCAAGAAGCCTCTTGAAATCGTCGAGGTCGACCTGGAAGGCCCGAAGGCCGGTGAGGTCCTCGTCGAGATAAAGGCGACTGGAATCTGTCACACCGACGCTTACACGCTCGACGGCTTTGACAGCGAAGGCATCTTTCCGTCGATCCTCGGTCATGAGGGCGCCGGCATCGTCCGCGAAGTGGGGCCGGGCGTGACGTCGGTCAAGGCCGGCGATCACGTGATTCCGCTCTACACGCCGGAATGCCGCCAGTGCAAAAGCTGCCTGAGCCAGAAGACGAATCTCTGCACCGCCATCCGCGCCACCCAGGGCAAGGGGCTGATGCCGGACGGCACCTCGCGCTTCAGCCATCAGGGCAAGCCGATCTTCCACTATATGGGCTGCTCGACGTTTTCGAACTTTACCGTGCTGCCGGAGATCGCGGTGGCAAAGATCCGCGAGGACGCGCCGTTCGACAAGAGCTGCTACATCGGCTGCGGGGTGACGACGGGCGTCGGCGCCGTGGTCAATACCGCCAAGGTGACGCCGGGCTCCAACGTCGTCGTGTTCGGTCTCGGCGGCATCGGGCTCAACGTCATCCAGGGCGCGAAGATGGTCGGCGCCGACAAGATCGTCGGCGTTGACATCAACGATTCCAAGGAAGACTGGGGCCGCCGGTTCGGCATGACCCATTTCGTCAACCCGACCAAGGTCAGCGACATCGTCCAGCATCTGGTCGGGCTTACCGACGGCGGCGCCGACTACACCTTCGACTGCACCGGCAACACCAACGTGATGCGGCAGGCGCTCGAAGCCTGCCATCGCGGCTGGGGCGTCTCGGTCATTATCGGGGTCGCGGAGTCCGGCAAGGAAATCGCCACCCGGCCGTTCCAGCTGGTGACCGGTCGCGTCTGGAAGGGCACGGCGTTCGGCGGCGCGCGCGGCCGCACGGACGTGCCGAAAATCGTCGACTGGTACATGAACGGAAAGATCGAGATCGATCCGATGATCACGCACGTCCTCAAGCTGGAGGAGATCAACCGCGGGTTCGACCTCATGCATCAGGGAAAATCGATCCGTTCGGTTGTCGTGTTCTGATCGGAGAACTTCAAACACAAGGAGGACAGGCCCATGACTGCTCATATCCACCCATCGATCGATAGCGGCGTAAAGAAGGGGACCGGCAGTTTCGCCGGCGGCACCCTTGTCTGCAAATGCTCGGACAGACCGGTCAAGGTCGCCATCAAGGGCGATGTGGCCCACAACCACGCCTGCGGTTGCACCAAATGCTGGAAGCCCTCCGGCGCGACCTTCTCCGTCGTCGCCGTGGTGCCGCGCGACAATGTCAAGGTGACCGAGAACGGTGACAAGCTGCAGATTGTCGACGCGTCGGCGACGATCCAGCGCCATGCCTGCAAGGCCTGCGGCACGCATATGTATGGCCGGATCGAGAACACCGGGCATCCGTTCTTCGGCCTCGACTTCATCCATCCCGAACTGTTCCAGGAAGGTGGATGGGCGGCCCCCGGGTTCGCCGCGTTCGTGTCGTCCGTGCTGGAGTCCGGCGTTCAACCGGCCGAGATGGATGGCATCAGGTCTCGGCTCAAGGAACTCGGGCTCGAGCCCTATGATTGCCTGTCGCCGCCCTTGATGGACGCGATCTCGAGTCATGTGGCCAAGGCCAAGAAGGCGGCCTGAAGAATTCCCTCTGGACTACCACTGCCGGCGGGTGAAAACCCGCCGGTTTTTTCATGTTGCGGCGCGAAGCGGCCCAAGCTCCTGTAGCCCGGATGAGCGGAGCGACATCCGGGAAGACTGCTTCCGCATACGCGACTGCCCCGGATATCGCTCCGCTCATCCGGGTTACGAAGTCACCCAGCCGGAAAAACTCCGGAGCAGTTGACCCGTCGCGCGGTTCCCTTCTATGCACGAGGCAGCCTTACAAGAAGACGAGCTCGCAAGGATCCTCCCGATGCAGATTGCCACAGACGCCGCCTTCATTCTGCCCGACGATTTCGCAAATGCCGCGCTGATGGGGAGGGTCTGGCGTCCCGATCTCGCCGGCCCGGCGGTGGTGGCGATCCGCGAGAAGGGTGTGTTCGACATATCGGACGAATTCCCGACCGCCAGCCAGCTTGCCGCCTCCGATCCGGCCGAGGCGCTGCGCGCCACGAAGGGCGTGCGGATCGGCGCGCTGCAGGACATTTTGAACAACACGCCGCCCGACACCCGCGATCCGACCAAGCCGTGGCTGCTGGCCCCGATCGATCTGCAGGTGATCAAGGCGGCCGGCGTCACGTTCGCCGTATCGATGCTGGAACGGGTGATCGAGGAGCGGGCGCGCGGCAATCCGGACTCGGCGCAGGCCATTCGGGCCGAGGTGACGCGGATCGTCGGCACTGATTTGTCGCAACTGAAGCCGGGCTCGGCCGAAGCGCAGCATGTCAAGGACGTGCTGGTTTCCCAGAATGCCTGGAGCCAGTATCTCGAAGTCGGCATCGGGCCGGACGCGGAGGTGTTCACCAAGGCGCCGGTCCTGTCGGCGGTCGGCACCTGCGTGGATGCGGGCCTGCACCCGAAATCGACCTGGAACAATCCGGAGCCGGAGGTGGTGCTGGTGGTGACGCACGACGGAAAAATCGTCGGCGCGACGCTCGGCAACGACGTCAATCTGCGCGACTTCGAGGGACGTTCGGCGCTGCTGCTGTCCAAGGCCAAGGACAACAACGCGTCCTGCGCCATCGGGCCGTTCGTGCGGTTCTTCGATCGCAGGCTTCACGCTCGACGACGTCAGGAAGATGGAGATCTCGCTGGAGGTGAAGGGGCCGGAGGGCTTTGTCCTGCACGGCGCATCTTCCCTGACCCAGATCAGCCGCGACCCGGCCGACATCGTCGGGCAGACGATCAACGAGAACCATCAGTACCCCGATGGTTTCGTGCTGTTCCTCGGCACCATGTTTGCGCCGATCCAGGACCGCGCCGCGAAGGGGCAGGGCTTCACCCATGTCGAAGGCGATCTGGTGACGGTCGCAACCCCGAAACTCGGCCGGTTGACCAACCGGATGCGTCATAGCGGCGATTGCGAGCCCTGGAATTTCGGCCTGACCGAGCTGTTCGAGTCCTTGATGCGGCGCAAGGGCGTGCGCTGAAATGGCGAAAATCAGGGTCGGTCTGGCCGGCTGCGGTTTCGTGTCCGAGCTGCACATGCATGCCTACCGGCGTGTCTATGGCGTCGATGTCGAGGTCAGGGCCGTTGCGGCGAGGGGCGATCATGTCGTCGAATTTGCCCGCCGCCACCAGATCCCGACGGCGTATCGCAGCTTTCGCGACCTGATCGCCGACGCCGATATCGATGTCATCGACATCTGCACGCCGCCCAATCTGCACGCTTCGATGATCGTCGATGCGATGCAGGCCGGCAAGCATGTGATCTGCGAAAAGCCGTTCAGCGGCTATTTCGGGCGCGAAGGCGACACGCAGCCGATCGGCAAGCATGTGCCGAAGGCGCTGATGTATGAGCGGGTGATGGAAGAGATGGCCGCAACCCGCGCGGCGATCGACAAGACCGGCCGGCTCTTCATGTATGCCGAGGACTGGATCTACGCGCCGGCGGTGACCAAGACCGTGGAGATCCTCAAGGCCACGAAAGACAAGATCCTGTTCATGAAGGGAGAGGAGAGCCACTCCGGCTCGCATGCCGCGCACGCCGCGCAGTGGGCGATGACCGGCGGCGGCTCGCTGATCCGGATGGGATGCCATCCGCTCTCGGCGGTACTCTATCTCAAGCAGGTCGAGGCCCGCGCGCGCGGCGGAGACGATCACGGTTGCGAGCGTGACGTGCGACGTCGGCAACGTGACGGCATGCCTGCGTCCGGAAGAACGGGCCGTGCTCAAGGCCAATCCCGTCGATGTCGAGGATTGGGGCATGCTTAACGCCACCTTCTCCGACGGCACCAAGGCCACGGTTTTTTCCGGCGACATGATCCTCGGCGGCGTGCGCAATTTGATCGAAACCCATACCAGCAGCGGCGCGCTGTTCGCCAACATCACGCCGAACACGCATATGATGAGCTATCAGACCAGCGAGGAAAAACTCGCAAGCGTCTACATCACCGAAAAGGTCGACCGGAAGACCGGCTGGCAATATGTCTGCATCGAGGAGGAATGGACGCGCGGCTACGTGCAGGAAATCCAGGATTTCATGGAATGCGTCGCGACCGGCCGGCAGCCGCTCTCCGATCTGGCGCTGGCCTTTGAGACGATCAAGGTCAACTACGCCGGCTACTGGGCGGCGGAGGAGGGGCGGCGTGTTGTGTTGTGACGCGTGTCCAGATCGGATTGAAGTGTAGCGGCATCGGGACTGCGCTCCCGATGGTCCAGACGCAAGAGTCTTGAGTCGCCTTGTTGCCGGGAGCAGATGCGCAGCGATCCGCCAGGGCTGAGCCCGCCCTCGAACAGGTTGAACTGCCGGCGGGTCATAACGCGGAATCCACAGCGTGGGCGGGAGCTGGATCTCCAAAATGCTGTTGGAAGGCGAAGGGTGAAATCCTCGCGACCGTATCGGTGAGCGGTAGCAAGGCTCAGCTGCTTGCCAGGAAGCCCGATCCGGATTGATGCGGTAGCGGATCATATGACAGCGTGTCACTGGGCACCGTCTCGGCCGAGAATAGCTGTGCGGCGATCTTTTGCTGAAGCGCGCCTGGATCGACCTTGCCCTCGATCTCCAGCGCGCCCGTCAGGTAGAAGCCGCGCAGGCTGCTGCTCGTCTGGCGATAGCCGATCTTGCGCAGCGCAGCGGCCTTCAGGAAGCGAGCCTGCCAGTCGTCCCGGTTGATGCGGATGAGCGGAGTGGTCAGTTCGGCCGCCCATTGCGGATCGCCGGCGAAGAAGGCGCGGTCCGCCTCGGCAAAGACCTTGTCGCGACCGCCCATCATCTCGACGGTACGGCGCGCCTTTTCAAGCCTGGGTGTCGGCTCCAGTTCGGCCGGGTCGCCGTTCCACCAACTGATCAAGCCGCCGTAGACGTTGCGGGTGCTGACGTGGACGTTGCCGTAGTATTCGATGCCCCATGGTTCGACCTGGACGTCCTTCGGCAGCCTGACCGTTTCGGCCATCTCGTCGGGCGTGTAGCCCATGTTGATGAGCCGGATGCTCTGGTCGAGCACGTATTGCATCGCATCGCGGTATTTCGTCAGCATGGCCTGAACCTTGTCGGCGCCGGTGACCGTCTGGCCGTGGCCGGGCACCAGATATTCCGCGTTGAAGGCGCGTACCCTGTCGATTGCGGTGGCCCAGCGGTCGATGTCGCGCGGCCTTGTGCCGCGCAGCGAGTGGAGCTGCGGGAAGGTCGGGCCCTGCACCTCGTCGCCGATGAAGACGACGCGCTGTTCGGGCAGATAGATGCCGATGTGGCTCGCCGCCTCGCCGCCGGTGTGGAAGAACTGCATCCGGTAGCCGGCGAGAGTCATCTCCGTCACCCGGTCGCGGGGCACGAAGGTGTTGGGGGCGATAAAGCCATTCGTCCCGGTGACTTTGAAGCCGCAGCAGCCGATGTGGTAGTGGGTGCCTTCGGCATCGGGGGGCAGCGCCACACCATACATGTAGCTGGCGCGCAGCCCCATGATCGGCCCGGTGGCGCCGTTCTCCTGCTCGTTCTCACTCATGCGGGTGCTTCACTGCTGAGCCGACGCCTACGGGCGCCGACGTCGGAGAGCAAACCCGTAGAAAAAGTTGCGAGGCATTGCCGTTATACGCTCGACGATTTCCCGAATTGTCGGCGAGCGATCGGTCAGCAACGCCGCAAGCTGACCGAGGCCTTGCATGCGCCGAGTCGATCTCCACCGCTCTTGCGGGGGAGGGCTGGGGTGGGGGTGCCTCCGCGAGTCACACTGGTCGAGTGGAGAGAGCCCCCACCCGGATCGCATCTGCGATGCGATCCGACCTCCCCCGCAAGCGGGAGAGGTGACCGCGACCGCCGATAGATCGATTAGATCGTCCAGCGCTACACCGCATAGACCGACGATTTCGGCAGCGGGAACACCGGGTCCTGCGTTCGTATGTTGGTCGGCCACACCACCGAAATGTGCTCGCCGGCATTCTGCATGACGACCGGGGTCGAGCGCTCGTTCTGACCGGACAGCGGCGTGCCGGGCCGATAGAATTTCACGCCATAGCCCTGGATGGTGCCGCCCGGCGGGATGTCGACGTCGAGCGCCGCCTTGCGAATGGCCTCGGGATCGAAGCCACCGTATTTCTCCTTGGCGACCGGCAGCACGTTGTTGAGCAGGATCCAGGTCTGGTTGAAGCCCATCGAACAATGCGGCGGAACGTCGGTCGCGCCGGTTTTTTCCTTGTAGCGTGCGACCATGATTTTGGTGAGATCGCCGACGCCGGGCGCGAGTTTCGAAGCATCGAGCAATTGCGCCGGCACCGGGTCGATGTTGCAGAAATTGTCGATGTCGGCCGCGAACGTCGCCCGCAATTTGTCGAGCTGGCTGTAGCCCGCGCCGGCACCGAACAGCATCCTGAACTTGAGGCCGTTCTCGCGCGCCTGACGCAGGAACAGGGTGATATCGGGGTTGTATCCCGCATGCGAGATCACGTCGGCCTTGGCACGCTTGAGCTTGGTCACCAGCACCGAGAGGTCGGGCGCAGACGCCGAATAACCTTCCCGGAGCACGACCTGAAGGCCGGCCTCCTTGGAATAGGCCTCGTCGGCGGCGGCGACCCCGACGCCATAAGGGCCATCCTCGTGGATCAGCGCGACCTTGACGTCCTTGGGCTCCATGCCGAGCTTGGCCTTGGCGTGTTCACTGATGAAGCCCGCAAAGGCCTGGCCATACTGGTCGGAGTGGATCTGCGCGCGGAAGACATATTGCAGGTTCTTGTCCTTGAACACGGCAGTCGAAACCGCGGTCGTGATCCAGAGGATCTTTTTCTGCTGCTCGACCTTGGCGGCGAGCGGGACCGCGTGCGAGCTGGCATAAACGCCGTTGATGATGTCGATCTTTTCCTGGTCGATCAGGCGGTTGGCCTCATTGATCGCCACATCAGGCTTGCTCTGGGAGTCGGCGGCGATTGAGGCAATCTTGTACTTGCCGCGATGCCGCCCTTCTCGTTGACGAGGTCGATGGCAATCTGCGCACCGATCGAGGAGGCGACCGACCCGCCCGCGGCAAACGGCCCGGTCAGGTCGTAGATCAGGCCGATGCGCACCGTTTCGGCCTGTGCCTGCGCGCGTGTCCAATCGAGGCTGAATGCGGCGGCGGCAGCGGCGGAAGTCTTCAGCAGCGTTCTGCGTGAAGTCGGCATCGTGTCCTCCCCCTGAATTATCATTATCGCCGGACCGGTTTTCCGGTTCTCAGGCAAGTATTTGGAGAATGCGGAAGAGAAGTCAACCAGCGCCCGCGTCGCAGGAAGGAGGTGTGCTCCCTCTCCCGCTTGCGGGGGAGGGCTGGGGTGGGGGTGCTTCCGCATAGGGATTTTCGTGTGGAGAGAGCCCCCACCCGGCGCTTCGCGCCGACCTCCCCCGGAAGCGGGAGAGGTTGAGAGCCCGCGCTCGGCGAACACCGTTCGCCGCCCCGCTATTGCACTTTGCTGCAGTGCCCGCGGGCTACTTGCCTTTGGTATCGACCTTCTGCTTTTCGTCCTCGTTCATTTTCTTCACGACGGGATCGCGACTGGCTTCGCCGGTGGTCTGAGTTGTCGTGGCCGGCGGGGCTTCGTTTGGCAGGGAAGTTTGGCCGGGCGGCGTTGTCGCCGGCCGCGTTGCGGTCGCGCTCGGCGGCGACGTGGTTTGAGCGATCGCCGCCGGAGCATTCAATAGAAGCACGCTCGACAGTAGCGATACCGCGAGCGCCGTTGCGTTGGGTTTCATCGGTCTGAACTCCTCTCAGACCAATGAAACGGCCGGTTCGGTCTAACGTTCCCGCTACGCCTCCAATTGCTTGCCGATCGGCAGGGCGCGGATGCGCTTGCCGGTCGCGGCGAAGATCGCGTTGATCAGCGCCGGCGCAAAGGGCGGCACACCCGGCTCGCCGACGCCGCTGGGCGGCGTGTCGGGGCCGGGAGGCACGATGTAGACGTTCGTGACGCCCGGGGACTCGTCGATCCGGATCACCGGGAAATCGTCGAAATTGCCCTGTTGCACCTTGCCGTCCTTGAAGGTGATCGCGCCATGTTTGGCGAGGCTCATGCCCATGATCGCAGCGCCCTCGATCTGCGACTGGATCCGCTCCGGATTGACATAGGTTCCGCAGTCGATGGCGGTATCGACCCGCGGCACGGTGAGCTTGCCCTTGTCGTCAACGGCCACCTCGACGATGGTCGCGATATAGCTGACGAAGCTGCGGTGCGCCGCAATGCCGAGCCCGTGTCCCTTGGGGACGGACCGGCCCCAGCCGCCCTTGTCTGCGACCAGTTCGACGACCTTGCGAAGACGCGCGGTATCGATCGGGTAGCTGTCATAGGGCTCGCCGTAGTTCCAGAGGTCTTTCACGGAATCGAGCTTGACGATCCGCGGAGAGCCGATCAGCTCCAGCAGCATGTCCTTTGGATCGCGTTTGGTCGCCTGTGCGATTTCGGCGACCATCGACTGCACCGCGAAGGCGCGCGGGATGTTCGACACCGAGCGGAACCAGCCGATGCGGGCATGCGCGGCCGCTTCCGGATTCTCGCACTGGACGTTGGCGATCTCGAAGGGCATGTCGACAAGCCCCATGCCGAGTTCGAACGGCGCCTGATGACCGGCACCGGCGGCGAATGTCGAGGCGATGCTTGGCGCGACGCTGCGATGGCGCCAGGCCGTCACCTTGCCGCTCTTGTCGAGGCCGGCCTCGATGCGTTCCACCGAGACGGTGTGCAGGAAGCCGTTGCGAACGTCGTCTTCCCGCGTCCATTGCACCTTTACGGGGGCACCGAGCTCTTTTGAAAGCAGCGCTGCTTCGATGGCGTAGTCGCACTTCGACTTGCGCCCGAAGCCGCCGCCGAGCAGCGTCACGTTGACGGTGACATTCTCCTCGGGAATGCCAAGCGTTTTGGCGACGTCCTCGCGCGTTCCGCCCGCGCTTTGCACCGGCCCCCAGATCTCTGCCTTGTCGCCGCTTGACGTCCGCGACCGCAACCGGCGGCTCCATGGCGACATGGGCCAGATGCGGCAGATAGTACTCACCGACGATCACCTTGTCGGCGCCGTTCAAGGCGGCTTCCACGTCACCTTCCTTGCGCAGCACCAGGCCGGGCTTTCGTGCGGCGGCCTCCAGTTCGGCCCGGTAGGCGACCGAGTCGTATTTGCCGTTGGGACCATCGTCCCAGACGATCTTCAGGGCGTCGCGGCCCTTGATCGCCGCGCCGGTGTTGCGCGCGATCACGGCGACGCCGCCGAGCGGCTGGAATTTGGAAGGCCACGGCCAGCCCTTGACTTCCATGACCTTCTCGACGCCGGAAACTTTCATTGCCGCCGCCCCGTCGAACGACGCGACCTTGCCGCCGGTCACCGGCGGCCGGGCAATGACGGCGTATTTCATGCCGGGCAGGCGGACGTCGGCGCCGTAACGCGCGGTGCCCACCGTGATGTCGCGCAGATCGACCATGCTGATCTGGCCTTTGCCCAGATAGCGGAAATCCTTTGGGTCTTTCAGCTTCAACCCTTCGACACTCGGCACCAACTCCTTGGCGGCATCGGCCGCCAGATCGCCAAAGCCGATGCGGCGTCCGCTCGCACTGTGGACGACCTCGTGATTGACCGCCTTCACTTCGGTCGCCGGCACACCCCAGCGTTTCGCCGCTGCACCTTCGAGCATCGTGCGCGCCGAAGCGCCGATCTGGCGCATCGGCATCAGATAGTGACGCGTGCTGCGCGATCCATCGGTATCCTGGTTGCCGAATTTGACCTCGTCGCCATGCGCCTGCTGGACGCGAACGCGCGACCAGTCGGCCTCCATCTCTTCGGCAACGATCATCGGCAGGCTGGTGCGGACGCCGGTTCCCATCTCGGCGCGGTGCGCGACGATGGTGACGATGCCGTCGGGCGCGATCGCGACGAACACGCGCGGGTCCACCACGGTTCCGTGCGGCATCTTGTCCGCGCCGGTCTGGTACGCGGCGAGGGCGGGGCGCGACATCACGGGGGCGGCCAACACGAAGCCGCCGGCCAGCCCGAGGCCCTTCAGGATGCTGCGGCGCGAAACGTTGTCGACTTTGACGTATCGCTCAAAGCCACGGAGTTTTTTGGGATTGGTTGAGATGTTCATGGTCAGACCCCCGTCGAAGCGAGGTGAACCGCGTTTTCGATGCGCTGATAGCAGCCGCAGCGGCAGATATTGCCCGCCATCGCCTCGCGTATTTGATCGTGGTTGGGTTTTGGATTTTCGATCAGCAGCGCCGCCGCCTGCATGATCTGGCCGACCTGGCAAAAGCCGCATTGCGGGACATTGAGCTGGCGCCAGGCCTTCTGAACCGCGTGATCGCCGGTCGGATGCAGGCCTTCGATCGTCGTGACCTCCCGATCGACTACGTCGGAAACCGACGTGATGCAGGCGCGCACCGCCTGCTTGTCGACGATCACGGTGCAGGCGCCGCAAAGCGCCTGGCCACAGCCATATTTCGTGCCCGTCAGTCCGGCTTCGTCGCGGAGGAACCAGAGCAGCGGAAGGTCGGGATCGCCATCCCAGTTCTTTTGCTGGCCGTTTATCTTCAAGGTAATCATGATCGATCCTCGCTCTTCGTAAGCTGATGATGGGTAGCGCCGACGTGAGCGAAAAACGTTACGGCTGATCGCTCAGCGCCGTCGCTTCGAAATTCCTTGCTGTCTGGCTGGGATTTCTTTGGGCCATCCTCCTGATCATTATTATTAGCTGTTGTTCAGTAGGCCGCGCTTGGCGGATCGGCCGCCACAAGGCGTTCTATATTTGCGTCCGTATGTTTGGCGAAAGCGGGGCATCGGGAAAGAATTGCATTTGGTCAGGAGCGCTGACGCAGTGGCATAAGAAAAAGCAATTGTCGTCAAACGTGAACGTCGCTGTCGGGCGACATGGAGAACGCTTTCTTCGGCGTTGCCCGGTACAGTATGGGTTTTCACCATTCGTGCAACGCACACCGGCGTGTGCCAATGCTCTTCGCCGACGCCTTGCAATTCTCGATCTCGCTAGCACGCGCTTATAACGCACCGCACATCGTGGAAGGCTGAGCTGTTCTGCGAAATACGCATGATGCGCCAGGCTGCCGTTGTCATCGCATGAAGTGCGATGGACGCTTACGATTGCTGGCTTTTCCCGAAATCGCTGACACAACCAGAGGGAGAATATCGCAAAACACAAATTTCTCGATCGCCATTCTTTTGACCGAGTCCCTCCATCAATTTGCATGATGTGCAAATCAGATCAGGCAACAACGTCGATCACAAGCACAGACGCGGAACTCGCGACGATGTGTCATGATCCGACGCGACGCGCACTCATCCTGACAGCTCTTGCCGCCGGAACTTGCCTCGCGTCATCGAAGTCTTCCATCGCCGAGGAGGATTTGCCGGGCAGCAATGAGCGACCTCAGAAGGCCGACGTGCTGGTTTTCTCTGACGGGGACCGCGCCGGCGAGGTGATCAAGCCGGAGGATCTGAAAGCAGGTGGGCCTCCGGTGCGGGCGTGGCCAAAGGATCCCAAGACATCGGTTGTCCGCAAGGGCTCGCGCCTGAACGAGGTGCTTGTCGTGAAACTGGATCCGGCTGAGCTGGATGAGGAGACGCGCTCGCGCGCTGCCGGCGGCGTCGTGGCCTATTCGATCATCTGCGTCCACACCGGTTGTCCGATCACGGCATGGGTGAAGGCGGCAGGCGGCGACAAGGACGTGTTCAAATGCGTTTGCCATAACTCCGAATATGACCCCAGGCAAAGCGCGCAAGTGATCTTCGGACCAGCGCCTCGGCGTCTGCCGGCGCTTCCGTTGGCGGCAGAAGACGGGCCACTGACGGTGGCCGCGACATTCGTTGGAAAGGTAGGTGCACAGCCGGCCAGATGACGGCGGGCCGCCGTCGATCCACGACAACGAAAAACAGAATTCGTGAGATTAAAACAAAGGGGAGGTTGCGTTATGGTCTTGAAGCAATGGCTTTTGGCGGGTTTGCTCGCGTCCACCTGCCTCGTTACGATCGCTGCCGCCGGCCCGATCGAGAACTACAGTCCGGTAACGGCCGATCGACTTCAAGAATCCGGAACCTGGCAACTGGATGCATTATCGCCGGACCTATGACGGCCAGGGATACAGCCCGCTCGATCAGATCAACACCTCGAACGTGAAAAACCTGACGCCGGTGTGGACGTTCTCGACCGGCGTGGTCGAGGGCCACGAGGCCCCACCGATCATCAACAATGGCGTGATGTTCGTCGCAACGCCGGCGGGGCAGGTGATCGCGCTCAACGCCAAGACCGGCGACGAGTACTGGCGATACAAGCGCCAGCTTCCCGAAGACCTCTTTCAACTGCACCCCACCAACCGCGGCGTGGGGCTGTGGCAGGACAAGGTGTTCCTCGCCACGACCGACGACCATGTGGTCGCGCTCGAGGCCAAGACCGGCAAAGTGGTCTGGGATACCAAGGTTCAGGATTACAAGAAGGGGCAGTATCTGACCCTGATGCCCTTGATCGTCGACGGCAAGGTGATCGTCGGCGGTTCCGGTGGCGAACTCGGCGTGCGCGGTTACGTCGTTGCCTTTGATGCCGACACGGGCAAGGAACTGTGGCGGACTTTCACCATTCCCGGCGCGGGTGAGCCCGGTAACGACACGTGGAAAGGCGACGACTGGAAAACGGGTGGCGGATCGGCCTGGATGACAGGCAACTACGATCCAGACACCAAGACAATCTATTGGGGCACCGGCAACGCCGCACCCTGGCCGGGCGACACTCATCCCGGCGACAATCTTTACACGAGTTCAGTGCTGGCGCTCGATCCCGATACCGGCAAGATGAAAACCTACTTCCAGTACCATCAAAACGATTCCTGGGATTGGGACGAGGTGGACGCACCGATGCTGGTCGACCTGCAAAAGGACGGCCGCACCATCAAGAGTCTGATCCATCCGGGTCGCAACGCGATTTTCTGGGTACTGGAGCGCAAGCCGGACAGCATCAAATATGTGGCCGGCTGGCCTTTCGTTCATACCGACGTCTGGAAAGGCATTGAGCCCGAGAGCGGCAAGCCGATTGTCGACCCGGCTCGCAAGCCGGTGATCGGCAAGCGGGTCGAATTCTGTCCATCCCTGTGGGGTGGCAAGGATTGGCCGTCGGCGTCGTATAGCCAGAAGACCGGACTGGTCTACGTTCCGGCCAACGAGAATTTCTGCGGCGGCTTCACCGGAGAGAAAGTGCCGTTGGTCGCCGGCCAGCTCTGGCTCGGAACCAAGCCCGAGGATATCGGCTTGTCGCCGCGTCCCGGCGCTACCCACTTTGGCGAGCTGCAGGCGTGGGATCCGGCCACCGGCAAGAAGGCCTGGTCGCATAATTTCCCCAAGTCGCAGCTGTTCGGCTCGGTGACGGCGACCGCGGGCGACCTCGTTTTTGTCGGCGGCACCAATGACCGGATGTTCCGCGCCTTCCATGCCAAGACCGGCGAACTGCTTTGGGAGCAAAAAACCAACTCCGGCATCATGGCCATGCCGATCGCCTATGAGGTGGACGGCACGCAGTATATCGCCGTGCAGTCTGGCTGGGGCGTCGATGCGCAGCGCATTCAGGATGCGTTGGTGGGAAAGGTCGACGGCTTTGAGAATAACGTGCCGCAGGGCGGCGTCGTTTGGGTGTTCGCCGTCAAGAAGTGACTGAGAGAAGACAGGATCCGGTGCCTGGCCGCTAACGGTAGCGGCCAGGCACCGCCGCGATCCGCGCTATGCCGCGGCCGCAATATAGGCTTGTCGCTGGAGCGGACCGTCGACGCGCGAATGGCTGTTCAGGCATCCACCGCAACCTTCAACGCCTCGGCACGGATTTCCTCGACGAGCCGTTCCTTCAGGCTGACGAATTCAGGTGCGGTCTTGATCTTGTAGGATCGCGGGTGGGGCAGGTCGATCGCGATCTCGGCCTTGATGCGGCCGGGGCGGGCGCTCATGACGATGACGCGGCTGCCGAGGAAAATCGCCTCCTCGATATCATGGGTGACGAACAGCACGGTCTTCTGCTCGCGTTCCCAGATGCCGAGCAGCATTTCCTGCATCAGCACGCGGGTCTGATTATCCAGCGCCCCGAACGGTTCGTCGAGCAGCAGGATTTTTGGATCGTTGGCAAGCGCGCGGGCGATCGCCGTGCGTTGCTGCATGCCGCCGGAGAGTTGCTTCGGCCAGTGGTTCTCGAAGCCGGACAGGCCGACCCGCTGGATGAATCCATCGGCGATCTTGCCGCGATCCGCCTCGGAAACCCCGCGCTCGCGCAGGCCGAACGCGATGTTTTCGCGCACGGTCAGCCACGGGAACAGCGTGTACGATTGAAACACCATGCCGCGATCGGCGCCGGGTCCCGTGACTTCGTGGCCGTCCAGGATGACGCGGCCGCTGGTCGGCCGGTCGAGCCCGGCGATGATCCGCAGCAGCGTGGATTTTCCGCAGCCGGATGGGCCGAGGATGGTGACGAAGTCGTTGTTGCCGACGCTGAGCGTGGTCGGCTCCAGCGCGCGCGTCGGCGCGTTGCCCTGGCGCGCGGGGAAAGTGCGGGAGACCTGATCGATCTTCAGCTCGGTCATGCCAGTTTCCAGGGAAACAGCCAGGCGTTGAAGGCCTTGAACAGGAAGTCCGAGACGAGGCCGATCAAGCCGATGACGATGATGCCGAAGATGATCTGGCCGGTGTTGAGCAGCGCCTGGCTGTCGGTGATCATGTGGCCGATGCCCGACGATGAGCCGATCAGTTCGGCGACGATGACATAGGTCCATGCCCAACCCAGCACGAGCCGAAGGATTTCCGCGATCTCGGGGGCTGAGGAGGGCAGCAGCACACGGCGGATGATGCCGCTGTCGCCGGCGCCCAGCGTGTAGGCGGCTTCCACGAGGTCGCGCCTTGTGTTGCCGACGTTCACCGCAATCATCAGGATGATCTGGAATACCGAGCCGATGAAAATGACCAGCAGCTTCTGCAACTCGCCGATGCCCGCCCACAGGATCAATAGCGGGATGAAGGCCGAGGCGGGCAGATAACGGGCGAACGAGACGAACGGCTCCAGGAAAGCCTCGATCGGTTTGTACGCGCCCATCAGAACACCGAGCGGCACCGCGATGGCGGCCGCCAGCACGAAGCCGCCGATGACCCGCCAGATCGTCATGCCGATGTCGAACAGGAAGCCGTGCTTGGTCAGGAGTTCAAAGCCCTCCTGCAGCATGGTCAGCGGGTTGGCGAGAAAGGTTTTGGAGACATAGCCGCCAAAAGTTGCCCATGCCCACAGGGCGACGAACACGACGAAGAACGCAAAGCCGTAGGCGGCGCGCTGCTTCGACGTTACGGGATCCAGGGGACGCATCACGGGGCATGTTCCTCAAAGCGGTGCGCCGATCGCGGACGGCCCCGCATCCACTGGTGTGGAAGCGGGGCCAGCGCGGCGCCGACCGAACCTACTTGATGAAGCTCGTATCAACGAGGTCGTCGATCTTCGGAATCGATTTGATGATGCCGATTTCGAGCAACAGATCTGCGGCTTCCTTGGTAAAGGCCTGGAATTCGCCTGCGAAGAATTTCTGGTTCGCGGCCTTGTCCTGCCAGCGCAGATATTTTGCCGAATTGCCGAACTGCTCGCCGGACTGCTTTACGTCGGAGCCCATGATCTCATAGGATTTGGCTTGATCTTTTTCGATCATGGCGACCGCCTCGAAATAGCTGTCCGCCAGCGCTTGCGCGGCTTTCGGGTTTTCGGTCAGAAATTTCGGCGTGCAGCCGAACGTGTCCATGATCATCGGGTAGTCGAGCGTGGTGGCGATGATCTTGCCCTTGTCCGGCGCGGCACGCACCGTCGAGAGATAAGGCTCATAGGTCATGGCCGCATCGTTCTGGCCGGCGACGAATGCCTGCGCCGCCGCTGCCGGTTCCAGGTTCACCACGGTCACGTCCTTGACCGTGAGTCCGTTCTTCTTGAGCATCCATGCAAGCGTGAAATAGGGTGCGGTGCCGGGTGCGGACGCCGCGACGGTCTTGCCCTTCAGTTCCTTGATCGCCGCGACGTCGTTTCGCGTGGCCATGCCATCGGCGCCGTAGCTCTTGTCGAGCTGGAAGATCTGCTTGGTCGCGACACCATTGGCATTCCAGGATATCCAGGTTTCGACCGTGGTCGCCGCGCACTGGATGTCGCCGGAGGCAACGGCGAGGTGGCGGTCCTTTTGCGGGATTTTTTTGATCGTGACGTCGAGGCCGTTCTTCTTGAAGATGCCGGCCTGGTTGGCGAGCGTGAGCGGTGCAAAGCCGGTCCATCCGGAGATGCCGATGGCGACCTTCACGTCCTGTGCGAGGGCTGGCGAGGACACCAGAAGAACGGCGGTTGCGGCGAGTATTTTATAAGTACGCATGATGATGTTCCTTCTGCCGGTTTGTCGATTGGGTCCTGTTTGTCGCATTGCTGCATAAATTGTGCCGCACCCTGTTTCCCTCTCAGCCGCCCTTGAAGCGAGCAATCAGTTTGTGGGACTCGCCGGGATAGACAAGGCGCACGGCGGTCAGCGTCCGCGCGCTGCGCCAGGTGTGGCGGTCGATCACGAGGCAGGGCGCGCCGGTGGCAATGTCCAGTGCTGTTGCGGTCTGATCGTCAGCCACGATCGCACTGATCGCATGTTCGGCCTCCGTCCACGGGACATGGTGCAGCAGCCACGTGCCCGGCGGTTCGATCGCAAAATCCGCCGTGGCGGCTTCGGGCACCGCGTCGAGATCGATCAGCCGGTCCTCGATCGCGAACGGCACGCCGTCGGCACTGTGGCGGCATGATATCGCGATGACCTTGCCGGTTTTGCGTACGCCAAGGCGTTCACGGTCGGCGGCGTTGGCCGTCCGGCGCGCGCTTCGGATCAACTGATAGCCATAGCTGCGGCCGAGCGCGCTAATCTCCGCGCGGATGTCTGGAATTGTCAGGACCGCCGACAGGAACTTGGGACGGCGCACAAAGGTGCCGGCCCGCCGCCGCCGCTCGATGAGATCGGCTTGCGCCAGCTCCGACAGCGCCTTGCTCACGGTCATGCGCGAGCAGCCATAGCGCGTCATCAATTGGTGTTCGAACGGGATGCGATGACCGGGTGGCCATTCGCCGGTCAGGATGCGGCGCTCGATGTCGAGCCGGATCTGCTTATACAGCGTCGGGGTGTTGGCCACCTGGTGTTTGTCGCGATCGGTGGAGAGGCTCATGCAACAAGCCTCCGCACCGCGGCGTTGAATTTGTCGCGCGCGCTTTGACGGAGGCGGTGACGTCCCCCGTCGACGACCTTGTTTCCGCCCGCCCACACACAATCGACGGCACCTGAGCCCGCGGCAAAAATCCAGCCGTCGAGGACGGTATCTCTGCCGCGTCCGGCCAGCGAGGGATGCGTGGTGTCGAGGGTGACGATATCGGCGCGTGCACCCGGCTGCAGTCCGACGACCGGCTGTGCAAGTGCCTGCGCGCCGCCGGCCAGCGCAGCGTCGAACAGCGCGCGGCCGGTCGAGATGCCGGGGCCGCCGGAAAGCACATTGCGCTCGCGGTGCTTTAATCGCTGGCCATATTCGAGCTGACGCAGTTCGTCGGCGACGCCGACCAGGACATTGGAGTCCGTGCCGATGCCGAACCGGCCGCCGGCGTCTACGAATTCGCGGGTCGGGAAAATGCCGTCGCCGAGGCTCGCCTCAGTGATCGGGCAGAGGCCCGCGACGGCGCCGCTGGCGGCAAGCGCTGCTATCTCCGTCGCGGTGGTGTGGGTCGCATGGATCAGGCACCAGCGCCGATCGACCGGCGCATGTTCGAGCAGCCACTCAACCGGCCGCCGGCCCGACCAGGCGATGCATTCCTCGACTTCCCTGACCTGTTCGGCAGCGTGGATATGAACCGGCCCGCCTTCGGCGAGTGGCGCGATGGCCGCCAATTCTTCCGGTGTCACGGCGCGCAGGCTGTGCGGCGCGATACCGATATTGGCGCCGGGTAAATCGCGGATAGCCATTTTTGCTGCGGCCATCAGCCTGGCGAACTGGTCGACCGAGCAGATGAACCGGCGCTGGCCGGCATGCGGTGCGGCTCCACCGAACGAGCCGTGCGCGTAGAAGCTCGGCAGCAGGGTGAGGCCGATGCCGGTGATTTCGGCGGCGCGCGCAATTCGCGTCGCCATCTCGGCAGGATTGGCATAAGGCGCGCCATCGTGGTTGTGATGGAGATAGTGGAATTCCCCGACGCGCGTAAAACCTTGCTCGAGCATCTCGGCATAGAGCAGCGTTGCGACCGCTTCCGTGTCTTCGGGAGTCATTTCCAGCGCGAAACGATACATCGTCTCGCGCCATGTCCAGAACGTATCCGCGGTATCGCCGCGAGTTTCGGCGAGGCCGGCCATGCCGCGCTGGAAGGCGTGACTATGCAGGCTCGCTATTCCCGGAATGGCCAATTGGTGGCGTTCGTCGCCGGCCACGGGCATCGCGCCCGTCGTCACCTTTGTGATGGATCCGTCGGTCACAACGACCTGCACGTCGTCAGCCCACCCGGACGGGAGCAGCGCTGAAGCGAAATGCAGCGTGGACATGTTTTGCAAACCGGCTGGACAGAGCACCGGCACGATAATATGTATAGACATATACCCCCGTCAAGCTTCCGCCCTTGAGGGAAATGCCTTATGGCCGAGCGCTTCGATCGAATCTGGCACAACGCCCGGCTCGCCACCGTGCGGGGGGATCTGCCAGACCTCGGCGTGATCGAGGGTGGCGTGATTGCCGCTCGGGGTGGCCGCATCGCCTTTGCCGGCAGCTCTTCCGACTTTCCATCTGACGCCGACGCGGCCGAATGGATTGATTGCGGCGGGCGGTGGATTACGCCCGGACTGGTCGATTGTCATACCCATCTGGTGTTCGGCGGAAACCGTGCGCATGAGTTCGAGCTGCGGCTGAAGGGCGCTAGCTACGAGGAGATCGCGCGGGCTGGCGGCGGCATCGTCTCGACGGTAGCGGCGACGCGGGGCGCTAGCGAGGGTGAGCTAGTGGCCGGTGCGCTGCCACGGCTCGACGCCCTGATCGGCGAGGGCGTGACGACGGTCGAGATCAAATCCGGCTATGGGCTCAATACGGAGACCGAGATGCGGCAGTTGTCAGCCGCACGCGCGTTGGGCCGCAACCGGCCGGTCAGCATCCGGACGTCGTTTCTTGGCGCGCATGCGCTGCCGCCCGAAGCCGATGGCGACAAGGATCGATACATCGATCTGGTTTGCCGCGAGATGCTCCCGGCGGTGGCGCAGGCCGGCCTTGCGGACGCCGTCGACGCTTTCATGGAAGGCATCGCTTTCTCGGGCGATCAAACCGCGCGGGTGTTTCGTGCGGCAAAGGCGCTTGGACTGCCGGTCAAATTGCATGCGGATCAGTTGTCGAACCTAGGCGGCGCGGCGCTTGCTTCGGAGTTCTCTGCCTTGTCCGCCGATCATCTGGAGCACACGGACGAAGCCGGCGTCGCGGCCATGGCACGCGCCGGCACGGTAGCCGTGTTGCTGCCGGGCGCGTTCTATTTCATTCGCGAGACGAACAAGCCGCCGGTCGAGCTGTTCCGGGCCCACGGCGTGAACATGGCGCTCGCCACCGATTGCAACCCCGGCAGCTCGCCGCTGACGTCGCTGCTGCTGGCGATGAATATGGGCGCGACGCTGTTCCGGATGAATGTCGCCGAATGCCTCGCCGGCGTGACGCGGGAAGGCGCGCGTGCGCTGGGCATTCTCGACGAGACCGGCACGCTCGAAGCCGGCAAATATTGCGATCTCGCGATCTGGGACATCGAGCGGCCGGCCGAGCTGATTTACCGAATGGGTTTCAACCCGCTGCACCGCCGGGTGTGGAGGGGACAATGAGCGACCCCGACGCATCCATTGTCGTTTCGCCGGGAGCGGTCAGCCTAGACGAATTTGCGCGCGTCCTTGCAGGCGAAGCCGTCGTGCTTGATCAATCGTTCTGGCCGCGCGTTGAGGCGGCATCGGCCATTGTTGCGCAGGCCGCGGGTGCGCAAGCGCCGGTTTACGGCATCAATACAGGGTTTGGAAAACTGGCGTCGAAACGCATTCCGCCGGATCAAACGACGCTGCTGCAGCGTAATCTCATTGTATCGCATTGCTGCGGGGTAGGGCTGCCGACGCCCGAACCGATCGTGCGTCTGATGATGGCGCTGAAGATCGTCTCGTTGGGACGAGGCGCGTCTGGCGTGCGCCGCGAAATCATCGAGCAACTCCAGGCGATGTTGGCGCGCGGCATTTGTCCGCTGGTGCCGCAGCAGGGATCGGTCGGGGCATCCGGTGATCTGGCGCCGCTGGCGCATATGACGGCCGTCATGATCGGCGAGGGGCAGGCGCTTGTCGGCGGGAAAATTGTGCCGGGCCGCGATGCGCTGGCGGCGGCGAATCTTGCGCCGATCACGCTGGGCCCGAAGGAAGGCCTCGCGTTGATCAACGGTACGCAGTTTTCGACGGCCTATGCGATTTCCGGGGTGTTGCGCGCCCATAGCCTTTTATGCGCGACGCTGGTGACAGGCGCCTTGTCGGTCGACGCGGCGATGGCGTCGACGGCCCCGTTCCGCCCGGAGATCCAGCAGTTGCGCGGGCATGACGGACAAATCGCGGCTGGCGCAACGCTTACAGCGTTGCTGGAAGGCAGCGACATCCGCCTGTCGCATCTCGAAGGCGACGAGCGCGTGCAGGATCCCTATTGCCTGCGCTGTCAGCCGCAGGTGGCCGGCGCCGCGCTTGACCTGCTGATGCAAGCCGCCCGCACCCTAACGATCGAGGCCAACGCCGTGACGGACAATCCGCTGGTGCTGGTCGAGAGCGGCGAGATCGTTTCGGGCGGAAATTTTCACGCCGAGCCGGTCGCATTTGCCGCCGACCAGATTGCACTGGCATTGTCCGAGATCGGCGCGATTAGCGAGCGGCGCATCGCCACGCTGGTCGATCCCGCGCTGAATTTCGGCCTGCCGCCGTTCCTGACGCCCGACCCCGGCCTCAACTCCGGCTTCATGATTGCGGAGGTGACGGCGGCCGCCCTTTATGCCGAGAACAAGCAGCGCGCTGCGGCCTGCTCGATCGATTCGACACCGACCAGCGCCAACCAGGAAGATCATGTGTCGATGGCCGCGCATGCCGCGCGCCGTTTGTCTGACATGGCGGACAACCTGGCCGCCATTCTCGGCATCGAGCTGCTGGTCGCAGCGCAAGGCATCGGACTGCGCGCGCCGCATACGACCAGCCCTGCGCTTGCCGCTGTCATCGCGTTGTTGCGCGAGCAGGTGCCGGCGCTCGGCGGCGATCGCTACATGGCGGACGATCTCGCCAAGGCAACGGCGCTGGTCGCAGCCGGCGCACTGCCAGCCGCCGTAATGACGGTGCTCAAGAACAATCCGTTTCCAAACCTTGCCGAGAGAGGTCACCTGTCATGAACCGCCGACTGGACAACGACCGTACGATCCGGTCGCCGCACGGGCCCGAGATCAGCGCCAAGAGCTGGCTGACGGAAGCACCCTTGCGAATGCTGATGAACAACCTCGATCCGGATGTCGCTGAACGGCCGAGCGAACTCGTCGTCTATGGCGGCATCGGTCGCGCCGCCCGCGACTGGGACAGCTTTGACCGGATCGTTAGCTCACTGCGCAAGCTTGAAGCCGACCAGACGCTGGTGGTGCAGTCCGGCAAGCCGGTCGGAATTTTCCGCACCCACCTCGATGCGCCGCGCGTGCTGATCGCGAATTCGAACTTGGTGCCGCACTGGGCGACGCTCGATCACTTCAACGAACTGGATCGGCAGGGGTTGATGATGTTCGGCCAGATGACGGCCGGATCGTGGATCTATATCGGCAGCCAAGGCATCGTGCAGGGGACCTATGAAACGTTTGTCGAGGTCGGCCGGCGTCACTACGGCGGCAGTCTCGCCGGCAAGTGGATCTTGACGGCCGGGCTCGGCGGCATGGGCGGCGCCCAGCCGCTGGCCGCGACGATGGCCGGCGCGTCGATGCTTGCGATCGAGTGCCAGCCGAGCCGCATCGAAATGCGGCTGCGTACCGGTTACCTCGACCGGCAGGCCGGCACGCTCGACGAGGCGCTCGCGATCATGGCGCAGGCGGCGGAGAGCAAGAAGCCGGTCTCGGTCGGCCTGCTCGGCAATGCCGCCGATATTTTCCCCGAACTGGTGCGTCGTGGCGTAAGGCCTGACATCGTCACCGACCAGACCAGCGCGCACGATCCAATCAACGGCTACCTGCCCAAGGGATGGACGCTCGCGGAGTGGGAGCAAAAACGCAGCGCCGATCCGAAAGCGGTGGAAGCCGCGGCCAAGACCTCGATGGTCGGTCACGTCCAGGCCATGCTGGATTTCCACGCTCAGGGCATTCCCACGCTCGACTATGGCAACAACATCCGCCAGATGGCGAAGGATATGGGATTGAAGAATGCGTTCGATTTCCCGGGCTTCGTTCCGGCCTACATCCGCCCGCTGTTCTGCCGCGGCGTCGGGCCGTTCCGGTGGGCGGCGCTCTCGGGCGATCCCGAAGACATTTTCCGCACCGACGCCAAGGTCAAGGAGCTGATGCCTGATGACAAGCATCTTCACAACTGGCTCGACATGGCGAAGGCACGGATCAAGTTCCAGGGCCTGCCGGCGCGGATCTGCTGGGTCGGCCTTGGCGATCGGCATCGGCTGGGCCTCGCATTCAATGAAATGGTGGCGCGCGGCGAACTGAAGGCGCCGGTCGTCATCGGCCGCGATCATCTCGACAGCGGCTCGGTGGCGAGCCCGAACCGCGAGACCGAAGCGATGCGCGACGGCTCGGACGCCGTGTCCGACTGGCCGCTGCTCAATGCGCTGCTCAACTGCGCCAGCGGGGCGACGTGGGTCTCGCTGCATCACGGTGGCGGCGTCGGCATCGGCTATTCGCAGCACGCCGGGATGGTGATTGTCGCCGACGGAACGCCGGAGGCGGCGCGCCGTATCGAGCGGGTGCTTTGGAACGACCCGGCGACAGGGGTCATGCGTCATGCCGATGCGGGCTATGAAAGTGCGATCGAGTGCGCCCGGTCCAACGGGCTCGATCTGCCCAGTCTGGCGCTGTAGCGCCAGGGCTCGGTTGTCGTTGCGACAACCTTGGCAAACGCTTGTCTTGCGCTACAGTTTGGGCGATCAAGACAAACACAGGTCCAGAATGCAGATCCGACCAGGCAACGATGATTTACTGCTGATAATCGATGTGCAGAACGATTTCTGCCCCGGCGGCGCGCTTGCGGTTGCCGATGGCGATGCCGTGGTGCCGGTTATCAATCGTCTCGCCGAACGCTTCGATCACGTGGTGCTGACCCAGGATTGGCATCCGGCAGGTCACAGCTCTTTCGCTACATCGCATCCGGGCGCGAGCCCCTTCGAAAGCGTGGCGATGCCATATGGCCAGCAAACCCTTTGGCCTGATCATTGCCTCCAGGGCACCGCCGGGGCGGCGTTTCATCCGGACCTCGCGATTGACCGGGCCCAGCTGACAATCCGGAAAGGCTTCCGTACCGAAATCGATTCTTACTCTGCGTTTTTTGAAAACGACCGGCGTACACCTACCGGTCTGGCAGGTTATTTGCGCGACCGCGGCTTGCGGCGAATCTTTCTTGCCGGGCTCGCTACTGATTTTTGCGTCTACTATTCCGCCGTGGACGCACGCCGGCTCGGCTTCGATACCGTGCTTGTGGAGGCCGGATGCAGGGCCATCGACCTGGCGGGCTCGCTGGACGCCGCCTGGGCCGGGATGGCCGACGTCGGCGTGCAACGCGTCAACGATCTTTAGCGCCGCCGTCGCTTAAGCCACCTCCCGGCTGACTCCGTTGATAGCTCCCTTGCGCTTTCCAACGCCTCGGCGATGGCTTCGCCGCGTGTGAAATCGCGGTAGACCCGGGCGGATGCGCAGCATTTTTGAACAATCGCCGCTCAAAATTCGCGCAATCGAACGCACAGCAGCTAGTCGCTGTGACATGTGCTGTGCACCCATTACGGCATGGACATTGCTTGAAGCATCAACAGATCGCGAGGCGCAATTGTCCGTTTCCAAATCTTCCCAGCCTCTGCTCACGAACCTGAAAAGGCACCCATGCCCAAATTGAATGCTTTCATGTCAGCGATGTTTTTGCTCGCACTCGTCGCGGCTCCGGCGGTTACGCCGGCCTATGCCGGCGGCAATCTTGTCGCGGTGCTGGAAGCGGAAATCGCCACGCTCGATCCGCATTTTACGCCGGCCTATATCTCGCGGACCTTTGGATTCATGGTGTTCGACACCCTGTTTGCAAAGGACGCCAAGGGCGAGATCAAGCCGCAGATGGTGCAGGACTGGAAGGTCTCGCCGGATGGTCTGATCTACACGTTCACGCTGCGCGACGGACTGAAATGGCATGATGGTCAGCCGGTCACTTCAGCGGATTGTGTTGCATCGCTGCGACGCTGGGGGCAGCGCAATGCGCTCGGCCGGCGAATCTTCGCCGTCACCGCTTCGCTCGAACCCAGTGACGCCAAGACCTTCGTGCTGACACTGAAGGAGCCCTCGGGCCTGGTGATCGACGCACTCGGCAATCCCGTCAGCCCCGTCGCTTTCATGATGCCCGAACGTGTCGCCAAGACGCCCGCCGATCAACGCATCACCGAAATCATCGGCTCCGGACCGTTTGTCTACAGCAAGGAAGATCACCGCAGCGGCGATCGCATGACCCTGAAGAAATTCGCCGATTATCTGCCGCGTGCCGAACCCGCCGACTTCCTGGCCGGCGGCAAGCGCGTCAACATCGACACGCTGGAAATTCGCGTCATTCCCGATGGTTCTACCGCTGCGTCTGCGTTGCAGGCCGGCGAAGTGGATTTCATGCAATACGCACCGTTCGATCTGCTGCCGGTTCTGGAAAAGAACGCCAAGGTGAAGGTCATCAACTTCACCGGAGGCAACATGTTTGCCGGCGCCTATCGCCTCAACGCCGCGCAGAAGCCGTTCGACGATCCGGCGATCCG
Source organism: uncultured Alphaproteobacteria bacterium (assembly GCA_963816815.1). GTDB lineage: Bacteria > Pseudomonadota > Alphaproteobacteria > Rhizobiales > Xanthobacteraceae > Bradyrhizobium. Next base: position 70,789 of record CAWFMW010000022.1, read on the forward strand.
TCGCGTGCTGTGGAAGCTGGTCGATCAACGCGAGGTGATGGACGGGTTGGGTCTCGATGCCAAATACGCCACACCTTGCGCAACATTCTTCACCTGCGGCACCACCTATGACAGCAAGGCCGGAACCGAGGCTGCAGCAAACCCGTCCGTTGAGGCGGCGCGCGCGGCACTTAAGGCGACGAAATACGCCGGCGAGCCTGTTATCGTGATGCAGGCCAGCGATCTCGAAGCGCCGCGCGTTTCGGCGCAGGTTCTTGCGGAGAAGTTGAAGCAGGCCGGCTTCACTGTCGACTTGCAGGTGATGGACTGGGCCTCGGTGCTTGCCCGCCGTACCAAGAAGGAAGGCTGGAGCGTTTACGGCGTTCATGCCGGCGGCTACGATCTGGCGTCGCCGCTGACCAACGTCATGGTGGCGTTCAACTGCGTCGACTTCACGGGCTGGCAATGCGACCCGCGCATCACGCCGCTGTTGGATGCCTTTGCCAAGGCGCCCGCTGAGGAGGATCGCAAGAAGATCGCGGCCGAGATCCAGACCGTGATGTATGACCAGGCGCCGGGCATTCCGTGGGGGCAGTTTGCCCAGCCGGCGGCCTATCGCGCCAATCTGCGCGGTCTGATACCGTCAGCGATACCGATTTTCTGGAACGTCGAGAAGTAACGCCATGTATGACGTCATCGTAGTTGGCGGCGGATCTGCCGGTGCCGCGGTTGCTGCCCGGCTCTCCGAGGATCCCGCCAGGCGCGTGCTGCTGCTGGAGGCGGGCCTCGACTGGCGCGCCGACGAGGCGCCCTGGGAAGTCCGCACGCCGAACCCGATTCCGATCATTCACCAGCGCGAATATCAGGAGAAATGGCAGTGGCCGAACCTGCTGACGCGCCGGGTGGCGGGGCAGGAGGCGCGCTTTTATTGGCGCGGCAAGGGCCTCGGCGGCAGTTCGATGATGAACGGCCAGATCGCCATCCGCGGCGTTGCGGATGCGTTCGACGAATGGGCGGCCGGTGGTTGCACCGGCTGGTCGGCGAAAGAGGTCATGCCGCTGTTCTCGGTCATCGAGGATGATTTCGAGTTCGGTGACAGCGCAGGCCATGGCCGTGGCGGACCGTTGCCGGTCTATCGCGCGCCGCCGGAGAAGTGGGGCCCCATCGACCGCGGGATGCGCGACGCCGCGCTGGCATCGGGGTATCCGTGGTGTGCCGACCTCAACGGACCGGATGGCGAGGGCGTCGCCTGCTACCCGATCAACAGCCGCGACAGCCGCCGCATCACCACCAATGAAGCCTATCTGGAGCCGGCGCGCGGCCGTGCCAATCTGGAAATCCGCGGTCATGCGCTGGTCGATCGCCTCTTGATCAGGGATGGCCGGGCCACCGGCGTATTGGTTCACATCGAAGGGCAGGGCAGCTCGGAAATCAGTGCGCGCGAGATCGTGCTGTGTGCTGGCGCCATCCATAGCCCGGCGATATTGCTGCGTTCGGGCATCGGCCCCGCCGTCGAGCTGAAGGCGATGGGCATCGTGGTCGAGCGCGACCTGCCGGTCGGCAAGCACTTCTTCGACCATCCGCTGTTTCGCGCCACCATCCAGCTGCGCGAAGAATTTCGGCCAACCGACCCGGATGCGCGTCATACCAATTGCTGCGTGACGTATTCGTCCGGGCTTGCGGCTGGCGGCAAGCGCGACATGATTTTGATCGCCTTCAACCACCGCGGTGTCGGCGCCCCCGGCGCCATCGGTGCAGGTCTGTTCAACACCTACTCGCGCGGTCATTTGAAACTGGCTTCGACCGATGCTTCGATCGATCCGGTCGTCGAAGAAAATATGCTCGCCGACGACCGCGACCTCTTGCGCATGGTCGATGCGGTGAAGCGACTGGCCGTTATCACCACCCGGCCGGCACTGGTGAAAATAGCCGAGTGGATACGCCTGACTGACACCGACTTGACGCTGCCGCAGGCAGCGGCGCTGCCGAACGATGAGCTCGAAGCGCTGCTTCGCCGTGACACCGGCGACATTCAGCACGCCGCCGGCTCTTGCCGCATGGCGGGCTTCAACGACGCCAATGGCGTGGTGAACCCGGATGGCACCGTGAAAGGCATCGCCGCCCTGCGTGTGGCGGACGCATCGATCATGCCGTCCGATTGCCGCGCCAACACCCATTTCACCACGGTGGTGATTGGTGAGGCCATCGCCCGAATGATGATGCGGAAGACGAGCGTGTCGAACAACGCTGCCGCCATGGCATTCTAAGAAGCGCGCCAGGGCTGCCTCAAGCCCGGCCCCGCTCAGACGCGTCCTGATCCAGGGAACGGCTCGCCTGCCGGACTTCCTTCAGGAACGCCTTGGCTCCAGCCCGATAAAGGGCAAGCCCACACCGGCAAGCACGCAAATGGGCCCTGCTGGCATACCGCTTGCAAGAAAGTGGGGCTGATTGGCATCGGTTTGACTGGCCGCTTCACCTCACGCGGCGTCCAACCTTTGGCCATCGAACTGGCCGGAATTGCCGTGACAAACCAAGACTGGGAGAACTCCATGGATCGCAGGACTGTGTTGAAGGGATTGGCCGGGATAGGCAGCCTGGCGGCCACGGGTGGCCTTTCGATGCCGGCGCTTTCCCAAGGCGCGGCAGCGCGCACACTGAAGTTTGTGCCGCAGGCCAATCTCGCGAATTTCGATCCGATCTGGGGAACTCAATACGTCGTGCGCAACGCCGCCGCGCTGGTGTGGGACACGCTTTATGGCCTCGACGCCACATTGCAGCCGCAGCGCCAGATGGTCGAGTCGGAGGAAGTGTCCGACGACGGTTTGGTCTGGACCTTCAAGCTCAGGTCCGGACTCAAGTTCCACGACGGCGAGCCGGTGCTGGCTAAGGATGTGGTGGCGAGTCTCACGCGCTGGTCGGCGCGCGATCCCATGGGCCTGATGCTCAAGGCGATCCAGAACGAGCTTACCGCCGTCGACGACCGGACCTTCAAATGGGCGCTGAAGGCGCCTTATCCGAAAATGCTGCTGGCGTTGGGCAAGAACAGCACACCCATCGCGTTCATCATGCCGGAGCGCATTGCCCAGACCGATCCGTTCAAGCAGATACCCGAATATATCGGCTCGGGTCCCATGAAGTTCGCAAAGAGCGAATGGGTGCCCGGCGCCAAGGCGGTGTTCGAGAAATTTGCCGATTACACGCCGCGGCAGGAGAAGGCATCCTGGCTCGCCGGCGGCAAGCAGATGCTGGTTGACCGCATCGAATGGATTGTCATCCCGGATCCTGCCACAGCTGCGGCAGCGCTGCAGAATGGCGAGGTCGATTGGTGGGAAAGCCCCATCACCGATCTGGTGCCGTCGCTCAAGAAGAACAAAAACATCGAGGTCGACATCGCCGATCCGCTCGGCAACATCGGTTCATTCCGTATGAACCACCTGCATCCGCCGTTCAACGATGTGAAGGTGCGACGCGCCGTGCTCGCGGCGCTCAGTCAGGAAGACTACATGCGCGCGCTGGTCGGTGACGATACCGCGCTCTGGAAAACACTGCCGGGCTTCTTCACGCCGGATACGCCGCTCTACACCGAAGAGGGCGGCGAGATCCTGAAAGGCAAGCGCGATCTCGCCGTGGCAAAGAAGCTGCTGGCCGAGAGCAGCTATGCAGGCCAGCCGGTCACTTGCGTCGTGGCGCAGGATCAACCGATCACCAAGGCGCAGGGCGATGTCACCGCCGATCTGTTGAAGCAACTAGGCATGAATGTCGATTTCGTCGCGACCGATTGGGGCACGGTCGGCTCCCGCCGCGCCCAGAAAACGCCGCCGGGCCAGGGTGGCTGGGGGATGTTCCACACCTGGCACGCCGGCGCGGACTGCATCAATCCCGCCGCCTACAACGCCATTCGCGCCAACGGCGACAAGGCGTGGTTCGGCTGGCCCACCAGCGAGCCCGTGGAAAAGGAAGTGCTGGCGTGGTTCGAAGCCAAGAACCTCGACGAGGAGAAGAGTGCGGTCAAGCGCCTCAACAAGGCGGCGCTCGACGACGTGGTCTATGCGCCGACCGGCTTTTTCCTGAGCTACACGGCGTGGCGCAAGAACGTCTCCGGCATCGCCAAGGGACCGCTGCCGTTCTTCTGGGGCGTATCGAAGACCGCATGACGGCGCAGTAAACCCTCATGGTCTCGTATATCCTCCGGCGCATTCTCTCGACGCTCCCCGTGATGGGGATCGTCGCGCTGTTCGTCTTCAGCCTGCTCTACATCGCGCCGGGCGACCCGGCCGCGGTGATCGCAGGCGATCAGGCGAGCCCCGCCGACGTCGAGCGGATACGCCAGGGCCTTGGCCTCGACCGGCCGTTTCTCGTCCAGTTCGGGTCCTGGCTCTGGAATATCCTGCATGGCGATCTCGGCACCTCGATCTTCACCAACCTGCCGGTCGCCTCGCTGATCGCGCAGCGCATCGAGCCGACGTTGTCGCTGATGGCGATTACGCTCGTCCTGACCATCCTTGTCGCGGTGCCGCTCGGCGTGATGGCGGCGTGGAAGGCGGGAAGCTGGGTGGACCGCACCATCATGGCGTTTGCCGTGTTCGCCTTCTCGCTGCCCGTCTTTGTCGTCGGATACGTGCTTGCCTATGTGTTCGCATTGCAGTTCGAATGGCTTCCCGTTCAGGGCTACACGCCATTGAAGGCAGGCGTTTGGCCCTGGCTGCAGAACCTCATTCTTCCCGCGCTGGCCTTAGGCACCGTCTACATCGCGCTGATCGCGCGCATTACCCGGGCTTCCATGCTTGAGGTGCTGCAGCAGGATTATGTCCGCACCGCCCGCGCCAAAGGTCTCGGGCAACGCAACATCCTGTTCGTTCACGCGCTGAAAAACGCAGCCGTTCCGATCGTGACGGTGATCGGTATCGGCATCGCGCTGCTGATCGGCGGCGCGGTGGTGACCGAAAGCGTGTTCGCCATTCCCGGCCTCGGCCGGCTGACGATCGATGCCATCCTGCGCCGCGACTACCCGGTCATCCAGGGCATCGTGCTGCTGTTCAGCTTTCTCTATGTGCTCGTCAACCTGATGGTCGACGTCACCTACACCCTGGTCGATCCGAGGATCCGCTATTGAGCGTCTCCACCTCAAGCACGGTACCGGTGCCGCCGGGCCTCGTCATTGCGCCGCAACTGCCGGACCTGCTGGTGCCGGTGGCAATCCGGCGCGGTGTCCTTGGCTTCCTGCGCAATCATCCGACGGTGGCGATTGGGGGGGCGTTGCTGCTCTGCCTCGTCTTGATCGGGATTTTTGCGCCATGGCTCGGGACCGTCGATCCCACGGCGCTCGCGCCCGCCAAGCGCACACGCCTGCCTTCCGCGGATTATTGGTTCGGCACCGACCTGCTGGGCCGCGACATCTATTCACGCGTGCTCTACGGCGCGCGGGTCTCGCTCACCGTGGGCCTGTCGGTGGCCGTACTATCCTCAATCGCCGGTCTGGCCATCGGCCTCGTCTCCGGATTCGTGCGATGGGCGGACAGCATCCTGATGCGGTTCATGGATGGGCTGATGTCGATACCGCCGATCCTGCTCGCCGTCGCGCTGATGGCGCTGACACGCGCGAGCGTCGGTAACGTCATCCTGGCCATCACGATTGCCGAAATCCCGCGCGTTTCGCGGCTGGTGCGCAGTGTCGTGCTGTCGCTGCGCGAACAGCCCTATGTGGATGCCGCCACGGCCTCCGGCACGCGAACGCCGATGGTCATCCTGCGCCACATCCTGCCCAACACGTTGGCGCCGATGCTGGTCCAGGCCACCTATATCTGCGCCAGCGCTATGATCGTGGAGTCGATCCTCTCCTTTATCGGCGCCGGCACGCCGCCGACCATTCCGTCCTGGGGCAACATCATGGCCGAGGGCAGGGCACTGTGGCAGGTCAAACCCTACATCGTGTTCTTTCCCGCAGCTTTCCTGTCCGTCACCGTGCTCGCCGTCAACCTGCTCGGCGACGGCCTGCGCGATGCACTCGATCCACGAATGGCCAAGAGTCTCTGATCCGATGGCATTGCTCGAAGTCGATAATCTGCAGACCCATTTTCGTACTCCCGAGGGTATCAATCGGGCGGTTGACGGCGTCTCTTTCCATGTCGACGAGGGCGAGACCCTGGCCATCGTCGGTGAGTTCGGCTGCGGCAAGTCGGTCACCTCGATGTCGCTGATGCGGCTGATCGCCGAGCCGCCGGGCAAGATCGCAGGTTCGATCCGCTTCCAGGGCAAGGATCTGCTGCAACTCTCCGAACGCGAAATGCGCGCCATTCGCGGCAACGACATTTCGATGATATTTCAGGAGCCGATGACGAGCCTCAATCCGGTGCTGACGGTCGGCCGTCAGATCGGCGAGACGTTGCGGATGCATCAGGGACTCGACAAGCCCGCGGCCGAGGCACGCGCCGTCGAGATGCTGACATTGGTCGGCATCCCCGAGCCTGCACGGCGCGTGCGCGAATATCCGCATCAGCTTTCCGGCGGCATGCGCCAGCGCGTGATGATCGCCATGGCGCTCGCCTGCAATCCAAAACTCCTGATCGCGGACGAGCCGACCACGGCGCTTGATGTCACGATCCAGGCGCAGATCCTGCAATTGATGCTGGACCTCAAGCGACGCGTCGGCGCGGCGATCGTTCTAATCACCCACGATCTCGGCGTCGTCGCTGAAATCGCCGAGCGCGTCATGGTGATGTATGCCGGCCGCAAGGTCGAGGAGGCGCCGGTGGCCGAACTGTTCCGTTCGCCCCGTCACCCCTACACGCAGGGCCTGCTCGGCGCTGTGCCCAAGCTCGGTTCCTCGCTCACGGGCGCCGCGCGGCGGCTCGCCGAGATTCCCGGCCAGGTGCCCAGCCTGAAGGGGCGGATCGAGGGCTGCGTCTTCGCCGGTCGCTGTGCGCTGGCGACCGATCTCTGCCGGCAGGTCGCCCCGGGTCTCGAAGAGAAGGGACCCCGCCACATCGCCGCCTGCCATTACGCGCTCAAGCTGGCGGCCGCGGCATGAGTCCTCCGCTGCTCCAGGTCAACGACCTCAAGAAGCATTTTCCGGTCCGCGGCGGTCTGTTCAGCCGCAAGTCCAACTGGGTCTACGCCGTCGACGGCGTGTCGTTTGAAGTCGAGCGCGGCGAGACGCTGTCGCTCGTCGGCGAATCCGGCTGCGGCAAGTCGACGGTTGGCCGGGCCATCCTGCGGCTGTTCGACATCACCGGCGGCCAGGTGGTGCTGGATGGTCAGCGGATCGATGATCTTTCACCCGGCGGGTTGCGCAGCATGCGCCGCCGCGTGCAGGTGGTGTTTCAGGACCCGTTCTCCAGCCTCAACCCGCGCATGCGCGTGCGCGATATCCTGGCCGAGCCGATCCGCAATTTCGGCCTCGCCAAATCTTCCGCCGAGCTCGAGGCAAAGGTGGCGGCGCTGATGGATACCGTGCGCCTGCCGCGCGACGCGCTGGGCCGGCGGCCGCACGAATTTTCGGGCGGCCAGCGCCAGCGCATCGGCATCGCCCGGGCACTTGCCGCCGAACCCGAACTGATCGTCTGCGACGAGGCGGTGTCAGCGCTTGACGTCTCGGTCAAGGCGCAGATCGTCAACCTGCTGCAGGACCTGCAGCGCGAGTTCGGCCTCGCGCTGCTCTTCATCAGCCACGATCTGGCGATCGTCGAGCACATGACGCACCGCGTTGCCGTGATGTATCTCGGCAAGATCGTCGAGATGGCGACGAGGCAGCAAATCTTCACCGCGCCGAAGCATCCCTACACCAGGGCGCTGCTGTCAGCCGTGCCGGTGCCGGAACCGGGGGCCATTCGCAACCCGATCATCTTGAAGGGCGACGTGCCGAGCCCGATCAATCCGCCGAGCGGTTGCCGCTTCCACACCCGCTGTCCATACGTGTTCGATCTTTGCCGGACGGAAGAGCCGGAACTGCGGTCGACCGATGGCGGGCAATGGGTGGCGTGTCATCTCGAGGCGCTGCCGGAAGTGTCGGGGCCCGCTCACTGATCCCTGCCGCGATGCTTCGCGAACCTACTTCGTGCCGTAGGCGCGATCGCCGGCGTCGCCGAGACCCGGCACGATATAGGCGTTCTCGTCCAGCCCCTGGTCGATCGCGGCGAGCCAGATCGGAACGTCAGGGTGAATGCCGCGCATGCGCTCGACGCCTTCGGGCGCGGCGATCAGGCTTACCAGTCGGATGTCGTTGGCGCCGCGCTCCTTCAGCCGGTCGACCGCGGCGACGGCGGAGTTCGCCGTTGCCAGCACCGGCGAGATCACGATCACCAGCCGCTCGTGCAGATCGCTTGGCGCCTTGAAGAAGTATTCCACCGCGGTGAAGGTTTCCGGTTCGCGATAAAGGCCGATATGCGCGATCCGCGCGGTCGGCACCAGATCGAGCATGCCGTCCGCAAAGGTTACGCCGGCACGCAGCACCGGCGCGAACACCAGCTTCTTGCCTGCGATCTGCGGCGACTTCATCTGCGCAAGCGGTGTTTCGATTTCGATATCGGCCAGCGGCAGGTCTCGGGTGACCTCGTAACAAAGCAGCATCCCGATCTCCTTGAGGAGTTCGCGAAACGACTTGGTCGATATGTCCTTGTTCCGCAGCAGCGTCAGCTTGTGCTGCACCAGCGGGTGATTAACGATCGTAACGCCGTCCATGTCTGTGACCTCGGATCTAGAAAACCGTGCCGTCGCTGATGACTTTCACCGGTGGCGATGAATCGGCGCGACGTTCGCGCGCCAGCCGCCGGCCCGCAGCCCACGTGCCGCCCTCGAGGATTTTCGCCAGCGGCATCGACGTGGCATCGGCTCCGAGCCGGTGCCGCAGAGCATCCGCTACGCGGTCGAGCAGCGCCACCGTCAGCGCCCGCCATTCCACGACAAGCGGAGACGCGACCTCATGCTCTCGCTGCGCATCGTCTGCATTGCGAAACGCGAGCACGCCGGTATCGACGAACAGCCCGCCATTGCGATATTCGGCAAGGCCGGTCAGGCCGTCGATATCGATCACCTCGATGCCGGATGTTTGCAGCGGCTCGATGAGAGAATACGCCAGCCATTGCGAGAGCTTGTGCAGCGGTACCAGGCCGCTGGTCGCATCCGCGGTTGTCATGGCCGGGTGCTGCCAGCAGTCGCCGAGCGCGATGCCACCCAACGTCAGCCGCGATGGCCAGATCGGTCCGAGTTGCTGCAGCAGCTCCGCCAAGATCGTCGGGGCGGGCAGCTTTCCACCGTCCGCCAGCGTCGCCAGCCGGTCGAACAGGCCGCCGGGCCGCGGCGTGTCGCGGCTGCCGAATACCTCCGGCTTCGAAGCCGCCAGCCGGCCCAGGCGCCGCAACAGGTCGGCGCGGCCCTCCAACCCGACCAGCGGATTGGTATCCGAGACCTGCATGCCGCGCTCGAGATCGGCAACGCCGAAATTCGCGAGCGTGTCGGCGTCGACGCGCAGGGGCGCAAGCGGGGAGGCCGAAAATGCGCCGGCCGTGAACATCGCAAGGCTGGCCAGTCCCAACCCTTCCGAACGGCCGATGGCTGATCCGTTTTTTGGGTCGCGGTAGCGCCACGTGGGGCCGGCGCCGGCATCGAGGAAGACGCTCACGATCGCCAGATCGAATTCCGCCCGGGCGCGGGCCGCGCGATCGGGCCATTCGGTCCGGTCGGCGACGGCAGCCCAGCGATTGTCCCCATTGGTGACGAAGTGCCGCCAGCGCGAATGAAACGGAACATCGAACGAAGGGTAGGCCTTGCGCGTCGTTTCCAGCACCAGATCGACCACGCCCTCCATGCGACCGAGATCGATGCGGAAGTTCGGAAGCCTGTCTTCAAGGCCGATGGTGAGCATGCGATGCGCGCGCTCGCGTACTGCGCCGGCATTCAGCAATGACAAGGCGGCTGACGTCTCCGGATTGACTGATGACACCGCGCGCTCTCAATATTTTTCGAGCGAACGGCCGACCGGATTGTCCGGGTCTTGCTGCGGCTCGGGCGTGTAGTAACCCGCGGCCTTCTTGGCCGCGATTTCCACATGCGCGTCGGCCGGGATCATGTCGTCGGGGATCGGCACGCGCTCGACGATTTCGATGCCCTGGCCGGTCAGTGCATCGTGCTTCATGTCGCTCATGGAAACGAAACGGTCGATCCGCTTGAGGCCGAGCCAGTGCACCACATCAGGCATCAATTGCTGGAAGCGGGCGTCCTGCACGCCGGCGACGCATTCGGTGCGCTCGAAATACTGGGCCGCCGCGTCGCCGCCTTCCTGGCGCTTGCGGGCGTTATAGACCAGAAATTTTGTGACCTCGCCGAGCGCGCGGCCTTCCTTGCGGTTGTAGATGATGATGCCGAGGCCGCCGCTCTGGCCTGCGCGCGCGCACTCTTCAATGCCGTGAATTAAATAGGGGCGGCAGGTGCAGATATCGGAACCGAAAACGTCGGAGCCGTTGCACTCGTCATGTACGCGGCAGGTTATCTTCGTGGAGTGGTCCGGCAGCTTGGTAACGTCGCCGAACAGATAGGCTGTGGTGCCGCCGATCGGCGGCAGGAACACCTGCAGATCCGGCCGCGTCACCAGTTCCGGAAACATGCCTGCGGTCTGCTCGAACAGCTGCCGGCGCAGATTGTTCTCGGTGGTGGCGAAGCGCGCCGCCAGGCCGGGCAGATGCCAGACCGGGTCGATCGCAATCTTGACCACGGAGACGCTGCCGTTCTTGTGCACGACCTCGCCATCGTGCTTGAGCCGTCCGGCTTCGATCGCAGCCTGCAGTTCGGGCAGATCGAGACGGGCGCGCGTGATGGCAATGCTCGGACGGATGTCGATGCCTTCGGCGATCTCGCTCGCAAAGTTTTCCGCGGCGAGATGTCCCCATGGATCGAGCGAGACGATGCGCTGCGGCTCGGTCCATTGCGGAAATGGCCCGATCGTTTCAGCAGGGTGGGTATTGGTGAGATCCGGGCGGCGGACGGGGTCGAGCGCGCCGGATGAGACGGCGAGGGCGCGATAGACCGAATAGGAGCCGCCATGCGTGCCGATCACGTTGCGGTCTGCCGGGCGCGACACCGTGCCAATCGCCGGTCCGCGTTCGCGCGCGCTGGGTGCGCCCCAGGTAATCGGGAATTTGAGCTTGGCACCCGGTGCCGGGTGCGACGTAATGCGAATATGATCAATCCGATTGGAACGAGTCATCGCCACGAACCCTGAAACGGCGACGGCCCGCCTGATAAAGACGGGCCTGTCACACTAACGTTAAAATCAGCAGCGGTTGCAGCTGAGAGAGTAGTATAGTCATTTTTCGGCGGAAAACAACGCCCTCGATCCCGTTACCGTTAGGTGGCCGTTAACGGTTGGGGCGCGGACGCCTGTACCGCAAGCGCTTGCGGCACTGCAGCGCGATTGAAAACGCGATCGAGAATTGCGGCTTGGCGTCCTGCTTTGAAGACGCTCGATCAGGCGAGTATCGTGCAACCAGCACGATGCCACGTTCGCTTGTTCAGATGCGATCGTCGCAAGATCAGAACTGCCGACGATGGGGCTGTGAGCGGCCGGAACGCAGAACGGAAGTGCATCGCTCAAAGCGTTTCCTGAATTGACTCCGCGCGAACCAAAACTTTAACTGCTGCCCACGCCGCTTGAACCAGTTGGGACTTCGGTCTCCGAAAGCTGCTTCATTTGCATGCAAACGCTGCCCTAAATGGCAGCATTCAGGAAGTTATTTATGCGCGTCATCAATGTTGCCGCCGCCCAATTGGGTCCGATCCAGAAAGCCGACAGCCGCGAAGCCGTCGTCAAGCGCATGATCGCGCTGATGGATGAAGCCAAGGCGAAGGGCGCCGATCTGATCGTCTATCCGGAACTCGCGCTCACCACGTTCTTTCCGCGCTGGTACATGGAAGATCAGGCCGAGGTCGACACCTGGTTCGAACGCGAGATGCCGAACGCGGCGACGAGGCCGTTGTTCGAACGCGCCGCCCACCTCCAGATCGCAATGAATTTTGGCTATGCCGAATTGACGCCGGATGGGCATCATTTCAACACCTGCATCCTCACCGACAGGTCGGCAAAGATTGTCGGCAAGTACCGCAAGGTTCATCTGCCCGGTCATTCCGAGTTCGACACCAAACGCGCGTTCCAGCATCTGGAGAAGCGCTACTTCGAGCCGGGCGATCTCGGCTTCAACGTCTGGCGTGCGCTTGGCGGCATCTTCGGCATGGCGGTCTGCAACGACCGGCGCTGGCCGGAAACCTATCGCGTGATGGGCCTGCAGGGCGTCGAGATGGTGCTGATCGGATACAACACGCCCTCTATCAATTCCGAGAAGAGCGAGGAGGGGCCGGAGAAGCGGCTGTTCCACAACCGGCTCTCCGCGCAGGCCGGCGCCTACCAGAATTCAACCTGGGTCGTATGCGTTGCCAAGGCCGGCGTCGAGGACGGCCATCCCTTGATCGGCGGCAGCCTGATTGTGAACCCGGACGGCGATATCGTTGTCGAGGCCAAGACCGAGGAGGACGAACTCCTGGTTCACCCCTGCGATCTCGATGCCACTACCTTCGGCAAGAACACCATCTTCAATTTCGCGCTCCACCGCCGCATCGAGCATTACGGCCTGATCACCAGCCGGACCGGCGCGGTGCCGCCTCCGGAAAACTAGCGTGATGGGATTAGGTTTGAATGTTGCCCCGAAGGAAGTGCGCTCCCTCTCCCGCTTGCGGGGGAGGGCTGGGGTGGGGGTGCCTCCACGGACAGACTCCCCAAGAGGAGAGAGCCCCCACCCGGCGCTTCGCGCCGACCTAAGAGCGAGCTTCGCTCGTCTCGACCCCCGCAAGCGGGAGAGGTTGAGGGAGTCCGCGGTCCAATCGATTCAACCTAAACCCATTCGGCTTTAGATGTCCGGCATTTCCTTTCGCGAACTCGATCCGCACGACCGCTACAAGCTGCTGTGTGGGGTCGTCGTGCCGCGGCCGATCGCGCTGGTCACGACAACAGACGAGAACGGCAGCGTCAACGCGGCGCCATTCAGCTTCTTCAACGTGTTCTCCGAAGATCCACCCCTTCTGGTGCTCGGCCTGCAACACAAGGCCGATCTCAGTCCCAAGGACACCACGCGCAACATTCACCGCAGCGGGCAGTTCGTCGTGCATCTGGTCGACGAGGCGCTGGCGGCGGCCATGAACGACTGCGCGATTGACTTTCCCTCCGGTGACAGCGAAGTGGAGGCGACGGGGCTAGAGACATTGCCGTCGATCGATATCGCTGTGCCGCGCTTGGCAGCGGCGCCGTTCGCGCTCGAGTGCCGGCAGCACGTCGCGCTCGCCTTCGGACCCGGCCGCGAGCTTCTTGTCGGCGAGGTGCTGCGCCTGCACGCGCGCGAAGGCCTCATCGATCACGAAAAGATGTATGTCGATTTCGATGTCTACCGGCCGATCGGGCGCTTGTTCGGCAATCTCTACGCCGCCCAGCGCGATACCTTTGCGCTGGATCGTGAAAGTCATGCAGAATGGCTCGCGCGCAACGGAGCGGCGGAACCTTCCGACCAAAGTCAGTGATGCCTGAACTGCACGGTGCCCAGCGCCATGGTCACGGCCGCCTGGGTCGGGTCGATCACGGGAATCCCCAGCGCCTGCTCCAGCTGATGGCGATGACGCGCCATGCCGGCACAGCCCATCACGATGGCGCCGGATCCATCTTCGTCCTTGAGCGCACGCCCGACCTCGATCATCTTCGCCAGCGTTCCTTCGCCCGACGCGGTCTCCGCCACGCTCATGTTGAGCGGCCGCTCCCGGGTCAGGCGATCCATCAGGCCCATCTGCCTGAGGTAGCGAACGTGGCGGCGGATCGAGCGCTGCGCGATCGCGATGACGCCGAAGGTTTCAGCGCGCGCCAGCGCCGTTAGCACGCCGCATTCGGCGATGCCGAACACGGGCCGGTCGGTTGCTTCGCGACAGACATGCAGGCCGGGATCGCTGTAGCAGGCAATGACGAAGGCGGCCGAATGGTTGTCGCCTTCGACGAGGCGACGCAACGGCATCGCCACGCCATCGACATCGGCCTGGCTCTCGATCCCATAGGGACCCTCGGCGAGCGTCTCGCAGACGATCTCCGGTCCGCCCTCAAAGTCGAGCGGCTTCAAGGCTTGCTCCAGCCCCTGTGTCACGAGCTGGTTAGAGTTGGGATTGATGACGAGAATGCGCGGTCGTGACATGGTGTTTTCCTGCGGGGTGACGCGTCGGATGGTACAGCGAGACCGGCGCGCAACAAGACGGCAATGGAAGCAATGACCATGCCATCCGGCGATGCATGGTCCGCTGTCTGACGCGAAAGCGCAAGGGAGTGTGACGGCACGATCTGTGCTTTCATCCGGCGAATGCAGGACTTAGGATTTAAGACTTAATACTTGGGAGTTTGTCATGACCGAGCCCGCCTACGACCTTCTCATTCGCGGTGGACGCGTTGCGACCGTGAGCGACGTGTTCGAGGCCGACATCGCCATTTCCGGTGAGACCATCGCGGCCATCGGCCGCGGGCTGCCGGGCGCGCGTCGGGAGATTGACGCGCGGGGCAAGCTGGTGCTGCCGGGCGGTGTCGATAGCCACGCTCACATCGAACAGCTTTCGGCTGCAGGCATCGTGAACGCCGATACGTTCGAGAGCGCGACCGTCTCGGCCGCTTTCGGCGGAACCACGACGGTGATCCCGTTTGCAGCCCAGCATGTCGGCATGAAGCTGCCGCAGGTGCTGGAGGAGTATCACGCGCTCGCGAAAAAGGGCGCCGTGATCGACTATGCCTTTCACATGATCATCGCCGATCCAACCAAGGAGACGCTGGAGAAAGATCTGCCGGCGTTGATCAAGCAGGGCCACGGCTCGATCAAGATCTTCATGACCTATGATCGCCTGAAGATTGACGACGAACCGCTGCTCGACATTCTGCTTGCGGCGCGCGATGGCGGCGCGATGCTGTGCGCGCATGCCGAGAACCACGGCATCATCTCCTGGATGGTGAAGCGGCTGCTGGCGCGCGGCTATACCGATCCAAAATATCACGCCATCAGCCATGCTCGCGTCTCGGAGGCGGAGGCCTTCAACCGGCTGATCGGCATGGCGGCGCTGATCGACCAGCCGATCATGATCTTTCACGTCTCGACGGCCGAAGGTGCCAAAGTGATCCGCGATGCGCGCGGGCAGGGGCTGAAGGTGTTCGCGGAGACCTGTCCGCAGTATCTTTTTCTCACCGCCGATGATCTCGACAAGCCTGGCGTGGAAGGCGCCAAATGGATGTGCAGTCCCCCGCCGCGCCGCGCCGCCGACCAGGACGCGCTGTGGCAGGCGCTGGCGCTCGGCGATCTCCAGACCGTGTCGTCCGATCACGCGCCGTACCGGTTCGACGATACCGGTAAACTGCGCGCCGGCCCAAATCCGAATTTCAAACAGGTGGCGAACGGTCTGCCCGGTCTCGAAGTCCGTTTGCCGCTGCTGTTCGACGCGATGGTTTCCGGGGGCCGCCTGGGGGTGGAAAAGTTCGTCGAACTGACCGCGACCGCGCCGGCCAAGATCTACAATCTGCATCCGCGCAAGGGCTCGATCGCGGTGGGCGCCGATGCCGATATCGCGATTTGGGACCCGCAGCGCGAGGTCACGCTGAGCGACGCGATGATGCATGATCTGGCAGGCTATACGCCCTTCGCCGGCCGCAAACTGCGCGGCTGGCCGACTACGGTGCTGTCCCGCGGGCGCGTCATCGTGGCCGACGGCAAACGTTCGGTCGAGCCAGGCACGGGCCGTTTCCTGCCGCGCACCGGCGGCGAGGCGGCGAAGCCGACCGGGCGCCTGATGCCGGACATGGATCCCGAACTGAATTTTGGCGCGACGCTGCTGTGATCTATCCGTCGCGATGTTTTCGGGTTGAACGATGAGAATACTTGTCTTCGGCGGCGCAGGTTTCGTCGGGCTCAATATCGCAGCGGCCCTGCTGGCGCGCGGTCATGCGGTGACGTTGTTCGACCGCGCAGGTTTGTCGCCTGGGGCAAGGAAGGATTTTGCCGCTCATCGGGATCGGGTGACGGCCATCCAGGGCGATGTCAGGGATAGCGAAGCTGTGGCAGCGGTGATCGCTACCGGTCATGATGCCGTCATCCTGGGAGCCGCGATCACCGCCGGATCGGAGCGGGAGGCGAGCGATCCCGAGAGCATTCTGCGGGTAAACCTGCTGGCCCAGACGCCGATCCTGGTCGCGGCGCGAAGCAGCGGCGTCAAACGTATCATCAACCTGTCGTCCGCAGCCGCCTACGGCGCGAGTGCATTCCGGAACGCTTTGCTGGAGGAAGAAACGCCTTGCGATCCGGCTTCACTCTACGCCATCACCAAATTCGCTTCCGAGAAAGTTGCGGCGCGTCTGGCCGGTCTCTGGCAACAGGAAATCATCAATGTGCGGCTGAGCGCGGTATTCGGGCCGTGGGAGCGAAGCAATGATGTGCGAGACACGCCAAGTCCGCAGGCGCAGATTCTGGCCGCGATGCAGGAGGGGTACCAGGCCGTGCTATCGCGCCCGGGCGTCAGGGATTGGATTTATGCGGTGGACGTCGCCGAGGCCGTGACATTGCTGATCGAGGCGGCGAGGCCGCAGCATCAGCTCTATAACATTTCAAGCGGCGCTGAATGGTCGGCGTTGCAATGGGGCAAGGAGCTTGCCGCCTTGCATCCCGGCTTTATTTGCCGGCTGACGGATGCCGGTGAAGTGGCAACGGTTGACCTGCATAGTCAGGCCGACCGGGCGCCGCTGTCGGTCGCGCGCATGGCCGAGGAGTTCGACTGGCGCGCGCGGTTCGGCTGCACGGACTCGGCTGCGGATCTGAGCCGTTGGTGGACCGGGCATCGAGGGGGAAACCTGACATGAGACTGGAAGGACGGACCGCGATCGTGACCGGCGCCGGCTCTGGCATCGGCCGGGCCAGTGCTGTGCTTTTCGCGAAGGAGGGGGCCTTTGTTGCGCTGGTCGATCGCGACCGCGCCGGCTTGCAGGAGACGCTGGCGGCGATCGAGGGCGCAAATGGCGAAGCATCGCTCCATGCCGGTGATGTCGGTGAGGCCGATTTCGCGAAAGCGACCGTGGGAGATGTCATGGCGCGGCGCGGGCGGCTGGACGTGCTGATGGCTGCTGCGGGCTTTTCCTGCGGGGGCACGGTGCTGACCACCGATCCCGCCGATTGGGACGCGGTGTTCCGCACCAATGTTGGCGGCACCTGGCTTTGGTCGCGCGCGGCGGTACCGGAGATGCAGCGGCAGGGCAGTGGCTCGATCGTCACGCTGGCATCGCAGCTTGCAATCGCGGGCGGCAGGGGCAACAGCGCCTATATCGCCGCCAAGGGCGCGATCATCAGCCTGACCCGGACCATGGCGCTCGATTTTGCAACCGATGGCATCCGGGTCAATGCGATAGCGCCGGGCGCCATCGACACACCGATGCTGCGGCGCAGTTTTGCCCGTCACGCCGATCCCGAACCGGTGCGCGAAGCTTCGCGAAACCGCCATGCCATGAAACGGTTTGGCACGGCGGAGGAGGTGGCCGAGACCGCGCTCCATCTTGCCAGCGATGCGTCTTCCTTTACGACCGGCACGGTGATGGTGGTCGATGGCGGTTGGCTCGTGGCATGAACGACGCCCTTATCGCTCTTGAGGCACAGGTTCGCGCCGATCTTGCCAAGACCGCGCATCCGGATGCGGCATGGCTTAAGCCAAAACTTGGTTCGGACGACAGGCCGGCGCTGGATGTGCTTATCGTGGGCGCCGGGCAATCGGGGCTCGCGACGGCGTTTGGGCTATTGCGCTCGCAGGTGAGCAACATCCTCGTGCTCGATAAATCCGGCGAAGGGCAGGAGGGGCCGTGGCTCACCTATGCCCGCATGCAGACACTGCGCAGTCCGAAGCATTTCACCGGGCCGGATCTTGATATTCCGAGCCTGACCTATCAGTCGTGGCATGAGGCGCGCTTCGGCGAGGATGACTGGCGAGACCTCGACCTGATTTCGCGCGAGCTCTGGGCCGAATATTTGCTCTGGTTCAGGCGCGTGCTGGACCTGCCGGTGCGCAATGGCTGCGAGGTCATCGAAATCTCGCCTGTGACCGGTGGGTTACTCGCGGCCAAAGTACAGACCGCTGATGGTATCGACACGCTCTTTGCCCGGAAGATCGTGCTGGCGACAGGGCAGGAAGGCATGGGCGACTGGACCATTCCGGAGCCGCTGCGCCACCTGTCGTCGTCGCGCTGCGCGCATGCGGCCGAGCCGATCGACTTCGCGGGCTTGCGCGGCAAGCGGATTGCCGTGATCGGCGCCGGTGCGTCGGCCTTCGACAATGCTGCGGTCGCACTGGAGGCAGGCGCTGCGGAGGTGCAACTGTTCTGTCGCAGGGCGGAGATCCAGGTGATCCAGCCCTACCGTTGGCTCACCTTCCGCGGCTTCCTTCGGCATTTTAGCGATCTGGATGATGCCTGGCGCTGGCGCTTCATGCGCGCCGTTCTCGAGATGCGGGAAGGATTTCCGCAGGCGACCTACGACCGTTGTGCCCGCCATCCCAATTTTCACCTGCGGGAGGGGGCGCCGATCGACGCCGCCAGGGAGACGGCGCGCGGTGTCGAATTACAGACGCCGCGGGGCCTGTTCGCAGCCGACTTCGTGATTTGCGGCACCGGGATCGACATGAATTTTGCCGGCCGGCCCGAACTACAAAACTGCGCCGCCAATATTGCGACCTGGGCCGACCGTTACCAGCCGCCGCCGGACGAGCGCAGCCCGCGGCTCGGGCGTTTTCCCTATCTCGCTGACGACTACGCCCTGATTGAGCGCGTCGCCGGTAAAACACCCTGGATTGCGGATATCCATGTCTTCGCGATCGCTTCCACCATGAGTTTCGGCGCCTCGGGCTCGTCGATCAATGCGATGACCACGGCCGTGCCGAAACTGGTGCATGGGTTGACACGCGGCCTGTTTCGCGCGGACATCGAACGGCACTGGGCCTCGTTCAAGGCGTATGACGTGCCTCAAGCCGTCGTCGAGCGGAAAACACAGGCCATGGGCAAGCAACGATGAGCGGTTTTCGATGCCGTTGGGAGGCTCGGCTCATATCCACTATGCTTGTGCCCTGGGTGGGTCCGGTTGGCATACCCCTTGCTTTAAGTTGATGTTCTCATTCAGAAAATGCACTTGGCAAAAACAGGGAATAAGTCCGATGAGCGTTACAGGATACAGGCGTCTGCTTTCGGTGGTTGCCTTTGTCGCGGTTTCACTGGCGGCCGGATCGGTGCAGGCGCAAACGCGCGCCGAAACGTTGCGCTACGTGACCGGGGCATCCGTCAATACGCTTGATCCGAACATTCCTGGTTCGACGCGCGAAGCCTTTGCGGTGAGCCTGAGCACCTACGACCGGTTGGTTTCCTTCGGCCGCAAGCAACTCAACGGCAAATGGGTGTTTGATCTCGGCAAGATCACAGGGGAGCTGGCGGAATCTTACGAGGTCAGCCCCGACGGGTTGAAGATGACATTCCGCCTGCGCAAGGACGCAAAATTCCAGGACGGCACGCCGGTCACGGCGGAAGACGTCAAATGGTCGCTGGACCGCGTCGTCACGGCGCCGGTTCTCGGCAAGGCGCAGCTGCTCACGGGATCGATGACGTCGGCCGATCAGTTCAAGGTGATCGATCCCCTGACGTTCGAAGTGACGCTGCCGAAGCCGGACAAGCTTGCCCTGCCCAATCTCGCCACCGTCTATCCGATCATCATCAACTCCAAGGTCGCCAAGGAACACGCGACGGCGGAAGATCCCTGGGCGACGGCGTGGCTGAAGGAGAACACCGCAGGCAGCGGCGCCTACAAGATCGAGACGTTCAAGCCGGGCGAGCAGGTCATCATGAGCCGTAACGCGGCGTGGAATCGCGGCACGGACGACAAGTCGGCGTTCTTCAAGCGCGTCATCGTGCAGTCGGTGCCGGAGCCGGCGACGCGCGCCAACCTGGTCGAGCGCGGCGATGCCGATCTCGTCATCGATCTGCAGGCCAGCGACGTGCAGTCGCTCGAGGCCAAGGCCAAGCTGAAGGTGATCTCGACGCCACAATACAACGCCGTCACCTTCATTTCGATGAACAACCAGATCCCGCCGTTCGACAACGTCAATGTGCGCCGCGCTGTCGCCTATGCGTTGCCCTACGACGACATGTTCAAGGCGGCGCTGTTCGGCCGCGGGTCGCCGCTGTTCGGCGCGACCTGGGCGGACGGCAAGCCAACGAGCGGCGCCTATCCCATTCCGCAGCCCGTGAAGCTCGACCTCGAAAAGGCCAAGGAATATCTGAAAGCGGCAGGCATGCCTGACGGCTTCTCGACCACGTTCAGCTTCAATGTCGGCCAGGCATCGACCGCCGAACCGATGTCCGCGCTGGTGAAGGAGTCACTCGCCAAGATTGGCATCAAGGTCGATATCCAGAAGCTGCCGGACGCGCAGATGTCGACGCAGATCAATGAGAAGAAGCTTCCGTTCTTCACCGAGGGCATCGTCGCCTGGCTACCATCGACCGACTATTTCTATCGCAACTTCTACACCGGCAATCAGCGCTGGAACTACTCGTCGATCAACAATCCGGAACTGGTGGAGATCGCGCAGAAGGCCCGCTTTGAGCCCGATGCGGCGAAATATGAGGAAGATGGCGTAAAACTCAACGCCATCCATTTCAACGAGCTACCGCAGATACCGCTCTGGCAGCCCAGCCAGGACGCCGTGATGGCAACCTCGGTCGAAGGCTACACCTACCAGTTCCACCGCCAGGTCGATTATCGCGATCTCAATCGCAAGTAACCGGGAGATCCGATGGCGGCCCTTGGAGCAACGGTGATACGGGCGGGCAGGCGCTTCCTGTCCTCGCTGCCGGCGCTCTTTGGCGTACTCGTCTTCACCTTCCTGCTGATGCGGGTGCTGCCGGGTGATCCGGCAGTGTTCTTTGCTTCGGGGCCGAATTCCGGCAAGGAGGAGATCGAGGTCATCCGTAAGCAGATGGGCCTCAACAAGCCGGTGCCGGAACAACTGATGCTGTATCTCTATGATGTCGGCAGCGGCAATCTCGGCAGATCGATGATGACCGGGCAATTGGTCACCAAGGATCTCCGCGAGCGGCTGCCGGCCTCGCTGGAGCTCACCTTCACGGCGCTACTGATCGCACTGGTGTCGGCGGTGCCGCTCGGCGTGCTGGCGGCGCTGCGACCGGGCTCCATCATCGACCACGGCGTGCGGTTTTTCTGCGCGCTCGGCGTCTGCGTGCCGACCTTCGTGTCGGGCCTGCTGCTGATCTATGTCTTCTATTACCTGCTCGGGCTTGCGCCCGACCCGACCGGCCGGGTGGATATCTTCGCGTCGTTGCCGCCAAGGCGGAGCGGTTTCCTGTTGATCGACTTCCTGCTTGCAGGCGATTTCGACGGGTGGTGGGCTGCCTTCAGGCAATTGATCCTGCCGGCGTTGACCATGGCGCTGTTCGTGGTGGCGCCGCTGGCGCGCATCACGCGCGCCTCGATGCTGGTCTCGCTGGGCAGCGATTTCGTGCGCACCGCGCGCTCGGTGGGTCTTCCCTGGTGGCGGGTCGTCGTCACTTATGCGCTGAGGAATGCCATCCTGCCGGTGATCACCATTGCAGGCATCGTGTTCTCGACCATGCTCGGCGCCAACGTCCTGGTTGAAAAGGTGTTCTCCTGGCCGGGCGTTGCCTCCTACGCGCTGGATGCCTTGCTCTCTTCGGATTATGCGCCGGTACAGGGTTTTGTGCTGCTGATGGCGACCGTGTTCGTGATCGTCAATCTGCTGGTGGATATTCTTTACGGTATCGCCGATCCGCGGGTGACCATCGGATGACTTCAGCTACGCTTCGCCATGCCGGCTGGATTCTGCGTGGCAACCCGCTCACGGCGGTTGCCGCTGCCGGCGTCTTCCTGCTGACGCTGATCGCGATTTTCGGGCCATGGATCGTGCCGTATGACCCGATCGTCTCGAACGTATCGCAGGCCCTGATGCCGCCGAGCGCGGCGCACATCGCCGGCACCGATCAGCTCGGCCGCGACGTGTTCAGCCGCCTCATCGTCGCGGCGCGGCTCGATCTTGCCATCGCCATTTCGGCGGTCGGTATTTCCTTTGCCATCGGCGCCCTCATCGGCGCGATCTGCGGCTATACCGGCGGAAAGCTTGATCGCGGCGTCGGCCGCTTCGTCGACGTCGTGATGGCCTTTCCGCTGTTCGTGCTGGCGATGGCAATGGTCGCCGCACTCGGCAACCGGGTCGAGAACATCGTGATCGCGACCGCCATCATCAACCTGCCGTTCTACATCCGCTTTGCGCGGGCGGAGGTGAATGTCCGCCGTAATGTCGGCTGGGTCGAAGCGGCGCGCGCCTGCGGCGACAGCCACCTCTCGGTGGTGCTGCGCTTTCTGCTGCCGAACGTGCTGCCGGCCATGGCGGTGCAAATATCGCTCAATCTCGGCTGGGCGATCCTCAATGCTGCAGGGCTTTCCTTTATCGGCCTTGGCGTCAAGCCGCCGACGCCGGAATGGGGCATCATGGTTGCGGAAGGCGCGCGCTTCATTTCCACCGGAAAATGGTGGCTGGTCGCCTTCCCGGGCCTGGCGCTGATGCTGACGGTGCTGTGCTTCAACCTGTTAGGCGACGGGGTGCGCGATATTCTCGATCCCCGCATGCGAACATGACCCCCTCGCTGCTGGCATTGAGCGACCTGCACGTCACCTTCTCGACACGGCGTGGCCTTGTCGAAGCGGTGCGGGGTGTCACGCTGTCGCTCGGCGAGGGCGAGATGCTCGGGCTCGTCGGCGAGAGCGGCTCGGGCAAATCCGTCACCGGGTTTGCGATCACGCGGCTGCTCGATGCGGCCGGGCGGGTCACGGCAGGCAATATCCGTTTTCGCGGGCAGGACATCACGCGGATATCGGCAGGCGATTTCCGCCATCTGCACGGCGCGGCGATGGCGATGATCTTTCAGAACCCGCGGGCCGCGCTCAATCCGATCCGCGCCGTCGGCGACCAGATCGCCGATGCGATCACGGCCCATAAGCGAATGCCCCGGGGTGAAGCGCGGGCGCAGGCGCTGGAGCTGCTGCGCGCGGTGCAAATTCGCGACCCCGAAAAGCGGATGGCCGCTTACCCGCACGAGCTCTCCGGCGGCATGTGCCAGCGCGTGATGATCGCCATGGCGATTTCCTGCAATCCGGCGCTGCTGATTGCCGACGAGCCGACCACCGGCCTCGACGTCACGACGCAGAAAGTGGTGATGGACCTTCTGACCGGGATCGCGGCCGAGCGCGGCATGGCGACCATTTTGATCACCCATGACCTCGGTCTCGCCGCCCGCTATTGCCGCCGTGTCGTGGTGATGGAGCAGGGGCGGCTGGTCGAGGAGGCCGAACCGACGACGCTCTTCCAC
Organism: uncultured Alphaproteobacteria bacterium; assembly: GCA_963816815.1. GTDB lineage: Bacteria > Pseudomonadota > Alphaproteobacteria > Rhizobiales > Xanthobacteraceae > Bradyrhizobium. The sequence goes on from CAWFMW010000022.1 coordinate 94,235, forward strand.
GCGCCACAGCATCCTTACACCAAACGTCTGGTGGCGGCGTCGCCTACGGCAAGTTCGCGGATCGCGGATTTGGTGCCGGAAGAGGAAGGGGGACGGCGTGTCGCGGTGCAAGTCGCGTCGAGGCCACAGCCCGCGCCGGGTACGCCGCCGCTATTGGAGGTGCAGAAACTCGTCAAGCGGTTCGATGAGGGCGCCGCCGCGGTGGCGGACTTTTCCATGACGATCAGCGCCGGTGAGAGCGTCGGCCTGGTCGGCGAATCCGGCTCCGGCAAAAGCACGACGTCGCGCATCATCTGCCGGCTGATTGATGCGAGCGAGGGCGAGATCGCGTTCGAGGGACAGTCGATCGGCCATATCCCGGCGCGCGATTTTCACCGCTCGCCGTTCCGCAAGGATATTCAGATCGTCTTTCAGGATCCGAACGACAGCCTCAACCCACGTTACACCGCCTTTGACTGCATCGCCCATCCGCTGCTGCGGCTGGGCGGCATGCGCACAGGCGATGCGTTGCGGCAGCGGGTGGAGGAGTGCGCACGGCGCGTGGGACTGGAGATCGAATTGCTGACGCGTTTTCCGCATCAGCTTTCGGGCGGCCAGAAGGCCCGTGTCGGCATCGCCCGCGCCATCGCCTGCCGGCCGCGCCTCTTGGTGCTGGACGAGCCGACGGCGGCGCTCGATGTCTCGGTGCAGGCGGTGGTGCTGCAGCTGCTCGACCGGCTGCGGCGTGAGGATGATCTGGCCTTCCTCTTTGTCAGTCACGATCTCAACGTCGTTCGCATGATGTGCGACCGGACCATCGTGCTGCAAAACGGCCGTATCGTCGAACAGGGCGAGAGCCGGGCGATGTTCGACAATCCGAAGACCGCTTACACACGCGAGCTGGTCGATGCGGTGCCGCATATCGAGCCGGAACTGGCTGCGCTTGCGACCTGATGCCACTCACGGGCGCGCCGTCACAAATCAATCACGACGTCGCTCTCGGGTTTCGCGCAGCAGATCAGTACATTGCCGTCCGCCGGTGCATCGACAGGGTCCGGCTGGTAGCCGACCGTCCCGGCGACAAGCGCGGTCTCACAGGTGTGGCAGACCCCCGTTCGGCACGACCATCGCACCGGCACGTCGCAAGCCTCGGCCAGCTCGAGCAAGTTGTGGAATGTCGGTCCCCAGCGTACGCTGAGTCCGCTACGGGCGAATGACACCAGCGCTCCCGAGCCAGAAAGCCCCGTCGGCAAATGCGGCGGCCTGTGCGCCGAAGCCGTAACGCCCGGCGTAATGGAAGGACCGGCGCCGAACATCTCGGTGTGAATGCGTTCCGGCGCTACGCCCAGGGCTGTAAGCCCCGCAGTCAGATCGTTCATGAAGGCCGACGGCCCGCAGACATAGAAATCACCATTGCGCGGCAGATCAAGCCCTTGGAGCAGTCGCATATCGAGGTGACCAAGACTGTTGAAATCCGCATTGGGCCGATCCTCGGGATCGGGCGCGCTGTAGCAAATGTGGCTGTGGCGGTGGGGGAGCGCTGCGAGCAGGCCGCGCGCTTCCTCGGCAAAAGGGTGCTCGTGACCGCTACGGGTTCCGTGCAGCCACCAGAGTTCCCGCGTCGATGCTTCGGCTGCCAGCGCGTGAAGCATTGCGAGCACCGGCGTCACACCGATGCCTGCGCTCAACAGAATAACGGGTGTGTCGCCCGGCCGTAATGTGAAACTGCCGCGGGCTGCGCTTGTTTGGACGATGTCGCCGATCTTCAATTCATCGTCGATATAGGCCCCAGCCACGCCATGGGCTTCGCGCTTGACGCTGACGCGATAGTGCGGGGCGCTGGGCTGACCCGACAGCGAATAGCTTCGCATCAGCGGGGGCGCCGATGTCGGCCCGAGCCGCAGCACGATGAATTGTCCGGGCAACGCAGGGGCGAGGGGCTGCCCGTCCTGAGACTCGAGCACCAGCGAAGTCACGTTGCCGCTCTCGCGCGTCTTGCGCGATACGCGCAGCGGACGGAAACCGCGCCATGCCGGCGGTGGGCCGGATGCCGCGGATAGCCCGGCGTTTCCTGACGCGCCGCCATCGGTTGGCGCCTGCTTCAACAGCGCCTCGAAGGAACGACGCCAGCCGGCGCTCAATGCCGGGATACGTAGTGCGCGCTCCAGCCGATCGCGGGGGTGGCCGGGCAGATAGAGCAGCGCATCGATCTCGGCCACGCTCATCTGTTCAGGCCCCGCAGCGGCACGCGTGATCGCGTCGCCGGCCTCTACTTCGCCTTCCTCCAGCACGCGTAAATAGAAACCGGGCCGGCCGTGCTTGACCAGTAGCGCCGCCATCGCGGGCTCGCTCAGGCGAATGCCTGCCCGATAGCAGGTAACGCGCGGCTGCGTCACCTCGAACAAGGCAGCGCCGATCCGGTAGCGGTCGCCGATGCAGACCTCCGCGTCCGGCAAGCCGTCGACCGTGAAATTCTCGCCGAGCTCGCCATACGCGAGGCCGGTTCGACCCAATTGCTTCTCCCAGTATTGGTAGGAATCCTGCTGATAGACCAATACGGCCCGGTGTTCGCCGCCATGGCCCGCCAGATCTCCCTGACCGTCGCCGTCGATGTTGAGACGGCGCACCATGCGCGGGCCTTGAACCGGCATCTTCCATATGCCGGTATGAACCGTCTTGTCTTGCCAACTGACGTCGCGCGGCAAACCCACATTGACCGAAAGCAAGCGTCCCATCGCGTCTATCTCCAACGAGGCCCTGCCGGCAACCTCCATCACCTGCGAAAGCCATGGTGGTGGCAAATTAGATCGGGATATTTGCAGCTCATGCTGCAATCGCAAGTAACTTGCGCGGCAAGTCAGTTTCCGGGGTGCCTAATGCAATTCCAGGCCAATGGATTGAATCGGGACAGAGGTTCTATCTTTTCCCGAAATGTTCTGCTTTTGTGGGACGTAAGATGCGGGACAGCTTGACGGATCGTCACATGGCATTTGAACTTTTCGTACTGACGGGCAAGAGGGCACTGATTACCGGCTCTTCGCAGGGCATCGGCTTTGCGCTCGCCCAAGGCCTCGCCGAACATGGTGCCGAGATCGTCCTGAACGGCCGTGACGCAGGCAAGCTTGAGGCGGCGGCTGCGAGGCTGGCGGACGCCGGGCACAAGGTGTCGGTGGCCGGTTTCGACGTGACGAACGCGCAAGCAGCCAGAGACGGTGTCGAGGCAATCGAGAAGAATTCCGGCGGCATCGATATTCTTATCAACAACGCCGGCATGCAGTTCCGTTCGCCGCTCGAGGATTTTCCCATCGACAAATGGGAGCAGCTGCTCGCCGCCAATATTTCGAGCGCGTTCTATGTCGGCCAGGCTGTCGCCCGTCACATGATCCCGCGTGGCCAGGGCAAAATCATCAACATCGCATCCGTGCAAAGCGAACTCGCGCGCCCCGGCATCGCGCCCTACACGGCCACGAAAGGCGCCATCAAGAACCTGACCCGCGGCATGTGCACCGATTGGGCGAAGTACGGCCTCCAGATCAATGCAATCGCGCCGGGCTACTTCAAGACCCCGCTCAACCAGGCGCTGGTCGACAATCCGGAATTTTCGAGCTGGCTCGAAAAGCGGACGCCGGCCGGCCGCTGGGGTAATGTCGAGGAGTTGGTCGGGGCCGCGGTGTTCCTGTCCGGCAAGGCGTCGTCCTTTGTCAACGGACATACGCTCTATGTCGATGGTGGAATCACCGTCAGTCTTTGAGATGGCGTCGTTTCAAAGCGCTGCGTCCGTCACTGCGATGACATAGCACGCTCGCCAAACTTCTCATGCAACAGCGGCCATAGCCGGTCCGGCTTGAACGGGGTGGCGGTGAAGCGGATGCCGGTGGCGTTGGCGATGGCGTTGCCAAGTGCCGCGGCGACCGGATTGTACGGGCTCTCGCTCATCGATTTGGCCCCCATCGGCCCCAACGCGTCTGACGTGTCGGCAAAGAATACTTCGGTACGGGGAATGTCGGCAAAGGATGGCAGGTGATAGTCGCGGAATTTGGGATTGATAACCCGGCCGTTGTCGTCGATCACCATTTCCTCGTAGAGCGCAGCCCCCAGCGATTGAGCGACCCCGCCCTCGACCTGGCCGCGGCACTGCATTGGATTGGCGACCCGGCCGGCATCGGCGGCTTGCACGCTCTTGAGGATCTTGAGTTCGCCGGTGTATTTGTTCACGGCAACGCGAAAGCCCTGGACATTGAAGGCGACGGAGCGCGGCGTGCCTGACGAATTGCCGCTGGCACTGAGGATCTTGCCGAGCGCGTGCGCGGACGCGGCGAGCATAGCAAAGGGCGTACGGCGTCCGGCACAGACGGTGGCATGGTTGTCGAGGCTGCACGCGTCCGGGTTCTCACCCAGCAATGACGCCGCGAATTGTTTCATGTGGCCGGCCAGCGCTTCCGCCGCCGCCTGGGTCGCGCGTCCGGCGACGAAGGTTCCGGCGCTGCCATAGGCGCCGGTGTCGTGGCCGCCATGCGCGGTGTCGGATTGCTTGAGATGGATGCGATCGACGGTCGTCGCCAGTGCGGATGCGGCGATCTGGCGATGCACGGTGCTGGTGCCATTGCCGAATTCGGCGGTGCCGACCGTGAGGTCGAAACCGCCATCCTCGCGCAGTGAAATGCTGCAATCGGCGAAATGGCCGGCTGGCGGCACGGTGTCGATCATGGTCAGCGCGATGCCGTCGCCGGTCAACCAGTCCGCGGAGAGCGGAGGCGTCGACGCCTCGGCGGCCATCGCGCGCTCGACCAGATCGAGGCATTGATCGAGGCCATAGCTGCCATAGAGCACGTCGTGATACTCGGATTCCGGCGGCGACAACATGGGATCGCCGGGCTTGACGACGTTGCGGCGGCGCATCTCGAACGGACTGATGCCGAGCTGTTTTGCCAGTTCGTCGATTGCGGCTTCGACGGCGATCAACGTCTGCGGCAGGCCGTAACCGCGAAACGCGCCCGGCCGGCACGGTGTTGGTATAGGCGGCGATGCCGTCGACCTTCTTGTTCGGGCAGTTATAGACGCCGATGCATTCGCCGACAGAATGGAGCAGCACCGGGCCGGCATGATTGCCGTAGGCGCCGGTGTTGGAGAGTACGTCGAGCTGCAGTGCCGTGAGCTTGCCGTTCTTGTCGGCGCCGGCCTTCACGGTGACACGCATCGGGTGCCGCGTCGAGGTCGCGATGAATTGTTCCTCGCGGGTCAGTTCGAATTTCACGGGCCGTCCGGTCTTGAGCGCAGCCAGCGCAAGAACGTCCTCGACGAACATTTCCTGCTTGCCGCCGAACCCGCCGCCGACGCGCTCACAGAACACCCGAACCTTGTCGGGTGGGAGATGGAACAGGTCGGCCAGCGTGCGCCGCGTCAGGAACGGCACTTGCGTGCTGGAGCGGACGTTAAGGATTCCGTCGGCATCGACCCAGGCGATGCCGCCATGGGTTTCCAGCGCCGCGTGCTGGACGCGCTGGGTCGTGAAAGTACCTTCATAGGTGACAGCGGCCTGCGCCAGCGCGCTCGCGACATCGCCAAATTCGCCGTGGGTTTCCGCCACGATATTGCGGCCCGCGTTCGCGACGCGGTTTGCCGGCGTCTTGTCGCCGTGAATCGCAGGGGCGCCGGGCGCGATGGCGGCAGCAGGATCGATCACTGCCGGCAGGATTTCATACTGAACCTCGAGCCGCCGGCAGCCTTCTTCGGCGGCAGCTTCGGTTTCGGCGACCACCGCCGCGACCTTCTGCCCGATGAAGCGGACGACATTGTCGAGTACTTTCGTGTCGTCGGGATCCATCCAGTCCCACTCGTGCCGCGCGGTCGAGAACAGCCGGTCCGGTGCGTCTTCAAACGTCAGCACTGTGTGCACGCCGGGGACGTCAAGCGCGGCGCGCTTGTCGATCGAAATGATCTTCGCGTGCGGATGCGGCGAACGCAGCATCTTGATGTGCAGCATACCTTCCAGCGCGACATCGAACGTATAGCGCGCCGCGCCGCGCACGACCTGCGGTCCGGCGGGGGCAGGGAGGCTGCGGCCGAATGCGGTGCCGGCGGTCGCGTCTTCGATGTTGTTCTTGCCGTCGAGTGCGTCTTCGATCGAGCGGTAGCCGGTGCAACGGCAGATGTTGCCCTTCAGCGAGGCGCCGAGGTCTTGCCGCTGCGCCTGGTTCAGCGACGCGCAGGTCAGGATCATGCCCGATGTGCAGAAGCCGCACTGAAACCCCTGCGCATCCAGAAACGCCTGTTGCATCGGATGGGTGCCGCCATCGGGCGCAAAGCCTTCGATCGTCGTCACGGCGTGACCGTCGGCGCGGAACGCCGGGATCAGGCAGCTATGCACCGGCTCGCCGTCGATCAGCACGGTGCAGGCGCCGCAGTCGCCGGCGTCGCAGCCCTTCTTGACGCCGAAATGGCCGAGTTCGCGCAGGAACGTGCGCAGGCATTGGCCGGGCTGAGGCTCATCGAAAAACTCTTTGCCGTTGATCTGGAACGTCATGCTTATGCCGTGCCCTGCAATTCGCTGCGGATCTCTTCCGCGAGCCGCAGCGTCATGTGCTTGCGCCACATCGGCTTGCCGTGAAGGTCGGTGTGGTAGAGGTCGTCGGCAATGCGCTGCAGGATCGTTTCGCGCAATTCCTTGTCGGTTGGGATTCCCGCGAAGGACAATTGAACAGGCCGCTTGGTCGATGCCGTTATCGTCAGCGCCAATCCGCCGTCGCTGGTAACGCTGCCGATCAACAGCGCCGCCGAACGGCCGACCGGGGTCAGCGAAATCTGGCGGAAGGCCGAGCGCCGCCTCAGGGCCGCGAGCGGGATATCGATCTGCCGCAAGCAGATCGCCCGGCGCGAGTACGTTGCGCTGGTCGCCGGTGACGAAATCGGCGACGGGAATTTTCCGTTCACCGCCGCCGGCCTGCCAGATGGTGCAGATGCCATCGAGCGCCGAGGTCAGCGAGATCATCGGCCCCGCCGGCAGCGACATGCAGATGTTGCCGCCGACGGTCGCCGTCTTCCAGATCTTGAAGGAGGCGAGGAACGCGCGGCAGCACTGGTTGATCAGCGGCGAGGCGATCCATTCCGGCGGGCAGGCCAGCGCATCGAGCTGCGCGACCGTGCAGGTCGCTGCTATCGAAAGTCCGGTCTCGCGTGATCGTCAGCGCCGGCCATTTCAGGTCGGTGAGATCGATCAACCGGTCCAGATGCGCCTGCGGTTCCGAGAACAGCCAGGTCCCGCCCGCGAGCCAAGCATCGCCTGCCGTCCAAACGGGCAATTGGTCCCGTGTCGTCGGATGAGCAACCGCGCTAATGGTGTTCAGGTCCATGGATAGGCTAACGCTTTCAAGTAGATGCATCTCTGACTATGAAGTCTTGCAAGACCAGCGCCAATTGCCAATGCCGTTGGGATGGTCTTTGCATTGCGTAAAGGAGAGGGTGCAGGCCGAGACGCCCTTCGCAAATCAGGTGGGACCATGGACCAAACGCAGGCGATCTGGATCAAGGATCCGCTTTCTATTTTCGCCGACGGCGCCGAGCGCGGCATCGTGGTCCGCGGCGGCAAGATCGTCGAACTGGTGCCGCGCGGCCGGGAACCTGCGACCGCCAACGCCACCGTCTATGACGCCGGCGCCCACGTCGTGCTGCCCGGCTTGATCAACACCCATCATCATTTCTACCAGACGCTGACCCGGGCGCTGCCGGCGGCGCTCGATCGCGAACTGTTTCCGTGGCTGCAGGCGCTATATCCGGTCTGGGCGCGGCTGACGCCGGAATCGCTCGATCTCGGCGTCACCGTGGCGATGTCGGAATTGCTGCTGTCGGGCTGCACCACCACGACCGACCATCACTACGTCTTCCCGGCCGGGCTCGAGGACGCCGTCGATATCGAGGTCGCTGCGGCGAGGCGGCTCGGCATCCGCGTGCTGCTGACGCGCGGCTCGATGGATCGGTCGCAGAAGGATGGCGGCCTGCCGCCCGACAGCGTGGTGCAGGACGAGGATACGATTTTGGCCGACAGCGAACGCGTGGTGGCAAAACACCACCAGCGCGGCGTGGACGCGATGGTGCAGATCGCGCTGGCGCCATGCTCGCCGTTTTCGGTGACGACCTCGCTGATGCGCGCGACCGCCACACTTGCCGACAAGCTCGACGTCCGCCTGCATACGCATCTGGCCGAGACCGAGGACGAGAACAAGTTCTGCGAGCAGATGCACGGCTGCCGGCCGCTGGACTATCTCGAACAATGCGGCTGGCTCAATGCCCGGACCTGGCTGGCCCACGGCATCTTCTTCAACTCCGGACGAAATGAAGCGGCTCGGCAAGGCCAGGACCGCCATCAGCCATTGCGCCTGCAGCAACCAGATTCTGGCGTCGGGCTGCTGCCCGGTCTGCGAGATGGAGGAGGCGGGGGTTTCGATCGGGCTCGGCGTCGACGGCTCGGCCTCGAATGATGAGTCCAATTTGATGCAGGAAGTCCGCGCTGCGTTCCTGCTGCAGCGGGCGCGCTATGGCGTCGGCCGCGTCAGCCACAAGGACGCGCTGCGCTGGGCTACCAAGGGCTCGGCGGCCTGCGTCGGCCGGCCTGAGTTCGGCGAGATCGCCGTCGGCAAGGCCGCCGACCTCGCGCTGTTCAAGCTCGACGAGCTACGCTTCTCCGGCCATGGCGATCCGCTTGGCCGCGCTGGTGCTGTGCGGCGCGCATCGCGCCGACCGGGTGATGGTCGGCGGCAAATGGGTGGTGACTGATGGTGCGATCCCCGGTCTCGACGTGTCAGACCTGATCCGCCGCCACAGCGCCGCCGCACGGGCGATGCAACAGGGGTGAGCGATTTGCGACGGTCGATTTCTAACTAGATGTTGTGTTTCTCGATGGAGCGGCCCCCAATTTCTACTTTGCATGGGGTTGTTTTCGCACTTTTCTGACCGTCAAAGCGATCCGACCTCTCTCCGCAAAGGGGACGGAGAGAGGTAAGAGCGGCGTACCGCCTACTTGCCGGGGATCTTGTCGTCGATGCCCTTGACGTAGAAGTTCATGCCGAGCACCTGGCCGTCGTCGAGATGGGTGCCGCCCTTGCATTCGACTTCCTTGCCGTCCTGGCCGATGACTGGGCATTTGAACGGCTGCAGCTTGCCTTCGGTGATGGCAGCTTCGGTGTCCTTCGGCGAGCTTCTTCACGTCGTCGGGCATGTTGGTGTAGGGCGCCATCACGACGATCTTGCTCTTCAGGCCGCCCCAGAAATCTTCCGACTTCCAGGTGCCGTCGAGCTCGGCCTTGACGCGCTCGATATAGTAGGGACCCCAATTGTCCATGATCGAGGTGAGCTGCGTCTTCGGCCCGAACTTGATCATTTCGGAATCCTGGCCGAACGCGAGCTTGCCGCGCTCGGAGGCGACCTGCATCGCGGCCGGGCTAGTCGGTGTGCTGCATGATCACGTCGGCGCCCTGGTCGAGCAGCGCCTTGGCGGCGTCGGCTTCCTTGCCGGGATCGAACCAGGTGTTGGCCCAGATGATCTTGACCTTGATGTTGGGATTGATCGTCTGCGCGCCGAGGATGGTGGCGTTGATGCCGGAGATCACTTCGGGAATCGGGAACGAGGCGATATAGCCGAGCACGCCGGACTGTCGACATCTTGGCAGCGATGATGCCCTGGATGTAGCGGCCTTCATAGAACCGGCCGGAATAGGTCGACATGTTCTGGATTGCGCTTGTAGCCGGTGGCGTGCTCGAAATGCACGTTGGGATATTTCTTGGCGACCTTGAGCGTCGGCTCCATGTAGCCGAACGACGTCGTGAAGATCAGCTTGTTGCCGGCGCGCGCCAGTTGCTCGATCGAGCGTTCGGAGTCCGGGCCTTCGCTGACATTCTCCAGGAACGTGGTTTCGACCTTGTCGCCGAATTCCTTGAGCATGGCGAGGCGACCGAGGTCGTGCTGGTAGGTCCAGCCGAGATCGCCGACCGGGCCGAGATAGATGAATCCGACCTTGAGCTTGTCGGCGGCGGAAGCGCCGAACAGGCCTGCTCCGGTGGCGAGCATCGCTGCGGTTGCCGCGATGAGAATCTTTCTCATGGATTTCTCCGTTTTACTGACGGGTGGACGCATCTCTCCCGATGCGCGGCGCCCCGTCGCGCGCGCTTCGGGCATGTTACCGGTCGGGCACGAACACGGTCCCGAGCGCCGCGGGCGCAGTCGAGCCGCCGGTTCGTGCACGTGAAATCAGGACAAGGACAATGACGGTCGCCAGATACGGCAGTGCCGACATCAATTGCGAGGGCACACCGACGCCCCAGCCTTGCGCATGCAGTTGCAGGATCGTCACCGCGCCGAACAGATAGGCGCCGATCACCAGCCGCCCCGGCAGCCATGATGCGAACACGACCAGCGCCAGCGCGATCCATCCGCGGCCTGCCGTCATGCCTGGAATGAAGAACGGGGTATAGGCGAGCGGCAGATAGGCGCCGGCGAGGCCCGCGCAAGCGCCGCCGAACATCACCGCGAACATCCGGATCCTGAGCACGGGATAGCCGAGCGCATGCGCGGAAGCGTGATTGTCGCCGGCCGCGCGCAGGATCAGCCCGGCCCGCGTCTTGTAGAGGAAGAACCAGACGCCAACGACCAGCGCCAGCGAGAGGTACACGAAGGCATCCTCGCCGAACAGAATACGCCCGACCAGCGGGATATCGGTGAGGCCGGGAATATAGAGATGCGGCGCCAGCGTAATCTTTTCGCCGACGAAGCGGGAGCCGATCAGGCCGGAAAGGCCGATGCCGAGAATGGTCAGCGCGAGACCGGTGGCGACCTGGTTGACCGCAAGCCCCAGCGTCATCAGCGCGAAGATCAGCGACATCAGGATGCCGGCGACGATGCCGCACAGCGCGCCGATGATGACCGAACCGGAGAGCCAGGCGCCGCCGAAGCCGCAGGCCGCGCCGACGATCATCATGCCCTCGACGCCGAGGTTGAGCACGCCGGCGCGTTCGGTCACGAGCTCGCCGGTGGCAGCCAGCAGCAGCGGCGTGGAGGCCGCCAGCACCGCAAGGATGATGGCCTCAATGAGCCCCACTGGACACCTTTGGTGACGCGAAAATGAGCTTGAAGCGGTAGAGAATGAGGGAGTCGCAGGCGAGCACGTAGAACAGCAGGATGCCCTGGAACACCTTGGTGACGTCCAACGGGATTTTCATTGCGATCTGCGCCTGCTCGCCGCCGATGAAGGTGAGTGCGAGGAAAAGTCCTGCAATTAATATTCCAACCGGGTTCAGCCGCCCCAGGAACGCGACGATGATCGCGGTAAAGCCGTAGCCCGGCGAGATGCCCGGCTGCAGGTGTCCGACGGGACCGGCGACCTCGATGATCCCGGCCAGGCCCGCCAGCGCGCCCGAGATCGCGAAGGTCAGCAGGATCAACTGGTTGGAATTGAAGCCGCCGAAGCGTGCGGCGCGCGGCGCGGCGCCGACGACGCGGATTTCAAAGCCCTTGATGGTCTTGCCGAGCAGCACCGCGCCGGCGGCGACCACCACCAGCGCAATGACGCCGCCGAGGTGCAGCCGGCCGCCTTCGATCAGCACCGGCACGGTCGCGACCGGATCGAACTCGGCGGTGGTCGGGAAGTTAAAACCCTTAGGGATCGCGCCAGGGACCGCGCACGAGGTAGTCGAGCAAGCAGATCGGCGACATAGACCAGCATCAGGCTGGTGAGGATCTCACTGGCTCCGAACCTGACCTTGCAGATCGCCGGTATCAGCGCATAGAGCGCGCCGCCGGCGGCCGCCAGCACCATCATGGCCGGCAGTACCCAGGGGCCGGCGTCGGTGCCCTGCGTCTTCACCGCAAGCCAGCTTCCGGCAACCGCGCCAATCAGGAACTGGCCCTCGGCGCCGATGTTCCAGGCGTTGGCGAGGTAGCAGAACGACAGGCCCGATCGCGATCATCACCAGCGGCGTCGCCTTCACCGCGATCTCCTGCAGCGAATAGCTGTCGGTGAGGGGGTCGATGAAGTAGACGCCGAGCGCGGTGATCGGATTTTTGCCGAGGATCGCAAACAGGATGCTCATGGTCACGAGCGTCAGGCCGATCGCGATCAGCGGCGAAACCAGTGCGATCGTGTTCGACCGCTCGGCGCGCTTTTCAAGCACCAGCTGCATGCGCCGCTTCCTTGTGATCCAGACTGCTGCCGCCCATCAACAGGCCGAGCTTCTCGCGGCTCGCATCTTGAGTTGCCATCGGCTCCGACAGGTGGCCGTGGAACATCACGGCGATGCGGTCGGTGATTTCGGCGAGCTCGTCGAGGTCCTGGCTCGTCACCAGTACCGCTGCGCCGCTGGCGGCGAGATCGAGCAGGGCCTGCCGGATCACGGCGGCCGCGCCCGCATCCACGCCCCAGGTCGGCTGGCTCACGACCAGCACGGCCGGGTTACGAAGTATTTCGCGGCCGACGATGAACTTCTGCAGATTGCCGCCGGAGAGGCTGGCCGCTTCCGGATCGCGCTTGGCCTTGCGGACGTCGAACGTCTCAGTGGCGCGGTCGACGGTCTTCAGCGTTGCGGCGGTGTTGACGAAGCCGTGCTGGACCATGCCAGAGGCAGCGTGGCCGGTCAGCAGCGCGTTTTCCGACAGCCTCATCCGCGGCGCGGTGCCATGGCCGAGCCTTTCCTCGGGAACGAAGGCCGCGCCAAGCTTGCGCCGCTGGGTGATCGAAAGGTGCCCCGCGGCATGCCCGTCGATCACGATGGTGCCGGGGTCCTGCGCCAGCCGTTCTCCCGACAAGGCGGCGAAAAGTTCGTCCTGTCCGTTGCCGGCGACACCGGCGATGCCCAAGATTTCGCCACCCTTGAGCTCGAAGGTGATGTGCTGAAGCCATACGCCGTGGGGATCGTCCGGCTCGAGGTTCAGATCGTTGACGACGAGTCGCGGCACCGTGGTTTGACGGTTGGCTGCGGCCTTCACTTCCTTGATCTCGCCGCCGACCATCATTCGCGCGAGCGAGCCCGCGGTCTCTGCCTTCGGATTGCAGGTCGAGATCTTCTTGCCGCCGCGCAGGATGGTGGCGGTGTCGCAGAGGCGCTTCACCTCTTCCAGCTTGTGGCTGATGTAGAGGATCGCGCGGCCTTCCGCCTTGAGGCGATCGAGCACGGTGAAGAGCTGGTCGGCCTCCTGCGGGGTCAGCACGGCGGTCGGCTCGTCGAGGATCAGGAATTTCGGATTTTGCATCAGCGCGCGCACGATCTCGATGCGCTGGCGCTCGCCCACGGACAATTGCCAGACCTCGCGCCTGGGATCGAGCGGAAGCCCGTAAACACGGGATACTTCCTCAAGGCGCGCCGACATGTCCTTGAAGGATTCCTTGCCGTCGAGCCCAAGCGCCACGTTTTCCGCCACGGTTAGATTGTCGAACAGCGAGAAGTGCTGGAACACCATGCCGATGCCGCGGCTGCGTGCTTCCGACGGTCCGGAGAGGACCATCTTCTCACCCTGCCAGCGCATTTCGCCTTCGCTCGGCTGGATCAATCCGTAGATGGTTTTGACGAGCGTCGATTTGCCTGCGCCGTTTTCGCCGAGCAGCGCGTGGATCTGCTGCGGCCAGATATCGATATCGATCGCCTCATTGGCGAGGAACGTGCCATAGCGCTTGGTCAGGCCAACCGTCTGGAGCAGCGGCGTGGCACCCCTCTGTAGCGCGGCAGGCGTTGAGTCCAGCATTCGTGGTCACACGTCCCGGGGAATGATGCCTCAATATTGGGCTAGTTTCGGCGCGCGCGTAAGTAGGGAAAAAGCGCCAGCCATTGCTCAACTCTTCGGCAGGCGACGGACCTTGCCGATTCCCGATTGCCTCGCCGTTGCAGCGTTTGCGGATCGCAGTGCGCCGACCGGAGCATGCGAAGGGGGGTCTGCCCATGTTGCAGATTTGTAACGATCCAGACAATTCGAGTTTGCCTAGTCAGCCCTGACGCGAAGTTGTGCAGTTTTATTGTCGCTGTGTACGAGCTGCCGGAAACGAAGCAGCCGCCGTACCTGCGATGCTTCGCCCTGCGCCAGATTGTCGCAAAAAGCCTACAAATAAAGGCTTTGGACAAAAAATCTCGCGGCTATCTACGATTGATCTTTTCGGCGAGCCACTCCGCCGCCGCGCGGCGCAAGTTGCTGATGTGCCGATTGTTCTTGATGAAACTTGCAGCAAGCCATGGGGAATCTTGAGGCTTCTCACTCTGTTCGATCAGCGCAAGGGTCGCTTCCAAGGACTTCGTTCGTTTGGTGTCAACTTGGGGGTATTGGATGTCTAGTCTTCGTCGAACATTGGCAGCAGCGGCGCTGTCACTCGCAACGGTCGCGCCGGCCGGCTATGCCAGCGCGGCCGATCTGCCGGTCAAGGCAAAGCCGGTGGCGGAGCTTCCGTTCTTCCTGGTGGTCGATAACCGCGTGTCCTTCTCGTGGATGCCGAAGGGTACCGATCCCGGCATGTTTACGGTCAACCCGAACGGCTCGGTCAACGGTACGACCGCCAAGCAGGTCTATTCGTTCACCCACTTCGACGCCTGGGCTTACGGCACCAACTTCTTCACGATCTCGATGTTCAAGTCGGGCCAGAACGATCCCGCTTCGCCGTGCGTAGCTCCCGGCGTCACCATCACGGGCGGTGCGGCCAATTGCGCGGGTGCCACGGAAATCTACGGCCTGTTCCGCTCGACCTTCGGCTTCAACGAAATCTTCAACACCAAGGCCTTCACCATGGGGCCGCTGCGCAACGTCTCGTTCGAAGTCGGTATGGACGCCAATACGGAAAATAACTTCCTGGCGCCGGCCAAGCGCGACGTCGTCGCCGGTCTGCAGTTCGCCTTCGATCTACCCTACAAGGGCTACGTGAACGTCGCCCCGCTGATGTACTGGGAGTTCTCCAATCACAACGCGTTCACCCAGTGCGGCCTGTTTGGCCCCGGCATTCCCGGCACCACCTGCAACTCGGACGGCAATGTCTCGTACCGTCCGACATGGGCGGTCGAGGTCAATTACTACATGGACCTGGGCTTCCTGCCGCCCTCGATGGACTTCTTCTCGATCAGCGGCCGCGCCGGCTGGTATGGACCGAAGGGCGATTCCAACGGACTTCCCGCGCTTTCGGGCCCGGGTCGGTTCAGCACCGCCTCCAAGACCGAGTTCAACAGCGAGCCGATCCGTCTGACGTTCGACGCCAGCAAGGCCTTCATGGGTCCGAAATATTCGCACTTCGTCGATGTCTGGGTCGCCTACCGCTACTGGCAGAACAAGTTCGGCCTCGACCACAATGCGATGGCCGGCGTCTGTACGCTCGCAGCCAACGGCCAGAGCACCAACTCCTGCACCGAATCGACCGTCTATACCGGCGTCACGGTCAAGTTCTAACCGCCTGGCCGTTCCTCCAGGTTACAAGCGATGGCGCCGCGATGTTCCCGCGGCGCCATTTTCTATGCGTTTCTTTGAGGACCTACTCTTCCCACGCCCCGACGTGCAGCGCAGCGGCCTCGTCCTCGAGCAGCGGGCCGACCACTTCAGTCGATCGCTGGCCGCTTGCAAAGACTGTGCGGCAGGGCAGGTTGAGCGTTGGATTTTCCGGGTGGTTGCCGGTGAGCTCCCGCAGCCGATGTTCGCTCAGGCCGTAGACCAGGCGGCCGATGCCGGCCCAGTAGATGGCGCCCGCACACATCGCGCAGGGTTCGGCGGACGAATAGAGCGTGGCATTGCGCAGGATACTAGCGTCGATCGTCGTGCAGGCCTGCGTCGCCAGCAGCCGTTCGGCGTGCGCGGTGCCGTCATTGAAGGGCATGTAGCCGTTCTCGGCTTCGAGCAGCACCTTCCGATTCTGGGTGACCAGGACAGCGCCGAACGGATGATTGCCGTGCGTCGTCGCACGGCGGGCCACGTCAAAGGATAGGCGCAGGAAATGCGCGTCGAGCTCGGGCGGGCTGAGTGCTGAAAGGTTCGCCATCAATGCTCTACTCGCGTCCGGCCATGTGCCGCCTGATCCCGGTGAGATTGGCCCATGAGACTGGTTCTACACCATTCCCTTGCCAGCGTCCGACCCGTGCCGCCGTTGTCGCGCCTGGAGCACAAGAATGACGATCAGCGCCGAGAGGATGACGAGGAAGGATACGGCGCTGGTCAACGTTCCAAGCGCATAGATATCCGGTTTCGTCACGGTCGTTGTCAGCCCCTGCAACTCGAGCGGCAAGGTGTTGACGGATCCGATCGCCTGGCTGGAGCGCGCGAGTTCGTCCCACGACAAGGTAAATCCGAACAGACCAATGCCCACGACGGACGGCAATATGATTGGCAGCACCACATGGCGAAATGTCTGCCATGGTGTGGCACCGAGGTCGCGCGCCGCCTCTTCAAGCCGGCCGTCGAACCGGTTGAAAATCGCAAACATGATCAAAAGGCCAAACGGCAAGGTCCAGGTAAGATGCGCGCCAAGGCCTGAGGTAAAAAGCCCCATTGCCGTCGTCCAGCCCTCGGTGCCGCTCTTGATGATGAAATCATCCAGCAACCGGAATTCCAGCGCGATGCCGAGCGAGGTGATGATCGACGGCATGATCAGGCTCGCGATGGCGACATAAAACAGGAAGGTCGCGCCGCGGAACGATTTGCGAAAGGCCATGCCGGCCGAAACCGAAAGCACGACCGTCAGGACCATGACGACGAGGCCGAGCTTGAGCGATCGCTTGAAGGCCGCACCGATATCGACAATGCCGGCCCCGGAGAACACCTTGCTGAACCACACCAGCGAAACGCCGTTCATTGGAAAGGTCAGGCCGCCGTCGGGGCCCTGAAACGAGAGGATGTAGATCGCGATCATCGGCCCGTAGAGAAACAGCACATAGGCAGCGAAGAACGCCGCCAGAACATAAAAGGATCGCGACCGCTTGTCGCCCATCTCACAGCTCCTTGCGGATATCGACGACCCGCGTCAGTGCCGAAATGATCATGATCGTGACGCCGAGAAGGATGACCGCATTGGCTGCGGCCGCGGGAAATTGCAACGCGTTGAGGCGCGCTTCGATGATTTTACCTGCAGAAGCGATCTGCTGGCCGCCCATCACGCCGATCGTGACAAAATCACCCATGACGATCGTGATCACGAAAATCGAGCCAATCACGATCCCCGGCTTTGCCAGGGGAATGATGATGTTCACGAGGGTCTGCCAACCGGTAGCTCCGGCATCATAGGCGGCCTCGATCAGCCGCTTGTCGATCCGGATCATCGAATTGAAGATCGGCACCACCATGAAAAATGTGAAGAGGTGAACGAGGGCCAGGACGACAGCGAACTCGGAGAACAGCAGCCATTCCAGCGGCTGCTGGATCAGCCCTGCGCCCTGGAGTCCCTTGTTGACAAGTCCGTTGCGGCCGAGAAGCGGAATCCACGCGATCATGCGGATCACATTCGAAGTCCAGAACGGAATGGTGCAAAGCAGGGAGAGCACAATCTGCCAGGTTTTGGATCGGACGTGGAACGCGAGAAAATAGGCAACGGTGAAACCGATCAGAAGCGTCAGGACCCAGGTCAACAGACACAGCTTCAAGGTCTTCAGGTAGGTTTTCAGGATCGTGCACAGGCCCGGCAGCTCGGCGATGCATCCCTCAAACGTATCGGTGTAGCCGCGCAGACTGAAGGCGGGAAGCATCTCATATTCATTGTAGTCCCACGCGCTGACGATCGTCACAAACACCAGCGGCAACAGAAAAAACAGCGCGAAGATCAGCATCATCGGCGCGGCCTGGAGCCACGCAACGAAAGATTTGCGGTCTTGAACCATTGAAAGGCCGATCTCTATCGAACCGGAGCAGGACTAGCCGGGCCACGCGCCGGCTAGTCCTGGATGTCATCAAGCGGCGATGAATTCATTCCACTTGCGCACCATGTAATCGTTCTCGTCCATGACGGCGTTCCAGCAGGCGACGCCGCCCATGCGGTCTTCATAGGACCCACCGTCACGCTTGGCGCCGGCCTTCTCGAGAATGGTGCCGTCGGGCGCCTTGATATCGCCGACAGCGGCCTTGCCTTCCATCCAGTAGCCCCATTCGTCCGCCGTCATGTTGGCCTTGGCGGTGGACAGGACAGCCGAATAATAGCCCTGGCGATTGAGATAGGCGCCTGCCCAGCCCGACAGATACCAGTTCACGAACTCATAGGCCCAATCGAGCTTGGGTCCCGAAACCGCCTTCGACACGCAGAACCCCGAGGCCCACGAGCGATAGCCTTCCTTGAGCGGCTGGAACGTGCAGGCGATGCCCATCGAGCGCACCTTGGTGACCGCGGGCGACCACATTGACTGGATGACGGTTTCGCCTGACGCCATCAGGTTGACGGATTCGTTGAAATCCTTCCAGAAGGCGCGGAACTGCCCGGCCTTCTTGGCTTCCGTCATGATCTTCATGGTTAGATCAATCTCGGCCTTGGTCATGTTGCCCTTGTCGACATACTTGTGCTGGCCGGTGGCTTCCACCACCATCGCGGCATCCATGATGCCGATCGACGGGATGTTGAGGATCGACGCCTTGCCCTTGAATTCGGGGTTGAGCAGTTCGCTCCAGGATGAAATTGGCCGCTTGATCAGATCCGGCCGGATGCCGAGCGTATCGGCATTGTAGACCGTCGGGATCAGCGTCACGAATTCGGTTGGAGTCGTCGAGAACTTCTTGGAATTGGCTCCCTCGAGGTAAAGCACCTTCCACGGCGCGGTGCCCTGAGCGCCGATCTTCTTGCCGTTGGGCAACTGGCCCTTGGTGAAGACCGGGGTGATATTGTCGAATTGCTTGATCTTCTTGCTATCGAGCGCAAAAATATTGCCTGACGGCACCAGCTTCTTGAGCGAGAAATATTCGGTATCGAGCACGTCGAACGAATTCGGCTGGGTGATGACGCGCTTGGTCACATCGTCGGTCGTTACGGTGATGTACTCGATCTTGATGCCGGTATCTGCCAGGCATTTCTTCGATATCTCGTCTCCCGCGTTCACCGCGGTCCCGAGGTAACGCAAGACTTTCGGTTCGGCCGAGTGCACATAAGGAAAGCCGGTGATGGCGCCCGAACCTGCCGCGAGGCCCACCGCTCCAGCCGCGCCCTTAAGCACAGCGCGACGATTGATGCCATTATTGAATTTCGAAGATTTGCTCATGATAATTCTCCCTAAGGTGTCAAGCCGCCTTTTCAGGTGACGGGACAGTTACAGAACTGCGTGTCTTCAGTGGGCTTGCCTGCGCCGGGTCCCAGGTGGCGAGAACGCGTTCGCCGACGGCGTAGCTGGTCGCGTCAAACTGGATGTCGGTGAGTTGGGCCGAGATGTCGGCTCCGCCATCGGCGACAATCGCGACGCGGACATAGGTTCCCTGGTATTCAACTTCGCTGACAGTACCTGCCATCGACGGACCGTTGACGGTTTCGTCCGGTCTTCTCAGCTTGAGGCGATCTTCGCGAACGGCAAAAGTCTCGTCGTCGATGGCGATGACGTTGTGGCCGCCGATGAATTTCGCCGTGAACTCGGTCCGGGGGTGATTGAAGATTTCGCGCGGCGAACCCTGCTGTTCGATCCTGCCGCCATTCATCAGAACCACGATGTCAGCCAGGGCCATCGCCTCGTCCTGGCCGTGCGTCACATGGATGAAGGAAATCCCCAGCTCGCGCTGCAGCTTTTTCAGCTCGGCTCGCATCCGCAGCCGCAGAAACGGATCGAGCGCCGAAAGGGGCTCGTCCAGGAGCAGGATCTGAGGAGAGGTAATCAGGGCGCGTGCAAGCGCGACGCGTTGTTGCTGACCTCCGGAAAGCTGCGCAGGCAGCCTCGCCGCATAGGCCTGCATATCCACGAGCTCCAGCAGTTTTTTGGCTTCGGCATGGCGCTCGGCTTTGGCAATGCCCTTCATCTTCAAGGCAAAGGCAACGTTGTCGATGACGGAAAGATGCGGGAACAGGGCGTAGGACTGAAACATCATCGCGGTGTTTCGTTCGGCCGGCGGCAGGTCCGTCACATTCTTCGGCCCGACAAGGATGTCGCCGGATGTCGCCGATTCATGGCCGGCCACCATGCGCAATGTGGATGTCTTGCCGCAGCCGGACGGCCCAAGCAGGCAACAATAGGAGCCGGCAGGAAATCTTGAGGTTGATGGCGTCAACGGCGGTTACGGCGCCGTATTTCTTCGTCAGTTGTACCAGTTCGAGCGCCGCCGTGGTCGTCATCCGCACCATTCCGCATTGTCTTGCCCAGGACCCGGCCGGCCTTGGCGCCGGGAACGCTATCTGGAATTGAATGCAACAGATATGCCAAAAATTGCGACAGATGAGACAAGGAGTGGGCAATCGGCAATGTTCATGAAGGCGATCGCGTTCCCCAATCCGGGTCAGGGCGGACGAGCGATCAGTTGGCGGCGCCGGCAGCCGTTACGGCTTGCCATATCGTTTCGTCGGCCCGAAGATGTCCAGGGGGAAGAGCATGCGCACAACATCGGTCAACGTCGTTCGCATTGCCACCAAAGGCCCGGGTGATGTTTCCGGCCTGCTGAGCCTGATCGAGCAACGCGAAATCGATCCAAAGTCGATCGTCGCGATACTGGGCAAAACCGAAGGCAACGGCGGCGTCAACGATTTCACGCGGGAATACGCCGTTTCCGCACTCAGCGCGGCTCTGGCGCCTTATGTCGATCTGCCACCGCACCGCGTGGAGCAGCGGATCGCGTTCGTGATGTCGGGTGGTACGGAAGGTGTGCTTAGTCCGCATATCACCGTCTTCACGCGTGGCGGCACTGCCAATCGCGTTTCCCCCGACATTTCCGGAAAACGCCTCAGCATTGGGATGGCGCACACGCGGGATTTTTTGCCCGAGGAGATCGGGCGCGGCGTGCAGATCAGGGAAACGGCGAGGGCGGTGGCCGCCGCCATGGCTGAAGCCGCCATCGTCGATCCGCAGGACGTCCATTTTGTTCAGATCAAGTGTCCGCTCTTGACCAGCGACCGCGTCGAAGCGGCAGCTGCCCGTGGGAACAAGACCGTTACAAACAGCGCATACGGTTCGATGGCGTATTCGCGTGGAGCATCGGCCCTGGGAGTAGCGGTCGCCCTTGGCGAGATCGAGGGCGAGATTGACGACGAGCACGTCCTTCGGCGGTTCGACCTGTTTTCGTCGGTAGCGTCCACCTCGGCCGGCATCGAGCTGATGCACAATGTGGTCATTGTGCTGGGCAATTCGATGTCGTCGGCCGCCCCGTTCGAGATCGGACACGCCGTGATGCGCGACGCCATCGACGCCACAGCCGTGATCAATGCCTTGAAAAGCGTGGGACTGCACATCGAGGACGGCTCGGTGCCGCCGATGGCGAGCCGCCAGCTCGTCAACATCTTCGCCAAGGCGGAAGCCTCGCCAAACGGCATTGTCCGCGGATTTCGTCACATCATGCTTGAGGATACGGACATCAGCTCAACCCGGCACGCCCGCGCTGCCGTCGGCGGATTGATCAGCGGCTTGTCGGGAACCGGCGCCGTCTATGTTTCCGGCGGGGCCGAACATCAGGGGCCGCCCGGCGGCGGACCAGTAGCCGCAATCGCCCGGCTATCTGAGGACTGAACGTCCTTACTTGGTGCCGAACATTCTGTCTCCGGCATCGCCCAGGCCGGGCAGGATATAGCCGTGATCATTCAGCTTCTCGTCGACAGCAGCAGTCCAGACCGGAACGTCGGGATGTTCCTTCTGAAATTGCGCAAT
>CAWFMW010000023.1:0-344611 GCA_963816815.1 uncultured Alphaproteobacteria bacterium
GCCGCGATCTTTTGCTGAACCAGCCATTTTTCGAGGTCGGGCATTTCCGCCGAGCCTTCGATGGTGGTGACCGTTCCATCCCGCGCGATCAGCATCGTGCGCGGGATCTCGCCCTGCCAGGCCGGGTCGATCTCGAACCGAAGACGTTCGACAAAGCCGTCGCTGAACAGCCAGTTCTCCGCCGTCCCCAGCCCGGCCTTGTCAAGCATGCCGCGCGCCGCATCCGGCAGATTCGGAACGAGATCGGCGCTGATCATCACGACATCGAGCCCGGGATGATCCTTCATGAATTGCCCGAGCAGCGGCAATTCGATCTTGCAGGGGCCGCAGGTGACGCCCCAGAAATGCACCAGCGTCGGACGCCCGGCGTGCGAACGCAGCATTTCCTGCCAGCTTCCCCGCACGAACGGCTTGAGTTCGGAAGCCGCCTTCGCTGCCGGCGCGGCGGCCAGGGAGGCAAACAGGAATATTGCAGCCAGCAGACGTTTCATGATCCGTCTCCGATCGGCAGCAGGCGATATCCATCCGCCTTGGTCATCCAGGAAAGGTAGGTCGCCTGTCCGTCGCTGATCAGCAGCGGATGGTCGGATGTGTCGGTCGTCGCCGCGATCTCGACGGGTTTCGACCAGCTCTTGCCCTCGTCATGCGAAATCATCGCGTTGACCGAGGTCTTCTCGCCGTCAAACTCCTTCCAGACCATGGTGGCGCCGCGCGCGCCCGTCAGCACATATGGCCGCGTCGGGTTGCGGTCGGATCGGCCGAGCGGGAGCGGGTCGGAGAAGGTACGGCCCCCGTCCTGCGAGCGGGCATAGAACAGGCCCTTGCGGGCCTTGCCGTTGGTGTACCAGGCGACGTGATAGGTGCCGGCCGGCGAGATCGACAGGCTCGGCCCATGATGCGGGCACGCCGAAATCTGCCAGTCGTCGGTGCTGACGCGGCGCACCTCGCCCGGCGTCGCCGGATCCTTGAACGTCATCACGGCGTGGTCCCGCACGCCGCCCTCAAAGATGTTCCTGAACACCACGACAGGACGGCCGGGGCCGGCGAACGCAAGGCCAAGCCGGCAGCATTCGCAGGTGTTGTCGCTGGCGATCTGCGCCTCGGTATAAACAGCACCGCCGTCCTTCGATGACGCGAAGAACACGCCCGCGCCTTCGTATTTTTTGCCCTGCTCCTTCGCGGGCACCCGGTTGCGCTTATCGATCCAGGCCGCGAACACCGATCCGTCCGCATCGAGGCCGAGCGTCGCAAAGCGCTGGCTCTCGTTATTGGACGTGATCGGCTGTAGTTCGGCAAAGCTTTTGCCGCCGTCGATCGACCGCGTGGCGAGCACCTGGCCGTTGAACGCCTTGTCGCGGAAGATCGAGAACGCGAGCGCGATGGCACCGCTCTTCTCGACGACGATCTGGGGACGCGCATCAGGCCCCCAGTCGAGGTTGAGCTTGTCTTTCGTCACCTGAACCGGCGTCGAAAGGTTGCGCCCAAAATCCTTCGAGCTCGCCACCGAGATCCGGCCACCCGCCATCCACGCCAGCCACAGCGTTCCATCCGACGCAAAGGCCGGCGTCACCTTCGAGGCGCAGCGCAGCTCGACCTCTTCGCACGCCGCTTCCGAGGCATGGTTGTGATGGCTCATCTGCGCCTGCGCCGCCGTCAGGCAAAGCGAGAACGCGAGCGTCGCAAGCAAGCTCATTCGCAGCATGGCCTCAACTCCTTCTGCCGTGTTGTCCTATCACTTGAACGCCAGCTTCATTCCCGCGATGAAGGCGCGGGGCGAGCCGGCGTAGATCGAGCCGGTGGTGTTCGCGAGCACGCTAGCGGGATTTTGAAGGCCGGCAGCCGTGACCGAGTTGCCGATATTGTTGGCGGAAGCCACATAGGTGCGGTCGAACACGTTCCTGACTTCGGCAAACATGCTCAACGACTTGAAGTAGTCGGACTTGAGGTCCGTGTTGTAGTGGACGTTGAGATTGACCAGCTCGTAGCCGGGCGCCTTCAGGAGATTGGCGTTGTCCATGTAGAACGAATCCTTCCATTGGACCTCGACGAATGCGCCGAGACCGGCCAGTGGCCCCCACATCTGATCGTAGCCGAGCCGCGCCGTCAGTTCGTTCGGCGAGATGCCCGGGATCTTGTTGCCGGCGCGGTTGAAGCTGAACGTGGCGCCATTGACCAGGTTCTCGGTGTATTCGGTGTAGAACTGCTCGAGATAGGTATAGGCGGCCGTGAACCGCCAGCCCGGATAGAACTTCCAGTCGGCGGCAAGCTCCACGCCGCGATGCTCCGATTTCGGTGCGTTGAACGTGAAACTCGCATTCGGCGCGCCGACCTGGGTGGCCTGCGTGACCAGCTCGTTCCTGAAGAATTCGTAGAAACCGGTCGCGCTGAACGTGAGCGTATTGTTCGGCGTCCAGTCGAACCCGATGTCGTAACCGAGGTTCTGCTGCGTCTTGAGCTGCGTGTTGTTGCCGTTCTGACCGTTCGATAGGATAAAGAGGTTGCCGACCTGCGGCGTGCCGTAACCCGTGGCAACACGCGCGCGGAACTGCCATTCGGGATTGAGTTTGTAGAGCAGCGCCAGCTCGGGCGCGGTGTTCTGGAATTGCCGGTCGGCGGATATCAGAGTGGTGAACGCCGTCGGGACATTCGTCGTCGGATACGCGTAGGATGTATTAACGCCCCTCAGGACGGTCGTCTCCCAGCCGATCCCCGCAATCGCCGTCAGATTCGGCGCCAGCTTCAGTTCCTCGCGCGCGCGAACGCCGTAGTTGGAGCTGCTGCTGAATGTATTGCTCGCCAGCAGACCGAGCCTCGCATTGCCGCCCGGCATGACGTTACGGGTATCGCTCGACGCCGCCAGCGTGTTGTACCAGGCCCCGAAATACGTCGTCGACTCCATGCCGAAGATTTCGCCGCGCTTGGTGACGTCGCTCATGTAATTGTAGGACGGGAAATCGCCGATCGCGCTGGTGGCGCCCGTCGGCTGGCTGATGTTGCGATCGTCGAACGTGAACTGGTTCCGCCAGGTGGTCGTGTTGTCGAAGTCGTGCTCCCAGCGGCCGCCGACGATGGTGCGGCGGTCCTCGCGGCCGAGCCCGGCCTGGATCGCGGTGGTGGGCGTCCTCGCACCGTTGAAGCCGTTGTTAAGAAGGCTAACCGAAGCGCAGGCGGTGATGCCGGCGAACTCGCATCCCTGCTGAAACGGATTTTGATTGTACTGGTTCAGCGACAACCGGATCGGCAGCCGCGTATCGAGAAAATTGTTGATGAATTTCACCGTGAAGCGGTCGTCGGGCGTGAGGTGCAGCGTGCCGAGAAAGTTCACCGTCTGGGTATTGAACCAGCTGTTCTGTATGAACCCGTCGCCCCGCGCGTCGCTGGCAAACAGCGAATATTCGAAATTGCCGATCTTCTTGCCCGCGGTGAAATAATTGTTGAGGTAACCAAAGCTGCCGCCTTCGGTGCCGTACTCGAACCCGTCGATGGTACGGCCCGGCCGGGTGCGGAAGTTGAGCGCGCCGCCGGTGGCATAGTTGCCATAGAGCGCCGACGACGGGCCGCGAATCACGTCGATCGCGCCATAGGCTTTTGG
Organism: uncultured Alphaproteobacteria bacterium; assembly: GCA_963816815.1. Lineage (GTDB taxonomy): Bacteria > Pseudomonadota > Alphaproteobacteria > Rhizobiales > Xanthobacteraceae > Bradyrhizobium. The sequence continues at coordinate 3,593 of CAWFMW010000023.1, forward strand.
ATCGATCAGGTCGCTGCGGGAGAGCCCGTCCGGCTGGGTGACCGGAAAGCCATCGTCGAAAATCACGAGGTTGCGGATGGCAAAGCCGTTGCGGGCGTTGGAACCGCGAATCGAAATGCCGATATCGCGCGGCCCGTTGCCCTGCTTCACCGAGATGCCGGGACTCTCGCGCAGTATGTCGGCGACGGAGAACGCCGGCCGATTCTCGAATCGGCTGCGGTCGATCGTGGTCTCGGTCTGGCCATTGGGCGCCTGATAGAGGAGCGCGCGCGCCACGCTGGGCGTGATGCCCGCGGTCAGCGACGGCGATGGCGCGGGATCGGCCGCCGCCGGCCGTGCCTGCGGCGTCCGGGCGGAAGTGCGAACGGCTGGCTTGCGCGCCGCGGGCCTGCCGCCTGCCGCGCGCGGAGCCTCGACGGTCACCGCTGGCAGCGACGTCTGCGCTTCCGCAGCCGACGGCACGAGGGAGAGCGCGCTTCCGAGCACAGCGAAGCTCGCGCCACCCAAGGCGTAATAACGATACATAAGATATTCCTGACGCCAGCTCTCTGGCCGGCTTGAATGACTGCACCAACCGCTACGGCAATCGCCGCACCGGTCATCGGGTGTTCAAGGTCGTCAGGAAATGGCGGGAGGGGCGCGGGCCTGTGCGTGCGAACCGGCGCGGGCGTTCGTCAGCCGGAAAGCAAAATCGAGCCAGGCCACCTGCTCGGCAACCCGTTCGATGTCGAGCGCGGCGATCTCAGGCACGTCGACGGGCGCGCCGCTCTGCAACACGCTGCAGACCGAACAGCATCCGTCATGGGCGCGGTGGCCGGTCGGGTCGGTTTGCCCGGTCCCAGGCGCAGCATTGCCATGGCAGATGACGGCGCCGGCAAGCGGATCGGAGGCTGCAATGGTCGCCGCCCAGCATGCGCCGATCGGTGCAAAAATCTGCACCGCCAGGGCAACCAGGACAATTGGCAGAAAATTCTTCAGCCAGCGCATCGCAATCCCATCCGCTTCAGACCTTAATCACCAAGAGAGCCCGAAGTCGAGATCAGGTTCCCGGAACTATGTTGCCGCTTTAGGGAGGAATGCCGGCGAAAAGCGATGCCTTTTGCGCCATTTGAAAGGCGCCTTACCTAGATACCAAGCCTCGGGTGCATTGCACTAAAAAGCACAACCAACAGTAGCAAATTCCCAATCATTTCGCAGATTGCTGGAATTTTGAACAAAGGTTGCTGAAAATGGTGACAAGACGAAAAAGATGGTCTACCAATTCAAGCTCAGGCTGGCCGAGAGGCTCAAGCTTGGTGGTCCAAGTCTCGGGAGGAGCCCTGACGCGCACAAGCAGCGTCGCCTCGATAATCAAAATCAAATCCAAGTTTCGAGGAAAATAAGGGTCGACACAATTTTTGGAGCAGGGCTTAGCGCCCTGCTCTTTTTTTTCGAGACTTCATTTCAACATGATCACAAACGGCAATGACGTCATCGTCAAATCCGATCGAACGAAGTTTTGAACTCGCCGCTGAGCGCTGCGAGGATTTGACGCCGCTGGTCTATCGCCGGCTGTTCGACGCGCATCCCGAAGCCCGAACGATGTTCCGCACCGAGGGCAGCGAACACGTCAAGGGTTCGATGCTGGCTTTGACGATCGACGCCATTCTGGATTTCGCCGGAGACCGCACCGGGCACTTCCGCATGATCGCCGCGGAAGTCTCCTCGCACGACGCCTACGGAACATCGCGCGAATTGTTCATCGCGTTCTTCGGCATCATCGCGCAGACGCTGCGTGAAATCGTTGCAGACGACTGGTCGGACGACATCGACGCAGCGTGGCGGACATTGGTCGCTGACATCGAAAGTTTCGTTGCAGCGCAATGAACTAAGCAAAACTCCTGAAGCTCATTGATACTGGCGATCAAGCCGACCGGTGGCGCGAATGCGCCTGATGTGAAACACTGCCTCGATCCGCGGTGCGTGCAATCGACGCCGTCGGTTAAAAAACAGCGAGGGAGCGAACGATGTCAGGGACAGAGAAATCATCTACGACAAGGCGTAATCTTCTTCAGACGGCGGCGGTGGCCGGCGCGGCAACCACGCTGTTTGGCGGGTTGGGCGTCAACCCGGCGCTGGCGGCGGTGGCGCGTTCGGAAAAGCCGCTGAAGGCGGCGTTCTCCAATGCGGGCCTGCAGGCCACCTGGTGCGCCCAGGGCAAGCAGGCGGCGGAATGGTGGGGCAAGCTGTTCAATGTCGAGGTCACCTGGTTCGACGGCCAGCTCGACGCCGTCAAGCAGCGCGCCGCGATCGACAACATGGCCTCGCAGAAATGGGATTTCGTCGCCATCCAGGCGTTCGGCATCGGCACGCTAACCCAGCCCGTGAACAAGATGATCGACGCCGGCATTCCCGTGATCGACATGGACACGCTGATCGCCCCGCTCGACCAGATCAAGGTTCATTCGTTCCTGGCGCCCGACAACGAGTTCATGGGCGCCTCGGTGACGCAGGCGCTCTGCAACGCCATCGGCGGCAAGGGCAAGGTGATCATGACGCAGGGCGCGCTCGGCCACACCGGCGCGCAAGGCCGCGCCAAAGGTTTTGAATCCGTGGTCAAGCAGTTTCCGAATATCGAGGTGCTCGACACCCAGCCCGCGGATTGGGACGTCTCCAAGACGGCCCGGCTGTGGGAGACTTATCTCACCAAATACCCGCAGATCGATGCAGCCTTCTTCCACAATGACGACATGGCGCTGGCCGCCGCCAACATCATGAAGGCGCGCAACCGCACCAACATCCTGATCGGCGGCGTCGACGCCATGCCGCCGGCGATCCAGGCGGTGAGCGAAGGCCGCATGTTCGCGACCGTCCGCAATCCCTCCTGCCGCATCCATGGCGGCGCCATCATCGCCGGCGTCGCGGCAGTAACCGCGGGCGAAAAGAGCGGCCAGGGTATCCCCAAGCACGTGATCACCGACGGACCGGTGGTGACCAAGGCCAACGCGGCCGGCATGCAGTGGATGGAGGATCACTTCCTGATCTGAAACCAGCATGTCCAGGGGACAGCCCATCCTCGAACTGCACGACATCACAAAAGCCTTCGGCGGCGTCGAGGCGCTTCGTGGTGTCGACTTCGCGCTCTCACCCGGCGAGATCCATGGTCTCGTCGGCGAGAACGGCGCGGGCAAAAGCACGCTGATGAAGATCATCGCCGGCGTGCATGCGGATTTCTCCGGCCGGTTCGTGCTCGACGGCCGGGAAACCCGATTCCGCTCCGTGCGCGACGCGCACGCGGCGGGCATTGCGATGGTGCATCAGGAACTCAGCGTCGCGCCTGACCTGACGGTGGCCGAGAACGTGTTTCTCGGCAACCAGCCGACCAACCGCCTAGGCATCGTGCAATGGCGGCGCATGGCGCGCGAGGCCGGCGAGCAGTTGAAGCGGTTCGGCATCGACGTCGATCCGATGTCGCGGCTCGGCGACCTGCCGATCGGGCTTCAGCAACTGATCGAAATCGCCCGCGTGCTGTTCTCGGGCGCCCGCATCGTCATCCTCGACGAGCCGACCTCGGCGCTGTCGCCGCCCGAAGTCGAGCGCCTGTTCGCGACGCTGAAGCGGCTGCGGGATGACGGCACCAGCATCGTCTTCATCTCGCACTTCATCGAGGACATCCTGCGCGTCTCCGACCTCGTCACCGTGTTCCGCAACGGCAGGAAGGTGGCGGAGACTTTAGCCTCGGAAACCAGCAAGCCGGCACTGATCGAAGCCATGATCGGCAAGGGCCACGAGGCGCTGGAAGGGACCTACAGCCATGACATCATGCTGCCACCGCCGGCCGATCAGCCTGTCGTGCTGAACGCGAGCGGCCTGTCGCTCGCCCGCAGCCTGCGCGACGTTTCATTCGACGTCCGCGCCGGCGAGGTACTCGGCATCTACGGCTTTATGGGATGCGGGCAACTCGAACTGGCTAGAATCCTGTTCGGCAAGCTCAGGCCGGACCAGGGTGCGCTGGCGATTGCCGGCGAGCAAAAGGCCTTCCGCAGCACGGCCGGCGCCCGTCGCGCCGGGATCGCCTTTGTGCCCGAGAGCCGGCGCGACATGCTGTTCCACCAGGAGCCGGTCTACAAGAACGTCTCGATCAGCATCCTTGACCGCATTTCCTCCCTGCTGCTCAAGCCGTCGCGCGAGCGCGCGATTGCGAGCCGGCAGGTCGAGCAGTTGCGGATACGGCCAGCCTCGGTCGATCTCGACCTCGGCATGCTGTCCGGCGGCAACCAGCAGAAGGTGGCGCTGGCGAAATGGCTGAGCTATCCGCCGCGCCTTCTGGTGCTGTGCGAGCCGACCCGCGGCATGGATGTCGGCGCCAAGAACGACGTCATCCACATCGTCAGGGATTTGCGCGCCAAGGGGCTCGCCATCATCGTGCTCTCTACTGAACCCGAGACGGTGCTGTCGCTCGCTGACCGCGTCCTCGTGCTCAAGCGCGGCGCTGTGGTGCGGGAGTTTGCCAGCGAAACGATCAGCAAGGACCGCCTGCTCGAAGCGGCGTGAGGAGACGGCATGACTTCAGGTGAAAGCGTGACAGTCGCCACGGAACGGAAACGGCCTCGCGGGCTCAGCGCGATGCTGCGCTCCCAGATGCGCAACATCGCGCCGTTCCTGACGCTGATCTGCCTGTTCGGTTTCTTCGCCGCCGCCAGCCCCTCCTTTGCGACGCTGGACAATCTCGGCAATATCCTGACGCAGATTTCCGTCACCGGCATCATCGCCGTCGGCCTCACCTTCGTGATCCTGTGCGCCGAGATCGACCTCTCGATCGCCGCCATTGCCAACGTCACCGGCATTGCGGTCGCCTATTTCACGCTGCAGGACTCCTACGTCAACATCGCCAACGTCCCGATGCCCGGATGGGCCGCGATCATGCTGGCGCTGGCGCTGTGCGCCCTGCTCGGCCTCGTCAACGCGTTCGGGCTGACCGTCATCGGCATCCCCTCCTTCATCATGACGCTGGCGATGATGCAGATCGCGGCCGGCATCTCGGCGCTATTGGTGCGCGGGCAGATCGCCTACAAGATACCTCCCGTGGTGACGACCTTGGGATCGACGTCGATCGGCGGCATTCCCTGGATCGTGATCGTGGCAGCGCTGATGCTGCTCGCCGGCCATCTGGTGCTGACCTACACCCGCTTCGGCCGCTACGTTTACATGGTCGGCGGCAATCGCGAGGCGGCCGAATATTCCGGCCTCAACGTCAAGCTCATCCTCGGCGCCGTGATGGTGATCTCGGCCGTCTGTTCGGGGATCGGCGGCATGCTGGGCGTCGCGCATTTCGGCAGCGCGCAGCAGAACGAGTTCGACACTTATCTCTTGGATTCAATCGCCGCCGTCGTGGTCGGCGGCACCAGCCTCTTTGGCGGCCGCGGCGGCATCGGCAACACCATCGTCGGCCTGTTCGTCCTCGGCGTCCTCAACAACGGCCTCGATCACGTCAACATCGACAGTTTTCTGAAGATATTGATTCGGGGGCTGATCCTGCTGGCGGCGCTCATCATCAACGTATATGCGCAGCGGTTACGGGAACGGGCGGTGGAATAATACGCGTTGTCTCGTGTCCCGGACCGGCGCAGCCTGCCGCAACCATCCGGGGAACTCGTCCAGCACCTGGCAGTTGGAATCACGACCATTGTGCATGTACCTGCAACCGACTTTGGGAGATCAGAACATGATTCCACGCTCATTCGTTGGTCTGGCGCTGGCCGCCGCCGTGGCATTTTCCGGTCCCGCTCTGGCGAAGGACCGCGCCAACCCGATCAAGATGTTCGACACCGACAATGATGGCACCCTCGATCTGGCCGAGGTGAAGAAGGCCGCAGCCGCCATGTTTGCCAAGTTAGACCCGGATCGGGACGGCACGCTCGACGCGCGTGAGTTGCGCGGCAGGTTGAGCGCCAAAGAGCTGGCTGCGGCCGATCCCGACCGTGATGGCACGCTGACGCTGGACGAATATCTTGCTGTCGTGGAACAGCGCTTCAACGCAGCCAATCCGGACAAGGATGGAACGTTGGACGCCAAAGAATTGAAATCGTCCGCCGGACGGGCGCTACTGCGGTTACTGAAATAACCCGCGAGCAAACTCCCTCGCTAGCGGGGAGTTCTCAGTTGGCAAACTCCGGCTGCCAGTCGCGAACCATTTTTGCAGCCATCGTCACGGCACCGATCGTGGGAAATGACGCCGTCTCCACCATCATCGCCCGCGCCAGCCGCAAGCTGCGCGATTCACAAACAGCCCGCTGCTTTGCATCCTCGATCAGTTCGAAATCGGCATTATGCGCCAACCCGAAAATGCGGCGGATGATTTTTGCGGCCGCAAACCCCACGGTATCGGCGAACAGCCGCGCCATATAGGCCTGCCGTTCGGCCTCCAGGCGTGCCGCGCCGGCAACACCGGGAAACAGCGTCGGGGGATAGGCGTCGCCGTGACTTTCCGTGCGCCACAGTTCGAGGAATTCGCGGGAAAACTCCGTCCAGACGTTTTCGATCGTCTCCAGCATCCAGATCTCGAACACCCGCCGTCCGCCCGGCGATTTTTCGTGGCCGGCGGAAGCCAGATAGGCCATCAGCAGATTGGCGATCACGGCGCCGATATCGAAACCCATCGGTCCATAGAACGCGAATTCGGGGTCGATCACCACCGTCGAATCTTCCGTCACCATGATCGAGCCGGTGTGGAGGTCGCCGTGGATCAGCGCTTCCGGCGCGTTCAGGAATTTCAGCTTGAGGCGCGAAACCGCGGCATGCAGGTCGAGATCCTCGCGGAATACGGCGGCGGTGGCGTCGAGCCAGGGCTGCGTCCAGCGGTTCTGCTCGGCCACCCGGTAGGGGTCGGTGAAGATCAGGTCCTCGGTGATCTTGCAGAGCGCATGGTTGCCCACGAATGCCGCGATCCCCTCCTTCTTCCGGGCGGCGGGGAGCGCGAGGTCGGACGAGAAAAACAGCGTGCGCGCCAGGAAGCCGGCGATGTCGCCGACGAAATTCGGATAGAGCGCGCCGGCAATCAGTCCATTGCGCATGATGACATGCGGCTCGATCAACTCCATTACGACGAGCGCGAGCCCTTCGTTATGGTGCAGCACGGCCGGCACCAGTCCGGGCACCAGCCGCGCCTGGTGCGTCAGCGCCAGATATTCGTAATGCGAGCGTGACAGCGGCAGCGGCCAGCTTTCGCCGACGAGACGCACGTAAGGCAGCGCCTGTTTCACGGCAACGCCGCCCGCGGCCCCCTTGACGATGAACACGAGGTTGAGATTGCCGTCGCCGACCTCGATGAGCGTCCAGGCGGCGGGCTCGCCGCCGAGCCGGGCCGCGATCTCGGGAACTGCCGCGAGGTAATCCCGCAGATCGGCGTCGTGAAGGATTCGGTATTCGTCCTGCTGCGGATCAGCCGACGATCGACGCTGTGAACTCATACCCATCTCCCCGTGCCGGCGCGGAGAGTTCATCCCCGTCTGACGAATTCGAGCCGGCCCTCGTTCAGTGGATCATAGCCGCAAGGCGCGGCTTGCGGCCAGCGCGTTCACCGCCGCCGCTTGCCCCGTGCGTCTCAAATGAGCTGTGCCAGCCAGATCGTGTGACCGCCACAATCGGGGTCCTCGACGACATGCGACACCACGCGAAACCCGTTGCGATCGAGCAATGAACGATACTCGGCCGCATCGAGGCTCGCATGATACAGCGGCTCACCACCGAAATCGCCGATCGCCTCCCCATGCCTGGGGCCGCTGGTGAACATCAGCCCCGCGCCCGGCGCCGCATGCGCGGCAAACACCGGAAACATGGCGCGCTGGTCGTCGGGGCAGAGATGAAAGAAGCTGTCCCACGCGAGCAGGCCGGAGAACTTCCGCCGCAGGGCAAGCGTGCGCATGTCGGCGACGATCCATTCCTGCGTCGCGAAACGTTCCCGACTGGCGTCGATCATGGTCGGCGATGAATCGACGCCGACGACGGGATGACCAGCCTCGATCAGATACGCGGCCATTGGAACCGCCGACCCGCATCCGATGTCGAGGATCGGCGCGGCCGGCGGCAGCAGCGCGCGGAACCGGTCCAGCCATGGCTTTTCCATCAGCTTGGTCCGCGCGCGCCCCTCGATCCAGTCCGATGCCTTGCGCTGGTACAGGCTGATGATCGCTGCGGCATCTTCTGACGCCATCTGGGTACTCCCGCGCGACCTAACGTCTTGGCCTAGAATCTTGGCCTAGAATGTTTCCCGTTCCAGGAAGTTCGATCCGATGTCGGCCTTCTTCTTTACGGGATCATAGTCGCAAAACACGCTGTCAGCGACCAGCGTGTAGCTCGGGAAGATCGTGTCCTTGTTCAGCTTCACCGACGTCAGGCCGATGACGGCGGTCTGCTTGCCGCCGTTCCATTTGAACGGGGTGGTGCTCGGCGCCTTCTCACAGGCGGCGACCGCCTCCGCAAAGACCGAACTCTCGACAAAGGCCTTCACCGTTCGCAACTGCCCCAGCGTCTTCCAGTTCATGTAGAAGGCGCCGGCAAGACCTGCGGCGAGAAGAACTACAAGCAATAGTAAAATTCTCTGAAAATTCATTCGTTTCCCCTTGCCGCAACGGTCAGCACAAAATTAACCGATCCCACCGGATTTGTCAGAATCCGCAATAGTATCCGGGTAATGATTTACCGGGCTGTTGTCGCGATGGCCTAGATATGGATAACCGTATCCCGACCTTTATATCGGATCAGGAACATCCGATGACGATTGACGATCCAGACGCGATTGCGTTGCGGCCGACCACCATCGGCGGGGTCCGCCAGGACGACGACTACGAGGTCGTCTGGCGCGGCTTCCCGGTTGGACGGATCATGAAGCAAGCCGACGGTCCGCACTGGTGGTGGGCTTGCACCGTCTATGGGCTGCCACCGACCCCCAACGACCGGGGATCCGCGATCAACTACAAGGACTGCCAGGTCCGCTTCCGGCTCGCCTGGGCCAGAATCCGGCCCACGCTGATCAACGAGATCATCGAGGCGGCAACGCGGCACGCCCAAGGAGTACTGGAACAAGAGACGGCGAACGGAGCAGAGCCCAGCGCGCCTCAACCGCTTCAGGTGCTGGACAATCATCGCGCAGCGCCCCGGCACCGGGTATTGAAGGCAGGATCCATCGAGTTCAATGGCGGCGCCATTGACTGCACCGTCCGCAATGTGTCGGACACCGGTGCCGCAATCGAGGTCGCCAGTCCGGCTGGCGTCCCCGACAGCTTCTGGTTGGTGCTCATGGGCGATCACACGCGTCGTTACTGCCGGGTGGCCTGGCGAACGGACAAGCGGATAGGCGTCGCGTTCGACTAGGTCGACGTCGCCGGCGAGCCAGACCATCGCGTTGAGTGGATTGCCGAGAGCTTGAGTATCAGGCGAAAAGCGGCGTTCCGTCTGGCTTCGAGGGCTCCGGTGGTTTCTCGTGCGGGATCGCCGAAAGGTCCGCGAGGTCGAGGACCGTCTGAATTGCCGCGCCCAGCCGGTCGAGCGCCTCGCCGTCGTCGAATGTCCCGACCATGTCTCGCCAGGCCACCACACCATCCGGTCGGACCAGGAGCGCTCCCGCTTCCTCGATCTCGCGAACGCGCTGCCACTCGCAGTAGAGGTCTTGCGCTTCTGGCGATCCGGTCACGACGATCCGCAGGAAAGGCAGATCCAGCCGCCCGACCGCGTCCTTCCAGGCCGCGCCGGCAAGACCAGTGACGACGGTGAAGAGACCCTTCCCGGTCACATCAAGTGTCGAGACACGCACACCGTCGGGACCCACGAGCCATGCGTGCGGGATCTTGGCACCCGGCCTCGTCGTCGGCTGGCTGTAGAGATCGCGATCGCGTCGCCAGATTTCAGGCTCGGCGCCGACGTCGGGAATCACGGCCGAGGATTCGTAGCGCTGGTTCATCTCAACGCCCTGGGCGTTGTATTCCGTCTGCTTGAGATCGAGCGCAACCTGCACCGCTCGCCGGGCTGCAACCCCCTCGGGGCCAGGCTCGCGAAAGCGCGCGATGCCCGCAGCGACCGGATTCTCCGCGCCCTGCACACGGAAGCACGCATTCAAGGGAGCGTAATCGAGCCGCGACTGGTTGGCGCGTAGCACGACCTGCTTTCCGACGGGCGCTCGCTCCTGCGAGTAGCTCTCCAGAAGCTTCGAGCCAGCCCAGCCCTTGATGGCATAGGCGAGCTTCCAACCGAGGTTGTGGCCATCCTGCACGCACGTGTTGTTGCCGAGCCCGCTCGACGGCGGATGCCGATGGACCGCATCCCCGCCGCAAAGCACCCGGCCCTTCGAATACCGGGTCACGTAAGCCTGGTTCACATACCAGATCGACGTTCTCACGATATCGATATCGACCGACGGATCTCCGATCAGGACCTTGATCTTCGGAACGATAGCAGCAGGCGAAAGATCGGGCTCTCCCTTGCTGATGTCGAATCCCCAGCCGGCAATCCATTGCGTCCACGGCCGAACGGCCCGCAACAGCCCCATGCCGATTTCGCCAAAGCTTGCGTCTGGCGTGACGATCCAGTTCAGAATGCTCGGCCGATGTCGGCTGTATCTGGCGAGATCTGCGTTGAAGACGGTGTAGACGGTGCCGGCGCGCGCCATCTGGCCTTCGATCGGCAGCCCGAGATCGTCGACCACCATCGAACGCGCGCCATCCGCGCCGACCATGTAGCGCGCACGGACAGTGTACTCTCGCCCGTCCAGGCGATCACGTAGCGTGGCCGTGACCCCGTCCGCATCCTGCTCATGCCGGACATACTCGGTGTTGAACGCGAAGGTCGCGCCCTTATCCGCCGCCTTCTGGAACAGGATGGGCTCGAGCAGCGGCTGGATGATGTCGACCATGCCGCAGGGGCTCGCACGCAGATAATCGCCGCGCCGATCGTCACCGGTCCCCCAGGTCCGCAACCGGATGAGTTCGGAGCCGGCCAGACTTGTCGTGAAAGTCGTGTCGCCCATCAGTTCCCACGGGCTCGCGTAGCGGGCCACGTCCTCCGCAATGCCAAGGTCGCGGAAGACCTCGTTGGCGCGCTGGTTCGTGATGTGGGCTCTCGGACTATCGGCCATCCAGTTGCCGCGCGACACGATGTGACAGCGAACGCCACAGTTGGCGAGCGCCAGAGCGGTCGTCGAGCCGGTCGGACCGGCGCCGATGATGAGCACGTCTGTTTTGTATGTCATCTGCCTGCTCCGCAATGCCCGATATTCGCGCGGGTTCCGTCGATCAACCCGTGCTATCGGCCTGTCTCGCCGCCATCATCGCCATACCGGCGATCCAGCCTGGTATGGCTTCGTAGAACTCCTGCTCCATCTTGAAACGGCCGCCCGAGGAGAAGGCCCCAAAGGCGGCGACCCATGCAAGGACCTCGTTGGCGCCGCGGCCCGCGACCTCGCGGACCTTGCCGGTGTCCAGCGCGTCGGCGCGCCAGATCTGCCCGCTGCGCAGCATCTCCATGATATCCTTGTCCCAGTCCGGATTGAGCGGCTGGCACGGCCCCTTCCCCGCCTCGGCGAGAACGCCCGCCTCCAGCACCCGCTTCTCGCGAGCCTCCTTGGCCTCCGCAGTCGGATTCCGCCCGTCGATCAGGCGCGCGCGAATCTCAGGCGGCGCATCCTTGATCGACGGCAGCGGAGGATCGTGCGAGAGGCCGCCCGACGCGGCAAACAGCACCCGCTTGCCGGAACGCGTCGCGAAGCGGCCGACGGATTCGCCGAGTTGCCGGGCCCGGCGGTAGGTCGGCACGGGCGGCGCGGCGGCGTTCACGAAGATCGGCAGGATCGGGATCGACTTGAAGTCGCCGAGCACCGCCTCCCACATCTGGACGAAGCCATGATCGACCGGCATCCGATACGACACTGCGACATCAAAATCCTCGGCTCTCACATGATCAATGAGCTCAAGCGCCGTCTGCTCCGGAACGTCCAGCGGTCCGGTCCCACCTCCCCAGTCGCCAAGGGATACGGCCCCGGCTCCGACGCAGAACGACGGCATCAGATCGTAGAAGAAGCCGTTGAAGTGATCGGGTGCGAACTGGATGATGTAGTCGGGCGCGAACTGCTTCACGAAGTTTCCAAGCTGGGCGAACGCCGTCCGGACGCGCTGCTCGGTTTCGCTGCTCGCAGGTCCCCTGTACATCAAGGGCGTGTGGGAAGCGCACACGATGGCCACTGACATGATCGGATTCCTTGCGCCAGGTTGAGTTGTCGGGCGACGGTTCCCGGCTATTTCTTCACTAGCGGGCACTGGCTTTCGGAAAGCGGACGGTTGACGGAGTCACCGGGCAAGGTCTGCACCACCTTGTAGAGGTCCCAATCACCCTTGTTTTCTCCGGGTTTCTTCACCTGCAGCAGGTACATGTCGTGGATCATCTTGCGATCTTCGCGGATGTATCCATCGCCCGCGAAGAAATCGCGCACCCGCTCCTTTTCCATCTGCTTCATCACCGTCGGCGCATCGTCGGTGCCGGTCGCTTTGACGGCCTTCAGGTAATGCGCGACCGAGGAATAGACGCCGGCGTGGAAACCGGTCGGCATCTGCTTCGCTTTCGCGTGAAAGCGCTCGGCCCAGGCGCGCGTCTCCGGCGTACGATCCCAATAGAATGGCGACACTTCATAGGCATCGTGGGCGATCTTCAATCCCACCGCGTGCACGTCGGTCAGCACCGATTGCAGCGGGACGATCTTTGCCTTCGCACTCAACCCGAACTCGTCGGCCTGCTTGAGCGCCGTCACGGTATCGCCGCTGGATGCCGCAATCGCGATGACGTTGGCGCCGGCATTGGACGCGGTGAGCAGGAAAGATGCGAAGTCGGAGGTATTCGGCGGGAACACGGAATTGCCCACCACCTCCCCGTTGTTGAGCTTCACCTGCTCGATGGTGTCGCGCGACAGCGCGTGACCGTAGGCCTGATCGACCGTCAGGAAATACCACTTCGTTCCGCCGGCCTCGATGACCGACTTGGCCGCACCCTTCGCAAGGTTATAGGTGTCAACCGTCCACTGGACTGTGAGCGGCGAACAGGCCTTGCCGTTGAAGTCTGACGAGGTGGAGCCCGACAGCAGCATGATCTTGCTCTTCTGGGCTGCCATGTTCTGCACGGCGAACCCGATCGGCGAGCCCTGCATGTCCGCGATCGCGTCGACCCCGTCGACATCAAACCAGCGGCCTGCGATCTGGGAACCAATGTCCGGCTTACCCGAATGGTCAGCCGATATGACTTCGACGTTGAGGCCGGCCCCGAAATCTTCCGCCGCCATTTCAGCAGCGATAACGGAGCCCTTTCCGTTGGCCTTCGCCGTAGGACCCGCGATGTCGGTAAGGACACCAACCTTGACCTTGCCGCCGCTGAGATTGGGCGCTCCGCCGCCAGCTTGAGCCGCAGCCGGCATCGCCGAAACCGCGAGGGCCAGATACGCGGCCGCGGACAAACAAATGCTTGAATGAACCATCGTTTCCTCCCGTCGCCACTTGTTGGGGCGTTCGGCGATGGATTGCCGCCGTTTGCACTTTAATTCCATGTGAGTCTGTGAAATGTTCGCAGTGCGAACATATGGGAAGGAAGCATGCACCGCAGCGTCAGGGCTCTCTCTCGGGGATTGGCGCTAATCAACGAACTGAGCGCAAGCGGGCCGTCCAGCGTGGTACAACTCGCGAAGAGGACCGGGCTCAACCGGACGACCTGCTACCGTTTGCTCGATACCTTGCGCGAAGATGGCTACGTGACGTTCGACGAGACGAATGCGCTGTTCGGCCTGACAGCCCAGGTGCGTTCGCTCAGCGAAGGCGTGTCCTCCCGCGACCTGTCGAGCCAGGCTGCGCTGCCTGCGATGTTCGGCCTGTTGGATGAGGTGTCGTGGCCGAGCGATTTTGGCGTATTCGAACTTGGATCAGTACTGATCCGGGAGAGTTCACACCCGTTCAGCCCGTTCTCGGTTCATCGCTCGATGGTAGGTCGCAGAAGATCGCTGGTACGTAGCGCGCTGGGCAAGGCTATCCTCGCCGCCTCCGCGCCAACGCTGCGGCGCGAGATGCTCGATCTCACGGCATCGCTTGTCGAGGAAGACGCGGATCTGGCCAGGGATCGCCGCTTCATCGACGATATCCTCCTGCAGACGAAGAAAGACGGTTACGCCTCATCAGTCGGCGGGTCCGAAGCCGGCATCAGCGCCATCGCCCTGGCGATCCCGGGCGGCGGTCCTGTCCTCGGCAGTCTCAACCTGATCTTCTTCTCGTCGTCGATGACGCCGGAGGTTGCCGCTCGCAAATATCTGCCGAGCATGAAAACGGCCGTAAAGGAAATCGAGCGTCGGTGGGCTGCAACGAACAGGGCTCGCGGAAAGGCGGCCCAGTCTACTTAGTTGTGTATATATACTTTTACAATTATAAGATGTAAAATCCTACTTTGCATGGGGTTGTTTTCAATATTTTGTATCGGACCCTGATCAGAACGGCAGCCCCATCAGCCGCGACAGCCGCTCGATGTTGAGCAAGCCCTGATAATACGCCCACATCCCGATGCCGAACACGATGCCCGAGATGATCGTGGTCCAGAGCAGCTTCCAGCCCATCCGCGCCAGTACCGGTGCGCCGGGATCGGTTCCGGGCGCGCCCTCGCCGTCCTCGTGCTGGCTGCGGACGCCGAACGGCAGCGTCACGAACAGCACGAGCCACCAGACCACGAAGTAGATCGCGAACGCGGTGGAGAGGCTATAAGCCATCGGGTCTAGGCCTGTTCGATTTCGACGAGTGCACCGGAGAAGTCCTTCGGGTGGAAAAACAGCACCGGCTTGCCGTGCGCGCCGATCTTCGGCACGCCGTCGCCCAGCACGCGCGCGCCCTCGCTGATCAGTCTATCGCGCGCCGCGATGATGTCGGGCACGTCGTAGCAGATGTGATGGATGCCGCCATCCGCGTTGCGCTCGACGAACTTTGCGATCGGCGAAGCGTCGCCGAGCGGCTGGATGAATTCGATCTTGGTGTTGGGCAGCGTCACGAACACGGTGATGACGCCATGCTCCGGCAGCGGCACCGCGCCGGAGATTTCGGCGCCGAACGCGCCACCATAGATCTTGGCGGCCTTCTCCGCATCCTTGACCGCGATCGCGACGTGATTGAGCCGGCCCAGCATGACTACTCCACTCCCTGCATCGATGCGCATTTCCGGCGAGAGCCTGCCGGCTCGCCGGAAACGCCTTCTACCTCAAATCGTCAGCACATGAACGAGGCAAATCGGCTTCTTGCCCCAATGCTCGTTGATGACGGCCCGCACCGCGCGGCGTACCGATTCGGCGGTCGCATCCGCATCGCGCCGCCGCGCCCGCGGCAGGTTTTCGACGGTGGATACCACCGCATCGAACACGATCTCGTCGATCACCTCGCCGGCCGCATTCTTCTCCGGGATGCCGACGAGATCGACCTCGGGATCGTCAGCCAGTTCGCCCTTGTCGGTCATGGCGATCGCCACGAACGCGCAGCCGGCAAATCCCATCCGGCGCCGCTCGACCACGGCGCGGGATTTGGAGTCCTCGAGGATGTTGCCGTCCTTGTAAAGCCGGCCCGACGGCAGTTCGTCGATAACGCCGGGATCGCCTGGTCCGAGCTTGACCAGATCGCCATTGCGGATGGTCAAGACCTTTGGCACGCCGGCGGTGCGCGCCAGCTTGGCGTGCTCGGAGAGATGCAGCGCCTCGCCATGGACCGGGATCAGGATCTGCGGACGCACCCATGAGATCATGTCGCGCAGCTCGTCGCGGCGCGGATGGCCGGAGACGTGGACCAGGTCAGTGCGGTCGGTGATGACTTCGATGCCTTGAGTGACCAGGCCGTTGATGATGGCGCCGACCGCCTTCTCGTTGCCGGGAATGGTGCGCGAGGAAAAGATCACGCTGTCGCCCTTGTTCAGCGTCACCTGCGGATGGTCGTTGTTGGCGATCCGGGCCAGCGCCGCCCGCGCCTCACCCTGGCTGCCGGTGCACAGCGCCAGCACCTTGTCCGGCGGAAAATGCCCGTAATAATCGGCGCCGCGGAAATTCTGCACGCCATCGAGATAGCCGGTCTCGCGGGCGACTTGCACCACGCGCTCCATCGCGCGGCCGACCACCACGACCTCGCGATCGGCGGCCCTGGCGGCGTCCGCCACCGCTCTCACGCGCGCGACGTTGGAGGCGAAGGTCGTGACGGCAACCCGGCCCTTGGCCGCCTTCACCAGCTTGGCGATGGTGGCGGCGACCTCGGTTTCCGAGGGCGAGCGCCCTTCCCGCACCGCGTTGGTGGAATCGCCCACCAACGCCAGCACGCCGGCATCGCCGAGCTCGCGCAGGCGCCGCTCGTCGGTCGGCAGGCCGATGATCGGCGTCGGGTCGATCTTCCAGTCGCCGGTGTGAAGCACGGTGCCGACAGCGGTGTGGATCGCCAGCGCATGCGATTCCGGAATCGAGTGCGCGACCGGAATGAATTCGACGGTGAACGGCCCAAGCTCGACCCGGCCGCCCGACGGCACTACCGTCACCGGGATTTTCGGCGCGTTGCGCTCGGCGGCGCATTTGGCCTCGAACAACGCGGCGCTGAACTTGGTCGCGTAGATCTTGCATTGCAGCTTCGGCCAGAGATCTATGATGGCGCCGAAATGATCCTCATGGGCGTGGGTCAGCACCAGCCCCATCAGGTTCTTGCGCTCCTTTTCCAGGAAGCGGATGTCGGGCATGATCAGGTCGATCCCCGGCAGATGCTCCTCGTCGCCAAAGGAGACGCCGAGATCGACCGCGAGCCAGGACCGCTGGTGGCGGTTGCCGAGCCCGTAGATCGACAGGTTCATGCCGATCTCGCCGACACCGCCGAGCGGCGCAAAAGTCAATTCATCCGGCCGCGCCATCAGGCTGCTCCTATCGACGCTGCGTTGCCGAAAAATACCTCGCCGGCCGTGATCGGCACGCGCCTGCCATCGGCGGTGCGGACGATCAGGCAGCCGCGATCATCGATCGTATCGAAGGTGCCTTCGACTGTCGCGGTTCCGGTCTGGATCGCGACAGGCCCACCGACGCCGTAGGCACACTCCAGCCACAGCCTGCGGATTTCACTAAAACCCCGACCGTTGTCCCAGATGCCACGAAACTCGACCCACGCATCCGACTGCACGACGAACAGCTCTTCCGCGCTGATGTGAACACCGAGCGCGGCCAGCGAAACGGCTGGCGTCGGCGTGCCCTCGGGCGCTGCGATGATGTTGGTGCCAATCCCTGCCACGACGGCGAGATCACCTTCCGGCGTGGCCTCAGCCTCCACCATCAAGCCGCACAGCTTCCGGCCACCGACCAGCACGTCGTTCGGCCATTTCAGAAGATATTTCAATGGATCCGATCCGCCCTGGCGGAGACTGGTCTCGATGCTGACGCGCCGCAGCGCGGCTTCATGCGCCAGACCGAAGGCGAAGCTCATGGTCGCTGCAACGGCCGGGGAAACATCCATCACTTCGAGCACGCTGCTAGCGAGGTTGCCGCGCGGCGCGATCCAGGAGCGCTGCCGCCGCCCCCGTCCCGCCGTCTGCTCCGTCGTGACGAACCAGGTCGGGCCACGCTCGCCCTGGCGCGCATGCGCCATGGCTTCTGCATTGGTCGAGCCGACCTTGTCGAAGGCAATCAGGCGGTGACCCGCTGCTGTGGCCCGGGGACCGAGCGCGAGAGCCATCTAGAACAACGACTTCGCCGCAGCCGTGGCGACGCTGACCAGCGGCCCCGGATAGACGAAGAAAAAGATGTTGAAGATGCCGGCAACCGCCAGCACCGTGCGCAATTCGATGCGCATCGGTTCGATCTCGCCGGCCGGCTCGTCGAAATACATCACTTTGATGATGGTCAGATAATAGAACGCGCCCACGACACTCGACAGCACGCCGACGACGGCCAGCGTGAACAGGCCTGCCTTGATCGCGGCCACGAAGACGTACCATTTGGCGAAGAAACCCGCGAGCGGCGGAATGCCGGCCAGCGAGAACAGCAGCATCGCGAAGAAGAACGCCAGCAGCGGATTGGTGCGCGACAGCCCAGAGAAATCGCTGATCTGCTCCATCGGCTGGCCATTACGCTTCATGGACAGGATCACGGCAAACGAGCCCAGCGTCATCGCGACATAGATCGCGATATAGACCAGTACGCCCTGCGCGCCTTCCACCGTGCCCGAGGCAAGCCCGACCAGCGCGAAGCCCATGTGGCCGATCGAGGAATAGGCCATCAGGCGCTTGATGTTCTTCTGCCCGATGGCGGCGAACGACCCCAGCGCCATCGACGCGATCGCGACGAAGACGAGGATCTGCTGCCATTGCGGCACGATGCCGGGGAACGCCGTCAGCGTCACGCGGGTGAACACCGCCATGGCGGCGACCTTCGGCGCGGAGGCAAAGAACGCCGTGACCGGCGTCGGCGCGCCCTCATAGACGTCGGGCGTCCACATGTGGAACGGAACGGCAGATACCTTGAAGCAGAGCCCGGCCAGCAGGAACACGAGGCCAAACACGATGCCGACGCTGCCGGTTTTTACGGCCGCCGCGATGCCGGCAAATTCGACCGTGCCGGTGAAGCCGTAGATCAGCGAAGCGCCGTAGAGCAGCATGCCCGACGACAGCGCGCCGAGCACGAAATACTTCAGGCCAGCCTCGGTGGACTTGGCGTTGTCACGGTTGGAGGCCGCGACCACGTAGAGCGCGAGGCTCATCAGCTCAAGCCCGAGATAGAGCATGATCAGGTCGCCGGCCGAGATCAGCACCATCATGCCGAGAGTCGAGAGCAGCACCAGGATCGAAAATTCGAAGATACGCCGCGAGGGATCGGACAGGAACTCGGTCGACAGGATCAGCGTCACCGCTGAACCGATGATGGCGAGAATTTTCAGGAAGCGGGCGAAATCGTCGACGATGAAGCTGCCGCCGAACGTCGTGAGCTTGCCGGCCGGCAGCATGAGCTCCAACACGCCGGTAACGATCAGCAGCACCACCGCGAGGCCGGTGACGAGTTTGGTCGTCCCCTCGCCACGATAGGCGCCCAGCATCAGCAGCACCATGGCGCCGACGGCCAGCACCAGTTCCGGCAGCACCGGCAGCAACTGATAACCTGCACTTGAGAAGCTCATGGCGCTCTATGTCCTTGACGCGTTTTCTTCACGCAAACCGGTTCCCACTTCGCTTGAAAACGCTACCTTACTGGGCGACCAACGCGGCTGCCTTCACGGCAGTCACGGCGGTATTGTAATTGTTGACGAGCTGCTGCACCGAGGCCGCCGACATGTCGAGCACCGGCTTCGGATAGACGCCGAACAGGATGGTCAGCGCCACCAGCGGAAACAGCAACAGGCTCTCGCGAAACGTCAGGTCCTTGATGCTGGCCAGCGACGGCTTTGTCAGCGCGCCGAACACCACCTTGCGATAGAGCCACAGCGCATAGCCGGCCGACAGGATCACGCCCAGCGTGGCGAAAGCGGCCGTCGGGATCGAGACCTTGAAGGTGCCGAGCAGCGTCATGAATTCGCCGACGAATCCCGATGTGCCGGGCAGCCCGACATTGGCCATCGTGAACACCATGAACACCAGCGCGTAGAGCGGCATCCGATTCACCAACCCGCCATAGGCCGCGATCTCGCGGGTGTGCAAGCGGTCGTAGACGATACCCACACAGAGGAACAGCGCGCCGGAGACGATGCCGTGCGAGATCATCTGGAACACGCCGCCGGCCACGCCCTGCGTGGTGCCGGCGAAGATGCCCATGGTGACGAAGCCCATGTGGGCCACCGACGAATAGGCGATCAGCTTCTTGATGTCTTCCTGCATCAAGGCCACCAGCGAGGTGTAGATGATCGCAATCGCCGACATCGAGAAGATCAGCCACGCGAAATCGTGCGACGCCAGCGGAAACATCGGCAGCGAGAAGCGCAGGAAGCCGTAGCCGCCCATCTTCAGCAGGATCGCGGCCAGGATCACCGAGCCGGCGGTCGGCGCCTCGACGTGCGCATCGGGCAACCAGGTGTGCACCGGCCACATCGGCATCTTCACCGCGAATGACGCAAAGAACGCCAGCCACGCCCAGGTCTGCAAGGACCGCGGCACGGCGGTCGTCATCAGGGTCGGAATGTCGGTGGTGCCGGCATTCCAGTACAGCGCCATGATGGCGAGCAGCATCAGCACCGAGCCGAGCAGCGTGTAGAGGAAGAATTTGAACGAGGCGTAGACCCGGCGCGGGCCGCCCCAGACCCCGATGATCAGGAACATCGGGATCAGGCCGCCCTCGAAGAACAGATAGAACAGCACGAGGTCGAGCGCCGAGAAGGTGCCGACCATCAGCGTTTCCAGCAGCAGGAACGCCATCATGTATTCGCGCACGCGCAATGTGATCGATTTCCAGCTCGCGACGATGCAGAACGGCATCAAGGCGGTGGTCAGGATCACGAACGGCAACGAAATGCCGTCGACACCCATGTGGTAGGTGATGCCGTTGGCGAGCCAGTTCGCCTTCTCGACGAACTGGAATTCCGCGCTCGATGCATCGAAGCGCCAGACCAGGATCAGCGAGACCGCAAAGGTGACCAGCGTGGTCCACAGCGCGATCCAGCGCGCATTGCGCCGCGCGGCCTCGTCATCGCCGCGGGTGAGATAGATCGCCAACGCGCCGATGACCGGCAGGAAGGTAACGACCGAAAGGATGGGCCAGGTTGTCATTACTGGCCTCCCAAGCCGAACATGAACCAGGTGATCAACCCCGCAACGCCGATCAGCATCGCAAAGGCGTAGTGATAGAGATAGCCGGTCTGGACCTTCACCACGTTACGGGTGACATCGAGCACCCGCGCCGAGACGCCATCCGGGCCGAAGCCGTCGATGACGAAGCCGTCGCCCTTTTTCCAGAGCGTGTAGCCAAGCCACTTCGCTGGGCGGACGAAGATGAAGTCGTAGAGCTCGTCAAAGTACCATTTGTTGAGCAGGAACTGGTAGAGCATCTGGTGCTGGTTGGCGAGTTCGACCGGGATGTACGGCCGGCGGATGTAGAATAGCCACGACACCAGGAAGCCCACGACCATCATCACGGTCGGCAGGTAGGCGATCACGGCCGGGATATGGTGCATCTCCTCGATGATATGCGGATGCATCTTCAGCGAGTCGCGGAAGAACTCCTCCACGCCATGGCCTGCGAACAGTTCCTTGAACGGGAAGCCGGCCAGGATCGATCCGGCGGCGAGAATGCCGATCGGCACCAGCATCCACATCGGCGCCTCGTGGGCGGCCTCGTAGTGATGCCGGTCGTGCGGCTCGCCATGGAACGTCTTGAAGATCAGGCGCCATGAATAGAACGAGGTCAGGCCTGCTGCAATCACGGTCATGGCGAACCCGTAGAACGCAAACGGGTTATGCGAGACGTAAGCCGACTCGATGATCGCATCCTTGGAGAAGTAACCGGCGGTGAGCGGGAAGCCGGTCAGCGCCAGGGTGCCGATCACCATCACGCTGTAAGTGTAGGGAATCTTGTCCTTCAGGCCGCCCATGTTGCGGATGTCCTGCTCGTGGTGCATCGCGTAGATCACCGAGCCCGAACCCAAGAACAGCAGCGCCTTGAAGAAGGCGTGCGTGAACAAATGGAACATGCCGACCGAATAGGCCCCCGCCCCCATCGCCACGAACATGTAGCCGAGCTGCGAACAGGTCGAGTAGGCGACGATGCGCTTGATGTCGTTCTGGACCAGGCCGATGGTCGCGGCAAAGAACGCGGTGGTGGCGCCGAAGAACATCACGACGGCCTGCGCGTTCGGCGCGAGCTCGAACAGCGGCGACAGTCGCGCCACCATGAATACGCCGGCCGTGACCATGGTCGCAGCGTGGATCAGCGCCGACACCGGGGTCGGGCCTTCCATCGCGTCCGGCAACCAGGTGTGCAGCAAGAACTGGGCCGACTTGCCCATCGCGCCCATGAACAGCAAAAGGCAGATCAGCGTCAGTGCGTCCGCTTGCCAGCCGAAGAAGTCGATGGTCTTGCCGGAAAGCCCCGGGGCGCCGGCGAAGATCGTCTCGAAATCGGTTGTCTTGAGCAGCATATAGACGGCGAAAATTCCGAGCGCGAAACCGAAGTCACCGACGCGGTTGACCACGAAGGCCTTGATCGCCGCCGCGTTCGCCGACGGCTTTTGGTACCAGAATCCGATCAAAAGGTAACTCGCGAGACCGACGCCTTCCCAACCGAAGAACAGCTGGACCAGATTGTCCGCGGTCACGAGCATCAGCATCGCGAAGGTGAACAGGCTGAGATAGCCGAAGAAGCGCGGCCGGTTCGGATCCTCGTCCATGTAGCCGATGGAATAGAGGTGCACGAGCGAGGAGACGGTGTTCACCACGACCAGCATGACGGCGGTCAGCGTGTCGACCCGGAGCGCCCACGCAACCTGCAGATCGCCCGAATTGATCCAGGGAAACAGCGCGATCCTCACGACATCATGATGCAGGAGGCCGATGTCGACCAGCACGACCCAGGAGAGAACAGCGGAAACGAACAGAAGTCCCGTGGTGATCAGTTCGGCCGCGCGCGAACCCTGCGCCGGCGGCTCCGAGACGTGGTGATCGTCGTGACCATGGTCATCATGGGTCGTCAGGCGGCCGCATGCGCGTGGTCGCCATGCCCATGGTCGTGATGTTCGACCTCATCGCCGCTCGGGTTGCGCGCATGCGCCCCAAAGATCGCGATCAGGCCGGCCAGAATGGCGCCCAGCAGCGGCAGAAAGACGATTGCCTGAACCATAGCTGCGTTAGCCCTTCATCAGATTGACGTCTTCAACCGCGATCGAACCGCGGTTGCGGAAATAGACCACGAGCACGGCCAGACCGATCGCAGCTTCCGCGGCGGCGACCGTCAGCACCAGCAGCGCGAACACCTGGCCGACGATGTCGCCGAGGAAGGTCGAGAACGCCACCAGGTTGATGTTGACGGCGAGCAGGATCAGCTCGATCGACATCAGGATGACGATGATGTTCTTGCGGTTCAGGAAGATGCCGAGGATCCCGAGCGTGAACAGGATGGCGCCGACCGCGAGATAGTGCCCCAGACCGATCGTCATTTCACCCACTCCGCCGCGTCCGCGTCCTGCAGCCCCTGCCCGGACGTCACCTTGCGCACGGCCATCGCGAGTTCCGGCGTCCGCGCGTTCTGCACGTTGATGTCCTGCCGCTTGACCTTCACCTTGTGGCGCAGCGTCAGCACGATGGCGCCGATCATCGCGACCAGAAGCACCATGCCGGCGATCTGGAAGTAGTGGATGTACTTCGTATAGAGCACCAGCCCGAGCGCCTCGGTATTGCTGACATTGGTCGGGATCGCCGCCGTGATCTGCTTGGTCACGGACGGGATTGATCGACCCAGCCGCCGACCGACCAGCAGCAGTTCGAACAGGAAGATCGCCGCCGATCACGAGGCCGATCGGCAGATACTCCAGAAAGCCCTCGCGCAGTTCGACGAAGTCGACGTCGAGCATCATGATCACGAACAGGAACAGCACCGCGACCGCGCCGACATAGACCACGATCAGCATCATCGCCGAGGAATTCGGCGCCCATCAGGATGAACAGGCCGGAGGCGTTGACGAAGGCCAGGATCAGATACAGCACCGAGTGCACGGGATTGCGCGAGACAATCACCATCACCGCCGACGCCACGCAGATGCCGGCGAAGAGATAGAAGAACAGCGCGGGAAGGATCATTGATTCGACCCTCCGTCATTCCGGGACGCGGCCGAAAGACCGCGAACCCGGAATCTGGAGATTCCGATGGCACTGACATTCCGGGTTCACGCTTCGCGTGCCCCGGAATGACGTGGAGATATTGGACAGCGATCATGCCCCTCACCTCACCGGTACGGCGCGTCGAGTTCGATTGATTTCGCAATCTCGCGCTCCCAGCGGTCGCCATTGGCGAGCAGTTTCGCCTTGTCATAATAGAGTTCCTCGCGGGTCTCGGTCGCGAATTCGAAATTCGGTCCCTCGACGATGGCATCGACCGGGCAGGCTTCCTGGCACAGGCCGCAATAGATGCATTTCACCATGTCGATGTCGTAGCGCACGGTGCGGCGGGTGCCGTCGTTGCGGCGCGGGCCGGCCTCGATCGTGATCGCCTGCGCCGGGCAGATCGCCTCGCACAGCTTGCAGGCGATGCAGCGTTCTTCGCCGTTCGGATAGCGGCGCAGCGCGTGCTCGCCGCGGAAGCGCGGCGAGATCGGCCCCTTCTCGAACGGATAGTTCAGCGTCGGCTTCGGCTTGAAGAAATAGCGCATGGCGAGAAAGAACGCCGATACGAATTCGGTCAGCAGAAGCGAGCGGGCGGTTGCGTTGATGTTGACACTCATGACGACCTCACTTCGGCGCGATGCCGGCGAATTGCAGCACGCCGGCGACGATCACCACCATCGCCAGCGACATCGGCAGGAACACCTTCCAGCCGAGCCGCATCAGTTGATCGTAGCGGTAGCGCGGCACGATCGCCTTCGCCATCGCGATCATGAAGAACATGAAGAACACTTTGAGCGCGAACCAGATCACCCCGGGTATCCAGGTGAACGGCGGCAGCGCGACCGGCGGCAGCCAGCCGCCGAGGAACAGGATCGTCGCCAGCGCGCACATCGTGGTGATCGCGACATATTCGCCGAGCATGAACAGCAGATACGGCGTCGAGCCGTATTCGACCATGAAGCCCGCGACCAGTTCGGATTCGGCTTCCACCAGGTCGAACGGCGGCCGGTTGGTTTCCGCCAGCGCCGAGACGTAGAACACCACGAACATCGGGAACAGCGGCCACACATACCAGTTCAGGATGGTGAGCTGCGGCAGGCCGATCAGGCTGGCCAGCCCTCGTGTGTTCTGCGCTTCCACCACCGCCGAGAGGTTGAGCGAGCCGGCGCACAGCAGCACGGTGATGATGACGAAGCCGATCGAGACTTCGTAGGACACCATCTGCGCGGCGGAGCGAAGCGCGGCCAGGAACGGATATTTCGAGTTCGACGACCAGCCGGCCATGATGATGCCGTAGATCGACAGCGACGAGATCGCGAAGATATAGAGCACGCCGACATTGATGTCGGAGATCACCCAGCCGAGATCCATCGGGATCACGGCCCAGGCGGCCAGCGCCAGCACGCAGGACACCAGCGGCGCCAGCAGGAACACGCCCTTGTTGGCGCCGGACGGAATGATCGGCTCCTTCAGCACGAACTTCAGCAGGTCGGCGAAGGATTGCAGCAGGCCCCAGGGGCCGACGACGTTGGGACCGCGGCGGATCTGCACCGCCGCCCAGATCTTGCGGTCGGCGAGCAGGATGTAGGCGATCGCGATCAGGAGCACGACGAGCAGCAGGACGCTCTGCGCGACCATGACGATCAGCGGCCAGAGGAAGCCGGTCCAGAACGAGCTTGCGAAGAAATCAGCCATCAGGTCACGCTCACTCCGCTGCCGTCAGCATTTGCCCGGACGCCAGCCGGGAACATTCCGCCATCACCGCCGACGCCCGCGCGATCGGGTTGGTCAGATAGAAATCCTCGACCGACGTCTTGAACGGCGTCTTGTCGACGCTGCCGCCCTTGCCCGCCAGCGCCTTGACGTCGTCGGCCTTGCCGGGCTCGATCTGGTCGATCCGCATCAGATGCGGCACGGCCTTGAACATGGCCTGGCGCAACGCCTGCAAGGAATCATAGGGCAGCTTCTTGCCCAGCACATCCGACAGCGCGCGGACGATCGCCCAGTCCTCGCGCGCCTCGCCGGGCGGGAACGCCGCGCGGCTGGCGATCTGCACCCTGCCCTCGGTGTTGACGTAGATGCCGGATTTTTCGGTATAGGCCGCGCCCGGCAGGATGACGTCGGCGCGATGCGCGCCGCGGTCGCCATGGGTGCCGATATAGACCACGAAGGTGCCGTCCGGCACCTTGACTTCGTCGGCGCCGAGCAGGAACAGCACGTCGAGCGTGCCGAACGTCGTCATCTGCGCCAGGCTGAGGCCGCCTGCGCCGGCCGCAAAGCCGATATCGAGCGCGCCCGCGCGCGAGGCGGTATCCTGCAGCACGGCAAAGCCGTTCCAGCCGTCCTTGAGCGCGCCGACGCCGGCCGCGAGCTTGGCCGCCAGCGCCAGCACCGCCGCGCCGTCATGCCGCGCCAGCGCGCCGGCGCCGACCAGCACGATCGGGTTCTTGGCGCCCTTCAGCACGTCGGCAAAGGAATGCTTGCCGGCGGCGAGGTCGCTGAGCGAATCCGTGCCGGCGCCGAGATAGTCGTAATCATAGGTGAGATCGGCCTTGGCGCCGATCACGCCGACCTTGAGCTGGCCGGTGCGCCAGCGCTTGCGGATGCGCGCGTTGAGGACGGCGGCTTCCTTGCGCGGGTTGGAGCCGACGATCAGCAGCGCGTCGGCCTGCTCGATGCCGGCAATGGTCGGATTGAAGATGTAGGACGCGCGGCCGGCCTCGGCGTCGAAGGCGTCGCCGCCCTGCACCGCCAGATTGGCCGAGCCGCACTTCGCCAGCAGTTCCTTCAGCGCGAACATCTCCTCGACCGCGGCGAGATCGCCGGCGATGGCGCCGATCCGCTTGCCGTCGATGCGGCCGGCCTTGGCGGCGATGGCCGCAAAAGCCTCCGGCCAGGACGCGGCGCGGAGCTTGCCGTTCTCGCGGATATAGGGCCGGTCGAGCCGCTGCGTGCGCAGGCCGTCGACGATGTGGCGGGTCTTGTCGGAAATCCATTCCTCGTTCACGGCCTCGTTGATGCGCGGCAGGATCCGCATCACCTCGCGGCCGCGGGTATCGACGCGGATCGCCGAGCCGACGCCGTCCATGACGTCGATCGACTGGGTCTTGCCGAGCTCCCACGGACGCGCGGCGAACGCGTAGGGTTTCGAGGTCAGCGCGCCGACCGGGCAGATATCGACGAGGTTGCCCTGCAGTTCCGAGGTCAGCGCCTGCTCCAGATAGGTCGTGATCTCCATGTCCTCGCCGCGGCCGGTCGCGCCCATTTCCGGCGCGCCGGCAGACTTCGGCGGAGAAGCGGACGCAGCGCGTGCACTGGATGCAGCGGTTCATCGAGGTCTTGACCAGCGCGCCGAGATATTTGTCCTCGACCGCGCGCTTGTTCTCGGCAAAGCGCGAGGTGTCGACGCCGTAGCCCATCGCCTGGTCCTGCAGATCGCACTCGCCGCCCTGGTCGCAGATCGGGCAATCCAGCGGGTGGTTGATCAGCAGAAATTCCATCACGCCTTCGCGCGCCTTCTTGACCATCGGCGAACGCGTCGAGATTTCCGGCGGCTCGCCCTTCGGGACCGGGCCGGCAGTCGCGCACGCCCCAGGCGCAGCTTGCGACCGGCTTCGGGCCGCCCTTCACCTCGACCAGGCACATCCGGCAATTGCCGGCGATCGACAGCCGCTCGTGGTAGCAGAAGCGCGGAATTTCGGCGCCCGCGGCCTCGCACGCCTGCAGCAGCGTGTATTCCGCGGGAACATCGATCTCTTTGCCGTCGATGATGAGTTTGGTCATTGCGGTCTCAGGTCTTTCCCAGCTTGCAGTCTGGCGGTGTAACGCTGGCGGTCTTCAGCGACGCCTTGATCCATTGCTGGGTCTCGGCGCCGTAGGTCGCGAGATAGGCCGGCTGCGCCGCGTTCTTCTCGCACAGGAACGGCAGATGCGGCTTCAGGTCGTAATCGCAGGAGGCCTGCCATTCGCGCTTGTCGGCGAAGGCCGCAGATCGTCTCCTCGCAGGCGTAGAGGAAATACGAGACGAAGCTCTCATACTGGACCTGCTCGTCGCGGCTGCCGGCCTTGATCGCGTCGTAGTCGGGCTGCGCGAATTTCGGATTCTTGAACGCCAGATCGGTGTAGCCGAGAAACGCCTGCCGCGCGCTGGCGGCGCGGTTGTTGGTGCGGATCTCGTTGATCTGGAACAGGATCGCAACAAAGCCGAGCAGCGCCACGGTCGCCTGCGCCATCTGCGCCAGCGTCCCGTATTTCTGCCACCAGAAAATGCTCGGTTGCGACATCGTCATCCCTACTCCGCCGCGACCATGTTCACGGGATCGCGAACGCCGACGTCGTCGATATCGGCCTTGTGCGAATACTGGTCGATGCGCGCCTCGATCTCGTGACGGAAATGCGCGATCAGGCCCTGGATCGGCCACGCCGCGGCGTCGCCGAGCGCGCAGATGGTGTGGCCTTCGACCTGCTTCGTCACTTCGAGCAGCATGTCGATCTCGCGCTTGTGGGCGCGGCCATCGGCCATGCGGGTCAGCACCCGCCACATCCAGCCCGTGCCTTCGCGGCACGGCGTGCACTGGCCGCAGCTCTCGTGCTTGTAGAAATAGGAGATGCGCGCGATCGCCCGGATCAGGTCGGTCGACTTGTCCATCACGATCACGGCGGCGGTGCCGAGGCCGGAGCGCAGCTTGCCGAGGCTGTCGAAATCCATCGGCGTGTCGATGATCTGCTCGGCCGGCACCATGCGCACCGACGAGCCGCCGGGGATCACGGCCTTCAGATTGTCCCAGCCGCCGCGAATGCCGCCGCAATGGCGCTCGATCAGTTCGCGGAACGGAATCCCCATCGCCTCTTCGACGTTGCAGGGCCGCTCGACATGGCCGGAAATGCAAAACAGTTTGGTGCCGACATTGTTGGGCCGGCCGATGGCGGCGAACCACGCCGCGCCGCGCCGCAGGATGTCGGGCGCGACCGCAATGGATTCGACGTTGTTGACGGTGGTCGGGCAGCCATAGAGGCCGACATTGGCCGGGAATGGCGGCTTCAGCCGCGGCTGGCCCTTCTTGCCTTCGAGGCTTTCCAGCAGCGCGGTCTCTTCGCCGCAGATATAGGCGCCGGCGCCGTGCGCGACATAGATGTCGAACGGCCAGCCGTTGATGTTGTCCTTGCCGACCAGCTTTGCCTCATAGGCCTGATCGATCGCGGCCTGCAGATGCTCGCGCTCGCGGATGAACTCGCCGCGCACATAGATGTAGCAGGCATGCGCGTTCATCGCGAAGCTCGCGAGCAGGCAGCCTTCGACCAGCAGATGCGGATCGTGCCGCATGATCTCGCGGTCCTTGCAGGTGCCGGGCTCGGACTCGTCGGCGTTGACCACGAGATAGCTCGGCCGGCCGTCGGTGGATTCCTTCGGCATGAACGACCATTTCAGGCCGGTCGGAAAGCCCGCCCCGCCGCGCCCGCGCAGGCCGGAGGCCTTCATCTCGTTGATGATCCAGTCGCGGCCCTTGTCGATGATCGCCTTGGTGCCGTCCCAGGCGCCACGGCGGCGCGCGCCCTCCAGCCCCCAGTCGTGGAGGCCGTAGAGGTTCTTGAAGATGCGATCCTTGTCGTCGAGCATGACTTGAAGCTTCCCTGGGATCAACGATTGGATTGCGCGTAGGCGAGGCCCGCGGCGCATCCGCCGAAGGTCAGCGCCCACAACAGGCTGGATTCGAGCGTCGCGCTCAGCGCGTAACGCTGCAGCAGAAAAATGAACGCGGCCGCCGCGACGGCGTGCATGCCGATATAGCGCCAGTTCTTCATCGCACTGACCCTTCCCCGCCCGCTCGCGGGCCATGTGCCGATACGCATCATGTGGTTTCCTTCAGCGTCGTCGGCCCGCCCACCGGCGCCGAGAACTGACGGTCGATCTGCGGTCCCGGCTTCGGCGGATTGCCGGACGCAAAGCCGTCCAGCACCTTGCCGAAGTTTTCCTTGGTCAGGTCCTCGTAGGTGTCCTTCCAGATCAGCACCATCGGCGCGTTCACGCAGGCGCCGAGGCACTCGACCTCTTCCCAGCTGAAATTGCCGTCCTTCGACAGATGGAAGGGATCGTGATGGATGCGGCTCTGGCACACCTCGATGATGTCGCCGGCGCCGCGCAGGCGGCACGGCGTGGTGCCGCAGACCTGCACATGGGCCTTCTTGCCGACCGGCTGCAGCTGAAACATGGTGTAGAAGGTCGCCACTTCCAGCACGCGGATGTAGGGCATTTCGAGCAGATCGGCGACGGCGCGGATCGCGGCTTCCGAAACCCATCCCTCATGCTGTTCCTGCACGCGCCACAGGATCGCGATCACCGCGGACGCCTGGCGTCCCGGCGGATACTTTTCGATCTGCGCCTTCGCCCAGGCGAGGTTCTCTTCCGAGAACGTAAAGCTCGCGGGCTGCAATTCCTTCGGTGCGAGGCGGCGGACGGACATCGTTCAGTCTCTCATTGCACGCGGCGCCCGGCCTTCGCATTGAGCGCATCGATCCGGGCGAGCCAGAATGCGCTTGCGGTGCCGAACACGTTGTAGCCGACATGGGTTGAAACCTTGATCCGGTCGAGAATCGAAAGGTCGGTCACGGTTTCAAGGCGATTGCTGCGCGGATCGTAGACGATCAGCTTCAGCGGGGTCTGTTCGAGGATGTAGCGCGACACGGTATGCTGGGGATCGTTGCCGTGCTCCTCGCACAGCAACACGCTGTCGGCCTGCATCAGCCGCGCGCCGCCCTTCATGGCCTCGATCTCGACGCCCTCGACGTCGAGCTTGATCAGATATTTGCCGTCGGGCGCGATCTTGCCGTCGTCGAGCAGATTGTCGAGCGCGATGCACGGGCACTTCCTCGCCGTCCGACTGGTCGCCGGCGATGCTGAAGGCCTCATGCTTGGTGCCGGACAGCCGCGCGGTGCCGCGCGCGGCGCCG
This sequence comes from uncultured Alphaproteobacteria bacterium, assembly GCA_963816815.1. GTDB lineage: Bacteria > Pseudomonadota > Alphaproteobacteria > Rhizobiales > Xanthobacteraceae > Bradyrhizobium. The sequence continues at coordinate 34,325 of CAWFMW010000023.1, forward strand.
ATCGCGCACTTCATCGCCTCGAAACGATTGCCGTTGATCCTCGCGTTGTTGGCGAGCTTCGGAAAATTCTGTCCAGACGGTTCGATCGCGATCGCCTTGTGCGAGCCGAACGGCTTGCTCGACACCAGCACCGACCAGTAGCCGTAATTGGCGCCGCAATCGAGCAGCGTGTAGTCGACGTCGGCGGAGTCCTGAAACAGCAGTTCGAGTTCGTCCTCGTAATGATAGGTGCGGTTGAGCAGCTTGCTCCAGTAGCCGTCGCCATAGGGAAACTCGAAGATGGCGTCCGGGTTGAGTTTGACCTGGATGCCGCGCTCGGGCAGCGTCGTGCGCAACAGATTGGCGCACATATTGTAGCCGCGATGCGAGAAATTCGACGCCACCTTCGACCCCAGCGTCAGCGCCACCGCGGCCAAACGCTCCCACGCGTTCGCGCCCGCGAGTACGCCCGAAGCGCGGTCAAACTGGATGGGCGCCTGCGCCATCACCGATCGACCTCTCCGAACACGATGTCGAGCGAGCCGAGAATGGCCGAGACGTCGGCGAGCAGATGGCCCTTGCAGATGAAATCCATCGCCTGCAGATGGGCAAAGCCCGGCGCGCGGATCTTGCACTTGTAGGGCTTGTTGGTGCCGTCGGCGACCAGATAGACGCCGAACTCGCCCTTCGGCGCCTCGACCGCGGCGTAGACCTCGCCGGCCGGCACGTGGACGCCCTCGGTGTAGAGCTTGAAGTGATGGATCAGCGCTTCCATCGAGCGCTTCATCTCGCCGCGGCGCGGCGGCGCGATCTTGTTGTCCTCGACGACGACCGGCCCCTGCCCGTCCGGCGCGCGCAGCTTTGCGATGCACTGCTTCATGATGCGCACGGACTGGCGCATCTCTTCCATGCGGATGCAGTAGCGGTCGTAGCAGTCGCCGTTCTTGCCGATCGGAATGTCGAAATCCATCTCGGCGTAGCATTCGTAGGGCTGCGACTTGCGCAGATCCCAGGCCGCGCCCGAGCCGCGCACCATCACGCCGGAAAAACCCCACTCCCAGGCCTGCTGCAGCGTCACCACGCCGATATCGACGTTGCGCTGCTTGAAGATGCGGTTGCCGGTCAGCAGCGTTTCGAGGTCGGCGACGACCTGCAGGAACGGGTCGCACCAGGCCTCGATGTCGTCGATCAGCTTCGGCGGCAGGTCCTGATGCACGCCGCCGACGCGGAAATAGGCCGCATGCATGCGCGAGCCGGAGGCGCGCTCATAGAACACCATCAGCTTTTCGCGCTCTTCAAAACCCCACAGCGGCGGGGTCAGGGCGCCGACGTCCATCGCCTGCGTGGTGACGTTGAGCAGATGCGACAGGATGCGGCCGATCTCGCAATAGAGCACGCGGATCAACTGGCCGCGGCGCGGCACCGTGATGCCGAGCAGCTTTTCCGCCGCGAGACAGAACGCGTGCTCCTGATTCATCGGCGCGACGTAATCGAGCCGGTCGAAATACGGGATCGCCTGCAGATAGGTCTTCTGCTCGATCAGCTTTTCGGTGCCGCGATGAAGCAGCCCGATATGCGGATCGACGCGCTCGACGACTTCGCCGTCCAGTTCAAGCACGAGCCGCAACACGCCGTGAGCCGCAGGATGCTGCGGCCCGAAGTTGATCGTAAAATTGCGGAGGGTTCCGGTTGTTCGTTCATGGTCAGGCCTTCGGCTCAGCCTTCTCGTCGCCCGGCAGCGGATAGTCCGCGCCTTCCCATGGCGAGAGGAAATCGAATTTGCGGAATTCCTGGTTGAGACGGACCGGCTCGTAGAGCACCCGCTTCTCCTGGTCGTCGTAGCGGACCTCGACGAAGCCGGTGAGCGGAAAGTCCTTGCGCAGCGGATGGCCGTCAAAGCCGTAATCGGTCAGGAGCCGGCGCATGTCGGGATGGCCGGTGAAGATCACGCCGTAGAGATCGTAGGTCTCGCGCTCGAACCAGTCGGCGCCGGGAAATACGTCGATGATCGAGGGCACCTGCGTGGTCTCGTCGGCCTCGGCGCGGACGCGGATGCGCTCGTTCAGCGTCGGCGACAGCAAATGATAGACCACGTCGAAGCGCTTCTCGCGGCTGGGATAGTCGACCGCCGTCGACGTCGGTGAAGTTGACGAAGCGCAGCGCGGGATCGTCGCGCAGGTACTTCACACCTCGACGATCTTGCTCGCATCGACCGTGACGGTGAGCTGGTTGAACGCGACCGCATGGGCAGATGGCCGCGCCGCCAAGCGCGCTAACAATCGTCTGCCCAAGGGCGTCGAGTTTGCCGTCGTCCATTGCCTAAAACCTTAGCGTTCGATGGTCCCGATGCGGCGGATCTTCTTCTGCAGCAGCAGCACGCCGTAGAGCAGCGCTTCCGCCGTCGGCGGGCATCCGGGCACGTAGATGTCGATCGGCACGATGCGGTCGCAGCCGCGCACCACCGAGTAGGAATAGTGATAGTAGCCGCCGCCATTGGCGCACGACCCCATCGAGATCACGTAGCGCGGCTCGGGCATCTGGTCGTAGACCTTGCGCAGCGCCGGCGCCATCTTGTTGGTCAGCGTGCCCGCCACGATCATGACGTCGGACTGCCGCGGCGAGGCGCGCGGGGCAAAACCGAAGCGCTCGACGTCGTAGCGCGGCATCGACACCTGCATCATCTCGACCGCGCAGCAGGCAAGACCGAACGTCATCCACATCAGCGAGCCGGTGCGCGCCCAGGTGATCAGATCGTCGGCGGCGGCGACGAAGAAGCCCTTGTCGGAAAGTTCGTGGTTGACCTCGAGGAAGTACGGATCATTGGCGCCGACCGGCCTGCCGGTGGCGGGATCGAGAATGCCCTTCGGCGCCTGCGCGATCGCTGGCGAAGAACCTGAAACTGTCGGGCTCAATCCCATTCGAGCGCGCCTTTCTTCCACTCATAAGCAAAGCCGACCGTGAGGACGGCGAGAAACACCATCATCGACCAGAAGCCGGTGGCGCCGAGCTTGCCGAAGGCGACCGCCCACGGGAACAGGAACGCCACTTCGAGGTCGAAGATGATGAAGAGGATCGCGACCAGATAGAAGCGGACGTCGAACTTCATGCGGGCGTCGTCGAATGCGTTGAATCCGCATTCATAGGCGGAGAGCTTTTCCGGGTCCGGCTGCTGGAACGCGACCAGGAACGGGGCAATCAGGAGCGCCAGACCGATCAGGCTCGCCACGCCGATAAACACGACAAGTGGAAGGTAATTCTGCAGGATGCCGGTCATCGGCGGAGCCTTTTCCCGCGGTTTTCAAAGGGCCGCAGATTCGTTGATTGGAATTATTCTTGGCTTAGCGCAGCGCAACAGAGGGCGCAAGACAAGCCATCTTGACGTCACTCCCCGCCCTTGGTGCGTCGGCAGACGGCAAAAAAGTGTTGCGTTCCTGCCTCGCTCGACCGCCATCGAAGCCAACCGAGGGGCCAGAAGTTCAGCTCAGCTCCTTCTCGTCGGCGAGCATTTGGGCAGCCGTCTCGGTCAGCCGATCGATCTGGTCGAGCAGCACCTTGAACTCGTCCTTGCTGAGCTGTTCCAGGAGCCGCCGGTTGCGCTCCTGCGCGCCCGCCACAATGGTGTCATGCGCCGCCAGCCCGGCCTTGGTCAGGCAGACCAGCGTCTCGCGGTTGTCCCGCGGATTGACCTCCTTGGCGACCAGCTTGCGCGTGACCAGTTCCGCCAGCGCGCGGCTGATCTGCCCCTTGTCCATGCCGACCGCTTCCGCCAGCCGCACCACGCTCATCGGCGGTCGCCGCCCCAGCGAGGCCACCAGGCCGAACTCGACCGAGGACAGCCCCGCCAGCCGCTTGTAGCGCAGGATCGCGCCGCGCTTGAGCAGATTGGCCAGCACCATCAGCCGCGACGACATCATCGCGGTGATCGGCGCCAGCTCCGCATCGTTCGCCGCCGCAGGCGACGGCGCGGTCTGCTTTCCCGGTTTCTGGTTCATCGGAAACCTCTGCCAACAAAGTACGCCGGTGCCAAGCGTCGCCGGCGATGGCGATCGAACAGGACAATCAGGCGATACGAAATGCAGATCGTTGACATTGTCATCGATCTGCATTTCACTCAACTTCATACGACCGCGGCGTCAAAAGCCGCGGCGGGAGGAAACGGCATGACCATTACGCAGCGGGATCGCGATCTCGGGACCGGCTATGCCATGAAGCCGTCCACCACCCGGACCGAGCTGACTTCGGTCGGCCGCGGCACGCCGATGGGCGAGCTGCTGCGGCGCTACTGGCACCCGGTCGGCCTCGTCACCGACGCCACCGATATCCCCAGAAAAGTACGCGTGCTCGGCGAGGACCTGGTGCTGTTTCGCGACAAGCACGCCCGCGTCGGCCTGCTGCACGCCCGCTGCTGCCATCGCGGCACCACGCTCTATTACGGCAAGGTCGAGGAAGACGGCATCCGCTGCTGCTATCACGGCTGGAAGTTCGACACCGAGGGCCATTGCCTCGAACAGCCCTGCGAGCCCGAGGGCGGCCTGTTCAAGGACAAGGTGCGGCAGCCCTGGTATCCCGTGCAGGAACGCTACGGCCTGATCTTCGCCTATCTCGGACCGGCCGAGAAGAAGCCGGCTGCTGCCGCGCTACGAATGCCTGGAAAAGATGGACGACGGCGAGTTCGTCGAGGCGGATGATTCTTCCATCGGCGGCGGCGGGCCGGCGATCATCCCCTGCAACTGGCTGCAGCATTTCGAGAACGTGGTCGATCCCTACCACGTCCCGGTGCTGCACGGATCGTTCTCGGGACCGCAATTCACCAACATGATGGCCTCGATGCCGGAGGTGAAGTTCGAGACCTCGCCGCGCGGCGTCACCGTGCGCTCGATCCGGCACCAGGACGACGGCAAGGTGTTTTACCGGGTGACGGAAGCCGCCCTCCCCACGCTGCGCGTGGTGCCCAATCCGCGCGTCGCGCAATTCGCCCGCGTCGAGTCGATCGGCTGGACCTTGCCGATCGACGATACGTCGTTCCGCATCTATGTCGCGGGCCGGGTCAAGACATCAGGCGACATCGGGCGGATGCGCTCAAAATTCAACGGAAAGTTCTGGTGGGACATGACCGAACAGGAGCACCAGCAATTTCCCGGCGATTACGAGGCGCAGGTCGGCCAGGGCCCGGTGACGCTGCATTCGGAAGAGCACTTCGGCCAGAGCGACCGCGGCATCCTGATGATCCGGCGGATGCTGAGCGATCAGCTCGAGGCGATGGCCGCGGGCCGCGATCCGATCGGCGTCTCCTTCGATTCAAACGCGCCGCCGGTCGAATTCGAGGCGGGGAATTTCATTCGCGAGGCGTGAGACGCAGGCGGAACGGAAGAAATCCGGACAGGGGAAACCATGGTCGATCTCGCGCCACCGGCAGCGTTGCAAACGGACGCCGCCGCAAAGCCCTCGATCCGGCGCTATTACGTGCTTGGCCTGTTGACCGTCATCTATGCGCTGAACTTCCTCGACCGCACCATCTTCAACGTCCTGATCGAGCCGATCAAAAAGGAGTTTGCGCTCAGCGACACCACGATGGGCCTGCTCGCGGGCTTCGGCTTCGTGCTGTTCTATTCGCTGCTCGGCATCCCGATCGCGCGCCTCGCCGACCGCTTCAACCGCCGCAACATCGTCGCGATCGCACTGGCGTTCTGGAGCGCGATGACGGTGTTCTGCGGCATGGCGCAAAGCGTGGCGACGCTGGCGCTGGCCCGTATCGGCGTCGGCATCGGTGAATCCGGCGGCACACCCGCCTCGCAGTCGATCATCGCCGATCTCTTCAGCAAGAACGATCGCCCGCGCGCGCTCGGCGTCTACGCCATCGGCACTTATCTCGGCGTATTCCTCGGCTATTTCATCGGCGGCTACATCAACCAGTACTATGGCTGGCGGATGGCGTTCTATATCGCCGGCCTGCCCGGCCTCGCGCTCGCCGCGGTGCTGTGGCTGACGATCTCCGAGCCGAAGCGCGGCGCGATGGCGGAGACGTTCACGCCGGAGCCGATCGGGCCCACGCTCGGCTTCCTCGCCTCGCAGCGGACGTTTGTCATTCTGCTCGTCGGCTTTTGTCTGACGACCTATACCAACTACGCGACCTCGGCCTGGATTCCGCCGTTCCTGGCGCGGGTGCATCATCTCTCCAGCGCCGAGATCGGCACCTATGCCGGCACCTTCAAGGGGCTGTGCGGCATCGCCGGCACGCTGCTCGGCGGCTTCGTGGTGGCCCAGATCGGCCGCCGCGACGATCGCTGGAAGTTGTGGGCGCCCGCGATCACGTCGGGCCTCGCCGGACCGGTGTTCGCGCTGTGCATGCTGACACCGGACTTCACCACGATGGTGGCGGCACTGGCGGCCACCTCGTTCCTGGTCGGCTTTCATCTCGGCCCGATCTTTGCGATCGCGCAGACGGTTGCAAAACCGAGCATGCGGGCGCTGGCCTCCGCCATCATGCTGCTGACGGCGGCCGGATTCGGCCAGGGCATCGGCCCGCTCGCGGTCGGCATGCTCAACGACGCGCTGAAGAACGATTTTGGCGCCCAGGCCGTGCGCTATTCGCTGCTGTCGGCCGCGGTCACGACCACGCTCGGCGCCTTGCTGTTCGTCTGGGCGGCGCGGTCGATACGGGACGACATTCAGCGGGCGGCCTAGACGCACGCCTCGCCCTATCCCCTTCGTATTGTTTCCATTGGAATTTTAGCTTTCAGCCCGCTGCGGCGCCCGCCGCTGCGGCCGCCGATCTGTGCGCTTCGTCACGGAAATCAGGACGAAAGCAGGCCAAAAACCGACCGAATGAAACCATTTTGACGGAACCGCGAAACGATCCTGAAACACACGCGGCGTAATTCTCTCACCAACAGAGGACGCAGAACGCGTCCGGGAGGCTCAGATGAACCACTCAATTCACTCGGCGGATCGCAGTACGCATCTGAAGATCGTGGTCGTCGCCTTGGTGGCGGGTATCGCGGTTGCGGCTTTCGGCATCTCCGCCCGTACCGGCGCGGATTACAGCCAGACCGCGCAGGTCGTGAAGGCCGGCAAGGCGGTGGTCGTCACCAGCTCGAGCACCTCGACGGTCCGTTAAACGATTTTACTGGCATTGGAATAAAAACGGCCGCCTCAAGGGCGGCCTTTTTGTTTGCGGCAGTCTCAGAAGATCTACGTCAAGCCATCGAAAAATGGCGCGAGAGACGGGACTCGAACCCGCGGCCTCCGCCGTGACAGGGCGGCGCTCTAACCAACTGAGCTACTCCCGCGGATGCCGTAATCATGTTCTGATCCGCGCAGAACCGAGGGCATAAAGGGCCGCCCCCGCTTAGTCAAGGACGTTGCAAATCCCCCCGTCAGACGGGCGTTTCTGCGATTCCGATGCAAATAACGGCCTGTTTTCAGGCAAAACAGCGTAGGTCGCGATTCCCCGAATCGTTTAAGGCCTGATACGTATGGGTTTCTTGAAATCCTCCGCTGCGCTGGTTGCCCCGGACGGCGGGTTTCATTTCACCACCCAAGGCATTTTCCCGGCGCGGACCGGTTTCACAAAGGCGCTCAAGGCCATTCAACCAACAAGGAGAGCCAGATATGGCGAAGAAAGCAGCGACCCCAGCGACCATCACACTCAAGCATCTGGCCGCAGCACTGGCCGAGGAACATGACCTGTCGAAGAAGGCCGCCGAGGCGATCCTGACCGACATGGTCGGCAAGATCGCAAAACACCTGAAGAAGGGCGAGCGCATCCGAATCGTGGGGCTCGGCATCCTCCAGGTCCGCAAGCGCGCCGCCCGCATGGGCCGCAACCCCGCCACCGGCGAACCGCTCCCGATCAAGGCCAGCAAGAAGGTCGCCTTCCGCGCCGCCAAGGAACTCAAGGAAGCCGTCTGAAGCTGACGGTTCCCTCCGATCCCGACCAGAAGCGCCATTCCGGCGGGGACCCGGAATGGCGCTTTTCTGTTATAGAGCGCTTCCCTTGCCCCAGCTGTTCGGATCGTCATGCCGGCTTCGCCCCTCGCCTTCACCCACAATGTCACCGAGCGCTTCCTGCGCTATGTCGTGATCGACACCCAGTCCGATCCGGCCTCGCCGACCTGCCCTTCCACCGAGAAGCAGAAGAATCTCGGCCGCCTGCTGGCCTCGGAGTTGCTGGCGATGGGGCTCGCAGACGCCCATCTCGACGAGCACGGCTATGTCTATGCGACGATCCCGGCCAATACCGACAAGACAGGTGCCGGTGATCTGCTTCTGCTCGCACATGGACACGTCGCCGGATTGCACCGGCGCCAACGTCAAGCCGCAGATCGTGAAGAATTACCAGGGCGGCGACATCGTGCTGCCGGCCGATCCCTACCCAGGTGATCCGCGCCGCCGACCATCCCGCGCTCGCCGACCAGATCGGCCACGACATCATCACGACCGACGGCACCACGCTGCTGGGCGCCGACAACAAGGCCGGCCTCGCCGAGATCATGGATGCGGCGCGGTTCTTGATTCAAAATCCCGCATATCAGGCACGGCACCATCAAGATCCTGTTCACGCCCGACGAGGAGATCGGCCGCGGCGTCGACAAGGTCGACCTGAAAAAGCTCGGCGCCGACTTCGCCTATACGATGGACGGCGAAACCGCCGGGAATATCGAGGACGAAACCTTCTCGGCCGACGGCGCCACCATCACCATCGAGGGCGTCTCGACCCATCCCGGCTTTGCCAAAGGCAAGATGGAGCACGCCATCAAGATCGCGGCCGCCATCATCGACCGCCTGCCCAGGGACACCTGCTCGCCGGAGACCACCGAGGGCAAGGAAGGCTTTTTGCATCCGATCGGCATTTCCGGTGCGCTGGAGAAGGCTACCATCGGTTTCATCGTGCGCGATTTCACCGACGAGGGGCTGCAGCAAAAGGAAGCCCTGCTCGAAGGCATCGTCAAAGAGGTGATGAAGGATTATCCGCGCTCGACCTACCGGATGGACGTCAAGCCGCAATACCGCAACATGAAGCAGGTGATCGACCGCCACCCCGAGACCGTCGACTACGCCATCGAGGCGATCAAGCGCGCGGGGCTGACGCCGGTGCGAAGCTCGATCCGCGGCGGCACCGACGGCTCGCGGCTGTCGTTCATGGGCCTGCCCTGCCCCAACATCTTCGCCGGCGAACACGCGTTTCACTCGCGGCTGGAATGGGTCAGCCGCCAGGACATGGAAAAGGCGGCGGAGACGATTGTGCACCTGGCCATGATTTGGGAAGAACGGGCGTAGTCGTTTCGACGACGCTCCGTCCCGTCATTGCCTGCGACAAACGCGAAGCGTTTGCGCGATCGAGCGATGGCGACGTGGTAGTAAGCCAGGTACGCCGCGTTTTTTAAAGCGAGGAGCTCTACCATGCGGTTGTCCAAGGTCGCCGTTTTGGCGCTTATCGTTGGAACTGCGGGCTCAATGTCCGCGTCTCCGTCTCCAGCGCTGGCCGCTTCCGACTGTCCAAAATTGGTAGAACTGGCGGATTGGGGCCAGAACTCGACCGGCGACATCAGCGTCGCAGCCGGAGAAAGTTGCCTTTTTCCGATCACGATGCGGGGCACGGTGACCAGCTCGGAGATTTTTCAAAAGCCGGCGCATGGCAAGTTGAAGAAGCTCAACGCAACGACTTACGAATACAAGGCGAAGGCCAGATACAAGGGAAGCGATACCTTTGCCATCAAGGCAACGGGTCAGGGGCCGACGACATCAGGCACGTCGGTAATTACCGTGACACGCGACGATCAAATAGCGCTCTCGCGTCCGTTGCATGGCCGCACGGCGCTGTTCGACAAATTATCTTATTCCAGCGATCCTCTGAGGCCTCTGACACCCGTATTCGGGGCAACTCGCTCGCCGTTCTCGGGAGTGGCGGACGGACGAACCTCACTGTGTTCGGACGCAGTGATAACTCGAAAGACGATCGCGCCGAGCAGAAGCAGCATGAGCAGAATCAGTCCGACCCGGGCCGGGGTTAGCTGCAGATCGGACAAGCGCATCATTACTGCACCCATGCGCATCACCGCCAACCCCGTGCAACACAAGCGTCGCTGAGTCGTCAGGCGATTTGGTGGCGTGGCGATGGCCATCCGGCGTTCAATAGAATGGATCAGCCCGCGCGAGCCGCCTCTCCGCTACGACGCCCTTGCCGTGACGATCCAGACCGACGCCGGCAGCAGCACGGCATCGCCCTTGGCGAACGGCGTCAGCGCTTCGCGGATGGAAGCAGCGGCAGCCTTGCGGAGTTCTTCCGGCTGGCCATCCAGCGCACGGCTGACCGGGCCGATTTCGAGTGCGCCCTGCACCGCCCCGTCGAGGCCGCGGCCGATCGCGGAATCCAGCAGCAGCGGACACGGCTCCATCTCGACGCCGGTAAAGCCTGCCTCGTCGAGGATTCGGCGCACGCGCGCCTCCGAGGCAAATGCAAACGGCCCGGGATCTTCCGGCCCCTGCTGCGGCAGTTTTGGCACGTGCTTGTAGGCGGCCTGCAGCGGCGCCATGAAGAACGGGTTTTCGCGCGGCTCGCGCCAGCAGGCGAATGCCAGCCGGCCCGAGGGCCGCAGCGCCTTGCGCATGTTGGCAAACGAAAGCGCGGGATCGGCGAAGAACATCACGCCGAACCGCGAGGCCAGCACATCGAAACTGGCCGGCTCGAACGGATAGACGGTGGCGTCAGCAAGCACGAAATCGATCGGCAGATCCTTCGGCGCACTCTGCCGCGCCCGCTCCAGCATCGGGCCGGATATGTCGACGCCGAGCACATGGCCAGACGGCGCGACCTCCCGCGCGAACGCGATCGCCGTGGCGCCGCTGCCGCAGCCGACGTCGATGACGCGCTCGCCGGGCCTCAGCTTCGCCCGATCGATCACGAGGTCAGCGACCGGCTTGAGCACAATGTCCTGCGCCGCCTGCCGCTCCGCCCAGCGCTGGCCGGCGGGACCGTTCCAGTAGGCGACCTGGTCGGCGTTTTGTTCGTGGCCTGTGGGGGCGTCCATGTGCGCGATCCTCTGCTATTTCGGAACGTTCAGTTTTCGCGCATGGGGCTCGAACAGTCCGCCTTCGCTCTTCGAGCTACGGCGCGACAGCCTTCGCGCTTCACGCCGCGGCTGGCATGCCCAGCCGTAGCGCGAAGGCTGGTAGGCGGCGAGAGATTCGAACTCCCGACCCTCTCGGTGTAAACGAGACACAAACATCAAAAGCGGTGGAAAATCAATGCACCGGATGCCGTCCGTTCGCGTTCCATTCCGCCGTTTTTGTTGCGTTTATGTTGCGTAACTGTTGCGCCATTCTTATTGCGCGGCAGGCGCGTCGATCTGAAATGCTTCCACAGGGCTCGGCCCAGCATGGCCAGCATCGCTGGTGCTCTAGCCGAACTCCGCGGCTTGTTGAGAAAGTAGTCGCGGTTGCCCAGCGCCGCCTCGGCCGTCGCAACCCACGAATTGTGAGCTAGGTCACAGCCATTTTCTTTCTTCCGCAGCAAACTACCTTTTTGCGGAGGCTCAAGCCATGACCCAACAGTCCGCGAAATTTTCTCCCCGGCGTATCATGATTGTCTGCCTGATGGCCCTCGTGCTTGCAACGAGTATCGCTATCGCTTTTGGAGCGGTTCCAGAGCAAACCCAAACCAACATTCGTGCGGCGTTTGCAAACACGATAGTGGGGGGCACCGCGATATCCATTTTACAAAAGATAACGCGCAAGCCTTGATGATTCACAGTCTCGGCATTGAGGGGCCCGCCAGCGTGAATCGGCGGGCCCCGTTTAGATGGCCGCGACGTTCAACCTACCCTGAGGTTTTCGGCGGATTCCTTCCCGCGATTGGCCACCACTTCGAAGCTTACCTTCGCGCCCTCATTCAGGCTGCTCAGACCCGCTCTTTCGACGGCCGAGATATGGACAAATACGTCTTTGCCGCCAGTGTCGGGCTGGATAAAGCCATAGCCCTTTGTCGCGTTGAACCACTTCACCGTACCTACTGTCACGTCGTTACTCCCCATGGATTTTGGAACCCGATAAGAAGGTGACTGAAATCCGGCAGAATAATGGACAAATGCAACCCTGGCACGAAAAAGGCCGCCGCTGGGTTGAGACAGCGACGGCTCTACTCTCACTCTCGCGATGTGATGACCTTCGCGATTGATAAGACCGTACTGGCTGCCAGTTAAGGAAAGGTTGGCTGCCAGCGTGAAGATGCGCGACCCCTTTGGCCGTCAATGCAATGTTCGTGAAGCGTGACGGTAGGCCCGAACAGCCGCTAGAACGGCCTTGCTTGTTGAGGTGAAAGCAGGCGCAGAAATCATCAAGGATGCCGCTATCATCGGGGCTGTCGGTCAGGCTGCACCATCAGCAGGAGCAATGGCGCGTGAAGATCGATGGGCAAAAAGCTATATGGCCCGCCTATGCCGAATGGTGATGGAGCGTTGATGACGTCGGCCATGGCTGAGCAAGGTTGAATCCGCTTCGCCATCACGGCATCTCCTGCAAGATTCTGAGGGTTAAGGTCGCCGACGAAATGGCCGCCACATTCAACCGAATGCCCGCCAAGGGGCCGCTGTAGAGGTTCAGACTGCTGTTGGCCGTGGTGGCGCTGCTTAAGGCCGTCCAGACCACGTTGGCGCTAGGGACTAGCTGGAGGTCATCGATTGCGCCCTCGACGACGTAAGTGAAGCTGCCAGAGCTTGAACCCGTCACCGTGAAGCTGGTTCGCGGAGCCGCGCCCCAGTCTAAGTTGATCGGTCTGGAAGTCCCTACACTAGATAATGAAACAAGAACTGGCATTCCCATAGTATTCCCTACGTCATTACTTGCTGAACAGACAGTGAACCTATATCATATTCTGCGACATTACATAAGTACCACACCGTATGAGGCGGGTATTACATGGTGAAACCGACCGATCTATCCAGAGCACGCGTTCGCATTGAGCCGAATACTGACCCCAAGCGGGCAATCGACTTCCTCTATGACAACCCGATTGAGGGCTCCAAACGGAGCTACGGCAAGCCAATGGCTGGCGACGGTCTTGTGACCGCCAAGCAGCACGCCGAGGAAGTCAGGCTTCAGAGGCCGCAGTTCCCCGAAGATCAACATGGCGCAGGTTACTGCCCTGATGTCCCCAGTGATTGGCGGCGTGGCATGGGCTCAAAGCACGCTGAGGGCCGTCCTGGCTTCAACCGTGGCACCCCGCGCAGTCCCGCCAAGTCGCTTGGCGGCGGCAAGGATTGTTGGAAGTCGCCGTTCTCGGCGGCTGGTCGAAATTACGGAGGCAAATAATGGCTGACGATTTCAAAACCCAAGCCGCTCGGCAAAGGCTGAAGGTTCTGGCGGCGGCTAAGCAGCAAGTTGCTGCGAACATTTCCCGTTATGAAGCCGAGGGCGATACTGACTCGGCGGCTGATGAGATTCAGGCTTACGCAAATCTTGAGAGCGAAGAGACCAATCTGGTTTCGTCCTTTCAGCGGTATCAGGCACAGAGCGCCCCCCGCCAGCAGGAGCCGATATCGGATTCAGAGTTCATGGCCATGTCTCCGGAGCGGATGCTTCAGCATCCCGAGTTGGTGGACAAGGTGTTCCGCAAATCGCCGCTATTATACTGAAGGCCAGTGGAGCGAGCCCTCCGTCGCCGCTGGCGTCGCGCCGTGGCTTGGCTGAAATCGAGAAACGGAAGCGTTATGAAAACGGAGGCCGCTGATCATGTCTGAGGACCGTCGTTATATGCTTGAAAGTCTTCGGCGAATATGCACGCCGGGCTCACAACGAAAGCTTGGGCCGGGGCATCAGCCCCAAGCCGCGCCTGCTGGAAATACTGGCGACCGATACCCGGTTTAAGGGCTTCGATCATCAGGCTCTAGCGGATGCTGCGGATTCTTGGTTCCGCTCTGGTCCCCGGCCTGATCTTGATGATCCCGCCCTCAGAGGTATGCCGACTTGGAGCCGTCGCATCTAAGCATCCTAATACCGTATCGGAATGTGCGTCATTGATGCCGAATGTTGCAGAACAGATGGGAATGTTTGCGGTTCATGGAGAATATCTGAGATGTCCGACGACAAGTTGCTGAAGAATGCCGCTGCTACGCTGTTGAATGACACGCAGGCGACTGCATTCTCCATGGCCGCAGAATGCACCGGCCTGAAACATTCGGCGTTGATCCGCCAGTACATCGTACGCGGCCTGATACAGGACAAGTTCTTGGAACATCCGATGGCGCGGTACCAGCAGCAGGCGAAGGCTGGCTGAGGTGTACGTCCGCAGCCAGTACAAGAAGCCTAAGAAGTTCAACCTCGGCGGGGCTGTCATCCTTGGTCATGGCGAGACTGCCGTCATGCGACCGCCGCCGGGGGAGCCGCCAGCATCGATAGACGTGCCCGATGATATTCCCGAAGATGCCGCACCGGCTGATCAAGTCGCGGCGGCGATTGCCAAGGCGAGAAATCCCCGGAGTGAGATGCCATCCCTTCACAACGAGGCGGAACCGGAAAATGTTCAACCGCAGAGAAGAGGGATTGTGAGCGCGCCAGTCAGCCGCGAGTCCATGTCATGGACTGGTCGGCGGGAAGATCGACCGGGGTCTATAAGGCTCTCGGCGGCTCAGGTTGAGGCGGCAAAGATCGCCGGTATTTCGACCGTCGAGTACGCCAAGAATCTTATCCGGCTTCGCGAGGAAAAGGCCAACGATCCTGACCGCTACGGGAGCGGGCATTGAGCAATCATTCGCCTGAAAATCTGGCGAGGGCTATTTGCAGGGCACACGACTTTTATGTGGCCGCCATTCTTGCATTCCGGAAGCTTCCTAATCGTGAAACCCGCCAGCGTCTTGACGAGGCCGCCATTCGCCACGCCGATTTGATGATGGTGCTCTTCGACCCTGCTAGGCCTTATGTGGCTCCGGGACGGAAGGGCCGTAAACCCTCAATCGAAAACGCTGAGGCTGCACCGTGAACAAGATCACCGAGGCGATTGTAGAGGTTCAGCAAGCGCAACAAACTTTGCTGATCAATCTCCAGACATTCCTGCGCAGTGGTGGCCGCGAGGCTGCCGCCCGGCTGGATGCCGCCATTGAAGAGGAACGTAGGACGCTAGACAGGATTTGTGGCGACCGGCGGGATTTTCTGGCCAAGCCATGAGCAACAATTCAAGAACAGAACCTGCTGATGATACAGCGCCAAAGCAGCGCGGCGTTCCGTTCAAGCCGGGGCAGTCTGGCAATCCCGCTGGTCGGCCTAAGGGCGCACGGTCGCGCCTTGGCGAGGCTTTCCTTAGTGATCTGGCCGATGCCTGGGCGGATCACGGAGTGGAGGCGATAGAGAGACTTGTCAGGACGGAGCCGGGCACGTTTGTGAAGGTGGTTTCGAATATTCTGCCACGCGAGGTGGTGCAGCTGGCGCTGTCCGTGAATGCCAGCATCGACTTCGCGGATGTAGAGGAGGCCAAGAGTTATCTGGCGGCCTATCGTCGTGTTCGGGATCACAGGGATGAAGCACCCATAATCGATCTAAATCCCGAGGCCGAAACGGCATGGCGGATAGACGACGATGACTGAAACCGTAACCGAGCCTGACGTATTTGCGGGTTACGATTCCATCGCTTCCGTCTTGGGGTTTATCCACCACAAGGACGGGGACGAGGGCTTGGTGGAATTGCTGGCCACAATCGAAGACCCCGACCGGGAATCCCTAGAGCGGTATGCTGAGGAACTCGAAAAGGTAGGACTGGCCAGAGCAGCGGAACTTGTCAGGCAACATGCCGCCAATATGTGCCTTCCTGAAATGGACATTCAGGAAGCCAGCCCCGCTGGCGGGACTGGATGCGGCGCAATAGGCGGATATTCAAGGGATATCAGATTACGGAAGACACTGAGGAATGACGCTCCCCGACAAGCTGGCCATCCTCCACGCCATCCAAAAGCTGCGGAAGCAATACCCAGACGATGAAGACGTAAGGAGGGTCTGTGATGCTGCGGAGTTAATCGTTCACAGCCCGATCTACTTCGGCTGACAACACTCGGCGCGGCGGCCTTACTGCAACAGCATATAGGATAGCCCTCCGATTAAGAGGACCAACCAAGCCGCCCAAAGCCGAATGTAGAGGAGGTCGCGATCCATCATGGATTCAATTGGATTGCCCGCCGTGGAAGAATGCGTTGATCTAGATCACGGTCGTCCCGGCTCCAGCGCAGCGCCCAGTCGTCACGGCAAAAAGAGCGCCAGGGAAATTAGGCCAACAGAAGCCACGCTCAAGGCAACGAACAAAGCAAGGACCGCTCGATCACTCATGTGCTCGAAACGCCAAAGGCGCGGCTATGGATCACCGGAACCGGCAATTTTCCTGCGCTGTTTGCCTGCGGCAATCCGGCTGATTTGTCCTTTTCTCCCTTGATGCCTGCCTCGATTTTTCAATTTCCGGGGCTTAACCACCTGCCCCGTGGCGGATTAACCGCTTAGGACGCGCTGGACGACGCTGGTGCCGACCCCAAGAGTTTTGCCGATCTTGAGGATACCCATCCCGCCCTGGCGAAGTTCTTGGATTTGTTCTTCCACCGATGGCTTCACCTTGCGGCGGCCCAGTTTGATGCCTTTGCTGCGAGCCCGTGCCAGTCCGGCATTCACCCGCTCCCGGATCATGGACCGCTCAAACTCGGCAAAGACGCCGCACATTTGAAACATAGCCCTCCCCGATGGCGTGCTGGTGTCGAGGGCCTGCTGATGCAAGTAGAGATCACACCCTACAGCCTGTAGATCGTTCAGCATGGCAACGAGGTCTTGCAGACTGCGGCCCAGCCGATCAACCGACCAAGCCGCGATCATATTCACCTTGCGGGCGGTTACATCCTTCAACAGCCTATCGAGGCCGGGGCGCTTGTCCCGGCCCTTGGCTCCCGAGACACCGGCGTCCTCGTACACGCCTACTACGTCCCAGCCAGAGCGGTTGGCAACCGCCTCTAGCTCTAGCCGCTGGTTCTCCGTGGTCTGGTTATCGGTCGAGACCCGGAGATAGATGCCAATCCGTTTAGCCATTGCCTATTCCTTTCGAACGGAAATCACATGTTTGCCGTATGGCTGATTGCTCGCCTTAAATGCCAGCAAAAGCCTTGGTTTTAATCCGTCTCATTCAACGGGTTTTCGGTATGGCGTATCTGAGGGCTCTAACGCTCCCTGCATCTCGCAGGCAGCCATCCATATCCACGCATAAAACGGTGCTCGTCGCCTATCCACGGCACCAACTGCGTCCTTGAAGTTGGAATACCTAATGGAAGAAATCTCACGCGATAAGGCCTCAACCACTTCCGTTCGCGGAATGCGGGCTCGGTATTTGTAATCCCGCCACGGGGTCACATCCACGATGGCTTTGGGCCAAAGGTGATGGATATCAGTTCGAACGCGAGCCCGAACCAACAGGCAGTCGGGATCAACCGGATCAGCGATCAAACTCAGGAAAGAACTTCGGGAGAACACCCACATATTGCTTGCCTCCAATGATATCGAAACGACAAGGCCGCCAGCTTTCACAGCCAGCGGCCCAATGGGGTGGATCGACTTAGACCGGCAATGAGGTTTGAACCGATGCCTTGCCCTTGAGCCGCTGCATGATGGTTGGTGCGGTTGCGGCCTTGGCTTCCTTGACCGCCGAAACCTCCGCCTCAGACGGCGCGGCTTCCTTCGGAGGAATGCCAACGAACTCCACTTGGGTCTTATGAAATAGGCGGAATTGTTTCACGCGGGTTGCCCGCTCTCCAGGCTTCACCTTGTGGCCCGAGGCGAGCCACTTGTTGTACGTCATCACGTCTTGACGCGGTGTCACCTCACCAAAGCCAGCCCGCTTGAAGGCTTTGACGACCATGATATCGATCCGCAGCTGTTGCTCTGTCTTGCCATCCACCAACTTGTTGGCGGGCGGCTTTGTGTCACGAGCCGCAAGGGCTACGGCGACGGCCTCAGCGATCACGGCCTGCAATGCTGCCGGGGTGAACGTCACTTCCTTTGTCATGTGAACTCCGATGGGGTTGATGCCGACCGAAATTGGCCGACCCCCTATCGCGTGATGCGATCACCACACGCCTTCCGGGCGACCCTGAGAGCAAAGCTCTCAAAGATGTGACCGACCCTTTCACCGGGGGACGCGGGAGCATGTGAGGGTACCCCCGCCTCCCTTGCCCTTGGCATTGATCGACTGGCAGAGCTTGCCGCCAAGTCAGCAGCGATTGATTGATCGATGGACTATCGCCTAGCCATCGCCATCACGTCAGGCAGGCGGCTTAGGTTCAGGTCGATTGGGATTAGGGGGCTTAAAGGTGTACGGCCAACCGCAGCTCCCGGGTGTGGGGGCGTAGCTCGTATTCATCCCGGAGCCTCATGGTGTGAGACCACAAAAACTTTTTGCAAAACGGGATTCAGAACCAAGAACAATTTCGGAACGGGCCTAGGATTCGCAGGGCGAGTCACTGGTGCGTTTTGCGGTCTGGCTGCCCCAGACACCGGCCAACGGATTTAACGCTCAGGCGGCCAACCGCCTTCCAGATCGAAATGCGCGGTGAGGATCACCTCAGAGAAGTCAGGCTTACAGAGGCGGGACTTAAGGCGATGCGATCGCCTGTATATTCCAACCGCCGGCTTGTAGAGCTGGGGCTGAAGATGAAGAGACGGACTTTCTTTAGATATGTAGGCCTCCAACAAAAAAGGCCGGCATTCCTGCCGGCCCAGTTTGCTGGAGATTAAGAATAACGCGAGGTCAGTATCTCGCTGCGATCGGTGCACCGTAACCGCCGAAGCGGTAGTTGATGCGCGCGGTGACCATGTCCACGTCCTGAGTGATCCGGTTGTTAACAAAAGCGGCAGGAACAGCAGGACCGGTGAACGAATTGTTGGAATCGCCCATGAACAGATGGTTGTACTCAACACCGAACGACCAGTTTGGTGTGAAGCCGTATTCAAATCCAACACCGACGGTGCCGCCCCAGCGGGTCGAACTTGCCGCGGCCAGTTCAGTGCCGAAAACGTTCTCGAGGACGCTAAAACGGTTGCTCGTCACCGCCGCGCCGCCTTTTACGTAAAACAGCGCTTGATTCCAGGCGTAGCCGATCTGGCCGGTAAAGAGGCCAATGCCATCGGTTTTGGTGCGCGTGGAGAACAGAGGGTTGATCAGGCTGATGCGCTGGCTGCTGAGATCCGCCCAATCGCCTTGGGCTTCCACGCCAAACACCCACTGACTGGCTTGCCAACGATAACCGATCTGGCCACCGACAAGACCCCCGGAGCGCTCACGGCAACCGTCAGCGACGAATACGCCAAACGCATTAACGAAATCAAAGCAGTTGCGGCTCTGACCCCAGCCGCCGTTGCCGCCGATGTAGAAGCCGGTCCAGTCGTAAATCGGGGCCACCATCGGAGGCGGTGCCTTGGTATACGGACGCGCAGCGAGATCCGCAGCGGAAGCGGGAGCGGCCATCCCGAGGGCAAGCAAACCAACTGTTCCCAGCAAAAACTTCTTCATCACTCAATCCCTAATTGTTATGCGCTGTGAAGCGACTGTTTCGGTTTGGCAGGAGCCCTATCGCATTCCGGGGGTAAAATAGGCGCAATTCTTCGTGAGGCCCGTATCATAAAGGCAACACTCACGCACGAACGAGCGGCGGCCTAAACCATGATCTGATTATGAAAAGGCCGTCATTCAGCGGCAAATCGATCCGAAACAGGCATTATTTGACCGTTCGTCTAGGTCTTCGCCTCGCCGAATAGGGTCCTCCGAGACGTACCGCGCCGAACATGCTTCGAAAAAATGCTGATCACCCCTGTTTCCACATTGGATGATTGGTCGAACAGAGCGGACGCGATATCTTCGATTAGCTTGCGATTGGCCTTGAACTCAGCCTTCAAGTCCCCCGTCGAGCCTCTCCGACGAGCCGCCAAGTCACGAAGCGCGGCAATGCTAATTTCGCATTGCACAATTTGCTGCCCATTCCTCATCGTGAACCCGAATGCCATCAAGCCGGCATCATATCCAACGAGCTTACCTCTCGTCAGCGGCATGAACCCAGCTTTCTTTCCCATGGTCCGTGCGAGGTGGCTCCGCCCTCTAAGCGCCTAGTGTTACTCCCTACTGTAACGGATCCCGACGCTATGCGCCGCGATCAATCCCGTCGAGTTCGATCAATCGCATTCCGGCCCGCCGCCTTAAGCCGGAAACGTTGGACCGTGAGACCGCACTGGAAAAGGCCAAGGCGCTGGCAAGGGCCGAGCAGGAAAAGCTGAAATAGGGGCATCCGATGGACTATCGAGCGCTGCTGAAGAAATACCTGGCCTATGTTGCGACCACCCATGAAGGCGAATGGCCAATTCCGCGAGATGGTGATCCGGCCTTCACCCGTCAGGAAGTATGGGAATTGACCGCTCTCGATGAGGAGAATTTGGACGATGCTGGTCGTCCCCCTCCTCGGCCAAGATAGCCAGCGCCACCATGGCATCAGGTGTCACGCTTGGCAGGTGTCCACACACACGTGACCCTCCCAAAGACCAGAACAGGACTTTTCCGGCCTTCTCGAATTGCACTGTCGGCCGCGTCTTCGTGTTCTCGATGGATCGCAAGCGGGCCAGGCAGGCGGGCCTTTAGAGCTTCAAAGTCAGTTTCATTTTGATGACCCCACCATCGTGCCGTGCTCTCATCGATATTCTTCCACTCGTTCAGAAAAAGCCGAACATCCACGTCACTATCAGGCCGATGGTCGCCACGCACGCGGCTACCGAATAGATACACGGCTGGTACGCCAGGTGCCGGTGCGATCCAGTCTGCGAATATTCCAGCGAGCGAAAGCAATTCGGTTTTAAGTTCGGTCAATTGCCTTCCCAATCATTTGAAATATTCGTCGGTAGAACAGTTAGAAAGCTCGTCGTTTATCCAATGACACGACGTTATCGGCTATAATCTGGCTGCACCGCCGCTCCGCGAAATGCCGTTCCATGGCGGCATTCAGTGCCTGCGAACTCTCATAGAGGGGCAGTTGCAGTATTGTATTTCGGGGGACAACAGCGCAGCCGCATGGACGGCCATGCTCCCACGAATAATTCCGGCAGATGTAATCACTACCGCTGCGCCGGATCACTTCTAGCTGTCGGTCGATATCGCCACCTTCATCGAAGGTATGAAACCACATGCCGATTAGGCCATCTGACGCGGACCTTTTCATTCCTATCTCCTGTTGATTTTCCGTAGGGCTAAAACCGTCCCAACTCGTCGTCAAACAAAATCGTCAAGGCTGTCGCCGAGCGGCCCAAGCGGCGGTTTATTATGCTTGCGATAGACCGTGACCGATCCTGATGAATGCTGAATGGCGGCGGTCGTTTCGGTCATCGCCACAACGGGATTGCCGCAGAGCAACCACACCAGTCCAGTGCAATCATATCGAGACAGGCGATTGTAACTCGGATGTGAGTTCGGCACCGGCTGGTGAAGCCCGAACAGTTCTTCGCTGGTCCAGCCTAGAGCCTCGACTTGTTTGCCCCATTAAGTCAGAAACCGCCTTCCATCCTCAACGGCCTGCTGCCATCGATCATGGTCAACGTAATCAGGACATTGCCGCTCTAGGGCCGTAAAAACCGCTCCGTTGGAATTGGAGGTATTTGAATCCGCGTTTGTAGCAGTTGTAGCGATTGTAGCGGGGGTACACCTGAGTTTTCCATTTTCGGGAGGTGGTGAAAAATCCTCATCCTCCCCTGCTACACTTGCTACACCCGCTACACTTTTGACTGGATCAGCCTCCAATGTCGGATTTGCTCTTCAGCCAATTTTCGAAAATCGACATGCACCCCTGCTACACCCGCTACAAAATCGGACTCTAGTACCGCCTTCTCCCTGTTCCTGAGAAAGGTGTGGGGGTCGAACTTGACGAAAGCGCCCATCGCTATTCTCCCTTAATGAGGCGCCAAACGTCGCGGCGGTGGTGGCCGTCAATCTCAGCGCCGCCCTCTTCTCGCAGAAGCCATCCATGGTCCTCCAAGATCGAGACAACCTTGATGGCCGTCTGTTTGTCTCGGATGGCGTTAGGTCCGAACAGATACATGTCTCGCAGCGCGATCAGAGGCTGGTTCCTGCCAATCAACCAATCCAAGAGCTTCTGGGCCAGTTGCAGTTCCACGCTGATCCGGCTGCCCTCAAACAGCCGCAGCGCCTCGGCGGCATAGTGTTGCGCCAAGGCAATCCCAGCGGCCATCTGTTCGGCGGATATTTCGCTCGCGTTAATGTCGGCAACGACGGCCAGGACACCGGCCAGTCGCGCGGCATGTTCCGGGAGTTTATTGGCGAGCCCTCGCACTGGCCCGCTTAGTTCACCTCCGGGACCGATTTGCTTTTCAATGGCATTACCGAATCCAATCCACAGATCGCGGGCCTCCGGCCCTAGTCTTATAACGCGCGGTTCCAGTTCGTTAGACTTGCCCTCCGCAAGCGGGAGGCGGCGCTCCAGAATGCTGAGCAACCGCGCGCCATAACGTTTAATGGCTGCATCCGTGGATATTGATGGCTCTCGCCAATGTCGTGTTCCGGCAGTCGTCTCTGGAGCCGTGACCAGACAGCGCGACAGCAGGCCTTGGTTCAAAAGCATCTTGTCAGTCAGCCAGATCGCTGCCACGTCGGGCTGCGCCATCAGGTGCATGGTCGCGCGCCGTCCCGGCATAACAGACGCCCCGTCCCCGGCTCTGACGCGCTTTATCGGTTCACCATCCCACAGACCGGACAGCCCCGTGGCTGTTCAAATCTTGGCGTCTTCCTTCATTCCATGGCCGCCGATGAACTGACCGCCCTCATCCGAAAAAATGCCGAGGCTTGGCTGCCCTTTGGCAAACAGCTTAATCAAGCCTTCCAACGTTGGTTCTGGACAAGTCAGGATCGGCTCCAATGGAGCAAATGGCTCGGGGCCTACAGCCTTCAGAGCAAGAGCAATCTCATGACGATCCCCTTTACCTTTTATTGCGCTGTCGCGGGCCTTTTCCCAAGCCAAATGCTGGTCTTGATAATCGGGCAGTTCCGCATCGTGAGCCTCACGAAGCGCCTTCTCGCGTTTCTTGACCGGCCACAGCGCCTCCTTGTCAGCAGCGGTCTTGCGCTCGCCGGATTCAGCGATGGTGAAGAAAAAATTCGAGAGCGGTTTGACGTGGCCGGTCGGCAATTCAACATCAACGTGGCCCTGAGCAGCCAGCGTTGCGGCTGCGAGAACCGATTGCCCGGCTATGGCGATAGGACATTGAATCCGATCATGGATGCCTATTGCAGCGGGGCCGAGGATCTCCCCCAGAGCATCGACCGGGAACGGATCGGCTGGAGGTAACTCGCGGGTCAGTGGCGTCGGCGGCTCGGGCTGTGCTTGCGCGCCCCGTCCCGGCCCTTCGCTCGCCTTCCCGCTTTTTGCCGATGGACCGTATCCGTCACGGTCCTTCAACGGCTCGTGCGGTGTCTTCAAACCAGCGCCGATACCAGAGTTCAGGGTATCTCGAACGGCCGCTATTCCCTTATCCGCGATGTAACCGTTCGTCCTCATGGCATCCTCAAGCCTCCCCCTGACGGTGGATTCGCCTATCCAGCCAGCGGCGATCATGGTCCCCATACAAAACGCGGCTTTATTCAGTGCCTCGTTCCGACCGCCAGCCCTGGTGGCTGCGATTTCGTCGGCCATATTGCGAAGGGCGGCTTCTGCATATTTGCTCTCTCGCTCGCCGGACCGCCCGCTTCCGTTCATTGACGGTGCGGTATTGTCCTCGCGCTTTTTAGGTGCCCGGATAATGGCTTCTAAAAAGTCCGGTATTACTGGAATGGTGTTGTCTTTATAGGCCTGAGCCAACGATGGCTTACTATCGATGCCGCACCACATGCCTTCATTGGCGGTTGCTCCGGGAGCCACAACCCAGCCGCCCTCGCCGCGAACGTCTATGCCTTTAGGTAACGCGCCGGTCCGGTTACCCAGCGGTTCTCCATCCGGCTGGCGAAATACTAGATGGTAACCGTTACTTGCCGTCTTACTCTGCGGCGTTGGCTCGATAGTCCTTCCGCTCAGCAACGTCTTAAATGCCTCGACGCCGTTAGGGCCGCCCTCATGCCGGTCAAGATCGACCACGATCAGACCGGCTTTACCAAGCTGAATACCCGGTACAGCGTGAGGGTAATCCTGCCACCAGCGTTCGATGACTTGTGGATCGGTCGAGGCATTCGCCTGCCATCCATCAACGATGGGCTTCTTGGCGAACTTTTTCGTTTCCGGATTCCAGGATAATGCAGCCGGAAAAATAGGAATGCCGCCTGCGGCAAGCTCCAGCGCGGCCTTCAGATTAATGGCAGCCAGTTCTTCTTGCGTCTTCATTCGCAAGGCACCGGCTGCTTTCGCCGCGCGTGGGACGTCGGAATAGACAGGCATGCCGTTACCCCTCAACCCAAGTAATGCACGGTCGCAAGACGCCCTTCTGTCGGCCATTCTTCGCCGCGTGATCGATCAGGCTGTGGACGATGTAACGCGGAGCCCAACTGAGAAACTTCTCGCATGCCGCGCAGCGCAGTTCGGCGGAGTGTGTCTTGGTGGCGCTGGCCTTGACGACAGCCGCGACCGAGCCACAAGAACAAGGATCATGTTTGAGGGCGGTGTATAGAATTTGAGCGCCGTAGATCGGATCGATCAATGGTTGGTTAGTCATGGCTCGTCCTATCAGTGAAACGTCTGCCAACCAGCGGTGAAAACGCCAGTGCGAGGGCCAGAAAAACGATGAGCGGGAGCAGATGCTGAAAACACCCCATTACTCGGCCTCCGAGGAATTGCTCTCCAGTGATCGGAGCCACTGACTGACGCCGCTCCGACTGTAAAACACGGTGCGGCCGATGCGCGTGACGGGCGGACCGCGCCCGGCTTTTTCCCAATCAATCAGTGTTTGGTTTTGTTTGCCGAGTTGTTCGCACAGCTCTTTGCGCGACAGGTATGGCGCGAGGATTGTGTCCGTTTCGGAATCTTGCATGACATCACCCACAGGGTTTGCTTCGATTGGATGTCTTTCGGCTATGGGCAGTGTTCGGCGCCGACGCACGAAAAAAATGGAAGGTGTGGAAGTTCTTAACTCACAACTCCGTGTGTCGACCCGTATTTTTCCGGCTATTGCCGCGCCACCGCCGCCAAAAACAGCGGGAGTTGACAACGGTTCCGTGATGTCCTATTTGTCAGTGATGTAGTGACAACATGACGGACCGCAAGATGGGACGACAGCCATGACGGACAAAAAATCATCGGATTGGGAAAAAAGCATCACCTTCCAACTGCGGGCATCGCCTGCGTTTCTGAACCTGCTGGATGACTGGCGGCGCAAGCAGTCCGACATGCCCTCTCGGAGCGAAGCTGTGCGACGACTTGTCGAGGCTGGAGCGGGTTCAGGCAAGCCAGACCGCAAGAAGAAGGCCAAGTCAGCGGGGTAGCGGTCCTGCTCGATGGATATCTCAGGCCCAAGGGGGGTCATGATTAATCCAAGGCAGGCAATGATTAGAGCGACAATCCCGACCGCAGATGAGGTGACAGCGACCACGCCACTGCGTTTGGACGATCGCCGCCAGACTGGCATTCCCTGACGGCTCTATGTCCGCTGCGGCATTGCGTCGAATGGTTACATCTGGCAGCCTGTCTCACGAGTTCATTGCCGGTAAGTATTACGTCACACTCTCCGCCATCGATGAAATGAGGACATCATGCCGCGTCCAAGCAAAGGCCCCCGCCTCTCGCTGTTCAAAGCGAAAGGCCGCACCACCGTCTGGAACATCCGAGACGGACAACGCACCATCGGCACAGGCTGCGTTGAAAGCGACCGCGTTGGCGCTGAAACAAAACTTGCCGAATACATCACCAGCAAGCATGACCCCAAGGCCAGCCGCAGCGGCGGTGATCCCAATAAAATCAAAATAGCCGACGCGCTCAGTCGGTCTACATGAAGGAGAAGATCGTCACAGAGTGCCCGCCCAAAAGCGGGCATTGCCATGATTGAGAACCTTGGCGACTTCTTCAGCGAGCGCACCATCGGTGAACTCAACGGCCAGCTTCAGCGCGACTTTGCCAAACACCGTGGATCACAAAGCGCAGCACGGCGCGAACTGGAGACCTTGGCGGCGGCGATCAACTATCACGTCAGGGATATGGTCGGCGGTGTACAGACCTTATTCCGTCCGACGCTGCCAGATGCCGCAGCACCACGCGCAACGATGGCTAACCCGTAGCGAAGCGGCGCGGATGATCTGGGCGGCATGGCGCAAGCGCGAGACCCGCGACGGCAAGGAAGATACGGACGTCATACGTCGCAGCACATCGCCCGTTTTATTCTGGTCGGCCTCTACACCGGCACACGGGCAGGAGCGATCTGCGGCGCGGCCCTGATGCCGACCATCGGGCGCGGTCACGTCAACATCGAGACCGGGCAGTTCAGGCGGCTGGCTTATGGCAAGCAGGAGAGCAACAAGCGCCAGCCGACCGTCGATCTGCCGCCGCGATTGCTGGCCCATATCCGGCGCTGGCACCGGCTCGGCATCTCGACCAAGGCGGTGGTGGAGCATCAGGGCAAGCCCGTGCTTCGCGTCAGCAATGGATGGGACGGCGTGATCGAGCGGGCCGGACTGGCGACCGACATCAAGAGAACTCAAGGTGATCCCGCACACGCTGCGGCATACCGCGATCAGTTGGTACCTGCGCTCGGGGGTGCCCGTGGATAAGGTGTCCGACTATTGCGGAGTTTCGATCCAGATCATCAAGAAGGTCTACGGCCACCACATCCCCGGCGGCTTCGATGGCGTGCTGGCATCATCGAACCGGCTCGGTCGATAGGCGTAATGGTGGGCGGTGAGAGGATCGAACTCCCGACCAGATGCGTGTAAAGCACCTGCTCTACCGCTGAGCTAACCGCCCCCAGCGCAGTTTTCTGTTGCGGTTTCTGTTGCAGGCGGTGCAGACCGAAACAACAAGCCATTGCAACAATTGCGACTTTTTCGATCAGGGCGCATCCCGGTGTAAACGAGATGCTCTAACCAGCTGAGCTAGCCGCCCTTACCTTCGCTTGTTTAGCGCCGCCATGCCCCTTGACGCAAGCCATGCCGCACCAACAAAAACGGCGCCCGAAGGCGCCGTTTTATCGTTTACAATCAACCGGCTCAGTGGGCCGTCAGCCCACCGGCCGCCTCGTCGCCGCCGTCAGCCTTGACCGGCACCTTGGTGTCCTCTTCCCAGACGATCGGCACCGGTGCGCGGACCAGCGCCCTGGCGGTGACGTCGTCGAGCCGGGCCACCGGGATGATCTCCATGCCGCCCTTGATCGCATCGGAAATCTCCGTGAGATCCTTGGCGTTGTCCTCGGGGATCAGCACCGTCTTGATGCCGCCGCGTGCGGCGGCCAGCAGCTTCTCCTTCAGGCCGCCAATCGGCAGAACCCTGCCGCGCAGCGTGATCTCGCCGGTCATCGCGACATCGTGGCGAACCGGGATGCCGGTCATGACCGAGATGATCGCGGTCGCCATCGCCACACCCGCCGACGGTCCGTCCTTCGGGGTCGCCCCCTCCGGAACGTGGACGTGGATGTCACGCCGGTCGAACAGCGGCGGCTCGATGCCGTAGTTGATCGCCCGCGAGCGGACGTAAGACGCCGCCGCCGAGATCAACTCCTTCATCACGTCGCGCAGATTGCCCGTAACCGTCATCTTGCCCTTGCCGGGCATCATGACGCCTTCGATGGTCAGCAACTCGCCGCCGACATCGGTCCAGGCCAAGCCGGTGACGATACCGACCTGCGGCTCGCTCTCGATCTCGCCGTAGCGATACTTCGGCACGCCGAGGAACTCTTCGAGAGTCTTCTCGGTGACCTTGACCGACTTCTTCTTGGAGATCATCAGCTCCTTCACCGCCTTGCGGGCCAGTGTCGAGAGCTCACGCTCCAGATTACGCACGCCCGCTTCGCGGGTGTAGCGGCGGATCATCAGCAACAAGGCATCGTCGTCGATCGACCACTCCTTGGAATCGAGGCCATGCTTGGCGATGGCGTTCGGGATCAGATGCTTGCGCGCGATCTCGACCTTCTCGTTCTCGGTGTAGCCGGCGATCCGGATGATCTCCATGCGGTCCATCAGCGGGCCCGGAATATTGAGCGTATTCGCGGTCGTGATGAACATGACGTTCGACAGATCGTAGTCGACCTCCAGGTAGTGGTCGGCAAACGTGCCGTTCTGCTCGGGGTCCAGGACCTCAAGCAAAGCCGACGACGGATCGCCGCGGAAATCGGCGCCCATCTTGTCGATCTCGTCCAAGAGGAACAGCGGATTCGAGGTCTTCGCCTTGCGCATCGACTGGATGATCTTGCCGGGCATCGAGCCGATATAGGTGCGGCGGTGACCGCGGATTTCGGCCTCGTCCCGCACGCCGCCAAGCGACACGCGAACGAATTCGCGGCCCGTGGCCTTCGCGATCGACTTGCCGAGCGAGGTCTTGCCGACGCCGGGCGGTCCGACCAGGCACAGGATCGGCCCGGTCAGCTTGTTGGCGCGCGACTGTACCGCGAGATACTCGACGATGCGGTCCTTGACCTTCTCAAGCCCGTAGTGGTCGTTGTCCAGCACGGCCTGCGCGGCCTCGAGGTCCTTCTTGACCTTGGACTTCTTGTTCCACGGAATCGACAGCAGCCAGTCGAGGTAGTTGCGCACGACGGTCGCTTCCGCGGACATCGGCGACATCTGGCGCAGCTTCTTCAGCTCGTGCTGCGCCTTCTCGCGTGCTTCCTTCGAGAGCTTGGTCTTGGCAATCTTCTCCTCCAGATCGGCCAGCTCGTCGCGACCTTCGTCGTCGCCGAGTTCCTTCTGGATCGCCTTCATCTGCTCGTTCAGGTAATACTCGCGCTGGGTCTTCTCCATCTGGCGCTTGACGCGCGAGCGGATGCGCTTCTCGACCTGCAGCACCGAGATTTCGCTCTCCATCAGGCCCAGCACCTTCTCCAGGCGCTGCGTGACGGACAACGTCTCCAGGATGCCCTGGCGATCGGCGATCTTGACGGCGAGATGCTGGGCGACCTGATCGCTGAGCTTGGCGAAATCAGTGATCGCCTGAACCACACCGACGACTTCGGCGGAGATCTTCTTGTTCAGCTTCACATAGCTTTCGAAGTCGGACACGACCGAACGCGCCAGGGCCTCGGCTTCAACCGAGCTGGCATCGGTGTCGGCGAGCGCCACTGCGGTTGCCTCGTAATATTCGCTGCGGTCGGAATATTTCTGCACGCGCGCGCGCTCGAGTCCTTCGACCAGCACCTTCACGGTGCCGTCGGGAAGCTTCAAGAGCTGCAGCACGCTGGCGAGCGTACCGACCTCATAGATCGAGTCCGGGTTCGGATCGTCGTCGGAGGCGTTCTTCTGCGTCGCGAGCAGGATCAGCGCGTCGTTCTTCATCACTTCTTCGAGGGCGCGGATCGACTTCTCGCGGCCGACGAACAGCGGCACGATCATGTGCGGAAAAACGACGATGTCGCGAAGCGGCAGCACCGGATAGGAGTGGCTTTCGCCGAGAACGATGGTTGGCCGGGTTTTTGGGGTCGTCATGGCCTTATCCTTTTGTTTTGCCCCCTTGCACGCAGTCCGCTTCGCTTGCGCAACCGCCACAAGGTGCCGGGAGTTCCGGGTCACTCGGCCGCCTTCGCTGCCGCCTCTCGCCGGATGATTTTGCGACGAATCTCGAACGTGATTTCCGCCACCATAGACATAAGGTGGCTATCGGCTATGGGGGTGTCAAGTCACGGAAAATGACCGCGAATTGCGGGTCAGACGCGCGAAAACGCTTACGCGACAGCGGCCGCCGGAAGCTCCGGCAGCCGCATTATCGGGAGTAGCAAGGCTTAGTCGGCCCCACAGTATCAGGCGCTGGCGCTGCTTTCGACGGCCCGGTCCGAACGGTCCGCATAGATGTAGAGCGGACGGGCGGTTCCCTCGACCACTTCGCGCGAGATCACGACCTCTTCGACGCCTTCCAGACCCGGCAGATCGAACATGGTCTCGAGCAGGATGCTTTCGAGGATCGAACGCAGGCCCCGCGCACCGGTCTTGCGCTCGATCGCCTTGCGGGCAACCGCGCCAAGCGCCTCGTCGGCGAAGGTGAGTTCGATGTTCTCCATTTCGAACAGCCGCTGGTATTGCTTCACCAGCGCGTTCTTCGGGTCGGTCAGGATCTTCTTCAGCGAAGCCTCGTCGAGATCCTCCAGCGTCGCAACCACCGGGAGGCGGCCGACGAATTCCGGGATCAGGCCGTACTTCAACAGATCTTCCGGCTCGACATGGCGGAAGATTTCGCCGGTCCGGCGGTCTTCGGGCGCCAGAACCTGGGCGGCGAAACCGATCGAGGTCGAACGTCCGCGCGCAGAGATGATCTTCTCCAGGCCGGAGAAGGCGCCGCCGCAGATGAACAGGATGTTGGTGGTGTCGACCTGCAGGAACTCCTGCTGCGGATGCTTGCGGCCGCCCTGCGGAGGCACGGAGGCAACCGTGCCTTCCATGATCTTCAACAGCGCCTGCTGCACGCCCTCGCCCGACACGTCGCGGGTGATCGACGGATTGTCGGACTTGCGGCTGATCTTGTCGATTTCGTCGATATAGACGATGCCGCGCTGCGCGCGCTCGACGTTGTAGTCGGCCGACTGCAGCAGCTTCAGGATGATGTTCTCGACGTCCTCACCGACGTAACCGGCTTCGGTCAGCGTCGTCGCATCCGCCATCGTGAACGGCACGTCGAGAATCCGCGCCAGCGTCTGCGCCAGCAATGTCTTGCCCGAACCGGTCGGACCGATCAGCAGGATGTTCGACTTCGCCAGTTCGACGTCGTTGTGCTTGGTCTGGTGATTGAGCCGCTTGTAGTGGTTGTGAACGGCGACCGAGAGCACCTTCTTCGCGTGGCTCTGGCCGATCACGTAATCGTCCAGCACCTTGCAGATTTCCTTCGGCGTCGGGATGCCGTCGCGCGACTTCACCAGCGAAGACTTGTTCTCCTCGCGAATGATGTCCATGCAGAGTTCGACGCACTCGTCGCAGATGAATACGGTGGGACCCGCGATGAGTTTGCGGACTTCGTGCTGGCTCTTTCCACAGAACGAGCAATACAGCGTGTTCTTGGAGTCGCTCGTGCCAACCTTACTCATTCCTGTCTCCGTCCGCCGTTCGATCCGTTACCCGATCGACCCATCCCGGTACACTCACCGGACCTCAAGGTAGATAGAGCAAATTCCGTACCAGAAAAGACCCTAACTCAAATACACACCGTGCGAATCACGGTTTCTCGAATCCCCCGCGATCTTAACCCATCCCACACAGCCAACCATGCTGACACCCGACTATCAAGAATTCGCTAATCGGGGCCGGAGCCGCTACCCGTGACAATACCGTGATTTGTGGCATTCGCACGGGGAGAAGTTCACGAAATCGACCGAGCGTTGCGCAACTGCCACGCCGCAAAACCAGCACGAAAGCGGAACTTTCGGCCCATGCGGGGGCATAGGCGCGCGGCTTTCGGCCAAATTTGCCGGTTCAACCAAACGTTAAGGTCAACGCCAGGTGTCGCAATCCGTTACCTTACGGGATTTTCACCCTACGCGATTTTCGTCGGCATCGCCTCTTCGGGACGCTTGTCGATCACCTTGTCGACGATGCCGAAGTCGCGGGCCATGTCGGCGGTCAGGAACTTGTCGCGCTCGAGCGCATCCTCGATCGCCTTGTAGGTCTGGCCAGTGTGCTTCACGTAGATTTCGTTGAGGCGCTTCTTGAGATTCAGGATCTCCTGCGCATGCAGCATGATGTCGGTGGCCTGGCCCTGGAAGCCGCCGGACGGCTGATGCACCATGATGCGGGAATTCGGCAGCGAGAAACGCATGTCCTTCCCGCCGGCTGCGAGCAGCAGCGAGCCCATCGAGGCCGCCTGCCCGGTGCACAGCGTCGACACCGGTGGACGGATGAACTGCATGGTGTCGTAGATCGCAAGCCCCGACGTCACCACGCCGCCCGGCGAGTTGATGTACATCGAGATTTCCTTCTTCGGGTTCTCGGCTTCGAGAAACAGAAGCTGCGCGACAACCAGCGTCGACATACCGTCTTCGACCGGGCCGGTCAGGAAGATGATGCGCTCCTTCAGAAGGCGCGAGAAAATGTCGTAGGCGCGTTCACCGCGGTTGGTCTGCTCGACCACCATGGGGACGAGGTTCATGTAGGTTTCAACGGGATCGCGCATTAGTCACCCCAAGGGTTAGTAGAAGGGTTCATCGAGGGTTAAGTAGAAAACCGCGGGGGCGAACATCCATCGGCAAGGCAGGCCAATCGTAAAATTGCCGCGCGCGGACGAACGTCCCGTGATGCAGGACTTCAACTCAGAACTCGCGGATAAGCGAGCCACCCACAGATATGAGCCAATTTCCCGGCGACAAGACCGGGCCATTGCGAGTCGAATAAGACGATCTCAAGCTGATTCGTAGGCAATCTCATAGCGACGGATGCCGTCGCCACGCCGCTTTTGCCGTTCATCATTAACATCAACCTGACCAAACCGGTCAGGCTGCGCTCTTTTCGTCGTCTTCCTTGAGCAGGTCATCGCGCGAGACCTTCTTCTCGGTCACGTTGGCGAGTTCGAGGATGAAATCGACCACCTTGTCTTCATAAATCGGCGCACGAAGCTGGGCCAGCGCATTGGCATTGCTGCGGTAGTAGTCCCAGACCTCCTTCTCGCGGCCGGGCATCGAACGCGCCCGTTCGATCACCGCACGGCTGACTTCGTCGTCGGTCACGGTGATCTTGTTCTTCTCGCCGATCTCGGACAGCACGAGGCCAAGCCGGACGCGGCGATCGGCGATCTTCTGGTACTCTTCCTTCGCGGCCTCTTCGGTGGTGTCCTCATCGGCAAAGGTCTTGCCGGAGGATTCCATCTCGGCCTTGATCGAGTTCCACATCAGGTTGAACTCTTCCTCGATCAGCGACGGCGGCGCCTCGAATTTGTGGCTGTCGTCGAGACGGTCAAGCAGCGCCCGCTTGACGCGCTGGCGCGTGGCCCCTGCGAACTCCGCGACCAGCCGCTCGCGCGCGGCGTCCTTGAGCTTGTCGAGCGATTCCAGGCCGAGCGTCTTGGCGAACTCGTCGTCGATGGTGGTCTCACCCGGGGCTTCGATCAGGGTCGCGGTGGTCTCGAACTCGGCCGGCTGGCCGGCGAGCTTTTCGCTGGCGTAGTTCTTCGGGAATGACACTTTCAGCGTACGGGTTTCGCCGGTTCCGATGCCGACGAGCTGCTCCTCAAAGCCCGGAATGAACTGATTGGCGCCGATCACCACCGGGATACCCTCGCCGGTGCCGCCGTCGAACAGTTCGCCGTTGATGCTGCCTTTGAAGCTGATGGTGACGCGATCGCCGGTTTCGGCCTTGGCGCCCTCGGCTTTCGCCGAATAGGGACGGTTCTGGTCGGCGATGCGCTTGATGGCCTCATCGACCTCGACATCGGTGACTTCGACCACCGGCTTCTCCACCGAGAAGGTCTTGAAATCGGCGAGCTGGATCGTCGGCACCACCTCGATCGCCACCGTGTAGGTCAGATCGGTCTTGCCGGCGAGCAACTCCTCGACCTCGGCCTGCTCGGTCGGCATCGTGATCTTCGGCTCGGTCGCAAGACGAAACCCGCGATCGGTGAAGATCTGCGTGTTGGTGTCGCGGATGGTCTGGTCGATGGTCTCGGCCATCACAGAGCGGCCGTACACCTTCTTCAGGTGGCTCACCGGCACCTTGCCGGGACGGAAGCCGTTGAGCTTCACCTTGTCCTTGAGGTCGACCAGCTTGGCATCCGCCTTGGCATCCAGATCCGATGCGGGAACGCTGATCTTGAACTCGTGCTTCAATCCCTCGGCGAGGGTTTCGGTGACCTGCATGGTGTCAATCTTCTTCCGCTTGCGCCGGGCCAAAGCGGCCCGGCAGTGTCAAATGTTCGAGGCGTGGCCTTTGCAGCCTTCGCCGGTGGCTCGGCTGACCCTCGCTTCCCGACCGGGAAGCAGGCCCTCCAGTATTCTTCATGCAAACGCTTGGATAGAGCGCTTGGTGCGGGCGGAGGGACTCGAACCCCCACAACTTTCGTCACTGGAACCTAAATCCAGCGCGTCTACCAGTTCCGCCACGCCCGCGTGAAAAGCATCCATACCCGGCCGCGATGCCGCGGGCGGCGGGCTTATAACATGAGCCTACACCTCCGCAGCAAAAAAATGGCCCTTTTTGACAGCACCGGGGCAAGGCGTCACAGCTGGGACAGATACAACAAAAAATGGTCCGGATCGGCCTCATGACAAGGGAGAAACTCGGCTTGAACCGACGCGAATTGATCGCCGGATTGGGCGCTGCCGCTCTGACCCCCATGTGGTCCGCCACCGGTGCGGCCCAAGCCGGGCCGATATTGGACCTGCGAATAAGGGCCGATCGCCTGGCGTTACGGCCGGGAGCTCCGGATACTCCCGTCTTGTCCCTCGGCGAGGCCAACATGCGGTTCAACCGTGGTGACAAGGTCGAACTGGCCTTCGACCCTAATCTCAGGAACGGAATGGCGCGGTTGCGAGGCATGGACGATGACGGTCCAGCCACTCAGCAGGACTCGGCGCGGCCATCCAAGAGAGCGACGCAGATGGTTCTCCGGCAGGCCGGCACCTTTCTGTGCGATCTTGGGCTATTCCCCAACGACCAGGGATGGCCGACGCGCGCGCACCCTCTGATCGTCCGAGAGAGCGAACCGGTAGCCGTCGATCGGGACGAAACGCTGCTCATCGAAGAGTGGCGGGTACGGGCCGACGGGACAGCCGTTCCACCGGGCGCGGCCCCCGACGAAACCGCTGTTTTCTATACGCTTAACGGGAAGCCTTCGCTGGATGTCTCAGCTCGATCCAATGAGCGGCTGAGACTTCGCTTCATCAACGGCAGCCAGCGCACCATCATCGCAGTGAAATTGGAATCCGTTGAGGTCAGGGTCATGGCGATCGACAGCCAGGCGGCCGAGCCATTCCCGGCGCGCAACGGCGCGCTGGTGCTGGCGCCGGGCAGCAGGGTTGATGCCTTTGTCGATGTCACGGCACCTCCTGGAAGCAACCTCAAGATTCACCTGCACGAAGGCAAGGAAATCCGGACAATCGGCTTTGTGATCCTGTCTCGCGATCCGCCCGCTCGTCCCACGCCACTGCCGCCTCCTCCACCATTACCGTCGAACGGCCTGCCAGCGCGGCTCGACTTGAAAAGCGCGCTACGAGTCGATCTTGCGCTCGATGGGCCCGACTGGATTGTACCCACGAGTTCCAGCGCCTCGTCCGCACCTGCCTTCCGTGCCAAGGCCGGACGTGTGGTGGTGCTGGCGCTGACCAACCGCGCCGCCATCGCCGCCGTCTTCCACCTGCACGGCCATCACTTCCGGCTGTTGGACCGGCTCGACGATGGCTGGAAACCGTTCTGGCTGGATACGCTGGCGATCGAGCCCGGCCAGACCCAGCGCATTGCCTTCCGCGCCGAATATCCGGGGCGCTACTTGATCGAATCCGTCGCAACAGAGTGGGCGGCGCCGCGGCTGGTGCGGTGGTACGCTGTCGAATGAGGAGGAAACCATGAGCAAATTCGTTCCCGCCATCCGCAGCGTCAAGGCGCGCGCTGTCGTCGTGCCGCTCTCGCGGCCCTTGAGGAACGCCTTTGGCGTGTTCGATTCCGGGCCGCTGGTCCTGATCGATGTCGAGACCGATCAGGGCGTCACCGGCCACGCCTACATTTTCGCGTACGCGAATCTGACGCTGAAGCCGCTGGTGCATTTGGTCGAAGAGATCGGGCGTGAGCTCACCGGCAAGCCCATCGCCCCCTACGACCTGATGGCAGCGATGGACGCAAAATTCCGCCTGCTGAGCTGGCAGGGACTGGTCGGCATGGCGGTGTCAGGCCTCGACATGGCCTATTGGGATGCGCTCGGCCAGTCGGCCGGCAAACCCGTCGTCGAACTGCTCGGCGGTTCGCCAAAACCGATTTCAGCATATGACAGCTATGGCGTGGTCGATCCCGTCGCCGACGAAAAGGCGCTGCGCCGCTCGCTCGAACAGGGTTTTCGCGGCATCAAAATCAAGGGCGGCGACGGCGACGCCGCCAACGACGAACGCGTGGTCAAGGGCGTGCGCGCCCTGCTTGGCCCCGATGTCGCGCTGATGATCGATTTCAACCAGTCGCTCGATCCCGCCGAAGCCACGCGCCGCATTGCCCGCCTCGCCCCCTATGATTTGCACTGGATCGAAGAACCGGTGCCGCAGGAAAATCTGTCGGGGCATGCCAAAGTGCGCGAGACCTCACCGACGCCGATCCAGGCCGGCGAGAACTGGTGGTTTCCGCGTGGCTTCGCCGAAGCGATCGAAGCCGGCGCCAGCGACTTCATCATGCCCGATCTGATGAAGTGCGGCGGCGTCACCGGCTGGCTGCAGGTCGCAAGCCAAGCGGCAGCCGCCAACATTCCGATGTCGAGCCATCTATTTGCCGAAGCCAGCGCCCACATGCTCGCGGTGACGCCAACCGCGCACTGGCTGGAATTCCTGGACTTTGCCGGCGTGATCCTCGCCCACCCCGCTAAGATCGTCGACGGCACGGTGACGGCGCGAGGGCCCGGTCTTGGGCTGGAATGGAATGAGACGGCGGTGGCGAAATATCTGATCACGTAGGGTGGAGCGCAACGATACCCATCAGCTTCTGTGAATGTCGCAGGGATGATGGATTTCGCTTCGCTCTACGTGACGGACGTGCGCGTCCAGGTGTAGCGCGCGTCCGGCTCCTTCTCTTCATTGCGGGCACCGTCGGTTTCCTCGACCAGCGCAAAGCCCCGCGCCTCGTAAAAGCGTCGCGCTGACGGATTGCGCTGAAACGTCCAAAGCTGGAGGCAATCGAACTCGCGCTTCGCTACCTGCAGCAAGTCGCTGCCGACGCCGCGTCCCTGCACTTCCGGCAGCACATACAACTGGTCGATCCAGTCGCTGCGGAAGGCGATGATTGCAACCAGCGCGCCGCCCTCGAATGCCCCGTGCACCTGACATTCCGTGAACACGCGCTCGCGATAAAACCACCGGTCTTCTTCGGGAGTGTGCAGACCGATGAGCCAGGGCAGTGCATGGTCGAATGCCACGCGATGGACGCCCGCCGCAGCGTCCATCTCGGCAAGTTCGAGTTGCCTAATACTCAATCCCGAATTCATCATAGCGCGCAGGATAGGTTTGCTTCGCGATACCCATTATCTCGGCGCGTAGGGATTGATGAATCACGATGGGCCCAAGCCATCCTAGACTGCCGAATCTTCTTGCACGTGGGGTTTTGCCGTCAGCTCGATTCCCAATGCCTTCATCACCGCAATCGTCGTCTTCAATGTCGGATTTCCATTGGCGCTAAACGACCGATACAGCTGCTCGCGTGAAAGTCCGGTATCGTTCGCAATCTGTGTCATCCCTTTGGCACGGGCAACGACGCCGAGAGCATGCGCGATATAGCCTGCATCTTCGGTCTTGAAGGCTTCCTCCATGAACACGGCAATCGCCGCGTCGGACAGCAGATCCTCGGCCGGATCATACGTCGTCAGCTTCTCGCCCATCTCATTCACTCCATGCCTTGGCAAGATGCTTTGCCGTCCTGATGTCTTTCGCCTGAGTGCTTTTGTCGCCACCGCAAAGCAGAACGATGATCATGCTTCCACGTTTCTGCGGGGCCGTAGTGGATACGCAGTTCGCTGATGCCCTCGCCAACCGGCTCGGCGTCGCCTGCGTTCCCTTGGGCCAGCCGATCCAGTCGCGAAGCGATAATCGCACGAGCCCGGTCATCCTTGAGCCGCTGGCGCCACTTTCGAAACGTCTCTGTCTGCTTAAGCTCAAGCACATGTAGTTTATAAACTACAGACTCCTAGTAGTCAAGCCGCGCTAATACTCAATTCCGAATTCATCATAGAGTCGCCTGAACACCGCGGGCAGCACCTCCGGCAGATCTTCCGCGATCAGCCCCGGTCCCGCCTCGCTTGCGGCTTCGCCGTGCATCCACACGCCGATGCAGGCGGCTTCGAAGGCCGGCACGCCCTGTGCCAGAAACGCAGCGATCATTCCCGCCAGTACGTCGCCGGCACCGGCGGTGGCCAGCCAGGGCGGCGCGTTGGAGGCGATGCTGGCGCGGCCATCTGGCGAAGCCACCACCGTATCCGGTCCCTTCAGCAGCACCACCGCACCGCAGCGTTCGGCGGCGTCGCGCACCCGCTCCAGTTTGGAGCGGCCGGGATGCTTGTTGCTGATATCGCTGAACAGGCGCGGAAACTCGCCTTCATGCGGCGTGAGGACGACGTGGGCGTCCTCGCTCGCCTTGATCTGCTCAAACAGCCGTTCCGGCGCCTCGGCAAAACTCGTCAGGGCGTCGGCGTCGAGCACGAGGCTGCGTTTCGCCGACAGTGCGGTGTGGACGAAATCGCGCGTGCGGGCGCTGACGCCGGCGCCCGGCCCGATCACGATGGAATTCAGGCGTCTGTCGCCGATCATATCGGCGAATTCGACCGCGGTATCGACAGGGCGAACCATCACAGCGGTCAGTGCCGCGGCGTTCACGGCCAGCGCGTCGCGCGGCGAGGCAACGGTCACCAGCCCGGCCCCTGCCCGCAGCGCCCCGCGCGCCGAAAGCCGCGCCGCGCCCGTGGAAGCCACTTCGCCCGACAGTACGACGGCATGGCCGCGGGCGTATTTGTGGCCATCGATGTCGGGCACGGGGAAGGATTTTTGCCAGCTTTGCGGAACGATCTCCGATGTCTGCGGCCGGATCTCCTCGAGCACGCGGGGATCGATGCCGATATCGGCGACACGCACCCGGCCGCAGTGCTTGCGCCCCGGCATCAGCAGATGCGCCGGCTTGCGGCGGAAGAAGGTCACGGTCTCCACGGCGTTGATCGCAGCGCCCATCACGGCGCCGGTTGTGCCGTTGATCCCGCTCGGCAGGTCGACGGCGAGCACCGGCGCGCCGTTGGCGTTGACCGCCTCGATCACCTCAAGCGGGTCGCCCTTGACGGCACGGTTGAGCCCGGCACCGAACAGCGCATCGATGATCAGCGCCGGCTTGCCGATCGCCTGCGGGTTGAACGGCAGCACCGGATACTTCCAGCCGCGTGCAGCGAGCGCGGCATCGCCGTGCAGGCTGTCGCGCTCGCACAGCAGAATGACCGAGACATCGCGGCCCCGCGCGGCGAGCTCGGCCGCCGCCACAAATCCGTCGCCGCCATTGTTGCCGCCGCCGGCGACCACCATGATCGGCCCTTCCTCGACGAGCGCCATCGCGGCTTCGGCCACGGCCTGCCCTGCGCTCATCATCAGCGCGAAGCCGGGCGTGCCGGCGGCGATCGTCAGCCGGTCGGCACGCTCCATCTCAGTCGTGGTCAAAACTTCCATGCCGAATCCCCGATCCGTCAGCCTTTTCTGGAGGCACATCGCGCCACGTCTCGCGATCCGCCCGGCCTCACCTGCACATGATTTGACCTGTTTGCCTATTCCGTAGGCTCAGCTATCATGCCGTGTCCGACCCAACCTCTTCCACCTGCCTGTTAAAAGTCTGATAACGTTCCGAAATCAGCCGCGTTAACAACTTGGCATAGACCCTGCTTTTGAGGAAGCCGGTTAGAATACCGAGCTTATGATCGTCGCAGTTCGCGTCAATTATGAGCAACCCGGCTTACTTTGCTGGATGCAAGGATCAAACCAGACGGCGCCAGGGAAATTCACCCGGCTGCGACATCGAAACCATCTGCTATTTGGAAATGCCCGGGAGGCGCTCAGTGAAGAAGATTGAAGCCATCATCAAGCCATTCAAGCTCGACGAGGTGAAAGAGGCGCTTCAGGAAGTCGGACTGCAGGGCATCACGGTCACCGAAGCCAAGGGCTTTGGCCGGCAGAAGGGCCACGCCGAACTCTATCGCGGTGCGGAATACATCGTCGACTTCCTGCCCAAGGTGAAAATCGAGATCGTGATCGGCGACGAGCTGGTCGAGAAGGCGATCGACGCGATCCGCCGCGCGGCTCAAACCGGACGCATCGGCGACGGCAAGATCTTCGTCTCCAACATCGAGGAAGCGATCCGGATCAGAACCGGAGAATCCGGGCTGGACGCTATCTAAGCCGGGTGCTATCCGAATTTTGCGACTGGAAACAGGAAAAGGGCTGCTTCGGCAGCCTGATTTCGTTCGCGATATCCCATCGGACCATTTGCGAAATGTCGTGCCGTCTATAGCGTTTGCAAGCGAAGTGAAAACCGGTTCGCAGCAAGAAACCGCGTCAGAACAAAAGACTGGGGCCAGGCTCTGATCCTATCAGGACCGGTCAAGGCTCCAGAATCCTGGAAACCGACCCGTAGTAGCCAAAAGGGGTATTCATGAAGACCGCCAAAGACGTCCTGAAATCGATCAAGGACAACGACGTGAAATACGTCGACCTGCGCTTCACCGATCCGCGCGGCAAGTGGCAGCACGTGACTTTCGACATCAGCATGATCGACGAGGAGATCTTTGCCGAGGGCACGATGTTCGACGGCTCCTCGATCGCCGGCTGGAAGGCGATCAACGAATCCGAC
This sequence comes from uncultured Alphaproteobacteria bacterium, assembly GCA_963816815.1. Taxonomy (GTDB): domain Bacteria; phylum Pseudomonadota; class Alphaproteobacteria; order Rhizobiales; family Xanthobacteraceae; genus Bradyrhizobium. The sequence goes on from CAWFMW010000023.1 coordinate 74,958, forward strand.
ATGTGCCTGATGCCCGACCCGGTAACCGCGACGATCGACCCGTTCTTCGCCGAAACCACCATGGTCATCACCTGCGACGTGCTGGAGCCGACCACCGGCGAGCCCTACAACCGCGACCCGCGCGGCATGGCCAAAAAGGCCGAGGCGATGGTCAAGTCGATGGGCGTCGGCGACACCGTGTTCTTCGGCCCCGAGGCCGAGTTCTTCGTATTCGACGACGTGCGCTACCAGACCACGCCCTACAACACCGGCTTCAAGCTGGATTCGTCGGAGCTGCCGATCAACTCCGACACCGAATATGAAGGCGGCAATCTCGGTCACCGCATCCGCACCAAGGGCGGCTATTTTCCGGTGCCGCCGCAGGACTCGGTGCAGGACATGCGCTCGGAGATGCTCGGCGCCATGGCCAAGATGGGCGTCAAGGTCGAGAAGCACCACCACGAAGTGGCTTCAGCCCAGCACGAGCTCGGCATGAAGTTCGACACCATGACGCTGATGGCCGACCAGATGCAGGTCTACAAATACTGCATCCACCAGGTCGCGCACATCTACGGCAAGACCGCCACCTTCATGCCGAAGCCGGTCTACGGCGACAACGGTTCGGGCATGCACTGCCACCAGTCGATCTGGAAGGACGGCAAGCCGGTGTTCGCCGGCAACAAATATGCCGACCTGTCGGAAACCTGCCTGCACTACATCGGCGGCATCATCAAGCACGCCAAGGCGATCAACGCCTTCACCAACCCGTCGACCAACTCCTACAAGCGCCTGGTCCCGGGTTATGAAGCCCCCGTGCTGCTCGCCTACTCCGCGCGCAACCGCTCGGCCTCCTGCCGCATTCCCTATACGGCGAACCCGAAGGCCAAGCGCGTCGAAGTCCGCTTCCCCGACCCGATGGCCAATCCCTATCTCGGCTTCGCCGCGATGCTGATGGCCGGCCTCGACGGCATCAAGAACAAGATCGATCCGGGTCCTGCGATGGACAAGGATCTCTACGATCTGCCGAAGGAAGAGTTGAAGCAGATCCCGACCGTGTGCGGCAGCTTGCGTGAGGCGCTGGAAAACCTCGACAAGGACCGCGCGTTCCTCAAGAACGGCGGCGTTTTCGACGACGACTTCATCGACAGCTACATCGAGCTGAAGATGACCGAAGTCGAGCGCTTCGAAATGACCCCGCACCCGGTCGAATTCGACATGTACTATTCGCTGTGATCTCGCGCGGCGTTCGCGCCGCCGGCATCACCGTCCAACGATGCGAAAGGCGCTCTTTGCGGGGCGCCTTTTGTTTTTGGGGATTCGCTGCCCTGTAGGATGGGTAGAGCGGAAGCGAAACTCATCATCGCAAACCCGATGAAAGCGATGGGTTTCGCTCTACCCATCCTACTGATCGTGCGGTTCCAAAATCCCATTGAAAACAAGACTTCTCCCAAATCGTGGCGGCGATTGTCGCTTTTAGACCGCGCTGTCGGAGTATTAATGGTGCCGATCAACGAGAGGCGACATCAACCAAATGGCGACAGATGATGGTTTCCAGCCGGATCGTCCTCCTATTTTTCTTTCCGGACTTGCGGAAGAAACGGAGCGGCCGGATGTCGGGAAGGCCAGGGACATAGCGACGATCTCGTCGCGAATTTTCAAGACGAGCATTTTGGCTGTAGCGGTGACCGCGATCGGCATCGCGGTTCTGTCGGTCGGAAATCCGATTGCGCTCGTTGCGAACGTGACGGATTGGTGGATCGACAAACCGGCGCTTCAGCCGGCCGCTCCGTCGACGTCACCCATTCAAACAATTGCCGACACGCAGGACGCGCCGGCGGCGACAACGGACGCGCCGGCGCGCACCGAAATTGCCGCGGCGGGTGAACCTGCCGATCAGAGCCAGGCCGAGACCGGTCAGAAACAAGCCGAGGTCAGTCAGAGCCAGGCCGAGACTGGCCAGCCATTCACCGAAGCCTTGTTCAAGCAGTTCCAGGCTTGGGCGGCAGAGGAAGAGACACGGGCACAGGCCGGCCCTGCGCAAGCTGCTCCTGTGCGGGTGGCGCAAGATGCCCCGGCGCGGGTTCGGCCCGTGAAAAAACACCGACAGGTTCGGTCCGTACAAAATGCACGCGCAGAGATCCGGCCCCAGCGACATCATCGCGTGAGGGTCCGGGAGGAACAACAAGATGCACGGGGACAGGTACCGCCCGTGGCCGACCCCCGAGCACCGGATCCGTCTTTGCAAAATGCCCAGACACCGTCGTTCCTGCAAAGCCTCGGTTTTCGCAACTAGGTCGGGCGGGAAGCATTGATGGGTCGAGCCCGGGAATTGCAAGAAGAGCTGAATTGCAAAAGGCGCTCCCTCATGGAGCGCCTTTTTGTTGTTACGTTCCGCAGGATGGGTGTGAGCGTCTCGGCGCGAGATTTCATTTGCTTGCCCCCGCTTCATGGGTTCGGAGTTCATGCCCTAGACCGACAACATCGCGCGACGCAAGTCGCGGGCACGCAAGCGTAGCCCGGATGAGCGCGGCAACATCCCGGGTAGAAGGAACACCCGCATGTCGCTCACGCTCATGCGGGCTACGTGCTGATTTGTTTCCAGCGCAAGCACAATCTTGTGCAGCAGCCTGCGGTACGATGGCACGAGCGGCAAATCACTTCTGATTTTCCGAAATCGTGTCAAGACCGGGAATCAAAAATATTCCGCTTTCGTTCTCACGCAAATCAGTCGCATAACTCCGCCGATCTCGCCGCAAGATGAGGGGCGCTCGCGAACGTCACGAACGCGCGGTGAGATGCGATGGACGCGAGAGCTGCGACCGACGTGTGCGGCTTGAGCGTACGGCGAAGTCGTGTGGTTCGGGCGCCGCGGTGCTGGCGCTAAGTCCGGGAGAGGCGACGCTTCTCTCGTGGCGACGGAGGCAAAAAAGCCGTTCTCCGGGGAGAGCACGAAGTAAGCCGTAAAGCCATTGCGCAGGGAAGGCCGGAATGCTCCAGCTGCCCTGTATGCTCGTGTGCAACTTGTTATGCGCAAATCGCACGCGAGACCGCGGGTGCAGCAAGCACCCGGTCTTCCCTGCGCCCTCTGAACAGGAGGGCGGGAAGTTTCAGGCAAAACTCGGACAGCTCATGTCGCGAGATCGCGAAGTCATATTCAGTCGTCATCGTCCGCGAAGGCGGACGATCCAGTATTCCAGAGACGTCAATGATTGAACCGAGAAGCCGCGGCGTACTGGATCCCCCGCCTTCGCGGGGGATGACGGCGGTGTGTTGCGTCGCTATCTCCACGTCATTGCGAGCGCAGCGAAGCAATCCATTGTCACCTCGTGCACGAAAAGATCGATTGCTTCGCGGAGCCTGTCATCGGGCGGCGCTTTGCGCCGACCCGTTGGCTCGCCATGACACCGCAGTCAACCTCGGCGCCCTATCCCGACTTCGGCGGATTTTCCTTCAGGAAGCGCTCGAGGTCGTCCTGGACCGAATAGGGCAGCGGGATCGGATCGCCCATGTGGTCGATCGCGCGGTCGAGGCTGAGGCGCACCATGCGCGCAAGCTCCGCCTTGCGATACGGCTTTTTCAGCAGCAGCACGCCCTCGCCGGGACGCGCGCTGGAAAAGGCGCCGAACGTATTGCCCGAGGTGTAGAGCACCCGGAGCGGCCGGCGCAGTTCGGCGACCTTTTGCGCGAGCTGCCGGCCGTTCATGGCGCCGGGCATGACGATGTCGGTGAACAGAAGATCGAACGCCGCGCCGGAATTCACCAGTATGAGCGCCTCGACTGCGTTGGACGCGGTGATGACCGTGTAGCCCAGACTTTCGAGACGGCCGGTGACATGCGCCCGCACGACGTCGTCATCCTCAACGCACAGGATGGTCTCCGAACCGCCGCGCAGTTCATCATCTTCAGTCGGCGAGGCATCGCTTGCGGCAAGCGCGTCCGCAGGCTCGACGTCGGCCTTCGGCAGATAGATACGGAAACAGGCGCCCTTCCCTTCCTCGCCGCCGACCAGGACGGCGCCGCCGGATTGCTTGGCAAATCCGAACACCATGCTGAGGCCAAGCCCCGTGCCGGTGCCGAACTGCTTGGTCGAAAAGAACGGCTCGAAAATCCTGTCGCGTATGGCAGCCGGAATGCCCGCGCCGCTATCGATGACCTCGATGGCAACGTAATCGCCGGCGCCGAGATCGCCGACTTCCGCGTCGTGCTGATGGCGGGTGAAATTTCCCGTCCTGAAAAGCAGCTTCCCCCCGTCGGGCATGGCGTCGCGGGCGTTGATGGCGAGATTGACCAGCGCCGACGTGAGCTGGCTCCGATCGACCAGCGCCGGCCACGCCCTATCGCTCAACGCGGTCTCGATCTCGATCTGCCTGCCGAGCGTCGGCGCCAGCAGCTTGACCACCTCCTCGATCAACGCATTGACGTCGGTCTCGAGCGGCCGCAACGGCTGCTTTCTGGCAAAGGCCAGCAGGTTCGCCGTGAGCTGCGACGCCCGGTCGGCGGCGTCGTTGATCATCTTGGCGATCGAGGCCAGCGCCGGATCATGCTTGACGCCGTCGGCCAGGATCTCGATCGTGCCCGTGATCACGGTGAGCATGTTGTTGAAGTCGTGGGCGATGCCGCCGGTCAGCTGGCCGACGGATTCCATCTTCTGCGCCTGGAACAATTGTTCTTCCGCGGCGCGCTTTGCGGTGATGTCCCTGACGAAGGCATTAATGATGTAGCCCTGACTGCTGCGCAGCGCCGTCAGCGACACTTCCGCGAAAAATTCGCTTCCGTCCTTGTGCAACAGAGGTGTTTCGTATCGTCCACCGGCGGCGTCGCCCGTTGCCTCACTCAGAAAGCGGTCGACCCATTGCCGGTGCACGGTGCGTTGCGCTTCCGGGAAGACCAGCTCTTCCACGCTCCTGCCGACCGCCTCGGCGCGCGTCCATCCCATCAACGCTTCGGCATGCGGGCTCCAGTCGAGAACGACGCAGGATCCATCGGTCTGGACGAACGCATCGAGCGCATTTTCGACGATTGCCTGCGCCATTCTCTCGCGGTCGGCGAGCGCCTGATAGGCGCGCGCCTGCTCCGTCTCCGCACCGGCATCCGCCGGCTTCGCCGCCGCCGGCTCCCGCAGAACATTGGTCATGCCTGCAGCAAGCGCGAACGCGAGCAACGCCGCAATCCCGCCACCGGCCAGCGCAGCGCTGGCGATCGACATCAACACCGCGCGCGGAGCAGCGTCAGCAACAAGATAACAGGCCAATGCGCCGACCATGCATGACGTCGCCACGACCAGCAAAACCATCGCGAGCGCGAGACGGCCTGATATCTTCATAGCCTCCCCCCGGTCGCGAAGTGACGGACAAGCACCGGCTTTTGTCAGGCCATATCGACCACAGCGGGCAATGCTGCAGCTTCTCCTCGTTGCTTACCCGACTTCAGCTTTGCGGTGCCACACTTTCCGGCCCGTAAAAGTACGGGAGATGCTTGGTACGGGTCCCCGCCATGATTCGTCCAGCAAGCCTCGGGTTGCGTGCAGTTCACGGCAGTTGCAATCGCTTCCGGCGGTTGTCCCACCCTTCAGGGCGTCGGCATCAAACGCCGAAAATTTTGGCGTAACGCGCCTTGATCTCCTCGCTTTGCGCCTGGACCTGGGCAGGATCGGCCTTGAGCAGTTTCAGGCTGGAAAGCGGGACGTGCTCGCCCTTCTCCTTGACCTGCGCATGAAAGGAGCGATGCGCAAAGACGTCGACCAGCATTTGCTGGGCTTCCGCGCTGAAGAAGTAGCTCTGGAACAGCTTTGCCGCGTTCGGATTCGGCGCATTGCGGAAGATGCCGGACGGCACGATGATCAGCGGCGATCCTTCCGTAGGATATACCACCTCCACCGGCTTGCCCTGGTCCTTCGCCAGCACGAGATTGTAGTCATTGCCATCGGCCATCACCGCGCGCTCACCGAGCAGGATCTTCTTTGGCGGATCGGCCGCCGATTGCACCTGCATGACCTTCTGCTGCGCAAGCTTTTCCAGATACGGCCAACCGAGATCGCGCGCCAGCACGAAGGTGGCCGTCATGATGGCGCCGCTATAGCCCGGATGACCCTTGACCATCTTGCCCTGCCATTTCGGATCGAGAAGATCGGCATAGCTCTTCGGCGCATCCTCGCGCTTGACGAGATTGGTGTTGTAGCCGATCGCCTCCATCCACGCGCAGGACGTCGCATACATGCCGTCGGGATCGATCTGATCGGACGGAAAATGCCGGGCGACGTCGGCGGGAAGGTACGGCGCCAGCCAGTCGTTCTTCTTCCATTCGAGATAATGCGCGGGGTCGGTCGAGTTGGCGACGTCGACGGCCTTGATGCCGCTGCCCTGCTCCTGCGCGATGCGCTGAAAGATCCGTTCCGCGCCCGAGCGCTCGACGCGCACGGCGATCCCGGGATATTTCGCCTCAAACGTCCGCGCCAGGCGCTCGGCGGTAGTGAGTTCAAGCGCCGAATAAAACGACAGCTTGCCCTCCTTCTTCGCGGCTTCGATCAGGGCCGGCGTCACCTCCGACGGCGCCGGCGCCGCGGCCTTCACCGGTTCGGCAAACAAGAGACCTGCGGCGGAAACCGTCGACGCCTTGAGCAGGTCACGTCTCGTCCATTTGCCGTTCCGCATCGCATCCTCCCTTGTGACGCGACCGTTCTTTGCGGTCGCCTAGCCGGTTCGCCGATGCTTCAAAATCTCCGGTTCGTTGCTTGTAGCCCGGATGAGCGCAGCGATATCCGGGAAAACTCTCACACCGCCCCGGATGTCGCTTCGCTCATCCGGGCTACAAGCAACGAGTTGCGCGCGCAATGACCATTCGATCCCGAGCCCGCCTACGCCGCTCGCTGGTGCGCCTTGAGCGCCTCGCCGAACGCCTCGAACAGTTTTCGGTTGATCGGGTTGCGCTGCGGGTCGTACTCGGCGTGCCACTGGACACCGAGGGCGAAGCTCGTGGCGTCCGCGATCCGGATCGCCTCGATGGTGCCGTCTTCGGCGATGCCTTCGATCACGACCCGCTCGCCGGGTTCGAGGATGCCCTGTCCGTGCAGCGAATTGACCCGGATGGTCTCGCAGCCGAGCAGGCTTGCAAACCTGCCGCCGGGCGTGAGGTGGACGTCGTGACGGTCGGCGAACACCACCGTGGGATCGGGGTGGATCTCGCCATTCTCCAGCCGCGGCATGCGGTGGTTCATGCGGCCGGGGATCTCGCGGATTTCGGGGTGCAGCGAACCGCCGAAGGCGACATTCATCTCCTGCAGGCCGCGGCAGATGCCAAAAATGGGCACGCCGCGGGCGACGCAGGCCTCCGTCAGCGCCAGCGCGACGTCGTCGCGGTGGATGTCGTAGGGCTCGTGCTTCTCATGCGGCTCGGTCTTGAAGCGCGTCGGGTGAACATTGGCCCGCGCCCCCGTCAAAATCACCCCGTCGACGACGTCGAGCAGCGCGCCGATGTCGGTAATCTCGGGCGAGCCTGCAAACATCAGCGGCAGCGCCCCCGCCACATCGGTGACCGCGCGCAAATTGCGCTCTCCGACCATCTGCGTCTGAAAACGGTTTTCGACGCGATGGGCGTTCGCGATCACACCGACCACGGGCCGCCTCATCGCAGAAATTCCGCTGTCATCGTCCTATGCAAGAATCTTCCGGGTTGAGCCATGATTGCAAAAGATAATGCCTGCGAGGCGGCTGCGGATCAACATCCGCAGAGCAGCAGCGGGGCTGCCCTGCTATTTTCGCGTGAAGGCCTCCCGGGCATCGATCCCGTCGACCCCGGGCAAGCCGGCCGCCCGGAGCGCCGAGGCAGCCGAATTGCCGGCACCACTCAGCCACGGCAATTTCGCCTGGATTCCACGCGATACTGGCTCTCCCAGCACTCCGCCGAAATCAAGCGGCCAAAAACCGTTCGGCACCACTTCAGCCGATATCCCCTGCAGGCGATACCCCTTGCCAAGCACCGCTTCGGCATCGTCTGGCGACACCACCCGCGCGGTGCCGGGCGCGGCCGGATCGGCAAAGGCGATAAGCACCGGGATCTGTGCACCCTTCACCGGCACCATGCCGGTCAGCTGGCTCATTTGGCTGAACGGCACGCGCTTGCCGGAAGCCTCCGCATAAGCCCGCAAGGCCACGTAGTTCACGTCGTCCAGTACAAGGTTCTTGTCGACATGCGCCAGCAGCGCGACAAGGTTCTTGCCCTGCCCGAGATCGACGAAAACGGCGTCACCCAACGTGCGGGTCTGGCCGCGGCGGGTATAGCTACGATCGGGATGGACGGCCATCACGCCAGAGGCCGATTTGCGCCCCTCCGGCGTCTCGACTTCGACCGTCAGGCGATATTTGTGGGCCGGCCGGTTGATCCTGATCTGGTCGCCGATCACCAGCGCCGCCAGCAGCGCGAGCGGGCCGAACCATTTGAAAATCATTTCATCCTCGCCGGCCCGCCTTTGTCGACTTCACGCAACGCTTGGCACACCAAATGCAGCAGCGTCAAACCGGCGCGCACGCTCCGGCTTGATCCCGCCGACGTTTTGGCGAAAGACTGGCTCGCCAAATCATCTCGCGAGAAGGAATCAACGTGACAGGTCCGGCTGACAATCGCCTACAGGCCCGCAACGATCTGGCGTGGGCGATATCGGTCGGCGGCATCGGCGTCGTGCTGTTCGCCGCTTTGCTCGCGTTCACCTGGCAGTTCGCCGCCACCCTGTTTCTGATATTTTCCGGCGTCCTGCTCGGCGTCGCCCTCAACGCCATGAGCAACCTGCTCGGGCGCGTGATGCGGCTGCCGCATGCGCTGCGGCTGACGGTGGTCTGCCTGGTGGTTGCAGGCATGCTGTCGGGCATTGTCTTTCTCGGCGGCACCACGATCGCCCAGCAGACGACAGCGTTGAGCAACACGCTCAAGTCGCAGCTCGTCAACGTCAAGGGCTTCCTGGAACGGAACGGTATCGACACCAGCTTCTTCGATTTCGGCAGCCTGTCGCCGCCCGCGGAGGATGCCGCGCCGGCCCCCAACGCGACGCCCCACTCGCTTCCGAGCGCCGGCACGATTGCAGCCAGCGGCGGCGCCATCTTCAGCCAGAGCCTGAAACTGATTCTCGGCACCGCCAGCGCGGTCGGAAACTTCTTCATCGTGCTGTTTCTGGGAATAGCCTTCGCCACCCAGCCCGGCGTCTATCGCGACGGGCTGCTGTTCATGGCGCCGGCCAAGCACCGCGCGCGAGCCACCGCGATCGTCGACCGGATCGGCGATACGCTGGATCGCTGGCTGATCGCACAGATCATCACCATGGTCGCGGTGTTTCTGGTGACCTGGATCGGGCTATCGATCATCGGCATCCAGAGCTCATTCATCCTGGGCATCCAGGCAGGACTGCTTGCCTTCATCCCGACCGTCGGTGCGATCCTCGGCGGGCTGATCGTGGTGCTGGCGAGCCTCGCCTCGGGATGGGTCGCCGCGCTCTCCGCCTTCATCCTGTTTCTCGGCGTGCACGCGCTGGAAAGCTACGTGCTGACGCCGATCATCCAGAGGCAGGCGCTGGATATCCCGCCCGCCACACTGTTTGCGTTCCAGATACTGCTCGGTGTCGTGTTCGGCATCTGGGGGCTGGCGCTCGCGCTGCCGCTGATGGCGATCGCCAAGGTGATGATCGACCATTTCAAGGCGGACGAGCTGCCTGCCGCCATCACAGCGGCCTGAGCGGTGTCAGCTGGCCGAGGTCAACACCGTCTCGGTGTGCTCGACCTCGGGCGGTGCTGCAAAATATTGCCCGACCAGTCCGCGCCATGCTGTAAAATCTTCCGAGCCGCGAAAATCCACCGTGTGGTTTTCCAGGGTCTCCCACTGCGCCATCAGCCGATAGCGCTGCGGCTTCTCGATCGATTTGTGCAGTTCAAAGCCCTTGCCGCCCTTGGCCCGCAGGAACAGCGGACGCGCCTTGGCGACGGCCGCCTCAAAATCCTTCTCGGTGCCTGGCTTGACGTCGATTTGTGCGATTTCGGTGATCATCGGGGTTACGCCTTCTGATGGGAATTGGCGTGTCTAGCCCAGCCGGCCGAAAAGCAAAAGGCGGATGCACGCCGTGCATTGCTGCGACGCACGCGCGTCGCACACGCAAAAATATGCGAACGACATGCTCTCATCTCAAGCACGATTTGGTGTAGGCTCGCGCCAAACAACGAGCGGCAAGCTCGCGGCCACCGGGAGAGAAACCATGAACCTCAATCGGATTCTGTTCTCTGTCAGCCTGGCTGCGGCGGGCGCACTCATCGGAACGACGGGACGGTTGCAGGCGCAGCAGCCTCCGGCGGTTGCCATCGACAATGACGACATCGGCGGCGTGGTGCTCGGGCCCAACGGCCCCGAGGCCGGCGTCTGGGTCATCGCGGAGACCACCGAGTTGCCGACGAAATTCGCCAAGATCGTCGTCACTGACGATCAGGGCCGCTACGTGATCCCGGACCTGCCAACGAACGTGAACTACGCCATTTGGGTGCGCGGCTACGGGCTGGTGGATTCGCCCAAGCGGCGCGCCAAGCCCGGCCAGCAGGTCAACCTCACGGCGGTGCCGGCCCCGAACGAGGCCGCGGCGGCTCATTATTACTCGGCGATCTACTGGTACACGCTGATGAAGATTCCGCCGGCAAAGGATTTCGGCGGCAGCACCGAAATTCCGAAGGAGATCACGCAGGACATCTGGCGCCAGCGGATGAACAATGTCGACTGCGTCGGCTGCCATCAGCTTGGCCAGGAATCCACGCGCACGATCCCCGGCGCGTTCGGCGAATTCAAATCGGGCGAGGAAGCCTGGATGCGCCGCGTCTCCTCAGGCCAAACCGGGGAGTGGATGATCAACCGGCTCGCCGGCCAGCTCGGCGGCGTGCCGTTCAAATATTTCGGTGACTGGACCGACCGGGTCGCCAAGGGCGAGCTGCCGAAATCCAAACCGCCGCGGCCGGCAGGTATCGAACGCAACGTCGTCATCTCGTCGTGGGAATGGGCGACGGAGAAGCATTTCGTCCACGATCTGATTTCTTCGGACCGGCGCAATCCGACGGTCAACGCCTACGGCCCGCTGTTTGGCGCCAACGAATACTCGTCCGACGACATGCCGATCCTCGATCCGAAGACGCACAAGGTGACTTTCTCGAAAATGCCGGTCGCCGATCCCAATGCGCCGGAGTCGTTCGGTCCGCCGCTCCATGGCACAGCCGTGCTCAATCCGGTCAGCCCCTCGGCCTATTGGGGTGAAGAAAAGATCTGGAGCAACCGCGCCAACAACCACAACAGCATGTTCGACAAGAAAGGCCGCGTGTGGCTGGCGGCGGCGGTGCGCGGAATCGAAAATCCGGCCTATTGCCGCAAGGACTCCGAACATCCGTCGGCCAAGGCCTTCCCGCTCGAGCGTTCGGGCCGGCAAGTGACGGTGTTCGATTCGAAGACCCAGAAGTACAGCTTCATCGATACCTGCTTCGGCACCCATCACCCGCAGTTCGGCTACGATGCCGACGATACGCTTTGGGTCTCGGGGACCGGCCCCGTCGCCGGCTGGGTCAACACCAGGCTGTGGGACGAGACCGGCGATGCCGTCAAAGCGCAGGGCTGGGCGCCGTTCGTTCTCGATACCAACGGCAACGGCAAGGTCGACGAATACACCGAGCCGGGCAAGCCGGCAGAGGCCGACAAGGACATGCGCGTCGCCGGCTCAGGCCCCTATGCCGTGATGCCGCATCCGACCGACGGCTCGGTCTGGTACACCGTCAACGTGTTCGTCGGCCAACCCGGCTTCATGCGCTTCGATCCCAAGACCAAACTGTCGGAGTTTTACGCCATCCCGAAGGAAGGCATCGGCGTTCGCGGCGGAGACATCGACAAGAACGGCGTGCTCTGGGGCTCGGGCTCGAACGGCAGCCTGATCCGCTTCGACCGCAGCAAATGCAAGAACCCGCTGAACGGGCCAAGCGCAACCGGCAACCACTGCCCGGAGGGCTTCTCCTACTTCAAATATCCGGGTCCTGGCTTCGAAGGGTTCGAGAGCTCGAGCGCCGAGGCGAGCTACTACACCTGGGTCGATCACCACAACACGGTCGGCCTCGGCGAGAACATTCCGATCTCCACCGCCAACCTCAACGACGGCTTCGTTGCACTCAAGGACGGGCAGATGGTGATGTTGCGCATCCCCTATCCGCTCGGCTTCTTTGCCAAGGGCCTCGATGGACGCATTGACGATCCGGCCGCAGGCTGGAAAGGCCGCGGGCTGTGGAGTTCAAGCGGTGATCGCACACCCTGGTTGATGGAAGGCGGCAAGGGCTCAAAGCCGCGGGCGGTGCATATTCAGGTTCGTCCGGACCCGTTGGCCAAGTAAGGGACCAGCGCCTAGCCGTACAGCAGCACCGTGCCGGCGACCATCAGCGCACAGCCGATGAACAGGATGGCAGGCCAGCGCATTCTGCGCTGAACGTAACGCCCCTGCGCACGACGCTCCGTGATGAGCGCCATCTCGAATTCTTCCGAGGTCGAGAACATGCAGCCGAAACCGCCGCGGGCCGACGCTTCTGCCGCTTCGAGCGACGTCAGGGCGGCTTGCGAATTCCGTCTGCGCGGTGAATCCATGACACAGATGATATGAACGGAATGGTAAACGCGAGGTTACCACGCGCCGATCCCACCGCGATCGACCCGAAGCGCTGGATCAATCCCCGCAGATATCGCCGTATTCGCGCGAGGCGTTCAGGTCGCCGCCGGCACCTGGCGCTGCGAGCCTGCACGGCCGGCGGTCTTGCGCCGCCAGTTCTCCAGCGACAGCGGCAGCTCGTCGGCGGCCTCGACCCGGTTACGGCCAGAGCGCTTGGCCTGATAGAGCGCGGTGTCGGCCGCCGCCAGCAACACGTCGAGCTCCGTACCCGCCGGCCCGCCGGCGACGCCGATGCTGACGGTAGTGTCGACCGGACCATCCTCGGAGACGATGTTGGATCCCTCGAACGCCTCGCGCACGCGTTCGGCCACGATCACGCCCTCCGCGAGCGAACACGCCAACAGCGCCGCGAACTCCTCACCGCCGATCCGCCCTGACAGGTCGTTGACGCGCAAACTGCTGACCACGACGGTGGCGAACAATTTGAGGATCTCGTCGCCCGCCGGATGGCCGAAGCGGTCGTTGATGCCCTTGAAATGGTCGATGTCGAAAATCATCACTGTCACTGGCCGCCCCGCGTCTGCCTCGCGATCGATCACCCGGTTGCTGGCTTCCACGAAGCCGCGGCGGTTCAGCATGCCGCTCAAGGGATCGACCGAAGCCGCGGTCTTGTGCACCGTCACGGCGCGGTCCGACACCAGCATGAAAATCACGAACACCGTGCCGATCGCATACAGCACCAGCTCGATCGAAAACGCCGTCACCCAGATGCTGCTGGTGAAGGTTTCGTCATGCGGGCGCAGCAGGCTGCCGAGCAGGATCGGCAGCGCCAGCACGCAACCATGCATCACGGGCACGGCAATTGTCGGCCAGCGCTTCTGCATCGTCCGCCGCCGTTCGTTCCACAATTCGGACGCCGTCAGTCCCGCATAGATCGCGACGATCACCGCACCGACGATCAGCCGCATGGCAGAATTCACTGAAGGCAGCGCCAGCGCCATGCCGATCCAGACGATCGCGCCAACCAGCAGCCCCGGCAGATTGGGCTTGCGGCCGTGGAATACGCGCGAGGCGTTCCACACCATGCCGCAGGCCACGAAGCCCAGCGCATGCAGCGCCAGCAACAGCGGCTCGCCAAGGGCGGCGCCGCCGATGGTCCAGATCGCCACCGACGAAGCGCCAAGCAAATAAGCCGTCCCCCACCACTTCAAAGCAGAAATGTTTTCCTGCTTGCCGAACAGCAACAGCATGGCCCCGAGCATGCCTGCGACCATCGTGGCAAACAGATATAGCGTGGAAGTATCGAACGACATGAGCTCACCCGAACGCGTGTGATGCAGCTTGTTCGGCGCACACTGAAAATTGCAATTTCGCGCCAGCGCATTGGGGACACTAGGAGCGCCGTATTCCAATTTCGTTCGTGCCGGTAAGCAAGTTTTCACGAAAATCCGTGGTAACCGGTCACTAAATGGTAAGCAAAAAGGGCGCCGATCGGCGCCCTTTTTCGTCCGGTGAATGCAGCGAGGCGCTGCAGATTTTAGCGAAGCTGTTAACGCTTCGAGAACTGGAACGACTTGCGCGCTTTCGCCCGGCCGTACTTCTTGCGCTCCACGGTGCGGGAGTCGCGGGTCAGGAAGCCGCCCTTCTTCAGGACGCCACGCAGATCCGGCTCGAAGTTCGTCAAGGCCTTCGAGATGCCGTGACGCACCGCACCCGCCTGGCCCGACAGACCGCCGCCGGCGACCGTGCAGATGACGTCGTACTGGCCGGCGCGGGCGGCTGCGACCAGCGGCTGCTGGATCAGCATGCGCAGAACCGGGCGGGCGAAGTAGACTTCGACTTCGCGGGTGTTGACCACGATCTTGCCGGCGCCCGGCTTGATCCAGACGCGGGCGACCGCGTCCTTGCGCTTGCCGGTGGCATAGGCGCGGCCGTATTTGTCGACCTTCTTGACGTATTTCGGCGCTTCCGGGGCGGCCGTCTTCAGCGACGCCAACTGGTCGAGCGACTGCATGGTATCCGACATCTTATGCGGCCCTCATGTTCTTGCGGTTCATCGAAGCGATATCAACCTTCTCGGGCTGCTGGGCTTCATGCGGGTGTTCGGCGCCGGGGTATACGCGCAGATTGCCCATCTGCACGCGGCCGAGCGGACCGCGGGGAACCATGCGCTCGATGGCCTTCTCGAGCACACGCTCGGGGAAGCGACCTTCGAGGATCGACTTCGCGGTGCGTTCCTTGATGCCGCCGATGAAGCCGGTGTGCTTGTAGTAGACCTTGTTGTCGCGCTTGCGACCGGTCAGCACGACATGCGCCGCGTTGATGATAACGACGTTGTCGCCGCAATCGACGTGGGGCGTGTAGGTCGGGAGGTGTTTGCCGCGCAACCGCATCGCGACGAGGGTAGCGAGCCGGCCGACCACCAGACCTTTGGCGTCGATCAAGACCCACTTCTTCGTCACATCGGCGGGCTTTGCCGAATAGGTTTTCATGTGAGGAAATCCGTGAAAATGGAAATCGGCGCCAGATGCGCCGAATGAGCGGGTTTCTAGAGAACGGAGCGTTATTCGTCAACGCCCAAACATATAAATTATCGCTGCAAGAACAGATGCTTACGAATATGGTGCTATATTACCTCTCAGAAACCTTACGTATTTGGAATGGAGTAGGTCGCCGTGACATGGGCGATTGGATCGGGCGACGAACCCGACAGCAGGTTGACCTCGCCGACCGCCAGTCGCTTGCCGAGCTTCAAAAGCTTCGCCGCGGCCAGCACGTCCTGCCCTGGCAGACCCTTGCGCAGGAAATTGATGTTGAGATTGGTCGTAACCGCGAGGCCCACCGGGCCGATTGCCGAGAGCAGCACGACATACATCGCCAAATCGGCCATCTCCATCAGCGTCGGCCCGGACACGGTGCCGCCCGGACGCAGCATGCGCTCGTCATAGCACCGCCGCAGCAGGCAGGTTTGGCCATCGGCGCTCTCGATGGTGATGGCGCCATCGCTGAAGGCCTGCGGAAATTCCTCGCGGAGGAACTTCTCCAGCTCGGCCACACTCATTTTCGCTGCCGCCATGCCGCCCTGCCCTCGCGTCGGAACCCGGCTCTGATTGCATCAGATCCGGGTTCCTACTTCTTGTTTTGACGCGTTTTCTTGACGCGAACCGGTATCCACTTCGCTTGAAAACGCTATAGAATTGCCTGTTACATTAGGTTGTCATCAAAGCCCAATTGAAAATCTTGAAGTGAAACGCCCAGAAATGCCCGCCCAGACTGCTCGTGTACCCACGCCGCAACCTCCCGTCCTGCTGCAGGAAAATATCGGCAGCATCCGCCTGCTTACCCTCAACCGGCCGGTGGCGCGCAACAGCCTGTCGGAGGGCCTGATCGCGGAACTGCACGCCGCGCTGAAGCAAATCCATGACGACAACAGCGTGCGCGCCGTCGTCATCGCGGCCAATGGTCCGGCCTTCTCCGCGGGCCACGATATGAAGGAACTGACCGCGCGCCGCAGCGATGCCGATCGCGGCCGTGCCTATTTCGCGCAGATCATGGACGCCTGCAGTGCGATGATGCAGGCAATCGTGCTTCTGCCGAAGCCCGTTGTCGCCGCCGTGCAGGGCATCGCGACGGCGGCCGGCTGCCAACTGGTCGCAAGCTGCGATCTCGCGGTCGCCTCCGAGGCTGCAGGCTTCGCCACCCCCGGCGTCGATATCGGGCTGTTCTGTTCGACGCCGATGGTGGCGCTGTCGCGCAACATCCCGCGCAAGCAGGCGATGGAAATGCTGCTCACGGGCGAGCCGATTTCGGCGGTGACGGCGAAGAATATCGGCCTCGTCAACCGCGTCGTCGCCGCCGGCACCGAGCGCGATGCGGCGATCGCACTGGCGCAGAAGGTCGCGCTCAAATCCGCCTATACCGTCAAGCTCGGCAAGGAAGCGTTCTATCGCCAGGCCGAAATGAATCTGGCCGACGCCTATCGCTATGCGGCGGAAGTGATGACCGAAAACATGATGGCGCGCGACGCCGAGGAAGGCATCGGCGCCTTCATCGAGAAGCGCGATCCGAAGTGGCAGGATAAGTGACCCGTCATTGCGAGCGAAGCGAAGCAATCCATCGCGCCACGCGAAGAGAGAATGGATTGCTTCGCTGCGCTCGCAATGACGCAAGAGGATAGAATGAACCACGACAATTACGACGACGATTATATCCGCAGCATCCTCAACGGCGTGAAGTCGATCGCGATGGTCGGCGCCTCGCCGGTCAATGTGCGGCCGAGCTACTTCGCCTTCAAATACCTGGCGCAGCGCGGCTACGACATGATTCCGGTCAATCCCGGCCATATCGGCAAAAGCCTGCTCGGGAAACCCTTTGTCGCCTCGCTGTCGGATATCGGCCGCCCCGTCGACATGATCGACATCTTCCGCAATTCCAGCCACATCATGCCCGTTGTCGACGAAGCCCTGAGATTGTCGCCGCCACCGAAAGTGATCTGGATGCAGCTCGGCGCGCGTGACGACGCGGCTGCCGAGAAAGCCGAAGCGGCCGGCCTCAAGGTGGTGATGAACCGCTGCCCGAAGATCGAGTACGGACGGCTGTCGTCGGAAATTTCATGGATGGGAGTCAATTCGCGCACGCTAAGTTCGAAGCGCGCGCCGATTCCGACGCAGGGCATGCGGCTGTCGCTGAACCGGACCAGCGTCGGCGGCGGCGCGACCACCGCATCGGATCGCGCTGCGAAGAACAAGAATGAATTGACGTGACCTGAATACGAAATAATTGTTTCGACAAGGTGGCGTGAAGAAGTACGCCTGTTTCTAATCCAATTTGTGATCCACCGAACTTGACGGCGCACGCGGCTGCGATCAGCATGCCGCGCATTTTGAAACAAGCCCAAAAGAACAGGACGCATAGAATGACCGACCGTCTCCCGGGATTTTCGACCCTTGCCGTGCATGCCGGTGCGCAGCCCGATCCCACCACCGGCGCGCGGGCGACGCCGATCTATCAAACCACGTCGTTCGTGTTCAATGATGCCGACCACGCCGCCTCGCTGTTCGGGCTGCAGGCGTTCGGCAACATCTACACCCGCATCGGCAATCCCACGACCGCCGTGCTGGAAGAGCGCATTGCGGCGCTGGAGGGCGGCACCGCGGCGCTGGCGGTTGCGTCGGGACACGCCGCGCAGGTTGTCGTGATGCAGCAATTGCTGACGCCGGGCGACGAGTTCATCGCCGCGCGAAAACTCTATGGCGGCTCGATCAACCAGTTCACGCACGCGTTCAAGAGCTTTGGCTGGAACGTGGCGTGGGCCGACCCCGACGATATCGCAAGCTTCGAGCGCGCGGTGACGCCGCGCACCAAGGCGATCTTCATCGAATCGATTGCCAACCCCGCCGGCAGCATCACCGATATCGAGGCGATCGCGGAAGTGGCACGCAAGGCCGGCGTGCCACTCATCGTCGACAACACGCTGGCGACGCCGTATTTGATCCGCCCGATCGACCATGGCGCAGATATCGTCGTGCACTCGCTGACAAAATTTCTCGGCGGCCACGGCAATTCGCTCGGCGGAATCATCGTCGACGGCGGCACCTTCGACTGGTCGAAGGACAATAAATATCCGATGCTCAACGAGCCGCGGCCGGAATATCACGGCATCAGGATTCAGGAGACGTTCGGCAATTTCGCCTTCGCGATTGCCTGCCGTGTGCTGGGATTGCGCGACCTCGGCCCGGCGATCTCGCCGTTCAACGCCTTCATGATCCTGACCGGCATCGAGACGCTGCCGCTGCGCATGCAGAAGCATTGCGAGAATGCCAAAGCGGTCGCGGAATTCCTCGCCGGCCATTCCGCCGTGGCGTCGGTGAACTATGCCGGCCTTGCCAGCAACGAGTACAACAAGCTCGCGCGCAAATACGCGCCGAAGGGCGCCGGCGCGGTGTTCACCTTCAGCCTGCGCGGCGGCTACGACGCCGGCGTCAACCTGGTGTCGAACCTGAAACTGTTCTCGCACCTGGCCAATGTCGGCGACACCCGTTCGCTGGTGATCCACCCGGCATCGACCACCCACAGCCAGCTCGATGACGCCGCCAAGGTGAAATCCGGTGCCGCGCCCGACGTCGTGCGGCTGTCCATCGGCATCGAGGACAAGGAAGATCTGATCGCGGATCTGGAGCAGGCACTGACGGCGTAACGGTTCCGTCATTCCAGGGCGATGCGGAGCATCGAACTATGGTGCGCAATTGCGCACCTGAGAATCTCGAGATTCCCCGGGGGTGCAATTGCACCCCTGAGGTCAGGTCCTTCGGACCAGCTCGGAATGACGGTGTGCTTCACACCCCTCTCGTTAACGCTCATTCCGGCATAAAGTGGCGCCGAGCTGCCCTTGATGATTCGGAGCCAACGATGCTGCGCTGGATGACGCCCTTCCTGGTCGCGATTCTCGCGGCCGGAACCGCTGCCGCCGAGAGCGCCGGGACGGCCAAGCCCGTCGATGCGCCCGCAGCAGCCACGCCTGCCGATAGCCCACCGGCCGCCCAGCCCGCGGACAGCCCGCCCGCCGTCAAGCCGGCCACCAGCCCCGTCGCCGCGAAACGCGCCGCAACCAGGCGCGCCACGGTCCAGGCTGCCAGCCAGTTGCCGCCGGGCTTGCCCCGCGCCCACTATAAATACCGGACCACGGTTGCCCCCGCCGCTCCCCCGCTCTACGTCCGCCGTGGCCGCGCGCTGGTGGTCGAGGAACAGGTTGAGCTGCAATTTTCACCATTGAACCCGGCTCCCTACGCGCCACGCATCTTCGGCACACCGCTTCTGCCGGGCTCCTCGACGCTGCCCGGCTATTACGGTACGAGCCATTCCTACAGCTATGACGGGCCCTATTACGGCGGCCCCTATACGCCTTACTGGGACCGCCTGCCCTACGCCTGCGGCGTGTTTGGATACTGTTAGGAACGGATCATCGACGTGGCAGGGGCACCGCGGAAAGCCAGCAAGACGGACGCAGCCAACATCACCACGGCAGATCTCGTCGCCGTCCTCGTCGCCGTGACCGACGGCGAACCGAAGATCATGACCATCGCCAATGCCGGCGCGCTGCCGAGCGGCCCGTTCGAATTTGCGCACCGCTCGCTGCAGACGGGATTGCGGGCATGGGTCGAGGCGCAGACCGGCCATCCCCTCGGCTATGTCGAGCAGCTCTACACGTTCGCCGACCGCGGACGCGGCGGGGACGCCAAGTCGCCGCATTCGATCTCGATCAGCTATCTCGGCCTGACCCGCGAGGACCAGGTCGGCCAGGGTTTTGAGGCGCATTGGTCCGGCTGGTACGAATATTTCCCCTGGGAGGATCAACGATCCGGTCTTCCCGCTACGCTGGCGAAGACATTGGCGTCGCGACTGAAAGCGTGGTCGAAATCCGCAGACAGCACCGGCCTGCAGCGCGAACGCTGGCAGCGCGTCGCCATCACGTTCGGGCTCGACGAACGCGAATGGAACGAGGAACTGGTGCTGCAGCGCTACGAACTGCTCTACGAGGCCGGCTTGATCCCGGAAGCCGTGCGTGACGGGGCCGACGCCACTGCCGTCATCCCTGGCCGGCCGATGACCGGAGATCACCGCCGCATTCTCGCGACCGGGATCGCGCGGCTGCGCGCCAAGATCAAATACCGCCCGGTGGTGTTCGAGCTGATGCCGGCGGAATTCACCCTGCTCCAATTGCAACGCAGTGTTGAGGCGCTTGCAGGCCGGCTGGTGCACAAGCAGAATTTTCGCCGCCTGATCGAGCAGCAGCAACTCGTTGAGGAAACTGGCGCAATTGCCGCCGACACCGTCGGCCGCCCCGCCAAGCTGTTCCGGTTTCGCCATGCCGTGCTGGCGGAACGGGCCATCGTCGGAACCAAACTCCCGCTTTCGCGCACTTGACATCGGTTATGCTCAGGATAAGTATAAGCCAAGATATACTCAAGGAGAGTATAAATGGCGAACCTCAGCTCCACTACACGCGCCCGTTCCGCAGCGCTTTACGACCGGGTCAAACGAGTCATCCCGCCGCCTGAATGGGCCACCTTCGCCGAGGACGTCGACGCCATCCTCGAGCTCAAGCGAAGCCGCAACGCCGTCGTCCTCGCGCATAACTACCAGACGCCTGAAATCTTTCACGGCGTCGCCGACATCGTCGGCGACAGCCTCTTGCTGGCGCGCGAAGCCACCAAGGTTGATGCCGATATCATCGTGCTGGCCGGCGTGCACTTCATGGCCGAGACGGCCAAGCTGCTGAACCCGGAAAAGACCGTGCTGATCCCGGATCTTGCGGCGGGTTGTTCGCTGGCCGACTCCATCACCCCGCAGGACGTGCGGCTGATGCGCCAGCGCTATCCCGGCGTGCCCATCGTCACCTATGTCAACACCTCGTCGGCCGTGAAGGCGGAATCCGACATCTGCTGCACCTCGGGCAATGCGCTGAAGGTCGTGGAGTCGCTCGGCGTCGAACGCGTGATCATGCTGCCGGATGAATATCTCGCGCAGAACATCGCCGCGCAGACGAACGTGAAGATCATCGCATGGAAGGGCCATTGCGAGGTGCACGAGCTGTTTACGGCGTCCGACGTCCGGCAGCTACGCGAAAATCACCCTGACGTGACCATCCTGGCGCATCCGGAGTGCCCGCCCGAAGTGGTCGCGGAAGCCGACTTCTCCGGCTCGACGGCGGCGATGTCGGACTTCGTCGGCAAGCAGCGCCCGCCCCGGGTCGTGCTGCTGACGGAATGCTCGATGAGCGACAACGTTTCGGTGCTCCATCCCGACGTCGAGTTCATCCGGCCCTGCAATCTGTGCCCGCACATGAAGCGGATCACGCTGAAGAACATCCGCCACGCGCTGGAGACCGGCCAACACGAGGTGACGATCGATCCCGGCATCGCCGCGCCCGCGCGGCGCGCCGTCGAAAGGATGCTGGCGCTATGAGCACGGAAATTTCAGCGCTCAACAACCGTCCCGTCATTATCGGCGGCGGCGCGGCCGGATTGATGACCGCGCTGCAGATGGCGCCCGAGCCGGTGTTGCTGCTGTCGAAGGCGCCGCTCGGCGCGGAAGCGTCGAGCCTGTGGGCGCAGGGCGGACTTGCCGCGGCGATGGGAGATGACGACGACCCTTCGCTTCATCTGGCCGACACGCTGGCCGCAGGCGCGGGCCTTTGCGATGAAGCCGTCGCGAGCCGCATCGTCCACGCGGCTCCCGCGGCCGTCGAACATCTCGCCAGACTTGGCGTCGCCTTCGACCGCCGGCTCGGACGGCGGCTGGCGGCTCGGCCTGGAAGCCGCGCACGGCCGCAACCGGATCGTGCACGCCACCGGCGACGGTACCGGGCGCGAGATCATGCGCGCGCTGATCGCGGCGGTGCGCCGCTGCCCGACGATCACACTGCTGGAGGGCGTCGAGGCGCGCAGCCTGATCGTCGAGGACAATGCCATCAAGGGCGTGCTCGCGGTGAACGCGCAGGGTCCGCTGATGATCGATACCGGTCGCGTCGTGCTCGCGACCGGTGGAATCGGCGGGCTGTTTCTGGACAGTACCAACCCTTCCGGCTGCTTCGGCCAGGGGCTGGCGCTGGCGGCACGCGCGGGCGCAAAACTCTCCGATCTCGAGTTTGTGCAGTTTCACCCGACCGCCTTCGACGGTCCGTCGCGCCCGATGCCGCTGGTGACCGAAGCGGTGCGCGGCGACGGCGCGATCCTGATCGACGACACCGGAAAACGCTTCATGGCGGACCAGCCCGGCGCCGAGCTTGCGCCCCGCGATATCGTCGCGCGCGCGGTGTGGCGCCGCCGCGCCGAGGGACATCGCGTCTTCCTCGACGCGCGAAAACATCCAGGCGCGGAATTTGCAAAACGCTATCCCGTCATTTCCGCCTTCTGCAAGATGGCCGGGATCGATCCCGCAACCGATCCGATTCCGGTGAGGCCGGCGGTGCACTACCACATGGGCGGGATAGCGGTCGATGTCGAAGGCCGCAGCACCGTGCATGGCCTGTGGGCCTGCGGCGAGGTCAGCCGCACCGGCCTGCACGGCGCCAACCGGCTCGCCAGCAACTCGCTGATGGAAGCGATCGTCTGCGCGCAATGGGTCGCGGAGAGCGTCCAAAGCGCAAGCCGCGGCCCGCTAAAAACGCGCGCGGCCAATGCGGTTCCCCCAGCATCCGATCCTTCGGCCGTGCGGCCGATCCTGTCGCAAGGGCTCGGCGTACTCCGCGACCGGCACGGCATCGAACGCGCGATCCGCGGCCTCTATCCGCTCGCCAGTGGCCACGCCACGGCTTCCGACCCGGCGCTGGTGGGACTGATGATCGCGGTCGCCGCCTGGCAGCGCGAAGAAAGTCGCGGCGGACATTACCGCAGCGATTTTCCGGACGCCCTGCCCTCGGCGGCGCCATCCACCATCACGCTTGCGGGCGCGCTCGACACCGCGCGCGACGTCTTTGAAACCGGATCTCGATCTGTTGGGGGAGCCCAGCCATGACACTTACGCCGCTCCTGTCCCTCATGTACGAGCCGCTGGTTCGAACCGCCCTGCTCGAAGACCTCGGACGCGCCGGCGACATCACGGCCGATGCGATCGTACCGGCCGACCGGAACGCCTCGCTGGTGCTGCGCGCGCGCCAGCCCGGCGTCGTGGCCGGGCTCGACATCGCGTACTGCGCTTTTCAGCTCGTCAATCCTGCCATCCGGCTCACCGCTGAACGGCCTGACGGAAGCGTGGTGGCGCCGGGAGATGTGATCGCGACCATCGAGGGGCCCGCGCGCGGGCTGTTGACCGGCGAGCGGACGGCGCTGAACTTCCTCTGCCATCTCAGCGGCGTCGCCACCGCGACGGCCTCGCTGGTGTCGGCAGCACACGGCACCAACGCCCGCATCGTCTGCACCCGCAAGACCACGCCGGGACTCCGCGCGCTGGAAAAATACGCGGTCCGCGCCGGCGGCGGCAGCAATCACCGCTTTGGCCTCGACGACGCCGTCCTGATCAAGGACAACCACATCGCGCTGGCCGGCGATGTCAGAACCGCGATCGCGCGCGCGAAAGCGCATGCCGGCCACCTCGTCAAGATCGAGATCGAGGTCGATACGCTGGTCCAGCTTGAACAGGTTCTCGCCATCGGCGTCGATGCCGTGCTGCTCGACAACATGACGGTCGAGCAACTGCGGCAGGCGGTGGCGATGACGGGCGGCCGGGCGATCACGGAAGCCTCCGGCCGCATCACCGCCGAGACCGCCAAGGCGATCGCCGCTACCGGCGTCGACCTGATTTCGGCCGGATGGCTGACGCACAGCTCCGCCGCGCTCGATATCGGGCTGGACTATCTCGGAACTCAATCGGCAGGCAGCGTAGCGCGGCGAATCTACTCGGCCGGGCGCATGGCCTTGTCCTCGCGCATCAGGCGGTTGTTGCGCTGAACGACCGAATAGGCGGCCAGCGCAGACAGGATCACCAGGCCCTGGATCGCCAGCGCCTCCATCGAAGGATTGAGGCCGATCGCGCTCAGGAAGGCGGAGCCCTTGACCTCGGTGACGGTGATGATCGCCTGCTCCTGAAACTCCTGCACGGCCTCGCCGATGAACTTGATTGCCATCGCAAACAGAAATGCCGAGGTGACGATGAAGAGCGGCCGCAGCGGCAGTTTTCGTGCGATCAGGTTGATGAAATAGAACAGCACCACAAGGCCTGCGGTTGCGGTCAGGAGGCCGGCGAACAGCCCGGCGCTCCAGCCGCCCTCGGCCGTTGCCAGTGCGTTGATGAACAGCACCGTTTCGGCGCCTTCGCGGAACACCGCCAGGAAGGCCAGGGCGCCGACCGCCCATACCGTATCCTGCGACAATGCCGAAATCGGCCTTGTGCGCGAGATATTCCTGCCAGCCGCGCGGATCCTGCTTCACGATCAGCCAGCCGCTGACATAGAGCATCAGTGCGGCGGCGAAGAGGATGATGATGCCTTCGAGGACGTCGCTATGGTCGCCGGAATTGAACACCGCAAACAGCCAGGCCGCAATGATGCTGGCACCGACGGCTGCAAGCGCGCCGCCGTACAGCGCCTGAACGCGATGGGCTGCACCGGCCTTGGTCAGATAGCCCGCCAGTGCTGCGATCACGAGCATGGCTTCGAGCCCCTCGCGGAGCAGGATGACGGCGGCCTGGATGAATGCTGAGGACATGAAGCGAACCTGTTTTGGCTCGTTTTATCCCCCAAACCATCCAAGTAAAGCGGTGAGGCCCCACACAAACGCGTCAAGGGCGGCGTGCCAGCGAGAAACCCCTGCAAATCGGGCACTTCCCGGCATGCCGGCAGATTAGAATTGTTCAATTTCAGCCCGGCTGCCCAAGCGGCAGAACCAGTTTCTGCCGGTCGCGCGCGGCGCGGCGTGGCACCAGGCGTTCGGCCTGCAACACCGCAAGCGTCAGCACCACGATGGCTGTAGCCTGATGCGCCAGCGCCAGATCGATCGGAACCTGGTGCAGCAGCGTGAGGATGCCGAGCGCTGCCTGCAGAATGATCGCCGCGACCAGCGACCACGCGCCGCCGATAACGGCCGTGCCGGCCCGCGACCGTATGGCGTCGATGGCGTGAAGCACGGCCAGGATCAGCAGCGCATAGGCGGTCATGCGGTGCTCGAATTGCACGGTGAGCGTATTGTCGAACAGATTGCGCCACCACGGCTGCTCGAACCACAGCCGCGCCGCCGACGGAATCAAGGCGCCGTCGATCTCGGGCCAGGTATTATACACCCTGCCCGCTCGCAGGCCCGCGACCAGTGCGCCGAAATAAAGCTGAACGAAAGTCAGGGTCAGCAAAGCCATGCCGGAGAGCTTCAGCCGCACAGGCACAACGGGCTGCGAACGCGCGCCCATCCGCCGCAGCGTCCAGACGATCGAGGCAAAAATGATCAGCGCCAGCACCAGATGCGTCGCCAGCCGATACTGGGACACCTCGGTCCGCTGTGTCAGGCCGGACGCGACCATCCACCAGCCGACCGCGCCCTGCAGCGCGCCGAGGCCGAAAATCATCCACAGCCGCCGCTTCAGCTCAGCGCTCAACGCCCCGCGCCACAGGAAGTACAGGAACGGCAGCAGATAGACCGCGCCGATCGCGCGCCCGAGCAGGCGGTGGCTCCATTCCCACCAGAAGATGGTCTTGAACTCCGCAAGGCTCATGCCGGCGTTGAGTTCGCGGTATTGCGGGATGGCCTTGTAGCCCTCGAACGCCTGCACCCACTGCGCCTCGTTGAGCGGCGGCAGCGTCCCGGTGACCGGCTTCCACTCGACAATCGACAATCCGGATTCCGTCAGCCGCGTGGCGCCGCCGACCAGCACCATGACCGCAATCAGCGCGGCGACCACGATCAGCCACCATCTGACGGCGCCGAGATGCGGGACCTCTTGTGCGGAACTAGCGGTCATGAAACTCGTCTTGGCTGGCCTTGAAAGGCGCGCTTGATTGAATTGGCGCGCCCCTTATAGTCCGCCCCTTCCCGCGCGCAACCCGCCAAGAACCTAACAAAGAGCCTCACAAATCCGCCATGACGATACGCACCCGCAAATTCTTCGGAACCATCGCCCTGCTGGTGCTGGTCGTGGTGTGGTCGCTGCTCGGAATGACCATCGCCCAGACGCCGTGGCTGGCCGCTTCCGGCCTGCTGCAGGCGATCTTCTATGTGGTGGCCGGGCTCGGATGGGTGCTGCCGGCGATGCCGATCATCAGCTGGATGTCTCGGCCGGACCGCGCTGCGTAGATAAGGGCGTGTACTCGTAGAACGAGGGATGTCGGCTTTTGAAGGGGAAAGCAGACAAACGCTTGTCGCTCGGGAATTTCGCTTCATGACCCGTTTCGGACGTGGGCATAGCCGGACATCGGCCCACAATTGTGCTATTGAACATTCGATTTTCCCCGAGTCTGGGGTGCATCTTGAGCAGCGAGCACGTAGAGCGGCGATTGGCGGCTATTCTGGCGGCGGATGTCGTGGGCTCTTGCCGCTTAATAGGGATCGACGAAGAAGGCACGCTGGCGCAACTGAAAGCTCTCAGAAAGACGCTTTTCGATCCCAAAATCGCTCAGCATCACGGACGTATCGTTAAGAACACCGGTGACGGCGCTCTCGTTGAGTTCGCCAGCGTGGTCGACGCAGTGCGATGTGCCGACGACGTCCAACGCGGCGTGGCAGAACAAAATAGCGGTGTGCCGCAGGACAAGCGGATCGAATTTCGCATCGGCATTCACCTCGGTGATATCATCATCGCAGACGGCGATATCTTTGGTGATGGTGTCAATATTGCAGTTCGTCTCGAAGGGATCGCAGAGCCGGGTGGGATTTGCATTTCCGACGATGCTCACCGGCAGGTTCGTGGCAAGGTTGAGAGCGCCTTAGAGGATATGGGCACTCAAACTCTCAAGAATATCGCCGAACCGATGCGGGCTTGGCGCGTGCGCCTCGGCCCAAGCTCTTCGCCGGCAACAAAAACACCGGCCGAGACTGCGCAGCCCCTCGCGCTCCCCGACAAGCCGTCCATTGCCGTTCTGCCGTTTCTGAACATGTCGGGCGATCCCGAGCAGGAATACTTTGCCGACGGCATGGTGGAGGACATCATCACCGCACTCTCGCGCTTCACGTCGCTGTTCGTGATCGCGCGCAATTCGAGCTTCACTTACAAGGGGCGGGCTGTCGACATCAAGCAGATCGCCCGCGAGCTCGGTGTCCGCTATGTGCTCGAGGGCAGCGTGCGCAAGGCCGCCGGCCGCGTGCGCATCAGCGGGCAATTGATCGAAGCGTCAACGGGCGCGCACCTTTGGGCCGAGAGGTTCGATGGCGCACTGGAGGACGTATTTGAGCTGCAGGACGCGGTGACCGAACGCGTGGTCGGAGCCATCGAGCCCAGCGTCACGCAAGCCGAAATCAACCGCGCACGCACGAAGCCGACCAGCAATCTCGATGCTTATGACTATTTTCTCAGGGCTTTCCAGCAATCGGCTTTATTCACCCGCGAGGGCAGTGATGCCGCCATGGACAATATACGCCAGGCGATCGCTCTCGATCCCGGTTATGCGCTGGCGAAGGCGTATCTTTCCGTCAATTACATGCTGCGTTGGACACAGGGATGGGGCGCGCCCGGCGATCCCGAAAAGGGGCTTGCCGTTGCGAGGGAGGCAATCGTCCAGGGTTCCGACGACCCTTCTGTGCTGCGATGGGCGGGCCACACGCTTGGCTTTTGGGGGGACTATGACCGCGCGATTGCCCTTCTTGAGAAGGCCGCCCGCCTCAACGTGAACGGATCGCAGATACTGTCGAGCCTTGGCTGGGTAAAGGTCTATGCCTGCACCGATCCCGACCGTGCGATCGCGCATTTCGAACGCTCGATAAGGCTCAGTCCACGGGATCCCGAAATGGCCTCGACCTTAACCGGGATCGCTTTTGCCCATCTGATTGCGGGGCACAATGAGCAGGCTCTGGCGTTTGCGCAACAAAGCATCGATGAAGGGCCACAGTTCACTTCAGGTCATCGCGCCAAGATCACGGCCTTGATCTTTCTAAATCGCGAGCAGGAAGCGAGGACTGCGGCGGAGGCGCTTTTGACTTTCGATCCTCAATTTACGATCTCCTCGCGTCTGGCAGCCTATAGCAAGAGCGATTTCCATCAAAGATATCGCGCAGCCCTGATGGCAGCCGGTCTGCTCGAATAAGGATTAAGTGCTCCGCCCAAGAGTTGATCTGCTGTGAACCAAGTCCGGTCCTGGCACAAAGGAGACGTGCTGAAGGCAGTCCGGTATGGCCGCTTCCGAGGGTAATTCGGACATCGCCAAGCCCACAGGCATTCCGGATCGCGCCCTAGACCCAATTATCCCGGCTTGGCCTGACCTGCGGAAACATGCACCCGGACAGCATCACGCGCATCATGCGCAGCGAATGCCGTCCATCCCAGGCGATCCGCGGCAGCGCGTGCAGATTGGTATATCCCCTGGCCTCGACGACGCCCGGGATCGTCGATACCGCGCTGGCGAAACCTGCCTCCTGCCCCATCACGACATGCGCGCGGCGCCAGGATTCTCTGGTCGCCGAACGGATAGGCGAAATGGCTGACGGGGCGACGCAAGGCCGTCTCCGCGACCGCCTTGCCCATGGTCATTTCGCGTTGCGCGTCGGCCTCTTTCAGGTTCGACAGCGCGGGATAGTTCACCGTGGCGCTGCCGATCGTCGCAAGCGGATCGGCCGCGAGCTTCGCCAGATCGTCCCAATCCATCGATGCGCTGCGCGACAGCGCCGCGAGATCGACGGAGTAGCGCTTGCAGAGGTCGTGGATCGCGAACGAAAGATCCGGCGGCGGCAGCGTTCGCATCCAGCTCGCCAGGAATTCGAACGTGTCATATTTCTCCGGCATGCTGCGCGTTGCGAAACGCCGCTCCTTGCGATCGATCATCAGGCTGATGCGTTCCTCGCGCGCGATCATGTCTTCCAGCGCGAGCCACCAGGCTTCGCCGATCCCGTCCGGAAACGCGGTCGGCAGGTAGACGGTGAAGGGCACGCCGTGCTTCGACAGCACCGGATAGGCCTGCGTGATGACATCCTTGCAGCCGCCGTCGAAGGTCAGGCAGGCAAATCGGTTGGCCGTTGGCAGCGTGACCGCCCGCCGGCACACTTCGTCCATCGTGACCAGATCGAAGTTCCAGCGCTTCAGCGCACGAATCGTCCGGTCGAGAAATTGCGGCGTGATTTCGCGCCACCGTGTTCGGCTGAAACGGGCGGGAATCGCGCGGACGCACGCGCTCGAACCGCAGGATGACGCCGGCGCCGCCGGTCTCCCGCTGCTTCAGCCTGAAGTAGCCGCTGAAATAGGCGAGCTCCATCACGGCCCGCCGCAAAATTCCGATATCCGACGTCAACGTCCCGCCCTCAACCAGTCGCGCTGCCCCCGCCGCGGCCGGATTGTATTACCCTTTGTTGACATTTCCCTGCGAAGGTCGGCCCAAGCCGAAAATTGTAAACAATTGATATAGCACGGGCTCTGCGATGACCATGGCTGCCGCGATTGAAGACCGCACGGCGGATGCAGATGCGTGGTCGAAGGCGGGCCGCATCGCCGCCATCGACATCGTTCACGACCTCGCCGCCGCCGAAAGCGTCTGGCGCAGCCTGGAAGGCGCGCAAACCTCCTTCACGCCGTATCAGCGGTTCGACTTCCTCAGCCCCTGGCAGCGCCAGGTCGGCGAGCGCGAAGGCCTCGTCCCCTTCATCGTGATCGCCTATGACGCGGAACGCCGGCCACTGGTGCTGCTCCCGCTCGCGCTTAGGCACGCCTACGGCGCCCGTTGCGCCAGTTTCATGGGCGGCAAGCACTCCACCTTCAACATGGCGCTGTTCGACCGCGATTTCGCCGCAAGCGCAACGCAGGCCGATCTCGAAAGCCTGATATCGGCAATATCGCTGCGATCCGAAGCCGACGTCCTCACTTTGCATCAGCAACCGCTTCGCTGGCGCGATCAGCCCAACCCGCTCGCTTTGCTGCCGCATCAGCCCTCCGCCAATGATTGCCCGCTCCTGGTGATGGAGCCCGGCGCGGCGCTGGTCAGCAACTCGTTCCGGCGCCGCCTCAAGGGCAAGGAACGCAAGCTGCAGTCCCTGCCCGGCTATCGCAGTCACCTGGCATCGTCGGAGGCCGACATCACGCGGCTGCTCGACTGGTTCTTCCGCGTCAAGCCGCTGCGGATGGCCGAACAGAAGCTGCCGAATGTATTTGCCGATCCCGGCATCGAGGATTTCATCCGCGGCGCCTGCACCGCGCCGCTCGCGGATGGCAGGCACGCCATCGATATTCACGCGCTGGAATGCGACGAGGAAGTGATCGCGATCTTCGCCGGCGTCGCCGACGGCCATCGGTTCTCGATGATGTTCAATACCTACACGATGTCGGCGAATTCGAAATACAGCCCCGGCCTGATCCTGATGCGCGACATCATCGATCACTATGCCGGCCAGGATTATCGCGCCCTCGACCTCGGGATCGGATCGGACGATTACAAGCGGCTGTTCTGCAAGGACGACGAGCCGATCTTCGACAGCTTCATCCCGCTCAGCCAGCGCGGCAAGCTTGCCGCCGGCGTCATGTCGGGCCTCAACCGCACCAAGCGTATGGTGAAGCACAATCCGGCACTGCTGGAGATGGCGCAGAAGCTGCGCAGCGCGTTCAGCTAGGCAACCCTGTCACCCGTCATTGCGAGCGCAGCGAAGCAATCCATCTTGCGGCATACCGGATAGCTGGATTGCTTCGTCGCTGCGCTCCTCGCAATGACGTGCTTACCAATCTAGA
Organism: uncultured Alphaproteobacteria bacterium; assembly: GCA_963816815.1. Lineage (GTDB taxonomy): Bacteria > Pseudomonadota > Alphaproteobacteria > Rhizobiales > Xanthobacteraceae > Bradyrhizobium. Next base: position 105,931 of record CAWFMW010000023.1, read on the forward strand.
CGTCATCTTGAACGGAGGCACGCGTAGCGTGCCCACTCTACGAATTCACTCACGCCGCCACCACGCGCGGGCCCGGCTCGACCGCATCCGACGCCCGGCACGGCTTGCTCAGCATCGTCACCTCGGAGAAGCCGACCGCCCTGAGCTGGTCGCACATCAGCGCGCGCGCGTCCTGCGTCATCGATTCTTCGGGCACCACCACGGCTCGCGCCTGCGACGTCAGCAATTCGGCCGGCAGATCGGAGGCCGCGCCGGCATCCAGCAGCACATGATCGTAGACCCGCAGCAGCGCGTCGATCGCGAGCGTCAGCCGCGGCGACTGAAGCTGCGCGCGGTCGAAGCCGGGCCGTCCGGCGCTGACGAGATGAGCGCGCGACAGCCGGTCCCTGGTGATGATTTGCGCAAACGACGCCTCGCCCTGCATCAGTTCGGCAAGCCCGGGCGCGACCGGATCGGTCGACGCCGCCGTCATCATCGGCGAGGATGCCACGAGATCGACGACCACGATTTTCGCCTGCTGCGCCATCAGCCGCGCCAGCGTCAGCGCGGTCAGCGTGATGCTCTCGCTCGATGCCGTACCCAGCACGGTCACCTTGCGCGCCTCGGCGTCAGCGCCAACCAGCGTATCCGCCAACTGCTCGACTTCGCTGGTTTCCGGCACGGAATCCATGCGGGGAGCATCTATCACCGGCTCAATAAGCTCGGGATCGGGAATGTCGACTGGTTCAACGGTTGAGGCTGCGGGAAGCTCGGGCGCGATCGCCGGTGCGCGCACCGGTTCGGGCGGAGCAGCCAGGACGATCTCGGGGGCAATTTCGCGCTCAATTTCCGGCGAAGCCGCACCGGGTCTCCGCGGCGCGGTCATGCGCAACAGTTCGCCGGTCGCGATGGCGCCCGAGGTGAGCAGCAAGGTCGCCAGCGTCGCGATCAGCACGATCGGCAGCTTCTTCGGATAGGCCGGGGTGTTGGAAACGGTGGCGCGCGAGATGATGCGGCCGTCGGTCGGCGTCGCCTCGATGTTTTCACGCGCGCTCGCGTCGCGATATTTGGCGAGAAAGGATTCCAGCAGGTCGCGCTGCGCCTTGGCTTCGCGCTCGAGCGCGCGGAGCTGCACGTCCTGGCCGTTGTTCGAGGACGCCTGTTTCTTCGACTGTTCGAGGCTCGCCATCAGGCACTTTCGACCCGGCCGCCGGCGATGCGCGCGTCGTTCTCCAGCGAGCGAGAAACCTTGCCCGCTTCCTCACGCAACTGCCGATCGATATCGGCAAGCTGCGCCTTCAATTCCTTGATGCGGGGATGGCCGCCGAGCAGCGTCGAAGACTGTTCGGCGAGCTGGGCGCGCAGCGTGACGCGCTGTTCGGACAGCCGGCGCACCAGTTCTGAATTGAGAATTTCGGAAGCTTCGATCGGCTTGCCGCTATCAAGCATTTCCTTGATCAGCCGCGCCTTGGTTTCCGCATCCGACTTCAGCGCACGCGCGTTGTTCAGCTGGGTGTTGAGCTCGCCCATCTGCTGGTTTGACAGCGTGGTGTTGTTGGTGCCGACGAACAGGCTCGACTTGGAACGAAACTCCTCGACCCGCGATTCGGCCTGCGAAACCTTCTTGCGCAACTCGTCGATCCTGCCGGTACAACCATTTGACCGCGTCCTTTGCCTGGTCCTGCCGCGCGTCCTGCTGCAGCACCAGATAGCCTTCCGCGATCGAATTGGCGACGCGGGCGGCCAGATCGGGATCGCGCGACTGGAATTCGACGACGATGACGCGGGACTTGTCGACCGCATAGGCCGTGAAGCGCTCGTAATAGGCCTCCAGCACGCGCTCTTCCGGCGTGAGCGAAAACGGATCGCGCCCGATGCCGATCAAGGCCAGCAGCGACTTGAGCGGCGACGAGCCGTGCAGCACCGGATCGAATTCCGGGAGTTCGGCCAGCTTGTTCTTCTTGATGATCTCGCGGGCGAGATCGCGCGACTGCACCAGTTGCACCTGGCTGGTGACCGCCTCGGCGTCGAGCGCGCTGCGTTCCTCGCCACGCTCGCCGTTCGGCCGCAGGAACACGTTCTCGCGCCCGTCGACCAGGATGCGCGCTTCAGATTTGTAGCGGGGCGTAATCATGTTGACCGCGGCGAGCGACGCCACCAGCGCCAGCACCGTCGGGACGATGATCCAGCTCCGCTTGCGCATCAGCGCCTGGCCGAGCACATGCAGATCGAGATCGCCGGATTCGGATGCGGATGCGGATGCGGCGACCGGCTTCGGGGCCGAAGGCGCGGGCCTGGCCATCACCGCCCGCTGCACCACCGGCTTGTCCTTGCCTGCACGCCAGAACGCCAAACGCATCGCACACTCCCGCGGACGCAACTGCTGGTCCACCCGAACTCGCGCGATTACACTCCATTATGGTTGCCGCTGGGTTAATTCGTCCCATTTCGCCAGCCGCAAGGGCGGGCTATTGGCGCGCGGTCATTTTTTGTTAACCATCGAAGGCCTTAATCGGGCGACAACTTTTTTCAGGATTCCAGCAATGCGAGGCGTACCCGCTCCAATCCCCTGTCTGGTTGTTGCGCGCGTGCTCACCGGCGCGGGCTGGTTCTGATCATGCCTTTCGTCGACGGCCAGCCGCTTCGGATCCTGCACGCGACGCGCGCGCCTGTCGGCGGCATTTTCCGCCATATCCTCGATCTCGCCAACGGCCAGGCCGACCGCGGCCATCACGTCGGCATCATCGCCGACAGCCTCACCGGTGGTGAACGCGCCGAGCAGGCGCTTGCGGAAATCGCCCCACGTCTCAAGCTCGGCGTTCACCGCACCGCGATTCGCCGCGAGCCGCTCCCGACCGACATGCTCGTGTGGGCCCGATTCCAGCGGATGATTCGCGAACTGGAGCCGGACGTACTGCACGGCCACGGCGCCAAGGCCGGCGCCTTCATGCGTTTGCGGACCGCCTCCCGCGACAGGATCCGGATCTACACCCCTCATGGCGGCTCGCTGCATTTTCCGCTGGCGACGCTGAAGGGTAACATCTACGCCCGTGTCGAACGCGCGCTGATGAACAATACCGACCTGTTCCTGTTCGAAAGTGCGTTTGCGCGCGACACCTATCAGCGCACCATCGGCACGCCGAAGGGGCTGGTGCGATGCGTGTTCAACGGCGTCACCGCCAGCGAATTCGATCCGGTCGTGAAGGCGGAAGACGCCACCGACCTGATCTATGTCGGCGAGTTCCGCCACATCAAGGGCGCCGACCTGCTGATCGACGCGGTGGCGAAGCTGCGCGCCGCCGGAAATCCCGTGACGCTCACGCTCGCCGGCGACGGCGAGGAAAGCGCAAGCCTCAAGGCCCAGGTGGAAAAGCTCGGCCTTGGCGACGCCGTCCGGTTCATCGGCCACGTCAAGGCGCGCTACGGCTTTTCCAAGGGCTCGCTGCTGGTGGTGCCGTCCCGCGGGGACTCCATGCCCTATGTCGTGATCGAGGCGGCCGCGGCCGGCATTCCAATGCTCGCCGCCAATGTCGGCGGCATCCCCGAGATTTTCGGCGAGCACGGCGATGCCTTGTTTGCGCCGAGCAATACGGCCGCCATGGCCGATGCCATCGAAACCGCGCTGAAGGATCCGGCCGCGGCAAAGGCGCGGGCCAAATCGCTGCGCGAACGCATCTTCATGCATTTTTCGCAGAAGGCGATGGTCGAGGGCGTCTTTGCCGGCTACCGCGACGCGTTTGCCAATCGTTAACCGTTCTTGCCCGCGTAACCGTTTCTTGCGATTTGTCCCGTAAGCCGTGGGTGTTGGAGAATTCTGCACCGGCAGGCACGTTGTTGTGTGCATGTTCCAGAACGGACGTGGACCAGTGGAACCGATTAGCGCACGCTCGATGCTCGACACCACGGCAACGGCCGTGATGCCCGCCACCGCCGATCGCCTGCCGGTCGAACGGCGCCGCAGGCTCACCCCGGCCGCCATCGCCATCAGCAACCAGAAAGTCGGCCGCGCCTACTCGCCGATCGTGATCGCAGGCGTGGTTCGCGTCATCGACTTCGCAATGCTGAGCGTGATCGGCATCGCGCTCTATTTCGGATATGTCGTCCCGATCAGCGGCTTTTCCTGGGAATTTCTCGCGGCGATCTTCGGCATAGCCGCAACGGCCGTGATTTGCTTCCAGGCCGCCGATATCTATCAGGTGCAGCTGTTCCGCGGCCGTCTGCAGCAGATGAGCCGGATGGCTTCATCCTGGGCGTTCGTGTTCCTGCTGTTCATCGGCGCATCCTTCATCGTCAAGCTCGGCGGCGAAATTTCGCGGCTCTGGCTCACGGCATTTTTCTTCACGGGGATCGCGGCATTCGTCACCGGGCGGCTGTTCTTGCGCTCGCTGGTACGGCGCTGGGCCCGTCAGGGCCGGCTCGATCGCCGTACCATCATCGTGGGCGCGGACGAGAGCGGCGAACAGCTGGTCCGGGCGCTCAAGACCCAGGACGATTCCGACATCAAGGTGCTCGGCGTGTTCGACGACCGCAACGATGACCGCGCGATGGATACCTGCGCCGGCAGCCCCAAGCTCGGCAAGGTCGACGATATCGTCGAACTGGCGCGCCGCACCCGCATCGACCTCGTGCTGTTCGCGCTGCCGATCTCGGCCGAGACCCGTATTCTCGAGATGCTGAAGAAGCTGTGGGTGCTGCCGGTCGATATCCGGCTTTCGGCCCATACCAACAAGCTACGCTTCCGTCCCCGCTCCTATTCCTATCTCGGCGAGGTGCCGACGCTGGATATGTTCAAGGCACCGATCACCGACTGGGACCTGGTGATGAAGTGGCTGTTCGACCACGTCGTCGGCTTCGCGATCCTGCTGCTGGCATTACCTGTCATGGGTCTGGTCGCGCTCGCGGTCAAGCTCGACAGCCCCGGCCCGGCGCTGTTCCGCCAGAAGCGGTTCGGCTTCAACAATGAGCGTATCGACGTCTTCAAGTTCCGCTCGATGTATCATCACCAGGCCGATCCGGCCGCCGCCAAAATGGTGACCAAGGACGATCCCCGCGTCACCCGCGTCGGACGCTTCATTCGCAAGACCAGCTTGGACGAGTTGCCGCAGCTCTTCAATGTCGTATTCAAAAGCAATCTCTCGCTGGTGGGTCCACGCCCGCACGCGGTGCAGAGCAAATTCCAAAGCCGGCTGTACGACGAAGCCGTCGACGGTTATTTCGCCCGCCACCGCGTTAAACCTGGCATTACCGGCTGGGCGCAGATCAACGGCTGGCGCGGCGAGGTCGACACCGACGAGAAAATCCAGAAGCGTGTCGAGTTCGATCTCTACTACATCGAGAACTGGTCCGTGTTGTTCGACCTCTACATACTGCTCAAGACGCCGATCTCCCTGATCACCAAGAGTGAGAACGCGTACTGAGATGCTCGTCATTGCGAGCCAACGGGTCCGGCCTCTGGCGGGTCCGATGACAGGCTTCGCGAAGCGATCCATCGCTCGGCATACGCGCAAGCATGGACTGCTTCGTTGCGCTCTCTTGCACAAACGCTTCGCGTTTGTCGCAGGCAATAGCGGGGTAAGAGTTACGATTTTGTAGCATTGCGTGAGTGCGTGAGTCATCGATGAGTTATTCGGCAGCAGCCGGGAATTTCCACGCGCCTGCGACGGCAGCACCCGGCGTGCTGGCCTTGCAGCGCGCCCTGGTGTGGCTCGCCGGCGCATCGATCGCCATCGTCTTCATCGAACCCTCGCCCTACGAGATCGTCACGCTCCTGGCCACCGTGATCTTTTTCGCAACCGGCCTGCGGATGCGGCTGGTATTCATTCCGCTGCTGCTGCTGCTGTTCCTGATCAATATCGGCTACACCATCAGTTCGGTCGCCGTGTTCGACCGGCCCAATGTGCCGAACTGGATCATGACTTCCTGGTACATGGCGATAACCGTCGTGTTGTTCGCCATGGTGATCTCGGAGGATACCACCGCCCGGCTCGACATGCTCCGGCGCGGCCTCGTCGTCGGCGCGGTGATTGCCTCGCTCGCGGGCATTGCCGGCTATTTCAACCTCGTTCCCGGCGGGCGCGATCTGCTGACGCTGTATGACCGCGCCCGCGGCACGTTCAAGGACCCGAACGTACTCGGCGCGTTCCTGATCCTGCCGGCGGTGCTTGCGCTGCAGAGCGTCGTCACCGACCGGTTCGGCAAGTCGCTCCGCAGCGCGATCGCATTCGGCATCATCTCGCTGGCCGTCCTGCTGTCGTTTTCGCGCGCGGCGTGGGGCCAATTGATCGTCGTTTCCGGCCTCATGCTTGTGCTGATGGTGCTGACCGGCCGCTCACAGGCGCAGCGCTCACGCATCATCGTGACTGCGCTCGTTGCCGTCGTTCTTGCGGCAGCGCTTGTCGCGGTACTATTGTCGCTGAGCTCGGTGGCGGACCTGTTCAAGCAGCGCGCCAGCTTCGACCAGAGTTATGATACCGGCCGCTTCGGCCGGTTCGGCCGGCATGTTCTTGGCGCGGAAATGGCGCTCGGGCTGCCGTTCGGCATCGGGCCGCTGCAGTTCAACCGCTTCTTTCCCGAAGACACCCACAATTCCTATCTGAACGCTTTCATGTCGGGCGGCTGGCTCTCCGGCATCTGCTATCCGGCGCTGGTCTTCGTCACCGTGCTGACGGGATTCCGCTATATCTTCGTCCGCGTACCGTGGCAGCCGGCCTATCTCGCGATCTTCGCCGCCTTCGTCGGCACCGTCGGCGAGAGCTTTATCATCGATACCGACCATTGGCGCCACTTCTGGATGATGCTCGGCACCATGTGGGGCATGTTCGTCGCCGCCGAACGCTGGAAGGCGGGCGCTGCGTAGGGTGGGCAAAGGCGCACCGCGCCGTGCCCACCATCTCTCCGCGATCGTCGTCTCAACGGTGGGCACGCTGCGCTTTGCCCACCCTACAAACTGCGCCTACTTCTCCACCGTGAACGTCAATCCGGCATGATCGACCAGGCGCTTGATCAGCTTGTGCTGCATCGCTGCACCCGCTGTCCAGAAGCCCGCCGGCACGTCGGGCGTATCGCGCAACAGGCAGATCGCACATTCCGAAATCATCTTCGAGGTCGAGCCATAGCCGGGATCGCGATCACCCTTCACCGCAGCGCGGACCTGCCGGCCATCGGGAGCAATCGCGACATACAGGAGATCGTAGAGGCCGTTCTCGCGCTCTTCCTTTGACGGTCCCTCGCCCGGTTTCGGCGCATTCGGACCGGTCTTTTCGGTGTTTGCGGCCGTCACCAGCTTGGCGTTGGCCTCGCCCTTCTCGCCAGCCCCCGTCAAAACCATCTCGTCGTAGACGAACTCCTTTCCGTACGGAAAGCCCATCAACATGTTCGAGCGGTGGACGTTACGGGTGTTGATGAGCGCCATCATGAACGGTGCAGCCCAGGACTGCAGGTCTTCCTCATACACCGTCTTGCTGCCCGGCGGCTGCTTCGGTCCCTTGAACCCGGGCGTCAGCGCGAACGCATCCTTGAGGATCGCAACCAGGCTGAGATCCTTGGCGACAGCTTCGAAGGTCGCCTTGGCGCTTGCGGCGGTGCCGCCGGACAGGGTGCCGCGCATATCGCGCACGCGGCCCTTGACGCGCAAAGCCGGCGCGCCGAACACCCTTCTCGCTTCCTCCTGCACGAAGAAGGCGCCGAGTTCGAACGGCACCGAGTTCGAACCCGCACGAAAACACGATGCGCGCGCCGCTCGCTTTCGCCGCGGCTTCATGCTTGTCGATCATCTCCCGCATCCACAGCGGTTCGCCGCACAGATCGAAATAGTCGGTACCCGAGGCTACGCAGGCGGCAAGCAACTCGTTGCCATAAAACTGATATGGGCCGACCGTACTGATCACGGATTTGGTCTGATCCACCATCGCTTTCAACGACACCGGATCAGCCGCATCGGCCACGATCAGCGGCGTGTCCGCAGGCGCACCGATGGCGTCGCGGACGGAGGCGAGCTTGTCCTTGCTGCGTCCGGCCATCGCCCATTTCAGATTGGCGTCGCCCTTGTAATGCGCGGCGAGATATTCGGCGATGAGCTGCCCGGTGAAGCCGGTGGCGCCGTAGACGACGATGTCGAATTTCGACGAAGACATATTCAATTCCTGTTTCTCGTCAGTGCCCGCGACAAACGCGAAGCGTTTTTCGCAGGCAATGACGGCTTCGGCCGCATTTCGCAAGCCTATTTCTTCGCGTAGGACACACCCATGCCGGCGCGCACATCGGCCTGAATCCCGTAGGGCGCGATCGGATAGCGCAGGCCGTTCTTCGCAAGTTGCTTCATGCCGGCGATGGCTTTGGCGAGATGCTCGGGCTTGAGGGCCATCAACATCTCCTCGTCAGGCACGCCGCCATAACGCCGCTCGGCAAAGCACGGCAGCGAGAGCGACGGTTCGCCGGTCTTCAGCGCCCTGCCCCAGGAATCCGCGCAGGCGGTTTCGCCGACCACGCCCCATTCGAACTTCTTGTAGCCGGTATATTGAAGGCCGTTGATGAGAATAATCATCTGGCCGGGCGTGGCGTAGACCAGGCAAATATCCGGCGGATTGAGCCGGCCACTGGTGAGCGGGCTCACCGCCATCGCCTGATACGCGCCGTAAGGCACGACATCGAGCGCCTCCTGGCGCTTGCGGGCATCCTCGGCCGTGCCGTGCCAGACCCCGACATAGTTTTGCCCGGCGAGAAACTTTTCATCCTGCGGCGCCAGCCCGATCACGGCGCGGCATTGCGCGCCGACGAGATCGTCACCCGTGATGCCGACGGTCCAGCCGAGCCGCGAGGCCATGCTGACGATCTGATCGGTGGTATGCACCGCGGAGGGACGCCGGATTTTCGGAATCGCCGTCATCTCCTCGACGCTGGCGAACATCTTGATGCCGATCACGGTCGTCTTCAGACGAAGCAGGCTGTTCAGATCGGCCACCATGCCCGCGAAATCGAGCCCTTCCGGCGGTGTCTGCTGTTGCATAGCGTCAACTCCCAAATCGGCGCACTGAAACAGGCACCTTGCCTGATTGTAGCCCGGCGGGATGGGGGTTGCGACCTCTTACTTCGGCGCCGGACCCGGCAGCAACTCGTCGATCTTGCCAGTGGCCCAGTATGCGACGAGGCCGATCCATTCGCGCACCGCAAGGTCGGTCCGCCCGAGCCCCTCGACGACGGCGTTCGAAAACGCCATCAGATCGTCGCGTCCGCCGACGCGCCAATCGACGGGACAGGGTTCGACCGCAAATCCCGCTTTTCGGAACAAGCCGACCGATCGCGGCATATGAAAGGCCGAGGTCACCAGCACCCATCGTTCACCCTCCTTCGGCTTGACCAGCGCCTTGGAGAATTCGGCATTCTCGTGGGTGTTGCGCGATTCCCGTTCCATGATCAGCCGCGATTTGTCGACGCCGAGGCTTTCGAAAATGGCACCGGCGAAATCGGCTTCCCGTGCATCGTTCGAGACGAGGTTGGCGCTGCCGCCGGAAAAAACCACGCGCGCATTCGGATATCGCCTCGCCAGCGCGGCGGCGACAATGATCCGGTCCGGCGCGCCGCGCACCACCGGCGTATGGTGTGCAACGGAGAGATCGGCATCGATCGACGCTCCCAGCACGATGATGCCATCAGGCGCGCCGCGCGCGGCGTCCCATGGCGGAAAGCGCGCCTCCAGCGGATAGAGCAAGATTTTTCCGAGTGGCGACAGCCCGCAGATCACGAGCAGCAGCACGGCCGCGATCACCAGCTTGCGGCCGAGCGATGCAAAGCGCGTCGCCATCAGAATGGCGCCGACGAACCCGATCGCGATCAGGAAATTCGTCGGCAACAGCAAATAGCCGAGCGTTTTGGACAGAACAAAAAACAAGGGAAGCCTCACGGATGGGTAAACTCGTCATACGCGGGCTTGACCCGCGTATCCATCCCTGTTCGCAGAGGCCCTTTCGAAAAAGATGGATTGCCGGATCAAGTCCGGCAATGACAAATTGAGCACGACCTCTCCGGCCAGAAAGCCCTCCTCATGCCTCATCATCACCTGCATTCCAGCCCCGAAACCTGCCACTGGGGCTACTTCGACGCGAAATTGAAGCCCGCGCTGACCATCGCCAGCGGTGACGAAGTCACCATCGAGACCGTCAGCGGCGGTCCCGAGGTGGTGCCGGACAAAAGCAAGTTTCACATCCCGCCCGAACTCGCGGAGATTCATGCGAAATGCGAGCGGCAACTGCAGGGCCACATTCTCACCGGCCCGGTTGCGGTGGCCGGGGCCGAACCGGGTGACGTACTGGAAATCGACATTCTCGATGTCCAGCTCAGGCAGGATTGGGGCTGGAATCTGATCCGCCCGCTGGCGGGCACCCTGCCCGACGATTTTCACGAAACACGGATCCTGAACATTCCGCTCGACCGCGAACGGATGGTGGGCCGGATGCCGTGGGGCCTCGATCTGCCGCTGAAGCCGTTCTTCGGCGTGATGGGCGTCGCACCCCCGCCGGGTTGGGGGCGTATCACCTCGCTGATCCCGCGCGCGATGGGCGGCAATCTCGACAACAAGGAACTGGGCGCCGGCGGCAAATTATATCTGCCGGTTTTCGTGCCGGGCGCGCTGTTCTCCTGCGGCGACGGCCACGGCGTGCAGGGCGATGGCGAAGTCTGCGTCACCGCGATCGAGACCGCGCTGCAGGGCCGCTTTCGCCTGACGCTGCGCAAGGACCTGCGGCTCGATTATCCCCGCGCGGAAACGGCTGATCATTACATGACGATGGCGATGGATCCCGATCTCGACCAATGCGTGGTGCGTGCGCTGCGCGACATGATCGTGCTGCTCGGCGAAAAGCGCAATCTGTCGCGCGAGGACGCCTACACGCTCTGCAGCCTCGCCGCCGATCTGCGCGTGACGCAAACCGTCAACGGCTCCAAGGGCATTCACTGCATGATCGCGAAGTCAGTCGTGCACGGCTGACGACGCGTTCAGAACTCCGAACGCAACTGCAGCCTGGCGTGAAACACCACGCTGGTTTTTCCGACCAGCGCCGTGCCGTTCACTTCCGCCGTGTCGGCGGAATAGGCGCCGGTAAAGCCGCAGGTGACCTCGCGCCCGCCGAACAGCGGCCGGGTGCCCGCAGACTTCGTATGCTCAGTGGTGATCAATTCGCCGCGCCATTTGCCGTGATCGCCGCGGTAGGAGCCGGTGTAATAGAAATAGGAATCGCCGCCGGCGATCTTGCCGTCGTGCAGCACGATCACGCCGTTGGCGCGGCCGTGCCCGCCGTCCGTCATCTCGATCTGAATGGTGTAGAGACCGTTCGTTACCGTCATTGCGCCCTTGCCGTCGTCCCCGGACATCATCGGCATTCCCGGCTGTGCGACGCAATCAAGAAATGGGCGCGCGGCTGGATCGTTTCGTCGCGGCGGTGAACCCTGCCCAGGGCTTCCTGGAGCTCAGCTCACAAGGCGCGCAGCCCATCCACAGCTCCGCCCCCAGAATTTTAACTGCTTTTTCAAATGGATAGAAAGCTATCCACAAGCCGTTTGACTCATGTGTGCAAAACTAAATAGAGTCGAAATAGTAACTTTTCAGTACATCGTTTAAAAGTTAGCGTTCTCCATGGCTACAGAAAAAGCCGAAACCGACCGCGTTCCCGTTACGTTGGCGCTCTCGACCATCAACTATCTCGAAAGACTGGTGAGACAGGGCACCCACGGCACCAGCGTTCCCGGCGTCGCAAGAACTTTGATCGAGGAAGGCATTCGGCTCGCCATCAAGGATGGGCTGCTTGCGATCCGCGACAACGGAAAGGCGTCCTGACGGGAATTTTCGGAACGCGGCGGTTCACACAGAATGTGGAACCGAGAAACATGCTTACGAATGTACCGACATGGACGACCGATCGCGTCGAATTGCTGAAGAGTCATTTTGAAGCCGGCCTCACCTGCCGCGAGATCGCAGCCAGCATCGGCGTCAGCCGCAACGCGGTAATCGGCAAACTCGCTCGCCTCCAGTTGACGCGCGGCCCGGCCCGTGCCGAACCGCGCCCGACCAAGGCCGCCCGGGAGCGCACCAGGAAATCCATTCCCCGCCTGCAGTATCAAATCCTGCAGGCCGTCTACGAAAACGCACAGCCGCTGCAGGAGGAGCCGATCGCAAGCGAGCGCCGCTGCTCGCTGCTCGAACTCAGCGACAAACGGTGCCGCTGGCCGATCAGCACGCCCGGCGCCGAGGATTTCTGCTTTTGCGGCAACACGCCGGTGGAAGGCATGCCCTATTGCACGGGCCACCACCGCCTCGCCTATCGTCCGGGCTCGCGCCAGCGCGTTGTGCGCGGATAAGGCAACCCCGTTTTCGCGCGAGGCCGCGCGATCCAGGTGGATTGAGAAAACGCGTCAACAAAGAGGGGCCGCGGTTCTGGTTCAAAAATCAGAACCGCCAACTCTAGCCGAGCCGCCAGCCGACCTCTTCCGTAAAGCTCTTGTAGAACTCGGCCGTGTAGGCCTCTTCCGGGGTTTGCCGCACCCGCTCGTCGAGCTTGTGGGCGTCGTCGCCGACGAGAATGCGCCAGCGCTCGGCCTTGACGCCGTCGAGGATGATCTTGACCGCGGCCGCCGCCGTGGTCGGCGCGTCGTCGCGGAAGGCGCGCGCGCGGTCGAGCGCGATCTTCTGGATATCGGCGTCCGACATCGGCGCGGTGTCGACGCCCATGCCCTTCAGGCGCTGCCGCGTCGCCAGGACCTCGTTCGGGCTCAATTCTTCGGATTCCGATCCGCTCTGGATCTTGCGCGAATTGGAAACGATCGAGGTGCCGATATGCCCGGGCATCACGACCGAGCATTTGATGTGCGGCGCGTTGAGCCGCAGATCCGTCATCAGCGCTTCGGTAAACCCCTTCACCGCAAACTTGGCGGCGCTATAGGCGGTGTGCGGCACGCCCAGGCCGACTGACGCCCAAAAACCGTTGACGCTCGATGTGTTGACGATGTGGGCCTCGTCCGCCTTCATCATCAGCGGCAGGAAAGTGCGGACGCCGAGATAGACGCCGCCCCAGCAGATGTTGAAGGTGCGTTCCCACTGCTCGCGCGTGTTGGTGAACAGGCTGCCGCCGCCGCCGATGCCGGCATTGTTGAACAGCAGATGGATCTTGTCGGTCGCCTGCTGCTCGATCAACTCATCGCGAAAACGTTGCAGATGAGCCTCGATCGAGACATCGGCGACGTGCGTGGTGACGCGCAGACCTTGCGGCAGCTTTTCCGCCTCGCACAGTCGCTTGGTCTCGGCCATCGCCTCCAGGGAAATGTCGCACATCGCGACATTGCAGCCTTCGGCGACGAGCTGGCGCGCGAGTTCGCGGCCCATGCCTGTGCCGCCTCCAGTGATCACGGCGAACTTTCCGGCAAAATCCTTCATTGAGCCCGTTACCTCGGTTTTCAGTTTTTGAGTTGGAGCGCCCATCAAAATGGGGCCCATGCGAACAGGACAGTAACAGGTGGGAATTGCCGGTAAAGCGGTCCCTCCGGCGGCCGGCTCGGAGGTGTTTTCGCGCAGCGGAATTACCGGACCACGCACGGCATCAGCGCCGCGCGCTCGAACAATCCTTTCGCAACTGCCCGCGATGTGACGAAACCGACGGTGCTTCGGCGAAGACCGGGTTCTTTCGGCGATCCGCATTTGCAGAAGATGGCGGCCGTTCGAGCCGCAGCAGCGGACATCGCGGCCAGCATTGCAACGCTGAAACAGGCCCGAATAATTCGCCAGCCGACGGCGCTCGGCTTCGTTTCATGATGGCACACCACACTGCAACTTATACTTAAAATAAAGACAAAGCCGCGACAAACGCGCGAGCACCGGTCGCCTTCCCGTCAGGCTGTATTTCCATCTATCAATACTCCTTTCAGGGTTCTCCACTATTAGAGGTTTCAATGAACCCAAGTTTCGTAGGCTGGGGGCTGCTTTGTGACTTCCTGGTTCGATGCCCATAACCTGACGCGCCGGCCTGAAGCTACGGTTCGGACAAGCCTGCGGCAAAGCAAACTCACAAGATCAAGCCGTGATTTGCCGCCTGTGCCGACGCATGGCATGGCGCTCGACCCCTCGTTTGATCCGCGCCTCGAAAGCCTTCGCGGCCTTGCGGCGCTAGTGGTGTGCGTCCACCATGCGATGTCCGTCTTCGCAGACGATACGTCTTTGGTAAGGGACGCGTTGCTGAAGACGTTCAATTCAGCAGCGGCGGTGATCATCTTTTTCGTGCTGAGTGGCTACGTGCTCGGCCGCGCGCTGGAGCGCGACGGCGAATTCGCGATCTATGTGGTGCGGAGACTATTCCGGATTGTCCCGCCGTTCGTCGCATCGGTGCTGTTCGCCTTTGCCTGCGAGCGGCTTCTGCGCATCGATCCGATACCGTCGGGCCTGACGCCGGGATTCGCGCGCATGTTCTGGCCGCAGCCAACCTGGGACACGTTGCGGGATAACCTGCTGCTCGGCTCGTTTAAGGTGAACGGTCCCACCTGGACCATGATGCCGGAGCTGCTCGGCTCGCTAATGCTACCGTTTGTGGTTGCTGCACACGCCAGTATCTCGCCGCGGTGGCGTTGGGCACTGTTTGTCGCGATCACGACGCTGCTGGCAGTCAGCCCGTTTCACGCGCTCCTGTGGTTCTATTTTGGTTGCTTTCTCGCCAAAGAGATTGCGGCGCTGCTGGTCGGCCGACGGTGGCCTGCCATATTGGCGTTCGTTGCCGGTCTGATCGGTCTCGCGATACTCCCGCACTGCGACGATTTCTATGCAGTCCGCATCGTTATTCCTTCGTCGATCGCAGCAGCGCTGATGATCGGCGCTGTGGTGTCATCGCGCGAGTTGCTGCAGTGGACCACGATCGCGCCCCTGCGCTTCCTTGGGCGAATTTCCTACAGCCTCTATCTGGTGCACTGGCCGAGCTTCTACCTGTGCGCCTTGCTCGCGGTCATTTGCCGCCCGATCATATCGACGCAGACCTGGGGCAACTTGATTGTGACCGTGACATCCGTGATCGTCGCGCTAGCCATCGCCGCGCTGTCGTATCGATTCATCGAAGCGCCATCGATCAGGGCAGGCAAGTCGATTACGTCCATCCTGGCTCGGATGTGGACGCGGATCTGGCCAGTGCAACCCGCGGCGGGCTGAGGCGGCCCTTATCCGTAACAGCCCCTGATCTCGGGTACGCGGCTTCCACCGTCGCCGCCATCAGGTCGCGATACTCCTCGTGGTCGAGCGTATGCCCCTCGCCGGTCGAACCGCCCGCCGCCATGCCATGGCTGCCGGCGCCGATCAGCCAGTCGACCTGGGGAGCAACCTGTTTGAAATCGATCCCGCCGTCCTTTCGAAACGGCGTGGTCATCGGCGGTATCGCGCCGGTCGGACGTGTTTTCATGGGGCTGGCCCGCGTTTCCATCCGTTGCGTGCGGGTGGATCCCCCGCTTCGGCGGAGCAAGCCTGCCGAAGGCCGGCACGGCGATTTAGTTCCGGAATTGACACGGCAGGGCAGCGGAACTGCCGCACCGGTCCCCCGCTTGATCTGGAGCAACACCGCATTCGTCGCATTAGCCGATGGTAGCCCTACAAGCCGGGCATGTGTCGCTGCGGCGGCGAGCCCGCCATTTCATTGGCGGCCATCTGCTTTGGGATATCGGAGGCCAAATTGCATGCGTAACTATCTGCCTGGTATCGGCCGGTGTTACCTGATCCTTGCCGCAAGTCTTGCGGCGACGTCCTCATTTGCGGCCGATTCCGACCAGGGCGAAACGCTCGCCAGGCGCTGGTGCACGGGCTGCCATCTGGTCGCGACCGATCAGAAAGCGGCGACCACCGACGCGCCGCCGTTTGCCTCCATTGCCAGGCGGCCGGACTTTGATCCCGCGAAGGTCGAATTCTTCCTGCGCGATCCGCATCCGAAAATGCCCAACATGACGCTGAGCCGAGCCGAGTCAGCGGATATCGCCGCCTATATCGCGACGCTGAAATAGACGGCTTGGCGAGATATCGCGCCCCAAATATGTTTGAACCTTGAGCCGGTGGCGGCGACCTACAAACCAGAGGCAGTATCAAGCTATGGGAGACCGCCATGAGCCACTGGCACGATACCATGGTCGATCGGCCGGAATCGGATGGTCCGGCTTATGTCACGGGCTGGACGGTCAGCGGACTGGTTGTGCTCGGCGCCATTGTTGCCGTCTGGCTTCTCGGCATCTAGGGCCGGGTCGGGAACTGGCCCGCTGCCCGCCTCAATGAGGTCGTTCGGGCGCCTTGCGCCGGGCGCTGATCGCAGCTAATGGAACGGCATCGGAGCGTGGCGCAGCCCGGTTAGCGCACTAGTCTGGGAGACTAGGGGTCGGAGGTTCAAATCCTCTCGCTCCGACCAATTATCACATCCAACCCCTCAACCGTCCTTCATCGCATTATCCAGCAATTGCCGGCAGGCCACCAGATCCTGCAGCACCCGTTCGAGGCGTTCGCGGTCGGCGTCCGAGGGCCCGGGCTTGCTTTTGACGAAGGGCAGCAAAATGCCGTCGTCGTCGGTATCGGCAAAGCGGTAGTCGATTTCCTTCTCTTCGGTCTCGTAGTCCTCGTCCTCGCCCTCGTCCTCGGCAGCATTGACGATTGGCGTCTCGCCCTCCTCGGGCTCCTGCAGGCTGAGACCAATCGCTTCCTCGACCGCACCGAAGGTGACGGCGGAAGTCTGGTCGGCAAGGCCCTGCACCGATTTGATGCCGTGCTCTTTGAGGATCCGCTGCACGCCGCGGATGGTGTAGCCCTCGCCGTAGAGCAGCCGGCGGATGCCCTTGAGCAGGTCGACGTCGTCGGGGCGGTAGTAACGCCGCCCGCCGCTTCGCTTCATCGGCTTGATCTGGGCGAACCGCGTCTCCCAGAACCGCAGCACGTGCTGGGGAATATCGAGCTCTTCAGCGACTTCGCTGATGGTGCGGAACGCATCCGGCGCTTTGTCCAAATGCCAGCTCCTCTCAACTCATCTCGTTGGTGAAGACGCAGTACTCGCCTTGTTACGCGGCCGTATTACTTGGCCTCGTCAATCAGTCTTGCCTTCGCCGTTGCCGACCGCGTGGCCGTTGATCCGCTGCTTCAGAATGGCCGACGGCTTGAACACCATCACGCGACGCGGCGAGATCGGCACTTCGGTACCGGTCTTCGGGTTACGTCCGATCCGCTGACCCTTCTTGCGCACCATGAAAGAGCCGAATGACGACAGCTTCACCGTCTCGCCCTTCTCCAGGCAATCGGTAATCTCTTTCAAAACGAGTTCGACAAACGCCGACGATTCCGTTCGCGACAGGCCCACCTTCTGGTAGACCGCCTCGCACAAATCGACACGTGTGACTGTTTTCCCGGTCCCTGTCATCGCCTGCCCCGCACTCTCGGCGAACAATTTATTCCCTGAAATTATGAGGTTAGCACGCAATGGTCAACAGCGACCATCATGCAGACGCATGGAACAACGCAACAAATTTGATCAGTATTCTACGCAGCGCTCACCAGCGCACGAGCGCGGAGCCCCAGGTGAAGCCTCCGCCCATGGCTTCAAACAGCACCAGATCGCCTTTCTTCACGCGCCCGTCCTTGACCGCCACCGCAAGCGCCAGCGGGATCGATGCCGCCGACGTGTTGCCGTGCAGATCGACGGTCAGCACCACTTTTTGCGGCGCAATATGAAGCTTGTGCGCTGAAGCATCGATGATTCGCTTGTTGGCCTGATGCGGAACGAACCAGTCGATCGACTCGGCCGTCGCGCCGGTCGCTTCGAACGCATCCACGATCACGTCGGTGATCATGCCGACTGCGTGCTTGAACACTTCGCGGCCTTCCATCCGGAGATGACCGACGGTCTGCGTGGTGGACGGACCACCGTCGACGAAGAGCTTCGCCTTGTGCCGGCCGTCCGAGCGCAGATGCGTGGTGAGCACGCCGCGATCGGAAGGCTTGCCGGGCTGGTCCTGCGCCTCGAGCACCACGGCGCCGGCGCCGTCGCCGAACAGGACACAGGTGCCGCGGTCGTTCCAGTCGAGAATGCGCGAAAACGTCTCGGCGCCGATCACCAGCGCGCGTTTGTAGGCGCCGGCGCGCAGGAAATTGTCGGCAGTGGCAAGCGCGAAGACGAAGCCGGAGCACACCGCCTGCAGATCGAAGGCGGCACCATGATGGATGCCGAGTCCGTTCTGAACGGCGACCGCGGTCGCCGGAAAAGTGTTGTCCGGCGTCGAGGTCGCCAGCACGATCAGGTCGATCGCCTGGGCATCGATGCCTGCGTGTTCCAGCGCGTCGCGCGCAGCGTTGATCGCCAGATGCGAAGTGAACTCGCCTTCGGCGGCGATATGGCGCTGCCGGATGCCGGTGCGCTGCACGATCCACTCGTCCGAAGTTTCGATACGGGCCGCCAATTCCGCATTGGTCAGCACCTTCTGCGGCAGATAAGAGCCGCAGCCCAGCACGACCGAACGTTTCGCCGTCACGAGACAACCTCCTGCGCGATCTGCGCCTGTACCAGCGCACTGATCTTGGTGAGGAGATCGCAGCGGACCATCTCATAGCCAACATCGACTGCGTAGGCAAAGCCTTCGGCGTTGATTCCGCCGTGGCTCTTGACAACCACACCTTTCAATCCGAGCAAAACACCACCATTGGATTTGTTCGGATCAAGCTTGTCCCGGAGCGCCTTGAAGGCGCTGCGAGCGAACAGATAGCCGATCTTGGATTGCCAGCTGCTGGCCATCGCATTGCGCAGAAAATCCGCCATCTGGCGCGCGGTGCCTTCGGCGGCCTTCAACGCGATGTTGCCGCTAAAACCTTCCGACACGATCACGTCGGCCGCGCCCGCGCCGATCCCGTCGCCCTCGACGAAGCCGATATAGTCGAGCTCAGGCAGGTTCATCGCCCGCAGCTGTTCCGAGGCTTTGCGAATCTCCTCGCCGCCCTTGACCTCCTCGACCCCGATATTGAGCAGGCCGACGGTCGGACGCTTCAGGCCGAACAGCACGCTCGCCATCGCGCTGCCCATGATCGCAAGCGACACCAGATGGTGCGCATCGCCGCCGATGCTGGCGCCGAGATCGAGCACGACTGAATCGCCGCGCGCCGTCGGCCATACACCGGCAATGGCCGGCCGGTCGATGCCGGGCATGGTGTGCAGATGGAAGCGCGCCATCGCCATCAGCGCACCGGTATTGCCGGCGGAAACCACCACGTCGGCCTCGCCCTTCTTCACCGCGTCGATCGCAAGCCACATCGACGAGTTCTTGCGGCCGCGGCGCAGCGCCTGGCTCGGCTTTTCGTGCATGCTGATGGTCACGTCGGTATGGACCACCTGCGAGGCCTTTTTCAGCGCCGGATATTTGGCAAGCTGCTCATCGATCTGCTTGCTGTCGCCATAGAGCAGGAATTCGCTGTCGGGATGCCGTTTCAAAGCGATGGCGGCGCCGGGAATGACGACCGATGCGCCGACATCGCCACCCATGGCGTCAAGCGCGATTCGAACCTTTTGCGGCATGAACGTCCCGGAAACCTGATCTCTTGCAGCCCTCGTAGAGGTTCGGCCGCACACTGGAATGGCACCGCGAAAGCGACGCTCGGCAGGACGCAATACCACGCCCCCGCCGGGCCGCGACAATAGCGCGTCCCTGTCCCGACACAACCTCTTGACCACGCTCTTTTGGCGAAAGGCAAGGGTTGTGGCCCGAAATCAAGAACGTGAAATATCCCGATCTAATTCAACAGCTTACGGGGTATTCCGGATAGCACATCACAACCACGTCACATCGATGGCAGCTTCGCCGACCACTTTGGCTGCCGGCTACTTGCCCTTGGGCTTCCTGGTGCCCGGTTTTTTTGGTTCTGCCTTCAACGCCTTGAGCGCCGCGAACGGGTGATCCTCGGGATCGGCGGCTTCGACCACCGGTTCAAATACGACGCCCGGCTTGCGCGGATAGGGATCGACCGCGAGATACAATGCGTCGGTGGCGACCCGGCCGAGATCGATCATCCCATTCTCGATCGGCTCGGGCGGATCGGGCGTCTCCTCGTCGCCTTCCTCGGCCTCATCGACCAGCGTGGCCAATTCCGGGATCTGCTCGGGCGGCGCGAAGATCAGATCGATCGGCTCGTCGATATCGTTCTCGATCTCCTCCAGCGTCACCACGCAGGTCTGTCCGACCCGCGCCCGCACGCGGCCGGCGACATGGAACCGGCCGCCGCTCGCTGGCGTGACATCGAAGGAGGCCTGCACCGAAAGCACCTCGCGCAAGCCTCCGACATCGGCCACCGCGTTGCGGACGGCCTGATCGGCTTCGAGGTCGCGGTGCAAGCCCGTCTCCGGTATCTGCGCCACCGCGAGGGGGACGCGCCACGGGTCGGGCTTCTCTGTCGTACCGGTCTTGGTGATACCAGTCTTGCTCATTGCTGCGCGCCATTCTCCGGCAAAGGGAACCTGGCCGAGCCGCTTGCCAGCTCCGCCTCGTCGAGGCTGTCAAGAGCGGCCATCGCCGCCTCGGCATAGGCCGCAAGCAGGCGGGCCTTTTCGATGTTATCGCCGTTCAGGATATTCTTGCACATCGCCTGCGCCAGTGCCTCGTGCCCCTCGGTCAGCGCAAGGTCATAGGCCGTCGTCCGGCCGTAGAAGGCTTCGCCGAAGGCCAGCATGCGCTTCGGCACCTTGAGGTCACTGACCCCCATCTCGCGCAGATTATCGTCCATATCGTTGCAAAAATGGTCGAACAGCCCCTGTGACAGGGCTGTGCCGCCCTCCACCGACTTCAGCCGGCGCAGCAACATCCACAAATGCAGCAGAAGCAGGTCAAAACGCCCGTTAACCGTGTCCGGAACCCCAAAGTCCCGATAAAACAACGGTTCTCGCGCCTGCGTCACGATCATGCCATAGATGGCTTCGATGGTGCCGCGCAACGGCGGCCGGGGTTTCCTGAAGTGATTGAACGGCCAAAGCATTGTGGGTTCCGCAAGCGGGCCCTCCAGAGTCTTTGCCCGGAGACCACGCGTGTTGCAATTCAGCGTGCTGCCCGGTACGTCAACGCACCGCGCGATGCAAGAGGACGGACTAATTCCTGACATGACCGAGATGAGCCAGCCGAGCACCCGCGTGCCCTCGTCGCGCCGCCTGACCGTGCGCCGGCGCGGTTTTCGCGCGGCCGCGGCCGTGGCGCTGATGTGTGCGGTGCTCGCCGGCTGCACCGGCGAGCAGTTCCAGAAGGGCTATATCCTGCCGCCCAACGCGCTGGAGCAGATTCCGATCGGCGCCAGCCAGGATCAGGTGCTGATCGTGATGGGAACGCCATCGACGGTCGCGACCCTGAACGGCGAGGTGTTCTATTACATCTCGCAGCGCTCCGAGCGCAAAGTCGCCTTTATGAACCAGCAGGTCGTCGACCAGCGCGTGATCGCGATCTATTTCGACAAGAATCGCCAGGTGCAGCGGCTCGCCAATTACGGATTGCAGGACGGCAAGATCTTCGATTTCATCAGCCGCACCACCCCGACATCGGGCCAGGAACTCAGCTATCTGACGCCGCTGTTCAAGCTCTTGAGCTTCAACTAGAAGCCATTCCCAATGCGGACGCTGTGACTACGAGCTAACCGGCTTGTTCAATTCCACATTGGTTCACTGAGGGCACTCAGCCCCGCTGTCTATCCAGGCTTGAACCAGTTTCCCTGCGGCTTCCTGACTACCGGGCGCGGGCTGGCGGCCTTCGCCGGGATTCCAACCCCAGCTCACGAGATCATCTTTGGCGATATGCTCCTGCAACGCCGCGAGATCCCGACCGCCATTGAGTTTCACATCCTTCAGCTGTCGGCAAATCTCACCCACGGACTTGTTCTGCCAGGCCATCGATAGCGGAGCAAAACCCCAGCGCGGATGGCCGGGTATGCTTTTGTACGATGCGGCCTCGTGAAGCGTCGTGTTTTTCCCCGTATGGCATCCAGAACAACTGGCTTCGAAGTGTCCGCTCTCGGCGCGCCATACCGGTGGCATATGATCGTGCTGATCGTCTCCTTGCAGCGGCTGGTCGCCGGCCGGATGGCAGTTCATGCAGCGCGGATGAGTAATTACTTTGGCGACCTCCAGGAAGATCGCGCGCGAACGATCCCCGGGATCTGCTATCGACTGAAACTCAGCGGGGGCTTTCAGTGCCTGGTTCGCAGAAAGGGTTTCCGAATAAGCCGCGGAATGAACGCAAGCTACGACCGCCAACGCGAGCACGGAATACATCAGCAGTGACTTCGATGGCGTGAGCTTCATTGGAATGTAACCAGCTCAACATACGCAGGTTCCGATGAACTCCACCGGGACAGCTCCGCCGGGGCCGGCCACGCTGGTCGAGTTTAGCCAGCCCTATGGCGCGCAGATGACCGGATCCCCCCACGATCCGTCGGGGCAGCGGCAGCTAGCTCAGTTCCGTGACACGGAAATCCCGCGCCAGGTCGCGCGCTTGCCCTCCGCGCCCGCGATGCCTACGCTTCCTGCAAATATTGATTCATCAGGGAGCTAACTTGTGAAGATTAGAGCTTTTTCTCGACGTCGTGTTTTGACCGGGGCTGCAGCCGTTTCAGCGGCGGCGATCCTGCCGCGCGCAAGCTACGGCTCCGACTGGCGGCCGACCGAGACCGTCCGTGTCATCGTGCCGGCCGCGGCCGGCGGCAGTACCGACGTGATGGGACGGCTGCTGGCCGCGCATCTGCAGACCGCGTGGGGCCAGACCGCAGTGGTTGAAAACCGCTCCGGCGGCGGCGGCACCATCGGCACCGCCGAGGTCGTGCGGGGCAAGGCGGATGGCCACGTCATCCTGGTCGGCAATCCCGGTCCGAACGCGATCGCCTACAGCATCTTCCGCAACATGACCTACAAGGCTGATCAGTTGCAGCCGGTCAGCAACATGATCCGGATTCCGAACATCGTGTCGGCGCATCCGTCGACCGGCATCAAGTCGATTCCGGATCTGATCGCCTACATCAAGGCGAACCCGGACAAGCTGACCTATGCTTCCTCCGGCGTCGGGCAGAGCCCTCATCTCACCGGCGCATGGTTCCTGCAATTGACTGGCCTGAAGATGGTCCACGTGCCGTTCCGCGGCGCGGGTCCGGCGCTGCAGGCCGCACTGGCCGGCGACATCCAGATCCTGTTCGACAACCTCTACCCGTCGCTGCCGCAAACCCAGGACGGCAAGCTCACGGCGCTTTGCGTGACCACGCCCGAGCGCAGCCCGGCGGCGCCGAACATCCCGACCATGCGCGAGGGCGTACCCGAACTTTCGAAGTTCGACGTCTCCTCCTGGTTCGGCATCTTCCTGCCGAAGGCCGCGCCCGCCCCCGTCGTCGAGGCGCTCAACAAGGAAATCAAGGCGATGCTGGCGCGTGAGGATATCAAGAAGACCCTCGGCAGCATGGGCGCGACAGCCGACTGGGGCACGCCGCAGCAATTCTCCGATTTCGTGCAGGCGGAGACGACGAAATTCGCCGAGATCATCAAGCGCGAAGGCCTGCAGATGGACGTGAATTGAACGCGTAACTCCCATAGCCCCGATGGAGCGCAGAGCAATCCGGGCTACGGGAGTGGACAAGAACAGCAAGTGGTCCCAGACGCCGGCTAGGACGACTTGTTGATCTTCTTGACCTTGGCGTCGGTGGCTTCAATCGACAAAGTCAGTTCCAGGATCGCCTTGGACAGCAGTTCGATGGCCTCCTTCGGTCCTGCGCTTTTGCCGTACGGGAACGTGGACCGCCGGAGGTGAAGATGTCTGGCTCGCAGGGCGGCGAGAGGCTCTTGATACAGCATTTCGCTGCCGCACTGATTGCACCTGGTTCATCTCGAACTTCATGGTGACCCACCTTCTACGCCAACGGTCGGCAGCACGGAGCGCGTAATTCCGGGCAGATGAGAGCGACATGGATTGATCTCCGTTTTGTCCGCGTACAGCGAACGTTTATGCCAAGCAAAAACCCCGCGGCTCGCACCGCGGGGTTTTCTTTATCATCGGCTTCGCGCCGCTCAGTGCGCCAGGATCGCCAGCAGCAGCAGCGCCACGATGTTGGTGATCTTGATCATCGGGTTGACGGCGGGACCGGCCGTATCCTTGTAGGGATCGCCGACGGTGTCACCGGTCACGGCCGCCTTGTGGGCGTCGGAGCCCTTGCCGCCGTAGTGGCCGTCCTCGATGTACTTCTTGGCGTTGTCCCAGGCGCCGCCGCCCGAGGTCATCGAGATCGCGACGAACAGACCGGTCACGATCACGCCGAGCAGCATGGCGCCGACGGCCGAGAACGCCGCCGACTTGCCGGCCGCACCGCCGCCCGCGATCGCGTAGATCACGAAGTAGACGAAGATCGGCGACAGCACCGGCAGCAGCGACGGAATGATCATTTCCTTGATCGCCGCCTTGGTCAGCAGGTCGACGGCCTTGCCGTAGTCCGGCTTGTCGGTGCCCTGCATGATGCCGGGCTTTTCGCGGAACTGGCGCCGCACTTCCTCGACGATCGCGCTGGCCGCACGGCCGACCGCGGTCATGCCCATCGCGCCGAACAGATACGGCAGCAGGCCGCCGAACAAGAGGCCGACCACGACGTAGGGGTTGTTGAGCGAGAAGTCGGGCAGCACGCCCTGGAAGTACGGATACTTCGCGGCGTTGGCGATGAAGAATTTGAGGTCTTCATTGTAGGCCGCGAACAGCACCAGCGCGCCGAGACCGGCGGAGCCGATCGCGTAGCCCTTGGTGACCGCCTTGGTGGTGTTGCCGACCGCGTCGAGCGCGTCGGTGGACTTGCGGACTTCCTTCGGAAGACCGGCCATTTCGGCGATGCCGCCGGCATTGTCGGTGACCGGGCCGAAGGCATCGAGCGCCACGACCATGCCGGCCAGCGCCAGCATGGTGGCGGTCGCAATCGCAATGCCGAACAGGCCGGCAAGGCTGTAGGTGACGAGAATGCCGGCGATGATCACCAGCGCCGGACCGGCGGTGGATTCCATCGAGATCGCCAGGCCCTGGATCACGTTGGTGCCGTGGCCGGTGACCGACGACGCCGCGATCGACTTGACCGGGCGATAATCGGTGCCGGTGTAGTATTCGGTGATCACGATGATCAGCCCGGTAACGACGAGGCCGACGACGCCGCACTCGAACAGCGCCATGCCGGTATACTTCACGCCTTCCAGCGGACCGAAACCGATCAGCCAGTAGATGACGCCGGCGACGCCCACGAGCGACAGGACGCCGGTCGCGATCAGGCCCTTGTACAGCGCGCCCATGATGGACTGGCTGGCGCCGAGCTTGACGAAGAAGGTGCCGATGATCGAGGTGATGATGCAGACGCCGCCGATGGCGAGCGGCAGCGTCATCATCGTTCACCAGCAGCGGCGAGGTCGCGAAGAAGATCGCGGCCAGCACCATGGTGGCGACCGCGGTCACCGCATAGGTCTCGAACAGGTCGGCCGCCATGCCGGCGCAGTCACCGACATTGTCGCCGACGTTGTCGGCGATGGTCGCCGGGTTGCGCGGATCGTCCTCGGGAATACCGGCTTCGACCTTGCCGACGAGGTCGCCGCCGACGTCAGCACCCTTGGTGAAGATGCCGCCGCCGAGACGGGCGAAGATCGAGATCAGCGAGGCGCCGAAGCCGAGCGCCACCAGCGCGTCGACGACGACGCGGTCGTTGGCCTTCAGTCCCATGCCGTGGGTGAGATAGGCGAAATAGATGGTGACGCCGAGCAGCGCGAGACCGGCCACCAGCATGCCGGTGATCGCACCGGCCTTGAAGGCGAGTTCAAGTCCGCCGGCAAGCGAGGTAGTCGCGGCCTGCGCGGTGCGCACGTTGGCGCGAACCGAGACGTTCATGCCGATGAAGCCCGCGGCGCCCGACAGCACCGCGCCGATCAGGAAGCCGATCGCAACCAGCATGCCGAGGAAGTAGGCCAGCAGGGCGAAGATCACGATGCCGACCATGCCGATCGTCATGTACTGGCGCTTCAGATAGGCCTGCGCGCCCTCGGCCACCGCGGCCGCGATCTCCTGCATACGCGCGTTGCCGGCGTCCGCTTTCAGGACGGACGACGTCGCCCAGATGGCGTAAACGATCGAAAGCGCTCCGCAGAGCACAATCATCCATAATGCTGTCATTGAATTTGCCTCAGATTTTTTGTTCCACCCCGCGCGTCACCGCGGTCGCGGCGGACGCATAAAAAGGAGGCCTTCCCCTGCCCAGAAGGGCGGCCTCTCAAATCGGCGGGACCATGCCAAAATCGTCCCCCCGGCGCAACGCCGCGGAGACCAGAATCCGTCGATTTTTGAAAGGATTCACCGCAAAGCGAGCCAGCCGAATTGCCAACCGCACGGTGCCGGGCGCCGGCCCTAAGGTTGGCTGGACCCAAAATACAAGAACCCGCCCAATCCCATCAGGATCGAGCGGGCTCACTAGCCATTCCAGTACATCCGTGAAACGACCGCTTCGAGGCCTTAGACGAGCGACAGGTTTTCCGCGCTCACCTTGCCCCGCATCTTGTCGGTCTTGAGTTCGAACTGAACCTTCTGACCTTCGGCCAGTCCGCCGAGGCCGGCACGCTCGACGGCCGAGATGTGCACGAACACATCCTTGCTGCCATCGCTCGGCTCAATGAAACCGAAACCCTTTTGACCGTTGAACCACTTCACTGTTCCCGTAGCCATTTTCTCTTCTCCAAAGCACGTTGGCTTTTAATTCCGCGCGGCGATCGCACGGATTCAAATCCGTTCACGACGATGTCTCTGGAAGAAGCCCCTTAGGGAGCGCGTTCGAAAAGGCACGACGGTAATCGAATGGCTTTACACCTATAGGTTTTCGGCGAAATAGCAATGGCTGGCGGGAAATAAAGGCAGAGGGCGTTAACGAGCCCGCCGTCAAAAATGGCTGTAAGACAGCCGTTCCAGCACGATTTCCCTGCCCTGCGCGTCAATGAACTTCGGAACCGCGCTGCCCGCAACTATCGTTCCGATGGAACTCACGGTGACGCCGGCATCCCGCGCAGCTTGCGCAAATGCCTCGACGCGGTCCTCCGGTAGCGTACACAGGATCTCGTAGTCGTCGCCGCCGGCGATCAGGGTCTCCAGTCCAACGATCCCGCGCGACACCAGATCCCTCGCTGCATCCGAGAGCGGGACCGACACCAGATCAATCACCGCGGATACGCCGGACACGCCGCACAGTTTTGTCAGATCGCCGGCAAGCCCATCCGACACATCCATCGCCGCGCTGGCATAGCGGCGAACGATTTCCGCCAACGCCACGCGCGGCTGCGGCACGCGGTAGCGCTCGACCAAGGCGGCACGCGCGGCGGTACCGGTTGCGGCGGCGTGGACCTTGCCGCCCCTGAGAACGGCAAGCCCGAGCGCGGCGTCGCCGATCGTGCCCGTCACCATCACGCGCTCGCTGGCCTTTGCCCCGCTGCGATGAACCATCTTGCCCGGCGGCACCCGACCGAATGCGGTGACCGACACCATCAGCGGTCCGGGCGTCGACACAGTGTCGCCGCCCAGCAGCGGACAGGCGAACTGCGACGCATCCTCGCCCAGCGCCGCCGCGAACGGTGTTAACCAGGCCTCGTCGGCATGTCGCAATGCCAGCGTCAGCACGAAGCCGGCCGGAATTGCCCCTTTTGCCGCGAGATCGCTGAGGTTCACCCGCAGCGCCTTGCGTGCGACCGTGTCGGGGGGATCGTCGGGCAGAAAATGGACGCCTTCGACGATAGCGTCCGTCGTCACCACGATGTCGTTGCCATCAGGCTTCAACGCCGCGGCGTCGTCGTCGAGACCGAAGGCGCCCGGGTCAGTCGCAAGCGGCCGGAAATAGCGCGCGATCAGCGAGTCCTCGCCGGACGCGGGTTTTCCGCTAGCCACGCGCGAACTCGTCGGCGCGGAACTGGCGCGCGATCTGGTCGAGCACGGCGTTGACCATGCCGGTCTCTTCCTTTTCGACGAAGGCATGCGCGACGTCGACATATTCGGACACGACCACGCGGCCCGGCACGTCCTTGCGATGCTCCAGTTCGTAGGATCCAGCCCGCAGCACCGCGCGCAAGATCGCGTCGATCCGCTTCAGCGGCCAACCCTTCTGCAGCGCATCGTCGATCAGGGGATCTAGCTTGGCCTGGTCACGCACCACGCCGGCCACCACATCCTTGAAAAACGCAGCTTCTGCCGGCAGATATTTGTCGCCTTCGACCTCGTTCCCGAGCCAGTGGCTTTCGAACTCGGCGAAAATGTCGTTGATCCCGGCGCCGGCGATGTCCATCTGGTAGAGCGCCTGCACGGCGGCAAGCCGCGCCGCGCCACGGCGGTTGGCTTTCTTGTCGGGACTTTTCGCTGGCTTCTTGCTGTCTGCCATGGTCAGGCCTTTGTCAGCCGCCGCTTGATCCGCAACATTGCCAGCGCCGCGCGCGCAGCGTCGCCACCCTTGTTCAACTCGCTGGCCCGCGCCCTCGCCCAGGCCTGCGCGTCGGTATTGACGGTGATGATGCCGTTACCGAGCGGGAAACCTCTGGAGACCGACAGATCCATCAGCGCGCGCGAGGATTCGATCGACACGATTTCGAAATGGATGGTGTCGCCGCGCACCACGCAGCCAAGCGCGATTGCCGCATCATAAGGCTTGCCGTTCTTTTCGGCAGCATCGAGCGCGATCGCGATCGCGGCCGGAATTTCCAGCGCGCCGGGCACCGTAATGAGGTCGTGCGTCACGCCGGCAGCTTTCAGTTCGGCGACGGCGCCTTCCAGCAGCGCATCCTGAATGTCGTCATAGAACCGCGCCTCGACGATCAGCGCGCGCGCGCCTGAAATGTCGGTCTGGTCTTTCAGAGGAGCGCGCCGTGCGTCTGCCATCTTCAATCCGTTTCACTCAGATACTGGTGGGCTATGTAGTCGCCGCCGGTGACTAAGCCAAGCACGAACTCGATACATCGTCATTCCGGGATGGTCCGAAGGACCAGACCCGGAATCTCGAGATTTCCGGGTTCGATGCTAACGCATCGCCCCGGAATGACGGCTGCGCCGTCACTTCATTTCCGACAGCCTGGCCGCATAACGGGCCATCAGATCGACCTCGATATTGACCTCGCTGCCTGCGCGCCAGCCGCTGAGCGTGGTGACGCTGAGCGTGTGCGGGATGATCAGCACCGAAAACGTGACATCCTCGACCGTATTTACCGTTAGCGATACGCCATCCAGCGTCACCGAACCCTTGGTGGCGATGAAACGCGCCAGCTCGCGCGTGGTGCGCAGTTCGAACCGCGCCATGTCGGGCAGATCGTCACGCTTGACGATGGTCGCAATGCCGTCGGCATGCCCCGCGACAATATGGCCGCCGAGTTCGTCGCCGATCTTCAGCGCGCGCTCGAGGTTGAGTTTGGTGCCTTTGGCCCAGTGCTTGGCCGTGGTCATGCCGAGCGTCTCGGCGGCGGCATCGACGTCGAACCAGGTCTTGCCGCCCTCGACGCCGGAAGCCACCACCGTCAGGCAGACGCCGTTGCAGGCGATCGATGCGCCGTCGGCGATGGTGGTTTGGTCGTAACGGCAGGCAATGCGCATGCGGTGCAATTGGCCCTGCGCCGTTGGCGTGAGGCTTGCGATCTCGCCGATGTCGGTGACAATTCCGGTAAACATTAGGCGCGCTCGTAAATGGTAAGGGTGTCTTTGCCGAGGTTTTCGGTAGCACGCGTCTTGAACGTGGGCGACCCGGTGAGAGCTGACAGCGGCAATGCGTCCAGCGCGGGAATGCCGTCCGTGCCAATATTCTCGGGCCCGCGCAGCAGCCAGACTTCGTCGACCAGGCCTGCGGCGACGAAGGACGACGCTACCCGCGAGCCACCTTCCACCATCAGCCTCGTAATGCCCTTGTCGGACAGCGCGTGCAGCACCGCCGGCAGATCGAGCCCCGGCGGCTGCGCGGTCGCCGCAACGCGCATCACCTGCGCGCCGGCCGCGCCGAGTTTCATGGCCGCGGGCGCTTCGGCGAAATCCGAGGTCATGACCCAGAGCGGCGTCTGGCGCGCGGAATGGACCAGCTTGCTGGTGCCGGGCAGCCGCAGCGCACGATCCAGCACCACCCGCACCGGCGACCGCGCTTCCATCCCCGGCAGGCGGCAGGTCAGCAGCGGATCGTCCGCCAGCACGGTGCCGATGCCGACCAGGATGGCGTCGCATTGCGCGCGCAGCAGATGCACGCGGGTCTTCGCCGCCTCGCCGGTGATCGCGACCGGCTTGTGGCCGGCGGCGCCGATCCTGTCGTCGGCGGAGACGGCGAGCTTCAGGATCACATGGGGACGCTTGTCGCGGATGCGGCGGAAATGCCCGGCGTGATCGTGGGCGGCTTCCGCGGCGCCCAAGGCCGACATCGACCGTGATCCCGGCCGCACGGAGTTTGGCATGCCCCTGCCCGGCGACTTCCGGATTGGGGTCTTCGATCGCCGACACCACGCGCGCAATGCCCGAGGCCATCACCGCATCGACGCAAGGTGGCGATTTGCCGAAATGCGAACAGGGCTCCAGCGTCACATAGAGCGTGGCGCCCCGCGCGGCTTCCCCGGCCCTTCGCAGCGCCTCAGGCTCGGCATGCGGCCGTCCGCCTGCTTGCGTCCAGCCGCGGCCGACGATGACGCCATCCTTGACGACAACAGCGCCGACGGCCGGGTTCGGCCAGGTGCGCCCCAGCCCGCGGCGGCCGAGCGACAGCGCGAGCTGCATGAAGCGCTGGTCCGCCGCTTTGGCTTCTTTGGATTTCTGCGCGTACTGGTCTTCCAGAATGCGGAAGATCATTTGCGTAACGTGGCGACCCGCGCGTCGTCTTCCGCGGAGAGTTCGCCGAGCACGGCCTCAAAATCCTTGGCCTCGCGGAAATTGCGGTAGACGGAGGCAAAGCGGACATAGGCGACGTCGTCGAGCTGGCGCAGATGCTCCATCACGATCTCGCCGATCGCCTCGGAGGAGACTTCGGCCTCGCCGCCGCTTTCGAGCTCGCGCACGATCGCGGAAACCATCTTCTCGACCCTTTCAGGATCGACCGGCCGCTTGCGCAAGGAGATCTGCAGCGAGCGCACCAGCTTGTCGCGGTCGAACGGCACCCGGCGGCCGTTGCGCTTGATCACGGTCAGTTCGCGCAACTGCACCCGCTCGAAGGTCGTGAAGCGGAAATTGCAGGCGATGCACACCCGCCGCCGCCGGATCACGGCCGAATCCTCGGTCGGACGCGAGTCCTTCACCTGCGTATCGAGACTGTTGCAGCTGGGACAGCGCATCCAATGAAGCCTTTACTGATAAATCGGGAAGCGGTCGGTGAGCGCCTTGACGCGCTCCTTGATCGCGGCTTCGACCAGCGGCGCCTTGCCGTCCTCCGACTGCGCCAGCGCATTGAGCACCTCGGCGATCATGCCGCCGACCTGCTGAAACTCGGCA
The DNA here is from genome assembly GCA_963816815.1 of uncultured Alphaproteobacteria bacterium. Taxonomy (GTDB): domain Bacteria; phylum Pseudomonadota; class Alphaproteobacteria; order Rhizobiales; family Xanthobacteraceae; genus Bradyrhizobium. The sequence goes on from CAWFMW010000023.1 coordinate 137,383, forward strand.
ACGCCGAAGCCGCGCGTGGTGGCCGCCGGCGTGCCCAGGCGAAGCCCGGAGGTGACGAACGGCTTCTCGGGATCAAAGGGAATGCCGTTCTTGTTGCAGGTGATCGCGGCGCGCACCAGCGCCTTCTCCGACACGTTGCCCTTCAGGCCCTTCGGCCGCAGGTCGACCAGCATCAGATGGTTGTCGGTGCCGCCGGAGACGATATCGAAGCCGTGGCCGCGCAGCGTTTCCGCCAGCGCCTTGGCGTTTTCTACCACGTTCTTGGCGTAGACCTTGAAGTCGGGCCGCAGCGCCTCGGCGAAGGCGACGGCCTTGGCGGCGATCACATGCATCAGCGGACCGCCCTGCAGGCCGGGGAAGATCGCCGAATTCAGCTTCTTGGCGATCGCCTCGTCGTTGCACAGGATCAGGCCGCCGCGCGGGCCGCGCAGCGACTTGTGCGTGGTCGTGGTGGTGACGTGGGCATGTGGCACCGGCGAGGCGTGGACGCCGCCGGCGACGAGGCCTGCGAAATGCGCCATGTCGACCAAGAGGTATGCCCCCACGCTATCGGCGATCTCGCGGAAGCGCTTGAAATCCCAGGGACGCGAATAGGCCGAACCGCCGGCGATGATCAGCTTGGGCTTCACCTGCTCGGCCTGCTTGGCCACTTCGTCCATGTCGATGATCTGGTCCTCGCGCCGCACCGTGTAGTGCGACGCCTTGAACCACTTGCCGGACATGTTGACGGGCGAGCCGTGGGTGAGATGGCCGCCAGCGGCGAGGTCGAGGCCCATGAAGGTGTCGCCGGGCTGCAGCAGCGCCAGAAACGTAGCCTGGTTCATCTGGCTGCCGGAGTTCGGCTGGACGTTAGCAAAGCCAGCGCCGAACAGTTTTTTTGCGCGCTCGATCGCCAGCGTCTCGGCGACGTCGACCCATTCGCAGCCGCCATAGTACCGCGCACCCGGATACCCTTCTGCGTATTTGTTCGTCATCACCGAACCCTGCGCTTCCAGCACCGCCCGGCTGACGATGTTTTCGGACGCGATCAACTCGACCTCATGCCGCTGGCGGCCGAGTTCGCCCTTGATCGCGGCAGCGATTTCCGGATCCGCCTCGGCGAGCGTAGCCGTGAAGAACGAGTCGGGCGCGGAGGCGGTTTTGGAGCTGGAGGATGAGGAGGTCATTGGACGAATATCTCCACCGCCGCAAGCCCTTAGGGGCAAAGCGGTCGGCTATGTGTGGCGGTCGAAAGAAGTTCCTGCGAGATACCACATCGCCCGGAATTGGCCAAGCGCTTGCGGTACAGGGCTGGTATTTATGCAAGATATGGTGGGGTGGAAGGGGGGCGGACTCTCCGTGTCCCGGACGCGGTCAGCGTCCCTTGGCGGTGCGCCGCAGAGCCGGGACCGCCCCTAGCTCCGAAAAAGCTGGGTCCCGGGTCTGCGGAGCACCATTCGCTACGCTCATGCTGCGCGCCCGGGACACGATCCCCTCACGCAAACCTGTACGCCCCACCCTTCTCGATGCTCCGCTGGAACGCCGGCCGGGCGTGCATCCGTCCCAGCCAGGCCGCGAGGTTCGGATACGGCTCCAGCTTGCCAAACACCTTTGCCATCTCGCCGACAAAGCTCATCTGGATGTCGGCGCCGGTCAGCGACGCCCCGACAAAGAACTCCCGCCCCTTGAGCGCGCGATCGACATAGCCGAGATGGTTGGCCAGTTCGCTGTCGATGCGCGGGTGCAGCGGCGCGCCGGCCTCCTTGAGGCGGGATACGTAGAGATTGAGCATCAGCGGCAACATCGCCGAGCCCTCCGAATAATGCATCCACTCATTGTAGACTTCGTAATCCGCGCTTCCCGGCGCCGGCATCATCGCTCCCTTGCCGTAGCGGCGGATGATGTAATCGACGACGGCGCCGGACTCCGCGATCGTCGTATCGCCGTCGGTAATGACGGGCGACTTGCCGAGCGGATGAATTTTTTCGAGTTCCGGCGGCGCCAACCGGGTCTCGGCGTTGCGCTGATAGCGCTTCATCTCGTAGGGGGTGCCCAGCTCCTCCAGCAGCCACAAAATGCGCTGCGAGCGGGAGTCGTTGAGGTGATGAAGCGTGAGCATGGGGGTTCCCTCGTTTTGTTTGGTGGGCGCCGTTGGCTTGAGAGTGTCATTGCGAGCGCAGCGAAGCAATCCATAGCGCGGCAAGTGGAGAGGTGGATTGCTTCGCCACGCTCGCAATGACGTGGATATGGCTTCGCCTTCTCGCGGCGCTGGTCGCCCGAGGTTTGCATCTTGTTTTGCCCTCCAAGATCAGAGGGCGCAGGGAAGACCGGGTGCACGCCGCACCCGCGGTCTCGTGTGCTGTTGCGCATAGCAAGAGATGCACACGAGCATACAGGTTCGGCAGAAACACTCCGGCCTTCCCTGCGCAATGGCTTTACGGCTTACTTCGTGCTCTTCCCGGAGAACGGCTCTTTTGCCTCCGTCGCCCGTGAGAAACTTTCGCTTCTCCCGGATTTAACGCCAGCACCGCGGCGCCCGAACCACACGACTTCGCCGTACGCATCAGCCACACTCGTCGGTTATGGCATCTGCGTCCATCGCATCTCACTGCGCGTTTGTGACGATGGCCAACGCCCCTCATCCGCCGTGAGACAAGCGGAGTTATGCGACTGATTTGGGTGAGAACAAAAGCGGAATATTTTTGCGAGATCGGCTGGACACAACATCTAGCTGATTTGCCTGCCGGACATAGCATCCGATATTTCGCCGCTCACGACGGATCACCGCGACGGAGCGCGTTAGCGGCTTGCACGCAGCGTCTACCGGCTTATTGCGCGGCATTATTGAAATATTCCCTGCGTGATCCAGTTCACAGTGCCATGCTTCGGCCGGGTCCATAACCGCCTCGGGCTGACAGATGGATTTCGCAAATGTCCGAACCGCGCTCACATGGCGAGCAACAGGCAAGATCGAGACACTGGCTGAGAATGGCTTTCCTGATCTACGGGACGATGGTCGCGGGCCTACTCGGATTCTTTATCGTTTTTCCGGATACAAAAACCCAAGGGACGCAAGGCCAAGGCGCGCCTGTCCAGACTGTCGCGAAGGCGGCCAGATATGAGGCCGTGATCGCGAATTGGAACCAGTATCGCAACAAAGACGCGAGGGCTGACGCGCGCAAGTTTCACTGACACCGCAAGCATTGCTTGCGCGTTCGAGACATACCGGAAGGCTGTCCGACTATAGCCCGGTAAACCCCGCCTTCACCGGATCGGTGCTGCCGTCGAGCTGGCGCAAATAGGTCAGCCCACACACGGTGAGCCGGTGCGTATCCTTTTCGCCCGCCTCCATCAGTGTGGTGAGATATTCCGTCACCTTGGTGCGTGCCTCGTCGTTGGCCGCGGCGGTGCGGTTCACCAGCAGATCGTAGGTCTGCATGATGCGGTCGATCGCGGCTTCCATCGTGTTCTCCTGAATTGCGTGATGCGGGTGATGCGGTCAGGCCGGCAGGTGGGCTTCGAATTCGGAGATCGCCCTGTTGGCGAGGCGGATTTTGTTGAATTCGCCGCGCTGGACCATCTTCACGATGATCTCCAGCAGCCGTTCGTCGGGAGCGGGGTTATCGGCAATGGCGCCGGTCTTGTGCAGGTAGTTCGACGCGATGGCGTAGGCGTCGCCGACCACTTCGAAGTTCATCACCTGAATTCCACGCTCAACCAGCATGCTTCACCTGTTCCGTGACAGACCCGACAATGCGCGAGGGCCGGGATGGTTCCATCAGGTGAAACCCGGCTTGGGGAAATTCGCTGGTTTGGGAGGCAAAGCCGGCGCTTCGGCCTGATTTCACGCCGAAATCGGCAACTCGGTCTCGGGATCGAAGAAATGCAGACGGCCAGCCTGCGCCGACAGGCGGACCTGGTCGCCACGCGTAATGACGGTTTCCGCAGGCACGCGGGCGGCGGTGACGCTGGCGCCGCCTACCCGCGTCTCCAGCAGGATCTCGGAGCCGAGTTGTTCGACCACCTCGACGCGGGCATCGAAGCCAAGGCCGGGGGCGCCGTCGCCGAGCACGAGGTGCTCCGGCCGCATACCCAGGATCACACGACGACCGCTGTGGGCCGCGAGCGCCGACGCGTCAGCAGGCCCGACCGTGAGCCGCAGGCCTTCCGCCTCGAGTGACGTCACACCCGCCGCGCTGTGCACGCTGACATCGACAAAATTCATCGCGGGCGCGCCGATGAAACCCGCAACGAACTTGTTGGCGGGCTTGCCGTAGACCTGCAGCGGGGTGCCGATCTGCTGAACCCTGCCGTCGCGCATGATGACGACGCGGTCGCCGAGCGTCATGGCCTCGACCTGGTCGTGGGTCACGAACACCGACGTGGTCGGAATCTCCGCATGCAGGCGCTTGATCTCGATGCGCATCTGGGCGCGCAGCTTGGCATCGAGGTTCGACAGCGGCTCGTCGAACAGAAACACCTGCGGATTGCGCACGATGCAGCGGCCGAGCGCGACGCGCTGCTGCTGGCCGCCGGACAATTGCCTGGGCTTGCGCTGCAACAGTTCGTGCAGCCCGAGCATCCCGGCGGCGCGATCGATCGCCGCCTTGATCTCGGCCTCCGGCGTTTTCTTGTTGCGCAGGCCGAAGGCCAGATTGTCGTAGACGCTCATGTGCTGGTAGAGCGCGTAGTTCTGGAACACCATTGCGATGTCGCGGTCGCGCGGCGGCAGATTGTTCACCAGCCGGTCGCCGATGCGGATGTCGCCGCTGGTGATGTCCTCCAGTCCTGCAATCATGCGCAGCGTCGTCGACTTGCCGCAGCCGGACGGCCCGACCAGCGCCACGAACTCCTTGTCGGCGATCTCGAGATCGACGTCCTTCACGGCGTGAAACAGCGAGCCATAATGCTTGTTGAGCTTGCTGAGTGAAATTGCTGCCATTGCCCCGCCGCACCCGAACCTAAAAGCCTGTTTCAAAAAAGCCCGCCGAGCACTTGGCGCGGCGGGCTTCACGTTGTCGATTATTGCGCGGCCTTGCTGACCAGCGGCGCACCTTCGGCCAGCACCTTTGCGATGTCCTCGCGCTTGCCGGTGACGGCCCTGGTGACGGTGTCGTTGAACGCCTTGTGCACGGCGGGCCATTGCGGGAAGTAATAGGCGCCGCGCACCTTGTCCGGCGAATCCAGCACCGATTCCTTCAACAGCTTCATGAACGAATCTTCCGCCGCGATTTCGGCCCAGAACTCGGTGTTGGGCGGCGGCGCGCCGGTCGCCTTGAACAGCTTCTTCTGGCCTTCCTTGTCGAGCATCATCGCTTCCAGCATCTCCTTGGCGGCCTTCTTGCGCTCCGGCGCGATCGACTTCGGGATCGCCCAGCCCCAGATATCGTCCCAGGCGAACGGCCTGGCCCGGTTGGGACCGAGCGGGAAGCGCGTGGCGGCCACTTTGCCCGCGATTTTCGACTTGGCCGGATCGTTAAACGTGCCCCACCACAGCGAGTCCGCCACGGTGAACGCGGCATCGCCCGACATGAAGACGGCGTTGGCTTCGTTGCGGTCGTAGGCCGGCATGCCGCGCGGCACGATCTTGTGGGTGTTGATCGCATCCCACCAATATTCGACCGTCTCCTGCATGCACGGATCGGTCATGCCAGATTTCCAGCCAGCCGCGGCGAGTTTTGCATTGTCGCGCTCATAGGGCGGCAACAGCACGTCGCAATTGTTGCCCCACATCGACCAGAACCAGCTGAACCAGCTGTTGTTCATCGACATGCCGCCGACATAGCCGAACTTGACCTTGCCGTCCGCCTGCAGCTTCTTGCTCACGGTAACGAGTTCTGCCAGCGTCTTCGGCACTTCCTCCGGCTTGACGAGGTCTGAGCGGTAGAAGAACACGCTAAAGGTCTGTCCCATCGGCACGACCGTGTTCTGGCCTTGCGCGTTAGCGAACACGACTGGCGCCATACTCCATTTGTCGGCAAATTTGTTGGCGGCAACGTCGTCGGTCGGCTCCAGCAGATGCGCCCAGGTCTGCCCCCAATCGTCATTGTGCCAGATCACGTCGTACTGATCCGAGTTCGAGGTCAGCGATGCCGTCATCTTCTCGACATAGACGCCGTAGGAATTCGGCACCTTGACGATCTTGACGCCGTTCTTGGCGCCCCAGGCCTCGAACATCGCAATCGAAGCGTCCTGGATCGGGCTCGGCTGGTAGCCGATCCGCAACTCCTTCACCTGTGCGGCAGCACTGCCGGTCGCAGCCACCAAGGCCACGGTCGCCGCCGTGAACCATCTCGCCAGTCCCTGCATAGCCTCTCCTCCTGTTTTTATTGTTGTGTCGTGTCTTGGTCTTCTTGCCTCGCCTAAATCCTCAAACCCCGGATCACGTATTTCTGCCCGAACAGCGCGATCAGGAACGCCGGAACCAGCGCCATCACTGCGGTCGCCGCCATCAGATTCCAGCGCAGCCCCATCTCGGTGACGAACTGCGCCATCACGACCGTGATCATCGGCACGCGGTTGCCGGTCAGGATCAGCGCGAACAGAAATTCGTTCCAGGTGAACAGCCAGCACAGCACGGCGAGCGCCGAGATCGCCGGCAGCGCCGACGGAACCGCGACACGGATGAAGGCGCCCCATCGCGTGCAGCCGTCGATCATCGCCGCATATTCCATCGACGGGTCGATGCCGTCGAAAAAGCCCTTCATCAGCCACGAGAAGAAGCAGATATGCACCGCGACATGCGGCAGCAGCAGCCCGGTATAGGTGTCGTAGATGCCCCAGCTTTGCGTCACGAAGTACAGCGGCAGCACCCAGGAGATATAGGGCACGCAGCGGAACACATAGATCGTCCCGAACCAGATCCGCGAGGCCGGCCCGGTGAAGCGCGACAGCATGTAGCCGCTCGAGACCGTCACCAGCAGCGAGAACAATGTCGCCAGCGTCGAGATCAGCGCGCTGTTGAGGAAGGCTGCGACGATCCGCTCGTCGCTCAGCACCTCGGCGAAGCTACTGAGCGTAAATTCAGTGCCGCGATGGACGTAATAGACGCCGGATTCCGGCCGCAGCGACGTCAGGATCAGCCACAGCACCGGAAACGCGAACGCGAAGCAGATGCCAAACAGCGCCAGCGCGAACAGCGTCTTGCGGCCGATCGGCGGCAGCCACGGCAGGAATTCGGAGCGGCGTACCATGGCCATCGGGTCAGGCCTTTGCGATGCGGTCGACGAGGCGATAGAGCACCACGCCGATCACGAGGATGATGAGCCCGCCGATGATGGCGGCGGCCGAACCGCGGCCGAGATCGAGGTTGAGGAAGGCGTGGACGTACGCATAGAGGCTGAACAGTTCGGTCGATCGCCCGGGCCCGCCGCCGGTCAGCGTCCACACGATGTCAAAAGTGCGGAAAGCGTCGATGGCGCGGATCACAACGCAGACCACGATCACCGGGCGCAGCATCGGCAGGGTCAGGAAACGAAACACCCGCCAGGTGGTGGTGCCATCGATGGCGGCGGCCTCGAACGGCTCCTTCGGCAGGCTCTGCAGGCCGGCCAGCAGCAGCAGCGTGAACCATGGCGTCCACAGCCAGATATCGGTCAGCAGGATGATGCCGAAGGCGCTCCAGCGCTGCACCAGCCAGGGCTGCCCCTCGAGGCCGATCGCTTCCAGCACAACATTGACGATGCCGAACTGGTCGTTGAAGATCCAGCGGATCATGATCGCGGCGATCACCGGCGCCACCATCAGCGGCACCAGCAGGATCGTCTGCACCAGTTTTTGTCCGCGGAATGGCCGGTTGAGCAGCAGCGCCAGCATGAGCCCGGTCACCAGCGCGCCGGCGACACTGAGCACCATGAACAGGAAAGTGTTCGGCAGCACCACATAGAGGAACGCCGGATCCGTTATCACCGCGACGTAGTGGTCGAAGCCGATCCAGGTCTTCTTGGGATTGTAGAGCGCCCAGTTGCGAAAGCTGGCGTTGGCGCCGATCACGATCGGCACCACCTGAAACAGCAGCATCAACAGCGCGGCCGGCGCGATCAGAAGCAGCACAAAGCGCTGTTGCTCGCCGAACATGGGACGCCGCGATGCCGACAAGCCGTTTTCCCCACCTGGGGCTCAAGCCGTCACGACTCTTGTGGCCGGTACGTGCGTGGAGCCTGCTAGGGAGTATGGGCGGGGCGTCGAAGGCTAGTCAATGCGGATTGTGCAAGAGCACAATCGGACTGTGCAAGGGCACAATCGGATTGAGCGAGAGCAGCAAAACGTCAACTTGAGGTACGTCAAAAAACAAAACGCACCGGACCCGGAGAACCGGGACCGATGCGTCTTGAGCAGGGCTTACTGCCTTGCCAGTTCATTGTTGGCTGCCGGTCTTCTGAATGGCCGGCTTGGCCGCTAGACGAACGTAATTCTCAGAGCCGATACAGGATCTGGTCGGTCCAGAACCGCTCGAGGCGATGCAGCGACTTGTTCAGCGTCGCGAACTCTTCGTTCGAGATGCCGCCGACCTGCTCCACCGTCTTGACGTGCTTCTGGTAGAGCGCATCGACGATCTTGCGGATTTCCTGGCCCTGCGCCGTCAGGCGGATGCGGACCGAGCGACGATCGACGCGGGAGCGCTGATGATCGAGGAAGCCGAGCTCGACGAGCTTCTTCAGGTTATAGGAGACGTTGGAGCCGAGGTAGTAACCGCGCGTGCGCAGTTCGCCCGCGGTCAGCTCCTTGTCGCCGATGTTATAGAGCAGCAATGCCTGCACCGAATTGATGTCGGCGCGGCCGCGGCGATCGAATTCGTCCTTGATGACGTCGAGCAGCCGGCGGTGAAGCCGCTCCACCAAAGTCAACGCTTCCAGATAGAGCGGCTGCACCGGAGCTTGACCGGCAGAGCGTTCAGCGGTTTCCACCGCCGTCGCAACGGCTTTGATCATGACACTTCCCCTGTCGTCGTTTTTCGACTTATTTCGACGAAACTTCTGTCCCGCCTGATAGGTTCAACTTAAGGGGGCGGTTTGAAGATCCGCTTAAATAAGAGAATAAAGAGATCATGAATTTAACAGAGTGAATTGTCGATTAAGCCCCGTGGATCAAGGCTTTTTGCAATATTTCATTGACGGTGAACGGGCGATGTTCACGCTTCGTCTGCGCCCCCTGTCGCATTCGGAAACAGGTGCGGCAAAAATCGAAACGCTCGCGTAAGGTGTGTGGTGGAACCCTTTACGGCCCTTAACGGTGACTGAAACGTTACCGGCAAATTTTTCGAAAATTGTGCGGGATCGCGACGTGGTTTCTGCACGCGGATGAATTATGGCGAGAAACTGACAGGTTGTTTGCGCTTCTCTTCTCCTTCTCGCAGACGCGGCAAAGTGGCCGCATCGATGCGGCGAGACCCTCAGTCCGCAAGAGCGGGGCGAGGACGATCGCGAGCCATGAGCCGTCGCGCGATCCTACGGCGGACGTTCGCGCGCGGCCATCCAGGCTAGCGCCAGATAGGCCGCCAGCATCACGGCTTCGAATCCCACGACCGTCAGGCTGCCGCCGTAGATGCCCGGAAACATCAGTTCGATCACCGCCATCGACACCACGGTGGTGAGCCACACCACCGCGCCCCAGGGCGTCGCGAGCCACAGGCCGACGGCGGCGACGAGTTCGATCACGGCGAAATAGACGGTCGCGGTCTGCCAGGCCATCGACTGGTTCTCGAACGCCTCTTCCTCGCCGCCGATGAATCCGGTCACCTGCGCCCAGTGGTACAGGCCCTTCAGGATCGAAAGAACGGCCATGATGCGCAGGAACAGCACCAGCCGGCGCGTCCACACGTTCTCGTCGGGCTCGATCCGCTCCGACGACATCGACGACATCGCCGCCATCGACATCGCATTGTCCCGGGACTTGTCCCGCCCCTGATCGCGCGCCGAGGCGTCAGACATGGCAGCTGACCTGGGCGCCGGCCTCGGATCGGGGGGCAGATGCGTGCTTGGATGTTCTCATGACTGCCTGTCTTGGCCCGCCGGGGCGGCAAAATCAATTGCCGATGAGATGGATCAAGGCGCGGTGACGTGGCAGCCGCAAGGTGCTAGAATTGGAACAACTCAAAACTGACCCGCCGCCTTAAGGAGCACCCATCACATGGCGATCAAATTCGGGCGTCCGATCGAAATGCGTGACGCGCCGCGGCGGCAGGGCGCCCTCGCCTCTACCTCGCTGGATCTTGCGATCCGCCCCCGGCGCAACCGCAAGGCGGAATGGGCGCGGCGGCTGGTGCGGGAAAACGTGCTGACCACGGACGATTTGATCTGGCCGCTGTTCGTGGTCGACGGAAACAACACGCGCACGCCCGTTACCTCGATGCCCGGCGTCGACCGCCTCACGGTCGATCAGGCGGTGCGCGACGCCGAGCGGGCGATGAAGCTGAACATCCCCTGCATCGCGCTGTTCCCCTATACCGAGGCGTCCCTGCGCGACGAGACCGGTTCCGAGGCGCTCAACCCGAACAATCTGGTCTGCCAGTCGGTGCGCGCGATCAAGAAGGAATTCCCTGACATCGGCGTGCTCTGCGACGTGGCGCTGGATCCCTTCACCAGCCATGGCCATGACGGGCTGATCGAGGACGGCAAGATCCTCAACGACGAGACGGTGGCGGTGCTGGTGCGGCAGGCGCTGGTGCAGGCGGAAGCCGGCTGCGACGTGATCGCGCCTTCCGACATGATGGACGGCCGCGTCGGCGCGATCCGCGAGGCGCTGGACGAGGCAGGCTTTCTCGACGTGCAGATCATGGCCTACGCCGCGAAATACGCTAGCGCCTTCTACGGCCCGTTCCGCGACGCCATCGGCTCGGCAAAGACGCTGACCGGCGACAAGCGCACCTACCAGATGGACAGCGCCAATTCCGACGAAGCCTTGCGCGAGGTCGAACTCGACATCGCGGAAGGCGCGGACATGGTGATGGTGAAGCCCGGCATGCCCTATCTCGACGTCGTGCGGCGCGTGAAGGATACGTTCTCGATGCCGACCTTCGTCTACCAGGTGTCCGGCGAATACGCGATGATCGCGGCTGCCGCCAACAATGGCTGGATCGACGGCGACCGCGCGATGATGGAAAGCCTGCTCGGCTTCAAGCGCGCCGGCGCGGACGGGATCTTGACGTATTTTGCACCGAAGGCGGCGGAGAAGATTGAAGGCCGGCGGGTAATTTCCCCGCCCTTTCCACGTCATTGCGAGCGGAGCGAAGCAATCCATCCATCCGTTATGCCGCGCGATGGATTGCTTCGCTCCGCTCGCAATGACGTGGTGAGAGTGCCCTCAAATCAGCCGAATATTGCACGTTGTTAATGGTCGCAGGCCCTTGGCGGCGGCGCGGCTGGTTCCCATGTGAGCCCCGGCAATATCTGGCTTGGAGGACGGACCATGTCTTATAGCGGCTCTGGCAATACCGGCGGTGCCTCAAATACCAACGGCGCCTGGCGGAACGATGGCGGAGTGCCGCCGCATGCGTTCGATCCCGATTTGCAGCCGGAACTGTTTCGCGGCGTGCTGACGCGGCGGGTGTTTGCGTTCCTGATCGACCTCGTGGTGCTCTCGGTGCCCGTCATCCTCGGCTACATCTTCATCGCCGTGTTCGGCGTGATCACGCTCGGGCTCGGCTGGATGCTGTTCTGGCTGGCGTGGCCGGCCACCATCGTGTGGGCGATCGTCTATTACGGCGCCTCGATCGGCGGCCCGCATTCGGCCACCATGGGCATGCGCGCGATGGATCTGGAAGTGCGCACCTGGTACGGCGCACCGGGCTATTTCGTGCTCGGCGCCTGCCATGCCGTGCTGTACTGGGTCTCGGTCTCGTTCCTGACGCCGCTGGTGCTGCTGGTCGGGCTGTTCAACGGCCGCCGCCGGCTGCTGCACGACATCATCCTGGGAACCGTGGTCATCAACAGCTCGGTTCGTACCCAGGTAGTGCCTTCGCCGCGCAGCAGCTACTAAGCGAACAGCAAACTGTAATTGACCGTCAGCCCCGGCGGCGCGATGCTAGAGCTGGTCCGGCCCAAAATGTATCAGGGCCGGACCGGCTCTTTTTTCGTTTTGACGCGTTTTCTTAACGCGAATTGGTGTCTACTTGGCGCGAAAGCGCTATGGTTGATCTGTTTCGGAGGCCTGACGACCCCTCGTGACCCAGCATTCGCGTGACACCCCGCAGTTCTACCTGACGGCGCCCTCGCCCTGCCCGTACCTGCCGGGCCGGCACGAGCGCAAGGTGTTCACGCATCTGGTCGGCGACAAGGCCGGCGACCTCAACGACCTCCTGACCCATGGCGGCTTCCGCCGCAGCCAGTCGATCGCCTACCGACCGGCCTGCGACCAGTGCCGCGCCTGCGTCTCCGTGCGCGTCGTCGCCAACGAATTCCGCCCCTCGCGCAACTTCAAGAAGGTTTTGGCGCGCAACGCCGACATCGTCGGCGAGCAGCGCAGCGCCGTGCCGACGTCGGAGCAGTATTCGGTGTTCCGCGCCTATCTCGACAAGCGCCACCGCCATGGCGGCATGGCCGACATGACCGTGCTCGACTACGCGATGATGGTGGAGGACAGCCATGTCGAGACCCGCATCATCGAATACCGCAAGCGCGGCATCGATACCGGCATCACCGGGCGCGGCGAGGAGCTGATCGCGGTGGCGCTGACCGACGTGCTCAGCGACGGGCTGTCGATGGTATATTCGTTCTTCGAGCCGTCGCAGCAGAGCCGCTCGCTCGGCACCTTCATGATCCTCGATCACCTCACCCGCGCCCGCCGGCTCGGGCTGCCTTACGTCTATCTCGGCTACTGGATCGAAGGCTCCAAGAAGATGGACTACAAGGGCCGCTTCCTGCCGCAGCAGCGGCTGGCGCCGTCAGGCTGGCTGCGGATCGACGCCTCAGGCGAAATGCTGTCCGAGCCGCAGGACTGAAGCGAGGATGTGTAGCCCGGATGAGCGCAGCGACATCCGGGGCCGGTCTGTCCGATTGGCAACTCTTGCGGGTGTTACCCCGCATATCGCTACGCTCATGCGGGCTACGGGCTCTCCTACGGCCGCGCTTCCAGGATCATGTTAAAGGGCGTCTCCGCCGCCCGGCGCACCTTCGAAAAGCCGCCGCTCTGGATGGTCTCGCGCAATTTCGCTTCGCCCGCTTGCGCACCGAGAGCCGCGCCAACTTCCTGCGACCGTGAAGTCGGCAGGCAGATCATGGTAGAGCCCGCGTAATAAAGGCGTCCGACCGGGTTCAGGTTCTGTTGCAGCGTATCGCCTGCCATGGGCTCCACGATCATCCAGGTCCCGTCGGGCTTCAGGGATTGACGGATGTGCGCTGCAGCGCCTGCGGGATCGCCCATGTCGTGCAGGCAATCGAAGCAGGTGACGAGATCGAAATCCTTGCCGGAATAGTCCTTGGCTAGGCCTACGGCGAAGTGCGCGTTCGACGTGACGCCATGCTCTTTGGCGTGCGCCGCAGCGTCGCGGATCGAGTCGGGATGGAAGTCGTAGCCGTAGAACTGCGACTTCGGGAACGCCTTGGCCATCAGCACGGTGGACCAGCCGTGTCCGCAGCCGACGTCGGCAACCCGTGCGCCGGCCTCGAGCTTCTTGACGACCCCGTCGAGCGCGGGCAGCCAGGATGAAACAAGGTTGTTGAGGTAGCCCGGCCGGAAGAAGCGCGCGACCGCGCAGAACATGCAGCCGGCCTGGTCGCCCCAGGCAACGCCGCCGCCGGATTTGAATGCCGCCTGCACCTTGGGCTGGTTGTCGAGCATCGCCGCCATGAGATCGAAGCCGCCCATCATGTAGACAGGGCTCTCCTCGTTGGCGAACACCATGGCCTGCTCAGGTGGCATCGCGAATTTGGAGGTCGCGGGATCGTAGGACAGGTAGTTCGAAGCCGCCTGATGCGACAGCCATTCGCGCAAATAGCGCTCGTCGACCTTCGCGATCTTGGCCAGTTCCGTCGACGTCATGGCTCCGTTGGCCTGGATGGCCTTGTAGAGACCGAGCGTATCGCCAAGCCGAACCATGGCGATGCTGGATGCGCCGCCAAGATCCGACAACATCTGGCCAATGAATGCGTTGAGCTTGCCTTCATCGATATTGGTAGTGGTCATATTCGTACTCCCTCGATGGTTACCCACGGAATCAAAGGATGTCTGCGAGCATGCGCGCAGCACGCATGGCGCCGTCGCCTTCGACCGGCCTGAACGTCGTCGGTCGCTTCAAAACTGCAACCATCGCATCGGCGATCGCCTCCGGCGTCGCAGTCGCGTAGTCCATTCGCCGTCCGGCGTTGTAACGGTCGAGGCGATGGGCGACGTGGTAATTCTGCTCGAAATGGTTTTTGAGCGGGAAGTAAATAAAAGGTGTTCCAGCCGCGGTGAGCTCCATACAGGTCGTCAAACCGCCCTGAACCAGCGCCAGATCGCACGCCGCCAGATGCCGGTCGAGATCAGGCACGAAAGCGTGAACCTCGACGCCGGGCGGAGCACCAAGCGAGTGGGGATCGATACGCGGGCCGGCGACGAGGATCATCCGCAGTTCCGGCAAAACAGATCGCACCAGTGGAAAACTCTGCAGGATGCGCCGGATCAGATGCGCGCCGACGCCCGAACCGCCGACGGTAACAATGCATACGCACTCGCCGGGTCGATAGCCGAGGCCGCGGCGCAGGTCATCGCGAGGGCCGAAAGCCCGCGGATGCTCACCGATGATGTAGCCCGCGAAGTCAAAATGCTTCGGCACCCAGTCGCGCATGGACGGAAGGTCCTTGCCAAAGGACAGCGGCGCGATGTCCTCCGGCGAGCCGACGAAGATGGCGCGGTCGCGCACGCCGGGATGGCGCTCGACGTGCTCGATCATCTCGCCATTGTAGTCGGTCGTGAGGAAGGCCTCGTGCTCGCCATTTGCGGGCATCGGCACGTAGCCGACGAAGTCGGTGAACCAGGCGAGTCTGGCCTTCTTGAGTTCGGGATGCTCGTGCCAGTAATGGTCGATGTCCCAGGCCTCGTCAGCGATGACGAGATCATAGCTGCCCTCCTCGACGGCATCCTGGAAGATCATGAAGTTACTGATGAGCACTTCGTCCATCCGGCGGATGGCCTGAAAGGCGTTGAGATCGTGCTCGCCGGATTCCAGTTCGATGTGCCGCGTCTCGCTCGCGAGCCTGCCGCTCAATGGATGGACGCGTTCGCCGCTGGTTTCGAGCAGCCGCGTGACCGGGTCCTGGGCGAGCCAGTCGACCTGCAGATCCGGGTGAAGTTTGCGCAACTCCCGCGTGATGGCGATATCGCGGCGACCGTGGCCGAGCCCGATCGGAGACGACAGATAGAGCACTTTCTTCGTCTTTACGGCCTTCGTAAATTTCCTGGGCACGGCAATGCCAAGTTTGCGATCGAGGAAATCCGTGATCAACGCGTTGCACTTGGCCGGGAAGCGTCCCAACGGACTGTGGCCGCCGCCGGGAAAGGTGACCAGCTCGGCACCCGTGACCTCGGCCACGGCCTTGCCGCGGGCATAGGGCTGGAGCTGATCGTTGTCACCGTGGATCACCAGCACCGGACAGCGGATCCTGCGATACATCGCCTCGCTGACATCGTACTTCGATGCAATCGACCGCGCCTCGACGATCCTGGCCAACACGGCGCCGGTGGTTTCGCCAGCCCATTCGATGCCATCCTCGATCTGCTTGGTCGAGTGCGGGTCGCTGAAGATGTTGCGAACAAAAAATTGCGCGAAGTCGGGATAGTCGGCCAGCCAATGCGCGCGGTTGTACTTGTTCCAGCCGTCGGACGTCTCCTGCCTGGTCAGAAAATGCGCCGGCGCCATATAGGGGTAGGCAGGCCCGATGCTCGCCGAGGTTCCGGCCATGATAGCCGCCGTGACGCGCTCTGGGTGATGCGCCGCGACCACGCTCGTAATCATGCCGCCAAAGGAAAGCCCTACGATAATCGCCTTTTCCGTCCCGGTCGCATCCATGATGGCAAGCAAATCGGCGACGTAATTGTCTAAACTATAAGCCGCCACGTCAGCCGGCCGATCCGATTTCCCATTGCCGCGGCCATCGTAAGTGACGCAGCGGAACCGCTCGCTGAAGTAAGGCAACTGGGCCTTGTACACACGGGAATGAACGATGCTCCACGGCGGCACGAACACCATGGTCTGCGGGCCACTGCCGTACACCTCATAGTACAGCTTCACGCCATCACGTTCGACAAACCCATCCAGAGCAGGAAGCTTTGCACGCATGACGTCACCTGGTCGCTGAACGACTTTCCGCGATGCGGATGAGTTCGCCGAAGCGCCGAAGCGCCTGGCGAACCGGCTTGCCCTGCTTCTCGAAGCCGAGCAGATAGTGGCTTTCGGCGCCTATGAACGCGCTGCCTACGAGAGAACCGACCTCTTCGGCGGTCAACGGGCCGAACCCGCCGAATTCGCGCCCGGCCTTGCGGGCCAGGCCCGTTATCAGATCGAGCCATCCCGTCATCCCCGCGCGGACAACCTTGGCGACCGCGGGGTTCGACCAACTGGCGGCGGTCAGCTCCTGCATCACGCGCACGTAGCCCGAGGCGATGTCCTCATCGAGATAGTCGCACGCCCGGTCCCATTGCTCGGAAAGCTTGAGCGTCGTGTCACCGAACAGCGCGTTCTGGCGGTCAAGCAGTTGCGCGTTGAGATACTCGAACAGGGCCAGCACCATGTCCTGCTTGGAACCGAAGTGATAGTGGATCTGGCTCAGCGGCACGCCCGCGGCTTCGGCGACATCGCGGGTCGACAACCCGGCATAGCCGTTCTGGCGCAAGATTTTCTTGGCCGCCTCCAGCAGCACGATTGCAGTGTCCGGCTTTTTGGAAGTGGCTGCGCGCGCCATCTGTTCACCTCGCTTGGTCATAAATTAATTCGGTCGATCGACCGAGTCAAGATTGAAGTTTGGGCCGCCGGCAACCCGCTCGCATCACCCGTCATCACCCGCGCATGCGGGTGATCCAGTATTCCAGAGACAGCAGTGATGGGCTCAAGAAGCCGCGGCGTACTGGGTCGCCCGGTCAAGCCGGGCGATGACGCGGCGTGCGAGGCTTCACCCGAAGAACGTCTCGAACAGCAGCTTCACGTTCAGCGCGACGATGATGCCCGCGACGATCCACGCCACCACGGCCACGCTGCGGGAGATCGCGAACTGGCCCATCTTGCGCCGGTCGGAAACGAACTTCACCAGCGGGATCACTGCGAACGGCAATTGCATCGACAGGATGACCTGGCTGAACACCAACAACTGGCTGGTGCCGCGCTCGCCGTAAAACGCGGTGACGATCACGACCGGAACGATGGCGATGCCGCGGGTTAATAGCCGCCGCGCCCAGCTCGGCAGGCGCAGGTGTAAAAAGCCTTCCATCACGATCTGGCCGGCCAGCGTGGCCGTCACCGTCGAGTTCAAACCGGAAGCGAGCAGTGCTACCGCAAACAGGGTCGAGGCCATCCCGAGGCCGAGCAGCGGCGACAGCAGTTCATACGCCTGGCCGATCTCGGCGACTTCGGTGCGGCCGGTCGCATGGAACGTCGCGGCGGCGACGATCAGGATCGCGGCGTTGATGAACAGCGCCAGCATCAGCGCGATCGTCGAGTCCGTGGTCGCCCATTTGATCGCCTCGCGGCGGCCTCTGTCGTTACGTTCATAGGCGCGGGTCTGCACGATCGAGGAGTGCAGATAGAGATTATGCGGCATCACCGTGGCGCCGATGATGCCGATGGCGATGTAGAGCATCTCGGGATTGGTGACGATCTCGGGCGACGGAATGAAACCCTTCAGAACGGCGGCAACCGGCGGCGCGGCCGCTACGATCTGAACCCCAAAGCAGACAGCGATCACGATCAGCAGCGAGATGACGAAGGCTTCGAGGAAGCGAAAGCCCTTGTTCATCAACAGCAGCAGCAGGAAGGCGTCGAGCGCGGTGATCAGCGCGCCGCCGATCAGGGGGATGCCGAACAGCAATTTGAGCGCGATGGCCGTGCCGATCACTTCCGCAAGATCGCAGGCGATGATGGCGGCCTCGCAGGCCAACCAGAGCATGAAGTTGACCGGTCGGGAAAAGCTGGCGCGGCAGGCCTGCGCGAGATCGCGGTCGGTGACGATGCCAAGCCGCGCGGCGAGCGCCTGCAGCAGGATCGCCATCAGGTTCGACAACAGGATGACCGACAGCAGCGTGTAGCCAAACTTCGACCCGCCCGCGAGGTCGGTGGCCCAGTTACCTGGGTCCATGTAACCGACCGAGACCAGGTAGCCAGGGCCGAGGAAGGCCAGCAGCCGCCGCGACCAATGCCCGCCAAACGGCACAGCGATGGTCGAATTGACTTCAGGCAGGCTCTTCTGGGTGCCAGCGGCGGCGTCAGCGCGCCAGCCGGCGGCATCCGTATCGGTCATCGGTACACTCTCGATCGTGGGCTTCTGGTCCAAGGCGGGCGTTCGGGCATCCATTTCAGCAAGATGGCCGATATCCCTCCTTATTGCAACTCATTTGCAACTGCATCTAGCAATCACGAAAATGATACCGCCGCGCCCCGATAAAGCACTCAGGAAGTGCTTTATGTTGAAAGCATGATCAAGATCCCGGTCGAGACGCCCACGGCCACGCTGCGATACGCCCTCGCCCCCGACGAGGCCGGCATCGCCGCCATCGAGGCGACCTTTGCGGCCTACGACCGGATGATGGCGATCCTCGCCGAGGTTGCGCCTGTGGGCGCCAACCTCGTCGCCCTGCACGCCCAGGCCTACGAAAAAATACGCGTCGAAACCGGCCTGCCCGCGCGGCTGGTCACGCTGGGTCTGCGCGACCGCGCCGGCTACGTGACGGGTGGCGCGCTGCGCAAAATTCCACTCGACGACAAGTTGTTTGCGATCAAGGGGCCGACTTCACTGACCATCAGCACTGTGCAGGGACGCGTCTTGGTGCCGTTCGATGTGCCGGGCTATCTTGCCGGCTGGGATAGCCCCTTCCCGGCTCATTTGGTCTCCGACGGCCACGCTTACGAAATCCAGATCGCCGTCAAATCGAAATCAATCCAACCGGAGGAGAAGACCATGCTTCACGAAGGCATCCTTGCACGTATGGGCCGGCTTCTTGCCGCCATCGCCAGCCAGACCATCGACAACGCCGAGAACAGCAACAAGGTCGCGCTCGTCAAGCAGGCGATCCGCGAGATCGACGCCGGCGCCGACGAAGCGCGTTATGCGCTCGGCAAATCGCGCGCCGAGGAATTCCGCCTCAAGCGGCGGCGGGAAGAACTCGACGCCGAAGTCGCGGGACTGACCGACAAAATTCGACTGGCGGTTGCAGAAAACCGCGAAGATCTCGCGCGCGCCGGGGTTGCACGGCAAATTGATCTGGAGTCGCAGACCATCGCGCTCGAACGCGCGATGGATTTCGTCGAACTCGAAATCGATGAGCAGACCAAGGCCTTGCAGGCGATGCTTGGCGCACGACGTGAAGCCGAAAGCCGCCTCGCCGATCTCGAGGCAAGCCTCCTGCAGCACGCGCCACTTGAACCTGGTCGGGCAGCTCCCACGACTAATACGATGAGTGCCGATCGCGCCATGGCGGCGATCGCACGCGTCACCGGCGTGCCCGCTGCAAGCGTGCTCGGCGACAAGGAGCTCGACGAACTCGACCGGCTGCACCGCGAAAAGGAAATCGCAGCGCGGCTTGAAAGGATCAAATCGCAGCAATGAGTGCAGTGACCGATATCCTGCTGGCGCCCGACGTACGTCCGTTCGCTATCGCCGCCGCGATCATGGTCACCCTGGGCGGCATCGAATTGTTGACGATGCTGGTCGGATTTTCGATCAGCGAGATCATCGGCAAGGATCTCGCCGCTCGAGACCGACAGCGACTACGGCCTCGGCGGCCTGTTTCTCTGGATCAACGCCGGACGGCTGCCGCTGTTGATCCTGATCGTTCTCGCGCTCGGCGTGTTCGCGATCGCGGGATTCTTCCTGCAGGGTCATCGCGCACGGCGTGGGACTGTCGGTCCCGGTCCTGATCGCCGCGCTTGCCGCCGCAGGCCGTCAGCCTGCCCGTGATCCGCCTCACCAGCCGCGGCATCGCCCGCATCATCCCGCGCGACGAGACCTATGCGGTGAACGAGGCCGATTTCGTCGGCCATGTCGCCGAGGTTTCGATCGGGCCGCTCGACCAGGGACTGCCCGGCCGCGTCCGTCTCAAGGATGTCTTCGGCAACTGGCATTCTCTGGTGGCACGCGCCAGTCCCGAATTCGACACCGCTTCCGGTCGGCGCCAGCGTGTTGCTGGTCGACCGCGACGCCAAAAGCTTTATCGCGATTTCCGCACCCGCCGACCTCATTGCGCAACAACGTTCAGACAGGGCCTAAACAACATGTGGGAACTTGCAGTACCCGTCGCTATTGCCGTCATCGTCGTTCTCGTTATCGGTCTCCTGCTTGCCAAACTCTACCGCCGCTCGACACGTGACGAAGCCTATGTCCGCACCGGCCTCGGCGGCCAGAAGGTCGTC
The DNA here is from genome assembly GCA_963816815.1 of uncultured Alphaproteobacteria bacterium. Lineage (GTDB taxonomy): Bacteria > Pseudomonadota > Alphaproteobacteria > Rhizobiales > Xanthobacteraceae > Bradyrhizobium. The sequence continues at coordinate 157,895 of CAWFMW010000023.1, forward strand.
CTCGACGGCGGCTCGATCGTGCTGCCGGTTTTCCATTCCATCGCCGCCGTCAATCTGAAGACGCTGCGGCTCGAGGTCGCGCGCGGCGGCCCGGATTCGCTGATCACCAAGGACCGCATGCGCGTCGACATCGGCGCCGAATTCTATGTGCGCGTCAAACCCGACAGCTCGTCGATCGCGCTCGCCGCGCAGACGCTGGGCAGCCGCACCAACAACGCCGGCGAACTGCGCGAACTGATCGAGGCCAAATTCGTCGACGGCCTGCGCTCGGTGGCGGCCACCATGAACCTCGAGGAGCTGCAGGAGCAGCGCGCGACCTTCGTCAAGTCGGTGCAGGACGCGGTCGGCGCCGACATCCAGAACAACGGTCTCGAGCTCGAATCGGTTTCGCTGACGCGGCTCGACCAGAGCGACATCAAGCATTTCAATCCGAGCAACTTCTTCGACGCCCACGGCCTGACGACGCTGACCAAGATCACCAGGGAGCGCGAGCAGGAGCGCAACCAGATCGTCCGCACCACCGAGGTCAACATCGCCCAGCAGGACCTCGTCGCCCGCCAGACCACGCTGACCATCGAAGCCACCAAGCGCGAGGCGGAACTGGCGCAGCAGCGCGACATCGCCAACAAGACCGCGGCGATGCGCGCGGAGACCGCGCAGGTCGAACAGACCGCGTTGCAGAACGAAGCCGAATACCGCATTCAGCAGGAACTGGCGGTCGCCAACAAGCAGACCGAAGCCAACCAGGCCCGCGACACCCGGAAGATCGAGGCTGATCTCGCGGTGAAACGCCGCAATACCGAAATGGAGCGCGACCTGCAGATCGTCGCGCAGGAAAGCGCGATCGCGGTCGCGACCAAGAGCAAGGAGCAATCCGAGGCGCAGACCATCGCCGAGACCGCGCGTGCGCTGGCGATCGCGGCCGAGGAAAAGGTCACCACCGCGAAAGCCGTCGAAATCGCCGAACGCGACAAGATCATCAACGTGATCGCGGCGCGAAAGGCGGCCGAAACCAATGCGATGCCGATCACCGTGATGGCGGAAGCCGAAAACCAGGCCGCCACCAACAAGGCGGAAGCCATCAGCGTGCTGGCCAAGGCCGACGCCGATGCGGCGATCACCCGCGCCACCGGCGTCAAATCGCTCGGCCAGGCCGAGGCCGAAGTGGCGGCGCTGAAGGCGGAAGCGCGCAACAAGCTCTCCCAGGAGATGGTCGACTACGATCTCACGCTGGCGCGCATCAACATCATCCCGAACGCGCTGGCCGAGGCGGTCAAGCCGATCGAGAAGATTTCCGACATCCGGATCTTCGACACCGGCGGCATGCTCGGCCGCGGCGGCGGCAACGGCGCGATGAATGGCCATGGCAACGGTATCGGCCTCGGCGACGGCCTCGCCGCGCAGTTGCTGTCGGTCTCGGCGTTCAAGCCGATCATCGACAAGATCCTCGCCGAAGGCGGTTTCGCCGCCGGTCCCGACGCGCTGACAACCCTGACCAATGCACTGGCCGCGCAGCAACTGGCCGCTCCCGCCGAACCGCCTGAGATGGACGATGCAGATGACGTGGTGACGCCGCCCGCGACGATCTCGGGAACGGGTAAGGCGACGCTCGGACCGAGATCGTAGCCGAAGCGGCGGGCCGATCCGCCGTTCGAATCGAAATCGCAAAGAGGCCCGCTGCCAATCGCGCCGCGGGCCTCTTTCTTGTGCGCCCCTTGTCGGGAAACGGGTGGGTTCGATGGTTCTCTGGGCGGACAATGGCGACAGAATCGAACCTCAGGAAATTCCGCCATGTCCGCCGCCGAGCCCCCTCGCCTGCCCGCCACCTTCAACCGTCTGGCCTGGTCCAACCTCGCCGCACAATCCGCGGAGCAGATTGCGCTGGCCGCAGCGCCGATCGTCGCCGTGCTGCTGCTCGGCGTCGGCGAAGGCCAGACCGGCCTGCTGCAGACCGCGCTGACGCTGCCTTTCATCCTGTTTGCGATTCCGGCAGGCCTGCTTGCCGACCGCATCTCGCGGCGCTGGGTGATGGCGGGCTCCGAGGCGCTGCGCGCTGCGGCGCTTGCGGGGATACTGCTGCTGATCTGGCTCGGCCAGATGACGCTGCCGCTGCTTTCGCTGCTCGGCTTCATCGCGGTGTGCGGAACGGTCGCCTACAGCGTCGCCGCACCGGCTCTGGTGCCGTCGCTGGTGACGTCGCAGCAACTGCCCGCGGCCAATGCGCGGATCGAGCTGGCGCGCACCATCGCGTTCGCCAGCGGCCCCGCGCTCGGCGGCGTGCTGGTCGGATGGGTTGGCGCCGCGCCCGCTTTCGGCTTTGCCGCGGCGCTCTCCGTGATCGCCGTTGGATTGCTGTCGGGCATCCATGAACCGGCGCGCGCGCCTGCCCCGCGCCGCCATCCGCTGCAGGAGATCAAGGAAGGTGCGGCGTTCGTGCTGCATCATCCGCTGCTGCGGCCGGTGTTCATCACGCAGTTCATCTTCAACACGGCGTCGTTCCTGCTGCTCGCGGTGTTCGTGCCCTACGCCGTGCGCCATCTCGGCCTGTCGGCGACCGGCGTCGGCGTGACGCTTGGCATGTATGGCGTCGGCATGGTGGTCGGCGCGCTCGCGGCAACGCGGGTGATGCAGCGGCTGGCCTTCGGAACCGTGATCGGGCTCGGCCCCGTTACCGGCTTCGTCGCCGCGGTCGTGATGGCGCTGACTACGATCGCGCCGGCGCCATGGCTGGCGGGCCTGAGCTTCTTCCTGCTCGGCGTCGGCCCGATCCTGTGGGTGATCTCGACCACGACCCTGCGGCAATCGGTGACGCCGCCGTCGCTGCTCGGACGCGTCTCCGCCATCAACATCATGAGTTATGGCGCCCGGCCGCTCGGCTCCGCGCTCGGCGCCATCGTCGGCGGGATTTATGGCGCGGAAGCCTGCCTCTATCTGGCGGCCGCGATCTTCGGCGCGCAGGCGCTGGTGATCTGGATCTCGCCGGCCGTCGCGCTGGCGCGGCAGCCGGACATGGTGGGCGAGCCGGCGGGGTGTTGAGGCCCAAACCCGGAAGTCAGGCCGCCGGCCTCCCGGCGTCCGTGAAAACCTGACCGGAAATGCGGCGGTCGTAATCGTCCGCAAGGGCACTCAAGGCTGCGGCGCCGTCGCCCGTAAAAGAGGGACCGTGCATGAGTGCCAGCGTGCGCGGCGCAAGGCCGGCGAGGCCGCGGATGGTACCGCCCATGCCCGGGCTGAGGCTTGAATAGTTGAAGATGTCTTCCGCCGCGATCGCAGGCCCGACCACGTCGCCGTCGGTCAGCGCCTTGTCGTTGCCGAGTTGCGTGAACAGGTCGCCGCACAGCAAGGTTCGCGTCGATTCCTCGAACAGGACGCCGGCGTCCCAGCCGTGCGGCGTGTGCGGCGTATCGATGAAGCGCACGCGCTTGCCGCCGCCGACGTCGATCACCTCGCCGTCCATCAGCGCACACGGCTCACGGTCCGCGAAATCAGTCAGCGACACCATGCAGCCGGTCTGACCATGCGCGGGCGTCGCCTGTGGCGCGACGGCGAGCCACTCGTTCATCGCCCCGCACTCGTCGGCCTCGAAATGGCCATAGGCGATCCAGCGCAGTCGCTCGGGCGGGATGATCCGGCTGAGCGCCTCGCGGTTGAGCGGAAACATCTTGCGCAGGCCGGTGTGAAACATCAGCGGCTCGTCGCCGAGGACCAGGAACTGGTTGAAGGTGAAGCCCGAGGGCGGAGCAATGTCCGGCACATAGGTCGAAAGACGGTAGATGCCGCTGGCGATTTCGCTGACCTTGGTCTCCATGAATTCCTCCATCAAGACAATAAATTAGGAAAAACAGTGGGGGCGATGTACATACGTCAAATTTGATAATACACATGTGTACAGTGAAATTATGGCGACTGTCAATAATAGATGCACATATTCGTGCAATGAAATAGAATGTCCCGCACTTACACCCTGAAACGCCGCGCCGAGCAGCAGGCGCAGACCCGGCAGCGCATCGTGGAATCCGCCGTGGATCTGCACGGCAGCGTCGGTCCGGCGGCGACAACGATCAGCATGATCGCCGATCGCGCCGGCGTGCAGCGCCATACGCTCTACGCGCACTTTCCCGACGAGCGCAGCCTCTACCTCGCCTGCTCGGGGTATGCGATGGATCGCGACCCGCTTCCGGAGCCGGAGCCGTGGCGTTCGATTGCGGATCGGCACGAGCGTCTGCGGACCGGCCTCACGGCGATCTACGGCTGGTACGCGCGCAATGCCTCCCTCGCCGCTTGTGTGATGCGCGACGCCGAGTATCACGCCCTCACCCGGGAAATCTCCGACATGCGATGGGGGCCGTACATGGCAGCCTATCCGGACGTGCTGGGCGAAAAGCTGAAAAAAAAGCAGCGCGCGATGCTGCATCTCGCGCTCAGCTTCCACACCTGGCGGACGTTGGTGCACGAAAGCGGCTTGAAACCAGGCGATGCCGTAGAGGCGATGGTTCAAGCTGTAGACGGCGCAAAATGAAATTTTCAAACGTTCGGACAGAGGTTCAAACTGGTCGAGCGCTCGGTCTTACCTGTGTAATGGCGACGCCGGAGATCGCGAGCAGCCCGCCGACAATTAGCTTTGGGGTCATGCGGTCGCCAAGGAACAACACGCTCGAAATCAAGGCGAATACCGGAAGCAGCAGACCGAAGGGTGCGACGCGGCCCATGGAGCAACGGGCGATCAGCCAGAACCAAAGGCCAAACCCGACAATTCCTCCGATGAAAATTGTATAGGCGAGCGCCAGCCAGCCACGTTCATCTGCCGTGACAAGGCTCGCCAGTTGGCCATGCTCAAGCAGCAACGACATCAACATGACCTGAGGCACCGTGAGAAGCGACGACCACCCCATCAACATCAGGGGATCAAAAGGGCCGTAGCGTTTGGTCAGGACGTTGGACACTGCGAATGCGAAGGCTGCCCCGACCACAAGCAGCAGCGGAAGCGCGTTGGCCGACAGGCCAGGCCCCGCCGCCAGCACGACTACGCCGGCGAATGCAATCACCACGCCGGCGGACGTGGTGAGCGACGGCCGCTCCGCGAGCAGCGGCCAGGCCAACAGGACGGTGAAGGGCGTGGCGAGCTGGTAGGCGACGGCCGACATGCTTCCCGAGCCGAGCCCAAGGCCAACATAGAACAGCCCGAAGTTCAGCCCGCCAAGGAAAAGCGAAATAGCTGCGATAGGACCCAATTGTTGACGCGTGGGCCTTTTGACGAGCGGAACAAGCAGCAGCGCGATGGCCAGGAAGCGCAGTGCGAGGAAGAAGAGCGGCGGAAACTCCGTAACGCCCACCTTGATGGCCACGAACTGATAACCCCAGAGCAAGGGCACGGCCACCGCGCAGACGATTTGGATGACGGACATGGAATCCTTCCGTTCAAGACCGATCGGTCTAGATATCGACGCGCCAGCAGAGCAAGCGTCCATGGGTTGTTCACCTGATGAAGCGGTCGAGAAGAGCGTCAGCGGTGGCTTGCGATGTCATCCGTGCCGGCGCCGTTTTGCCGACCACGCGCAGCCCCTCAACGAAACAGACGAGAATTCGGGCGGCACTTGCAGGCTCAACGCCATCGGCCAACTTGCCCGCCGTCTTCGCACGGGAAAGTGCATCCGCCACCCTGGTCTCCATGGCTTTGAAAAATCCCGCGATGCGACGACCGACTTCGGCATCCTGGCCAGCCAGTTCCATGGCTGTGGCCACCAGCAGGCATCCGCGCCGACCCTTGGCGCCGGTCGTGCGGTCAACGTAGCCGGCCAAGTAGGTTCGCAGGCCGTCGACCGGCTCCCTGCGGGGGTCAAGCTCGATATCCATCCGTGTCAGGGCATCGGCAATGTAGCGATCAAGCGCCCGCAGGAACAGCGAGTGCTTGTCGCCGAAAGCGGCGTAAAGGCTGCCACGCGAGAGTTTTGTCGCGCGAAGAAGGTCCGGGAGCGCCGTGGCGTGATAGCCGCGCGACCAGAACACGCCCATCGCGCGTTCGACGGCGGCTTCCACGTCGAAACTTCGGGGGCGGCCACGGGGCAACTGCATTGGCGTTTGGCGGCTCATCGCCAATATATAGACCAGTTGGTCTTTAAATCGCAAGTGCAAGCAAGCTCCACCCGGCATCATCAAGCGCGGTATCCCGATCCAGCGAGACAATCCATTCTCTCCGTGGGGAGATGTATTGCTTCGTTTCGCTCGCAATGGCGCGACGAGTGCGCATTTTCTTCCAAAGTCCCCATACGCGGCCGATTGTTGCTTTCCCGTCCGGATTTATATGATAGACATCATCTAAATCGTATAGACCAAGGAACCCGCCATGACCGACCAGACCGCGGCGATCGATGCCCCGCCCCGCGCCGAGGCCTCATCGACCGTCTTGCAGATCGCCGTTCTGGCCGGCCTTGCCGCGACCGGCACGCTCGCCACCAATATTCTGCTGCCGTCGCTGCCGCAGATGGCGGCGTCGCTGAACGTCACCAGCGCGGCGGTAACCTCGGCAATCACGATCTTTCTCGCCGTGTTCGCTGTCGGTCAGCTCGCGGTCGGGCCGATCTCGGACCGTTACGGCCGCCGCTGGCCGGTGCTGATCGGATTCGCCGTGTTCTTTGCCGGCAGCGTCTGGTGCGCGCTGGCGACCGACCTGACCGGCCTTCTGATCGGTCGGGTGATCCAGGCGGCAGGCGCCTGCGCCACCTCGGTGCTGTCCCGCGCGATCGCCCGCGACATGTTTTCCGGCGCCGCATTGGCGCGCGCGATGGCGCTGATCATGATCGCGATGGCAGCAGCGCCCGGTTTCTCGCCGCTGCTCGGCGGCGCGCTCGACCACGCGTTCGGCTGGCGTTCGGAATTTGTGCTGGTCGCGGCCTTTGCGGCGCTCGGCGCCGCCGCCTATGCCTCCGTGTTCGGCGAGACCCATCACGCCACGCGCACCCCGCTCGATCTGCTTGCCATCACGAGGACGTATCTCGGCCTGATCGCCGACCGCCGCTTCGTGGTGCCGGCCGCAACCGTGAGCCTGATCATGGGCGGGCTGTTCTCGATCTTCTCGGCCGCGCCACGCATCTTGATCGAGGCGATGCATTTCACGCCGATTCAACTGGGCCTGTTCTTCGCGGGAACCGTGTTGATCGTGTTCGCCGCCGGCATGCTCGCGACAAAGCTGGCGCCGCGCTACGGGCTCGACCGCTCGATCCGGGGCGGATTGTTCGCGGCAGCCACCGGCAGCATCGCGATGCTGCTGGTCTCGCTGTACAGCCCTTCTTTCCTGCCGTTCCTCGCGGCGATGAGCGTGTTCCTGCTCGGCATGGGCATCGTCAATCCGTTGGGGACGGCACAGGCGCTGTCGCCGTTCGGCGAAAAGGCGGGCGCGGCGTCCGCGCTGGTCGGCTTCTGGCAGATGATGACGGCCGCGATCGGCGTCTGGCTTGCCGCCACGATCTCGCATGAGGCGCTGTTCGCGCTCGGCGTGGTGCTGACGGTGTTCTCGCTTGCCGCGGTCGGGCTCTACACGCTGCGGACGAAGGCCCGTTAGGGCCGCATGAACATGAAATCCGTGTCGGGATCGCAATTGTCTGCGACGAAGCGGAGCTCGGACTGAACGTCGGAGACGCCCCGACTCTCAAGATATTTGCTGATCACGAGGCTCAGCAGCGCGCGGCATATGCTGTCGGTCCCTTGCCCGGCGGCTTCCGCCTCGGCCATGGCAGCAGCAAAGTGACGCTCCGCGATTTCCGTTGCTGACATCCCGACTCCCAATTTTCCAATTCGAGGCCTTGTGCCCGGAAATGCCTGCGAAGCCTTTGATCCTGGTCAACAGGGATGCGAATTGCGCAGCTAGGGGCGGCGCGCCTTAAGACGCCAGGTACCGCTCATACTTCCCCGCCACGACTTCGTCCGCGGCAATGTCCGGATCGAGCGTGTAGAGATCCTGCGCACGGCCGATGCCGCGCAGCGCATAGCGGCCGGTGGACACCAGGTAGTTTCGCCCCGCCGCATCAAGACCGGCGCGGAACGCCGAGGACATCAACAACTCGCGGTCGACCGAGCGGCACATCGAGGCGATGCGGCTGACCTCGTTGACGGCCGGGCCCACGACGGTGAAGTCGAGCCGGTCGTCGCTGCCGATGTTGCCGTAGAACACCTCGCCGACATGCAGGCCGACATGGGCCGTCGTCACCGGGCGGCTTTCGGCCACGCGGCGGACGGTGAGCGCCTTCATGTTGCGGCGGAATCTGTGCTCGGCGCGCAACGCGGCGCGCTTGGCTGCCGCCAGGTTCTCATGAGTGAACATCGCCAGCACGCCGTCGCCGATCAGCTTCAGCACCTCGCCGCCGGCGTCATGGATGGCGTCGATCGAGGCCTGCGCGTAATCGTTGAGGAACGGAATGATCTCGCCGGGCTCGATGCTTTCGCTGATCGCGGTCGAGCCGCGCAGGTCGGAGAACCACAGCACGGTGTTGATGCGTTCGGTGACGCCGCGCGCGATTTTTCCGCGCAGCACCTGCTCCGCCGCGTCGCGCCCGAGATAGACCCGCCCCAGCGTCTTGGCGATATCGGCCTGCGCCGCGGTCTTGATCGCAAGGCCCAGCACCGGCACGAGATCGCGCAACGCCGCCAGTCCCTGCGCGCCAAAGCCCTCGGCGCGCCGCGTCCCCCAATAGGAGTAGACGCAATCCATCTGCCCCATGGTGCCGGCTTCGCCAAAACGGTGCACATAGGCCACCACATGCTTGTGGCCCTTCTCGGCGAGGTCGCCCATGAATTTGAAATTGGGGGCCACGCCGCCATTGGTGAGATCGACCGGCATTTCCTCGTGGCCGTTTTCGAGCATGTGGTAGAAGATCGAACTCCGCCAGGCCTCCGCGGCTTCGCCCTCGTTGGTCGAGCCGTATTCGAAAACGTCGCTTTCGTTGGTCTCGGCATCGTTCCAGCGAAAGCCGCGGCCTTCGAAAATCGGGTGCAGCGTATCGATGAAGACCATCCCGCGCGATACATGAAGCCCTTCGGCGCGGCAGCGCTCGCAGAAACCGCGGATCAGGTCGTTCTCGGGCAGGCCTGTGAGGCCCTGGCTGACCAGCCAGTTCATCAGGCGCAGACGGGGCGTGAGTTCCATACGCCATTATGCCGCGCAATCGTGACGAGTAAAAGCCTCGCGCGCCTCAGCACTTCGCGCGCGTGACCGCCTCGCCGTCTTCCTTGATGAAGGACTGGACGGGCTTGTCGAGCAGATCGAGCACCAGCTCCGACGGCCGGCACAGCCGCACGCCCTTGGCCGTCACGACAATGGGCCGGTTGATCAGGATCGGATGCGCAAGCATGAAATCGATCAGTTCGTCGTCGCTCCATTTGGGATCGGCAAGGCCGAGCTCGGCATAGGGCGTGCCCTTTTCGCGCAGCAGCGCACGCGGCGAGATGCCGAGCGCAGCGATCAGTTCGACCAGCCGCGCGCGGCTCGGCGGGGTCTTCAGGTACTCGATCACCTCGGGCTCCTCGCCGCTCTGCCGGATCATGGCGAGCGTGTTGCGCGAGGTGCCGCAGGCGGGGTTGTGATAGATGGTGACGGTCATGGCTGGGCCGCCTCCTTGACCGTAGCGGGCGCTGTGGCGCCGGACTCATACCAACCGCGCGACGCCTTCACCAGATAGACCACCGAAAGCATTACGGGCACCTCGACCAGTACGCCTACCACGGTGGCCAGCGCAGCTCCGGAGTTAAGGCCAAACAGGCTGATGGCCGCGGCAACGGCCAGTTCGAAAAAGTTGCTGGCTCCAATCAATGCTGCCGGAGCGGCAACACACCATGCGACACCGAAGCGCCGGCTCAGCCAGTAGGCAAGGCCCGCATTGAAATAGACCTGGATCAGGATCGGGACGGCAAGCAGCACGATCACGAGCGGCTGTGCGATGATCTGCTCGCCCTGAAAACCGAACAGCATGACCAGCGTCGTCAGCAATGCCATCAGTGAGACCGGCTGCAGCGCATTCAGGGTTCGCTGTAGCGCTGCCGGCCCATTGGCCAGCAGCGCACGACGCCATAGCTGCGCGACAATGACGGGAACGACGATATAGAGCACTACCGATATCAGCAGGGTCGCCCAAGGCACGGTTATCGAAGCCACGCCCAGCAAAAGGCCCACCAGCGGCGCGAACGCAAACACCATGATGACGTCGTTCAGCGCGACCTGGCTCAGTGTATAATGCGGCTCGCCCTCACACAGGTTCGACCACACGAACACCATGGCCGTGCATGGCGCGGCCGCCAGCAGAATAAGGCCCGCGATATAGGACGGAATTTGCGCCGACGGCAGCCATGGCGCGAACAGATGCCCGATAAAAATCGAGCCCAGCAATGCCATTGAGAACGGCTTCACCGCCCAGTTGATGAAGAGGGTGACGCCGACGCCGCGCCAGTGCTCGCGCACCTGGCCGAGCGCACCGAAGTCGATCTTCAGCAGCATCGGGATGATCATCAGCCAGACCAGCCCGGCTACCGGCAGGTTGACCCGCGCGATTTCCGCGCTGGCAATGACCGCGAACAGTCCTGGTAACAGATGTCCAAGGCCGACACCGGCGACGATGCACAGGGCAACCCAGAGTGACAGGTAGCGTTCGAACAAGTTCATAATGGTTACGCCACATCCGGGCGCCGCGTAGTGGCACCCTCCCCTCGGCCGATGTCACGCAGCCGGGTCCCGAGCGACAGCCGGTCGATGCTTTCCAGCGGCAGGCTGGTGAAGGCGGCGATTCGATTCTTGAGATAACGGAACGCCGCGACGAATGCCGCTTCCTTTTCCATGTCGGTACCATCGACGGCGGCCGGGTCTTCGATGCCCCAATGCGCCGTCATCGGCTGGCCCGGCCAGATCGGGCAGGACTCTCCCGCGGCGTTGTCGCAAACCGTGAAAACGAAATCCATCACAGGTGCGTCGTCTCGCGCGTATTCCTCCCAACTCTTCGAGCGCAAATCGTCTGTTGGGTAATCGAGGCGGTCCAGTACCTTGATTGCAAACGGATTGACCGTACCCTTTGGCTGGCTACCGGCGGAGAAGGCGCGGAAATTTCCGCGGCCGTCCTTGCGCAGGATGGCTTCGGCGAGGATGGAGCGGGCAGTATTTCCAGTGCACAGGAAGAGCACGTTGTAGATGCGATCAGACATGCGCTTTCCTCCTTGTCTTTGGCGGGCAACACGGCGTGAGGTCTTCAATCAGAGGCCCGCAGATTTCGGGCCGGCCGTCGCAGCAATCCCGCAGCATGAACAGGACCACGGCCTGAAACGCCTTGAGATCGGCACGATAGACAATCGAACGGCTGATGCGCCGCGCTGTAACCAGCCCTGCACGGGACAGGATGGCCAGATGTGAAGACATCGTGTTTTGCGGCACCGCCAGCGCCTTGGCGACATCGCCGGCCGCGAGCCCTTCGGGCTCGTGCTTCGTCAACAGCCGGAACACATCGAGGCGGGTCGATTGAGCAAGCGCAGCCAGTGCGAGAATCGACTGTTCTGAATCCATATATCCAGACTTATCGATATAACGCTCCCTGTCAACTCAAGAAACTTCATTCCAATTCGTATTTCCATAATTCTAGAACTACAGTTGACGAACCCAGACCTGTGTGAGATCGTGCCCCCATGAAACTCGATGACGCCGCTACCCATCTCGAAGCGCTGGGCAATCCGACCCGACTCAAAATCTATCGCGCGCTAATCCGCGCCGGTGGCGCTGGACTAGCGGTTGGGCGCCTGCAGGAGAAGTTGAAGATCGCGCCCTCCACGCTGTCCCATCACATCAAGACCTTGGTGGTGGTCGGCCTCGTGACCCAGGAGCGCGATGCGACCACGCTGATATGCCACGCCAACTACGAAGTAATGCGGGAGCTGCTGGGCTTTCTCGCCGCCGAGTGCTGCGCGGAGAGCGCCGAGACGCCTGATGCCAAGACCCTTAATGCCAAGACCGCGGCATAGCGCGCCGCGTTTTTCTGACCATTATTTCGATATTTCTAGTTTTATGGGAGGATAGCATGAGTGAAGCCAAGACCGTCGCGATCATCGGAGCAGGGCCGGTCGGCCTTGCCGCCGCCGCGCATCTGCTGGAACGCGGCCTTCAGCCGATCGTACTGGAAGCCGGGGACCATGTCGGCCACGCCATGCGGCAATGGGGTCATGTCCAGTTGTTCTCACCCTGGGAATACAATGTCGACAAGGCTGCGGCGCGGTTGCTGGCGACATCAGGATGGAATTCGCCGGCACCCGACCAGTACCCTACCGGTGCGGAGGTGGTTGAGCGCTATCTCGAACCGCTCGCCAACCATACCGCGCTCAAGCCGTACATTCAGACGTCGAGCCGCGTCACCGGCATCAGCCGCGTCAGCTTCGACAAGATGAAGACCAGGGGCCGGGAAAATGCGCCCTTCGAAATTCGATACCAGAACGGCCAAGGTCCGAAGGTCGTGAACGCCGACGCGGTGATCGACGTATCCGGCACCTGGCATTCGCCAAATCCGGCGGGCGCCAATGGTCTGTCCGCCATCGGCGAGAGCGAGGCTGCGGACCGGATCGCCTATGGCATGCCCGACGTGCTGGGGAAGGACCGGGCGCGCTATGCCGGCAAGACCGTCGCCGTGCTGGGCGCTGGTCATTCCGCGATCGGCACCCTGATCGACCTCGCAAAGCTCGCGCTCGAAGCGCCGGAGACCCGTCCCGTCTGGCTGTTGCGGGGTAACGATCCGGCCAAGGCTTTCGGCGGCGGCGCCAACGACAAACTGGCCGCCCGTGGCGAACTCGGCGCCGCCTTCGCCGCACTGGTGACGGCGGGCCGAATCAAGGTCGAAAGCGAGTTCCGCGTTTCACATCTCATCCCTGACGGCGCTCGCCTCGTCGTCGGCGCCCTCTCCGCCTGCCCGGCCCGTCGCGTCGTTGTCGACGAACTCATCGTCGCGACAGGCTTCCGGCCGGACCTCGACTTCGTGCGCGAGTTGCGCATCCGGCTCGATCCGGCAATCGAATGTCCGGTCGCGCTGGCGCCGCTGATCGATCCCAACGAACATAGCTGCGGCACCGTGCGGCCGCACGGCGCGCGCGAACTGGCGCAGGATGAGCCCGGCTTCTATTTCGCAGGCATCAAATCCTACGGCCGCGCGCCGACCTTCCTGATGCTCACGGGGTACGAACAGGTACGTTCGATCGCGGCCGACATCGCCGGCGATCGCGCGGCGGCGGAGCGGGTCGAACTGGTATTGCCCGAGACCGGCGTTTGCAGCCGGCCGCTTGCGCCAGATGCCAGCAATTGCTGCGGCGGACCTGCGTTATCGGATGTTGACGCGTGTTGCGTGGCGGATGCACAAGCAAAGCAGGACGGCAAGACCGGATGCGGGTGCGCGTCGTAAGGGAGTGAACGGGATCTCGTTGGAAGGTCGCTCGGTTATCGTTGCGATGTGCATGGGGCAGCTTGGCAGCTTGCTTCCACATGTCGTCGTGCCTTCCATTCTCGCGGCATTCCTGATTCCGGAATGGCATTTGAGCGGCGCGCAGGCCGGCCTTTTGGCGGGCTCAGGCGCGGCCGGCTACATGCTGACCGTGCCGGTGCTGGCGACGTTGACCGACCGCATCGATGCCCGCAAGATTCTGATCGCGGGCTCTGCGGTCAGCGCGCTCGGCACCTTGCTGTTCGGCCTGTTCGCCACCGGCCTGTGGTCGGGCGCGCTCTTCAACGCAATCGCCGGCGCGGGCTTTGCGGGCGCCTATATGCCGGGCCTCAAGGCGCTGACGGATCGCCTTGCGTCGGGCAATTCATCCCGCGCCATCACGCTCTACACATCGAGCTTCTCGTTCGGCGTCGGCGTGTCGTTTCTGGTTTCCCAACTGGTCGCGGAAGCCTGGGGCTGGCGCAGCGCGTTTTTCGTCACCGCCGCCGGGCCGCTGGTGATGCTCACCGTCTGCCTGCTGTTGCGGCCGGTCGAACCGAAGCCGGCGTCGGGACGCCTGCTGGACTTCGCGCCGGTGTTGCAGAACCGCAAGGCCATGGGCTTTGTTCTCGGCTACGGCGCGCATTGCTTCGAGCTGTACGGGATCAGGACCTGGCTCGTGGCGTTCTGGACGTTCGTCGCCGCCAGGAGTTCGGACGCTTCGATCCTGACGCCGATCGTGGTCAGCGTGGTATTCTCCATGCTGGCGATGCCTGCGAGCATCCTCGGCAATGAACTCGCGCTCCGGTTCGGCCGCCACCGCGCAATATCGGCTGTGATGTTCGCCTCCGCCGCGGTGGCCCTCTTGATCGGGCTCCTCGCCGACAAGTCGCCCTGGCTGCTGCTGCCTTTGATGCTGGTTTATGCCATCACGGTTCCCGCCGATTCCGGCGCACTGACCTCGGGCATGTCGATGTCCGCCGATCCCGGTTACCGCGGCGCGACCATGGCGATGCATTCCACTGTTGGCTTCAGCCTGTCCGCGCTCGGTGCGTGGGCGGTGGGCGTGGCGCTGGATGCCGCGGGAGGACCGCATAGTGCATCGGCCTGGATGGCGGCATTTTCGGTGCTGGCGGCGGGCATCCTGCTTGGGCCGCTGGCGCTCTATTGGTCGAGAAGAGAGACGCCGTGAACCGCAGCCAGTTTTCCATCATTGTGGCACTCGGCACCACGCAGACGCTGGCCTGGGCTTCGAGCTACTACCTGCCCGCGATCCTCGCCGATCCGATCGCGCGCGATCTCGGCGTTTCCTCGAACTGGATCTTTGCCGCTTTCTCGGCGTCACTTGTCATCTCGGCGATGCTGGGCCCGCGCATCGGCCGGCAGATCGATCTGGTCGGTGGCCGTTCCGTATTGTCGCTTTCCAACCTCGTGCTGGCCGCGGGGCTGGCCCTGCTCGGCCTTACCTACACAATACCTGTTCTGCTCGCAGCCTGGCTCCTGCTCGGCATCGGCATGGGCGCCGGGCTCTACGACGCCGCCTTTGGCGCGCTCGGCCGCATCTACGGCGACGCGGCGCGGCGCTCGATCACCGGCATCACCCTGATCGCGGGCTTCGCCTCCACCGTTGGATGGCCGCTGACCGCGTGGGGGCTGGAGACGATCGGCTGGCGCAACACCTGCTTTGCGTGGGCGGCGGCGCACATCCTGATCGGGCTGCCGATCAATTGGCTGATGCTGCCACAGGTCGGGGGCGCAAAGGCCGCGGTTGCCGCCGCCGTCAAGCCGCACATCCCGCTCGACCGCACCATGATCCTGCTGGCGTTTGCCTTCGCCGCCGCCTGGAGCGTCACCGGCGCGATGGCGGCGCATCTGCCGCGCATTCTCGAATCCGCAGGCGCGACCTCGCTGCAGGCGGTGGCGGCCGGCGCGCTGATCGGGCCATCGCAGGTAGCCGCGCGCATCTTCGAGGCGAGCTTTCTTTCGCGCTATCATCCGCTGCTGTCGGGCCGGCTGGCCTGCCTCACGCATCCGCTCGGCGCGGTCATCATCGGATTGTTCGGCGGCGGCGCGGCCAGCGTCTTCGCCGTCTTTCACGGCACCGGCAACGGCATTTTGACCATTGCGCGCGGCACGATGCCGCTCGCGATCTTCGGCCCGCAGAACTACGCCTATCGCCTCGGGATCATCGGCGCCCCGGCGCGGATCGCGCAGGCCGGCGCGCCACTGGCGTTCAGCCTCTTGATCGATATCATGGGCAGCCGCGTCCTGTTCGTGTCGTCGGCGCTCAGTCTCGCAGCGCTGCTGGCGCTGTGCCTGCTACAGACGCCGCCGCCTCAAAGCGTGACGAAAAAAGAGATGCCCGAATGATCACGCGCAAGGGGCCGCTACCGGCTCTCAGCTAAGATCGGCGCGCGCCCCATTCGGATTGCCGACTGTACATAATACACGCAAAGGTAGATGTATGCGAAAAGGAAGGCCGACCCATGCTTGGCGCGCAGAATAGATGGGACCAAAAGCGATATCCGGCGAAAGCCTGCAATCCTGATGGGTTGCGCGAAGCAGCAGCGTTATCTCATTAATCCATTCCTAAATTTCAATAAATTGCCTCACACCTCCCTAGCTTACCGCTAAGAAGTTTTTGTCAGACAGCTTAAACGGAAGGGGTCTTCGTTGGTACACGGCTCTGGCACGTTGGAGCCACCAGGTTCTGGAATTGGCAATGAATGAAGCGACCCGCTTACGCGAACTGGAAGCCGAGTGCCGTCAACGCGCGCTCAACGAACCGGACAAGAAATGGTACTGGCTCGCACAGGCCGCCAAATACCAGGTGCAGGCAAACCAGAAACTCGCCTTTCATTCGGACGAGACCAACGCCCCCGACTCTCCGGAAATCAAATTGGTGCAATGGTCGCATGTCCGTGATGAGCGACGGGTGATGGAGCCCCTCCCCGACGGACGGCGAAGCCCCTGGTAGTCGCGGGTCCTATTCGCTCTAACGTCCCTGCTCCTCCGGCGGCTTGATGTGGCGGAACGAAAACAGCAGCGCGAGATCGTAGGCGATCTTCAGCGTACCGCAGACCACCAGTGGTAGCCCCGTAAACGACGTCATCAGTAGCGCGCCCGAGATCGCCGGGCTGATCGCGGATGCGAGGCTGCGCGGCACGGCGGTGACGCTGGCAGCCGCCGGCCGCTCGGCCGGCGTCACCACGGCCATGACGTAGGAGGTGCGGGTCGGCACGTCCATCTGCGACAGCGCCGAGCGCAACAGCAGCAGCCCAAGCGCGACATAGAGGTTCGGCGCGAACGCCGCCAGGATCAGGAAGATGCTGGAAGGAATATGCGTGAACACCATGGTGTTGACGAGGCCGATGCGCTTGGCGATCCAGGCGGCGACCGGATAGGAAAAGGCGCTCAGCGTGCTCGACCAGAAGAAAAACAATCCGGCCGCGGACAATGAAAGATCAAAGCGTTCGAACAGCCAGAGCACCAGCAGCGATTGAGCGACGAAACCGCCGGCAAAGGCATCGATGCTGAACAGCGCAGCCAGCTTGTAGACGGTGCCGCGCGAAGGCCCGAGCGGCGTCTGTGGCGCCCTCTCCTCGCCGCGCGTATGCGGGACGTAACGATAAAGCGCGGCGCAGGCGATGCCGAGCGCGGCATAGGCATAGAACATCAGGCGGAACGCGGCGAGCTTTGTGCTGCCGCCGGCGACAAGCAGATCAGGCAGCGACGCCGCCAGCGAGCCAACGGCGGTACAGAGCGAACCGATCAGGCTGTAGCGCGCGAACACCTGGGTGCGGCGCGCATCGGTGGCGCTATGCGCCAGCACGGCATGCTCGAGCGGCACCAGCACGCCGAGATCGCCGCCGGAGGGATTGATGGTGCCGACGAAGGCGACCAGCGCGATCAGCACAAAATGCTCGACGCCGGGAAAGCCGATACCGGTGGCGGCCATCAGGCACGCGCCCGCGATCAGCAGTGGCCGCAGGTCATGGCGCGGCGCGATCCAGCCTGTGACCAGCGTCAGCAGCGCGGTTCCCAATAACGACGCGGTCGCGACGATGCCGACCGCGACGGCGTCGTAACCCAGCGCGGTCATGTAGGCCGGCAGTATGATGATAGCAAAACCGTCGCCGAAGCCGCGCAGCCCCCGCGCGACATAGAGCAACCTGATCAGCGCCTTGCCGGTGGAGGGTTTTGGTTCAGCCGCAGTATCGGTCACGCTTGCGTCCATGCGCCAACCTCGACACGTCGAGTGTGCGCAGAGCTTGGACGGCAGACCGTCTGACGGGGAGCCTGCTTCGTCCCCGATGCACGGAAGCTAGGACTGAAGTCGGGGCGGCGCAAGCAACTTGAAACCCGGTTGACAGCGAAAGCCGCAAGCGGTTAATTCAGGCCATGGGGGTTTTGCGATCTCCCCACGAGGCGACATGCCCAAGTATCGCGTCCCGTTTTCTCTTACGAGGGCGCAACCATGTCATCCTACACCACGATATCTCCAGACAAGCTTTCACGACTGATCGGTACGGCGAATATGCCGGCATTGATCGACGTTCGTACCGACGAGGATTTCGCCGCCGACCAGCGGCTGATTCCCGGCGCCATCAGGCGCAGCCATCAGGATGCCGGCGACTGGAGCGGCAAATTTTCCGGCAACTCAGCCATCGTCGTCTGCATGCGCGGGGCGAAACTCGCGCAGGGCACGGCGGCCTGGTTGCGGCATGCCAATGTCGAAGCGGAGACGCTCGAAGGCGGCTTTGAAGGCTGGAAGGAAGCAAAGCTTCCGCTGGTGAATGCATCAAAACTGCCGCCGCGCGACGCGCAGGGCCGCACCGTCTGGGTCACGCGTGCGCGGCCGAAGATCGATCGCATCGCCTGCCCCTGGCTGATCCGCCGCTTCGTCGATCCGAACGCGGTGTTCCTGTTCGTGGCGCCTTCCGAGGTTGTCGCCGTCGGCGAGCGCTTCAACGCCGCGCCGTTCGATGTCGAGAACGTGTTCTGGAGTCACCGCGGCGAACTCTGCACCTTCGATGTCATGATCGAGGAGTTCGGCCTGGCGACGCCGCCGTTGCTGCGGCTGGCGACGATGGTCCGCGGCGCCGACACCGGGCGGCTCGATCTATCGCCGGAGGCGCCCGGGCTGCTTGCCGCCTCGCTCGGCCTGTCGCGGATGTTCGATGACGATCTCGAACAGCTGGAGGCCGGCATGATGCTCTACGACGCGTTCTATCGCTGGTGCCGCGACGCCTCGGGCGAGACGCACAATTGGCCGACCAACAAGGCGAAACCGTAATGGATGCCACGATCGAGAAGACGACCGAGGCCGGCGCAAGCCGCGACCTCGGTCACGGCATCAGCTTCGGTGAAGCCTTCCGGGTCTGGCTGCGGGTCGCCGTATTGAGTTTCGGCGGCCCGGCCGGGCAGATCGCGGTGATGCACCGCATCCTGGTCGAGGAAAAGAACTGGATCTCTGAGAGCCGGTTTTTGCATGCGCTGAACTACTGCATGCTGTTGCCGGGGCCGGAGGCGCAGCAGCTTGCGACCTATATCGGCTGGCTGTTGCACCGGACCGCCGGCGGCATCATGGCCGGCGGCCTGTTCATCCTGCCCGGCGTCATCGCCATTATGGGCCTGAGCTATATCTACGCAGCCTATGGCAATGTCGGCTTCATCGAGGCGGTGTTCTTCGGACTGAAGGCCGCGGTGCTCGCGATCGTCGTGCAGGCCGTCGTCCGCGTCGGCAAGCGCGCGTTGCGCAACCGGCTGATGATCGCGCTGGCCGCAATCGCCTTCGTCGCGATCTTCTTTTTCAACGTGCCCTTCCCGATCATCATCATTGCGGCCGGCGTGATCGGCTATTTCGGCGCACGCAGCGGACGGCCGGAGTTTGCCGCCATCGAACACGGCGGCGGCAACAAGAAGACGGCGGCGGTCGACAGCCTGCTCGGCGAGGAATTGCCCGACCATGTTCGCCCGAGCGTTGCGCGCGCACTGAAAGTGAGCTCGGTGTGGCTGTTGCTGTGGGTGGTGCCGGTGGCAGCACTGCTGATCGGGCTCGGACAAGCCAATGTGTTCAGCCAGATCGCGCTGTTCTTCTCCAAGATGGCGTTGGTGACGTTCGGCGGCGCCTACGCGGTGCTGGCCTATGTCGCCCAGCAGGCGGTCGAGCATTATCACTGGCTGCAGCCGCGCGAGATGCTCGACGGCCTCGGCATGGCCGAGACCACGCCGGGCCCGCTGATCATGGTGCTGCAGTTCGTCGGCTTCATGGCCGCCTATCGCGATCCCGGCACGCTGTCGCCGATGCTCGCGGCGACGCTTGGCGGATTGCTGGCGACCTGGGTCACCTTCATCCCCTGCTTCCTCTGGATCTTCCTCGGTGCGCCCTACATCGAGACGCTGCGCGGCAACAAGGGGCTGGCGGGTGCGCTGTCGGCGATCACCGCGGCGGTGGTCGGCGTGATCCTCAATCTGTCGATCTGGTTCGCGCTGCACACGCTGTTCCGGCAGACCACGCCGTTTCGCTCGTTCGGGCTGTCGTTCGACATGCCGGTCTGGTCGAGCCTCGATCTCGCAGCCTTCGTGCTGGCGGCCGCCGCGGCCACCGCGATCTTCCGTCTCAATATCGGGATGCTGTGGGTGCTGGCGGGGTCGTGCGCCGCAGGCGTGGCGCTGCGGCTGATGGGGATGGTTTAGATCGTGGGATCGGTAGGGGTGGGCAAAGCGCAGCGTGCCCATCATTCCTTGCCGTGCGCGCAATGGTGGGCACGTCGCTTACGCACCTTTGCCCATCCTACCGTTCAAACCATTTCCGCCGGCGCGAGCTTGCAGGCGTCACCGCTGATTTCGATCTGCAGCGTCGCGTGGTGAATTTTGAAACGGTGCGACAGCTCGTCGCAGACATGATGCAGGAAGGCGTCGTCGCTGCCGCCGGGCCGCACCAGATGCGCGGTCAGCGCGGTCTCGTTGGTGCTCATCGCCCAGACGTGCAGGTCGTGCACTTCGGTGACACCCTCGAGCCCGGCGAGATAGTCCCTTACCTTCGCAAGCTCGATGCCGCGCGGCACGCCGTCGAGCGCAAGATTGACGCTGTCGCGCGCCAGACCCCAGCCGCTCCAGAACACCACCGCGGCGATCACGAGGCTGATCGCGGGATCGAGCCACAGCCAGCCGGTCAGCATGATGATCAGAGCCGCGACCACCACGCCGAGCGAGACACCGGCATCGGCCGCCATGTGCAGATAGGCGCCGCGAATATTGAGGTCGCCGTGGCGGCCGCGCATGAACAACAGTGCGGTGCCGCCATTGATGACGACGCCGAGCGCCGCGACCAGAATGACGGTTAGCCCCGCGACCGGCGCAGGTTCCGCCAGGCGATTGACCGCCTCGACGACGATGCCGCCGACCGCGACCAGCAACAGCCCGGCATTGAACAGCGCCGCCAGGATCGAGGCCCGGCGATAGCCGTAGGTGTGCCGCTGCGTCGGCTGCTTCTGCGACAGCCACACCGCGCCCCATGCCAGCAGCAGCGCGATCACGTCGGAGAGATTGTGGACGGCGTCCGAAATCAGCGCCAGCGAGTTGGCGGCGTAGCCGAAGATCAGTTCGACGATGACGAACGCGGTATTGAGCGTGGCGCCGATGGCGAACGCCCAGCCAAAATTGTCTGGCGCGTGGCTGTGGCCGGCATGGTCATGGGAATGACCATGCGCGTGGGAATGATCGTGGTGGTCGTGCGTCATGCCGCCGTTATAACGCGCGAAATTGCGAATACTATTACAGCGATATCGCGATCAGCTCCTCGACCAGTTTCGCGCCGCCGACCGGAAACACGATGAACTGCTTGCCGCCGGCCATATACGTCATCGGCGCACCGGTGGCGTTGGCCGGCAGTTCCATCTCCGCCAGCATTTCGCCTGAGGTCTTGTCGTAGACCCATAGATGCGGATCACGGTTGAAGAGGTCCCTGATCGGCATATTGAGTTCCGGCACGAAGCGCATCGGGCCGACATATCCCATCTGCACGACGATCATCACCGTCTTGGTCACGAGCGCCCAACTGCGGCTTGGCAATCCCAGTTGCTCGCGGATGCCGAGCTTCTGGATCGACGGCAACGCCATGCTGCGGCCGACCGGAATCCGCCAGCGGTGCTCGCCGGTGTTCATGTCGATGGCGACGATGCTGCCGAACGGCGGCTTGAGCAGCGGCAGCCCGCGCGGCCCCGGCACATAACTCGGCAGGCCGATGAAGTCATACGTCCCCTGCCACGGCTCCGGCTTGCGGATCATGATGAGGGTCGGCAGCCGTACCGTCCCGACATAGAGCATGCCGGTTTCCGGATCGATCGCCGCACCAGCCCAGCTCGCGCCGCCGGTATTGCCGGGCACCGCTATCGTGCCGCGCTCGGTCGGCGGCGTGTACAGGCCGCCACGGTCATAGGCCGTCGGCGATGTCGATCGCCTCCTTGTGAATCTCCGGCGTCAGGGCGATCAGATTCTCGTCGGTCGCACCCTGGATGTCGAACGGTGCGGGCCTGGTCGGAATCGGCTGGGTCTTCGAGGCACGCTCGCCGGGCACGCTGGAGGCCGGCACCGGCTGCTCCTCGATCGGCCACACCGGTTTGCCGGTGACGCGATCGAACACATAGACAAAAGCCTGTTTCGTGACCTGCGCGACTGCCTTGATCGGCTTTCCCGCCACCGTGATATCGATCAGATTTGGTGCAGCCGGCGGATCGTAATCCCACAGGCCGTGATGGACGAGCTGGTAGTGCCAGACCTTCTTGCCGGTCGTCACATCCAGACAGACGAGGCTCTCGCCGTAGAGCCCGTCGCCCGGGCGATGGCCGCCGTAATAGTCGTTGGTCGGCGTTGAAACCGGCAGATAGACGTAACCGAGCTCCTCGTCCGCGCTCATCGGCGCCCAGACATTGGCGTTGCCGGCCTCCTTCCAGGATTCCTTCTCCCAGGTCTCGGCGCCGGGCTCCTCGCCTTGCGCAACCGTGTGGAAGGTCCAGAGCAGACGCCCGGTGCCGATGTCGAATCCCCTGACATCGCCGGGCGGTGACGGCCTCTTGCCCCACCAGTCGAACACCGACGAGCCGACCACGATGACGCCACGCACGATCACCGGCGGCGAGGTCATGGTGTAGTAGTTGGGATCGACCGGACGGCGCAGGCCTTCCGCGAGATCGATCCGGCCATCCTTGCCGAATGACGGCACCGGCTTTCCGGTCTTGGCGTCGAGCGCGATCATCTGCGCGAAGGCAGTGAGGATCACGATGCGCTCGTCGTCGCCATTGCGCCAGTAGGCGACGCCGCGATGCAGCCAGCCGAGATTTGGCGGAATGCCAAGGCCGTTTTGGTAGATCTTTGGATCGTACACCCATTTGGTCTCGCCGGTGGCGGCATCGATCGCGGCGACCTGCGACAGCGAGGTGGAGGTGTAGAGCACCCCGCCAATCATCAACGGCGTCGATTCGTTCGCAACGCTGGGACCTACGCCGGTGGCCTCCTTGATCGCCATGTCCGGCGACTTCCAGCGCCAGGCGATATGCAGGTTCTTGGCGTTGGTGCGGTCGATCTGCGTCAGCGGCGAGTAGCGCGCAGCGGCGTAGGTGCCGGCATAGGCCGGCCATTCGCCTTGCGAGAGGGCCTTGGTGGATTCGGGAATCGCGCCGGGGATGGGCTGGGCGTGAAGTACGCCCGGCGATGCTAACAGCGCGAGAGCGATGCCGATTTTTGCTGCGTGCGTCCGCTTGATGCTCTGTCCATCGATGCCTCCATCCCTGCGCCAGCGCAGGCGTTGTCGGTCGCGGTTCCGCCCCTCGCGGAAAAGTATTGACTAAAAAGTGTCTAATGTCTAGTGTACTAGTTAATGCATACAGACTTGCTCACAACCCTTCGGCTCGAAAGCTCGGGCGTTCCGATCTATGTCCAGCTTCGGGAACAGATTTTGCGGCAGCTTGGCGCCGGGGTGCTGGCTGCCGGCGATCAGATGCCGACCATGCGCGAAGTCGCAGTCGCATTGAAGATCGACCTCAATACGGTACGGCACGCCTATGACGAACTGGAGCGGATCGGTGCCATCACGCTGGTTCGCGGGCGCGGCAGCTTCGTCGCCAAGCCCCCTCCCGTCATGGGCGCGCGTGCCCGACAGGTTCAGGTTGATGGATTGGCGAAACAGGTTCTCGCCACGGCGGCCTCGATGGGCCTCGACCCCGTCGCAGTAGCTGACCGAATAACGGCCCTCGCGAAGCAGAAGGAATAGTCGTCATGAGCAACTATTTTAGCGCAAGTGGAGCGAACCGACCCGCGATCGTGCTGGCAGCCCTAGCCTTGGCGGCCGCGGCATTGAGTGCATGGCTCGCCTATGACGGCGGCTCCCGCGGCGGCTACTGGATTGCCGGCGGCCTCGTAGTCCTGGCGTTGCTGATTCCTCAATCCATCATGGTGGCGGATCAGTGGGAGCGCGCGGTCGTGCTTCGGCTTGGCAAGCTCACCGCCATTCGCGGCCCGGGCATGTTCGCCATTGTGCCGTTCATCGACAATGTGGCCTCCTGGCTCGATCAGCGCATCCAGACCACCGAAATCAACGCCGAAAAGGCGTTGAGCAAGGACACGGTGCCGGTGAACATCGACGCGGTGGTGTTTTGGCAGATCCATGACCCCGAGCGCGCCGCGCTCGAAATCACCAACTACCGTCAGGCCATCACCCAGGTCGCACAGACCTCACTTCGCGAGATCGTTGGCTCGTCATTGCTGTCGACGCTGCTGTCCGAACGCAAACAGGGGGATCAGCAACTGCGCGAGGATATCGGTCGCAAGACGGCCGAATGGGGCGTCTCGGTCCTCTCGGTCGAGATCCGCGACATCGGCGTGCCGCCTGCGTTGCAGGACGCGATGAGCCGGCAGGCACAGGCGGAACGCGAGAAACTGGCCCGCGTCCTGTTGGGACAAGCCGAACAGGAGATCGCCCAGAAATTCGTCGAGGCGGCGGATATCTATGCCCGCAGCCCGGCAGCACTGCAGCTCCGCGCCATGAACATCATCTACGAAACCACCAAGGAGCGCGGCGCCACGATCCTGATGCCGACGGCCATGGTCGATAGCATGAACCCCGGGCTGGTCGGCCTCGCTGCCGCCACGGGCTCGCTGCGAAACGGCGCCTGACGGCGCAATCCTCGCGGCGCAAAGCGCGGCGCCCTACTCCACGCCCCGCAAGAACTTGTTCGACTTCGGCAGGCCGCCCGCGAGGCGGCCGGCGTCGGCGCGGTTGCCGCGCCAGTCGGACAATTCCTTGGCGCTCATGCTCTGCTCGCGGCCGGCGGAATCCTTCCAGGTCAGCCCCGCCTTGAGCTCGAACACGGCGACGTCAGACAGTTTGGCGCTGGAATATTTCTGCAGCCGCACACCGCGGCCGCGCGCCATCTCCGGCACCTGGTCGAGCGGGAACAGCACCATCTTGTGGTTGGTGCCGATCACGGCGACGGTATCGCCCGCCACCGTCGTGATCGCGCAGGCCTCGTTCGGCATGGTGACGTTGAGCACCTGCTTGCCCTTGCGGGTGTTGCCGACGCAATCCTCTTCCTTGACGACAAAGCCCTGGCCTTCGCTGCTCGCGATCAGGAATTTGCGTTCGCCCTTGTTGACGAACAGCGAGACGATCGCGGCGTCCTGCTCCATGTCGATGAACATGCGGATCGGTTCGCCATGACCGCGGCCGCCCGGCAGCTTTGCGACGTCGAGCGAGTAGAATTTGCCGTTGGTGGCAAACACCAGCAGTTTTGACGTGGTCTCGGCAAAGAAGGCGTGGTCGAGCTTGTCGTCGGTCTTGAAGGCGAGCCCCGAGATATCCTCGACATGGCCCTTCAGCGTCCGCACCCAGCCCTTTTCGGAGATCACCACCGTGCACGGCTCGCGCTCGACGAAGGCCTCCTCGATCGCGGCGAGATCGTGCTCGGGCGCGTCGGCGAACATCGTGCGGCGCTTGCCGAGCGGCGTCTTCGGCCCGAACAGATCGCGGACTTTCCGGACCTGCTCGCCGACCTTGGACCACTGCTCGGTTTCGGAGCCGAGCAGCGACTTGAGGCCCTTCAACTCGCCGCGAAGGTTCTTGTCCTCGGTGCGGATTTCGAATTCCTCGAGCTTGCGCAAGGAGCGCAGGCGCATGTTGAGGATGGCGTCGGCCTGGACTTCCGTCAGCTTGAACGCCTTGATCAGCGCCGGCTTCGGCTCGTCCTCGGTGCGGATGATCTTGATCACCTTGTCGATGTTCAGATAGGCGATCAGGTAGCCGCCGAGAATTTCCAGCCGGTTCTCGATCTGGGTCTTGCGGAAATTGGAGCGGCGCACCAGCACGTCGCGCAGATGGTCGAGCCATTCGCGCAGGCATTCGGCAAGCCCCACCACTTTGGGGATCTTGCCCTTGATCAGCACGTTGAGGTTCAGCGAGATCTTGCTCTCGAGCTCGGTGAGCCGGAACAGCGATTCCATCATCAGCGCCGGATCGACCGCGCGGGATTTCGGCTCGATCACGAGGCGGACGTCTTCGGCCGACTCGTCGCGGACGTCGCCGACCAGCGGCAGCTTCTTCTCGTTGAGCAGTTCGGCGATCTTCTCGACCAGCCGGGACTTCTGCACCAGCCACGGGATCTCGGTGATGACGACGACCCAGGTGCCGCGCGCGCCCTCTTCCTGGGTCCATTTGGCGCGGGTGCGGAACGAGCCGCGCCCGGTCATGTAGGCTTCGGCGATGCTTTCCTTGGAGTCGACGATGATGCCGCCGGTCGGGAAATCCGGGCCCTTGACCCATTTCAGGAGCGACTTCGACTTGGCGTCGGGCTTGTCGATCAGATGCAGCGCGGCGTCGCACAGTTCGGCCGCGTTGTGCGGCGGGATCGAGGTGGCCATGCCGACCGCGATGCCCTGCGAGCCGTTGGCGAGCAGGTTCGGGAAGCCGCCGGGCAGAACCACCGGCTCCTTGCTCTGGCCGTCGTAATTCGGACGGAATTCGACGCCGTCCTCGTCGATGCCTTCCAGCAGCAGCCGCGCGACCTCGGTCATGCGCGCTTCGGTGTAGCGGTAGGCGGCCGGATTATCGCCGTCGATATTGCCAAAATTGCCCTGGCCGTCGACCAGCGGGTAGCGCGAGGAGAAATCCTGCGCCAGGCGCACCATGGCGTCGTAGATCGCCTGGTCGCCATGCGGATGGAACGAGCCCATCACGTCGCCGACGATTTTGGCGGACTTCTTGAACGGCGTGCCGGGGTCGAGCCGCAGCAGACGCATGCCGTAGAGGATGCGCCGGTGCACCGGCTTCAGCCCGTCGCGGGCGTCCGGCAGCGCGCGATGCATGATGGTCGAGAGCGCATAGGCGAGATAGCGCTCTTCCAGCGCATCGCGCAGCATCACCTCGTGGATTTCGGCCGGCTCTTCCGGCGGTAGCTGTCGTTTTCCCATGGGGAGGCGTTAAACTTTTCGGCTGAATCGGGCAAGATGCGAGTGAGGCGACACCCCAACTGCCGTCCCTGCGAACGCAGGGACCCATAACCACAGGTGTTTGTGGCAAAAAGTGGCTTAGGCCACGGGGCCAAATCGACGGGCCGCGGCGTATGGGTCCCTGCGTTCGCAGGGACGACCCGCTGAGGAGCTACGAAGCCGAACTGATTCGCGCCCGATTCCGCGTCACCGCGTTGATAAACCCGTCCCTGGCGTCGGAATGGCCCTGCCCGCGCGGCTCCAGCACGTGGCGCAGCAGGAACATCCCGGTCAGGCGAAAACCGTCCTGCAGGTCCTGGTCCGACCAGCCGTTCGTGCCGCCCTCGCCTTCGCGCAGGAATGCCGGCAGCCGCAGCAGGCGGTCCCGGTAGGGCTCGCCGGCCACCCGCGACACCGCGCCGCCGGATTTCGGCGAGACGTAGATCAGGTCCGCGGTCGCGCCGGTGGCGGCGCAGTTTTCCAGATCGAGGCCGAAACCGAGTTCGGCGAGCATCGCAAGCTCGAACCGGATGAGGTGCGCCGCCGCGCCGCCGGCATCGTCGAAATCGTCGAGCGTGCGATCCAGCATCTCGTAGATGTCCTCGTGCGGGTCGCGCTCCGGCAACAGCCGCACCAGCGAGGCCAGATGGGTGACGCCATAGGTCGCGTGCGCCGACGCCAGCAGGGTGGCCGCGCGCAGGCGCGTGCCCTCAATGGCGTAATATCCGAGATGCTCGTCGAGCCGCGCCCGCCACACCGTGGTGACGCTGTTGCCCGGCTGCAGCAACGGCCGCATCCGCTTGCCCGCGCCGCCGCGCACCAGGCCGAGATGACGGCCATGGCTGCGCGTCAGCAACTCGACGATGGCCGAGGATTCGCCATGCCGCCGCACGCCCAGCACGATGCCTTCGTCGGTCCATTCCATGGGGGGAGTTTACAGGAGATTGCGGCATGTAGGGTGGGCAAAGCGTAGCGTGCCCACCAACGATCAACAAACCGTGTCGCGGTGGTGGGCACGCGGAGCCTGTCATCGGGCGCGCATTCGCGCGACCCGTTGGCTTTGCCCACCCACGCAATTCGGACGATCACGCGTCGAACCAGCCCACCGCATCGCCGGTGAAGGAGAAGTACAGCCCCGCCGCCGTCAGCGCGCAGGAGATCACCTCGATGCCGCTGTCGAACTGCCACGCCCCTTTCGCCGATCACCTGCACCAGCGAAATCACCGACAGCACCAGCGCCGCACGCCAGCACCCAGCGCGGCCAGTTCTTGCGGTGCTGGGCGGCGAGCCAGACGAAGTAGACCAGAAGCAGGATCAGGCCGGCCGCCATCACGGTCCCGACATTGATCATCTGCTCGGTCATATCGGCGTTCGGCGTGCGGTCCTGAAACGCCACCGACACCGCATCCAGCGTCAGCGACAGATACAGCAGGACTTCAAACCACAGCACGTTCTTCGGTACGGTCATCGGGCCTACTCCGTCATTGCGAGCAGCGAAGCGACGAAGCAATCCATGCTTCCGCATTCGCTGATGCATGGATTGCTTCGCTTCGCTCGCAACGACGATCGCAACATCCCTCGATCATTCCTTGGGGAATTCCAGCCCCATTTCCCGGTAGCGGTCGGGGTCGTCGCCCCAGTTCTCGCGCACCTTGACGAACAGGAACAGGTGCACGGGCACACCCACGAATCTCGGCGATCTCCTTGCGCGAATCCGCGCCGATCGACTTGATGGTGGCACCGCCCTTGCCGAGCACGATCTTGCGCTGGCTCTCGCGCTCGACAAAGATGGTCTGCTCGATCCGCACCGACTTGTCGTTGCGCTCGGTCCAGCTGTCGGTCTCGACCGTCGATTGATACGGCAGTTCCTGGTGCAGGTGGCGGTAGATCTTTTCACGGGTGATTTCGGCCGCCAGATGCCGCAGCGGCGCATCCGACATCTGGTCTTCCGGATAGTGAAACGGGCCCGGCGGCACCATCGTCGCAAGCGTCTTGCGCAGATCGTCGACGCCGTCGCCCGACAGCGCCGAGATCATGAAGGTGTGCTCGAACTTCATGCGCTCGTTGGCGGCCTGCGCCAGCGCCAAAAGCTTCTCGCGCGGGATCAGGTCGATCTTGTTCAGCACCAGGATTTTCGGGTGCCGGACCGTCGCGAGCTTGTTGAGGATCGCCTCGGCCTCCTCGTCGATGCCCGCTTTCGCATCGAGCAGCACGCAGACGAGATCGGCGTCATGGGCCCCGCTCCAGGCGGTGGACACCATGGCGCGGTCGAGCCTGCGCTTGGGCGAGAAGATGCCGGGCGTATCGACCAGGATGATCTGGGCGTTGTCCTCGATCACGATGCCGCGGATCAGAGCCCGCGTCGTCTGCACCTTGCGCGAGACGATGGTGACCTTGGAGCCGACCAGCGCATTGACCAGCGTCGACTTGCCGACATTGGGCGCGCCGATCAGCGCGACGAAGCCGCAGCGGGTCTCGCCGGACGGGCCTGGTGCGGGTTCAACTGTCATTGCTGCCGCCGCCGACGCCTTCGCGTTCGATCATCACCGAGGCCGCGACCTTCTCGGCGGCGCGCTTGGAGCCGCCGACGCCTTCGGCCGGCGCCAGCCCCGGCAGATCGACGGCGACGCGGAACTGCGGGTCGTGATGCGGCCCGGTGCGCTCGATCTCGCGATAGACCGGCGTCGGCAATCCCTTGCTCTGGGCCCATTCCTGCAACACCGTCTTGGGATCGCGCAGCGGCCGGCGCGGCTTGCGCATCCGCTCCAGCCAGTTGCGCTCGACGAATTGCGACGCCGCCGCGTAGCCGCCGTCGAGATAGATCGCGCCGATGACGGCCTCGCAGATGTCGCCGAGCACGGACTTGCGCAGCCGTGCGCCGGCCCCCGCGCCGACCGCGCCGAGCTTGATGTCGTCGAGCAGCCCGAGCGATTTTGCAACGTCCGCGCAGCTTTCCTTGCGCACGAGATCGGCGAGGCGTTTCGACAATTCGCCCTCGTCGGCCCGCGGATAGGCGCGATACAGCATGTCGGAGATGATCAGCCCGAGCACGTGATCGCCGAGGAATTCCAGCCGCTGATAGCTGTCGGCGCGATGGCGGGTCGCGGGCTTCAGGGCCGAAACATGGGTAAAGGCGGTCGTCAGCAGCGCGGGATCGGAGAATTTGTAGCCGATGCGTCCCTCGATCGCCGCAGCCGCGGCCTTGGCTCCGGCCTTGCCACGCTTCTTTTTCGGCGCAGCGACGCTGGCGGCTTCGGCCTGCTGGCCCGGCTCGGCCGAGGTTTGCGTGTCGGGAATGGTCGCTGTCTCGTCGATCATCGCACGATTGTGAATAGGCAATTCCAGCGCACGGCGGTCGGCCAGCGCCAGAACATCCAGGCATGTTCGCCCTCGGCAATGGAGAAGAAGATCATCTGCGCCCGGCCGACGATATTCTCGAACGGCACATAGCCCACCGCCGACAGCACGCGGCTGTCGGTCGAGTTGTCGCGGTTGTCGCCCATCATGAAGAAGTGGCCGGCGGGCACGGTGTAGACGTTGGTGTTGTCGTAGAAGCCGTTGTCGACGCAATCGAGCAATTCATAGCTGACGCCGTTCGGCAGCGTCTCCTTCCAGCGCTTGACCCGCGCGGTGGCGTCGGAGCCGCAGGGGTCCTCGCCGATGAAGTCGGAAAGTCGCTCGCGCTTGACCGGCTTCTCGTTGATGTGGAGCAGGCCTTCCCGCATCTGGATGCGGTCGCCCGGCAGGCCGATCACGCGCTTGATGTAATCGGTGGAGTCGTCCTTCGGCAGGCGGAACACCACGATGTCGCCCCGGTCCGGCTCCGAGCCGAAGATGCGGCCCGAGAACAGCGGCGGCGACAATGGAATGGAATAGTGGCTGTAGCCGTAGGAATATTTCGAGACGAACAGGTAATCGCCCACCAGAAGCGTCGCCTTCATCGATCCCGAGGGGATGTTGAACGGCTGGAACAGGAAGGTGCGGATCACGAGCGCGATCAGGAGAGCGTGGATGACGACGCGGATGGTTTCGCCCAAACCGCTTTCGGATTTTGTGCTGGAGGTCACGCTCATCGCTTTCCCAATTCCCGCAGGCCTTTGCCCGCACGGTGGCAGAACGTTTTCCGCACGCGAATCGTTATCCGGTCGCGTCAGGAAAATGGTCTCGATACTGATGTTGAGAGCCAATTCCGGCGCTAACCTGAATCGGTCCCGGCTCGAACTTGTCGCTGCGGCGTTTTAGACGGTTGTTTGTGGGCGCGCAATCAAGCGCCTCGTAAAAACTTTCCAATCCATTGATAAATCAATGATTTTTTAGTTTTGTCACACTTCCCCGGCGCGAACGCCTGCTCGATTCATGATTTGCCGGGCACGACCGCCGAAATTATGACGAAGGCCTGCGCCAGCGGCCAGTCATCGGTGATCGACAGATCGATCCGCGCCTCGAACCCCTCCGGCGTCAGCGCTTCCAGCCGGGCCAGCGCGCCGCCGGTGAGTTTCATGGTCGGACGGCCGCCCGGCAAATTCACCACCCCCATGTCCCGCCACCAGACGCCGCGCCGGATTCCGGTGCCGAGCGCCTTGGAACAGGCCTCCTTGGCGGCGAATCGCTTGGCGTAGGTCGCGACCACCATCTTGTCGCTGTTGGCGCGGCGCGCCGCCCTGGCGCGCTCGGCGTCGGTGAAGATGCGGTCGAGGAAGCGGTCGCCATGGCGCTCAATCACCCTGGCGACGCGGGTAATGTCGATCAGGTCGGAGCCGATGCCGATGATCATCGCCGGACCACGATCTTCCGGCGGCCGCGGTCCATCGCGGCTCGCATCTGCCGCACGGTCTCGCCGAGGCCTATGAACAGCGCCTCCCCCATCATGAAGTAGCCGATGTTCAGTTCGGCGATCTCGGGCAGCGCCGATATCGTCTCGGCGGTATGGTAGTCGAGGCCGTGGCCGGCATGGACCTCCAGCCCAGCCCCGCGCGCCAGGGCGGCGCCATCGACGATTCGCCGCCATTCCGCCTCGGCCTTCGCGGTGTGGCCGTCGACCACGGCATCGCACCAGCCGCCGGTATGAATCTCGATCACGGGCGCGCGCAACCTTGCCGCCATCTCGATCTGTTGCGGATCGGCCGAGATGAACAGTGACACCCGGATGCCGGCATCGCTGAGTCGCGCGATGAAGGGGGCCAGCGCATTGTGCTGGCCGACCACGTCCAGCCCGCCCTCGGTAGTGAGCTCTTCCCGCCGCTCGGGCACTAGGCACACCGCATGGGGCTTTGTCGCGAGCGAAATCCGCAGCATGTCCTCGGTCGCCGCCATCTCGAAATTCAGCGGCTTCGATATCTCGGCCTTGAGGCGGGCCATGTCGCTGTCGCGGATGTGGCGGCGGTCCTCGCGCAGATGCGCGGTGATGCCGTCGGCGCCGGCCTCGATCGCGGCCAGCGCGGCGCGCACCGGATCCGGCCGCTCGCCGCCCCGCGCGTTGCGCAGGGTGGCGACGTGATCGACGTTGACTCCAAGGCGCAGCGGGAGAACGGGCATTGAAAAACTCGCAAGCGGTAGTCTGTTAGACAATCCCCCATCCTGAGGAGCGGCGTCTTCGCCGTGTCTCAAGGGATGCAGGCCCTACTGTAACCGTGGTTCGAGACGGCGCTTCGCGCCTCCTCACCATGAGGGGCGGCAAGGTTTTAACATCTACCCGTTAACGCGCTCAACCTTGGCGACGACGGCTTTGGCGCGCAATTGGGCGATAATTGCACTGAGATGCTTGAGGTCATAGACCTCGAGATCGATCGTAAGCTCGGTGAAATCGGGCGAGCGGCGCGACATGCTGATATTGTCGATATTGCCGTCATGCTCGGCGATCACGGTGGCGACCTGGGCGAGGCTGCCGGGCTCGTTGACGTTATGGACCAGGATCCGCGCCGGGAAACGCTGCGGCATGGTCTCATCGATATCCCAGCGCACGTCGAGCCAGCGCTCCGGCTCCTCCTCAAAATCCTTCAGCGCCGGCGACTGGATCGGATAGATCGTGATCCCCTCGCCCGGCGTGACGATGCCGACGATGCGGTCGCCCGGCACCGCACCGCCGTTCGGCGCGAACTTCACCGGCAGATCGGAATTGATGCCGCGCACCGGGATGACGGAGGCGCTGCGCGCCGGATGCGGCGGCTCCGATTTCAGCTTCAGTTTCACCGCGAGGCTCCTTTTGGCCCCGTAGCGCACCATGCGTTCTTCCTTGTAGTCCGGATACATGGCGCGGGCGACGTCGGAAGCCTTGAGTTCGCCACGTCCGACGGAAGCCATCACATCCTCGATCGAGGTGCGCGCCAGCCGGGGAAGCGCGCCCTTCAGCTTGTCGTCGGCGTATTCGATCTTGGCGCGGGCAAACAGCCGATCGATGATGCGGCGGCCGAGGCCGGCATATTGGTCGCGTACCGCGGTGCGGGTCGCGCGGCGGATCGCAGCGCGAGCCTTGCCGGTGACCGCAAGCGATTCCCAGGCCGAGGGCGGCGCCGATTGCGCCGCCGAAGTCAGCACCTCGACCTCGTCGCCGTTCTGCAGTTCGGACGACAACGGCGCGAACTTGCCGTTGATCTTGCAGCCGACCGCCGAGTTGCCGACATCGGTATGCACGGCATAGGCGAAGTCGATCACATTGGCCTGGCGCGGCAGCGCGATCAGCTTGCCCTTGGGCGTGAAGCAGAACACCTGGTCGTGGAACAGCTCGAGCTTGGTGTGCTCCAGAAACTCTTCCGGATTGGCGCTCTCAGAGAGGATGCCGACGGTGTGGCGCAGCCAGGCAAAGGCGTTGGATTCGTGCTTGAGGCGCTCGGTCGGCGAGCCCATGCCTTCCTTGTAGAAGGCATGCGCCGCGATGCCGAATTCGGCGATCTGGTTCATTTCCTCGGTGCGAATCTGCAATTCGACGCGCTGGTTGCCGGGACCGATCACGGTGGTGTGGAGCGAACGGTAGTCGTTCTGCTTCGGCGTCGAGATGTAGTCCTTGAAGCGCCCCGGCACCACCGGCCACGTGGTGTGCACCACGCCGAGCGCGCGGTAGCAGGACTCGACATCCGGCATCACGACGCGGAAGCCGAAGATGTCGGACAGCTGTTCGAAGCCGACCGATTTGCGCTCCATCTTGGTCCAGATCGAAAACGGCTGCTTGCGGCGGCCATAGACCCGCGCGGTGATGCCGTTCTTCTGCAAATTCTTGGAAAGCTGGCTTTCGATCTCGCCGATCAGATTGCGGTTGCGCTCGGCCAGCGCATCCAGCCGCTGCATCACCACCGCATAGGCTTCCGGATCGAGCGTATGGAACGAGAGATCCTCGAGCTCCTCGCGCATCTCCTGCATGCCCATGCGGCCGGCGAGCGGCGCATAGATGTCCAGCGTCTCCTCGGCGATGCGGCGGCGCGAGGCGTGCGGCACGAATTCCAGCGTGCGCATGTTGTGCAGGCGGTCGGCCAGCTTGATCAGCAGCACGCGAACGTCGTCGGCGATCGCCAGCAAAAGCTTGCGCAGGTTCTCGGCCTGCTTGGCTTCGCGCGAGACCAGTTCCAGCCGCTTCAGCTTGGTGAGCCCTTCGACCAGCGCGCCGATCTCGTGGCCGAATATGTGGTCGATCTCGGCGCGCGTCGCCTCGGTGTCCTCGATGGTGTCGTGCAGCAGTGCCGCCACGATGGTGGCGTCATCGAGCTTGAGGTTGGTCAGGATCGCCGCCACTTCGAGCGGATGGGAAAAATAGGGATCGCCGGAAGCGCGCGTTTGCGTGCCGTGCGCCTTCATCGCGTAGACATAGGCGCGATTGAGCAGGTCTTCGTTGGTGTCGGGATTATACGAGCGGACACGCTCGACCAGATCGTATTGCCGCATCATGCGCGAGCGCGATTTCGGCTTCTCCGTCACAGGCGAGGTCGGCGCGACCGAGATCTGACCGGTTGCGGCCTCCATTTGACGTGAGCTGCGGCGCCAATACGCCATTACATCGATGCCTTTTCCACCAGACCCGGATGGGTCCCGTCGTTTATGTATCTAATGCGTTTTCGACCGGCGATGCACGCCGCTCGGCCACGAAACAGTTCAATTTTCGCTTGGGACGCGGCGTTCCAGCGCCCACCCGGTGACCCGCCGGCCAGACAATTCACCGGATTTTTCGCCGCGCCGGCGAAGGACGCATGGTAACCGCAAAAATGTCAACAAAAGCAAAGGCCCGGACGGATGTCCGGGCCTTTGACAGACTGGGGAGTTCAGGACGGCCCGGAATGTTCCGGATTATTCGTCCTCTTCGGGCTGCTCTTCCGGCGGCGCCAGGCCTTCCAGGCCCTTGAGAAGTTCTTCCTCGGTCATGCGCTCGACCGCGACCTCGGTGTCGTCGGCATCGACGCTGGCGCCGGCCGAGCCGATCAACGGCACGGTATCGGGCTCTGGCTCGTCGACCTCGACGAATTTCTGCAGCGAATGAACCAGTTCCTCGCGGAGGTCTTCCGGGGAAATAGTGGAATCGGCGATTTCCCGAAGCGAAACGACCGGGTTCTTGTCGTTGTCTCGATCAACTGTGAGTTGTGATCCGGACGAAATCATACGGGCGCGATGTGCCGCCAGCAACACCAGGTCGAATCGATTGTCGACCTTATCAATGCAATCTTCCACGGTTACGCGCGCCATAGACTGTCGCTCCGTTATTTGGGGCCAAATATGTCGGTATTGGGGGCTAGTTATAGCGGCAGAGCCCGTTTCGCAAGACTAAATTTGTGATTTGCCTTCCTAATGGGCTCTGCTAACCCCAACTTCGGGGCCAGAATGGCCGGAGCGTCCAGACGCGGCAGGGTTGCCGTACAGGACAAGTAAATCTCTTCATTGCACAGTCAAAAGTATAGGTTTTTCGCCCTCGCCGCACCATAATTGCAGTGGTGACTGTCGTGGGGCACGATTCACCGAACTTTAGGCAACCGAACTAGAAAGTGCGCGCGGCCGATGGCTGCTGCGCTAGAAGAGCTAACCTCAACGTGAGAACCATTTGATGTCACCCGCTTCCAACAAGATTGCGCTATTCATCGACGGCGCGAACCTCTACGCAACGGCCAAGACGCTCGGCTTCGACATCGATTACAAGCGCCTTCTCAAGGAATTTCAGAGCCGAGGGACGCTGTTGCGTGCGTTCTACTACACGGCGATTATCGAGGATCAGGAATACTCCTCGATCCGTCCGCTGATCGATTGGCTCGACTACAACGGCTACACCGTCGTTACCAAGGCGACCAAGGAATTCATCGACGCCTCCGGCCGGCGCAAGGTGAAGGGCAATATGGACATCGAACTCGCGGTCGATGCCATGGAGCTCGCCGAGCATGTCGACCAGATCGTGCTGTTCTCCGGCGACGGCGATTTCCGCTCGCTGGTCGAAGCGGTGCAGCGTCGCGGCGTTCGCGTCACGGTGGTTTCGACCATTTCGAGCCAGCCGCCGATGATCGCCGACGAGTTGCGCCGCCAGGCCGACGTCTTCACCGACCTCGTCGAGCTGCAATCAAAGCTGGGCCGCGATCCCTCCGAGCGCCCTGCTCCGCGTGAGCCGCGCCATCACTCCCCGCAATTCCTGCAGCGCGCGACCACCGTGGCGCCGCGGGCCGGCGACGACGATTTCGAAGATTGAGAATGCGGCTATACGCTGCTAGAGCCTCGGTTCTGATTGAAACAGAACCGGGGCTTTTTGTTTGGCGCGCGTCGTCGACGCGACCCGGCCTCGATCCCGGATCCAGGTCCGTGGCCGGCTTTCGCTCGAAAACGCTTTGGAAACATGGCTAGTCTCCCCGCCCGCGACGCTTTCGAACCCGGCCGCGATTGCCCGCTCTGCCCGAGGCTCGCCGAATTTCGCGCTCAGGCGCGCGCGAAAGCGCCGGATTGGTACAATGCGCCGGTCGACTCATTCGGCGATCCCAACGCGAAACTCCTGATTGTCGGGCTCGCGCCGGGCATGCAGGGCGCCAACCGCACCGGGCGGCCGTTCACCGGCGACTACGCCGGCGATCTGCTCTATGCGACCCTGCTCGATTACGGCTTTGCCAAGGGCGTCTATCAGGCCCGTCCCGACGATGGACTGAAGCTGGTCGATTGCCGGATCAGCAACGCGGTGCGCTGTGTGCCGCCGCAGAACAAGCCGCTGCCTGCCGAGATCAACACCTGCCGGCAATTCCTGGTGAAGACCATTGCGACCATGCCAAAACTTCGCGCGATCGTGGCGCTCGGGCGCATCGCCCATGACTCGACATTGAAGGCGCTCGGCCTGCGCAATGCCGCCGCTCCCTTTGGACACGGCGCCGTGCATGGCGCGGGCGCCGTCAGGCTTTACGACAGCTATCACTGCTCGCGTTACAACACGAATACGCGGGTGCTGACGCCGGAGATGTTTCGCAACGTGTTTGCGCAGGTGCGGAAGGATCTGGATTTGTAGGGTGGGCAAAGCGCAGCGTGCCCACCATTGACGCCAACGCTCTCGGAGAGGTGGTGGGCACGCTTCGCTTTGCCTGCCCTACAACTCCACAATTCAGGCCGGATTTGCCTTCAGCCATGCCAGCACATCGCCGGCGTTCCGGTCCGGCGGAAACACCGGATAGAATACGTGCGCGATACGGCCGCCATCGACGATCAACGCCAGCCGCTTGATCAGCGTCAGGCCCGCCACCTCCATGGTCGGCAGTTTCAGGGCGCGGGTCAGCAAAAGCTTTTCGTCCGACAGCACCGGGAACGGCAGATGCAGCCGCGACGCCATCTCGGTCTGATAGACGTTGTCCTGCGTCGAGAGACCGAACACGTGGTTGGCGCCGGCGGCTTTCAGCTCCGCAAACAGGTCGCGGAACGAGCAGGTTTGCGGCGTGCAGCCGCGTGCGCCGGGGATCATGTCCCAGTCGTCAACGAGACTGATCTTGCCGGGCTCGCCGGTGCGGGGATAGGCGAATACGACAATGCGGCCGGCAAGCGCTGACAGCATCACCGAACTGTCGTCGGTCGCAAGCAGGCTGAGCGGCGGGATCGTCATGCCCACGAGATGCGTCGCCGCGCCATCGTCCGTCGGCGCCGGTATCTTGCTCCAGTCGACTTCGAGCAGGTTTTTCTGGTTCATCGATACCCCCAATACACTCAGACCTCATGGTGAGGAGGCGCGCGAGCGCCGTCTCGAACCATGAAGCCCCGGTCTCATCCTTCGAGACGCGCGCTAGAGCGCGCTCCTCAGGATGAGGAGAAATTTCTATCCCCGCGCCCGCATCAGGCGGCCTTTTTCCCGGCCCCAATCGCGTTTCTTTTCGGTCTCGCGCTTGTCGTGCAGCTTCTTGCCCTTGGCGATCGCCAGCAAGAGCTTGGCGCGGCCGCGCTCGTTGAAATAGAGCTTTAGCGGAATCAGCGTCATGCCTTCGCGATCGACCGCACCCATCAGCTTGTTGATCTGCTTTCGGTGCAGCAGCAGCTTGCGCGGTCGTTTCGGCTCATGGTTGAAGCGGTTGGCCTGCAGATATTCTGGAATATTGGCGTTGATCAGCCAGATCTCGCCGTCCTTGGTATCCGCATAGGATTCCGCAATCGTGGTCTTGCCGTTGCGGATCGACTTCACTTCCGTGCCGGTCAGCGCAATGCCGGTTTCGATGGTGTCCTCGATCGCGTAGTTGAACCGCGCCTTGCGGTTTTCGGCGACGACCTTGATCGGGCGCTCGTTCTTCTCGGCCACATCAAGCCTTCTTGAGGAGATCGCGGATCTCGGCCAGCAGTTCTTCCTGGCGAGTCGGCTTCGGCGGCGCGGGCGCAACTTCGTCCTTGCGCTTCAGCTGGTTCATGGCGCGAATGACCAAGAACAGCACGAAAGCGACGATCATGAAGTTCAGCGTCAGCGTCAGGAAACTGCCCCAAGCCAGTACGGCGCCCTGCTTTTTGGCGTCAGCCAGATTGGTCGCCGTCACCGACTTCGACAAGCCCGTGTAATAATTGGAGAAGTCGAGGCCGCCGGTGATCGCGCCGATGATCGGCATGATGATGTCGCCGACCAGCGAGGTCACGATCGCGCCGAAGGCCGCACCGATGATGACGCCGACGGCGAGGTCGACGACATTGCCCTTCATCGCGAATTCGCGGAATTCCTTCAGCATGTTGAGGCGCCCTTCTCGTGGTTCAGACGAAGCCGTTGCCGGCTTAGTTGATCAGGCCCGCATGCACCATGGCGTCGTGGATCACCTTGCCGGTTGGCGGCGTCACGTTCATCAACGGCAGGCGCACTTCTTCTTCGAGCCGCCCCAGCAGTTTGAGGCCATGCTTGGCTCCCGCGAGGCCGGGCTCCTTGAAGACGGCATCATGCAGCGGCGTCAGGCGGTCCTGAATCCTCAGTCCGGTAGCGTAATCACCCTGCATAACCGCTGACATCAGGTCGGCACACAGCTTCGGCGCCACGTTGGCGACCACCGAAATGCAACCATGTCCTCCCGCCGCCATATAGGCCAGTGCGGTCATGTCCTCGCCGGACAGCTGGATGAAATCCGGCCCCATCGCATGACGTTGCTGCGACACCCGGGCAAGATTGGCGGTGGCGTCCTTGACGCCGGCGATGTTCTTCAACTCGAACAGCCGGGTCATGGTCTCGACCGACATATCGACGACGGAGCGCGGCGGGATGTTGTAAATGATGATCGGGATCCCGATCGCGTCATTCACCGCCTTGAAGTGCTGATACATCCCTTCCTGGGTCGGCTTGTTGTAGTACGGCGTCACCACCAGCACGGCATCGGCACCGGCCTTCTCGGCGTGAACAGCAAGGTCGACGGCTTCGCGCGTTGAGTTCGAGCCCGCGCCAGCGATGACAGGCACGCGTCCTTTCGCCTCATCGATGCACATCTCGACGACCCGATGATGCTCGGCATGGCTCAGCGTCGGGCTTTCGCCGGTGGTACCCACGGGAACGAGACCGTGTGACCCCTGCTCGATCTGCCAGCTCACGAGCCCGCGGAAGGCCGCCTCGTCGAGCGAGCCGTTCTTGAATGGCGTGACCAAGGCGGTGAGCGACCCCCGGAACTTTGTCTCGGCTGCCATGGATTTCCTCCGAACGCTTAAGAAACGGCACCAGCGAAAAATTGATTTCAATTCATATCGGGTCTGGCGATAAGGCGAAAGGGCTGTGCCGTATGGCGCTAGCGCTTTGTTCCGATGCTCTTTCTTGGGCTTGGCCGAGCCACCCTCCTCGAGGCGGCGGCAGCCGCGATTTTGCCGCGGTGATGGCGCAAACCGGTCCGGCCGCGACGTTTTAGCATTTTGTCCACATATTCAGTCAAATAGACCTAAGGCTGGACCGATTGAATGATTCGTCGCCGCAGAGGAACACCGTGATCCCTTTCGCCCGCGCCACAGCCTTGCGATCGACCGCACTGGCCACGAGCCTGGCGCTGGCCGTCGGACTGTCGTTTCCTTTGGGTGCCTGGGCCACGCCAAAAGTTCCCGTGCCGAAGCCGCGGCCGATCGCCCGCAACGTCGTTCCAAAGCCCGCGGCACAGACCGCGCCCGCGGCCCCCAGCCCAGCTATGGCGGCCCCTGCGACGGCGGCGGCGCCAGCCCCTGCGCCACCGGTTCTCGCCCCTGCGACCCGCCAGCATGCCGCCCTGCCGCCCCCACGCAAGCAGGTGGCGACGGCAGCGGTAGCCGCGACGTCCTCGACGTCGCAGGCCGACAAGGACGCTCTGGAAAACGTCATCGAGCTGGTGCGCAAGCAGAAGCCTGGCGACGCCACCGAGGCGCAGGCCGCGATATCGGACCCGGTCGCCCGCAAGCTGGCGGAATGGCTGATCCTGCGCAGCGACAACAACAGCGCTTCCGTGGAGCGCTACCGCGCCTTTGTTTCGGCCAATCCGAGCTGGCCGTCGCAGACCTTCCTGCGCCGGCGCATCGAGGCAGCTCTGTGGGACGACCGCCGCGACGACGCCGCGGTCTGGTCGTGGTTCGGAAACGAATCGCCGATTTCGGCCAAGGGCAAATTTGCGCTGGCGAAGGTGATGATCGCGCGCGGGGATCGCGCCAATGCCGAACGGCTGGTCCGCGAGGCCTGGCGCAACGATGGCATGTCGGAAGACACCGAGGGCGCGGCGCTCGATATGTTCGGCGCGTTGCTGACGGCAGGCGACCACAAGACGCGAATGGACACGCTGCTTTACGGCACCGAGCAGGAAGCCGGCGGCATGCGCGCTGCGAAACGGCTGGGCTCGGGCCATGTCGCACTGGCCAAGGCGCGCATCGCGGCCAACAAGAAATCCTCCAACCTCAAGGCGCTGCTCGATGCGGTGCCACACGAACTGCACAGCGATCCCGGCTACATGTTCGCCCGGATCCAGTGGCTGCGCCGCGAAGAGAAATTCCATGAGGCCGCGCAGCTCATGCTGGCGGTGCCGAAAGATCCGAGCCGCCTGCACAATCTCAATGAATGGTGGATCGAGCGGCGCCTGCTGGCGCGCAAGATGCTGGACGTCGGCGAACACCGCAACGCCTATCTGATTGCGCGCGACGCCGCACTTCCCTCCCGCGACATCTACAAGACCGAGCAGGAATTCACCGCGGGCTGGATTGCGCTGCGGTTCCTGAAAGATCCGGCGGTCGCCGCCCAGCACTTCGCGCGCATCGGCGTCGGCAGCGCGAACCCGACCGCGCTGGCGCGCGCCGGCTACTGGCAGGGCCGCGCGGCGGAAGCGGCTGGGCGCGCGCAGGAAGCCCGCGCGGCTTACGGCCGCGCCGCCGAGCAATCGACCAGCTATTACGGCCAATTGGCGCGCGCCAAGCTCGGCATGCCGCAGCTCGAATTGAATGGCGTCCCCCGTGGGCGCGGACCGGAGCGGCTGGAGATCGTCCGCGCCGTGCAGTTGCTCTATGAGCTCGACGAACGCGAGCTTGCGATCCCGATCTTCGGCGACATGGGCGAGAATGGCGATCCCGACGCCCTGGCCGGTCTCGGCGAACTCACCTCGCGCCATAGCGACGCCCGCGGCATGCTGCTGCTCGGCAAGGCCGCGCTCAATCGCGGCCTGCCGTTCGACCATTACGCCTATCCCGTCAACGGCATCCCGTCGTTCAAGCAGATCGGACCCGAGGTCGAGCCGAGCGTCGTCTATTCGATCGCGCGGCAGGAAAGCGCCTTCAACCCGGCCGTGGTCTCACCGGCGCAGGCCTACGGGCTGATGCAGGTGACGCCGGATGCGGGACGCTATGTCTGCAAGCGGGCCGGCGTCAGCTTCGATCTCAACCGGATGAAGACCGACTCGGTCTACAACGCCACGCTTGGCGCGGCCGAACTCGGCGGCCTGCTCGAAGACTACCGCGGCTCCTACATCCTGACCTTTGCCGGCTACAATGCCGGCCGCGGCAGCGTCAAGAAATGGATCGAGCGTTACGGCGATCCGCGCGATCCCAAGATCGACGCGGTCGACTGGGTCGAGCAGATCCCGTTCTCCGAGACGCGCAACTACGTGCAGCGGATCATGGAGAACCTGCAGGTGTATCGCGCGAGATTCGGCGGCGGGACCAAGCTCCAGATCGAAGCCGACCTGCACCGCGGCGCCAGCGTCCAATAGCGGAACGACGCATCGGCTGCGCGGCCGCTTCGCGCCGCCCCGAGGCCATCCCGCTCGCCAGCACTGCTGTACTCCGAGTTCGTGGCGGTCGTACCGCGCGGCGCACATGCACGATGACCCGACAGGAAATAGCAGCTTAAGCACACGACAAAGAAAAACCCCCGGCAGTTGCCTGCCGGGGGTTCTCCGAGTGCTTCAAGTCTTTCGGGATCAGAAGTTACGCTGAGCGCGAACGTTCAGGAACACGGTGCTCTGGTCCGCGAAGTTGTAGAAAACGGTTGGGCCGGACGGCTTCGGAGCCGCCGGAGCCAGGGTGGCCGCACCAGTGAACTTCTGGTCGAGGAAGAACGCGCCGACTTCAGCCGAGAACGTCAGGTTCTTGACGGGAGTCCAACGGGTGACCACGCCAACCTGGGCAATGTTGTAGTCCGGGTTGCAGCTATAGTCTGCAGACACGGTCTTGCCGAAGTTGAAGCTCGCGCAGAACTGACCCTTGGCGCTGAGGATGTCGGTTGCACCGCCGTTATACCGCACGGCCGCGTAGCTGCCCCAGAAGCTGGTCGACCAGTAGGGATCCCAGTTGTGGTTGAACGCACCACGGACACCAAAGGCTTCGGTCAGCTTGAGTCGCCGGTAGCACCGCCGGTAAGGAACCCGGGCAGGAACACCGCATCAGACGTTTGGCCGAAGCCAACGCTCTGATAGGCAACCGAAACGGCCGTGTACCGAACATCGCGAAGCTCGGCGAGCCACCGCTCGTGGAGATCACGGCCTTGGTGTCACCCTTGGAGTACGTTGCGTCGATCTTGAAATCGTCGCCCGCACCGGTCGGGATGTTCTTGATCTGCAACGCGACGTTCACCGCACCGCCCCACTT
Organism: uncultured Alphaproteobacteria bacterium; assembly: GCA_963816815.1. Lineage (GTDB taxonomy): Bacteria > Pseudomonadota > Alphaproteobacteria > Rhizobiales > Xanthobacteraceae > Bradyrhizobium. The sequence continues at coordinate 201,265 of CAWFMW010000023.1, forward strand.
GTCGTCGGGGTGACCGGAGATTTCCGACAGAGCGGTCGGAACGCCGCCAGCGCCGACGACGTTGTAGGAAGCGTTCACGAGATGCCCGATAGCACCAATCTGGAACAGACCCCAAGCCTGGTCGACGCGGATGTTGCCGGCGATATCAGGAGCATGAGTTCCGCCGTAGACGTTGGCACCAGCGGCCGTGGCTTGGCTACCAAGCGACTGAGAACGTTCCGCCGGGTGTGGCGGCCACGCCGAGGTTCAGCACGGCGGTGCGGTTGAACACGGTCGGATCATCGAGACCGATCGTGGCCGACACGCCATTGCCGAACTGAGCCGTGTACTGGATGTTGTTGACGCCGGTCACGTAGTCCGGACCGCCCATCAAGTACGAGTTGTTGTTGCCCGGATAACCGTTCCAAGGCGTCGCGAAGGCCGAAGCCGACTTACCGAAGGTGAAACCAGCGAACTGGAGGAACACCATTTCGACCGCGACATAGCCGCCACCCGCAGTCTGGAGCGCGTTGCTAGCGCCGCCGGGGAGAGCGAAAACGTTGTTTGGATTGTTGTTGCCGAAGTTCTGGAACTGGAAGTCGCCCTGACCGAAGGTACGGACAACGCCGTATTCGGTGGCGGTACGGGTATCAACCGTGATCGCCATACGGGAACGGCCGACGAAGTTATCCTTGTAGCGATTGCCCTGGCCGCCGTCACCGCTGTAGAGCGGGCCGCCGTAAACAGTGCCGTTGAACGTAGTGTCGACGCGCAGATAACCACCCAGCTTGATGCAGGTGTCGGTGCCGGGGATATAGAAGAAACCCGCACCATACAGGGAGCAGATCCTCACGTACTCGACCGCTTTGGCCTTGACGGGAAGATCGGCCGCCTGTGCTCCACTCATGGCGACGAGACCCGCCGCTGAGCCGAGAATAAGGCTCTTAACCATCTTCATGTTAAACCTCCAAGTTGCTCTGTAGGGAAGGTTCCGGATCCGCCGGGTGATGACACCCTAAGGTTGGTTCCCTTAATCCCCTGAAACCCGCTTAGTCGCTTCGCGCCTTCGGACACTCCCGCATGAACGCGAGGGACTTAAGCGAACCACCTAACGGGACGACCTCGGGATGCCCCCCTCCGTCGCCCGATCACAATTACCGAGGACTTCTGCACACGCAATAAAGGAACCGCTTCGGACAACCCGAGCCCGCCCCTTTTCCGAACGGTGTTGCACAAATAACACGCGCCTGTGATTGAAGTTTTCCCGCAAGGGATTGTTTCTATTTGGTATTTTCGAATAGCCCACGCCGAACCCGCATTTCTCGATGGGGCACTGCAACAAGCGGCTCATGCCGGCCAGCACGCCGCTCTCGCATCGAATCGAGGGCGAGGTCGCCGAATCCGCAACCGCCGATTTCACACCTATTATAAAGTCGGCTGACGAAGCGCATCGCATGCAGACGCAGGCCGCGGCCGGCGTCTTACCGTCGACGGAGGGGCCCTACGGCGGCAAAAGCCGGCAAATGACGATGAAAGTCCGAGATTCCCGGGATTGAGATGCATCTAAAGAATGCGACGGCCCCCGGCGCATGCGCGCGACGCTCTGGAACCATGATGTGTGTGGAATCGAATCGGCCCGCCGGCGACATCGAATCAATTTCACGCGATCTCGTCGCGGCCCGCGTGAGGCAAACACACGGCGAAAACTCCCAGGGACCCAGATCTCGCGCACGCCCGTGCCAATTTCTGAGCCGTTTGCGTGTCAAGACGGCAGAGCCCGGAAAGATGTACCTGAACGCGCGATCCGAGAACATCGGCCATTCGTGAGGAATGCGCACGAAGCGTCGGCGCCCCCCAAATAGCCTCGGCGTAATCTAAATCTGCCGCTTGCGGCTGGCCCCCGCGTCAGGCATATCCGCGCTCATGGAGCTGTGGCCGAGTGGCTGAAGGCGGCGGTTTGCTAAACCGTTATAGGGTTGTAAAGCCCTATCGAGGGTTCGAATCCCTCCGGCTCCGCCATCCTTCGCCCTGCGGGCTTCGGGTGGCAGGCCACCCGGAGGCCGCAGGGCGAAGGGTGTCGCCTGAAGCTCCGAAGGAGCGCAGGGAGACCGTTGCCGCGTGTGGTACGTCTACTTCCTCGAATTGAGCAATGGCGAGATCTACGTCGGCTCGACGGACGATCTGCGGCGTAGAGCAACGTCCCATCAGCAAGAACATGTCATCTCGACAAGCAAGTATTTGCCCTTGATTCTGCGCTCATATGTAGCAGTCGGCGATGAAGCAACGGCTCGCAGCCTTGAACGGTATTTCAAGTCGGGGTCAGGCAAGGCGTTCGCAAAGAAGCGCTTCTTGGCGACTTCCGGGTAGCGGCCCTCGATCGCCAGGCATTAGCATCGTCCTGTACTCGCCGTGGAGCGCAGCGTGAAAAAGCAAGAACTCGAAGTGATCCTTGGCGATGGCGAGAGCACGCCGGATGTCGGTCCGATCGAAGATTACCTTCATGCGGAACGAAAGCTGCCGGACTTCGCTGTCGGGATGTGCACGCTGAGAATCGAGGAAGCCGCGCCGACATTGCACGGCGTCCTGCTGCGGGCCGCGGAAGGCGAGGAATTGTCGGATGATGAAAGCCTGCTGCTGTTCCGCGGGCTTCACATCCTGGGCGGAGCGCGTGACCGGGAAGCATGCCAGCCGCTCCTGCGTCTGCTGCGCCGCCCTTTCGATGAGGTGAACGCCCTGCTCGGCGATATCGTCATTGAAAGCCTGGCCAACATTGTCACCGGCGTGTTCGACGACGATAGCGACGCCCTGTTCGCCTTGATCGCCGACCGTTCGATCGACGGATTCATCCGTGAAGAGTTGTTCGGCGCCGCGACTTTCCTGGCATGGGAGGGCCGCATCCAGCGCGATCGGTATCGAGGACTTCTTGTTCGGTTCCATGACGAGCGGCCGGCCGAAGACGGCGATCAGGCCTGGGCGGGCTGGCTGCAGGCGATCGCACTGCTCGGACTGCGCGACCTGGTGCCGCTTGTCGACAATGCCTTTCGCGAAGAGCGCATACCCGAAGGATGGAGTGATCGGCCGCAGTTCGATGACGACATTGCCGTGGCCGAATATGCGCCCGACGACATCGATCGATTCACGCAATACAATCTCGGTTACATCGAGGACGTGCTGGTATCGCTGGATTGGACGCGCGGCACCGAAGACATCTTCGACGAGGACGGCGAGGAAGCCCCGTGGACCGATTTCGCATACCCCAGCGAACCGGTCAGGAATCCCTGGCGTCACGTCGGACGCAACGATCCTTGCCCCTGCGGCAGTGGCAAGAAGTTCAAGAAATGCTGCCTTGCCAATGGCGAGCCGCCGGCGTGACGCCGGCCGCCCGAAAGCTCAATGCGCGGTCATCCAGGCGCGGGCTTCGCGTTGCGCGGTGGCGATTTCCGCATCCGACATCATCGCGGCGACCTCGCGGCGCATCGAGATGGCATCCGCGCGTCCTTTCAGCGCGGCGAGATTGAACCACTTGTGGGCCGCGACGAGATTCACCACGCCGGAACGCCCGCTCGCCCAGTACAGGCCGCGCTCGAACAGCACGTCCGGGATCGCCGTAGCCTCCACCGCAATGGCCGCGTCGAGATCGATCTGCCCCTGAAACATCCGCAACTCCCCTTTTTATCGTTGCCGCCCTCCCCCGAGCGCGGCCCCTGTCCACTGTTGAACCCTGTATCCCCAACGCCGTTTCCCGGTCTGTTGTTGGGATGATCATGCCCGATCAAATTTGAAGGGCAGTTTAAGCTTCGCGATGAACGGGGTGTAAACGCGCGCATGACGCCGCCGGGCACGAAATCGCAGAAATGCCTGCGGCACAGGGAGAAGTTACCAATGGTGAAATTCGGTTTACCCTGCGGTTTCGCAGAACGATAACCATTGCGGCAAGGTCGGCGTCGCCGTCATTCGCCGTCGGGCCGCGGCAACACACCGCGCAGTGCCCGATTCCAGCCGACGGCCGGGCGTCGCGCAGCTTCTGCGACCATTCGGGCGGATCACGGCACGCCGGAACCCGAATTCGCAAGCGATGACGCGCCCGCGACAAGAGGCAGAAGCGAGGCCGCCGGGGCCTGCGAAGGATCCATATTAATTTAGGGAGATTTCAGCGCCGGACGCCTTAGCGTCGGCTATCGGAGCGCTCCAGCAAAAGCGGGCGTTCCGGGGACGAATACGCCCCGAGGGGACAAGGGCGTCGGCGAACACGTCAGGACCAGATTTCATTCCGGGCTTTTGGCGCCGGTGAAATTGCGGATAGTTAAGGATACCCGCACCGAACGAAGAAGAACTTGTTTCTTCTGCCGGACCGGTTTGAAAGGGCGAACTTTTAAAAGAACGCTCTTCCGAAATTCGATCCAGCCGTTTGACCTGATGTCTCGCCGACACCCTCTTTCGTCGACCAGAGCCTTCAGATTTTTATCTGGGGCTCGTGTGACGTGCCGGCATCAAGCCGCCGGCAATTCTTGAAAGAAGCGAAGTTACTTCTTCTTCTTCGCAACCTTGCGGGTCTTCTTCGCAGTCTTCTTCACTGCGCTCTTCGCCTTCTTTGCCTTCTTAGCTTTCTTGGCCATGTTGCCCTCCTAATGTAAGTGAGATGGCTTTAGTCGCTGCGTGCACTCGGGAATCGAAATGCACTACATCCCGAATACACCAACGCACTCAAAAAAACAGCTTCCCGCTTAAGGAAGTGTTGACAGAGAAATTGCGAGCGCGCGAACCGGCGACGCCGGCGACATCGCAACATGCTCCCGCGTCGATGCAGAAAATGGTGAAGCGATGCGCATCGTCGCGGGTCAGTACTGCAGGAATCATCTGTACAGTTGCGCATTTTTCAATTCGCGACGACAATGATCGATGAACGATCGGTGTCGCAGAGACTCGGCAATCGCGTCAAAAAGCCGCGCGCACGGACTCTGAGTCGCACAGTTTGGCAACAAAAAAATTTTCATCATCACAGCGCTGAAGTCTCGCCGACGCGCTCCAAAGCGAACTTTTCCGGACGAATCGCGACCACCGATTCGGACGCGAGCTTGCCGTCGCAACGACGAGTTCTGGATCGCGACAAGCGATCGATGCGTGCGCGCGATCGCTCGCAACGTCACCGACGTTGCGAGCGTGTCCCGTTACGGGACGCTTTCAGATGCCGAGCTTCGCTTTCAGGAGATCGTTCACCGCCTGCGGATTGGCCTTGCCGCCGGATTGCTTCATCACCTGACCGACGAACCAGCCGGCGAGTTGCGGCTTGGCTTTCGCCTGCGCCACCTTGTCCGGATTGGCCGCGATGATGTCGTCGACGACCTTTTCGATCGCGCCGAGATCCGTGACCTGCTTCATGCCGCGCGCTTCGACCAGCCCGCGCGGGTCGCCGCCTTCCGTCCAGACGATCTCGAACAGGTCCTTTGCGATCTTGCCGGAGATCGTGCCCTCGCCGATCAGGCCGACGATCGCAGCCAGCTGAGCGGCCGACACGGGCGAGCCGGTGATATCGCGGCCTTCCTTGTTGAGGCGCCCGAACAGCTCGTTGATCACCCAGTTGGCCGCGAGCTTGCCGTCACGCGCCTTGTCCGCAAGGCCCGCGAGCACGGTTTCGTAGAAATCCGCGCTCTCGCGCTCGGCCACCAGCACGCTGGCGTCGTAAGGCGACAGTCCGAAGCCCTCGATGAAGCGGGTCTTCTTCTGGTCCGGCAGTTCCGGCAGCTTCGACTTCAATTCGTCGACATAGGCTTGCGTGAATTCCAGCGGCAGCAGGTCGGGATCCGGGAAATAGCGATAGTCGTGCGCCTCTTCCTTGGACCGCATCGAGCGCGTCTCGCCCTTGTTCGGGTCGAACAGCCGCGTTTCCTGGTCGATCGCGCCGCCATCCTCGATGATTTCGATCTGGCGCCGCGCCTCGTACTCGATCGCCTGGCCGATGAAATTGATCGAGTTCATGTTCTTGATTTCGCAGCGGGTGCCGAGCGGCCCGCCCGGCTTACGCACGGAGACGTTGACGTCGGCGCGAAGCGAACCCTTCTCCATGTCGCCGTCGCAGGTGCCGAGATAGCGCAGGATCGAGCGCAGCTTTGTTACGTAGGCCTTGGCCTGCTCGGCGTCGCGGATGTCCGGTTTTGACACGATTTCCATCAGCGCCACGCCGCACCGGTTAAGGTCGACATAAGACATGGATGGGCTCTGGTCGTGCAGCAACTTGCCGGCGTCCTGCTCAAGATGCAGCCGCTCGATCCCGATCGTCGCGGTCTTGCCGCCGTCCAGCTCGACCTCGACCTCGCCCTCGCCGACGATCGGCGACTTGTACTGGCTGATCTGGTAGCCCTGCGGCGAGTCCGGATAGAAATAGTTCTTGCGGTCGAACACCGAGCGCAGGTTGATCTTGGCATTGAGACCTAGACCGGTCGTGACAGCCTGTCTGACGCATTCCTCGTTGATCACAGGCAGCATGCCCGGCATCGCCGCATCCACCAGCGACACATGGCTGTTCGGCTCGCCGCCGAACTCGGTCGAGGCGCCCGAGAACAGTTTTGATTTCGAGGTGACCTGGGCGTGCACTTCCAACCCGATCACGACCTCCCAGTCGCCGGTCTGGCCCTTGATCAGTTTTCCCGGTTTGACTGTGCCGTTCATGCTTTTCCACTCCCGAGCAGCGCGGACACGATCCGCTCCCATTCGGCTTCCAGAGAATCCTTCGCTACCGGCTGGCCGGCCTGGCGGTACCAATAACCGGCATTGCCGAGATCGCCTTCGACCCGGTGCAGATAGGCGTGCACCCACGCAGCGTTCGCGTCACTCTCGTCCTGCACGATCTTGTGCGCCTGATCCCAATCGCCTTTGGCGGCCCACCACAATGCAGCCAGCGGTGGTTCCAGGCTGGACGCCGGCGCAGTGTCCGCGAGCGTGGCGCGGAAATCCGCCATCGCTACCACCACCTGGGTGGCGTGAAGCGGCCGGCCGCCTGCTCTACCACTTCGCCAAGCGAGAACAGCGTCTCCTCGTCGAACGGACGGCCGATCAGTTGCAGCCCAAGCGGCAGACCTTGTGCGTCCTTGCCGGCGGGCACGGCGATGCCCGGCAGTCCCGGCCATGTTCACCGTCACCGTAAAGATGTCGTTGAGATACATCTCGACCGGATCGGCGCCCTTTTCGCCGACGCCGAAGGCCGCCGACGGCGTCGCAGGCGTCAGGATCGCGTTGATGCCTTTTGCAAAACAGTCCTCAAAGTCCTTCTTGATCAGGGTGCGGACTTTCTGCGCGCGCAGGTAATAAGCGTCGTAATAGCCGGCCGAGAGCACATAGGTACCGATCATGACGCGGCGGCGGACTTCGTCGCCAAACCCCTCGGCGCGGGTCTGCTCGTACAATTCCCCAATGCTGCCCCCCGGCACGCGCAGGCCGTAGCGCACGCCGTCATAGCGCGCGAGGTTGGACGAGGCCTCGGCCGGAGCCACGATATAATAGGCTGGCAGTGCGTATTTGGTATGCGGCAGCGATATCTCGACCAGTTCGGCGCCGGCCGCCTTCAGCCACGCCGCGCCTTCGGCCCAGAGTTTTTCGATTTCCGCCGGCATGCCGTCGAGGCGATACTCCTTGGGAATGCCGATCTTCATGCCCTTGATGGATTTTCCGATCGCGGCCTCGTAGTCCGGCACCGCGCGGTCGACCGAGGTCGTGTCCTTGAGATCGTGGCCCGCCATCGAGCGCATCAGGATCGCGGCATCGCGCGTGGTGCGCGCGATCGGGCCTGCCTGGTCGAGCGAGGACGCGAAGGCGACGATGCCCCAGCGCGAGCAGCGGCCGTAGGTCGGCTTGACGCCGACGGTTGCGGTAAAGGCGGCCGGCTGGCGGATCGAGCCGCCGGTGTCAGTCGCGGTCGCGCCCATGCAGAGCAGCGCGGCTACCGCAGATGCGGATCCGCCGGACGAGCCGCCCGGCACCAGCGTGGTGTTGGAACCCTCGCGCCGCCACGGATTGACCACCGGGCCGAAGCATGAGGTCTCGTTCGAAGAGCCCATCGCGAATTCGTCGTTGTTGAGTTTGCCCAGCATCACCGCGCCATCGCGCCAGAGCTGCGAGGTGATGGTGGACTCATAAGGCGGCACGAAATTGCCGAGTATCTTCGAGCACGCGGTGGTGCGCACGTCCCTGGTCGCGAACAGGTCCTTGATCCCGAGCGGAATGCCGGCCAGCGGGCCGCCCTCGCCTTTGGCGATCTTTGCGTCGATCGCGCGCGCCATGGCACGTGCCTGATCCGGCGTTTCCAGCACGAAGGCATTGAGCGAACGCGCTGCCTCGATGGCGGCCAGATGCGCATCCGTCAGTTCAAGCGAAGTGAAAGACTTGCTCGCGAGGCCGGCTTTGGCCTCGGCGATCGTCATCGAAGTTAAATCGGTCATTTATTGATCGGGCTGCAGAAGAACGGAGAAAGCGTCTTGTCGTTGGCGGGATCGTTCGGCTTGGGCCGCGTCCGCTCATTGGCCTCGAGCTGATCGAGCACGGCGTCCATCGCCTTGTCGGGATCGGCGGCCTTGCCCTGCCGCTCCATCGCGTCGAGGTAGCTCATGTAGGCCTGATAGGCCTTTTCATCGTCGCAGAGCAGACACATCGGAGTTTCCGATCTCTAGAAAGAATTACTCGACCACCTTCGGCACCAGGAAGAAGTGATTCTGCGTTTCCGGCGCATTCCCAACGATATCGTCGGGGATCTCGCCGTCATTGACCACATCCGCCCGCTTCTTCATTTCCATCGGGGTCACCGAGGTCATCGGTTCGACGCCGTCGACATTCACTTCCGAAAGCTGCTCCACGAAAGCGAGCATCGCGTTCAACTCGCCCTGCAGATGGGGAACTTCGGCCTCGGTGACCGCAATCCGCGCCAGATGCGCGATGCGGCGGACGGTGGCGGCATCAACAGACATAAATATAGGCCTCGAATGGAGAATTCGCACCCGCCGTATAGCAGAGGCAGCTTTTGCGCCGCAACCGCGGGAACACGCCTCCAACACCGGCGGAGCCGCCGGCCGAACCCCCATGGAGGGTCCGACAGACGACCTACGCACGAGATCGTGCGCAAAGCGCCCATTTCCTGCGCAAAAGCGCCCCGACGAAACCATTTTTGGCCCCTCACGTTGTCGCCTTGAAACAGACAGGGAATGTGGTCACGGCCTCAAAATTGGGAGGCCGTGTCATGATGCCCACCGAAAACGGCAACGGCGGATCGGAAAGCTGGGATCCCGCCCTCTGGTCAATCGGGACCGTGCTAGGCGCCGCGATCGTCTACCTCGCCTGTCTAACCTGACGAACGGGAGCGAGAGCCATGTCCCAGGCTAAAATCCTGCAGGAAAAGGCTGAGATGTTCGAGCGTCGCGCGGAAACTGCGACCGATCCAATTTCAAAACAGCACTACAAGGAAATGGCCGCGCATTACCGGTCGCTGGCGGTCGAGCATCTCGACGTCACGCGCGACGAGCCGGCGCACTAAACCGGAAAGGCCCCGCATCTCCTGCGGGGCGAACCGCCGGTTTGGCCGAACCGGCTCGTCAGCTCAAGCAGCGGCTATCCCGCCTCGCCGGCGGACGCATAGGGCCAACTTAGCCGCCCCGCACTTCGAGAATTTGCGATTTGTACCGTCTCCGGTATCGTGACCTCGGATCTCGGGGCTGACCGGCAAGTCGCTCGCCGTGACAAACAAGAAGATCAAAAGAAAACTGGGGCGCTCGGAATGGATTTCATTGAAGCCAATGGCGCAGGCCTGCGCTGCGAGCTGAGCGGCAGCGGCGACCGCACGCTGGTGCTGGTTCACGAAATGGGCGGCTCGCTCGAAAGCTGGGACGACGTCGCGCCACGGTTCGCAACATCGCGCCGCGTGCTGCGCTACGACACCCGCGGTGCCGGATTGTCGCAGAAGGTCCGCGGCGAGCTTACCCTCGATACGATGGCCGACGACATCGCGGCCCTGCTCGACAAGTTGGGGATCGCCGGCAAGATCGCGCTCGCAGGAATCGCCGTCGGCGGTGCCGTCGCGCTGCACTTCGCGGCCCGGTATCCGGAGCGCACCAGCGCGGTTGCGGTCGGCAGCCCGGCCACCGGCATCGCCGCAGAGCGCCGCGGGCCGGCGCTGGAGCGCCTTGCGCGGATCGAAGCCGCCGGCATGGCGTTCGCGGTCGAGGATTCGATGTTGAACGGCTATGCCCCGGAGCTTCGCGGCGACATCAAGCGGTTCGAGCGCTTCCGGACCCGATGGCTCGGCAACGATCCCTCAAGCTATGCCACGATCTACCGCATGCTGGCGGCAGCCGAGATGCAGGACGAACTTGCCGGGCTTGCCTGTCCGGTCCTCGTGATCGGCGGCGGCCTCGATCGCGTGCGGCCGCCGTCGCTGGCGGAAGCCGTGGCCAAATCCATTCCCGGTGCCCGCTATGTCGAAATCCGCACCGGGCACTACATGTCGGTGCAGACCCCCGATCTACTCTTCGACACCATCGAAGAATTTTTGAAATCGGTCGGCGCCTGACCTCCCCTCAAGCCTCAAGGTTCTCCCGCATGAACGCACAACCCTCGCAGCAGATTCCCGGCGTCTATCACCGCAAGATCGGCGATATCATCGTCACCGCCATCAGCGACGGCTATCTCGACGGCACCCTTGACGTGATGCGCAATGTCGACCTCGACAAGGCGCGGCAGATCCTGACCGACGCATTCCGGCCGGCGCGGCGAACCAGCGTCAACACCTTCCTGATCCACTCCAAGGGGCGCACCGCGATCGTCGACACCGGATCGGGCAACTACATGCAGCCGTCGGCCGGCTTCGTTCAACGCAGCCTCGCCGGAGCCGGGATCGATGCCAAATCGATCGATACGGTCTTGCTGACCCACATGCACCCGGATCATTCCGCCGGCCTGGTCGACATGTCCAACGGGCAACTGCTGTTTCCGAACGCCGAACTCGTCATGCACGAAAACGAACCGGCGCACTGGTTCGACGACGGCGAGATGGCCAAGGCCGACGAACGATCGGCCAAGCTTTTCTTCATGGCCGGCCGCGAACAGGTCGCGCCCTACAAGAGCCGGACGCGGTTGTTCAAGAGCGGCGAAGTATTTCCCGGGGTCACCGCCGTGCCGAGCCACGGCCATACGCCCGGTCACACCGCCTATCTCGTCGAGTCAGGCAACGAACAGCTGATGATCTGGGGCGACACGGTGCACGTACCGGAAGTGCAGACCGCGTTTCCCGAAGCCGGCATGGCCTTCGACACCGATCTCGCCGCGGCTGCAGCATCGCGAAAGCGGATGTTCGACCGCGTCTCCGCCGACGGCGTTCTCATTGCCGGGATGCATTTGCACTTCCCGGCGTTCTCGCGGCTGGCCCGGCGCGGCGATGCCTATGCGCTCTATCCCGAGGCCTGGGTCCACGCACTATAACGGCTACCCGCCCAACGCACTGAGGCGCGCCAGCGCGGCGCCCGCGAGCGAGCGCGTCAGTTCCGCCGCCGGCGTCTCGCTGCCCATCCGCACTGCCTGCCCGGCCCAAAGATTGGTGAAATCAACCTTGCCGAGCTTTTCAGCCGCCGCCTTCAACGGGCCGAGCGCGCTGGCCGCGTGCGGGAAAGCCGGCGCATCCGGCGAGATCGGACCAACCTCGCGCATCACACGATTGGCGACACCGCGCGCAGGGCGTCCGGTCATGACATTGGTGATGACGGTGGCATCGTCGTTCGCCTGAGCCAGCGCGACGCGCGCCGGCGCCGTCACCTTGGATTCCGGGCAGCGCAGATAGGCGCTGCCGATCTGCACGCCGGCTGCGCCGAGCGCAAACGCCGCCGCGATGCCGCGCCCGTCCGCAATACCGCCGGCTGCGATGACAGGCACCCTCACCGCATCGACCACCTGCGGCACCAGCGCAAACGTACCGGGCTGCTGGGCGATATTGTCGGTCAGGAACATGCCGCGATGGCCGCCCGCCTCCGCGCCCTGCGCGATGATGACGTCGGCGCCGTTTTCCTCCAGCCAGATCGCCTCCTTCACGATGGTCGCCGACGACATCACGATGCAGCCGGCCGCCTTGACGCGCCTGACCAGCGCCTGATCCGGTAAGCCGAAATGGAAGCTGACCACTTCCGGCTTCAGTTCCTCCACGAGCGCGCACATGGCTTCATCGAACGGCGCGCGGTTGGCAGCAGTGATCGGCACTGAGGGATCGACCCCGAACTCCTTGTAGTAAGAGCCAAGCCTGGCCTTCCAGCCCGCCTCGCGCGCGGGATCGGCATCGACCGGCGTGTGGCAGAAGAAGTTCAGGTTGACCGGCGCCGAGACGCGCTGGCGGATGATGTTGACCTGCTCGCGCGCCTTCTCGGCCGTGATCATCGCGCATGGCAGCGAACCCAGCGCCCCGCCCTGCGCCGCCGCGATCACGAGGTCCGCGTCCATGATGCCGGCCATCGGCGCCAGCACGATCGGAAATTCGGTCTTGAAGAGGTCGATGATCCGGCTGTCTGGCCACATGATTTTGCTCGCTTGAATGATTGTGGTGGATTGCAGTTCAGGCAGCGAAGGAATTTCGTCGCCCGTTCAATATCTGGCCGGCCTCGGTGACGATCCTGTCAACGATCTCGGCCGCGGGTGGGATATCATGGATTAACCCGACGGCTTCGCCCGCGATGACGGCGGCGATATCGAAATTGCTTGCGGCCCTCGCCGCTGCATATTCGGCCGCGACCGCCTGGACGTTCTGCATGAGTTCGACCTCGCGCCCCATCCAGCGCCGTGCATGATCATTGACCAGACAGCGGCCCGTGAACGGCGCCGGCCAGACATTGTTGCGCGAGAGATCGAAGATGATGCCGCGGACGCTGTTGCCGCTGGTCGCGGCACAAATGCGCCGTTTCGCTTCCTCCGGGCCGTCGCATTCCTGACTGGCATAGAAGCGCGTGCCGAGCAGCACGCCGGAAGCGCCCAGCATCATCATCGCCGCCAGCCCGCGGCCATCGCCGATGCCGCCCGCGGCTGCGACCGGCACCCGGCCGGCCGCGAGATCGACGATCGCCGGCACGATGTCGAGGGTAGTGCGCGACGCGCCATGGCCGCCGGCCTCAGTGCCCTGCGCAACCAGGATGTCAGCGCCGGCATCCAGCGCCTGCCGCGCCATGTCTTCGGTTTGCACCTGACAGATCAGCAGCGCGCCGGACGATTTGATGCGCCGCGAGAACGGCCTGGGATCGCCGAACGAAAGCATGATCGCGCGCGGCCGCGCTGCAAGCGCGATATCCAGCAGCGCAGGCTGCTTAACAAGGCTCCAGGTTATGAAGCCGATGCCGAAGGGATCGGATACATCAGTAAGCTTGGCGGTCTCCTGCCTGAGCCACGCCTCGTCACCGTAGCCGCCACCAAGAATACCGAACCCGCCGGCAGCGCTGACGGCCGCGGTGAGACGCGCCCCTGCGATAACGTCCATCGGCGCCAAGAGGATCGGATGCTGGATGCCCAAACGGGCGGTCAACGGCGTGGCGATTTGCATGTCCATTCCTTGCAATCTGGACACTGACACTAGGCCGGACTATCATTCTCGAAAAATGAATACTAGAGAACTCTGACATCTTAAAAATGAAACGGAGTACGCCATGGAGTTGAGCGATCTCCTGACCTTTTCCACCGTTGCCCGGCTGGGCGGCATCACCCGCGCCGCCGACGAACTCAACACCGTGCAATCCAACGTCACGCAGCGCGTGAAAGTGCTGGAAGCCGAGATCGGCACTGCCCTGTTCGAGCGGCACAGCCGCGGCATGACGCTGACCGGCGCCGGCCGCCGCCTGCTGCCCTATGCGCAACGGATGGCGGCATTGTCGCGCGAGGCGCTGCTGGCCGCGCGCGACGATGGCGAGCCGAAGGGACCGCTCGCGATCGGATCGATGGAAACGACGGCCGCCGTCCGCCTGCCTGCCTTGCTCGCCGAATTCCATCGCCGCTTCCCGCAGGTGCGATTGAGCTTGCGGACGTCAACGACGGCCGAGTTGGTGGCCGGCGTCCTCAACGGCACGTTCGACGGCGCGTTCGTGGCGGGCCCGATCGATCATGCCGAACTCGAGGCGACGGTCGCCTTCCGTGAAGAGCTGGTGCTGGTGACCGCGCGGCGATGGACGAGCCTCGCCGCCCTGCGTGCAGGCACGCCGAAGTCCGGGCCGACCGCGCTGGTGTTCCGCACCGGCTGCACCTACCGCCAGCGGCTCGAGCAGATCTTTTCGGAATTCGGCTGGCCGTCTTCCGCGCGGTTCGAACTCGGCACGCTAGACGGCATGATCGGCTGCGTCGCCGCCGACATGGGCGTTACGCTGCTGCCGCGCGCCGTCGTCGCCCGCAACGAAACGGTCAACGTCCACACGCTGACCCCTGAGCAGTCGCGGGTTGATACCCTCTTCATCACTCGCCGCAGCGCACATCGATACAGCGCGCTGCAAGGTTTTGCTGATTGCCTGAACAGCAATGGCGAGGTTATTGCTGCCTGAAACTACCGCCTAAATTCTGATGTCGTCGTAGGTTTCGATCAGGCGCGGGCCCACCGCGGTCGCTTCGTGGGAATCGGCCTGCTCCAGATTGCCGAAGTCGAGCTTGGTGAGTTTCGCCAGATCAACGATCGGAACCTGGAAGACCTTGACATCCTCCGCGGAAAGCTTCTCGGCGTCCTGGATCCGGTCAATATCCATGATCAGATTGCGCTGGCTGACAATGAAAGCTGCCGCCTTGAGGCGGTTGTCGCCTTTGCTGACCAGAATCTTCCAGAAATATTTCGGGATCGCCAGGCCGCCGAAGGTCGGGTCCTTGTGCGGTCTACCCGACGGGTCCGGCAGATCGGCGCCGTCGGCGTCGGGACCATCGAAGATCGGCCCGTTGAGGACTACCCCCTTGTCCTGGCGTTTCAGCAGTTCGTCGCGCGTGTAGTCCTCCAGCCCTGCCCATAATTGCTTGCCCTGGTTGAACGACCAGAACTGTGGGGAGCAATTGGTGAAGTGGAAGGAATCATCGCCGTGCTCCTTGGCCTCATCTGGGCTTTTCCCCCAGGTTGCGTCGAGGCGGCGGACCAGATGGCCGCGATCAAAGGGATTGGCGCTCCGGTCAGCTTCGAACGTCGATTGCTTGCCATAGAACTCATTACCGATCTGAAAGTCTTCATCGATCCGCGGGTCGCGCAGCCAGGAATCTCCCTCGCGCTTGCCGACGTCCTGCTGCGCCCCTCCATCGATGTTGACGGCGCTGAAGAAGGCCAGCTTGCGCTCCTTGTTCATGACCACGCTGTAATTGAAGTACTTCAGTTCGGATTTCGAGGAGCTGGATTTCAGCGTGGCGATCTTGGATCTGAGCGAGGCGGGAATCTTTGGCAACGGCACCGTGAATTTTCCGGTGCCGATAAAGTTCGGCTTGTAGCCTGGCCGCGATCCCAGAGTGGATTGATCGATATGCACGGCCTCCATCGGCAGCCCCGTGAGCAGGCCGATGCGCCCGCTGCCGACCGGGCCGGTAACCAACGGTGTGACCGGCTGGATCGGCGTGGCTTCCGGAACGATGTGACCGTTCTTCCTCAACAAGGGCACGGGAATCCGCAGGGGAATCACCAGCGACGTCACATTGCCGGATTGCTCGAACCACAGGTCATTATTGCTTCCATTTCCATAAGGCGGCGTGTCGGCCGGCACGGACGCTTTTTCCGTCGCCGGCAACGGCGGCTGGACCTCGTCGAGTACCGGCTTCATCAGCGGATGCGAGCCGACTGTCACCTTGAGATCCGCCACGATGGCGCTGACGCGGACGCCCTCGTTGGCGATCCAGTCGATCGAGTTTTCGTCCATCGACGAATCCCAGACCTTACCGTCCTTGGTGAGGACGCGGCCCTTGCCATCCTTTTTCGCGACGCCGCTATGATGAAGGGCGATAACCTGCCAGAAGCGGTTGAACGCCGGGGACCCTGATGAGCCGGAACTGGTGTCGGTCATGTACCAGGCGAAATCACCGACATACTTCAGAAGTTTGTTGTCACGAACGCAGACTTGCTTCAGCTGCCCACTGGGATGCTGGATGATCGTCAGATATTCACCGGGGTCGCCCTTGCCTGGCTGCCCGCTCAGCGGCAGCCACCCCCAATCGACCAACCTTCGGCCGCCGGCCAATGACACCGGCGCTACTGCGACGATCGAATAGTCGAGCTTGTCATTGGTATAAAAAAGCTTGGCCGGCTCGAAGCCGAACCGGACGGGCTCCCGTTCCATGCCGGCGACGTCCAATTCATAGTCAAAATCGGCAACGGAATTGAGAGCGTCAGCCGGCCTGCCGAAGACGTGGTTGTTGGTCATCAACAGACCGGGGCCGATCAGGAAACCGGACGCGTAGCCCACCAAATTAGCGCGCGCGTCCCTGAGCTGGATACGGCAGACCGAACGCGAGGCGACGGTGCCCTTGGCCAGGTAGTTGATGCTGTCGAGTTCATTGCCGTTGATGATCCGTTCAAGCCCGATCCGCGCAGACAAGGCGTCATCGGTTTGCGCCAGCAACTGGCGCATCCGGACCCGCTTTTTCTCGACAGTCATAGGGATAGGACCGTCGCCAAGTTTCTTGTCCAGGGCGGCTGGCACGAAGTCCGCTTCCTTGAAGCGTTGTTCCGAGGCGGCAATGATCGCGGAGTTCATCAACATCGTCATCTCCCATCAAAAAGTGAGAAGGCAGTATTGAAAGCCAATGTGCGACAGGGGACGAAGAACCACGGACGCAAAACGGCGCGTCGCTGTCGCCAGAAAAAATTCTCGTCGCGATAGGCTCGCCATTCGGCAGGCGTAAAAAATCAATAAGACAGAAATACTACCTAAGTATGATACCACATTCGACAACAACCACAATGTCGATCAGGGGCGGACTATGCTGAACCCCGCCTGACGCTCCAGCGCCGCAATGCGACACCGGCCCAGATCGCTTCGACCAGCCCGAACGGCCAGGCGCCCTGCAGAAATCCGTAAGCCGAGCCGAGCGCGCAAGCGGCGGCGAAGGCGAGAATGAACCAGTGGCTGCGCTCCTCCAGCGCGTAAGCCACCAGCATCGCGGTCACCGCGAACAGACCGAACAAACTCAAACTATCCATCATCACCTTCCGCTGAGCGAAATTTCGCCGCCACAATTTTGTAATAAAACAGATTGCGCTGCAGCGCTCACTGCTGCGGCTTTCCATTGCAACGCGCGCATCGAACTCAAAAATTTCTGGCCGCCGCAAACTACTACGTTAGTATGAGGCGCTAGCTACCAAAAACCATAACGTCAACTCTGGGAGGGACTGCGATGCGCACAGCGTTCGTATTGTGCTGTTCTGTTGCCTTGTTGGGTACGGTCGGAACGGCAAGCGCTCAAGACTGGACAAAATCGAAATGGGGACCGAACGACGAGATCGGCGCCGCCAACTACATGACGCCCGAACTGGTGCTGAAGGCCGCAGGCCTGATCAAGACCGGCAAGACCTATGCGCTTGGTTTTCCGCTCGACTCCAAGATGCCCGCCTACCCGCCCCGCTCCTTCAAGATCACCGTGGTGCAACCCGGCCAGGCCGGCATCCCCGGCCTCGGGCCGAGCAAGACGACTTATAATGACGACATCATCGAGGGCTGGGTTGGCGTCGGCAGCCAGCTCGACGGCCTCGGCCATATCGGCGTCGAGCACGTCTATTACAACGGCAACAAGTTGCTCGATTTTGCGGATCCGACCGGCCTCAAGAAGCTCGGTGTCGAAAAGGTACCGCCGATGGTCACGCGCGGCGTGCTGCTCGACATGGCCGCTTATTTCGGCACCGACGTGGTCAAGGAAGGCACCGCCTTCAACGTCAAGGAAATCGAGGAAGCCGCCAAGAAGCAGGGCATCGAAATCCGCCAGGGTGATGTCGTCCTCTTCCACACCGGCTGGTCCAGCCTGATCGGCAAGGACGACAAGCGCTTCAACTCGGGCGAGCCCGGGCTTGGCGTTGAAGGCGCGAAATACCTCGCCGGCAAGGGCGTCGTCGCCATCGGCGCGGACACCTGGGGCCTTGAGGTGATTCCGTTCGAGAGCAAGAACGTGTTCGAGGTGCACCAGATCCTGCTGCCGATGAATGGCACCTACATCATGGAAGTGTTGAATACGGCCGACCTCGCCGCCGACAAGGCCTACGAGTTCCTGTTCGTGCTCGGCCAGCCGCGCTTTCGGGGCGGCGTGCAGAGCATGATCAACCCGGTCGCGATCCGCTAACCGATCTCGACAGATGGCGTGGCGTTCCCGCATGGACGCCACGCCATGATCGGCTTTGCGCCTGCGCCGCGCCGGTGTTATGCGGAACCATGGCCGCCCCCATCCTCCCCCTGATCGACGCCGTGACGCACTGGCCCGAGCGCGGCGCCCTTGTTGGCCTCGACCTCGGCACCAAGACCATCGGCGTCGCCGTCTCCGATCCCGACCGCCGGCTGGCGACCGGCGTCGAAACGCTGCACCGCAAGGCCTTCAAGGCCGACGCGGCGCGGCTGCTGACGATATCGGGCGAACGCAACGCGGTCGGCTTCGTGCTCGGGCTTCCCATCAACATGGACGGCAGCGAAGGGCCGCGCGCGCAATCGACCCGCGCCTTTGCCCGCAATTTTTCCAACCTCACCGGCCTTGCCATCGCGCTCTGGGACGAGCGGCTGTCGACGGCGGCCGTCGAGCGCGAGCTGATCGGCATGGATGTCTCCCGCGCCCGCCGCGCCGAGGTGATCGACGAGCATGCCGCGATCTTCATCCTGCAGGGCGCGCTGGACCGGCTGACGAAGCTGCGCGGGGACCGCTGAGCCATGGCGGTCGTCATCGCGGCGCTGCTGCCGGTGTTTCTGCTGATCGTGCTCGGCTTCATCCTGAAGCGGACGCTGATCAGGCCCGAGACGCAGTGGCATGGGCTGGAACGGTTGACCTACTACGTGCTGCTTCCGCTCTTTCTGATACAGACGCTGGTCAAGGCCGATCTCAGCACCGTGCCGGTTGGCGGTGTCGGAGGCGCGCTGCTGTTGGCGGCGCTCGCGGTATCAATGGTCTGTCTTGCGCTGCGTCCCCTGCTCGCCCGCGCCGCCGTTGATGGCCCTGCCTTTACCTCGATGTTCCAGGGCGCGACCCGCTGGCAGACCTATGTCGCGCTCTCTGTCTCCGGTAGCCTGTTCGGCAATCTCGGACTGGCGATCGCATCGGTCGCGATGATCGCCATCGTCCCGTTGTCAACGTGTTCAGTGTCGCGGTGCTGGCCCACTACGCCTCGCCGGAAAAGCGCTCGGCAGGATCGATCGTCCTGACCGTGGCGGGCAATCCGCTGATCTGGGCCTGCGCGATCGGACTTGCGATCAACGTCGCGCATATTCCGCTGCCCAGGCTCTGGCACGAGGTAGCGGACGCGCTCGGCCGCTCCTCGCTCGCCATCGGCCTCCTGGTGACCGGCGCCGGCCTGCATCTCGAAGGCTTGTTCGGCCCAGCCTCGCCGCCAGCGTGACGGTATTCCTCAAGCTGGTGCTGATGCCGGTGATCGCCGTCGCGCTGGCGGTTGCAATTTGGGATCACCGGTTCCAACCTCGCCGTCGTGACGATTTGTTCGGCGGTCCCCACGGCATCGAGCGCCTACGTCCTGGCGAGGCAGATGGGCGGCGACGCGCCGCTATTGGCGCAGATCATCACGCTGCAGACCATATTGGCGGCGGTGACGATGCCGATCGCGATTGCGCTGGTGGCATAGAACAGCCGCGGCGGATATTGTCGCGGCGCAAACTTGCCTCGTGCCAGCCCACTAGGTAGACGATCACAAGCCTTGGCCAGACGTTGCTCAATGGCGGGATCAAGGCGGAATGACCAGTGAACATCGCTCGCCGGCTGGAGGCATCCGGCATCCCCGCCACCGGGATAACCGAAGGGGTCGATCCGCATCCGATCCGCTTCGATTGGGACCTGCCCTGGAGCGCGATGCCGCCGGCAGAGCTTGCCAAATCGTGCATCGCCAAGTGGCGCGCCTTCGTTGACAGTTCTCTGGCCGCCGACCGCATCCAGGCCGTCGACGGGCAACTGTTCCACGGCAATCTGACGTCACTGCTGCTGCTCGAAGCCGACATGGAGTTGATCGCCGCCTATTGCCGGGAAGTTGTCGCGGTCATCAAGCCGTTGCGTCCGCTGCTGATCTATTTCCACCAGGACGACGTCGACAGCGCCATTCGCGCCGTCTCGGCGCAGCGAGGCGACAAATGGGTGAACTATCAGGCCAACTGGAAACTGGAATCGCCGTACGCCAGGAGGCGCGGGCTGGCCGGTCTTGACGGCCTGATCGCCCTCTATCGTCAATACCGGGCGCTCACCGACCAATTGTTTGCAGATCTCGATATTCCGAAGATCAGCATCGAGAACTCGCGGCAGCAATGGGCGCTCTATGATGACATCATCGATCGCGCATTGACGAACCCGCATACAACGTAGACCCACACCCGTACATCGTCCGGTTTGACCTACCCACTCCCTGCCAGCCAAATAGTCTGGATCGTCGCCGCCAGATTGTTGATGCCGTGCAGCACGATGGTCAGCCAGGTCGAGTTGGTGCGGTGGCGCAGATAGCCCAGCAGCAGGCCGATCGAAAATACCTCGCCGAAGAAGAACCAGTCGTACTGCAGGTGCAGCGAGGTCCAGGCCAGCGACGACAGGAAGATGGCGCCGGCGACGCCGAGCTTCGATTCCGACCAACCGCGATAGAGGAAGCCGCGCGAAAATATCTCTTCCCACATCGGCGCAGCGACGCAGAACGCGATCACCAGAAGCCACAGCGCGCCGTCGGCCTGCGCGGATTTCAGCACGTCGCCCATGAAGCCCGACGTCACCTCGCGCCCGAGCGCCCGCGACAGCAGGTCCCAGCCGCCGACGAGAATGATCAGCGCCGCGACGCCGACGAATACGTTACGCCATGAAGTCCAGCGCAGCGCCAGATAATCGGCAAAAGGTATCCGCGTCGGACGGATCGCGATCCACGTCGCCAGCAGCACGGCCGGTAATCCCAGGATGACCGAGAGCGAGATGGTCAGGCCGCTGCCGACGACATGGATCGCTTCGGCGACATCGAACGATCCGCCCTGCCGCAACACGAAGTAGACGATGACTGCGACCTGGCCGAGGAACATCGCGGCGAAGATGAACAGGCCCCACAGCGTCGTGCCCCAGAATTTCCAGACGCGCGGCGGCTGGTCGGGAATCGCGGGCGGAACGGCAACAGCACTTGCGGAGGTAAGGGAATCCATCAGATGGCTTTCACGAGCGAGATCGAATTCATGCCAGCACGCGCCCAAGGAGGAACCCTGAATCACTTCCGCGGTGCGATCGGGAAATCATAGGCCTGCCGGCCTGCTCCCGGCAGCGAAAAGTGCCACCACTCTTTCGAATAGTTTACAAATCCTCGCCGCGCCATCACCAGAACCAGCTTCTCCCGCCAGCGGCGCTGGGCTGCGGTGATGGATTTCGCCGATGTGTGCGACTTGACGTCGGAACAGTCGTAACCGGTGCCCATGTCGACGCTGCCGTCGGGCGCACGAAGGTTAACGTTGGCGGTGCAGTCGCCATAGTCCCTGGCCGGATCGAACACGGCCGAATTGTCGGCTTTCAGATCGACCAAAGAGAGGTCGAGCGCAGCACCGGTGGAATGGCCCGAATGGGTTGCGATGTAGCCCAGGCGAAACAGGTCGGCCTTGCTGAACGCCGGATTGTAGCGCTTTCCGGCCACCGTCTCCTTGCCGTCGCGCGACCACGCCACCATGTCGGCAACCGCGCGCGTCGGGCCGGTAGCAATCGAACATCTTCAGCGACAGGTTCTGCAGCGCAAGCTCTTCCTGAATGCTCTTCAGCAGCGCGCCGACTTCGCGCTTCACCACGCATTCGGCGGCCTCATATCCCCGCAGCGGACGGCCGACGAAATTGTTCGAGCCGGCGTAGCGGATATCCTGGATGATGGTCGGATCGACATCGCGCAAATAGACGAAACCGGCCGGCAGCTTTTGCGCCTGCGCGGCGTCGCCCGTGAGACAGCTTGCCGCCAATATGGCCGCGAGCACCATTCGACTTCCCGGACCCCTGCTGGCGATCATTGATGCCCACGACGCGATCCGGACGGATTGAATGAAATGCCGCACGTTTTGCCCTAGCCGGATGCACCGTGCGCCATCCTACCTGAAATCGCCCGCCAGGGCCTACGATCCTGCCGTTTACCCTGTCGCCGAAGCGCTAGTGGATAAGTCCGAACACGGGATTTGAGGCTTGCCCTACCCGGCATCTCTGCCTATAGCTCTGGCTTTAATGACCCCAGCATTAAAATCGACTTTCGTCCTCGGTCACCGGCATCTGCTGGGCATTGAGGGCCTTTCCGCCGACGACATCACCGGCCTGCTCGACCTCTCCGAGGAGTATGTCGAGCTCAATCGCCAGGTCGACAAAAAGCGGGCCTCGTTGCGCGGCCGCACCCAGATCAACCTGTTTTTCGAGGCCTCGACCCGAACCCAATCCTCGTTCGAACTGGCGGGAAAACGGCTTGGCGCCGACGTCATGAACATGTCGGTGTCCTCATCCTCGATCCGCAAGGGCGAGACGCTGATGGATACCGCCGTGACGCTCAACGCCATGCACCCGGATATCCTGGTGGTGCGGCACCACGCCTCCGGCGCGGTGGAACTTCTGGCGCGCAAGGTTGACGGTTCCGTGATCAATGCCGGCGACGGCGCCCACGAGCATCCGACCCAGGCGCTGCTGGACGCGCTGACCATCCGCCGCAACAAAGGCCGGCTGGAAGGCCTCGTGATCGCGATCTGCGGCGACGTGATGCATTCGCGCGTGGCGCGCTCCAATATCCTGCTGCTCAACACCATGGGCGCCCGCGTCCGCGTGGTGGCGCCCTCCACGCTGCTTGCCGCGCGGCATCGAGCGGATGGGCGTCGAGGTCGCGCGCGACATGCGCGAGGGCCTCAATGGCGCCGACATCGTGATGATGCTGCGGCTGCAGCGCGAGCGCATGAACGGCTCGTTCGTGCCGTCGAGTCAGGAGTACTTCCACTATTTCGGTCTCGACCAGAAAAAGCTCGCTTATGCCAAGCCGGACGCACTGGTGATGCACCCGGGGCCGATGAACCGCGGCGTCGAGATCAACTCGATCGTGGCGGATGGCGCGCAATCGCTGATCCGCGAACAGGTGGAAATGGGAGTGGCGGTGCGGATGGCGGTGCTCGAAGCGCTCGCCCGCAACCTGCCGAACGCGTGAGACTATGCTGACTGACCGACGCCCAATATTGCTTGCGAACGCCCGCGTCGTCGATCCCTCCAGGGATTTCGACGGCCCCGGCGACGTCCTGATTGCCGACGGCACGATCCGCGACTCCAAGCGCGGCATCGGCGCGGCCGGCGTGCCCGAAGGCACCGACATCATCAATTGCGCCGGCAAGATCGTCGCCCCCGGCCTGATCGACATGCGCGCCTTTGTCGGCGAGCCCGGCGCCAGCCACCGCGAGACGTTTGCCTCCGCCAGCCAGGCGGCGGCCGCCGGCGGCATCACCACCATCATCTGCCAGCCGGATACTTCGCCCGTCATCGACAATTCGGCGACGGTGGACTTCGTGCTGCGCCGCGCCCGCGACACCGCGATCGTCAACATCCACCCGATGGCCGCGCTGACCAAAGGCATGCGCGGCGAGGAAATGACCGAGATCGGGCTGCTGAAGGCCGCCGGCGCCGTCGCCTTCACCGACGGCGACCGGAGCGTCACCAACGCGCAGGTGATGCGCCGGGCGCTGACCTATGCCCGCGATTTCGACGCGCTGATCGTGCACCACACCGAAGACCCCGACCTCGTCGGCGAAGGCGTGATGAACGAGGGCGAATTCGCCGCAAGACTCGGCCTGGTCGGCATTCCCAACGCCGCCGAAGCCGTCATGCTGGAGCGCGACATGCGCCTCGTGGCGCTGACCGGCGGGCGCTATCACGCCGCCTCGCTCTCCTCGCTGGAGTCGCTGGAAATCCTCAAGCGCGCGCGCGACGCCGGCCTCTACGTCAGCGCCTCGGTGTCGATCAACCATGTCACGCTGAACGAAAACGACATCGGCCCCTACCGCACCTTCCTGAAATTGTCGCCGCCGCTGCGCACCGAGGAGGACCGCCTCGCGCTGGTCGCGGCCGTCGCCTCCGGCCTGATCGACGTCGTGATGTCCGACCACAATCCGCAGGACGTCGAGGTCAAACGGCTGCCGTTCGCGGAAGCGGCGGCCGGCGCGGTCGGGCTGCAGACCATGCTGCCGGCGGCGCTGCGGCTGATCCACAATGGCGAGATGGATTTCAAGACGCTGATCCGGGCGATGTCGACCCGGCCTGCGGAACTGCTCGGCCTGCCCGGCGGCACGCTGCGCGCGGGTTCCCCGGCCGACGTCGTCGTGATCGATCCCGATACGCCCTGGGTGCTCGATCCCGCCGATCTCAAATCGCAGTGCAAGAACACGCCGTTCGACGAAGCCCGCTTCTCGGGACGCGTCGTGCGTACTATCGTGGGCGGACGAACGGTCTATGAACATGTCTGAGTCGCCCGACACAGCTGCGGTGGGAGCAACGTGCAATGTCTGACGCATTCCTCATCGTCGCCTTCCTGCTCGGCTATTTGCTCGGCTCGATCCCGTTCGGCATGGTGCTGACCAAGCTTGCCGGCACGCAGGATCTGCGCTCGATCGGTTCCGGCAATATCGGCGCCACCAACGTGCTGCGCACCGGCCGCAAGGGCCTCGCCGCGGCAACGCTGATCGGCGACATGCTCAAGGGCACGATCGCGGTCATGATCGCCGGCTACTACGGCGGCGCCAATGCGGCAATGCTGGCCGCGCTCGGCGCCTTCCTCGGCCATCTGTTCCCGGTCTGGCTCAAATTCAACGGCGGCAAGGGCGTCGCCACCTATATCGGCGTGCTGATCGGGTTGTTCTGGCCAGCGGCTTTGATGTTCTGCCTGATCTGGCTGGCGACCGCCGTCACCACGCGCTACTCGTCGCTCTCGGCGCTGGTCGCAGCCTTCGTGACGCCGCTGTTCCTGTGGTGGTTCGGCCACCCGGCACTGGCCTCGCTGTTCGTCGTCCTGACATTGCTGCTGTTCTGGAAGCACAGCGAGAACATCAAGCGGCTGCAGTCTGGCACCGAAGGTCGGATCGGGGCGTAGTAGGCACGACTTGTTGCGGACGCAAGCGGCCGATCAGGCCGCCTCGTCCTGGCGGGTCGGACGGATTAGTATCTCGGCAGAAATCCCGAGTTGCTCGTGCAGCCGCCGGATCATATCGATTGACAGGCTGCGCCTGCGATTCATGACCTCTGCGACCCGCGCGCGAGTGCCAATCAAGGGTTCCAGATCTTTGCGGCTAAGACCTTGCTGTTCCATCCGGAACTCGATCGCCTCGATTGGATCCGGCGGATCCATGGGATAGTGCTTCGCCTCATAAGCGTCGATCAATGTCGCCAGCACATCGAGCCGGTCGCCTTTCGCCGTCCCGCTCTTTGCGCCCCAAAGGCGCTCAACCTCGGCAAGTGCGTTCTTGTAGTCCGCCTTGGAACGGATCGGTTTCAGTTCAGTCGCCATATCGCACCTCGATTACGTCGATCTTGTCATAGGCTTTATGCGTGCCAATCCACTTGATCCAAACGATGCCCTTCTCGAAATCGACCGCCACCACAAGTCGATAGTCATTACCTTTTATATTGAAGACGATCCGCTCCGCACTGACGACGCTTGCCGTGGCATAGCGACGCTTGACCTCCGCGGTACTCTTCCACGAAGCCTTGCTCACTTCGTCGAACCATGCATCCACCGCCGCTCTTACCGCCGGCTGGTCCTTCCTGCCGGAAAGGCCATGCACGAACTCTCGCAATGTCCGGCGAGCAATAACCCTCATTTCTCGTGATATATCATGGTCCCATTATGGGAGCAACGGACTTGTTGCTATTTCATTTCCGCGCCAGAGCCGCCTCGACAAACCGCGCCGCCGCCAGCGCCTGCGCATCGGCGCCATATCTCGCGATCACCTGCACACCGACCGGCAAGCCGCCTTCCGCGATCAGCGTGGGAACGTTGACACAGGGCACGCCCATCAGCGTCCAGAGACGATTGTAACGGGCGTCGCCGGTCGAGCCCAATCCCTTCGGCGCGGCGCCGGGCGCCGACAAGGTCAGTATCACATCGACATCATCGAATATTTTGGCAAGCGCATGCCGCGCGCGGCCCGCAACAGCCATGGCCTCGTCATAGGTGGCCGGCGTCCCTCCCTTGCTTTCGTCGAGGCGTCCGCGGAGGTTCGGCGCCATCGCATCGTAATTCTCGCGGTATTCCCAGGCGAGCGCCTGATGCGCCTCGAATTCCTGGATCACCGGATGCAGGCGCCACGCCTCCGCAATGATCTCGGGCAAAGCCAGCGTCCGCACCGAGGCACCGGCACGCTCCGCAGCCTTCGTCGCCATCCGCAGCGCCTCCGCGCCTGCTGCTTCCGGCGCATCGGCAAAATCCTGCGTCACGATGCCGATGCGCGGCGTCGGAATCTCGGACGGTAGCAGCAGTTCGGGCCGGCCCGTCATCGCGGAAAGCCCGCGCGCCACATCGTCGACGCCGGCCGCAAACAGGCCGACCGTATCGAGCGTCCACGAATAGCATTTCACGCCGACCGTCGGCAGCAAACGGTACGACGGCTTGATCGCAGCCACGCCGCAGAACGAGGCCGGCCGGATCACCGAGCCGCCGGTCTGCGTACCCAGCGCGAGCGGGATCATGCCGGCGCCCACCGCTGCGGCCGATCCCGACGACGATCCGCCGGGTGTATGGCCATGATTATGCGGATTGAGCTGTCGGCGTCGGGTCCGACGAAGCGAATGCCGTGGTCGTGGTCTTGCCGACGATGGTTGCACCTGCCTGCTTCAGCAGCATGACGACGGCCGCATCGCCGCGCGATCGGTGCCCCCGGTAGATCGGCGAGCCCATTTCGGTCGGAAAATCCGCCGTATCCATGATGTCCTTGATGCCGACCGCAATGCCGCGCAGCGGCCCGGCGCTTTGCGCGCGGGCGTTTGGATTATGGCAGACGAAGGCGCCGATGGACTTTTCATGCGTACGGGTTGCGTCGAGCGATTGCGCGATCGCGGCGTCTGCGGAAAGTTCGCCGGCATCGATGCGGCGCTGGAGGTCGGCAAGCGAGATCATGAAGGCATTCCTGTGATGAGAACACAGGTTACGGAGCGCCTTGGCATGGAGCAAGCGTAACGCCCATCACAATCAAACAGGTTGATCACAATCTCCGGTTGGGCAATGCTGCTGCCGCATGCACGACCGGACACAGTTCACGCCTGACATCACCGAGACCGACCGGATCGACCGCTTGCGGCTGATCCGCAGCGACAATGTCGGCCCGCGTACTTTCAACTCGCTCATCGCCCATTTCGGCGATGCGCGCGCGGCGCTGGAACGGCTGCCCGATCTGGCGCGGCGCGGCGGAGCTTCCCGTTCGGGGCGCATCTGCAGCGAGGACGGAAGCGCGAGCTGAGATCGCCGCGAGCCAAAAGATCGGCGTCACGCTGGTCGCTCCTGGCGAAGCCGCCTATCCGCCGCGACTGGCGACGCTCGAGGATGCGCCACCTCTGCTCGGCGTGCGCGGGCGCACCTGACGTGCTGACACGGCCGATGATCGCGATCGTCGGCTCGCGCAACGCCTCCGGCGCCGGACTGAAATTCGCAGGCCAACTGGCGCGCGATCTCGGCGACGCCGGCTTCGTCGTTATCTCCGGCCTGGCGCGCGGCATCGATCAGGCGGCGCATCGCGCGACGATCGAAAGCGGCACGGTCGCGGTGCTGGCCGGCGGCCACGACCGGATCTATCCGCCCGAACATGCAGACCTGCTCGCCGCCCTGCTCGATCAAGGCGGCGCGATTTCCGAAATGCCGCTCGGCCATGTGCCGCGCGCCCACGATTTTCCCCGCCGCAATCGCCTGATCTCGGGCGCGTCGCTCGGCGTCGTCGTGATCGAGGCCGCGCACCGCTCAGGCTCGCTGATCACGGCGCGGATGGCGGCCGAACAGGGCCGCGAGGTATTTGCGGTGCCGGGCTCGCCGCTCGATCCGCGCGCCGCCGGCACCAACGATCTGATCAAGCAGGGCGCGACGCTGGTCACCGACGCCAGCGACGTCATCAACGCGATTCAGCCGATCATGGAGCGGCCGATCGTGCTCGAGGCGCGTGAAGGCGATGACGAGCCGCTCGATTTCGAGATTGATCCGGGCGTACGCGGACGCATCGTCGCGCTGCTCGGACCGAGCCCGGTCAGCCTCGACGATCTGATCCGGATGTCGGGCCTCTCGCCCACCATCGTGCGCACGGTGCTGCTCGAACTCGAACTCGCCGGACGGCTGGAGCGCCATGGCGGCGGGCTGGTGTCGCTGCTCTAGATTCCTGTTTGACGCGTTTTCTTAACGCGAACCGGTTCCCACTTCGCTCGAAAACGCTATCCCTTCTCATTGCGCGTGTCGAAGCTGGTCCGCGCGCCCTCGATCGCCGGCAGGTGATCGAACGCCCATTGGCCCAGCGCCTGCACCGGCTGCGCCAGTCCGCGGCCGAGATCGGTCAGTTCGTAGTCGACCCGCGGCGGGATGGTCGGAAAGATCGTGCGCGTCACCAGCCCGTCGCGCTCCAACCCGCGCAAGGTGAGCGTCAGCATCCGCTGCGAGATGCCGCCGATCTTGCGCTTGAGCTCGTTGAAGCGCACCGGCCCGTCGATCAGCATCATGATGACAAGCACGCTCCATTTGTCGCCGACGCGGGCCAGCACGGAGGCCACCGCGCGGCAGCTGCCGTCAGCATGCGGGCTCGGAGGCATGGCAGGCACTTTCTTGTGCTCGGGTCTCATGGATGTGCTCGGGTATGAAAAATGTGCGTTCTTGCGGGGTTTTGCCACAGTCACTCATATAGCGCCAGTTACAAACCTATACCAAAGGGTGACATCAACCATGAAACTTCTGCACATCGACTCCAGCGTTCTCGGCCCCCACTCCGTCAGCCGCCAGGTTTCCGCCGCCATCGTCGAACGGCTGCGCCAATCCACGCCCGGCCTCGACGTCAGCTATCGCGATCTGACGCAGACGCCGCTGGCGCACCTCACCGGTTCGCACCTCGCCGCCGGCCAGGGGGTCACCCCGGACGCGTCGCTGCGCGAGGATATCGCCGCCGGTCAGGCCGTGCTGGAAGAGTTTCTGGCCGCCGACATCGTCGTGCTCGGCGCGCCCATGTACAATTTTACGATTCCGAGCCAGCTCAAGGCCTGGATCGACCGCATCCTGGTCGCGGGCAAGACGTTCAAATACTCGGCGCAAGGCGTCGAAGGTCTGGCCGCCGGCAAGCGCGTCATCGTCGCGATCTCGCGCGGCGGCTTTTATGGCCCCGGCACGCCGGCCGCGGTCGGCGAACATCTCGAAACTTACCTGCGCTGGGTGTTCGGCTTCATCGGCATCCAGAATCCGGAATTCATTTCCGCTGACGGCATCCAGGTCGGTCCCGAACATCGCGAAAAAGCGGTGGCCGGCGCGCTGAAGGCGGCAGGTGATCTGAACGCCGCCTGAGTCTTGGACGTGAGCGGCTGCCGTTACTTACCTGACGGCAGCCGCTCGGATCAGAAAACGCCGTGCATGCGGAGCAGCACGACAACCAGGGAGCCCAGGAGACCGACACCCGAAAACTGTGCGATTGAAGCAAATTGAGCGGTGTCCGAATGTTGCGACGTCGACGAAGAGATGCCCGCGGTTTTCGGCATGACGACGCTCCGGTTCTTTGTTGGCAAGAACTCCTGTGCTCAAAATGTCCTTTGGCTGCATGCCGGGTTCAAGGCGCGTTCTGGCTCAGCGCCAATCCGCCGCAGGTGCCGAAGCCGGCCGGCAACCGATGGTAGATGCCATTGGGACCTCCGACCGGCTCGAAATAGCGGCAACCCGCCTTTCACCCCCGATAGATCGGCGCACCGCTCGGAGAGGCCGTGGCGCCACCGTCGACGAACAATTCCTGGCCCTGCACATGCGCGGCATCGTCAGAGGCGAGGAACAGGACCGTCTTCGAAATATGGTCGGGTTCGCCGATGCGGCCGAGCGGCGTGGTCGCGCCGATGCGCTTCTCAAACGCCTTCTCGGCTTCAGGCGTTGCGATCGCAGCGCCCCAGATCGGGGTGCGGATCGCGCCGGGCGAGACCACGTTGACGCGGATACCGCGCGGCGACAATTCCGACGCCATGATCCGCGCCATCGCGCGCACGCCGGCTTTTGCCGCGCCATAGGCCGAATAGCCGGGATTGCCGAGCACGGAGATGACTGAGCCGTTGAGGATGATGGAGGCGTTGTCGTTGAGATGTGGCAGCGCGGATTGCACGGTGAAGAAAACGCCGGTGAGATTGGTGCGGATGACGTTTTCAAACGTCTCGAGGGTGGCACCGCCGAGCGGGGTGGCTCGCCGGCGATGCCGGCATTGGCGAACACGATGTCGTATTTGCCGAATTTTTCGGCTCCCTTCTTGATCGCCGCTTCGGTCGCGGCGATGTCGGTGGCGTCCGCCGCGAGCGCAAGCGCGTTCGGACCCAATTCCCTGGCCGCAGCATCGAGCGTCGCCTGATTGCGCCCCGTAATGACGACCTTGGCCCCCTCCGCCACGAACAGTTTTGCGGTCGCCAGACCGATGCCGCTGTTGCCGCCTGTGATCAACGCCGTCTTGTTCGCGAGCCGCATGGCCGTCTCCAATGGTTGCATTATTAAACTATATTGCCTACCTAGGGCAGGTGGTTTAATATTGCAACTACACAAGGCCGTGATCGGTCTCAAATCCGATCGGAGACTTAAATGGTGAAACGGACGAGCTTTGAACGCGACGATTGCCCGATCGCACGCTCGCTGGATGCGATCGGCGACTGGTGGTCGATGCTGATCATCCGCGAGGCGCTGTTCGGTGTCAGCCGCTTCGGCGAATTCCAGAAGAGACTGGGACTGGCCAAGAACATTCTCACGGTGCGGCTGCGCGCGCTGGTCGATCAGGGCATCCTCAAGACCGCACCCGCCTCCGACGGCAGCGCCTATCAGGAATATCTGCTGACGCCGAAGGGCCGCGGCGTATTCCCGATCCTGGTCGCGTTGCGGCAATGGAGCGAGGAATTCGACGAGCGCCCGGAAGAGATCGCCACCATTCTCGTCGACAGGGAAAAGGGCAAGCCGGTTCGCAAGCTCGAACTCCATTCGCAGGACGGGCGGCTATTGAGTGCGGGCGATATCGCACTGAAGCCGCGAACGGCAGCGAAGGCAGGCAAGCGCGCTACGGCGTAACGAAGCCACGCTCGTCACGACAGCCTGTGTTTGCTCCGGGTGCGCAGCCGTTCTTCCGCTTCGAGCTGCGCCATGCCGAGCAAATGCGCGAGCACTTCCAGCCGATGGCGCTCCGCCAGCTTGACCAGTTCGGCAACGGTCTCGGCAATGAAGGCCACGGCCTCGTCGGGGCCGCCCTCCTCACCTCGTTCTGCTCGCTCTACGGTTGGCGATTCCGGCTTTTTGCCCGAAGCCTTCCGCTTCCGGCCGCCCGCAGCTCTTGCCCAAAAAAATTTCATCCCAACATCACAAAATATCGCTCAGAAATAGCCCCTTTGGCGGCGCAACTCTAGGGCGCATTTCGGAACTGCCTAGACATAAAGTCGATCCGTAAAGTTACGTGGTCGGCATCTGCCGATTTGACAGGGGCCGCCTCACCACCCATGTTCGGGTCCAATCGGTGGGCCGCGAGTTCTCGCGGAACCCGCCTTTATCTCTTCCCGTAAGCCATTGGAATGACATGAATATCGTCATCGTGGAGTCGCCGGCGAAAGCCAAGACTATCAATAAGTATTTGGGCGCCTCCTACGAGGTTCTGGCCTCATTCGGCCATGTCCGCGACCTCCCCGCCAAGAATGGTTCTGTCGATCCGGATGCCAATTTCCAGATGATCTGGGAAGTCGACCCCAAGGCGGCCGGCCGGCTCAACGATATCGCCAAGGCCTTGAAGGGCGCCGACCGCCTGATTCTCGCAACCGACCCTGATCGCGAGGGCGAAGCCATCTCCTGGCACGTGCTGGAGGTGATGAAAGAGAAGCGCGCGCTGAAAGATCAGAAGATCGAACGCGTGGTGTTCAACGCCATCACCAAGCAGGCCGTGACCGACGCGATGAAGTCGCCGCGCCAGATCGATGGCGCGCTGGTCGACGCCTATATGGCACGCCGCGCGCTGGACTATCTGGTCGGCTTCACGCTCTCGCCGGTGCTGTGGCGCAAACTGCCGGGCGCGCGCTCGGCCGGACGCGTGCAGTCGGTGGCGCTGCGGCTGGTCTGCGACCGCGAACTCGAGATCGAGAAATTCGTCCCCCGCGAATACTGGTCGCTGGTCGCAACGCTGACGACGCCGCGCGGCGACAGTTTCGAGGCACGCCTCGTCGGCGCCGACGGCAAGAAGATCCAGCGGCTCGACATCGGCACCGGCGCGGAAGCCGAAGACCTCAAGAAAGCGATCGAGGCCGCGAACTTCACGGTTTCGACCGTGGAAGCAAAACCCGCGCGCCGCAATCCGCAGGCGCCGTTCACCACCTCGACGCTGCAGCAGGAAGCCAGCCGCAAGCTCGGCTTTGCGCCCGCGCACACGATGCGGATCGCGCAGCGGCTTTATGAGGGTATCGACATCGGCGGCGAGACCACCGGTCTCATCACCTATATGCGAACCGACGGCGTGCAGATCGACGGCTCGGCAATCACGCAGGCCCGCAAGGTGATCGGCGAGGATTACGGCCAAGCCTATGTGCCGGACGCGCCGCGCCAGTACCAGACCAAGGCCAAGAACGCGCAGGAAGCGCATGAAGCAATCCGCCCGACCGACCTGTCGCGCCGGCCGGCCGAGATGCGCCGGCGTCTCGATGTTGATCAGGCCAAGCTCTATGAGCTGATCTGGATCCGCACCATCGCAAGCCAGATGGAATCGGCCGAACTCGAACGCACCACCGTCGATATCGCCGCGAAGGCCGGCGCCCGCACGCTGGAACTGCGCGCCTCGGGCCAGGTGATAAAATTCGACGGCTTCCTCGCGCTCTATCAGGAAGGCAAGGACGACGACGGCGACGACGAGGATTCGCGCCGCCTGCCCGCCATGAGCGCGGGCGAAGCGCTGAAGCGGCAGGATCTCGCCGTCACGCAACACTTCACCGAACCGCCGCCGCGCTTCTCGGAAGCGTCGCTGGTCAAGCGGATGGAAGAGCTCGGCATCGGCCGTCCCTCGACCTACGCCTCGATCCTGCAGGTCCTGAAGGACCGCGGCTACGTCAAGCTGGAGAAGAAACGGCTGCATGGCGAGGACAAGGGCCGCGTCGTGGTCGCGTTCCTCGAAAACTTCTTCGCGCGCTATGTGGAATACGACTTCACCGCCGATCTGGAAGAACAGCTCGACCGCGTCTCCAACAACGAGATTTCCTGGCAGCAGGTGCTGAAGGAGTTCTGGACCGGCTTCATCGGCGCGGTCAACGACATCAAGGATCTCCGCGTTTCCGAGGTGCTCGACGCGCTCGACGACATGCTGGGGCCGCATATCTATCCGCCGCGCGCCGATGGCGGCGACGTCAGGCAGTGCCCGACCTGCGGCACCGGCAAGCTCAATTTGAAGGCCGGAAAGTTCGGCGCCTTCGTCGGCTGCTCGAACTATCCGGAATGCCGCCACACCCGCCCGCTGGCCGCCGACGGCGAGGCCAGCGCCGACCGCGTGCTCGGCAAGGACCCCGAGACCGATCTCGACGTGACGGTGAAGGCCGGACGCTTCGGCCCCTACATCCAGCTCGGCGAGCAGAAGGATTATGCCGAGGGCGAAAAGCCCCGGCGCGCCGGCATTCCGAAGAACATGTCGCCCGGCGACATGGAACTCGAACTGGCATTGAAGCTGCTGTCGCTGCCGCGCGAAATCGGAAAACATCCGGAGACCGGCGAGCCGATCACCGCCGGCATCGGCCGCTTCGGCCCGTTCGTGCGTCACGAAAAGACCTATGCGAGCCTCGAAGCCGGCGATGAGGTGTTCGACATCGGCCTCAACCGCGCGGTGACGCTGATCGCGGAAAAGATCGCAAAGGGCCCGAGCGGCCGCCGCTTCGGCGCCGATCCCGGCAAGCCGCTCGGCGAGCATCCGAGCCTTGGCGGCGTCGCCGTCAAGAACGGCCGCTACGGCGCTTACGTCACGGCCGGCGGCGTCAACGCCACGATCCCGAGCGACAAGACGCCCGAGACGATCACGCTCGCCGAGGCCATCGCGCTGATCGACGAGCGCGCGGCCAAGGGCGGCGGCAAGCCGAAGCGCGGCGCCAAGAAAGCCGCGCCGAAGAAGGCCATCGCCAAGAAGGCTGCCGACAAGGCGGCTGATGCAGACGCGCCAAAGCCGGCCAAGAAAGCCGCAGCAAAGAAAGCCGCGGCAAAGCCGAAATCGGAAGCGGTGAGCAAGGCGCGCGCGCCGGTCGGCATCCGCTGCCAAGACATCGGCGGCGAAGCCGCCCACCGCACCCAAGACGCCTGCGAAGAAGAGCGCGGGCAAGGCCCGGGGATAAGTGAAGACAAAACACGACAATGGTTTTCCGAGCCGGGACGCCATCGTCGCCTTCGTCCGTGCGAATCCGGGCAAGATCGGCACGCGGGAAATCGCCCGCGAGTTCGGCCTGAAGAATGCCGACCGCGTCGAGCTGAAGCGCATCCTGCGCGAACTCGCCGACGACGGCACCGTCGCCAAGCGCGGGCGGAAAATCCACGAGCCCGCCACCCTGCCGCCGACCGTGATCGCCGACATCACCGGCCGCGACACCGACGGCGAACTGCTCGCCACCCCCACCGAATGGGACACCGAGGAAAGCGGCCCCGCGCCAAAAATCCGCATTCACGTGCCGCGCCGCCCGCAGCCGGGCACGGCCGCCGGCGTCGGCGACCGCGCGCTGATGCGCATCGAGAAGCTCGATGAGGGCGACGGCGCGCTCTATCGCGGCCGCGTCATCAAGGTGCTCGATCACGCCCGCACCCGCCTGCTCGGCATCTTCCGGAAAGCTCCCGATGGCGGCGGACGGCTCGTACCCGTCGACAAGAAGCAGGCCGGCCGCGAATTGAACATCGCGCCGCCGGACACCGGCGGCGCCGAGGACGGCGACCTCGTCAGCGTCGATCTCGTGCGCACGCGCGGTTATGGCCTCGCCTCCGGCAAGGTGAAGGAGCGGCTGGGTTCGCTGTCGACCGAGAAGGCGATCAGCCTGATCGCGATCCACGCCCACGAAATTCCGCAAGCGTTTTCGCCGAGCGCAGTGCGCGAAGCGGAGGAAGCGCAGCCGGCCAGTTTGAAAGGCCGCGAGGACTGGCGCGAACTGCCGCTCGTCACCATCGATCCGCCCGACGCCAAGGATCATGACGACGCGGTGCATGCCGCGCCCGATCCCGATCCGAACAACAAAGGCGGCTACATCGTCCATGTCGCCATTGCCGACGTCGCCTTCTATGTGCGGCCGGGCTCGGCGCTCGACCGCGATGCGTTGACGCGCGGCAATTCGGTGTATTTCCCCGACCGCGTGGTGCCGATGCTGCCCGAGCGCATCTCCAACGATCTCTGCTCGCTGGTGCCGGGCCGAGCCGCGCGGCGCGCTCGCGGTGCGGATGGTGATCGGCCCTGACGGCCGCAAGCGCTCGCACAGCTTTCATCGCGTGCTGATGCGCTCGGCCGCCAAGCTGAATTACGCGCAGGCGCAGGCCGCGATCGACGGGCGGCCCGACGACACCACCGGCCCGCTGCTGGAGCCGATCCTGAAGCCGCTTTACACGGCCTATGCGCTGGTAAAACTCGCGCGCGACGAGCGCGATCCGCTCGATCTCGATCTGCCCGAGCGAAAGATCCTGCTCAAAGCCGACGGCACAGTCGATCGCGTGATCGTGCCCGAGCGGCTCGACGCGCATCGCTGATCGAGGAGTTCATGATCCTCGCCAACGTCGCCGCGGCCGAAATGCTTGAAAAGAAGGCGTTGCCGCTTATCTATCGGGTGCACGACGAGCCGACCCAGGAGAAGGTTCACAACCTTCAGGAATTCCTGAAGACGCTCGATCTGCCGTTTGCGAAGAGCTGGTGCCTTGCGCCCTTCCCTGTTCAATCGCGTGCTCGGCCAGGTCCGCGGCGAGGATTACGAACCGCTGGTCAACGAGGTGGTGCTGCGCTCGCAGGCGCAGGCGGAATATTCGGCGGAAAATTACGGCCATTTCGGCCTCAACCTGCGCCGCTACGCGCATTTCACTTCGCCGATCAGGCGATACGCAGACCTGATCGTGCATCGCGCGCTGATCCGCGCGCTCGGCCTCGGCGAAGGCGCGTTGCCGGAAACCGAGACGCTGGAAACGCTGAGCGAAGTCGCGGCGCAGATTTCCGTGACCGAGCGCCGCGCCATGAAGGCGGAGCGCGAGACCGCCGACCGGCTGATCGCGCATTTCCTCGCCGACCGCATCGGCGCTACGTTTCAGGGCCGTATTTCCGGCGTCACCCGCGCCGGGCTGTTCGTGAAGTTATCGGATACCGGCGCCGACGGGCTGATCCCGATCCGCACGCTCGGCACCGAGTATTACAATTACGACGAGACGCGCCACGCGCTCGTCGGCTCACGCAGCGGTGCCATGCACCGGCTGGGTGACGTTGTCGACGTGCGTCTGGTAGAAGCAGCACCAGTAGCGGGCGCGCTGCGGTTCGAATTGTTGTCGGAAGGCCAGGTCATTCCGCGCGGCAGAAAACGCGAGGGCGCGCAGGTATCGACAAAGCCGTCGAAATCGCGTCCCGGCCGCAGCCCGCACGAAAAAGTTGGCAAGCCCCACAAGGGCAAATCCGGCAAAGCCAAGCCCGGCAAATCGAAGAGAGGCAAGTCATGGAAACGGTGAGCACCGCGACGACAGTCTGGACCCGGGATACCGTGCAGGCCGAGAAGCGCGACCTCTGGACCGCGATGAAGCGCGGCTTTCGCTGCCGCT
Source organism: uncultured Alphaproteobacteria bacterium (assembly GCA_963816815.1). Lineage (GTDB taxonomy): Bacteria > Pseudomonadota > Alphaproteobacteria > Rhizobiales > Xanthobacteraceae > Bradyrhizobium. Next base: position 238,364 of record CAWFMW010000023.1, read on the forward strand.
GCCCGCGTTGCGGCGAAGGCAAGCTGTTTCGCGCCTTCCTGAAGACCGCGCAACAATTGCTCGGTCTGCGGGCTCGATTTCACGCCGCACCGCGCCGACGATCTGCCGGCCTATCTCGTGATCGTCATCGTCGGCCACATCGTGGTACCGGCGGTGCTGTGGATCGAGACCAACTACTCGCCCGCCGTGTGGCTGCAATTGTCGATCTACCTGCCGCTGACCTTCATCCTGTCGCTGCTGCTGTTGCAGCCGGTCAAGGGCGCCGTGGTCGGCTTTCAATGGGCATTGCGCATGCATGGCTTTGACGAGAATGCCCCTAGCGACATTCCGCCGGTCTAGCTAAACCGGGAACGACAAAAGCAAAAAATGGGGATGGAATGACCGAAGCCGCGACCGCCGCAAAAGAAGAAAAAGAAGCCGATCACCATCCCTATTTCCGGCCCAAGGACGCGGCGACGCTGATCCTGATCGATCGCTCCGGCGAGAAGCCGAAGGTCCTGGTCGGCAAACGCCACGACAAGGTGGTGTTCATGCCGGGCAAATATGTTTTCCCGGGCGGCCGCGTCGACAAGTCCGACAACCGCATTCCCGTCGCCGCTCCCATTACGGCCGAACTCGAAACCAATCTGCTCAAAGGCAGCCCGAAGATCGTGCCTTCTCGCGCACGTGCGCTCGCGGTCGCCGCGATCCGCGAGGCCTGCGAGGAAACCGGGCTCTGCCTCGGCCGCAAGGTCGACAAGCCCGTCAAGCTCGACGGCGCCTGGAAGCCGTTCGCGGAAGCGGGCCTGCTGCCCGATCCGTCCAGCCTGTTCCTGATCGCGCGCGCGATCACCCCGCCCGGCCGCGTCCGCCGTTTCGATACGCGCTTCTTCACCGCGGATGCTTCCTCGATCGCCCATCGCGTCGAAGGCGTGATCCATGCCGATGCCGAACTGGTCGAACTGGTGTGGGTCGAGATCGGCTCCCAGCCGCTCGCCGACGCGCATGCCATGACCAAGAACGTGCTCGCCGAACTCGACCGCCGGCTGGCCACCGGCCCGTTGAACCACGACGCGCCGGTGCCGTTCTTCCATTTCTACGGCGGCAAGATGCAGAAGGACGTGCTGGGGGCGTAAGAGGCATTTCCAGTCATTCCGGGATGCGCGCAGCGCAGACCCGGAATCTCGAGATTCCGGGTTCGCCGCTTCGCGTCGCCCCGGAATGACAGTCGTGTTGAGTCACCGCACAAAATCAAAATATTCTTCTCGGACCGACCCATTGGCGTTGGCCTGATAGTCTCCCTATCTGTTCCGCAACAATAACCAGTACGGAACGGGGCAATGGCACAGCGGCAACTCAAGCTCGGCGCGTTCATGCGGCCGGTCTCCATTCACACCGGCGCGTGGCGCTATCCGGGCGCCTGGCCCGACGCCAATTTCAATTTCCCGCATATCAAGAAGCTGATCCAGAAGCTGGAGGCCGGCAAGTTCGACGCCTTCTTCATGGCCGATCACCTGGCCGTGCTGAACATGCCGGTCAATGCGCTCAAGCGCAGCCACACGGTGACGTCGTTCGAGCCGTTCACGCTGCTGTCGGCGCTGGCCGGCGCCACCGAACATATCGGCCTGATCGCGACAGGCTCGACCACGTTCGACGAGCCCTATCATGTCGCCCGGCGCTTTGCTTCGCTCGACCACATCTCGGGCGGTCGTGCGGGCTGGAATATCGTCACCACCTCCAATCCGGACGCCGCGCTGAATTTCGGGCTCGACGACCACATGGAGCATGCCGAGCGCTACAAGCGGGCGCGCGAGTTCTATGACGTGGTGACGGGCCTGTGGGATTCCTTCGCCGACGACGCCTTCGTGCGCGACGTCGAGCAAGGGCTCTATTTCGACCCCGCAAAAATGCACGTGCTCAATCACAAGGGCAAATATCTCTCCGTGCGCGGGCCGCTCAACATCGCCCGCCCCGTCCAGGGCTGGCCGCTGATCGTGCAGGCCGGCGCGTCCGAGGACGGCAAGCAGCTTGCGGCGGAAACGGCGGAAGCCGTGTTCACCGGTGGCGGCCCTCTCGCCGATGCGCAGAAGCTTTATGCGGACATCAAGGGCCGCATGGAGAAGATCGGCCGCAACCCCGAGCATCTAAAGATCCTGCCCGGCGCCTTCGTCGTGGTCGGCGACAGTGTCGAGGAAGCCAAGGAAAAGCGCGCAAAGCTCGACAGCATGGTGCACTACGACTCAGCCATCGCCTCGCTCTCGGTGCAGCTCGGCACCGACGCCTCCGGCTTCGATCCCGACGGGCAGTTGCCGCCGATCCCCGAGACCAACGCCAGCAAGAGCGGCCGCCAGCGGCTGGTCGATGTCGCCGCGCGCGACAAGCTCACCGTGCGCCAGCTCGCCCAGCGCGTCGGCGGCTATGGCGGGCTCTCGTTCGTCGGCACGCCGGTGACGATCGCCGACCAGATGGAGGACTGGCTGACGAGCCGCGGCAGCGACGGTTTCAACATCATGTTCCCGTTCCTGCCCGCAGGCCTCGACGATTTCGTCGACAAGGTGGTGCCGGAACTGCAGAAGCGCGGGATTTTCCGCAAAGAGTATGAGGGCCGGACGCTGCGCGAGAATTTGGGGCTGCCGAGGCCGAAAAACCGGTTCTTCGAGGGTTAATCTCCCCGAATCAAGCCGGTTTTTGCCCCGAAAACCTTGACTTTGGGCGATCAGAAGCTAGGTTGCGCGGCAAATGCAGGCCGGTTTGGCCGGCGCCTGATATCCCCTATTTGAGGTTCTGAACATGGCCAAAGCGGTCACCATCAAGGTCAAGCTCGTTTCCACGGCGGATACCGGCTTCTATTACGTCGCCAAGAAGAACTCGCGCACCATGACCGACAAGCTGGTCAAGAAGAAGTACGACCCGGTCGCGCGCAAGCACGTCGAGTTCAAGGAATCGAAGATCAAGTAACGTCGCGCCAAGTTACCGACGTCCGGACGGGGCCTTGCGGCCCCGTTTTCATTTTGGCGCACAGAACGGGTAGCCGTCCGCGCTCATTCCGCGGGCGCCAGACGGCTGCGCGGCTGCGATTCCTTTTCCGCAACATTGCCATCGACGTCCGCGCCGAGGTCCTCGCGCCACGGCCGCAGCCTCTCGATTACCATGAGGATGATCACGATGGCCACGGCGAGCGCCAGTGCGCCCTGCCAATAGGGAATGCCGGCGAGATCCGTAAAGATCTGCTTGGGTCCCGTGCCGATGAGCGACCGGGCAAGCCAAGGCTGCGCGTAAGAGAACGCAACCGCGCCGACCAGGCCGCCGAGCAGCGTGAAAATGGCATCGCGATAGCCGACACCGATCTGCGCCAGCGTCGTACCCGGACACGCGCCCGCCAGCGCGATGCCGGCGCCGAGGATCAGCCCGCCAACGATATCGGCGGCATACAGCGCCGCCTTGGGCTGCAGCTTGACGAACCCAAATCCGTTGAGGAACGCCAACACCACCGCACCGGTCGCAACCGCGCTCAGAAACACCTTGAGCATGATCCAGTTGCGCAACTGCATCTGGCCGACGATCATTCCCGGCTCGAACACCCGCGATTTTTCCAGCGCGAAACCGAACACCATTCCCATCAGCACGCCGCTTAGAATTCCGACTGCAACCGATGACATGATTATCCCTCCCAAGGCTAAATCCGACGCAGCAGAAGCAGAGCGGTAGCGATGCCGCCGGCAAACATCGCGGCGACCGCAACCGTCGAACCAACCGACAATTGCGCCATCCCCGACAGGCCATGGCCGCTGGTGCAGCCGTCGGCAATTCGTGCGCCGAACAGCATCAGAAACCCGGCGGCAAACGCCACCGCGTACCGCAAACCCTTCGATGGCGAGCCGAGCGCTCGGGTCCAGACCGGAGAGATCGGCGCGCGGACCGCGCCGGACAGCTTCATCGACACGAATGCACCAAAGGCAATGCCGACGACCAGGGCGACCTGCCAGAGATTCTTGGCGTTTGCCGCAATATGCCTGGCAACGTAGTCGATCTTGAGCAGCGAGGGGTCGATCAGGCTGGCTATCCCCGCGCCGACCGTCACATAGGACGACGAAGCCCCGAGCGCAGTCTCGATAATCAGGAATGCCGGGACCTGCAGCAGGCCGATAACGATACCGGCAGCGTAAGGCGACCAAGCCTTGTCGAAGGGTGACATCGGCAACCTCCCTGTTTCATATATTAGTTTTTTATAATATAATGGAGACGCCCTCATTGATATGGATCAACCGATCCCGGACGAGGCGGCCAATATCATGGAAGCGATTTGTTGCGGATCAATGCAGGTAATCGAGATGCGGCGAGAGTGCGTCGATCCAAAATCGGAGAACACGCCAATGTTCAAGATCTCACTTCTCGTCTGGATGATATTGGGGACCGCGCTTGCAGGAAGTGCCGTGATCTCGGTCCTCGCCGTCCCTTCCCTCGCCGCTGAGGCGATGAAGAACATTCCGTTCGCGGTTCTGATCGGCTTTGCGGCGGCCATGCCGCTCTCATATCTGGTCGCGAGGAAACTCGGCGCATCAGCGACCCGATAAGACGAAAGCAACAGCAGCATGGGTGAAACCATCATCGAGGGGCCGCTATATGCGCCCCGCAAGAAGGTCTATCCGCAGGCCGTCCGTGGCCGGTTTCGCCGGATCAAATGGACGCTGCTGGTGGTTGGGCTGGCGGTCTACTATCTGCTGCCCTTCGTGCGCTGGGACCGCGGGCCCGGCATGCCCAACCAAGCGGTGCTGCTCGACCTGCCGCATCGCCGCTTCTACTTCTTCTTTATCGAGCTGTGGCCGCAGGAGGTCTATTACTTCACCGGCCTCCTGATCATCGCGGCGATGACGCTGTTCCTGATGAACGCGCTGGCGGGCCGCATCTGGTGCGGCTACCTCTGCCCGCAAACGATCTGGACCGACCTGTTCTATGCCGTCGAACGCTGGATCGAGGGCGACCGGCGCGAACGCATTTTGAAAGACAAGCACGCCTGGACCTTCCGCCATGTCCGCGAGGTCGCGACCAAGCACTTCCTGTGGCTGACGATCGCCTGGTGGACCGGCGGCGCCTGGGTGCTGTATTTCGCCGACGCGCCGACACTGGTGACGGATCTCGCTACCTTGCAGGCGCCATTCATTGCCTATCTCTGGATCGGCATCCTGACCGCGACCACCTATGTTTTCGCTGGCCACGCGCGCGAGCAGGTCTGCATCTACATGTGCCCGTGGCCGCGCATCCAGGCGGCGCTGACGGACGAGTGGGCGCTCAACGTCACCTACCGGCGCGACCGCGGTGAGCCCCGCACCTCGATCAAGAAGGCCGAGCAGCTGCGCCTCGCCGGCGAACCTGCCGGCGACTGTGTCGATTGCCATCAGTGCATCAATGTCTGTCCAACCGGCGTCGACATCCGCAACGGCGTCCAGCTCGGCTGTATTCAATGCGGGCTGTGCATCGATGCGTGCGACACGATCATGCAGCAGATCAACCGGCCGACCGGACTGATCGCCTACGACACCGACATCAATGGCGAGCGTCGGCTTGCCGGCAAACCGCCGATCTACCGCCTGATCCGCGCACGCACCGTGCTCTACGCCGCCATTATCGCTATCGTCGGCGGCATCATGCTGTACACGCTGGCGACCCGCAGCTCCATGAGCATCAACGCGCTGCACGAACGTAGCCCACTGTTCGTCACTTTGAGCGATGGCAGCGTCCGCAACGACTATACCTTGCGCTTTCTCAACAAGGCCGGCGTGTCCCGCTCTTTTGCGCTGGAAGTGCGCGATCTTCCCGCCGTCGAGATTCGCGCGTCAGGGACCGAACCTGGCGCGGATGGAAGACTGATCGTCGAGGTCGGGCCCGACCAGACCAGGGAGCTCAGGGCATCCGTGCAGGTGCCGGCGGCCAGCCTGCCTAAGGAAGCAACCGACATCGAGTTCAGGGCGACGGATGTTGCGACCGGCCAGACCGCCTCGGTCCGCGATCACTTTGTTCCGGCCGCCAAGTAACCCGGTCTCAGCGATCTGATCGCTTGCCGGCCTATCGCGCCGCCACCATCGGCGGCGCGGACGGCCGGATCAGCGCAAACGCGACCTGGATGATGCCGCCGGCCAGGCCCAGCGCGACGCCGATCCGCCACGCCATGGTGTAGGAGCCGAGCTGGTCGTAGATCAGCCCACCGCCATAGGCGCCGAGGAACGAGCCTAGCTGGTGGCTCATGAAGGCGAGGCCCTGGATCATCGCCTGCCATTTCAAGCCGAACATTTCGACGACGGCGCCGGCAACCAGCGGGCCGACGCCCATCCAGAGGAAGCCCATGATCGCCCCGAACAGCAGCGTGGTCGCGGGCGTCGCCGGCAGCATGAAGTACCAGGCGAGCGCGAGCGAGCGCAGGATGTAGATCGCCCCGAGCAGCGCCAGCTTGTTCCAGCGCTGGCCAGCCCAGCCGAAGAACAGGCTGCCCAGCACGTTGAAGCCGCCGATCATGCCGAGCGTCTGCGCGCTGAGCATCGGATCGAGGCCGCAGATCAACAGATAGGACGGCAGATGCGTGGTCAGGAACACGAGCTGCATGCCGCAGACAAAATAGGCGCAGGTCATCACCATGAACGATGCGTTGCCGAAAGCGAGCTTTGCGGCTGTTGCCGCCGAAGTGTCGCCGATGTCGTCGGCAGCCTTGGGCGGTAGCGAAATCTTGTCGGCCCGGCCCGCGTACCAGGCTGCCGGCAGCATGAACAGCGACAGGATGACAAAGCCGGCGACGCCGACGCGCCAGCCAAAACCTTCATTCAACATCTGTCCGAGCGGCGCCGACACCAATGCGCCGAGCGAGCCCGCCGCCGAGACCATGCCCATCACGGTGCTGCGTACGGTGGCCGGCACCGCGCGCGCCGCCACCGACATCGCAATCGCATTGGCGGTGCAGGCCAGCGAGGCACCGATCAGCACACCCGCGCCGATCAGGATCGGGATCATCCCCTGCGCGGTCGCCATCAAGGCAAGACCCACGATGTACATCAGCGAGCCCACGATCATGATCGGACGGAAGCCGTAGCGCACCGTCATGGCGCCGGCGAGCGGCTGCAGGAATCCCCAGGCGAGATTTTGCACGGCGAGCGCCAGCGTGAACTGCGACACCGAAATTCCGATGTCCTGCGTCAGCGGCTGCATGAAGATGCCAAAACTCTGCCGCAGGCCCATGCTCAGGGTGAGCATCAGCGAGGCGCCGATCAGGATGGGGAGCGTCGGCCGCAGGATTTGCAGCAGGGCCATTGTTTTTATTCTCCCAAGGAGGCGCGATTCGGATGCCGCGTCCTGCAATTGATATCTGAAATAGGTACACAGACCTGTGTAACTAGGCTATAAGGTGCCGCTGCTGTCAAGCAAACGGTGACCCGCGCATTCGCATGGCTACCCTGCCCGCCAAACCCGACATGAAGGACCGGATTCTGGAAACCGCGGATAGGCTGTTCTATCTGCAGGGAATTCGCGCGGTTGGCGTTGACACCATCGCGGCCGAAATCGGCATCAGCAAGCGCACGCTCTACAACCATTTTCCGTCCAAGGATGCGCTGATCTCGGCCTATCTGGCGCGACGCTTCGTGGCCCCGCGGCCATCGGACAAGTCGCCGGTCGAACAGATTCTCGGCACCTTCGATTCGCTGGAGCGGCGTTTTTCGGCAAAGGATTTTCGCGGCTGCCCGTTCGTCAATGCGGTCGCCGAACTCGGCGAAGACCGCTCGGTTCGAAAGGTCGCCATCGCCTTCAAGGAAAGCCGCCGTCTCTGGTTTCGCGACCTTCTGATGCAGCTCGGCGTCACGGACGCGGAAGCGCTGGCGACGCAACTCGCGCTGCTGGTCGACGGCTCGATCGCGCAGGATCTCGTGCGCGACGACCCTGCGATGGCGCGGGCGGCAAAGGAGGCAGCGACCGTACTGCTGAGGAATGCCGGAGTGAAGATTGGTGGAAGCCCAGCCAAACGCGCGGCAAAGAGGCGACCTTCGGCCAATTGAATACTTCTCTATCGTCGTCCCTGCGAACGCAGGGACCCATACGCCGTGGCTTTTCAGTAAGGCGATGTGGTAGTTACCTCCCAAGATAATGAGCATCGGTGGTTATGGGTCCCTGCGTTCGTTCGCAGGGACGACGTAACGACAAAGCCGCGCAAGAACACGACGGAATAAGGAAGCGATCATGGAAGACCTGAAAGTGACCGCCAACGGTTACGACTTCAAACCGGCACGCGCAGCCATGCAGCGTTATGTCGACGGCAACCTGCTGTCAGGCATTTCCTGGGCGGTCATGGTCGGCCGCGACCTCGTCGATGTGAATTGCGTCGGCTGGGCCGACAAGGAAGCGCAGGCGCCGCTCCGGACTGACCATATCTTCCGCGTCTTCTCCAACACCAAGCTGATCACCTCCTGCGCGGCGTTATTGCTGTTCGAGGAAGGCAAACTCGGGCTCGATGACCCCGTTGAAAAGTTCATTCCGCAGCTGGGAAATCGAAAGGTGCTGCGCCCGGGCGCAACGTCGCTTGATGACACCGAGCCGGCGAAAAGTTCGATCACCATCCGTCAGCTCCTGAGCCACAGTTCCGGTCTGAGCTACGGCTTTTTCGATCCGGGCACCGCCATCTACAAGGCACTCAACGAGCGCGGCGTCCACAATCCCATGACCACGCTGGCCGACATGGTGGACGTGCTGGCCGGCCTGCCGCTGATCTATCAGCCCGGTACGTCCTGGGAATATTCGCTCGCCACCGACGTCGTGTCCCGGCTGGTCGAAGTCATCAGCGGCCAGAGTTTTGACAAGTTCATCCAGGCGCGCATCCTCGATCCGCTCGGCATGGTCGATACCGGCTTTGTCGTTCCGCAGCAGAACCAGAACCGGCTTGTCGCCTACTACGCCGGCGCCGACCTGATGGAGCCGATGAAGCCGGGATTGACCCGCACTGACAACGCGCCGTTTCCCGGCGCCTATCTGCGCCCAATCACGCGGCTCAGCGGCGGCGGCGGACTGGTTTCAACTCTGCCCGACATGGTCGCATTGATCCGAAGCCTGCTGCCGGGCGACAAGACCCTGCTCAAGCCGGAGACGATTGCGCAGATGATGACGAACCAGTTGCCGGAAGGACAGTGGATCCGCTTTGCCCTGATGGGCGAACAGCCGGGCAAGACGTTCAGCCTCGCCGGCGGATTGATCCAAAAGCCCTCGCCGTTCGATCACCCCGACGCTTCAGGTGAACTCTATTGGGGCGGCGTCGCAGGCACGCAATGGTGGATCTCGCCGAAGCACAACATCGCCGGCGTCATGATGGCGCAGCGCCAGATGTCGTTCGTCCACCCGTTCTCGTTCGAGTTCAAGCGGCTGGCGTATGAGGCGGTGAAGCAAAAGGCGGGAGCGCGAGTCAGCGCGTAGCGGGTGATGACGTCGTAGGGTGGGCAAAGCGCAGCGTGCCCACCATCTCGCAATTCACTCGATGACAGATGGTGGGCACGTCGCTGCGCTCCTTTGCCCACCCTACGAGACTGGCTCCGCGGCGTATGGGTCCCTGCGTTCGCAGGGACGACGGCTGCCATTTGCCGCAGCTCACGCCGCCGTCGAAACCACCCGATTGCGCCCGTCGTGCTTGGCCTGATACAGCGCCACGTCGGCGCGCTTGAGCACGTCGGCGACCGGCTCGCCCTTGTGGTCGAGCGTCGCCAGTCCGATTGAAATCGTGACGTCGATCCGCTTGGTGCCCTTGTTGACCGCAAAGGTTTCGCCGGCGATCGAGCGGCGCAGGCGCTCGGCGACCATGCCGGCGACGGTCAGGTCGGTTTCCGGCATCACGATCACGAATTCCTCGCCGCCATAGCGACAGGCGAGATCGATGCCGCGGATCGATTTGCGGATGCGCACCGCGAATTCGCGCAACACGTCGTCGCCGGCGTCGTGGCCATAGGTGTCGTTGATCGACTTGAAGAAGTCGATGTCGAGGATCATCAGCGCGAGCGGCTTGCCGCGGCTCGAGGCCTGCTCGGCCAGCGTCGCCAGATGGGTTTCCATATAACGGCGGTTATGCAGGCCGGTCAGCACGTCGAGGATCGCCATTTCGATCGAGTTCTGCACGTTGTCGCGCAGGTGATCGGTATAGCGCCGCTTGCGGATCTGGGTGCGCGCCCGCGCCAGCAATTCGTTCTTGTCGACGGGACGCAACAGGTAATCGTTGACGCCGATCTCGAGCCCGCGCAGCAGCCGCGAATTGTTGTCGGCATCGGAGATGGCGAGGATCGGCAACTGGCGAGTGCGCTCCAGCGAGCGCGCCTGGCTGCACAGCCGCAAGCCATCGTAATTTTCCAGGCTGAGCGAAACGATCAGCAAATCGTAGTTGCCCTCGGCGGCGTGAAACAGCGCCTCGGCCGGATTGATTTCGACGTCGACGGTGTGCTCGGCGGACAGGATCGGCGCCAGCCGCTCGTAGGACGATGGCCGGTCGTCCACCAGGAGGATCCGCCCGCCGACGCCCTTGTCGGCGATCGCGCTGCGCTCCGGCGCCTCCATGCCGATCTCGAGCGAGGTGATGGCGCGCATCCGCAGCTCATCGGTCATCATCTTCAACCGCGTCAGCGAACGGACGCGGGCGATCAGCACGATATCGGACACCGGCTTGGTGAGAAAATCGTCGGCGCCGGCTTCCAGCCCGCGGACGCGATCCGACGGACTGTCCAGCGCGGTGACGATCACGACGGGAATGAAATGGGTGGCCGGGTTGGACTTCAGCCGGCGACAGACCTCGAAACCGTCGAGGTCAGGCATCATGACGTCGAGCAGGATGATGTCGCATTCGGAGCGCGAACAGATGTCGAGCGCCTCGGCACCATTGGATGCCGTCAGCACATCGAAATATTCCGCCGACAGACGGGCTTCCAGCAGCTTGACGTTCGCTGGGACGTCATCGACGACGAGGATACGCGCAGACATCGAAACTCACTCCTACCCCTAGCCGATAAAGCGCCGCACGGTTTCGATAAACTTGCCGACGGAAATGGGCTTGGACAAATACGCCTCGCAGCCGCCCTCGCGGATGCGCTCTTCGTCGCCCTTCATCGCGAATGCCGTGACCGCAACCACCGGAATGGCGCGCAGCTCCGGATCGTCCTTGATCCAGCGCGTCACTTCGAGGCCGGACACTTGCGGAAGCTGGATATCCATCAGGATCAGATCGGGGCGCAGCTTGCGAACGAGATCGAGCGCCTCGAAACCATTGCTGGTGCCCGAGGTCTGATAGCCGTGCGCTTCCAACAGGTCGCGAAAGAGCTTCATGTTGAGCTCGTTGTCCTCCACGATCAGGACGGTTTTTGCCATCCCGTCCCTCCCCTCATCCCAGGAAACAGTTCCGGCCTTTCAGTACGATTCTGTACCGCCGCCTTACCTGTCGAAAAGTGAATTCAAACTAGCGTCGGATTTCGCTCTAAGCCGTTAAATCGATGCGCCAACTTTTGCGGTGTGGTTTCCACTTGCTTGAACACACTGCGCAGACTCGGGCATGATGGTTCCAAACTAGACACCATAAGTTAACGGAAAGGCAAACCCATCGTTGAAAAAGCCTGTTCACAACCCCCGCGAAGTGGCTGAAATCGTTGCAGTTCAGGCGCTGAGTTTTATTGCCGGCGACCCCGAAAGGCTGGGCCTGTTCCTGGCCGAGAGCGGCATTGGCCCGGAGACGCTGCGGACGGCCGCGGCTGATCCGCAATTTCTGAGTTCCGTGCTCGATTTCGTGATGCGCGACGATGCAACCGTAAAGGCGTTTGCGAGCGCCTCACAACTGCATCCGACCAATATCGCCGCCGCCCGCCAGGTGTTGGGCGACCCGGATTGGGAGCGCGACGTGCCGTGAGCGCGCCCGCGCCAGCCCTCGATGGTCCGCGCGCTTTCTGCCGGGATTGCCTCGGCGACCTCGATATCAAGGCGAGACGGTGCGGCGAATGCGGTTCCCCGCGCGTCGTCCGCCACCATGCCCTGCCCGCGCTGACGCTGGCGCATATCGATTGTGACGCGTTCTATGCCACGGTGGAGAAACGCGACAACCCGGAGCTTGCAGACAGGCCCGTGATCATCGGCGGCGGCAAGCGCGGCGTGGTGTCGGCCGCCTGCTACGTCTCGCGAACCTATGGCGTGCGCTCGGCAATGCCGATGTTCAAGGCGCTGGCGCTCTGCCCGCAGGCCGCCGTCATCCCGCCCGACATGGCGAAATATGTTCGGGTCGGCCGCGAGGTGCGCCACGCCATGCAGACGCTGACGCCGCTGGTGGAACCGCTTTCGATCGACGAGGCGTTTTTGGATCTCGCCGGCACCCAACGGGTTCACGGCATGATTCCGGCAAAGGTGCTGGCGCGATTTGCCCGCGACGTCGAGCGTGATATCGGGATCACGGTCTCGGTCGGCCTGTCCTGCAACAAGTTTTTGGCCAAGATCGCTTCCGATCTCGACAAGCCGCGCGGCTTTGCCGCGCTCGACCAGGACGAGGCCCGCGCGATGCTGGCGGACAGGCCGGTCGGCTTCATCTATGGCGTCGGCCCCGCAACCCAGGAGAAGCTGGTGCAGCGCGGTTTTCGCACCATTGCGGACCTGCAGCGCGCCGACGAGGCCGAACTGATGAAGCAGTTCGGCGGCGAAGGCCGCCGCCTGTGGCGGTTGGCGCGCGGCATCGACGACCGCAGCGTGGTGCCGGACCGCGGCGCCAAGACCATTTCCAACGAGACCACGTTCGAGACCGACATCAAGGATTTCGCGACGCTGGAAAAGGTGCTGTGGCGGCTGTCCGAAAAAGTCTCGTCGCGGCTGAAGAGCGGCGATCTGTCGGGACTCACCATCACCCTGAAGCTGAAGACCGCGGATTTCCGGCAGCGCACCCGCTCGCAATCGATCCAGGCGCCGACCCAGCTCGCCGCGAAGATTTTTGCGGTGTCGCGCGAAATGCTGGCCAAGGAGATCGACGGCACCGCCTTCCGCCTGATCGGCACCGGCGTCAGCGCGCTGCGCGAGGGATCGCTGGCCGACGACACCGACATGCTCGACCGCCGCTCGGCCCACGCCGAGCGCGCGATGGATGATTTGCGGAAGAAGTTCGGCAATGCCGCGGTGATCCGCGGCATCGCGTACAAGGGGCCGACGAAGGAAGAGGACGAGGAGGAAGAGTAGACGCTCCATCCTCGTCATTGCGAGCGCAGCGAAGCAATCCATGGCGCCGCAAGCTGAGAGATGGATTGCTTCGCTTCGCTCGCAATGACGGCGTGAGCCGAGACGTCAGTCCACGACGGCCACAGCTTCAATCTCGATCAGCCACTCAGGGGCCGCGAGCGCCGTCACACCGACCAGCGTGCTCGCCGGCGGCTCCATGCCTTCAAAGAACACCGAGCGCGCCTTGCCTATGATGGGACGAAGCTCCGGCTTGTAGCCGACGACAAAGGTGGTGATCTTGACGATATTGGAGTAGCTCGCACCCGCCGCCTTGAGCGCCAGGCCGAGATTGTGCATCACCTGGGTCGTCTGCGCGGCCAGATCACCCTCGCCGACCACCCGTCCCTCATCGTCGGTGGACACTTGACCCGAGATATAAATCGTGCGCGCGCCCGAGGCGACGACGACGTGCGAGTAAGCCGGATTGTGATGAAGGCCGCTTGGCCTAAGATGTTGCTTGCTCATTGTTGTGCCTCCCTGACGTGCATGAAGGGCGCAAGCCTATCCGGGTCCGGCGGGCATTTCCACGTCATTGCTCGCCCTCATTTGCAGGGCTTGGCATCCTTGACGTCGAACCGGCCCATGGCGCCCGAGATCACAAAATCATTGTAGTCCAGCACCAGCGCGCGGGAGACGCCGTTCTCGAACAGCTCGAACGACATCGCGTAGACCGGGGTCTGTTCGCCTTCCTTGGACTTGGCGTCGCGGTCGTAATAGCTCACGGTCACGGGCCAGCGGGTCAGCGTCTTCATCTGGTCGTTGGCGGTCGAGGGATCGGGCGAGGCAATGTCGCGGCTGCCCGGAATCGGCTGCCCGATCACCGACAGCGTGTTGTAGACCTTCTCGCCATTGTCGGAACCGTCATAGACCGTCAGTTCCAGCACCGATTTGCCCTCGCGGGCGGCAGCGATGATGTGCTGGATCTGCTCGGTCGGGAACACGGTCTTGCCGTCGAGTTCGAACGTCTTGGCAACCGGCGCTTTCAGCTTGACCGTGATGCGGTCGCCGACCCGCTCCGCCATGCCGTCGACCGGCATGGCGTCGGTATCGTTCATGCGGGTATCGATCTTGAAGCGGTAGCTCTTGCCCGCGGCGTCTTCCCAGGAATGCGAGCGCAGATCGCTCAGCGTCAGCTTGCCCTCGCCGCTGTCGAGTTCCGACACCTGGCGGAATTCGGACGTGTAGCCCTCGCAGGCACTGCCCGAGAAATTGTAGAGGATGCGCCCGCGCGCCCCCGATATCGCGTTGCTCCCGCGCGACTTGACCAGCTTCAATTCATACAGCGCCTGATGGGAGAGGAACGGCCCGCCGGCGGCTGCCAGCGCCGGTCCACTTGCGAAGCCTGAGAGCAGAGCGGCCACAGCCGTAAACGCCAAAGCACGAACCGGAACCGGAAACGAGCAAGCCATGTGCGGTTTTTTCCTTGATGGAGATTCGTTACATTAGTGATGGCCCTATTGCGTCGCAACTAGGGCGACGTCCTCAAAACGCAGGAATTTGACGCCAGGGAGCCTTGCTTTTCGGCAATATTACGCGACGATTTACGCCGGTCACGACCGCGCGGGCAGCGATCCGCCCTCGCTTGCAACCGGCGGCGCGATGCGCGAAACAATGCGGCCTGATCGCGGGTCAGGACAGTCAATCAATCGGGGACGAGAACCATGGCGGGTACGGTCGAACAGAAGCTGGCGGCGCAAGGCATCGTCCTGTCCGAGCCGCGTACCCCGATGGCGAATTACGTCGGCTTCGTACGATCAGGCAATTTGCTGTTCGTCTCCGGCCAGGTGTGCGCCAATGCGGAAGGCAAGCTGATCGCCAAGGGCAAGTTGGGCGCCGGCGTCAGCATCGAACAGGGCTACGCCGCGGCACAGGGCTGTGGCGTCAACCTGCTGGCCCAGGTCAAGGCTGCGCTCGGCGATCTCGACAAGGTGGTCCGCGTGGTCAGGCTCGGCGGCTTCATCAATTCGACGCCCGATTTCCTCGACGGACCCAAGGTGCTCAACGGCACTTCCGACCTGATGGTCGCAGCCTTCGGCGACAAGGGCCGGCATGCCCGCACCACTGTCGGCGTCGCTTCCCTGCCCTCGGATGCCGCCGTCGAGGTCGACGCCATCTTCGAGGTGTCCTGAGCGGAGCGCTCCCATGCGCGCGCCGGACTGGCTGACGGCACGGCCGGTCGCCCATCGCGGCCTGCATGATATTTCACGCGGCATCGTCGAGAATATGCCGGCCGCGGCGCAGGCCGCCATCGACGGCAATTTCGCCATCGAATGCGACATCCAGTTGTCCTCTGATGGCGAGGCGATGGTGCATCATGACGACGCGCTCGGCCGCCTCACCGAGGGTTCCGGCGCGCTGCTCGGCAAGACCGCGGCGGAACTGAAGGCGGTCGCGTTCAAGAACACGCCGGAGCGGATGATGACGCTCGGCGATCTCTGTTCGCTCGTCGCCGGTCGCGTGCCGCTGGTGATCGAGGTCAAAAGCCATTTCGATGGCGACCGCCGGCTGGTGAAACGGATGGCGGAGGTGCTCAGCTCCTATTCCGGCCCTGCGGTCGGCATGTCCTTCGATCCGGACCAGGTGCTGGCGCTGCGCGAACTGATGCCCGGCCGCGCGCGCGGCATCGTGGCGGAGCGCGAATATACCGCCGAGGAGTGGCCGGAAGCCTCCGCCGAACAGCGCCGCGGCATGACCCATCTGCGCCACGCCTTCCGCACCCGGCCGCATTTCGTCGCTTACTGGGTAAATGAACTGCCGGCGGCGGCCCCCTGGATCGCCCGCAACATTTTTAGGCTGCCGCTGCTGACCTGGACCGTGCGCACGCCGGAGCAACGCGACGCGCGCCGCGCGCAACGCCGATCAGATGATCTTCGAGGGGTTCCTGCCGGGAACCTGATCCGCGCAGTGCCACCTTGAACTCGACCGCGCGATGCACGATCTTTGGAGGGTTGGCCACCCTGCGCGATGGCTGATCGCACGATGGGACCGGTCCGAATTTCTAGATGGCGTCATCCGAAATCACCCTCGAAGCCGTCCCCTCCGTCAGCGACATCAAGGCTGCGGATTGGGACGCCTGCGCCAATCCGAAGCCTGATTGCGGACAGTCTCGAAAACCTCGACACGCTGGCCGCAAGCTCGTTTCAAAGCGAATTCTTGCAAACCCGCCTATAACCCCTTCGTTTCCCACGCATTTTTTGCCGCCGCAGAGGCCTCCGGCTCGGCCTGCGCCCGCACCGGTTGGGGTGGGCGGCATCTGCTGGCTCGGCTCGGCGGCGAGATCGTCGGCATCGTGCCCTGCTATCTGAAATCGCATTCGCAAGGCGAATATGTCTTCGACCGCGGCTGGGCGGATGCCTACGAGCGCGCCGGCGGGCGATACTATCCGAAGCTGCAGGCCTCGGTGCCGTTCACGCCCGCCACCGGCCCGCGGCTATTGATCCGCGACGGCGTCGATCGCGAGCGAATCGGAACCGCGCTCGCCAGCGGCCTGATGGCGCTGTGCAACGCGACCGATGCGTCCTCCGTGCATGTGACCTTCGCCCGCGAGGCCGAAGCGAAGTTTTTAGGCGAGCACGGTTTCCTGCTGCGCAACGACCAGCAGTTTCACTGGCACAATGCAGGCTACGCGACGTTCGACGATTTTCTGACCTCGCTGAACTCGCGTCACCGAAAAGCAATCAAGCGCGAACGGCGCGAAGCCACCGCCGCCGGGATCACCATCCACCATCTGACCGGCAGTGACATCACCGAGGACGCGTGGGACGCGTTCTTCACGTTCTACATGGAGACCGGCTCACGCAAATGGGGCCGGCCTTATCTGACCCGGAAATTCTTCTCGCTGATCGGCGAAAGCATGAGCCGCGACGTGCTGCTGGTGATGGCCAAGCGCAACGGCCGCTGGATCGCCGGCGCCATCAATTTCATCGGCTCGGACACGCTGTTCGGCCGCAACTGGGGCGCGGTCGAGCATCATCCCTTCCTGCATTTCGAGGTCTGCTATTATCAGGCGATCGATTTCGCGATCCAGCGCGGTCTCAAAATCGTGGAAGCCGGTGCGCAGGGCGAACACAAGCTGGCGCGCGGTTACCTGCCGCAAACCACCTACTCCGCGCACTTCATCGCCGATCCCGACCTGCGCCGCGCGATCGCGGACTATCTGAAGCGCGAGCGCGCCTATGTCGCCGAGGTCGGCCGCGAACTGGCGGAATCCGCTCCGTTCCGCAAGGCCGCCGACGAGGCTTGACCTCGCGCGACGGCCGACATGAAATTGAAAACGAACCTCGAGGGAACAACCATGCCCGCCTATGACACCAACAACCCCTTCGCAAAAATCCTGCGCGGCGAGTTTCCCTGCCACAAGGTCTACGAGGACGACCACGTTCTGGCGTTCCTCGACATCATGCCGCGTTCGCCGGGCCATACGCTGGTGATCCCAAAAGCCCCCGCCCGCAACATCCTCGATATCACCCCCGACGACTACGCCCACGTCGCGCGCGCCGCCCACAAGATCGCCGCCGCCGCCATGAAGGCCTTCAACGCCGACGGCATCACCGTGCAGCAATTCAATGAGCCCGCCGGTGGGCAGGTCGTGTTCCATCTGCACATGCACGTGATGCCGCGCCACGACGGCGTTGCGCTATTGCCGCCGGCCAGCCGCAAGGAAGATGTGAAGGTGCTGGAAGACAACGCGACCAAGCTAGCCGCGGCGCTGGGGTAGATCTTGTAGCCCGGATGGAGCGAAGCGCAATCGGGGATTATGCGACGTTTGTAACACCGGCCCCGGATTACGCTTCGCTCCATCCGGGCTACGCGAGTTCATTCCAAGTCGAAAATCCCGGACCAGTCTCACCTGGGGCGTGCACTCATAAAACGAGAGATGTCCGCCGTTGATGCAAAAGCAGGTATGGACCTTTGGTAGCCTATTAAGTCAACATCTCTGACTTGTGGCTCGCCCATCGCTGATGATGTAATCTGGCTCGTGGTGACGCACGCAGCATCGTGGCGCGCATCCTCAACCCAGTTTCCACACTGCTCGCGCATTTGCGATTTGCGTCTCCTGCTGCATTCAGCCTGGGAGGAACTCGCATGAAGAAAATGCTGCTAACGGCGACCGGTTTGATTGCACTCTCGATTCCGGCAATGGCGCAAAATGCCGAGGTCCGGGTGATGCCAGATGCGCTCGTGTGGACGGAAAATCCAGCCTTCCCGAAGGGCGTTCAGATTGCCACTTTGGTCGGTGATCCCACGAAATCGGGCGAGGTTGTCGTCCTACGAATCAAGTTTCCACCTAACTTCCAAATGCCTCCGCATACTCATCCTTATTCCGAAGTTGTCACCATCATAAGCGGTGACGTCGGCAGCAGCCATGGTGAAAAATTCGAAAAGAAGAGCGATCTCCTGAAGCCGGGATCGTTATGGGTGTACCCCGCAAAACACGCGCACTACGCTTGGACCGGAAGCAAGGAAGGAGTACTTCAAGTCCAATTTACCGGCCCTGGTGGCATCGACTACATCAATCCGGCTGATGATCCGCGCCAACGGTAGCTGCTCGCATTGCAAAGCCAAATCAAGCCGACACTTGTCTGTCCGGTATTCGCAAGGGAGGATGTCATGCGGTCTTCTGCAAAAGTAGCGAGCGCAGCACTTGCGCTGTGCATGGTGTTACTATCGTTTGGCTCCAGCGCTTTGGTCGAGCCGAAAGCGGATGTGGCGGCGGCGACCTTGGCTTGGGGGCAGGCTATTGGCGAAGGCGATCCCGAAAAGGTGTTACCGTTCTATTCGGACGATGCCGTGCTCTGGGGCACGCTGTCGCCGACCGTGCGCTCCGATCGGGCGGCGCTACGAGACTATTTTGTGGCCGCCTTCAAGGTTCTGCCCGGCCTAAAGGTCGCCTACGGTGATCAGCTGATCCGCGTGTACGGGAATGCGGCGGTCAATACCGGCTACTACACGTTCTCCTATGTCAAGGATGGCGAGACGAAGAGCTTGCCTGCGCGCTACAGCTTCACCTACGTCAAGAACGGTGAGCGCTGGCTGATCGTCGACCACCATTCCTCGGCCATGCCATCACCCCCGAGATAGCTCGAATCCCGGATTGCGCTCGCTCCATCCGAGCTACGCGAGATTACTCCGTCTCGAAATCCCCCGGCTGCGGCGGGGCCAGCGGGGTGAACTCGCAGCGGTCGGGCTTGATGTCGAGCAGCGGCGTTTCATCGAGGCAGTCGAGGCCGCGCACCAGGATGACGTTGCCCTCGATCTTGACGAACTTCACGATCGAGGTGCCGATCGGATTGGGCCGGACCGGCGAGCGCAGTGAGAAGGTGCCACGGGTTTTCTGGTTGTTCTTCGGGCTTTGCAGCACCAGGTCGCGGCGCGACTGGTGCAGCCAGTAGATCACTTCGAGGCTCTCGTAAAAGTCCACGCCCTTGATCGCGGGCACCCAGGGCTCGAAAATTTCCAGCCGGCACACCGGACCGTCGAGACGGCCCTGCCGCGGGGTTTCCAGCCGCGATTTCCAGGGCGTGCGGATGCGGCCGACAAACACCAGCCCGGCATCGCGGGCCGGCGGCATGTCGACGGTGAGTTCGCCCTCGCGGACTTCGCTTTCTCTGACCATTATCTAATCCAGTGAAATGTTGAGCGCCTTTATCACGCCCGTCCACAATTTGCGATCGGCGTCGATGAACTTGTCGATGTCGGCGAGGCTCTTCGGGCGCAGCGGCGCAAAGCCTGATTTGTCGAGTGAGGCGCGGAAGGTGTCGTCGCTCAGGGCGCGATCGAGGCTGGCCTTGAGCTTCTGCACGATCTCATCGGGCAGTTTCGACTGCGCGGCAACACCGTACCAGACGCTGACTGCATACTGGGGATAGCCGGCTTCGGCCATGGTCGGCACGTCAGGCAGATCGGGAATCCGCTGCGCCGAGGAGACCGCCAGCGGCCGCAGTAAGCCGGCCTTGACCGGCGGCAGCGCCGTTCCGAGCGTGTCGAACATCAGCTGGATGTTGCCCGACAGCAGGTCGGTCAGCGCCGGCCCTGCCCCCTTGTAGGCGACGTGGACCATGTCGACGCCAGCCATCTGCCGGAACATCTCGCCGGCCAGATGCGTCGTGCCGCCGGTACCGGCCGATCCGAAATTGAGCTTGCCCGGGTTCTGCTTGGCGTAAGCCACGAACTCCGCGACGGTCTTCGCGGGTACGGAAGGGTGGACTTCCATCAGCACCGGCAGATCGGTGATAATTGCCAACATCCGGAAATCCTTCACCGGATCATACGGCAGCTTCTTGTAGAGCTGCGGGTTGAGCACGACGATCGAGGCCGCGGTGAAGAACAGCGTGTAGCCGTCAGGCTCGGCGCGCGCCACCACTTCAGCGCCGATCGCGCCCTGCGCGCCGGCCTTGTTCTCGACCACGACAGTCTGCTTGAGATCGCGGGAAAGATAATCGCCGACCATGCGACCGAGCACATCGGTCGGACCGCCCGCAGCATACGGCACGACCAGCTTGATCGGGCGCGTCGGATAGTCGGCCGCACGGCCCTGCGTTGCGACGAAAACGAGGCTGCACGCCAAGCCTAAGAATGTCCGCCAGTTCATTTTGTTTTTCCTTGGGGTTTCCAAGGCGAACAGTAGCGGATTATCCGCCGCCTGCAATCAACCGAGCCACCATTTGCCGGCCACCAGCAGGACCTCGCCCGCCACCACGCCGGCAAAGATCGAGCGCCGCGTCAGCATGAACACGACAAAGCCCACTGCAACCGCACAGTAGCGCAGCCAGTCCGGCACGCCGGCCAGCGCACCCGGCGGCTGCACCAGGATCTGGGCGATGACGCCGGCGAGGATCGCGGTCGCCACCGCCCTCACCCACACCAGAATCTCAGAACCCTCGTCGACGCCGGCGCCGAACCACAGCCCGGCCATGCGCCAGACCTCGTTGGGCAGGAAGCCTGCGAGCACCAGAACCATCAGTGCATGGGGACTGCCGAAAAACTCGCTCATGCACCCCTCTCCCGCCACCAGTGCACACCGTAAGCGATGCTGCCGGCGGTGAGGCCGCTGATCAGGATATCGACGCCGGTGTGCAGCATGGACATCAGCGGAAACAGCGCGATCCCGAGCACCAGCGCCAGTATGTCGGATACCTGCCGGCAGTTGCGCGCGGTCGACAGCAAGAACGCCAGCGGCGTCAGCAGCAGGATCGCCGCCGCAAACAGCGGCGGCAGGTTGGCGGCCAGGCCGTAACCGAGCGTGGTCGCGACCATGCAAACCGCGAGAAGGCCGCAGCCGAGCCCATGCGTGAACGCAATCCGCCGCTCGCGTGGCACCTTTGGCAGCAGCCGGTAGCATTCGACCCACAGGGTGACGGCAATGAAATGCGTCGCCAGCACGAGGTGGCGGCGCTTTGTCTGCGGCGTCCGCATCAACGGCAACACCGACACCACCATCGGAAACAACCTGATGGCGCTGACGGTCACGGCGATCGCGGCCTGTACCGCCGTCGCGCCGGAGCCCAGCGTCGAGATCAGGATGATCTGCGCCGGGCCCGCCCAGACCAGCAGCGTAGAGCCGAGCACCCAGCCGAGGCTGAAATGGCTGTCATGGGCCAGCGCGCCGATGCCGACATAGGTCGCAAACAGCACCAGCGTCAGCACCGTGGACGCAACCGAGCTCATGCCCCATGCGAAGGCGCGAATGGGGCTTTTCCATTGGGGAGAGTCGAGCTGAGGTAGCGGCACGGGACCGGACGAGGATTTGAGTCGTTGCGGGCATAGGGCTGGCGAAAGCGGTCCGCGTCAAGCAAGCGAGGGCTCAGGGCGGCTATGCGGGAGTGCCGTCATTCCGGGGCGATGCGAAGCATCGAACCCGGAATCTCGAGATTCCGGGTCTGGTGCTAACGCACCATTCCGGAATGACGACTCACTCCCTCATCCCGGCACGCCCCGATTTTTCAGCACGAAACACGCCCCGCCCGCTTTGCGGATGCGGTTGCAAAGGTCGTCGGCGGCGGGCCGTGTGTCGGCGCCGATACGCACCTGGTAAAACGCGCGCGTGCCGCGGCTGCGCATCACCGAGGAGAGCAGGCTCGGATCCTGATCGCCGATCACGGCGTTGAGCCGTTTCATCGCGCGGGCATACATCGCCAACGCCTTGTCGCGGGAAAAGCCGGCGGCGAGCTGCACGCCCCATAATTTGGCGGCACTGAGCGTGATGCGTTGTTCGAGTTCGGTGATGAAGGGACTGGGCGCCTGCTTCAGCAGCGCCATTAACTCGCGGCAGCTCGACGTCGGCATCCGCTCCGGCGTCCTGCCACCCTTCTGCGCCTTCGCCCAGTCCTCGACAACGGCGCCCGTGATGGCGAGAACGTAGCTGCGCGTCTCCTGCGGCATCGCCCCGGTGCCCGCGAGCCACTCCAGAACCCGGCGCGGGCCGGCATTGTAGGCGGCGGCCGCCAGTCCGAGATTACCGAACTGGTCGCGCAGCTCGGCCAAAAACGCCGCCGATTTCGGCAGCGCCTGAACGGGATTGAAGGGATCGAGCAGGCCGCGTTCGCTCGCGGTGCCGGGCATGAACTGCGCAATCCCCTGCGCCCGCTGGCCGCGGCGCGTCATCGGCCCGATCGCGTCGGAGCGGAAGCGGCTCTCCTGCCAGATCACGCGGGCGAAGAATTCGAGCGGCAGATTTGAGGCTGTCGCGGCCGACTCGATCATCAGGCACATCGCCTCGCGCGCGTCACTCTCCCGCGCGCCGTCAGCCGGCTTCGGGGCCGGTATCTCGCGTTGCCCAGTGCTCGACTGGTTAGCCTCGTCCGCGTCCTCGGCGCCGGCAGGTGCAACCGCGGCCAACAGCGACACTGTGCAGCATAGGGCGCGAAGAAATCGGGCTCTTTGCATGGCCGTCGCAATCCGAGAACGCGCATGGCGCTGAAAACGTTAATCAAACAATCAGTGCTGGCAAACGGATCCGCGGTTTTACCGCCTTTTTGCACTGCGATTGTCCCGAAATCCGCGCCATCGGAACCCCGTTAGTTTACGTTAATGCCGCATTTTGCGGCAGCCGGGCTTTTTCGGGGAACAAAGCGGGGTAAAAGTCTCCCTCTTTGTTGGGAGACTTTCAATGCGGGACCGGCGCGAAAGCGTGCGCGACAAGGTGATGTATGGCGGCGTCGCCGAGATCGGTGACCACGGCGCGACGCGCGAGTGCATCGTCCGAAACATCTCCGACAACGGCGCGAACATCGAATTCAGCAATGATTATCCGTTGCCGAAAGAGCAGCTCTCGCTGCGCATCGCGCGCAAGGGCCGCTCCTTCATGGCCAGGGTGATCTGGTGGCGCGACAATTTCGTCGGCGTCGCCTTCAGGGCGGAAAGCCCGGCCGAGCCGGTCTCCGACCTCGGGGAACGGCTGCGCAGAAGCGAAATCAAGAAGCGGCAGCTGCAGCGAAAGATCGACGAACTGCTTAACGAGCGCTGAACGCTCGCCGGCGCCCCACGGCCGCCCAGGCGCTGGTTTGGCCGGGCCGTTAGACATCGAGCGGTAAGGCAGCAAAAAGCCGGCGGTCTTGCGACACGCCGGCTCTTCGTTTCAGATCGAGGCCGCTTACGCCTTGACCAGCGGTCCCTTTGACGCAGGCCCCTTCGAGCCGCCTCCATTGGAGCCGCCCGATTTCGGCTTGCGCTTGCGGGCACCGGGCAGCTTTTCCGGCTTCGGCGTAACCGGGCCTTCGACGAACTCGAAGCCGATCTTGTCCTTGCCGTCGGCGCTCGCCTCGTCCTTGACCAGCACGACGCGGACATGGCCGCCGCCCTTCAGCTGACCGAACAGCACTTCGTCCGCCAGCGGCTTCTTGATGTGCTCCTGGATCACGCGCGCCATCGGACGCGCGCCCATCTGCTCGTCGTAACCATGTTCGATCAGCCAGGCCTTGGCGGGCTCCGACAATTCGATGGTGACGTCGCGGTCGGCCAGCTGCGCCTCCAGCTGGAGGACGAACTTCTCCACCACCATGCCGATGACGTCGGCATTGAGATGGGCGAACGAAACGATCGCATCCAGCCGGTTGCGGAATTCCGGTGCGAACTGGCGGTTGATCGCTTCGTGGTCGTCGCCTTCCCGCTTGTTGCGCGTAAAGCCGAAGGCCTGGCGCGCCAGATCGGCGGCGCCCGCGTTCGTGGTCATGATCAGGATCACGTTGCGGAAATTGACCTGCTTGCCGTTGTGGTCGGTGAGCCGGCCATGATCCATGATCTGCAGCAGCACGTTGTACAGATCCGGATGCGCCTTCTCGATTTCGTCGAGCAGCACCACGCAATGCGGATGCTGGTCCACGCCGTCGGTCAACAGGCCACCCTGGTCGAAGCCGACATAGCCGGGAGGCGCGCCGATCAGGCGCGACACGGTGTGCCGCTCCATATATTCGGACATGTCGAAGCGAAGCAGCTCGACGCCGAGCGAGGCCGCAAGTTGTTTTGCAACTTCGGTCTTGCCGACGCCAGTCGGGCCGGAGAACAGATAGGAGCCGATCGGCTTCTCCGGCTCGCGCAGGCCGGCGCGCGCCAGCTTGATCGACGCCGACAGCGATTCGATCGCCTTGTCCTGACCGAACACCACGCGCTTCAGCGTCTGCTCGAGATGCTTCAGCACCTCGGCATCGTCCTTCGATACGCTCTTGGGCGGAATCCGCGCCATGGTCGCGATCGTGGTCTCGATTTCCTTGATGCCGATGGTCTTCTTGCGCTTGTTCTCGGCCACCAGCATCTGCGCCGCACCCGACTCGTCGATCACGTCGATCGCCTTGTCCGGCAGCTTGCGGTCGTGGATGTAGCGCGACGACAGCTGCACCGCCGCCTCGATCGCTTCATTGGTGTATTTCAGCCGATGGTAATCCTCGAAATAGGGTTTCAGGCCCTTGAGGATCGCGATGGCGTCTTCCACCGTCGGCTCGTTGACGTCGATCTTCTGGAACCGGCGCACCAGCGCGCGGTCCTTCTCAAAATGCTGACGGTATTCCTTGTAGGTCGTCGAGCCCATGCAACGGATGGTACCGGACGCCAGCGCCGGCTTGAGCAAATTGGACGCGTCCATCGCGCCGCCGGAGGTGGCGCCAGCGCCGATCACGGTGTGGATTTCATCGATGAACAGGATGGCGTTCGGATGCGCCTCCAGTTCCTTCAGCACCTGCTTCAAGCGCTCCTCGAAATCGCCGCGGTAGCGCGTGCCGGCGAGCAGCGTGCCCATGTCGAGCGAGAACACGGTGGCCGCGGCCAGCACTTCCGGCACTTCGGAATCGACGATGCGCTTGGCAAGGCCTTCGGCGATCGCGGTCTTGCCGACGCCGGCTTCGCCTACGAACAGCGGATTGTTCTTCTGGCGACGGCACAGCACCTGGATCGCGCGGTTGATCTCGGAATTGCGCCCGATCACCGGATCGATCTTGCCGTCACGCGCCTTCTTGTTGAGGTTGACGCAATAGGTCTCGAGCGCCTCGCCCTTCTTCTTGGCGTCCTCGTTGCCCTTGGTCTCGGTCTCCTCGTCGACGCCGCGCACGGGCCGCGCTTCGGAGACGCCTGGCCGCTTGGCGATGCCGTGGCTGATATAATTGACGGCGTCGTACCGCGTCATGTCCTGCTCCTGCAGGAAATAGGCGGCGTGGCTTTCGCGCTCCGCGAAGATCGCGATCAGCACATTGGCGCCGGTCACTTCTTCGCGACCGGAGGACTGGACGTGAATCACCGCGCGCTGAATCACGCGCTGGAAGCCCGCGGTCGGCTTGGCGTCGTCGGCGCCGTCCGTCACCAGATTTTCGAATTCGGTTTCGAGATAGTTGACGAGGCTCGTACGCAGCTTGTCGAGATCGACGCTGCAGGCGCGCATCACCGCCGCCGCATCCGAGTCATCGATCAGCGACAGCAGAAGGTGTTCGAGCGTCGCATATTGATGATGCCGCTCGTTTGCAATCGCCAGCGCACGATGCAGGGATTGTTCAAGGCTTTGGGAAAAAGTTGGCATTCGCGTCCTCTATGGCCCCCGGTCATCATGATCGCCATTACCCGGTCAGGCAACAACAACCTTTGTCATCCCCCGTCATATAGTTACCTGCGATCGTGGCGAAAGACCGGTTCCGCAAACGTTGGTTTTCCTCTAAATTCGCCACACAAGCGGCAGCAGTATGCAACCCTTCCCCGAAGAACTACCGGGAATACGATCGGCTTCCGCCAGCACCCATCGATGCAAGACCCGTTCCTTCTCTCCGGCCGGGTCGAGAGCCGTGCGCGGCTATTTCTTTTCCATCACGCACTGCAGGGGATGCTGGTGCTTGCGCGCAAAATCCATCACCTGCGTGACCTTGGTCTCGGCGATCTCGTAGGTGAACACGCCGCACTCACCGATCCCGTGGTGATGCACATGGAGCATGATCTTGGTGGCCGCTTCGGCGTCCTTCTGGAAGAATTTCTCCAGCACATGAACGACGAACTCCATCGGCGTGTAGTCGTCGTTCAGAATCAGGACGCGATACAGGTTCGGACGCTTGGTCTTCGGCTTGACCTTGGTGATGACCGACGTCGACGGTCCACCGGTTCCGTTATTGCGGTTCTCGTCATTGCCCATTCGAGGGGCAGAAGCGGATGACTTTGCCGGCACGGACGAACAAGCTTTGAAGGTTGGCTGCAACATGGTTCAGGCGTTCGAATTCCAAAAGGGGTGACCGGAGAGCGCATCCTGGCGCATCTGCGACCGGCTCAGGCGTGAGCCATCGCGAAGCACCCAGCAACGCATTTTTCCAGATCGCCGCTCCCGGTCCGATCCATGGACCGGATCGGCACCTTGAATATGGGTCCGCCGCCGGATCGCCGCAACCTGCGCTGTAGCGATCCGCGACCGGCCCGATTCCCGGTTCGGCTATCCGAGACAAGATTAATCGTTTCTGGCGGATTTGACAAAGGACCGGGCATTGCCTGTTTAGCCCGCCGGTTGAGGAGGCGCGTTCGGCGACCGGTTTGGCGGCACGCGGGCTGACCCCGTCATTTTACGGAACTCACCCGCAAGAGCGACGGGCGCAGGAAGCTGTTGCCGAATTCCGGATCATCGATGCGCCCGGGATGAGTCTGATCCGCCACCTCGTTGAAGACCAGCGTCTTCAGGACGGCGCGTTATGCAGAGCTGTCCGCGGCGCGGGCGCGTTCGCGCCATGCGATCGAAGCCTGTGCGCCCTGCTCTTTCAATGATGGGAATGCAGCGAGCCGGCGGGGCGATCACGTCAAGAAAACACGCCAAGAAAAAGCCCGGCCATCGCGGCCGGGCTCTTTTATTGTCGAAGTGTCGGATCGCGAACGATTAGTGCGAGGCCGGGGTAAACTTCGAGACCAGGCCCTCGTAGGGCTTGAAGGTCTGCTTGGCGAGATCGGTGTAGAGACCCGCAATCTTCTGCGTTTCGGCGACGAAGGTCTCGTAGGACGAGCGCGCGAATTCGGTCTGCGCTTCGATCGCCTTGTCCATTGACTTCACGCCGGAGAGCTTTTCAACGAACGATTTGGTCTCTTCGAACGACTTCTTGGCGTAATCGCCATAGGCAGACGCGATCGCCTGAACGCCGCTCTGCAGGTTGCTCGCGGAAGCGGCAACCGATTCGAGATGCTCTTTGCCGTAGTTCTGAATGTCTTCAACCTTGACCATCGATGGAGTCCTTTCCCAGACTGCAGGTGTAACTGATTGCCGGGAGGTCCCGGCCCCCTGACCACCATCCTTATATGTGCACCGCACAATAAAGTCAACGAATATTGTGCGACGCACAAATAAGGCAATTCGCACCAAAATCCAGCGCCTTCCGCAACGGTTAATTAATCTTTTGGAAACCCGCCCCGCCTAACCTGATTCCTGGACTTGCTCGACTTCCGACAGGCAGCTTGAAAGCTGTTTGTGAACAGCATCTTAGCTAGAACAGCGACCTGATCGGCCAACCCGGCCGCGCCAGATGGCCGGATCGGTACTTCGAACGGGACAGCATCGGTGGATGTTGGGCACAATTTCGCCTCACGAGCCGGTGATCAAGACAGAAATTGGGACGGGGAAGTAAATGTTTCGTACAACCTTGGCTTCCTCGCGCACGTTGCGCGTGTGCGCCCTCGGGCTCATAACCTTCACGACCGCGATACTGATCTCGAGCGAGAGCGCCGAAGCGCGCCGCTACAAGCACCGCCGACACCACCACGTCGTCCGCGAAAGCTACAGCCCGCAGTTCTCCTCGATCATCGTCGACGGCAATTCCGGCGCGGTGCTCAGTTCCAACAATCCCGACGGGATCCGCCGCCCGGCGTCGCTGACCAAGATCATGACGCTGTATCTGTTGTTCGAGCGCCTCGACGCCGGCAAGATGAAGCTCGACACCGAGATGGAAGTCTCCGAACACGCCTCCGATCAGGCACCGACCAAGCTCGGCCTCAAGCCCGGCCAGACGCTCAAGGTCGAAGATGCCATCAAGGGCCTGGTGACGCGTTCCGCCAACGACGCCGCCGTCGTGATCGCCGAAGCCATTGCCGGCGATGAAGACGAATTCGCCAAGCTGATGACGCGCAAGGCGCGCGCGCTCGGCATGAGCAAAACCACCTATCGCAACGCGTCGGGCCTGCCAAACGACGAGCAGCTCACCACGGCGCGCGATCAGGCCACGCTCGGCCGCGCGATCCAGGATCGCTATCCGCGCTACTACCGTTATTTCGCGACCACCGTGTTCAATTATCGCGGCCAGTCGATCCGCAACCACAATCGGCTGCTCGGCAATATGGAAGGTATCGACGGCATCAAGACCGGCTACACCCGCGCTTCCGGCTTCAACCTCGTGAGCTCGATGCGCCGCGGCAACCGCCACCTCGTCGGCGTGGTGCTGGGCGGCCGCAGCGGCGGTTCGCGTGACGCCACCATGCGCAACCTGCTGGCCGAGAACCTGGAGAAAGGCTCGACCAAGCGTACCGTGGCCGCGATCACCGAGCGTAATGCCGCCGACGGCGCCGTCGATGTCGCCGACGCCGGGACCGCTTCGCGTCTGGCCGAAACGGCTCAGTCCGGCAGCACTCTCGCTTCCGCCGAACCGGGGCCCATGCCTATGACCCGGTCGATCGCACCGGCAAAGCCGTCGCTGATGGCGGCGGCCGCCGCTGCGCTGCCTCCGCCGGCCAAGGCCGAGCAGAACAAGTTCGAGCCGCAAGCCAGGCCCGAACCCGCGCCATTGACCAGCGGCGTCATCCAGAGCCAGTCGATGTCGGCGATCCCGGGCTCGGCTGAACCGATGAAGCCGGTCAAGGTCAAGACGGTTCAGGTCAAGGCCGGGCCGATGAAACTGGCGTCAGCCACCGGCTCGCAGCCAGTGGCGCCGCCGGTCACCAACGCCATTCCTGCCCGCCCCGAAGTCGCCGAGACCTCCAGCGCCGTTGTCGCAAACGCCGCCGAGGCCAGGGCCGAAGCCGCCAGGGACGCCCTCAGGGCGGCCATGCCGCAGCAGCCGGCCGGCCACGGTACCGGTCACGGCGTACTCGGCGTGTTGCCCGCTTCCAGCCTGACCCAGGCCCCACCGCAGGCTTCGCCGCACACGCAGGCGATGGCCTTTGCCGATCCTGCGCCCCGCGCCGCAGCCTGCAACAGAACGAAGCCGCCAAGCCGGCCGCGCCGGCGGTGGTTCGCACCGGCTGGATCGTCCAGGTCGGCGCGCTCGAAAGCGAGAGCGAAGCCAAGCAGCGCATCGATCTCGCCCGCACCAAGGCCAGTTCGCTGCTCGGCAAGGCCGATCCCTTTACTGAAACGATCGTGTCCAAGGACAATAAAACGCTATACCGCGCCCGCTTCGCCGGCCTCGATCGCGATTCTGCCGAAGCGGTGTGCAAAACGCTCAAGCGTGCGGACATTTCCTGCATGACCGTTCGCAACTGATCCGGACTTTCCTTCGAAGTTAACAAAGCCGGCGCCGCAAGCGCCGGCTTTGTTGTTTTCCAGGCACGGTCAGCGCGGCTTTGACGCGATCACGCCCAATCGGCCCAGCGAAAACTTCTCGTCAAGCATTTGCGGTTAGGTTTCGATGCAAGGGATGATCGACCATGCCGGACAACGGCGGGCGATATAGGGCGTCAGTCAGAGACAGGTAGCAACTCTTGTTTTGTAGCGTCGGTGGCGTGAGCCGGAGTTAGCTAGAGATGCGTGCGAAGAAGAATATCCTTGGCCTCGTTTACTCGGGCAGCGAGGTACGTCGAGCCCCCTTGATCGGGATGCAGTTTCTTCATCAGGGCGCGGTGCGCCCGGCTGATGTCGTCACGCCCCGCCCCCGGCTGCAGGCCAAGGATCTGATAGGCCTCCTCATCCGTCATTTTTCCACTCGACGCCGCACGACGCTGCCCCCCTGCCGTGTCGCCTTGCGCGTTCTGACGCCAAGCGGGAAACCGGCGGTCAAGATAGCTTTCAAGTAAGGCGACACTCTCGGCATCGAAGGCCGGTATCATCGCGATCAACTGCGGCAGGTCGAATGCATCGAGCGATCGCCCGGCATTCGGTCCGTCCACGATCTGGCCCGACAGTTCGCCGCTGTCGTGATCGAGCCTCATTTCGAGAAACTGCGAGCGGACGCGCGAGGCCTGTCCTGAAGAACGCTGCCCGCCGCCGAATATCCCGCCGATATTGCTGAAACTACCTGGCCCGAATGGCGACCAGCCGAGCAGGCCGGCGCCGAAGATGCCGAGCGGGATTGCAACCGCAAGCTCGCCGCGCAGCCCGGTGAACGCTGCGACCGCCAGCGCAATGACGCCACCCGCGATCTTGATCCCGCGCGCGAGCAAGACCGGATTGGCCGCACGAAACATCTGCAGCAGCATGTAGAGAACGACAACGGCGACGACGCCGGCAATCAGGGTTGGCATGGCTCTAATATAGCTACATCGGCGCCGAAAAGCATGTGCCCGGCCCGGCCGCAATCAAAGTCGTAATCACTTCATCTGGCCGATCAGCGCGGCCGCGCCGCTGGTGGTTTTCGATAGCCGCAGCAGCGCTTCGCGCCCGCCGGCGGCATAGGCGGCTGCGGCGCGCAGCAGCTCGCGCAACTGCGCCGCGGCGCCGGGATCGAACCTGCACCAAGCGCCGCCGGTCAGCCGGGCAATCTCGCGGAAGGCCTGTTCGGCTGTGGGGTCGTGGCCTTCCTGAAACATGAACACCGGAACCTTGAGCAGGCCGAGTTCGCCGGCCTTGGCGCAGAGATCGTCGACCGACTCCTCCATGGCGTCGCCGACGAACACCACGGCGCGCACGCCGGACGCCACCGCCTCGCGGCGCGCTTCCGACAGCACCTTGCCGATCTGGGTGTTGCCGCCCTGGCAATCGATCTTGCCCATCAGCCGTGCCAGTTGCGCGGAATCGGAGATCCAGCCCGTGGCGCGGCATTCGTTGAAGCCGCGGTAATAGACCAGCCTGATGTCGAGGCTGCCGAGCGAGCCCGCCTCGCGAAACATGTCGGCCTGCAGCGCGCAGGCCATGTCCCAGGTCGGCTGCCGGCTCATGGTGGCGTCGAGCGCAAACACCAGCCTGCCTTTGGCGCCCGGCCGGTGCGGCGACATTGCGCGCGCTTTGGCCACGAAGGCTGCGATGTCGTCCGCCGCCGACGGCTTGGTCT
Organism: uncultured Alphaproteobacteria bacterium; assembly: GCA_963816815.1. GTDB lineage: Bacteria > Pseudomonadota > Alphaproteobacteria > Rhizobiales > Xanthobacteraceae > Bradyrhizobium. Next base: position 270,223 of record CAWFMW010000023.1, read on the forward strand.
GCGGCAACGGCCCACCTTTTTTGGCCGCCTCGGACTTTGCCGCAGCAACGTCGCGTTCCGATTTCGGTTTGATGGGTTCGCCGGCCATGAGCGCTCGCGGGTATAAGCAGCAAGCTCTATGTGGGACGGCGCTTGGCGCCGGTCAATGCGCCAGACAGCGACGCAGCCGCAAGACGACCGTGGACGCCTAGTTCGTGACCTGCTTGTTCGGCGTCGGATTGCTGGCCAACGGGACGGACAGCGGCACCGGCCCCGGGCTGGCGCTCAGAATGTCGGGCACCTTGGTCGGCACCGGCTTCAATTCGCCGCTCTTGTCGGAATCGTCGAGGAACTTGTCGAGCATCGATTGGATCGAGGATTTGGCGGCATCGGGTCCGGTGTCCCGCATGTCGTTGTGCTGGAAGCCGGTGTTCACGACCGTGATCCCGGCTTGCTCGCACTGCTCGTCGTCAGGCACCACGCCGGGATCCGGTTTGAAATGGGTATCCTTGGAGCGGAACGACAGGATCTTGAACTTGCCGTCGGTCAGGAACGGCACGCGCAGATTATCCAGCGTCACCACCTTCTTGATCTCGTCGGGATACTGCTTGGCGAAATACATCGAGATGTCGCCGCCCATCGAATGGCCGACCATCGTCACCTTGTCATAGTCGGCGTTGGGCTGGGCCTTCTTCATTTCGTGGAGGGCGAAATGAATGTTGGCCACGCCGCGCTGAATCTGCGGCAGACGGCCGACATAGGGCTCGCCTACCTTGGTCACCATCGGCGCATCGGTCGGCAGGTCGTGCTGCGGGCTGATGGCGAGGTAGCCGCGCCAGGCGAACACGGTGGACAGGAACGAGTACTCGGTGTTCTTGACGGTGTTGCCGTGATTGAGGACCGCAACAGGAAGTTTGATCAAGCCGGCGTTGGCCTGCATTTCCTTATCGCGGCGAACGGCGATCTGGACGGCGACAAGACGATTGTCGCGATCGGGATCATGAAACGCGATCGTCTCATGCCGGATCGCCCACTTGTTCGCGGTGAAAAGCGCGACAGCGACCAGCACGGAGAGTGAAAGCAGAACGAGAATTCCACGTTTCATATTCGTCCTCGCGCCCCGTGAGGGGCCATCCCTGTTCCTGAGACTCTTCCGGTCTCTTGTTGATGATATATGTCACGATGGAGTGACATAAAGGCCAAATGTTGTGTGTTGACCGCCTGATCATTGTGCGATGCACCTATCCATTGTGCAGCCGCTCAGTCCCACCAAATTCAGCCCCGTTACTGCTTACGACGCCTCCTATCAAGCTTCGGTTCGATCGTTAGATAAAAGTCTAACGAAAAAACGGCGTAGCAGAGGTTTGGTTCCCTGAAATTAGTCAACCTGCAGGTGTGGAAATACCACAACTGCGAAGGACTTTAGACCGTCGTGTAGATGACGAGCTTCAGCGCCGGGTCATCATTGGCCTGAAAACTAGTATACTCCAGTTTGAGCCGGCCCTTTTTGGGATGGATCAAGGATTTTCGTCCTGCCGCGACGCCGCTGACGTCGTGGGTCTCCCACCAGCCTGCAAATTCGGGACAGCCTTCGCGCAGCCGCGCCAGCAGGTCGCGGAAGGCGGGATCGCCGGCCCACAGGTCATGTGTCGCGCGGAACTGGGCGACGATGCGCCGGGCCTCATCCGCCCATGACGCGCCAAACAACCGACGCGAGGCAGGGTTGGTCAGCACCGAGAGCAGGCTGTTGCGATCGGCTTCCGCAAGCCGGCTGAACGCAAAGATTTCTTCGGCAGCGGCATTCCAGGCAAGGATGTCCCAGCGCCGGCCGGTAACATAGGCCGGCAGGTTGATCTGCTCGACCGCGCGCCGCAGCGCCGGTGGGACGGTCTCGCGGACGAATGGGCGCCGGTCGGCATTTTGCGTCAGCTCCGTCAGATGGCGATGTTCGGCTTTGGTCAGCCGCAATGCGCGCGCCAATGCATCGATCGTCGCCGCCGACGGGCTGACGGATCGTCCCTGCTCGAGGCGGACGTACCAGTCGACGCCGATGCCGGCGAGTTCGGCCACCTCCTCCCGCCGCAGGCCGGGCGTGCGCCGCCGCCGGCCCACCGGCAGGCCGACCGCCTTCGGCGTCAGCTTCTGCCGCCGCGACCGCAGGAAGTCGCCGAGCTCGCCTTGCCTCGAATTCGTGCCTGATACCGCCATGCGCACCGTACCTGAGAGAGGGTCTAACAGTCCTAGGATAATACCAGGTCTTGTTGGCCCCATGAAGCCCCGCGAGAATACGTTTCAACCGAAATGAGGAAGCTCCATGAAGGCAGCCGTTTTGAATGCATTGGGATCGCCGCTCGCGATCGAAACCCGCGCCGAACCGCTGCTCGGCACTGGCGAGGTCATTGTCGATGTCGCGGCGAGCCGCGTGCTGGCCTATGCCAACGAGGTGCTCAGCGGGGAGCGCAAATACCTGATGGAATTGCCCATGGTGCCCGGCCCCGGCGCGATCGGCCGCATCCGCGCCACCGGCCCCGATGCGACCCGGCTTCGTCCCGGCGACTGGGTCTATTGCGATCCGACCGTGCGCTGCCGCGACAATGCGCGCTCGCCCGACATCGCCCTGCAGGGCCTTACCGGCGGGACCGAGGCAGGCCTGCGCCTGCAGCGCTATTTCCACGACGGCGCCTGGGCCGAACAGATGCGGCTGCCGACGGAAAACGCGGTCCCGATCGGTGACATCGACGAGAAGGACGCCGGCCGATGGTGCGCGCTCGGCACGCTGCTCGTGCCCTATGGCGGGTTCCTCGCCGCGCAACTCCAGGCCGGAGAGATCGTGCTGGTCAATGGCGCCACCGGCAGCTTCGGCAGCGCTGCGGTCGCCGTCGCGCTGGGAATGGGCGCGCAATGCGTGGTGGCGACCGGGCGTAACGAGCAGGCCTTGACCGAACTGACGCAGCGGTTCGGCGCCCGCGTCCGGACCGTGCCGATGCGCGGCCACGAAGCGGACGATCGCGCGCGCATCCTGCAGGCGGCGCCCGGCCCGATCGACTGCGTGCTCGACGTCCTCCCGCCCGCGGCCAATGCCGTGCAGGTGCGGACCGCCATCCTGGCGGTGCGGCCGTACGGGCGGGTGGTGCTGATGGGCGGCGTCGGCATGCTCGGCGGCACCGGCCTCGAACTGCCCTACCCCTGGATGATGCGAAACTGCATCGCGCTGCGCGGGCAATGGATGTACCCGCCGCATGCGGCCACCCTGATGGCCGGCCTGATCCGCGCGGGCATGGTCGACCTCGATCATTTCGAGATCGCGGCCTTCGGTCTCGACCGCACCAACGAGGCAGTGGCGCATGCCGCCGCCAACGCCGGACCTTTCAAAATGACGGTGATAGAGCCGCAGCGCTGATCAGGCTCAGGCGCTGATGATATCGCCGATAATGTCGTGGACTTCGAGCGGCTTGTCGACCTGGGTGAACCATTCGGCGCGGTTGGCGGCGCGGCGGCGGCCGCGCTCGTCGAGCGGCAGCTTGAGCTGGCGCAGCAGGCTGGTCACTTCCTCGCGGGCCGTGACGTGGCCCATGCTCGGCCGGGTTCCCAGCGTCGCCTCGTCGATGTCGTCCAGCGCGGTCAGTCCGCGCGGGAAGAATTCGCGGTAGACCACCCGTTCGGCAAATCCGTCGATCGAACGGAAGCCGAGCCGCAGCGAAAGGTCCTTCAGGCTGTCGGCGACCAGCTGCTTGTTGCGCGAGCCGATCATCGACAGGCGGTTGCGCACCACGATCCAGTCGGTGGTGGCGCCGTCGAGCTGGCGGCGCTTGCGCCGGACGTCGCGCACCATCTCCGCATAATGGCTCTCGCCGGTCACCGAATAGGTCGCGGGATCGACGGTGCCGAGTACGTCGAAATCGAGGAAGCTGTCGTTGATCGGCGTCACCAGCGTGTCGGCCATCGAATGCGCCAGGCGCATCAGATAGGAGTCGGAACCCGGCGTATCGATGACGATGAAATCGAAGGCGCGCTCGATCGCGCTGACCGCCTCCATGAACTGCTGGAACTCGGCATTTTCATTGTCGGCGATCTGCATCGTCTCGCCGAGCTTGACGCAGTAGTGCACGGGGATTTCGAGGTCGAGGCCGGTGCGGCGCGCCCACGCGCTCCGGTTGGCGATGTAGCGGGTGAAACTCTGCTGGCGGCAGTCGAGATCGATGGTGGCGACGCGCTGTCCGGCCTTCAGCAGCGCAACAGCGATATGCAGCGCGGAGGTGGATTTTCCCGACCCGCCCTTCTCGTTGCCCAGCACAACGACATGCGCCGAACCGAATTGTCCCTGACTCGTCTGAACCAACATGACTCAACCCCCACACGATATCTTCAACCACGCGCGGCTAGGGTCAAGTGAAATGCGCGACGACGCATTCAATTCGCTCGCGGCGTGTCTTTAATGATGAATCGCGACGGTTGCGATGTCGCTTCCGGACTCGCATTAGCTGCCACAGGCGCGCCATACCCGAGCAAACTTGGCGGCAATGCTCTGGCCTTATAAGGTCAGCGTGCCCGCCGAAAGGCTCGGGGCCGACGGCCCCCTCACCCCGTCAGAAACTGCAAGAGATCGAGGCCCGATGTCGCGAAGTCCAATGGTCGTCCGTACCGTCCCCGCCTTGCGCCGCGCCATCGAGGCGTTGTGCGCCCGCAAGGCCACCGTCGCGCTGGTGCCGACCATGGGAGCGCTTCATGACGGACATGTGTCGCTGGTGCGGCTCGCCAGGCGCCGCGCACAGAAAGTGGTCGTATCGATCTTCGTCAATCCGACGCAGTTCGCGCCGACGGAGGATTTCGGTTCGTACCCGCGCACCTGGAAGGCCGACGTCGCCAAACTCGCCGCCGAAAAGGTCGAGCTGATCTGGAATCCGGACGTCAAGGCGATGTACCCGGAGGGCTTCGCCACCAGGATCGTGCCGGAAGGTCCGGCCACCGCCGGCCTCGAGGATCGTTTCCGGCCGCATTTCTTCGGCGGCGTCGCCACCGTGGTCGGCAAGCTGTTCACCCAGGTCCGGCCGGATGTGGCGATCTTCGGCGAGAAGGATTTTCAGCAATTGCGGGTGGTGACGCGGATGGCCGCCGATCTCGATCTCGGCGTCAGGGTGATCGGCTCGCGCACCGTGCGGGAGCGCGACGGGCTGGCGATGTCCTCGCGCAACGTCTACCTCTCGGCGGAGGAGCGGCAGACGGCGACGGCGCTCTACCGCGCCATGAAGGAAAGCGCCAAGCGGCTGAAAGCCGGCGAGGATTTGGCGGCCGCGATGGATGCCGGCCGCGAATTGATCACAGGCGCAGGCTTCGCGCTGGACTATTTCGAAGCCCGCCACGCCGAGACGCTGGCGCCGGTCACCTCGATGAAGGACGGGCCGGTGCGGATCCTCGTCGCCGCAAAACTAGGCAAGACGCGGCTGATCGACAACATCGGAGTCTAGAAAGCGTTTTCAGCCGCCGGATTGTCCTGCCTTGCGCCGGCCAAATACTCGGTCGAATATCGTCCGGGGATTTCGAGCCAAGGTCGTGATGTCTTTGCGCGCTGCCATTTTCGGAGCACTGATCGGCCTCATCTCCGCCGGTTGCGCGCAAGCTCAGGATCCGCATCGGCCGGCGGTCGGCGGCATCGGTTCGCCGGTCAATGCCATGATCTTTTATGTCGCGCACGGTGCGGACGGCGCCTGCGGGAAAGGCTGTTCCGAATGGATCGCCGCCGAAGGCACCGTTCAGTGGGACACCCACAAGCGGCTGATCGCGATCCTCGACCGCCAGCCCGGACGCAAGCTTCCCGTGATCATCCATGCCTGGGGCGATTCCAATCTCAACGTCGCGGCCAGCCTCGGCCGCATCCTGCGCGACCATGGCATCGACACATCAGCGGGGACGACCGACGTCGAGGCCTGTCAGGGAAAAAACGAGACGGAATGTTTCGCACTCAAGCGTCCGGGCGGGCCGCTCGATGCCAAGGTGACCCTGACGGACACCCGCTGCGATCTCGCCTGCGTGTTGACGCTGGCCGGCGGCGTGCACCGAACCCTCCCCGCCGTCACCAAAATGGTGCTGAGCGGCATGTCGATCCGCAACCGGCTGGCGCCCAGTGTCTCGGAGGAACGGCGTCAGGGCCTGACCGCCCTGTTTGGCGATCAGTTCCGCCGCTACCTCAAGGACATGGGTGTCGAGCCTGAACTACTCGATATCATCGACCGAAATCTGGAAAGCAAGCGCCCGATCGAAATGCCGCCATCCGAATGGCTTCGTTTGCACATCGTCACGTCAGCGGCGACGTAGCGCGGTTGAAAGCTGGCGCGTTTTCGAAGCAGGCCACTGCCTGAACAATTAGAGCAGCCCCAGATCGCGCAATTCGCGCCGCATCGGTTCCGGCATCGCAGCCACGCTGGCGGCTGAGGATTTGGTGAGGTCCGGCGGCGCGGCGTCCTCGGCGAGGTAGCGCCAGCCCTGGAACGGGCGCATCGGCCGCGGCGAGACCGCCAACACCTTGGGCTGCATCACCAGGCGGCACCGCCCGATACCGTCCTTGTCGCGGAACGGCTCGATTGCGATGATCTTTTCGCGCGCGGCGATTTCGCCCTTGATGACCCAATAGAGCGAGCCGCCGGCGAGGATCTCTTCGTCGCGCTTCGGCGTCATCCGCGTGATGTGGACGTGACGAAGCGGTAGGCCTTTTTTCTTGGCGGTTGCCATGCGTTCGGCAACCCAGCCCTTGAGTTCCTTGACTGACTCGCAGCCGACGGCAAGCTTGATGAGATGAAGCGGCATGATCCCGCCGATGTAGCGGCCTGTGCGCGCTTTGAAAAGATCACTCGTTGTTATCAGCTGTGGGCGACGTAGCCGACGGCGTGAGCTGGACCGGCGCCGCCGAGGACGGCCGCTTCGGCGCGGGCGGCGGCTTCTTGGCCGCGGTCTGTGCCTGCGTCGGCGCCGGCGCCGCGGCCGGACGCGGCGCGGCTGGCGCTGACGGGACAGCCGCGGCCGACGACGGCTTCGGCGCGGCGCCGAGCGGCGGCTCCGGCGTCATGATGTTGACCGGCGGGGTGGATGCCGAGGTCGGGAATTCGGCGTTGGTGGGCTTGCCCGTCGGGAGCGACGGCGGCAGCGCCGCGACCATGCCCCCTGCAGCCTGCGGCGTGTTCCAGGACGCCGCATAGCGCGTGATCAGGCTTTCATAGACGCGGTCTTCCATGTTGGCCGCAATCTGGCGCGGCTCGGTCAGCGAGCGGAAGGCGCGGCAGGCCGTTGGCGTGCAACGGTCCCGTGCCGTCAGCACATAGGCCATCAGCCCGTAACGGTCGCGCTCGATGGCGCGGCGCAGCGCCAGCAGGTCGGAGCCGGCCCCCTTGTTCGCGGTCGCGACGTCCCCGAGCGAGGTCAGCAGCGTGATCTGCGAAGCGGCGTAGGCCACCGCCGCCGCCACCGACTCGGCCGACCCGAACAGTACCTTCTCGCACGCGGCGAGGACGGCATCGCCGGCCATTTCATCAATACAGGAAAGCTGCGGCAACGGCGCGGCGGCCGTCTGAACCGGACGCACCTCGCTCGACTGAACCGCGCTGGCCGTGCCGAAGCCGCGGAAAGTTGCCGCGCCCGCAACGCCGATCGCGAGCAGCGTGATGAGCGCAAGCACGCCGTTGGCCACGGATCGCTCCGAGCGCAGCAGGGTGATCAGAACGATGATCCCGACAAATCCACCCGTCGCCAGCGTCAGGTACAACGGAAGGTTCGGCGAGCGCCAGATTTGATCCAGCGGAGCAGCCCAGTCCCAGCTCATGCGTGGTGTCCCTTAACGCAGCATCAAACGCAATCGAAACACGAATGCGTCTTTCTCGCATTCGCTTTTCGGCAGAATGGTTCTGCGAACGGGGCCTTTTGACGGCGGTTGAAATAGAACCCCGTCAGCCGGCCGCTTGCACACAACAGCTTCAGGAAATCGCGAGCTGGCTTTCCTTGGCGACCCGTTCGAAAGCTTCGGTCGAGCTTTTGATACGATACTGACAATCGTCGCCATCTGTCGGAAGCAGCCGGATCACCTCATAGGTGCCGCTGGCGGCCGGACGGGCAACGTTGCTGGCAGTAAAATAGACAGTCTCTCCCACGGAATACTTATGCTTCAACGCCCTCTCCATACGCAAGAACGCCGGCCGCGCTCACGGTCCCGCTAGCTTTCGGCCGACTTGAGAACCCTGCGGCAACCTAGCACAGCCGGCCGCCCAAAAGCCAGCAACATCAAGGCATGGCAAATGCGCAAATTCCGCATGTTTTTCAGGGCGATAAGCCGCAATTCCGCAGGTTCCCGGGAATCCAGATGCCCGCCATGAAAGGCCGGCATTCCCAAAATTGGACACCCGATTGGCGGTAGATCGAAGGTCGCCGGCCGCCCGAGTGCCGCCCGAGATGGCCGAACCGGCATGCCCGAAATCAGACCGTCTCGAAGCGTTCGATGACGAGCGTCTCGGCAAGACCCGCGCGGGTCCATTCCTGGAAAGCCGGCAACGACAGCATCGCATCGAAATAATGCCGCGCCTCGCCGCTCACCTCGATCGCATAGGTGCGAAAGCGATGCACCACCGGTGCGAACATCGCATCGGCGCCGCCGAACGCGCCGAACAGGAACGGACCTTCCTTGCCGTAGCGGCTGGCGCAATCGGCCCAGATTTCCTGGACGCGCGCCACATTGGCGCGTGCGTCATCCGACAGGCCGATCGCGCCGACCGGACGGTGCAGATTCATGCCGCATTCATTGCGCAGCGGCATGAAGCCCGAATGCATCTCCGCCGAAATCGAACGCGCATGCGCCCGGCGCGCGCGATCCTCAGGCCACAGCCGCGCTTGCGGGAACTTCTCGGCCAGATATTCGATGATCGAAAGCGAATCCCACACCGTGACGTCGCCATCGATGAGCGCCGGCACCTTTCCCGCGCGGGAAAAGCTGAGGATCCGGTCCTTGTCCGCCTTGTCGTCGGTGTAGAGCGGGATGAACACTTCCTCGAACGGAATGTCATTGGCGCGCAGCGCCAGCCACGGCCGCATCGACCATGACGAATAGTTCTTGTTGCCGATGACCAGTTTCAACATTTGCGGGGAAATCCTGTTGCGATCCTGATCTTGCCATAGTGCCCCGCACGCGTTCAACCTGTACATCGTCAAGCCACCACCGGGGATCTCGCCGCATGGGCGCCTATTGGGTCGATATCGCCGCCGTCGCGTTCTTCATCGTGGAATGGCTGGCCTACGGCATCACGCTTGAGCATACCGCCTACGGCCGCGACAGCCTGTCGGCGCGCATGAACCACTATCGCGAGGTCTGGGTGCGAAACATGCTCGACCGCGAGGCGCGCATGGTCGACATGCAGATCATGGCCTCATTGCAAAACGGCACCGCCTTCTTCGCCTCCACCAGCCTGTTCGCGATCGGCGGCGGACTGGCGCTGCTGCGGGCGACCAACGATGCGCTGGCCGTGCTGCGTGAACTGCCGGTTGACCTCACCCCCTCGCCCGCGCTGTGGGAAATCAAATGCGTCGGCCTGATCCTGATCTTCATCTACGCCTTCTTCAAATTCGCCTGGTCGTACCGACTGTTCAACTATGTCGCGATCCTGCTCGGCGCGATGCCGCCCTCGTCGCAGCGCGACACCGCGGAGGCGGAAGCCCATGTGATGCGCACGACGCGCCTGTTCGAAGCCGCAGGCCGGCATTTCAACCGCGGCCAGCGCGCGTTCTTCTTCGCGCTGGGTTATCTCGGCTGGTTCGTCAGCCCCTGGGTATTGCTGGCGACGACGGCGCTCGTCGTCATCGTCACCTGGCGACGACAGTTCGCCTCGAATGCATGGCGGGCGATGGGGAGCTGAAGTCGCGGGGACACCGAATATGACAGACCACTGTGGTTTCAGGAGAACTTGATGGAAGTCCGCGACGCTGGCGACGGAGATATCCGGGCCATTACAGAGATCTACAACGATGCCGTCAAAAACTCGACAGCGATCTGGAACGACGCGACGATTGATGCGGCCAATCGACTGGCATGGCTGTCTGACCGGCAGAAGGCCGGCTATCCTGTGCTGGTCGCAGTGAATGGTGCCGAGGGCGTGCTGGGATACGCCTCCTTTGGCGATTGGCGCGCCTGGGATGGCTACCGTCATACGGTTGAACATTCGGTGTATGTGCATGCAGACCAGCGTGGCAAAGGTGTCGGCGAAGCGCTGATGCACGCCCTGATCAAACGAGCCAGAGGAATAGGCAAGCATGTGATGGTGGCGGGCATAGAAGCCAGGAACGCAGGATCAATTCGGTTACACGAGAAGCTTGGATTTGAGCACGTCGGGCACCTGAAACAGGTTGGCACGAAGTTTGGCGGCTGGCTCGATCTGTTGTTCCTGCAGCTTATTCTCGACGAACGTGCCGAACCTGACAGCTTTGGATAAGCGAGCCATAGCTGTCCAAGTTCGCCGCATCCCGGATTTTGGTACGACTTCAATCCATTTCAGCCGCCCGTAAAATCCTGCGGCGTGAAGTTGAGATCGAGCACCTTCCATTCGCCGTAGCGGTCGACCGGCAGCATGGCATAAGGCTGGCAGGCCTGCAGCGCACGGATCGCGCCTTGCATCAGCAACGGCCCTTTCATCGATGCGCTGGCCTCGATCAGGATCGGCTCGCCGGCGAGCCTGCCGTCCGGAGTCATCAGCACGCGCAGCTTGACCTTGACGTCGTCGGCGCCCGCGAGCGAGGCCGGCAGTTTCGAGCAGGTCTTGAGGTGCCGCCGGAACGCCGCCACGAGCGTGCTCGCAATATCAGCGGCCTCGGTCGCCGGCCCGTCGAAATTGTCGTCGTCCTTGCTCTGGCCTTGCGCGGGAGCCGGCGGCAGCGGCGAAAGGTCGGGCGGCAGGCCGAGCAGCACCTGGTACTTGACCGAGACATCCGGCTCGGGCGGCTTGTAGCCCGGCGCCGGCGGATGCGATGTCGGCTGTGCCACCGGCTGCGGCTGTGCCGCGCCCGGCGCTGCGAGCGCCGCCTGCTTCTGCGGCCGCGCGGCAGGCGTAGGCGCTGCGGCCGGCGGCGGTGCGGTTTCAGCAGGCGGCATGTCGAGCCGGGAGGAATCGGGCTGTGGCACCGGTTCCGGTTTGTTTTCGGCAGGCGGCTCGTCGGGAGGCGCCTGCTGTTCGGCAAGCTCCTGCGGGGTAACGATCTCGACCGGGATCTGTTCGGCGGTCACTGCGCCGAACGGATGCACTTCGGAAAACAGGACAAGCAACGTCAGCAGCGACACATGCGCAATCGCCGACGCCGTGATGTCAGAGGGTATGATCCGCCGCAGTTCCATCGCATCGGAACGATGTTCGAAATTCCCCTATCCCGCCAGCATAGCGTCCGCTGCCGCAACTCCTCAATCCCATTTCGGCGCGAAACCGAAATCCGTGAGCCGGCCGCCGCCATGGCGCAGTCGCCGTTCGCCCGTCTGGCTGCGATAGACCAAGCCAACATGCCATGGTTGCTTAGCCTTTAAGCGTCCCTGCGCATCCAGGCCGCCAGGAACTTGATCTGCGTCAAGCGGCAGTTCCCACAACGGAGCCACGCTTGAAATTACGCGCCTCCCTTTTGCCAAGTGCAGCTTCTCAACGGGAGTTCCACCATGAAAATCCGTCTAGTCATGTTTGCGGGCGTCAGCCTTCTGGCCCTCGGTTGCGTCACGGCATTGGCTCAGCAAGTTACAGGCGTCCCAGGTTCGCCCAGTGCCACCACTACCGTCGACGGGAAGCAACTTCCGCCCCCCGAACCGAATTTCGGCGGAGTGATCAAGGAGAAGGCCTCGGAGTCGACGGCGTGGTGGGCTCCGCGCGTCGTACCGCCGAAGGGCGCGCCCAATGTGCTCCTCATCATGACGGACGATGCCGGCTTCGGTGCGCCTGGTACATTTGGCGGGGTGGTCCCGACACCGGCGCTCGACCGTATCGCCGCGCAGGGGCTGCGCTACACCAATTTCCACTCCACTGCGCTGTGCTCGCCAACGCGAGCGGCCATCATCACGGGACGCAATCATCACTCGGTGGGTACGGGCGTGGTGGGCGAACTGGCAACGGGGTTTCCGGGTTACGACACGATCATCCCGATCGACAAAGGCACCGTCGGTACAATCCTGAAGGAAAACGGCTACGCAACCTCGTGGTTCGGCAAGAACCACAACACGCCTTCGTTCCAATCGAGCCAGGCCGGGCCGTTCAATCAGTGGCCCAACGGAATGGGCTTCGAGTACTTTTATGGCTTCGTCGGCGGCGACGCGAGCCAGTGGCAACCCAACCTCTTCCGCAATACGACAGCGATCTATCCTTTCCAGGACAATCCCGGATGGAACCTGACGACCGCAATGGCGGACGATGCCATCCAGCACATGAAGCAGCTCAAGGAGATCGCGCCCGACAAGCCGTTCTTTGTCTACTACGTGCCCGGCGGTACACACGCGCCGCATCATCCGACGCCTGAGTGGATCACGAAGATCGGCGATATGCATCTTTTCGATGCAGGCTGGAACAAGCTGCGCGAAACCATCTTCGCAAACCAAAAGCGATTGGGCATCATGCCCGACTACGCCAAGTTGACGCCGTGGCCGAAAGAACTGCCACAGTGGGATTCCATCAGCGAGGTTGAGAAGAAGCTCTTCATCAAGCAGGCCGATGTCTACGGAGCTTACCTCGCCTACACGGACCATGAGGTCGGCCGGGTCATCCAGGCGGTCGAAGACCTCGGCCAGCTCGACAACACCCTGATCGTCTACATCAGCGGCGATAATGGCGCGAGCGCGGAAGGCATGCTGAAGGGTACGCCTAACGAGTTCACCACCTTCAACGGCGTCCCGGTGCCGGTGAAGGCCCAGTACCTCTGGTACCCGTTCTGGGGATCGGACAAGACCTTCCCGCACTTTGCCGCACCCTGGGCGTGGGCGATGAGCACGCCGTTCAAATGGGTGAAGCAGGTACCGTCGCATTTCGGCGGCACGGCTCAGGGCATGGCGATATCCTGGCCCGGCCACATCAACGACGTCGGCGGTATCCGCCGCCAGTTCCACCACGTGATCGATGTCGTCCCGACCATCCTCGAAGCGACCGGCATTTCCCAACCCGAGATCGTCAACGGCATCAAGCAAAGTCCGATCGAAGGCGTGAGCATGGCGTACACGTGGGACAAGGCGAATGCCAACGCCTCGACCCGCCACCCAACGCAATACTTCGAGATGCTCGGTAATCGCGGCATCTTTCATGAAGGCTGGATGGCGTCCACGACCCCGGTAACTCTGCCGTGGGAGCTAAGCAGCGCTCCGCCGCCGGATGTCATCACCGGCTACAAGTGGGAGCTTTATAACGTTCAGGAAGACCCCACCCAATACAACGACCTTGCCGCCCAGATGCCGGACAAGCTCAAGGAGTTGCAAGCCGTCTTCGATTCCGAAGCGAAGAAGTACAATGTGCTGCCGCTCGATAACACGACGCTCCCGCGCTGGAATGCGCCGCGCCCGAGCCTCACGGCCGGACGAACAGTGTTCACCTATTCGGGCGAGCTGAGCGGCGTGCCGGCCAGTGCCGCGCCGAGCATCCTGAACAAGTCCTACACCATCACCGCCGAGGTCGAGATTCCCAAGGGCGGTGCAGAAGGCATGATCGTCACGGAAGGCGGTCGCTTCGGCGGCTACGGGCTGTTCCTGAGCAAAGGTGTGGCGGGCTTTCGCTCTGGCAGACCCGTGTTCCTCTACAACCTGCTCAACCTCAAGCGCACGATCTGGTCGGGGCCAGAGCTGGGCGCCGGCAAGCACACCATCGTATTCGACTTCAAGTCGGATGGTCCGGGATTAGGCAAGGGCGGCACGGGCATTCTCTCCGTGGACGGCAAGGAAGTGGACCGGAAGTCCATCGAACACGGCACGCCGATCACCTTCCCGGAGGACGAGACCTTCGACGTTGGCCAGGACACCCGCACAGGCGTCGCGATGATCGAGTATCGCTACGATCCTCCGTTCAAGTTCACCGGCAAGATAAACAAGCTGACGTTCAAGCTCGAACCGGAAGTCAAGAACCCGGCGCAAGCCAAGGCAGAACTCGGACCTACGCCAGCGCCGGAGCCGGATCCTATTGAAGAGCCGAAGGCCAAAAAAACGGGCACGAACGCTGGAAAGCGATGAAAAGCACGCTGGCATTCGCGGCCTTTGGCGAGGCGGTCGCTGGATTGGCGTTGCTGATAGCACCCTCGCTGGTCGGCCAGTTGCTGCTGGGTGAGCAACTTGCTGACGTCGCCATACCGGTTGCGCGCGTGGCCGGCATTGCCCTGATTGCGTTGGGGATCGCCTGCTGGCCGGGTCCGCCGCTCCTCGGCATGTTGACCTACAGCGCCATGGTAACGCTGTATCTTGCCTATCTCGGTTTTGCAGGTGGTTTGACCGGCGTCCTCCTGTGGCCGGCGGTCATCCTTCACGCGATCCTGACCGCGCTATTGACGCTTGACGTCGCGCAACTCCTCAATCCCATTTCGGCGCGAAACCGAAATCCGTGAGCCGGCCGCCGGCGCTGCCCATCGCGGAAATCTGCTGCATCTCCTCTTCCGACAGTTCGAAATCGAAAATCTCGATGTTCTCCGAAAGCCGCTCGAGTTTCGACGTGCGCGGGATCGCCGCCACGCCCTGCTGCACCAGCCAGCGCAGGCAGATCTGCGCCGCCGTCTTGCGATGGCGTTCGCCGATCCGCTGCAGCGCGCTGTCGCTCTTGATGCGGCCCCGGGCGACCGGGCTATAGGCCACCAGCGCCATGCCATGGCGCGCGCAGGCCTCCCTCACCTTGGTCTGGTCGAGATAGGGATGATACTCGACCTGGTCGCACACCAGCGGTTCCGAACATGAAGCCACCGCGTCCTCGATCAGGGCCACGGTGAAATTGGACACGCCGATATGCCGTGCGAGCCCATGCTGCCTGAGCCGCGCCAGCGCGCCGAGCGTCTCCACCAGCGGCACCTGCGGGTTCGGCCAGTGCAGCAGCAACAGGTCGACCTCGGTCAGGCGCAGCCGCACCAGGCTCTCCTTGGCCGAACGCTCCAGATCGTGAGGCGCGAAATGCGTGGGCCAGATCTTGGTGGTGAGGAAGATCTGATCGCGCTTCACGCCCGAGGCGCGCAGCCCCTCGCCGACCTCGCGTTCGTTCTCGTACATCTGCGCGGTGTCGATGTGGCGATAGCCGAGCCGCAGCGCCTGCTCGACGATCCGCGCGCAGGCGCGTCCGCGCAAATCCCAGGTGCCCAGCCCGATCGCCGGAATTCTTGCGCCATTGGCTTCGATATACAGCATCGGTTGTATCCGCTGACCGGCCCCATTATGGGCTGCGGAAACAGCCGTGCCAACAGATAGCGTTTTCGAGCCGACCCGATTTCGAAATGGATTCCGGATCGCGTAAGGATGCGTCAACCATAACGCTTAAGCCGCCGACGTTTCCTCTGTGGCCAGCGCGGCGAACACGGTCTCCGGCGAATGCGCGATCACGGCGAGCAGCGCCCGTGCCGGGCCGCGCGGCGCACGCTTGCCCTGCTCCCAGTTCCGAATGGTTTCGACGGGCACGCCAAGCCGGGCTGCGAATTCGAGTTGCGTCAACTGCGCGCGGCGGCGCAGGTCCCGCACCGCCGGCAAGGCCGGGGTGTCGCCTGATGCAACGCCCGGGGTGGTGGATGAGGCCGCGGGCGTTGCAAGCTCGGGCATCGCCGGCGCGAGCGGGAACTCCTGCCCGTCCCGCAGTTCGACGATCCGTCCATCCGCCTTCAGCCGCAAGCGCTGCATGTTGACCTCGTGAGCCAACATCATCGGCCAAGCGCGTTAAGGCGCGATTAACGATAAAAGGGCCCGCAGCGACGTAGCTAATTCAACCCGAACCACAGCGTGGCGATGCCGAGGAACGAGAAGAAGCCGACCACGTCGGTGATAGTGGTGACGAACGTCCCCGACGCCACCGCAGGGTCTGCACGCACCCGTTCCAGCACCATCGGAACCAGGATGCCGCCGAGCGCGCCGGCCACCAGGTTGCAGATGATGGCAAGCCCGATCACGACGCCAAGGCCCGGGATCTTGAACCAGGCCACCGCGGCGACGCCGGTGATCACGGCAAAGGCGAGCCCGTTGACGAGGCCAACCATCGCCTCGCGCATGACCACGCGATACGCATTGTTCGAGCCGAGCTCGCGCGTGGCCAGCGCCCGCACCGCCACCGTCATGGTCTGGGTCGCGGCGTTGCCGCCCTGGCTCGCCACGATCGGCGCCAGCACCGCGAGCGCCACCATCTTCTCGAGCTGGCCCTCGAACAGGCCGAGCACGGAGGACGCCAGGAACGCGGTCGCCAGATTGACCAGGAGCCAGTTGAAGCGGGCGCGCGCAATGGTCCAGACAGTGTCGGACAATTCTTCCTGGCTGCTGACGCCGCCGAGCGCTTTCAAATCCTCGTCGGCCTCTTCCTCGATGACGTCGACGACGTCGTCGATGGTGATGACGCCGACCAGCCGGTTGGTGGTGTCGACCACGGGGGCCGCGACCAGATTGTACTTGCCGAACATCCGCGCGACCTCTTCCTGGTCGTCCAGCACGGAGACGCGGCGGCGGTCTTCGTCGATCAATTCGGCGAGCAGCACAGGGCGGCGCGCCCGCAGCAGCGTGTCGAGCGAGACCGCGCCCTGCCAGTGCTTATCGGAATCCACCGCGTAGATTTCGTAGAACCGGTCCGGCAGGTCAGGGGTGTCGCGCATGTAGTCGATCGCCTGCCCCACAGTCCAATCCGGCGGCACCGCGATGAACTCCGACTGCATCCGCCGGCCGGCGGAGTTCTCCGGATAAAGCAGGCTCCGCTCCAGCGCGACGCGCTCGGACGGCGGCAGCTTTTCGAGAATCTCTTCCTTGTCTTCCTCGTCGAGCCCTTCGAGCAATTCGACGGCGTCGTCGGATTCCAGTTCGCGGACGCCCTCCGCGACCGTCTCCGGTTCGAGTTCCTCAAGGATTTCCTCGCGGACGGAATCGTCGACCTCGTTCAGCGCCGAAAAGTCGAAATCGGTGCCGGTCAGTTCCACCAGCGTGACGCGGTCGTCCGGTTCGAGGGCCCCGATCAAATCGCCAAGATCGGCCTCGTGCAGTTCCGCCACCACCTCGCACAACAGCGGCCGGTCGGCGGCGTGGATGGCGCGCGTGATTTCTTCGACAAACTCGTGACGCAGTTGCCCCTCTTCATCCCGCATAGGGAGATGGTCGAGCCCGGAACCCTGCGCAGGTTGCGCCTCGGCCTCGGCAACGTCGATATTCTCGGCCATGCCACGCCTCGCCGGTTTGACAGATCAAGGGAACTTGCAAGGGAACTTGCCTGAGTTACGCTGCACGCTTACCCAATCGGTAACACCCAGCGCAATGCCAAATATGTCCAACTCCAAATGACCCGAAATCTCAGCGCGGCGCTATGCTCGGCGCTCGCGGCATCGATGATCTTCGTTGCCGCGGCCCCGGCCGCCGAATGCCCCCGCAAGGACGCGCTCGGCACCTCGCGCGTTCTGGCGGTGGACGCCACGACCACCCCGCGCGTCGGCCTCAAGAGCTTTCCGCAGACGCTTCCACTTGACGACCACGAGGTGGTGCTGACCTTCGACGACGGACCGTGGCCGGCGACGGACCGCAAGATATTGGCTGTTCTCGCGCAGGAATGCGTGCTTGCGACATTCTTCCTGATCGGCAAGCCCGCTTCGGAACATCCCGAACTGGTGCGAAGAATAGCGGCCCAGGGTCATACCATCGCGCACCACACCTGGACCCATCACAATCTGAAATACATGAAGCCGGAAGCCGCCATCGGCGAAATCGACAAGGGCATTGCGGCGGTCGAAACGGCGCTGCACGGAAAGGCCAGCACGACCCCGAGCACGCCATTCTTTCGCTTTCCGTTCTTTGAAATGACGCCCGCGACGCTGGACGCCTTGCAGAAGCGCGGCATCGCCGTGTTCGGCGCCGACCTCTGGGCCAGCGACTGGAATCCGATGACGCCGGCACAGCAATTGAAACTGCTCACCGAGCGGCTGCAGGCTGCGCGCAAGGGCATCATCCTGCTGCACGATCCCAAGGCGCAGACCGCTGCCATGCTGCCGGCCTTCCTGCGCTGGCTCCGCGACAACCGTTATCGCGTGGTCCATCTGGTGCCGGCAGGTGCCAAAACCGTGTCCGACAAACCACAATAGATCACGATCTTTTTGGCTGTCGCGGTTCTATGGCTGGGATCACGACCCGAAGCCAAATTAGGTGTAGAATTCAGGCGATTAAGGCGGCATTCATGGCGCCGAATGTAAGCCGTTGCGTGCTCTTGGACTGAAGCCGGGGTTCTATGATCACTAAAGCGTTTTCCAGCGAAGTGGATACCGGTTCGCGTCAAGAAAACGCGTCAAACCAAAAATCTAGAGCCCCGTTCCGATACCATCGGAACGGAAAGGGCTCTAGCGTATTTGGAGGACTGCGGCGGCGGGCTTTCACCGCCTTGTGCGTGGGACTGCTCGGCTCGGTTGCCGTGCAGGCTGCGTCGGCGGCCGATTGCCCGGGCCATCCCGACGCCATCGGCACGTCACGCACCATCGTGGTCGATCCGCGCGCCCATCCCATCATCGGCACCATGCAATATAACAAGACGCTGCCGCTTGAAGACCGTGAGGTGGTGCTGACCTTCGACGACGGACCGCTGCCGAAATACTCCAACCAGATCCTCGACATTCTCGCCGCCCATTGCGCCAAGGCGACCTTCTTCCTGGTCGGACGCCAGGCCAATGGCAATCCCGAGGGCGTGCGCAAGGTGCGCGACGCCGGCCATACGGTGGCCACCCACACCCAGAACCACCCGAGCGGCATGCATCGCCTGCCGCTCGACCGCTCCAAGCAGGAGATCGAGCAGGGCATCGCGTCGGTGACCGCGGCGCTTGGCGACGGCACCGCGCCTGCGCCGTTCCTGCGCATTCCCGGCCTGCGCGTCAACGACGGGATGGAGGCGTTCGCCGCCTCCAAGGGACTCCAGATCTGGAGCGCCGATTTTCCGGCCGACGACTGGCGCAACGTCTCCGCCAATCGCGTCTATGACCTCGCGATCCAGCGGCTGGAGGCCAAGGGAAAAGGCATCCTGCTGCTGCACGACATTCAGCCGCGCACGGTTGCGGCGCTGCCGAGGATCCTGAACGAACTGAAGGCGCGCGGCTATCGCATCGTCCATGTGGTGCCGGCGACGGCTGATCGTCCGGCAACCCCGACCGAGCCTTCGCAATGGCAACTGCATCCGCCGTCGGAGATGGTGGCGATATCGCGCTGGCCCAAGGTTCCGAAATTTGCGTCGGCCGGTCCTGCGTCACTTCCCGTCCCGGCGCTTTCCCATCTCGATTGGCAGACGACCGATCTCGGCCTGCGCACCGCGCGGCGTGGACGCGGTGTCCCCTTGCCCCCCGCAGCCCTGTGGCCACGGCAAACGACGTTACCGCCGGCCGGCACGCTGGCCACGCTGCCGGTTCCAGCAGCGAGCCTTTTCAAAATTCCGGAATCGGCGCGCCTGACCATGCTGGCCCCGTCCCCGCGCAGGGCGGCGGCAGCGCAGGCCCGTTTAACGGATGCCTCCTCCGCAAAGGTCGCCGGCAAATCACGCCGCCAGGCAGGCGTTGCCGCAACCCAGCCACCGGCGCACGCCGGACACGCTGAGCAATCGCCGCAAATCGTCGGCGGGACTGCCCCCAAAGCGGCGGCGCAAGCCAAACGGAACGGGCGATCGGTTCGGGTCGCCGGGTTGAAGAAGCGCTGATCGGCCGCTCCTGTTCGAACGGATTGGGATCACCGGTCGAGCATTTGTTTGGACGCGTTTTCCTAAGCCCGCAATCGGGCAAAGCTCAGTTCGTCACGATCTTGGCGACGCAGAGCAGGATGACGATGGCGAGGAACAGCAGGTCGATATAGGCCTTGATCTCGCCGGCATGGCGCAGCGCGCTGACTTCGGTGATGAACTGCTTGCGCGTCGACGTCGAGTTCGGCCCCTCGCCCACCGCCGCCACCAGGCGCCGTGCTTCCAACTCCAGCCGTTCGATGCGCTGAAAGAAGTGAAACGACCGCAGTGCGGATGCCGCATGCATGCCGGCGTAGATCAGCACAAGAATCGCGACGACCACGCGGTGCTGGTACGTTTCGAGGAAATTCAGCGCGAGATAGACCAGGGCCAGGAACACGAAGTTGGATAGGAATCGATAGGCGTAGCTCAGAAATTGCATCAAGATGCTCCGGTGGTCGTTGTCGCGTCGAACTCTAGGAAGCGCCGAACGGCGGCGGAGCCGGCAGGAATCCACAACCGGCGGGCGCGCTCAGCTTACGCGAACGGTACGACCGGAGGGGCAACAACCCACCCCCCGCCGCAAAGGATTCGCGCGCCGTGGCATTGCGGACACGCGAAAACCACGCAAACCGATTGTACTAGACCAAAACAGCAACGTTGCGGTGCGCCCGGAGGTCCATGCATACGAAGCTGGTACAAGCCGGGTGCGGCCTGCCCGATCAGCTACTGCGTCCACTACAGCACCGCCGCAAGGCTATTCTGACGCTCTGACACCACAAAAAGCGACCCGCCATTTGCGGCGGGTGCAAGTTTAGGGAGGAGACAACAAACTAAGCTGATTCGCAGCACCAGCCTGTACCGCAATTCACACACGTTATTCGAAAAATACGACATCCCGTCGGGACAGCAAACCTGATCGATGTTCCGATATCTCACGGCGGCTATATCTTGCCTTCGATCATCTTGAGTTTGACGGTCTCGCAGGTCTTGCGAACGTGCTCGGTAAAGATCGCGCATTCTTCGATGCGCTTGAATATCTTCTTGGCTTCCTCGCGATAGGAGGCCGCGGTCTCGCGCATGAAGGCGATGGCATTATGCACCTCGGCCGTCATTGCCTCGCATTTCTTCGCCGCGCTGATCAGCTCTGCTCCCATGGCTTCGATTTCCCGGGCAGCGGCTTCGTAGTCGCGCACCACGGCCTCGGCAGTAAGCGCGCCGACGCGCGTGACGCCTTCTTCATGCTCGACGTAGTCCGGCATCGACCCCGATGGTGCGGCCCTGATCGCGGGAAGACTCCCCACGACGTCTTCTTCAAGCTTGGCTAAATCCAGCGGCGCAGTGCGGTGAAGTCGTTCGATAGTGGCCATCGGCCATTCTCCATCACTCGATGAACTACCCCCAGCGCCTGAGCATGGCGACCGATTCGTGGCGATCCTGAGTCGAAGGAAGCGGCGAGAAGGCAGCAATGTGAATACAAGTAGTGGGATGATGTCTGGCGCGCTTCACTCCACGCGAAGCTGCGCAGACCACGCATTGACCACGCCGGCGCGTCGGGCAGCGCGTGGCGATTAAGGCCCGTTTAACACTTTTGCATCATTGATAGACGATCCAGCGCAACATCTTTCAAGCCGCAAGAATTGCGGGCCGCACTCAACCTCTCTGGGAGGATCGATTGAGGACGCTTCTTATTTGCGCGCTGGCTACCACCCTGGTCGGTTGCAGTAGCCAACAATCAGCACAGCCATCATGCGTTGGCCTGAACCCATTGGCCTGCCTGACCGCGGTTCCTGTGCCGATTGAAACTGAATCGTATGACAGCGATGCTGCCACAACGAAGCCGGTGTCACTCGTCGCCTGGCGCGGCGACCGCCCGCCCCGGTCCCACGCGCAGCACACCGTCCGTCGAACACCAAAGCCAATCAAGGTCGCGGCGAAAGCCTCGCCCGCCATTCCCATCCCGGTTCGTTCGCCGCAGGCGAACCAGCAGATGACGGACAATGCCGTTGTTTCCGAAACGGCCCGCGCAATCACCACCGATCCGCAGGCAACGACCGACGTTCCGCAAACTCCAACGCCGCAGGAGCAGATGGCCGCCGCCGCCGCTGTCGCGGAACGAATGTCGGTCCCGACACTGGATGCATCGCTGGACGCTCTGGTGGCCGTCCTGGTGACGGGTCCCGACGTCAAGTCGGTCTCCGACCTGGCTGGCAAGACCATCGCGATCGACGATCGATATTCCGAGCAGTCGATCAGCCGCGTCAGGATCGCGATGGCGGCGGCGGGCGCGCTCGAAGCCCAGTTGAGCAAGGGTCAAACCACCGCGATCAGTCGACTGGTCGGCAAGGAAGTTCCGGCCGCGGTCGTCGGGCTGGTCTCCGCCAATGCCGCAAATAGCTTTCCTGAAATCGCGAGCTTCAAGACTTTCCAGGTCCCGCTCTCGCCGCGTTCCCCAAACAAGCAACCGTAGGCGGTGCCGGGGGGCGCGGGCCTGACGAAGGGAAAATCCTGCTCCGCGCCTGACGCGCGATAGCGCGTAAATCGAAGCCGCACCGGCCCCAGCTCAACAACGCCGGCGCATCCGTCCTGGGCTCATCTTCTCGCTTTGATCAGCAGGGCGTTCGAACTCGCCCTTGAAACGGCGCCCCGAGCGCGTTCGTTCGTTGAGGAAAACTCAATCGAACAAAAGATCATTCGGTTGACCCCCTCCCTCCCGAGCGCGCTAGTTCCCCAATAATTGCCTTTTCGGCCGAAATTAAGAAACGTCAATGGGAGTGAGCTTTGGTCCATTTTCTCACACGTCGTGCCTTCGGCGGAATGGCGCTCGGCCTGGCGGCGTCCCGTATTCCGGCGCTCGCGGCCGAACCCTTCGCTTGTGGACGCGGCAAAGCAGGAGGGACGCCTGGTCTGGTACACGACGCTGGTCGTCGGTCAGATCGTCCGGCCGATCATCAAGGCCTTCGAGGCGAAGTATCCCGGCATCAAGGTGGATTTCGTGCCGGCCCCCTGGCAGGAAACCTCGCTGCGCATCATCAACGAAGCCCGCGCCAACCAGGTGAAGGGCGATATTGTCGACGGCGGCGCAAGCTTCCCGCCCCTGCAGGCCGCCGGGCTGATCGAGCCCTATCTCGTGCAATCCGCCGCGTCCTATCCCCAGGCCTATCGCGACCCGAAAGGGCTCTGGACCGCGAACATCGTCCAGCCCTCAACACCCTCGGTCAATCTCGACCAGGTCAAGAAAGCGGATATCCCGCAGACCTACGAGGACCTGCTTCACCCGCGCTGGAAGGGGCGCATGGCTTGGCCGAACTCGCCGAGCGTGGCCGGTCCGCCGGGTTTCATCGGGAACATTCTGAACGCGATGGGTCAGGATCGCGGCATGGACTATCTCGAGAAGCTCGCGGGCCAGAACATAGCCAATGTGCCGAGCAACCAGCGCGTCGTGCTCGATCAGAACATTGCGGGCCAATATCCACTGGTGCTGATGATCTACAACTATCACGCTGCGATCAGCATGTCGGAGGGTGCGCCGATCGATTGGCTGAAACTGTCGCCGACCATGGTCAGCTTTGGACAGCTGTCGCTGCTCAAGAACGCACCTCATCCGAATGCTGCCAAGCTTTTCCTCGAATATTCCCTGTCCGAGGAAGGACAAGGCATCTATGCGGCGGCCGGCTATCTGCCGGCCCACCCCGAGGTTCCTTCCAGGGCCAAGGGCCTCAGGCCGAATGACGGCCAGTACAAGGATTACTCGCTCTCCGCCCTCGCCTACAGCGAGCACGATAAGGAGTGGCAGGGGATCTACAAGAAACTGTTCGTTTGAATGGACAGGTTTTTCCCGACCGACCTGCCGGTAGCAGCCCCGATGCGGGTCTCGCCGCGGCGTGCCCGTGCCGCCGATCTGTTCAGGCGCGCCTGGCTCGGCGTGCTGATCGCCGGCATCATCGCCGTGCTGGTGCTGCCGCCGGCCTGGACCTTGCTGCGCACCAGCCTCGGCACCATGCAGAACGACATGTCGCTCTCGGGCCTGACGCTGCAAAACTACGCCGATCTGCTCGCCAGTCCTCGTCTCGGCACGACGGCGCTGAACTCCATCATATTTGCCACCTGCGCCACGCTCGTCTCGTTGATGTTCGGCGGTGTCCTGGCCTGGCTCGTCGAACGCACGGATGTGCCGCTGAAGGGGCTCGCCTATCTCACGACGATCATTTCGCTCGGCACCCCCTACATCCTCTACGTTACCGCCTGGCTTTATCTGCTGGGCCGCGCCGGTCCCCTCAACGACATCTACCGGAGCCTGATCGATCCGGAGGCATCGCCCTTCAACGTCCACAGCCTCGGCGGCATGGTGATGATCGAAGGCTTCCTCTGGTCGCCACTGGTCTTCCTGCTGTTGTCCTCGTCATTCCGCGCTGCGAATGCCGAAATGGAAGAAGCCGCGCGCATGGCCGGCGCATCGATCGCGCAGACGATGATGCGCATCTCGCTGAAGCTGGCCTGGCCGGCGATCCTGGCGCTGGCGCTGTTCGTCTTCATTCGCAACCTGGAATCCTTCGAAGTCCCGGCGCTGGTCGGAATGCCCGGCCGCGTCGATGTGCTGACGACGGAGATCTATCGCAGCATCAAGGAAATGCCGCCGCGGCTGGGTTATGCCAGCGCGTTCTCCGTCGTGCTGCTCCTGATCGTCTCCGCGCTCCTGTTCTTCTATGGGCGGATCTCGCGGCACGCCGAACGGTACGCCAGCATCACCGGCAAGGGCTATCGTCCCCGCCCTTTCCTGCTCGGCAGAGCGCGCTGGCCGGCGGCCTGTTTCATCGTGTTCAATTTCCTCGTAGTCCTGCTGCTCCCGCTACTTGCGCTGGTCTGGGTCGCGCTGCAGCCATTCGTCCGGCCGATGCGCTGGGCGGCGCTGAATTACATCACCACCAAGCAGTTCGCAGCCGTGCTGGAACTCGCCGCACTATCTGCAACTCGGCGTCAATACCTTGATCGTCGCGGTGGTAACCGCTAGTGCCGTGATGCTGCTCACGATGTTCGCCGGCTGGCTCGCGGCGCGCCGCCAGATCGGAGGCATGGTGTCGGACCAGCTGGTCACGGTGCCGCTGGTGTTTCCCGGCCTCGTGCTCGGCGTCGCCCTGCTCGAACTTTCATTGCGTCTGCCGATCCCGATCTACGGCACGCTCTGGCTGATCGTGCTCGCCTTTATGATCCGTTACATGCCCTACGGGATGCGCTACAGCTTCACCGGCATCCTGCAGATCCATCCCGAGCTTGAGCAGGCCGCCGGTGTCGCCGGCGCCGGGCGCGGCACCATGCTGCGCAAGGTGGTCTTTCCGCTGCTCTGGCCTGCGATGGCGTCAGGCTGGCTGTTTATCTTCCTGCTCTGCGCCAAGGAGATGTCGCTGCCGCTGTTGCTGGCCGGACCGAACTCGCAGACCATCTCGGTTGCGATGTTCGACCTCTGGTCCAATGGACAGGGCGGCGAAGTCGCAGCGCTCGGCCTGATCTGGGCCGCACTGATGACCGCCGTCGCCGCGGCCTTCCATATCATCATGCGCCGGCAATCGGCCGGCACCTTCGGACATTGAAGAGAGCGAGCTGCGATGCTTGACGTGGAGCACTTGTCGAAAATGTACCCCAACCGAGGCGACGGGCCGGCGGGCGGTCTGCAGGAGGCCAGCTTTTCGCTGGCGGGCGCGACGTTCTTCTCACTGCTTGGGCCAAGCGGTTGCGGAAAGACCACGACATTGCGCTGTGTCGCGGGGCTTGAGCGGCCGGATCAGGGGCTGATCCGCGTCGCGGACCAGATATTCTTCGACGCCGCGCGCGGCGTCGCGGTGCCGATGAACCTGCGCCGCATCGGCATGGTGTTCCAGTCCTACGCGATCTGGCCGCATATGAGCGTGTTCGAGAACGTCGCCTTTCCGCTGCGTGTGGCGCGCGACGAGCGCTTCACCTCACGCGAACTCGCTCGCCTGGTCGACGAGGCGCTGGCGCGCGTCAGTCTCGATGGTTTTGGCGATCGATCCGCGACCAGGCTTTCGGGTGGTCAGCAGCAGCGCGTGGCGCTCGCCCGCGCCATCGTCCGCAAGCCGCGCCTACTGCTGCTCGACGAGCCGCTGAGCAATCTCGACGCCGCCCTGCGCGAGGAGATGCGCAACGAACTGCGCCGCCTGCAGCAGGAAATCGGCGTCACCACGGTCTACGTCACCCACGATCAAACCGAAGCCCTCGAAATGTCGGACCGGATCGCCGTGATGTCGCAGGGGCGCATCGTGCAGATGGGAACGCCGCAGGAGATCTACTTTCACCCCGCCAATCGCTTTGTCGCCAATTTCGTCGGCAGCACGAACTGGCTCACCGGCCGGCTCGGCGAGGCGCGGCCGGAAGGCGCGCGCGACCTGACGCTCGGCAACGGCCAGAGCATCACCTGCACGGCACCCGCCGCCGCGCCAGGCGACGCGCATGTCTCGATCCGGCCGGAAAATCTTGCGGTGCACGCGCTCGGGATGCCCAGACCCGCCGAGGCCAACCGTCTCGAAGGCAACATCATCTTCGCGGGCTTCTTGGGAGCCATGAACCGCTACCAGGTTGATATTGGCGACGCTATCCTTCAGGCTTATGCCGGCGCGGGCGCGCGGCATAAGGTTGGCGACCGCGTCGCGCTCGACTTTTTCTTCCGCGACGCAGTGGTGCTGGCGGAATAACGATTTTGGAGGCTTTTGCGTGAAACTGCTGTGGTCGTCCCGCTCGCCCTTTGTGCGCAAGGTAGTCGTCGTCGCCCATGAACTCGGCATCGCCGACCGCATCCTGCTGGACCGCGTCAACGTCACCGCCAAGGAAACCAACGCCGAGGTGATGCGCTTCAACCCGCTGAACAAGATCCCGACGCTCGTGCTCGACGACGGCTCGATCATGATCGACTCGCCGGTGATCGCGGAATATCTCGACGAGACCTACGGCAAGGGCGAATTGTTTCCGCGCGACGCCGCGCGACGCTGGCAGGTCAGGCGGCTGCATGCGCTCGGCGACGGCATCATGAACTACAATATTTCCCGCCTCGGCGAGAAAGGACGCGGCGCACAAGCCTCCGAGGAATTCATGGCCGCATGGCTGGCCAAGACCACCGCCACGCTCGACGTGCTGGAGCAGGAGACGGACAGCCTCGAGCCGCTGACGATCGGCAGCATCGCGGTCGCGGTCGCCCTCGCCCATCTCGATTTTCGTTTTGCCGACGACTCCTGGCGCAATGGCAGGCCCAGGCTCGCGGCCTGGTATGCGGGCTTCGCCAAGCGGCCCTCGATGCAACTGACCGTGCCTCAGGACATCTATTGAAGAACATTATCCATGAGCAGGACATGACAGGGAGCAGGATATGGGCTGGCAACTTCCGCCGTTGAACGCGCTACGGGCCTTCGAGGCCGCGGGCCGGCTGTCCAGCTTCACCCTTGCGGCCGAGGAGTTGCATGTCACGCCGGGCGCCGTCAGCCGGCAGATCAAGCTGCTGGAGGAGACGCTTGGCATCCCGCTCTTCATCCGCAACAATCGCGAGGTGCGGTTGACGCCCGAAAGCGCGCTCTATCTCACCACCTTGACGGAATCCTTTCGACGCATGGACGCGGCGACCGGCAGCCTGCGCGATGCGCGCCGCGACCGGCCGCTGCGCATCATGTGCTCGGGCAATGTCGCGACGCGCTGGCTGTTTCCGCACCTGCGTCAATTCCATACGCGATACCCCAACCGCCAGGTGCTGTTGACGACGTCACTGACGACCGCTTCGGTCGCCTTCGATTCCGACATGACCGACATCCTGATCAGGCTCGGTCAGGCGCCTTGGCCGGCCGACATCGTCGCCCATCGCCTGTTCGACAGCGACCTGATCCCGATTTGCAGCCCGGCGCTGCTGCGCGCCGATCCGCCCCTGCGGCGGGCCGAGGACTTGAAGAAACACACCCTGCTCTACTCGGAGCTTCGCCCCGACGGCTGGCAGCGCTGGCTCAAGATGACGGGCCTGCCGCCGCTTGAGTCCTTCAACACATTGAAGCTCGAAAGCAGCTCGCTGGTCTATGAAGCCGCCGCCGAAGGGCTTGGCGTCGCGCTCGGCGAGCGGATGCTGATCGGCGACGACCTGCGCAAACGACGTCTGCTGACACCGCTCGAGATCAGCCAGAAGCAGCCGGAAGGTTTCTACATGATCCACCAGCGGCAATCGCACGCCGCCGCACGCTTACGCGAATTCCGCGACTGGATACTGAAGCACGGCACCACGCCACCGGCCGGATTCCCTGTGAGTAATCCTCAAGCAAAGGCCTCCTGAAATCGTTTGACGATTTTCCCGCCGACGCAGCAAGCTGACCGCCAAGAAATCTTGGAGGATCGGCGATGGCCAACGCAAAGCAGAAGAACATCATCATCACATGCGCGGTGACGGGGTCGACGCTGACCCCGTCAATGTCGCCCTATCTGCCGGTGACGGCGGATCAAATGATCGAGCAATCGGTCGGCGCCGCCAAGGCCGGAGCCTCAATCCTGCATTTCCACGCGCGCAAGCCGGAGGACGGCAGCCCGACCAACGATCCCAAGGTCTGGAACAGCTTCATTCCACAGGTCCGCGCGCAGTGCGACGCGATCATCAACTTCTCCTGCTCGATGGGGCCGACCGCCGAGGAGAGGATGTCGTCGGCGCTCATTCACCGCCCGGAGATCGCGACCGTCATCGTCGGCTCGATGAACTACGGGCGTTTCAAGAAGGCGCAGGATCAGGGCGTTTCCGAATTCAAGCACGAGTGGGAGCGCGAATTCTACGGCCCGAACTCCTATCACATCGTCACCCAGAACACCTTCCACAAGATCGACCGCATGATCGACATCTGCCTCGAGCAGAACATGCTGATGGAATTCGAGTGCTACGATGTCGGCCATCTCTACATTCTCGACTATCACCTCGGCCGCAAGAAGAACATGCACAAGCCGATCATCGTGCAGTTCCTCACCGGCATCCTCGGCGGCATTCCGTCCAGCATCGAGCACCTGATGCATATGAAGCAGACCGCGGAGAAGCTGTTCGGATCCGAGATGGAGCTCTTCATCCACGGCACAGGGCCGCAGAACATGCGCGCCGCGGCCTATGGCGCCATGATGGGCACCAACATCCGCGTCGGCCAGGAGGACAACGTCACCGAACGTCCCGGCCGGCTGTTCAAGTCGAATGTCGAGCAGGTGGAGAAGATCCGCCGCATCATGGAGGAGTTCGACATCCAGCATGCGACGCCGGAAGAAGCGCGCCGGCGGCTCGGCCTGCCGCATCCCGCGCCGAAAGTCGCGCCGATGGCGGTCTGAGCGGCGGAGCTGGCCACGACGATGCGAAACGGCACACGCTGGGTGACCGCGAACGGCGGCGTCTCGCGCGTCGCGCTGAGCGGCGCGGGAGAGACGCTGTTGGTTCTGATCCATGAAATGGGCGGCACGCTGGAAAGCTGGGACCTCGTCGTGGACCGGCTCGGCGAAAACAGGCGCGTGCTGCGCTACGACGTGCGCGGCGCCGGCCTGTCGCAAAAGGTGCGCGGCACCTTGGCGATCGACGTGCTGGCAGCCGACCTCGCGGCGATCCTGGATACGACCGGCGCGCCGAAACAGGTCGCGGTGCTGGGCGCCGCGGTCGGCGGCGCGATCGCCCTGCAATTTGCTGCGGATTTTGCCGGGCGCACCGCGGCCGTGATCGCGACCTCGCCCGCGACCGGCATTGCCCCCGAACGGCGGGCGGCAATGCTGGCGCGCGCCGATGAGCTGGAACGCGACGGCGCCGTGCCCGGCATCGACGAGCGGCTGCTGCGCTCCTATCCGCCGGTGCTGCGAACCGATCCCGAACGATTCGAGCAGGTCAAGGCCAGCCGCCTCGCCTGCGATCCCGTCGGCATGGCCGCCACGTTTCGCATGCTGGCCGGCCTCGACATGGACGCGGCATTGGCCCGCATCCGCGCGCCGGCCCTGATTCTCGCCGGCGAGCACGACGGCGACCGCCCGCCGGCCGGCGTCGCCGCGGTCGCCCGGAAAATCCGCGACGCCCAGTTCAAGATCGTGCCGTCAGGACATTTCATGGCGCTGCAGACGCCCGAGCAGTTCACGGCCGAGGTCGAAGCCTTTCTGCGCCCGCGCGGCATCTAGTCAGAGCCTTTTGGCAGCGAACTCATTGATAGCCGCCGCAAGGTCTTTCGGATTCTCAAGCTGCAGGCTTGTCGTGGCCTCGACCGAATAGATGTCGACCTCGGTTCTGGTCCAGAATTTCGCCAGATCCTTTGCAGCCTCCGGCGTCATCTCGGCGCTCCCAGTGCCGCGGATGAACGCAGTCGGGCAAGTGACGGCGGCGGAATATTTCTTCAGATCGATCAGTTGGTGCGTCAGCCCCTCGGCGACGCGCACCGGGTCGTATTTGACCGTGATCCTGCCGTCGGCTGCGTGATTCATGTTGAAGTCGATGCGATGCTCAAGCGCGAACTCGGAATCTTTTGGCCGAAGCTGGCGAATGAAAGCGAGCGCATCGGCACGCGACGCAAACTCGGTCGGCGAGATCATGGTCTTGTACGCGGTGCCGTAAACGCTCTGCACCGCTTCGCGGGTCTGGTAGAAATTGCTCAAATGCGGACCGGCCACCATGATCAATCCGGCCGTGACCTCAGGATAAAACGCGGCAAACGCGAGCGCCACGCGCCCGCCAAGCGAATGGCCGCCGACCACGATGCGCCGAAGGCCGAGTTTTTCGACGACCGCAAACAGATCGCGCGCCAGCTCCTCTGCCGAATACTCGCCATCCGGGCGGCCACTGTCGCCATGACCGCGCTGATCCGGCGCGTAGAGCGTGAAGCGAGGATCGAGATAGCCGGCCGTGGCCTCCCACATTCTTCCGTAACCCGATGACGGATGGAGGAGCACGAGATTGAGATCGCCGCCCGCCTTTTTGAAGTAGTGGATTTTCAATCCGCCGTTGAGCTGGATCTCGTTAGCGGAGAAGTCTGTTGTGCACGGCATGATACACTCCTGCAGCTCTGTGAGCCCGATTCAATAACCGCGTTCACGGTCGTAGAGATAGGATGGCCTGCCGCCGCGCTCCAGCACCGCCATGGCCTCGGCAACATAGGCGGCGCGTGTACGCCGCGTTGCGAATCCGGCGACATGCGAGGTGACCGTCAGGCGCGGATGCGCCCAGGCCGGGTGATCCGGCCGCAAGGGTTCCTGCTCGAACACGTCAAGCACGGCGGCGCCGAGTTGACCGCTGTCGAGCGCCCCCAGAAGATCGGCGAGAGCAACCAATGATCCCCGGCCCGCGTTGATAAGGCCAGCGCCGCGCGGCATCCAGCCGATCGTCTCCGCGCGGATCAACCCGACTGTCTCGGGCGTGTGCGGCAACAGGCCGACGACGATATCGCTGGTCGCGAGGCAGGCGCGCAGTTGATCCGCGCCGGCATAGGTTGTCACACCCTCGATCCGCTTCGGGCTCCGCGACCAGCCCTGCACCGGGAAGCCGAGCCCGCGCAACATCCCGGCCGCGGCCATGCCGATATGTCCGAGGTCCAGCACGCCGACGCGCGTCTCGCGCGCGGTGCGCGTACCGATGAAATGGTCCCAACGGCGCTGCTGCTGCGCCAGCGCAAGACGGCGCCAGTCGCGCAGCAAACCGAGCGCGGCGAGACAGACATATTCGGCCATGGTCTGTGCGGTCTCGTGCGAGGCCATGCGGACGATCGGCAGATGTCTCGGCAGCGTCGGATCGCCGGTCAAGTGATCGACGCCGGCTCCGCCGCAGAAGATCGCCTTCAGCCGCGACATCCGCGCCAGACGTCCCGGCACCGGCTGGCCGACGAGGACATAGGTCACCTCGTCGTCACGCACGCCGCTGTCGTCCCATTCCTTGACCGCAAGGCCGGGACGGGACGCCGCGAAGCCGTCGACCCATTCGTGGAAAACGCTCGGGCCGCCGGACTTCACCAGCAGCAAGTCATTTGCATCAGGCATCGCGCCAACTCACAAAATCATGGCTCACGTCTTGCCGACCTGCGCGACGTCGCCGTCGAGATCCATCGACCAGGCGTCCGGCAGCAGATGATAGCCGGCGCCTTGCCGCACGACGTGGGCGAAGGCCGGGAAATGCAGATGCATGCCGGCGATCGCCTGCCGGTCGGCGGCCGTACGCTCGAGGATCGCGCGCCGCGTCGCCACCGCCTTGGCCGGATCGACGTCGACCGCCATGGTCACCTCAGGCCGCGCGACCTGCAGTTCCTGCACATGCACGATATCGCCCCAGATCAGGAGCGAGGCGTTGCCCGAGGCGATCATGAAGCCGGTATGCCCGGGCGTGTGGCCCGGCAGCGGCACGGCCGTCACGCCTGGAAACACCTCGCCGCCGGTGAAAAGGTCCATCCGCTCGCGATAGGGCGCCACCCGCGCACGCCCGTCGCCGAAGAACATCTGCCGGCGCGCGGGGTCCTCGACCCGCATCATCGCGCTGTCGTCGTGCCAATAGGCGTAGTCGTCGGCATGCAGCTTCAGTTCCGCGCGCGGAAACGTCGCCCGGCCCTGCTTGTCCGCCAGCCCGCCCCAATGATCGGGATGCATGTGGGTCAGCAGCACCACGTCGATCTCGTCCGGCGTCACACCGGCCGCGGCCAGATTAGCCTGCAGGATGCCGACGGTCGGACGGACCGGGCCGAAACCGGTATCGACCAGCGCGGTGCGCGTGCCATTCCGAATCAGGAAGCAGTTGGCGGAAGTCCGCCGCGGCGCAGGCCGTAGATTGTCTCGCAACAGGCGCACCGCATCGGCTTCCGGAATGTCCTTCACGGTCGCGATCGGGGAATCCTGATAGCCGTCGTGAAGCGCGGTGACGACGATCTGGCCGACCCTGCGATGGTAGACGCCGGGCACCTGCTGCGTGGGGATTGATCCGGGCACGTTGACTCCAATGTAGCTTGTGCTTGCGAAGGTTTCTCGCGCACCCGACTATAGCTTCGCCACATGCCACGCTCGATTGAGAAGATCTCAACCCGGCATCTGCGGGATCACGCGACTTCAAATGAAGCCGTCACCAAATCAAGAACCAGCGAGAGGAATGCGTTTTCGGCAGACGCCAAGTCGGTCTCCGACCTGACCGGCAAGACAATCGCGATGGCGGCGGGCGCGCTC
This sequence comes from uncultured Alphaproteobacteria bacterium, assembly GCA_963816815.1. Taxonomy (GTDB): domain Bacteria; phylum Pseudomonadota; class Alphaproteobacteria; order Rhizobiales; family Xanthobacteraceae; genus Bradyrhizobium. The sequence continues at coordinate 303,246 of CAWFMW010000023.1, forward strand.
GAAGCCCAGTTGAGCAAGAGCGGGACCGGGCCGGGAACAAGGGAGCGCGTCCCGCTATTCTGAACGAACGCGTATTGGCGCTTTTTCCAGCGAGTCGGCCGAGTACGGCTGCGCACCTTGAAATTTTAAAATCCGGAGAAGGACGTATACCGGCACTGGCAGCGTCCATCCCGCCTTTCCTCGGCTTATTTCGATAGTGGAATTGGCTTGCGGTACTTGCCCCAGCGGCGTAATTTTCAACTACACGTCGTTCGTTCGAAAGCAATCTGTCGGGTTCGGCCTAGCGGGAGAGAGCGATGGCGGACGGTCCAATGGCACCTTTCCGGTGACTATTTCGAGAATTGCAGTTGCAGCATCGTGTGTCCGTGCCTCGTGTCGGCGGCCGCCGCCGTTGACCGCGCGACCGACCGAGGGCTTCTGTAACGTGCCGCTGATCTTCCACGTCGAAAGCGGCCGCTATGGCGACATCGCGCTCGATGGACTCAATGTCCTGGTTATCCTCCACGCACCCGGGGTCATGGCAGACGGAGATTGGTCGGTGGCCGCCTATATCGATCAGCGCGCCGACGATGAGCAGACCGAGGCTCTGGCTGCGATCTTCACCGGCGCCGCCGGTGGTCCGATGGCCGCGTTCACACCGCTGATCAGCAAGAACCTGGGGGTGAGCAAGGTCCCGATCACATTCCGAATCGAGGGCAAGACGCGGTCCGCGGAAATCCCGGGCATTCTGCACATGTCCGTCGACCCGTTGCCGACCATGCATCCGAGCGGGGAAATGTGGGCGAACATCGGCCATCCGGTCAGCCCCGACAGGATGGTGATGGCAGTCGGCGCCGCCGGCAATACGTTCAGCGATCATGGCATGCGCTGGGATAATTCCGGCAAGAACGGCCTCTATGCGCCGATCCGCTGGTCGAACCAGGCCTGATGCAACTCCTGATACCGGCGCCTTGCGACAAGGCCGGCAACGTCAATCGCAAATGACCGACAGCACCCTGGAAATCGTGCTTCGGCGCGATCGCTGGGTCGTCGGCGGCGCGATCGGCATCATTGTCGCGCTGGCATGGGGCTATGTGCTCTGGCTCGCCAACGACATGGACATGGGCGGCATGGACATGACCGGGTTCCGCATGATCCCGGCCGGGATCGGAATCATGTTGCCGGCCAACGAGCCATGGCGCGCGATCGAGTTCGCGTATGTGTTCCTGATGTGGGCGGTGATGATGGTCGGAATGATGGCGCCCTCGGCAGCGCCCATGATCCTCATGTACGCCCGGGTCGGTCGACAGTGGAAAGCGCAGGGCAAGCCGTTCGCCGCGACCGGTTGGTTTGCGGCCGGTTATCTCCTCGCCTGGAGCGGCTTTTCGCTGGCGGCCACCTTTCTGCAATGGGCGATCGAGCGGACAGCCTTGCTGGATTCCCAGATGGCGATCGCCAGCAACCTTGTCGGCGCAATCGTACTGATCGCGGCGGGAGTCTATCAATGGACACCGCTCAAGGACGTCTGTCTCGCCCAATGCCAGTCGCCGCTTCAGTTCCTGATGCGCCACGGCGGCTTTCAGAACCACTGGCGAGGCTGCCTGCTGCTGGGGCTTCGGCACGGAGGCTATTGTGTCGGTTGCTGCTGGGTTTTGATGGCGCTTTTGTTCGTAGTCGGGGTGATGAACGTGCTTTGGATTGCGCTTTTGGCGCTGCTTGTCCTGTTGGAGAAACTTACGCCGGTCGGACGATGGATCGCGCGTGCTGCCGGCATTGCATGTGTGGCCGCGGGCGGTTGGCTGCTGGTGTACTTGCCGAAGTGATGAGCAACCTGCTTAAACTTCAGTTCGGATTGCCATCGGCAAACACCGCAAATGTAATTCGACCTTACTGTCCCTCCCCATTGCTTTCTGTCCGGGGCTAAGAGGTGAAAGCATGGCAACGCTTTTCGGAGCGAACCCGCGGTTGCCAACACATTCGAGATGAAGCTCCAGCTCATCGTCATCCCTGTTACGGGGCGTCGATCGCGCCAAGCCACCGGCTAACCGCTGTTTGGACGAGATCGCGTGGCGCTCGTTAAAGAGAGTGCGAGCCGCCGATTTCTATGCTGGGATATGCCACTGCGATCAATCGGCCGGTCAGCAAAGAAGTTCCTGCCGCGGTCGTCGGGTTGGTCTCCACCAACGCCGCGAACAGCTTTCCTGAAATCGCACGCTTCAGGACCTTTCAAGTCCCGCTCTCAGCCCGTTCCCCGAGCAAACAACCGTAAGCGGGAATCATGGTCTTCATGAACAGGCGGTCGAAGACGCAACGGAAATATCTATCCGCCCAGCGGCATGGGTGTGGGTTGCAGGGCCAAAAACCCAACAAAAACAAAGCTGATTTGTGAGGTGGTGCGCTCGGAGGGAGGTCCCATTCGTTGGGATTTCAATGACTTGGCGAAACAGGTAGAAATATTGGGTGCATTTCCAGCCTGTAAGTGCCTTTTAGGGTAGACGCCGGACCGGCACTAAATCGGTCTTGGCTTCCCTTCCGTAGTGCTACGTGTGCCCGATGCGGCGCGATCTTCGAGTACGAGGCCGCGCAGCGGCTCCTTGGCATAGCGGGCATGGAAGCCGGCGGGCGCACGCATCCAGTTGCCGAGGTCCATGCCGACGAAGCAATCGGGTTCGACTCACGAGGCGCATGTGAGTGCGTCGCGCGTCCCCCGGCCATAGGCGCGGCAGAGGCGTTTTATGCGCCTTGTTCAACTGCGCTTCTTCGGCCCTGAAGCGACCATCGAGGGTGCGTAGGGCGTCGGCCAGATTGGACAGCAGGGCAAGCTCAAAGGGGAGGAACTCGATATTGCGCTCGGCATCGACGTATAGGCCGGCCACGTCGCTATCGAATACCGAGATGCGGGTTTCCTCCCTTGGAGGTTTGCGGACGCCGGCCCCGTGCGCGCGGCGCCACCTTCATGAGGCCGGCATCCGAAAACCTTCACATGAGCGGACCTTCCGACCGGGTCCATTCTTATCGGAATTTTCTCCCCATCGCTGTCGATGAAGGTTTTCTCGGCAGACGTGCCACCGCGGCGTCGCAAATGCCACTATTGGATCGATCGCGCTCAAATAAGGCCATTGGGGAGCGGCCCCCCTTGCGGAGACTGGCCAAAGTAGGACGGAACCGACAGCTCTTCGGCTGCAACGAAAAACTAAGCCGCGCGATGTGATCAAGTGCCCCAGCGCAGCGTCGCAGTGTGCACCGGAGCATCCCACAATTCCTTCGCCTGGCCATCGAGCGCGGATACGGTGATCGAGACGCCGGCCATGTCGAGAGCTGTCACATAGGATCCGGTCAGGAAACGCGTCGCCTTGATCCCTGCACGATCCAGAATTCGCTTGGCGCTGTTGACCATCAAATAGAGTTCGATCAGCGGCGTTGCGCCGAACCCGTTGACGAGAAGCAGCACTTCGCTGCCCTGCTTCGGCGCAAGGTCCTTGAGGATCGCGCCAACGAGTTCCTCGGCAATCGCATCGGCGGGAGCCAGCGGTACCCTGCGCCGACCAGGCTCCCCATGAATGCCGACGCCCATTTCCATTTCGTCGTCGGCCAGCGTAAAGTTCGGGCGCCCCGCCGCCGGCACGGTACACGGCAACAGCGCCACACCCATCGAGCGCGTGCGCCGGTTGATTTCATCGCCTAGCGCCTTGAGAGCGGCAAGCGGCATGCCGGCCTCGGCCGCGGCACCGACCATCTTTTCCACGATCAGGGTACCCGCGACACCGCGACGACCGGTCGTGTAGGTCGATTTCTCGACCGCCACGTCGTCGTTTGTCACCACGCTCGCAACTTCTCGCCCGGCCATCTCCGCCGCCATGGCGAAATTCATCACATCGCCTTCATAGTTCTTGACGATGAAAAGGACGCCGGCGCCGGTGTCGACGGCCTCCGTCGCCTCAATCATCTGGTCCGGCGTCGGCGAGGTGAATACCTGGCCGGGGCAAGCGGCATCGAGCATGCCGCGGCCGACATAGCCCGCATGCAACGGCTCATGCCCCGAACCGCCGCCTGAAATCAGCGCGACCTTGCCCGATTTCAAGTTGCGGCGGCGCACGAATTTGCGCTCAGGCCCAAGCAGCAGGATATCCGCATGCGCGGCCGCAAAGCCGTCAAGACTTTCTTCGAGTACCGTCTCGGCGCCGTTGATCAGCTTTTTCATAAACCCCCTCCCGATTGTTCACTTGCGGTTCGGATCAATCCGTCAGCCGACGGTCTCGGCGTAGCGCGCAAGCTGCGCCGCAAAATCGATGACGAGTTGTTCGAGCGCGCGGTTCTTCTTGTCGTCGCCGAGGTCAGGCACCGTCACCGCGACGGTGCGCGTGCGCGCTTCGCGGTGGGATGCGCGCAGCCGGCCGGGATGCGCGCGTCCATAGGCATCGAGGAACGCCGCGCGCTCGGCGCCGGACAGATGGCAGACTTCGAAGATGATCGCGACATGCTTCGCCGGGATCGGCACGAGATAGGCCGGATTGGTGATCTGGGTCACGAAGGAGCGGTTCTTGCCCAGCGCCGCCGCAAGCTTGAGCCGGGTCCCGGACGGCCGGTTGTCGAGCACCTGCCGCAGGATGACCTTGTAGTCAGCAACATTGCTGTCGCCCGGCGCGCGCGTGTCTTCGTCTGCTTCGTCCGTCATGAACCTGCCTTTGCGATCGCGGTCTTGAGCCGCGCTACGGTCAACGGCGCCACCGAGAGGGTCCGCAAGCCGGTCGCAAGCAGCGCCGTCGTGAGGCGGGTGTCGGCCGCCGCGTCGCCACACAGCGAGACCTCGACACTGCGCTTGCGGGCAGCCTCCACGGTGCGGACGATCAGCGCCAGCACCGCCGGATTGCCTGCATCGTTGAGGTCGGCCACCGCGCCGATATCTCGCGCCGCGGCCATCGTGTACTGTGTCAGGTCGTTCGAGCCGATCGAATAGAACGCGGCGCCGAAATCCTCGGCGCAGAGCGCCGCCGCCGGAACCTCGATCATGATACCGAGTGGCGGGCGGGCACAGGCGATCCCTTCCGCCTTCAATGCTACGACCTCGGTGTCAAGCATGACACCGGTGCGATCGAGTTCCGAGGGAACCGCGATCATCGGCAGCATTACTTTCAACATGCCGTGCACGGCCGCACGTGCCAGCGCCCGCAGTTGCACGCGGAACACCTCCGGCCGCGCAAGCGAGAGGCGGATGCCGCGAAGGCCGAGGAACGGATTGCTCTCACCATCGATCGTCAGACCCTTGATTGGCTTGTCGCCGCCGGCATCGAGGGTGCGGATCGTCACCGGCCTTCCCTGGGCCCACTCAAGAATACGCCGATAGACTGCATATTGCGTGTCCTCGTCCGGCAGGCCGTGAGACGCCTCGAACAGGAATTCCGTGCGCACGAGACCGATGCCGTCGCAAATCGCGGGATCGAGGCCCGCAAGGTCTTCAGGGGCGGCGATGTTGAGCAGAACGGCGATCCGCCGGCCATCGGCCGTATAGGCAGGCGCAAGGCTCGCGGCCTCGGCGGCGGCCAGCGCTGCGTTCGCAGCCACCATGCGCTGCTCGAACAGGCGAAGCGTCTCCGGCTCAGGATCGAAGATCACGCTTCCTGCGTCGCCATCGACCAGCGCCAACGCCGGTGGCTGCCCGTTCCACGACAGTGGGCCGAGCCCAACCACCATAGGCGCCCCGCGCGCCCGCGCCAACATCGCGACATGCGAGGAAGGTGAGCCCGCAGCCAGCGCGATGGCGCCCCCGTGCGACCAGTCAGCGGCAAGAAAAGCGGAAGGCGTGATGTCGTCAGCCGCAACGATCGAACCACCGGCAATCCTGGCGACCGTGTCCACGCCGCTCAGATGCGCGAGCACGCGGTCGCGGATGTCGACGATATCGGCGGCACGGGCACGGAAATATTCATCTTCAGCAGCGCGATAGCCAGCTATCTCCACGTCGAGTGCCAAGCGCCAGGCATGGTCGGCGGTGATCCCCTCCGAGATGACCCCATATGCCCCATCCGCCAGCGCATCATCTTCAAGCATGGCGACCTGGAATTCCAGAATGTCGGCCACCTCGCCCTGAAGCGTCCCGATCAGTCCGGCGATCTCTGCCTTCGCGCCTTCAATCGCAGCTCGCAGCGCCGCCGCCTCCTGCGCGGGATCGTCGCTCGCCGTCCGCCTGGCCACTGCCGCAGTCAGCATGGTGACCGGCCCGATCGCGAGACCCGGCGAGGCAGCACGGCCGATGAGATGGATCTCTGCCACCGCGGTCAGGCCTCGCCGAAACCGTCATGCACAAGCGCAAGCACGGCAGCAAGCGCTGCCTTGCCATCCGCGCCGGTGACGCGGAAATGCAGCGTCGCTCCCTGCGGTGCCTTCACGCGCATCACCTTTACCGGGCTCTTCGCATCGGTCCAGGGCCCGTCCGGCGCAAGCGAAAATTCGACTTTCGCAGCAAAGCGTTTCGCGCACTGCGTGAGCTTGACCGACGGCCGCGCATGAAGACCGACGGCATTGACGAGAATCGCGTAGGCCATTAGCGGCGCGAAGGCGTCAGACGCCCGGCTGGTGTTGAGATCATGCATAGAATTCCTCCGCGCTTCGCTTGACGGCAGCGAGCGACGAACCACCCGAGGATTCGGTTGCTGCAATCACAGCGCCTTCAACCACCGGCGCATTGCAGACAACGACGCGCGCGCGTCGATCTTCAGCCAGCATCTCCACCGCCATCTCCGAATTCGTTTCCGCCCCGCCAAGATCGACCAGGATCGCTACGCCCGCTGGCGACCAGGCCGCCTCGATTGCCTCCAGAATACCGGCGACATTCGTGCCAAGCCCGCCATCGGTATCGCCGCCGGTCCAGGCGAGCGGCACGGCATTGCCTACCATCTGGCGCACCATGTCGGCCGCGCCTTCGGCGATTTTGGTGGAATGCGAAACGATGACGATGCCGACATTGCCGGAACTTGAATTGCTCATGAAACTGCCTCGAATTCCAGCGCCGCAACGGCTGCGCCAATCAGGAGGGACGCCGAGCGAGACCCCGGGTCCATATGACCGATGGATCTTTCGCCGAGGAAGGATGCCCGGCCGCGGGTCGCCAGCATCGGCGTCGTGCGATCGGCGGCTTGCGCCGCCTCGGCCGCAATCGCCCTGGCGTCACCGCCCCCCGCAAATACGGCTTGCACCGGCACCAGAACATCCAGCAAAGTTTTCTGCCCCGCTTCTGATCGCCCGCGGAGCTTGACCGCGCCGATCGCCTTATCCGTCGCCGCGACGAGATCGGCGCGCGCCGGCTGCTCCGGAAGCGCCTTGCCAAGCTCCATGAAGAAGGTGCCGACCAGTGGCCCGGAAGCGCCGCCGACCTTCATGACCAGCGTCATTCCAATCGCCTTCAGCATCTCCGGCAACGATTTGTCGGCGAGACCGGGCAGCGTCGCGAGCACGGCCTCAAAACCCCGCTTCATGTTCAATCCGTGATCGCCGTCGCCGATTGCCTGGTCCAGGCTCGTCAGTTCTTCGGCGTGTTCGATCATCGACGCTGCGAGCGTCCGCACCAGTCTTTCCCTCGCTGCCCGGTCGAGACTCATGCCGCGACCCTCCCGCCATCAACATCGAAGAACAGCGGCTTATTGAGGCGAAGCGACACGATATCCCCGGCTCCGAGCCTGGCTTCCGGGTCGGACAACGTCACGACGGGTTGGCCGCCAAGGTCGAGATGGAGATGGCTCTGGTCGCCGAGATGCTCGATCCGCTTGACGGTAGCTTGTACGTCACCGCCGCCGCGCGCGATCGTCAGGTGCTCGGTGCGCGCGCCAATCGTCATGGCCCCGCGCGGCGCACCGGCAAAGAGAGTCGCCGGCAGCAGGTTGATCGCCGGCTGGCCAAGCCGCGCGGCGACATGAGCGTTGATCGGGTTCTCGTAGATCTCGCGCGGCGTACCTATCTGCAGCAGCCGCCCGCCCTCGATGACACCGATGCGCGAAGCCATGGTCATCGCTTCGGTCTGATCATGGGTGACATAGAGGATGGTCGCGCCGAGATCAGTCTGGATACGCTTGAGTTCAAGCCGCATTTCACCACGCAGCTTGGCATCCAGCGAAGAGAGCGGCTCGTCCATCAGATAGATCGCAGGCGAGCGCACCAGAGCCCGGCCGATCGCAACCCGCTGCATCTGTCCGCCCGACAACTGCGTTGCCTTGTTGTCCAGCTTGGTTTCGATGTGGAGCAGACGCGCGACCTCGCACACTTTTGCGCGGATCTCGGCTTCCGGCACGCGGCGGATCGGCGCGCGTAACGCAAAAGCCATGTTCTCGAACACGGTCAGATGCGGATACAGCGAATATTGCTGGAAAACGAAAGCGATGTCGCGATCGGCCGGCGCATCGCCGGTCACGTCGCGGCCGCCGATCCGGATCGAACCACGGTCCGGCATTTCCAGTCCGGCGATGAGGCGTAATGTCGTCGTCTTGCCGGCGCCCGTAGGCCCGAGCAAGGCAACGAATTCGCCGTCGCCGACGGTCAACGACAGATCGTTGACAGCCTGCGTCTTTTTGAACGCCTTGGAAACCGCCCTGATCTCGACCTCAGCCATGCGCGCCTCCCTCATGCAACACGGTGCGGACAGCCCTGCCCGACGTCTTGTCGAAGATCGACAGCGTATCGGGCCGGAAGTCGAGCCCGACATTCTCTCCGGTCCGGAACGACACGCTGGCAGGCGACCGGGCCTTCAGCGCGCCATAGCGCGTCGTCACGGTCACGATCTGCGTGGTGCCTAGATACTCCGACCCATAGACCTCCCCCCGCACGACGCCGCGATCGGAAAAACGCACATGCTCGGGCCTGACCCCGAGGACGAGATCGCTTTCCGGCAGCGTCTCGCGCGCCGTGGGAACGGTGACATCGCGATCGCCGAGCCGGATCGCCTGCGCGCCGGCCTGCAGGCTGCCGTGGAACGGCAGGAAGTTCATAGGCGGCGAGCCAATGAAGTCCGCAACGAACAGCGACGCAGGCCGGTCATAAATGTCGCGTGGGCTCGCGACCTGCTCGACGACGCCGTTGTTCATCACGGCGATCATATCAGCCATCGCCATGGCCTCGAGCTGGTCATGCGTGACATAGACCGTGGTTGCTCCGAGCCGGTCATGCAGCGCGCGCAATTCATAGATCATCGCCTCGCGCATTTCGGTATCGAGTGCGCCGAGCGGCTCGTCCATCAGGAAACATTTCGGCTTGCGCACGATCGCCCGACCGAGCGCGACACGCTGCCGGTCGCCGCCGGCAAGACCCGACACGGGAAGGTCGAGAAGATGCGAAATGCGCAGGATGCGCGCTACCTCCACCACCCGCCGTTCCACCTCCGCCGCGCCAATTCCCTCGCACTTCAAGGGAAAGCCGATGTTTCGCCGGACATTTATATGCGGATAGAGGGCGAAGAGCTGGAACACGAAAGCGATGTCGCGGGCCGATGCGCGGTTCATCGTGACATCCTCGCCATCGAGCCGGATGGTGCCGGCCGTCGGCAATTCCAGCCCGGCAATCATGCGCAGGGTCGTCGTCTTGCCGCAGCCGGAGGGCCCCAACAGGCAGAGGAACTGGCCGTCTTCCACGGTGAAGCTGGCTGCCTTGACGGCATGGAAATCTGCGAACGACTTGTCGAGCGCTTCAACTCTTATTTGCGCCATCCGCCCTACTCCCTGACCTTGGAGACGATGGTGAACAGCACTGTGCCGAACAGCGTGGTCGCGAACGACCAGGAATAGAGCGTCAGCGAAAACGGCTGCATCAGCATGACGACGCCCGCGGCAATAATCGTCGTCGCGATGGCTTCCAGCGGACCGCGCCGCAGAATTCTGCCCGCGAAGCTGCTCGGCATGGAGGAATGTGCATCGAGGCTCATTTGCGAACGGCTCCAAAGGTAATGCCGCGCAACAAGTGTTTGCGCAGGAGCACCGTGAATACGACAATCGGTACCAGAAACAGCGTCGTACCGGCGGCGACCGCAGGCCAGTCCTGCCCGCCCTCCCCGATGATGATCGGAATGAAGGGTGGCGCCGTCTGGGCGTTGCCGGAGGTCAGAAGCACCGCGAAAGCGTACTCGTTCCAGGCGAAGATCAGGCAGAAGATCGCCGTTGCCGCGATGCCCGTCGTTGCCTGCGGCAGCACCACCTTCACGAAGGCCTGAAAACGCGTATAGCCGTCGATCATGGCCGCTTCCTCGTACTCGCGCGGAATCTCGTCGATGAAGCCTTTCAGTAGCCAGACAGCGAGCGAGACGTTCACCGAGGTGTAGAGCAGGATCATGCCGAGCCTTGTGTCCGACAGCCCGATGGTGCGGTACATCAAATAGATCGGGATCGCGACCGCGATCGGCGGCATCATCCGCGTCGACAGGATGAAGAACAGCAAATCGTCCTTCAGGGGCACCCGGAATCGCGAGAAACCGTAGGCCGCCAACGTCCCGAGGGCGACAGCGAGCACGGTCGAGCCGAACGCGATGATCAGCGAATTGACAAAACGCGGCACATAATTCGACGGACCGGCAACCACCATGTTGCGGCTGCGCGCAATTTCATCGCAAAGCCCCTGCGGCGGTCCAAGCGTGCGGATGAATTCCGGCGTCTGGCGCGAGCGCGTGGTGAAGAGATTGCAGAAACCTTCGAGCGACGGGGTGAAGACGACCTTGGGTGGATAAGAGATCGCATCGTCCGGTGACTTGAACGAGGTGAGCACGATCCAGACCAGCGGAATCATGGTGATCACGGCGTAGAGAACCACAAGCGAACCCGCGAGTCGCCTGGTGCCGGGCGATGGTTCGACGACGGAATGGGCTGTGTTGGCGATGCTCATCGGCTCTTCACCCGGTTCAGCGCCTTGACATAGATGTTGGCCAGGCCAAACACCGTCACGAACAGAATGATCGCAAAGGCCGAGGAATAGCCCGTCCGCCAGCTCTCGAAGGCCGCGCGCTTGAGCGTGATCGAGGCAACCTCCGTCGTCGACCCCGGCCCGCCGCCGGTAAGCAGGTTGACCATGTCGAACATCTTGAAGTTCTCTATGCCGCGGAACAGCACGGCGAGCATGATGAACGGCAACGCCATCGGCAGCGTGATCGACCAGAATTGCCGCCATTTTGATGCGCGGTCGACCTCCGCCGCCTCATAGATGTAGTCCGGAATCGATCGCAGGCCGGCAAGGCAGATCAGCATCACATAAGGCGTCCACATCCAGGCGTCGACGATGACGATCGCCCAGGGACTCAACGTCACATCACCCAGCATCTGGAACGACGATGCGGAGCGGCCCGTGAGGAAGGCGACCACATAGTTGAACAGCCCGATTTGCGGCTGGTAGAGAAAGGTCCAGAAATTGCCGACGACGGCCGGCGAAAGCATCATCGGCAACAGGATGATCGTGGTCCACACGCCGTGGCCGCGGAATTTCTTGTCAATCAGGAAGGCAAGACCAAATCCAAGCACGGTTTCGATGACGACGGTCCAGATCACGAAATGGGCCGTCACCTGCATCGCCGCCCAGATGTCCGGATCGGTCAGGATCGTCTGGTACCAATCGATCCCCAGCCACTTCACCGGGGCATTGGCCCGGTTGGCGCGATAGTTGGTGAACGACAGATAGATGGTCCAGACCAGCGGGAAGATATTGATCGCCAGCAGCAGTACCATCGTCGGGGTGATGAAGAGCCATGCGAGCGCCTTGTCCGACAAGCCTCGGATACGGCGCACCACGGCGGGCTGCACGGGCACGGCGCCGTAGGTAATCCGCGAAGAGGCGCTCAAATCATTCATGGCGTCGGCTGGTCCTGGTGCGCCGCAATTGTCGGCTTCGGAAGCGGGTCCTGAGTATTGCCGGAGAGAATGGCCTGGAGCGCCGACGAACCGCGCTCCAGGCCACTATCCTAGAACTTCTTGCCCTCTTCCTTGAAGATGGCTTTCCAGTCTTTCACCAGGCCGTCGAGCGCTTCCTGCGCGGTGCCCTTGTCGGCGACCACGTAGTCATGCACGCGCTTCTGCTCGGCTTGCAGTAGCTGGGCGTAGGAGGGCTCGGCCCAGAAGTCGACCACCATGCCCATCGACGTCAGGAACTCCTTGGCGAACGGCGCGCTGTCCGGGAAGCCCGGGTCGTTCAGCACGGACTTGGCGCAGGAATAGCCGCCCAGCGCCCACCACTTCTTCTGCACATCGTTGCCCGCAAACCATTTGATGTATTGCAGCGCTTCGTCCTGGTTTTTGGAATACGAAACCACCGAGATTCCCTGTCCGCCGAGTTGAGTTGCGCGGGTGGTGGCGGCGGGATTGGAGAAGAAGCCGATCTTGTCGCCGCCGACGTTCGGATCCTTGTAGAGGCCCGGGAAGAAGGCGAAGAAGTTCATCTGCAGCGCCACCTGGCCGGACTTGAAGGCATCAAGACCTTCCGACATGTAGGAGTTGGAGGCGCCGGGAGGTGTGCAGCACTTGTAGAGTTCCTTGTAGGCCTCGAGCCCCTTGACGGCACCCGGCGAGTTGACGAAGCCGTCCATGGCGTAGGGCTTGTTGGGATCCTGGTACTTGAAGCCGTAGTCGTAGAGGTAGTTCGAGACGCCCATGGTGATGCCTTCCGAGCCGCGCTCGGTATAGATCGAGGCACCATAGACCTTCTTGCCGTCGATCTCGCGGCCCTGGAAGAATTTCGCGATGTCGCGGAGTTCATCGAGCGTCTGCGGCACAGCGAGATCACGGCCATATTTGGCCTTGAAATCTTTCTGCACGTCGGGGCGCGCAAACCAGTCCTTGCGATAGGTCCAGCCCACCGCATCGCCCATGGCCGGCAGCGCCCAATAGTTCGGCGTATTCTTCGGCCACTGCGAATAACCGACCACGGTGGCTGGCATGTAGTCGTCCATGCTGATGCCTTCCTTCTTGAAGAAATCGTTCAGCTTGACGTACTGGCCGTTCTCCGCGGCGCCGCCGATCCACTGCGAATCGCCGATGATGAGATCGCACAGCGAACCGCGCGAGTTGAGTTCGTTCAGGAAGCGATCGGCGTAGTTGGTCCACGGCACGAACTCGAACTTCATGCCGATCCCGCTCTTGGCGGTGAAGTCCTTCGACAATTCTACCAACGCGTTGGCCGGGTCCCATGCGGCCCAGCACAGCGTGATCGTCTTGCCCTGCGCGTGCGCGGGCGTGGTCATCGCTCCGATGCCGACCGCAGCGGCAAGAGCGCCGCCTGCAGCAAAAAGCGCCTTCATGCTATTCTTCATGCGCATTTCCCTCCATTTGAACCGGCCATCGACATGGCGCGGCGTTCCTGCCCGCTCGAATGCTTCGAGCAGTGCGACATGGTCCTTGACGGGCTAAGTGACTGAACTGACGTTTCCTCGCGCCACCCGGATTCTTAAGGACCGGCGAAGCTCGATTTGTTTAGTGAAACACCATTTACTAAACATTGCAAGTGAGACGCCAAACCCCGCTGCAAGAATTTTTATCCGGTAAAAAGCCGAGACAGTGCCGGGCCGACATCGGATTGGCGTGGCGGATCGGCTCCAGCGCGTCCGCATGTGAAGGCCGCGCAAGTCGATGCAAACGACAACGCACGACCAAGCTCGTCGGAATTCAGTTGCGGCAGCGCGCCAGTGTTGATCCGTCCGATCGCACGCAAAGCGAACAACAGTGCGGCCTGAAAGCTGTCGCCTGCCCCGATGGTATCCACCACACTCGTTGTGGGCGCCTCGACCTTCACCAGACCCGCTCCTTTGTGCCAGGCTTGGGCTCCATTGATCCCACGCGTAACGACGACCAGACTTGCGCCAGCCGCGATAAGCGAGCTTGCCCTTTCACCGTAGTCGGTCCCACCATAGAGAAATTCAAAATCGACATCCGACATCCGCACGATATCTGCGGCGGCGGCAAATGCATTCATCTGATCGACGTAGCGCGCCTTGTGCCCGACCAGGTTGGGCCGGCAATTCGGATCGAAGGAAACGGTGGTCGAGCCCCCTGCGTCTTCGATCATCGCCAGCGCCTGGACTGCTCCCTTGTCGTTGGCAAGCGTGGTCGAACCGACATGGATCGCTTCGATCTTGTCGAAGGGGATGGAGCCGCGCTGATAGCTCCAGTTGCGGGACGCCGTTGCCTCGTCATAGAACGCATAGTGCGGCTCGCCGCCCACATGGCGAACGAACGCGAGCGTCGTCTGATGCCCACTGCGCGTCGCGTAGCGAAGGTCGACCTGCGAGGCCGACGCGTGGTCGGCAATCATGCGGCCGAAGAGATCGGTCGAGATGCCGCCGACAAACCCCGCCGGCGCGCCGAGACGCGCCATGCCGACAGCGATGTTGAGACAGGATCCTCCGACAACCGGCACTGCCGCGTCGCGTCCATGCGCGGATTTGACCGGCAGGAAATCGACCAGGGCATCCCCACAACTCAGCAGCATGGCTCTATTTTTTCGTATTCTAGCTCTTCGCATGAAGTCCGGCGATCGATGCGATCCCCCGCATCGCATCACGGCTGTCTCGCTCGAGCTTTCGCATCATTCCGTGAACTCGCCGCTTTGTCCGGTGGAAATCGGTCAATCCCGGTGGCGTCAGTTCGCTCAGCCGACCGATCGCCGACATTGAGGCCATCGCTTCGCCGATTGACCCGCAAGACTTCGCCGCAACCGCGCCCAGCATGGCAGCGCCGAGCAGCACGGGCTCCTGCGTTTCCGGGACCGCAACGGTCAGGCCGGTCGTATCCGCCATGATCTGGCGAACCAGCGGACTTCGTCCCGCGCCACCGCTGATCACCATCATATCGCTGTCCACGCCGTGGGATCGAAAAGCTTCGACGACATCGGCAAGACCATAGGCAAGCCCGCACAGCCCGGCCACGAACTGCCGTTCCATCGAGCCGATGTCGACGTCGAGATCCATGCCTGCAACCACTGCGCGGGAATAGGGATCGGCGAAGGGCGACCGGTTACCGAGAAACTCGGGTAGAACGTGGATATCGCGGGCCAGCAACGCCGCCTCACCCAGGCTCGGCGCGCGTGAGACGATGCGCCGTTCGAGAAATTCAAGAACTTCCATGCCCGTAGAACGCGCGGTCGCGATAGCCTCGTTATAGGCGGGATGGCACTTGATGAGATGATCGATGGCCGCACCGGCGGCGGACTGTCCGCCTTCGTTGAGCCAGAACCCGGGCACCATTCCCGAATAGTAAGGCCCCCAGACGCCCGGGACGAAGCAAGGCTTTGGCGTTGTCGCCATGATGCAGGCCGAAGTTCCCATGATGTATGCAAGGCGGCGGCACACATCCACTTCTTCACCCGACTTCCCGCGCCCGCCGATGGTGCCCACGCCTCCGGCGTGCGCGTCAATCAGCGACGCACCGACCGGCGTACCTTCGAGGAGGCCTAAATCGTGTGCCGCGGACTTCGTCAGGCCGGCACCCAGCGGCGTGCCGGACGGGACGATCTCCGTTCCGATCTTCGCGTATTGGTCGGCGACTAGGTCGCAAAGACCAACGCGCTCGAAATAGCTGCGGCTCCAGCGCTGATCGTGAGCGAGATAGTTCCATTTGCAGACGACCGTGCATATCGATCGCGCCGTCGATCCGGTGGCGCGAAACGAGAGATAGTCGGCAAGGTCGAAGAAATGACCCGCCGACCGATAGGTCGACGGCAGGTGCCGCTTCAGCCAAAGCAGTTTTGGAATTTCCATTTCCGGCGAGATCGAGCCCCCGACATAGCGCAGCACCTCGTCTTGCGTCTCGTTCACCTCGCGCGCTTCGGTCATCGCGCGATGATCCATCCAGACGATGACGTTCCTTTGGTCATCGCCCGAGCTGCTGACCGTCAGCGGCTGGGCGCCGGCGTCGAGCACCACGAGCGAGCAGGTCGCATCAAAACCCAGACCCTTGACCGCTGAAGGCGGAATAGCGGCCTCCCCCATCGCGGTGCGAACCGAGGCGGCGCATGCTGACCAGATCTCGGACGACGACTGTTCGACTACGCCGCCCGCTTCGTGCCACGACGTGATCGGATGCCGGGCGGTCGCCAGCAAGGTTCCGGTCTCGTCAAACACTCCGGCGCGGGCGCTCGACGTTCCAACGTCGATGCCGATGAAGGCCTGCTGCATTGCAACTCCACTACAGATCAGCGCCAGTTCACCAGCACGTATAACCTCCGTCAACGAGGACGACGCTCCCGGTCATCAGGCTGGCGGCGTCGGACGCCAGAAACAGGACGACGGACGCGATTTCGTCGACCTCTCCCATCCGGGCCATCGGCGTACCGCCGATCCAGGCATCGTACATCTTCGGGTTGCTTTTGACGAATGCGTTGAGAGGGGTGGTGATATAAGTCGGCGCCACGGCGTTGACACGGACGCCGCGCGCCCCCCACTCGGCCGCGAGCGATTTTGTCAGATGGTGCACCGCGGCCTTGGAGGCGTTGTAGTAACATTGCTCCTGCGGCTTGTTGACGATGAAGCCCGGACATCGAACCGATGTTCACAATGGAACCCGATTTTGCGTCGAGCATATGCTTGCCGAAAGCGCGGCAGCACCAGAACGTGCCGTTGAGATTGACGTCGATGACGTTGAGCCAATGTTCGTCGACTACCTTCTCGGCCGGTGTCTCGCTCCGCGCAATGCCGGCATTGTTGACGAGGATATCGACCCGGCCGAAGCGAGATGCCAGCTGATCGGCGACCTCGGAAACGCGCGTTGGGTCTGTCACATCCATGATCGCGATCTCGGCATCCAGGCCCTTCGCTTTCAGGCTCGCGCGCCCGGCAGCGGCCAGCTGGGGGTCGCGATCCGCGATGACGACCTTCGCTCCCGCCTCCGCCAGGGCTTCCGCGCAGGCCAGTCCAATTCCCTGACCGCCGCCGGTTACGACGGCTGTCTTCTGGTCCAGTTTGAATTTTTCCAGATACATCTTCTTGTTAGTCCTGTTTTCCTATCGCCGCGCATCGCGCCTTTCCGCTCACGTCCTGATCACCGCGCCATCCTTGTCGAAACGGTGCAGCCGGGCCGGATCGGGCGAAAGCCATACGCGGTCGCCGGCCTTGAGATTGAATTCTCCGATGCAGCGCGCGGTCAGCATTCCGAGCTTGCCCGCGTCGACATAGAGAAAGGTATCGCTGCCCAGATGCTCGGCGACCGACACTGTACCGGGCCAACCCTCTCCCTCCTTGCCGATCCTCAGGTGCTCGGGCCTGACGCCGAGCGTGGCGACGCCGGGTTCACCGACCGCCTCGCCGGGCACAAAATTCATCTTCGGCGATCCGATGAAGCCAGCGACGAACAGGTTTGCCGGGCGCTCGTACAATTCCAGCGGCGAGCCGTATTGTTCGATATTGCCCGCGTTGAGCACGACGATCTTGTCGGCCATGGTCATGGCTTCGACCTGGTCGTGGGTGACGTAGACGGCGGTGGTCCCGAGCTGCTTTTGCAGCTTTGTCACCTCCATGCGCATCTGGACGCGGAGTGCCGCATCGAGATTCGACAACGGCTCGTCGAACAGAAATGCCTTCGGTTCGCGCACGATGGCGCGTCCAATCGCGACGCGCTGACGCTGGCCGCCGGAGAGGTCGCGCGGCTTGCGCTCCAGATAGGGCGTCAGATTCAACGTAGCGGCCGCAGCCTCCACCTTGCGGTCGATATCCGGGCGCGGCAGGCCCGCCATCTTCAGACCGAACGCGATGTTGCCGCGGACGCTCATATGCGGATAGAGCGCATAGGACTGGAAAACCATCGACAGCCCGCGCTTCGCCGGCGGGACGTCCACCACGTTCTTGCCGTCGATCAGGATCTGCCCGCCAGTGACGTCCTCAAGTCCGGCGATCAGGCGCAACAGCGTCGTCTTCCCGCAGCCGGACGGTCCGACGAACACCACGAAGGAGCCGTCCTCGATATCCAGATTGGCATCCTTGATGATGTTGACCGGTCCGAACGATTTCCGGACTCCCTGCAGCGTGATCTGGCCCATGATCTCTCTGTCCCCCTGCTATTTGACCGCGCCGAAGGTCAGTCCGCGGACGAGCTGACGCTGCGTGAACCATCCGAGGATGATGATCGGCGCAATGGCGAGCGTCGAGGCGGCCGACAGCTTTGCCCAGAACAGGCCCTCGGGACTCGAATAGGATGCGATGAACGTTGTGAGCGGTGCTGCCTCCAGCGTCGAAAGGTTCAGCGTCCAGAACGCCTCGTTCCACGCCAGAATGAAATTAAGCAGCAGCGTCGAGGCGAGGCCGGGGACAGCCATCGGCGTCAGTACATAGACGAGTTCGCGCCCGATGGTCGCCCCATCCATCCGCGCCGCTTCGAGAATGTCTTTCGGGATTTCCTTGAAGTACGTGAAGAGCATCCAGATCACGATCGGCAGATTGCCGAGACAAAGAATCATCACGAGACCGGCGCGCGTATCGAGCAGCCCGAAATCGCGGAAGATCAGGTAAATCGGAACCAGCACACCGACCGACGGCATCATCTTGGTCGAGAGCATCCAGAGCAGAACGTCCTTGGTGCGTTTGGTCGGTGCGAACGCCATCGACCAGGCTGCCGGAACAGCAATGATCATCGCAATCAGCGTCGACCCGCCGGCAATGAGGATCGAATTGAGCGCATGATGAAGGTAGTCACTGCGCTCCTGCACCGTGGCGTAGTTCTCAGTCGTCCAGTGAAACAACAGGAATTTTGGCGGCATCGAGAACGCCTCGAGCTCGGTCTTGAAGCTCGTCAGCACCATCCACAGGATCGGCAGGAAAATCAGAAATCCGAACAACCACGCCGCAGCCGTGGATACCCATACGCGTCTCGCCGTCACCTTGCGTGCCATCGCTTACGCCTCCAGATTCCGCCCGACGATCCGCACCAGGAAGAAGGCCACGATATTGGCGATCACGACCGCGACCAGTCCACCGGCGGAGGCGTTGCCGACGTCGTACTGGACCAGCGCCTGCGAGTAGATCAGAAATGCGATATTGGTGGTCGCCAGGCCGGGGCCACCGCCGGTCGTGACAAAGATCTCGGCGAACACAGTCAGCAGGAAGATCGTTTCGATCAGGATGACCACGGTGATCGGCCGCGCGAGGTGCGGCAGGGTGAGATAGATGAAGGTCGAAAGCGCGCTCGCGCCGTCCATCTCGGCGGCTTCCTTCTGCTCTTCGTCCTGCGACTGCAGCGCCGTCAGCAGGATGAGGGTCGCAAATGGCAGCCATTGCCAGGCCACGATCAGGATCACCGCGAACAAAGGCACATCGTTGAACCAGTCGATCGGCGTTGCGCCCACGAGCGTCGCGACCCAGGCGAACAGTCCGGACACCGGATGCATCAAGAGGTTCTTCCAGACCAGCGCGCTCACGGTCGGCATCACGAAGAACGGTGCGATCACCATCAGGCGGACGATGCTGCGCCCGATCACCTGCTGATCGAGCAGCAGCGCCAGCGGCGTGCCGAGCAGGATGGTGATTGCGAGCACCGATCCGACCAGCACCAGCGTGTTCCGCAGCGCGGTCAGAAAAGCGGGGTCGGTGAGAAAATATCGAAAATTCTCCAGCCCCACAAAACTCCAGTTTTCCGAGTCGAGCAGGCTGTAGTGCAGCGTCGAAAAATAGATCGTCATTGCCAGCGGGACGATCATCCAGATGAACAGCAATGCGACGGCCGGCGTCAGCAGAGCCCTTCCGAGGACCTGGGTTTGCTGCGTCGCCATCGCCGCCTCCTGCTATCTCTCAAAGGGAGATGTGGCTGCCGTCCGTGCCCGGACCGGTCGGCAGCCAAGATTGGCACAGCGTGCTATTTGATATAGCCGGCGCGCTTCATTTCGCGTTCGGTGGCGCTCTGCGCGGCGGCGAGTGCTGCGTCCACCGTCGAGGAGCCGGCCAACGCCGCCGAGAATTGCTGGCCGACGCTGGTGCCGATGCCCTGGAATTCCGGAATCGCCGCGTATTGCACGCCGACATACGGCACCGGCTGTACAGTCGGCTTGTTCGGATCGGCGGCATCGATCGATGCCAGCGTCAGCCTGGCGAACGGCGCGACCTTCAGATATTCCGGATTCTGGTAGAGCGAGGTTCGCGTGCCGGGCGGCACGTTGGCCCATCCCTCCTTCGAGGCGACGAGCTTGGTGTAGTCCTTGCTGGTCGCCCAAGCGATGAATTTTTCCGCGGCGGCGATCTTCTTCGAGCCGGCAGGGATGGCGAGATTCCATGCCCACAGCCAGTTGGCGTTCTTGCCAAGCCCCGCATTCGGTGCGAGCGCGAAGCCGACCTTGTCGGCCACCTGGGAGTCCTTCGGGATTGGTGACGAAGGACGCCGCCACTGTGGCGTCGATCCACATCGCGCACTTGCCGGAGTTGAACAGCGCGAGGTTTTCATTGAAGCCGTTCGAGCTGGCACCGGGAGGGCCCGCGGCCTTCATCAGATCGACATAGGTCGAGAGCGTCTTCTTCCACTCCGGCTTGTCGAATTGCGGCTGCCACTTCTCATCGAACCAGCGTGCGCCGAACGAGTTCGACATCGCGGTCAGGAGCGCCATGTTCTCGCCCCAGCCCGCCTTGCCTCTCAGGCAGATGCCGTAGACGCCGCCGGATTTGTCGGTGAGCTTGTTCGCCGCATCGATCACGAAATCCCAGGTCGGCTTTTCCGGCATGGTCAGGCCGGCCTTCTGGAACAGGTCGGTGCGGTACATCACCATCGAACTCTCGCCGTAGAACGGCGCGGCGTACAGCTTGCCTGACACCGAGACGGCGTCGCGGATCTTGGGGAGCAGGTCCGCGGTGTCGTAGTCGGGTCCGAGATTGTCGAGCGGAATGAGCCAGTTCTTCTTGGCCCAGATCGGCACCTCATAGGTGCCGATGGTCAGCACGTCGAACTGTCCACCCTTGGTCGCGATGTCGGTGGTGACGCGCTGGCGCAGGACGTTCTCTTCGAGCGTCACCCATTTGACGGTGATGTCGGGGTTTTTGGCGGTGAATTCGTTGGTTAGCGCCTGCATCCGAATCATGTCGCCGTTGTTCACGGTGGCGATGGTCAGGGTTGTCTGTGCGACGGAAGGAGCTGCGCCCAACAAGGTAGCCGCGCCCAGGAGGGCGCTGAGGACGTGTTTCACGATAACCTCCCTTAGTGACGTTGAGCATATGCCCACGTCTTGAAATTATGTTCACATCGACTCCAGAGGTTGTCAAGGATCGGAATTGCGCTTGTGCACCGACGAGCAGGTGGGAGGACACGGTTCGATGGCCGCATGCCCGGATTGGCTCGCGGGAACCCCGCGCGCGACGAGACCGAAAGCCCGATCAGTTAGCTACGACTTGAGGATGGCGCCCGCGGTCGCCTCGTCGGTGATCAGCCCGTTCAGCAGCCGACCCTTCAGCGCCGCCCTGATGGCCGAAACCTTGGCACGACCGACCGCCGCTCCGATGGTCAGGGCCTCCGCAGGCACCTGCGGTGGAATGCTGGTGAGGCGAAGGTTTGTCCCGCCTTTGATGAGGCGCCCCTCCTCGTCGAATGCCCAGCCGGTGAGTTCGCCGACGGCGCCCAGCCGCATCATCTCGAGCAGCTCTTCGCGCGAGACGAAACCGTCAACGTGGACTTGCGCCTGCCGATCCATCTGCCCGACCCCGACAAGCCGCAGGTCGGCCTTGGCGGCGACCGCTCTCACCCGGGCGATCGGATCTATCTTGAGCATCTGGTCGCGCTCGCGCTCGGACGACATCAGAAACGGCAGCGGCATCGGATAGTGGCGCGCCTTGGTCCGGTCGGCGAGACGACCGACGGTGTCGAAGAAGCTGGCCGAGCCGTCGGCGGAAATGTTTCCGACCAGCGACACGATCTGATGGTTCGGACAGTCGATCGGAGACACGCGCTCGACGGCAGACCGCACCGCTCTCCCGGTGCCAAGCGCCACGATCGTCGGCTTCTCGATGCGCAACGTCGATTTCAAGGATGTTCGCGGCCCGCTCGGCAATCCCAGCGGCCGAGAGCGGCGCGGCGGGGTCGGTTGGCACCACTTCGCAGTAGACCAGGTGAAACAAGTCCTTCAGCCGCGCCGCCAACTCCATGCAGGCCGTGATCGGGTGCTCCAGCCGGAAGGTAATCAGGCGCTCGGCGAGACAGAGTGAAACCAGGCGCTGGGCCGATGCGCGCGAGACCTTCAGCATCTTGGCGATTTCGTCCTGGGTGTGACCGGCAATGAAATAGAGCCAGCCTGCCCGCGCGGCTTCGTCCAGACGTGACTTCTCGTTATCGGATGCCGCCATCAGTCCCCTTGCCGGTCCGTCCGCCAGAAATCCGCCATTCGTCCGAACACGCGATCAGCCCCCGCTTCGCGCAGAATGGCCTTGCCGTTACGCGATTGATAGTGGCTGCCTCCGACAAATCCCCAAACGGTCATGCCGGCCGCCTTGCCCGCCTTGACGCCGCTAACGCTGTCTTCAATCACGAGGGTGCCGCCTGGATCCACCTGCATCCTTTCGGCTGCATAGAGGAAGAGGTCGGGTGCCGGCTTGCCGCGTTCCACCATTTGCGAGGTATAGAGACGCGTGTCGAAATGCGGCGCTAGGCCGGTCAAAGAGAGCGAGAACGACACCCGATCGACATCGCTGGACGAGGCAACACAGTGTGGGATGAGCAGGTTTTGCAATACCGCGTTCACTCCCTCGATCGGACAAAGCGACGCGAGAAACGCAGCTCGAACCCCTGCCCTCAGCTCAGCCGTAAATTGCTCGGGGATCGAGCGTCCCAACGCTTCGTAATGTTGGAAGACCGCCGTCACGCTTCGTCCAAGGAACAGATCAAGCGCCTGTTCGACGTCAAGGCTGATGCCGTATCCCGCCAGCGTGTCGGAGAGGCAGCGACAGCTCAGCACCTCGCTATCGACCAACACCCCGTCGCAATCGAAAATGATGAGATCGGGTCTAATCATCACAGGTTTTCCCGATTCAATCAGAGCATATACTCAAAGAATGGGCAATAACCCTTACCCGCTCGCCCAGTACGCACTTCTCGCCCATCGCGGTTCGACCAAACCTCGACCGGAAGCTCAGCGGGCTGGTCCCGCGAAAACACAAGTTTTACGGATACAGAGTCCAGTTGGGTGAGACGTTTGGTGTCGCGGGCGACGAGCTACCTGCTTGCTCGGTGGGGTCGATCCCGAGACCCAAAGCGAACTCCCCGAGTCATGCTTTCGGGGATGACCTCACAAACTCTTTAGAGCGCCGTCACGAGGGCCGCGCTTCCATCCAGCATGGGCAAAATCTCGTCTCGGGGCTTGGGCGGAAGCATCAGGACGACCCGATCAACGCCGGCGTCACGGTAGCGTTTCAGCACCTCCAGGTCTCGGGGCGCCCCGAAGAGGTTGAAGGAGAGCGACGCGGGATCGCGGCCGGCGTCCTTTGCCATTTGTCGGAATTGCGGCAGCACCTCGAGCGGATCCAGCGCACGCCCGCCGATCGGAATCCAGCCGTCGCCATAGGCGATCGCCCGTTTTGCTGCGTGGGGAAATGCGCCCCCAACAACGATGGGCGGGTGAGGTTTTTGAACCGGTTTGGGCCACTGCATCATGGGCTCGAACTTAACCAATTCGCCGTCGAATGCCGCCGTAGACTGCGTCCAGATTTGCTTCATCGCCTGGATCCGCTCACCCATCAGCTTGAAGCGGGTTGCAAACGCAGTGCCGTGATTGGCCATCTCCTCCTCGTTCCAACCCCCGCCAACGCCAAAAATGAACCGGCCCGAGGAAAGCTGGTCGACGGTCGATACCTCCTTGGCGGTGTGGATTGGATCGCGCTCGACGACAAGACAGATCCCCGTCGCAAGCTTGATGGTTCTCGTCACCGCGGCGGCAGCGGCCAGCGAGAGGAACGGATCGTAGGTATCGTAATAATACTTCGGCAGCTCGGCGCCGCCGGGCCACGGCGATTTGCGACTGGTGGGAATGTGACTGTGCTCCGGCAACCACAATAAATCGTAACCTCGCGCCTCCGCCGCCACGGCGAGGTCGTGCGGTGGAATCGCGTAATCCGTCGGAAACATCGTAAGCCCGACATGCATGTCCCATACTCCCCGGCTGCGGCCAGGCTCCATCCTACGCGACCGCACGTGACGGTCGCAACAGCGTCTAGGCTTGACCATCATGGTCGGCCTCGTCCGCGCCCGCGGACAGGTCGCCCCAGCTCTTCACCCGCTCCAGGCGGACGGCGATGACGGGCCGATCGGCGATCTGCATCGCCGCCAACTGGTGGTACCGGGAGCGTAGGAGCTCTTGAGCGTGATCGTGCTCGGTCCCGTCGCGCAGGATCTCGGCCCGTCCACGCAACATCACCCAGCCAAGCCGGGTCCAGTCTTCGTCATACCGATCAACCACGATGGCGACTATCGGGTTGCGCTCGATGTTGCGGACGCGCTTGAGTGCTGCTCCAGCCACGCGCTTCGGCTTCTCGTCGATGGTGATGTAAAGGGTGCCTTGCGAAATCGTAAAACACACTGGCACGACGTGTGGAATGGCCCCGCCATCGGCCGTGGCAAGATGCCCGACCCGTTGCGCCGACAGGAACCTGCGTTCGTGGTGTGACAGCATGTGACGGTCCGCCGCGCGATGACTGTCAATCGCGCGGATACTGCACGGCTTGGCTCGGCTTCGCCAGCCAGGAATCTGCGTTCGACCAAACGTCGGCAGGCCTGCCGGCGTAATTCAAAACCGCGGTCGCGATCAATCCGGTGATAGCGCATCCGATGCTCAGCCGCGGTAACGAGGTGGCGAATAGGACGAATTTTGTTGCGGTGCATGAGTCCGAAATTGCCGCTTAGCCGACATGGGCGCTCAGACCAATGTCCGCTGTGCGCCAGAAGCGTCATTCCGTCCATCTGCCCGTCGGCGACGCTGCCGGGGTATCCGGTCTTCGCCGGCCAGCAATTCGACCGGCTGCTTGCCACCTCCGCCTAGGAAGGAATGGATGGAGCACGCCAAGACGGCAGATCCGAGCCATGGTTGCACGCTCATTCTCAGCGGTGCGATCGGTCGTCCCGAGCCGCGGGCGAGGCTGTCTTGACGAGGGATATCCAGCTGTCTGGAATCAAATGAAAAATTAAGGTGACGTCACGCGCCTACCTCTCCCTCATGCGAACACGTGACCGTGCTCGATCCCTGCACGGGATTCGCGGCCATTTCTGAATGCAGGTTTCCGCGGTCTCCCTGGGCATTCGTCGAGGCCGGAAAGTACCGGGTCATCCGCCTCCTTGCTCGTCTTGATCCGACAAAGCGCGGCGTGTGCACACATCACGCGAGTGCATCATCCGGTCGCAAGACGGCGTGACCATCGTTTACCCTCTTTGAAGCGCGCGGTATCAATTTTAATATTGTGGTGTACCCTGAATGCATGCATGTCGATGGTCGGCCTGCATGAGCCAATTTTTGTGATAATGGAGGGCAACATGGCCAAGAAAGCGAAGAAGGCAAAGAAGACAGCCAAGAAGACGGCAAAGAAGAAAAAGAAGTAGTCGTTCGACGAGACCTCTAGCATTCGGATAGCGTCTGAGATCCGTTGCGCCCTTCGCAGCACGGATCGGCGGCAGCCTTCGTCGCATAGTATCCGCGCAACGAGCAGTCTGACCGGACCATTATGCAGATGGCTGCTGCATAATGGTCCGGTTTTTCATAGTGACCTAACGACCTAATCGAATGATGTTGCCTGCTGGTACTTGGCTGACACAGCTTTTCAGCGACCGCGCGCTTTGCGCGCCAACACCGGACGTCCCCACAACGACGCGAATGACCTTGGGTGATCTACAGATTGCGGATTCTGCTTGCCTCCCTATTAAAGGTTTGTCTATTGGGCGGTGGTGAGCGCGTACACCGACATCTCGGTGCGTGCGTCCGCGATCAAGAACCAGCGGTGCTGCTCGGCGCGGAAGGCACGCCAGTTCTCGAGCACGCGCTTGAACTGCTCGCTTTTCGCGGCCTCCTCGTCGAGCACCTGCTCGAGCGCGGCGCGCAGCGCCTTCAGGATGTCCGGGCTGAGCAAGACCAGCTGCGCGCCGGCCGCAACGAGGCGATTGAGCGCCTTGGGGTTGCGCGCATCATAACCCGCAAGCATTTCCATAAGCGCGTAGGCGCAGGCCACCCTCAGCATCGCCTGATAGGCCACCGGCAGTTCGGCCCACTTCGACTTGTTGATGTAGAGGCCGGTGTTGGCCTCCAGCTCGAGCACGCCCGGAAGGTGCATGTACTTCGCGACCTTGTGGAAGCCGAGTTTCTCGTCGTCATAAGGTCCGACCCACTCGGCGGCGTCGATCGTGCCTTTCTCAAGTGCCGGATAGATGTCACCGGCCGCGATCTGTTGCGGGATCACGCCGAGCTTCGACAGTACCTTCCCGCCGAAACCCGCAACGCGCATCTTGATGCCGTTGAAATCGGCTGCTGACTTCATCTCCTTCCGGAACCAGCCGAAGGTCTGCCCGCCGGTATTTCCGAACGGAATGCTGACCACGCCCATGCCATCATAGACCTCGTCCATCAGCTTCTTGCCGTCGCCGTAGAGGTACCAGGCATTCTGCTGACGCGGCGTCATCCCGAAAGGAAGCGACCCGTCGAATATCAGCGTGGGATTCTTGCCGATGTAGTACCCGCCGTAGGAATGGCCGCACTCGACCGTGCTGTTCGCAACTGCGTCCAGCACCTGCAGCCCGGGCACGATCTCTCCCGCCGCAAAGGGATCGATGGTGAACTTGCCGTCGCTCATCTCGTTCACGTATTTGGCGAGCGTTGGGCTCGCTCCCCACAGACCTTCGAGACTCTTCGGAAAGCTCGACGCGAGCCGCCACTTGATTGCACCTTGCGCAACCGCGGGCGAGGTAACGGCAGCAGCACCGGTCGTTACAGCGAGACGAGCGAAGTTCCGGCGTGAGATCGTCATGCGGTCCTCCCTGATCCTATGGGCGGCTATGAGCCGGCGTTCTTGTTTTTGACTGATGCCGACAGCCTTTCCCGCAGACAGTATAACAAATATTGCGCGTTGGAGAAGCGGCGCCTGAAAAGCTGGCGGCGACAGCCATAGCTGTGAAGCACATAGCTGCGAGCGGGCCAACCGGTGGAAAGCCGCGATCGACAAGAAAGGGCCATGAATTAGCTCCCCGCTTCGTTGAATGTCCGCTTCGCGCCGATATTGTTGCAAAAGTCTTTTTGGGAGGACGAACGAAATTTTTTAGAGCCGCTGATGCGTTTTACGAGCGGCGACGTGAGGGACCATATTGTTTCATCCAAAATCGATCCGGGATCTCCGTAGTGGCGTTGAAAAGCAGCACAGCGGCGGAGAAGTCCAAAGACCAACTTTCGCGAGATTTTCCGGGTCGCTCGATTTTCGACTTTTGCAACAATATCCGCCAAAAGCGGAAGTCGGCAATTTAGAGCGGATCGAATGCTCAGCTTATGAGGACTCCTCGAAGCGCAAATAAACTAGCCTCCTGGCTCAAACCCCTTCGCCTTGAACTGCGATCCGGCCTCCTGCCCCGCGAGGAAATCGATCAAGGCTTTCGACGCGTTCGCGGATGCTGACTCCGCACCAATACCGCCGCTAAACTGCGTCATGCTGCCCAGCTCGCCCGGTAGTGGGCCAACCAGTTGCGCCCCTGCATTCGGCACGATCTCCGATGCCTGCGCGATGCCGAGCTCCACCTCTCCCTTCGCCACTAAGTCCGGCGACTGCGCACCGGGCACAAGCGTTGTCTTAGACTTCATCTGCTCGGCGATACCTAAACGCTCGATGGCGCGGCTGGCGACCACGCCACTCAGGCCTCCCTTGGCCGGATCCGCATAGGAGATCGACTTGGCCGACAGCAATGTTTGCTTGAACGCGTCCGCTGTCGAGATATCCGGCTTCGGCGCGCCGGCACGAGCCGCCAAGGCAACCGGCGTACTCGCAACATTGACGATGTTGAATGGAGCCAGCTTGTTCTGCTTAGCAAGGTCGTCCATCATACTTCGCGTCAAGATGATCACGTCGGCCCGCTCGCCGTCGAGGATGCGCTTCTTCTGAACCGCGGCGAGGTCATAACTAATTTTCAGCTTGTTGCCCGTCTTCTGCTCGAAGATCGGCGCAAGCTCGTCGAGCGCATTCGTCAGCGCGACCGAGGTAAACACTTTCACCTCGGCCGCGTCCACCACCATTGCTGATAGCATCAGCCCTATCAGAGTTGCCGCGGTTTGCATCGTCAGTGATCGCCCGTTCATGAATATCTCCCGGCCAGTACAGTGACGCGATTAGAGGTCATAACATCTCACTCGACAAGGCGGGGATTTCATCTTTTTAGCGGTGCAGTAAGTTGCGAAAGCACGCAGCCGTAAGACCCAACCTCCGATCCGTTGAGGACCGCTTTGGGTTCAAACTCAGAAGTCCGGATGCTCAACCGGGAAGTCGGCTTTGCGCTCAATAGCGGGCATCGTCAGCCGCGGCTGGCAAGTCCGAAAATCGCCAGAAGCCGCCATTCCCCGCAAGGGCGAGGCAGGCAGGACCGACCTACCGCCGCGCCCCCTGGGCATTGTCTATCTTTCAATTCTGGCCGGCAACGTTCCAGCCGCGTGCGCCGTCGCCTGCCGCTTCCCAGCCGGTGTCCGTCACGATCAGCGTATCCTCGAGCTTGATGTAGCCGCGGGTCGGATGCGGCAGCGCCGTCTCGATCGAGATGACCATTCCAGGCTGCAATGGACGATCGGCATCATAAGCCGCGTACGGCACCGGGCCGTGATCGGACAGACGAGGCGCTTCGTGACTGATCAGGCCGATGCCATGCGCGGTGAAATCCAGGATGTCGCGATGCGGAGAGGATTTCACCGCCGCTTCGCCGGCGGTGACGATTTCGCCACCCGCCGTACCCGACCGGACGACCTTGCGCGCTATCTGCTGGATTTCCTCGACCTCCTGCAACAATTCCTTCAGCTGGGCGTCGGGCTGCCCGAGGATGCCCATGCGGCAGAGGTCACCGATGTAGCCGTGAAAATTGCCACCGGAGTCGAGCGATATCACGTCGCCCCGCTCCAACCGCTGGTTCGACGGCGCGCGGTTGCGGCTGGTCCCCGCTGTTATCAGGCAGTATTCGAACGTCAGATCGCGCGCCTGCTCTTCCTTCCTCAGCCGGTCGACGACATCGTGCTTGCTCATTCTGGGTTCGCAACCCTTGAACGTGGCCTGCATGGCGCTGACGACGCGCGCGCAAGCCTGACGGACAAGCTCGATCTCCGCTGCCGTCTTGATCGCGCGCAACCGTTCTAGCACGAACTGCCCATCGAGCAACTCTACATTGCCGAGTTGAGCACCGAGAAGTTGCCTGGCGTCAGCGGGCAGAAAACTTGGTTCAATACCTACCCTCCTCACGCCGTCGCCGAGCTGTTTGATATGCTGGACAGCAGTTTCGGTCGCGTCGAGCGTTCCCCAGCACAACGTCTTGACGATCGGCGCCGGAATGGTTCCCAGCTCGCGCTCGAAACCCTCCATGCGATTACCGACATAAAGCGTGTTTTCGGGCCGGCCCCTTTGATAAACGACGACAGGCAAATAGCGGGTGACGCCGATCGCATCCATCGCGTCGAAAAAGAAGAAGCGGTAGCCACCCAACAGATACTGGACGTTATGCCGCGAGGTGGCGACGAGGACATCGAGGTCCGCCTCCCCCATCAGCCGGTCGAGCTTCGCCGTATCGAACGGCGGCTTCGCTGTGCGTATGGTTCATGACATTCAATTCCTCTCGAGGGTTACGCCGCGGTTTTTGCCGTCACCGGCTTCGACGCTGCACTCCCGCTCCTTGTGCCGCCGAACAACGAGACCGGGCGCCCATGCGGCTCGACGCCAAGGAAGGTAAAGGCAAGTCCGACCAGAAGGCCTGCACCAGCCAGAAAGATGAACGCCGGCGTCACAGCAGATGCAGTCGCCTGCGGATGCACGAAATTGTCGGCACCCGCGATCACGGCGAGACACAGCGGCCCCACGATCTTGCCGACGCCATTGGCGAATTGTGCCAATCCAACCGCGCGCCCGCTGAGCTGAACCGGGAATATCTCCGCCGGATAGGGGGCGAGATTGGAGAACCCGCCGTCGAAGAACAACGCACCGACGATCAGGAAAACCAGGAACAGCGGCACCGAGCCGACGAAATCATTATGGAAGAATGCGGCCAATCCCAGTGAAATGGCGATGCCATATCCCATCAGCTGACCGCACGGCTTGCGGCCGACCCGATGGGCCAGAAAGGCAAACCCGGTCCGGCCGAGCACGCCGGCAAGACTGACATAGATGAACATCTTCGCTGCATCCTGGGGCGCGACCCCGAGCAACAGGGCGATGATCGTAGGTCCCCACAGGAAGACGCCATAATTGGCGGTGCTGGCGCCGAACCAGATCAGCACCGTTAGCCAGAAACGCCGTTGTTCGGCAAACAAATCGGCAAACCGAGCGCGGCTTGCGGCTGGTAGCGCCGGCAGGGCAAACGGATGATCGCCGACCTGGTAGAGCTTGCGGATGCTGGTCTGCGCTTCCCGTACCCGGCCCTTGCTGATCAGCCAGCGCGGCAACTCCGGCATGACAAAAGCGGTCAGGATCGCGAGGATAATCGGCAGGAAGCCGACCGCGGCGAGCCCGCGCCAACCAACCAGCGGCAGCAGATAGCTCGCCGTGATCGATGCCGACAACACGCCAAAGGCGACGGGAACTACCACGAGGCTGGTAACCAGCGTCCTGTGGCGGGTCGGCGCGAATTCGACGATCGCCGGCACGGCTGCCGCCGCGCCCGCCGCAAGGCCAAAGCCGACGAAGAAGCGCAGTATCGCAAAGAAGATCCAGCCGTCCTCCGGTATCAGCGCAATCGCTCCGGAACTGAGGCCGCAGATCAGGACACCGGCGACGGCGAGCGGCTTGCGGCCAAAACGATCGGCGAGGAAGCCCGACGCCAGCGCGCCAAGCATGGCGCCGATGCCGGCGCTCATCAGCATGATCGAGGTCTGCCCGAAGGTCAGGTGCCATTTCGGCGCCAGCACCGACACCAGAAACCCGACCACGAAGAAATCGAAGAAGTCGACCACGCCGGTCACGGCGAAAAGGATGATCGATAGCCAATATCGCGTCGTTACCGGCGCTTCGTCGAATGGCACTACGCTCGTCTGGTCGGCCATTGGTCTTCTCCCCGTGTTGTCGACCCGCCTCTTACGAATTCAGAAATGCAATCACCGCCTCCGCCACGCGTTCAGGCGCCTGGATCGACGACACATGTCCGACTTGCTCGATCACGCGCGTTTCGGCGCGCTTGAGATCTCGCGCAATGGCAAATGTTTCCGCGTTCGGGATCAGGCGATCCTCGCTGCCGGCGAGCAGAAGCGTCGGGCGATCGAAGCCTGAAAGGTCGGCCGCGACCGGCTGCGCCAGGATGCCGCCACGCCGCGCCTTCTGGCCGTCGTCACGGCTGTTGCCGCGAAATATCTCGATCAGTTCGGGCCGGTCGCGCAGGCAATCCGGCGGAAAGAAGAACTCCGCAATCTTCGGCGCGTTGGCCGCGGTATCCGCTCGGTAGGACGCCAGCCTGCGGAAAACATCCGCATTCACCTCCAGCGGGCTCTTGTTGACTTTCCACGTGCTGCTGAGGATCAACCGGTCGATGCGATCCGGATGCCGCGCCGCCAGCACCTGCGCGATCAGGCCACCCAGCGAGGTCCCCATCACATGGGCGCGGTCATGGCCGAGGCCGCCGATCAGGGCGTCCGCATCGTCGGCGAGGTCAGCCAGCGAATAAGTCGCGGTGGTATTGCGCGTGGCGCCGGAATCGCGCTGGTCATAAGCGATGACGGTAAAATGGTCGCTCAGCGCGCGTACCAGGCCGTCGAACATCGCATGATCGGCTTCACCGCCGTGCAACAACACGAGCGGGGCTCCGCGGCCGGTTTTTTGATAGGCCGTAGTGACGCCATTGGCTTCGATCGTGTGCATCGAAGCCTCCCCTAATGCAGCAGCGTCGAGAGCGCGCCGGCGAGTTCCTTTGCCGGATCCGATGGTATCCACGGCATCCGCCACGCCACATGCCCATCAGGACGCACCAGCACGGCGCCGCGCATGCCCAACTGATATCCGTCTGCCGGATCAGCCGCGGGCAACTGCCTGAGCTGCAACGCCATGCCGGTCTTTTCGGAAACCTGGCGCCCCGCCTCAAGCCACTCGTTGCCGAGCGGGCCGGTGACGACGGCGAATTTCTTGTCGAACCAGTCCAGCGTCGAATGCTTCCGCGCGGAGTCCAGCCACATATGCGGAAAGCGCGCGCCGGGGCGATCGGAAGGCGTGTAGTAGCGCGAGTTCAGTGCCTTGGCGACGGTGCCGTCCGGGATCACCGCGCCTTCCTCGTAATTGTGTCCGAGATTCTGGCCGATGCTGTGAAGATGATTGTCCATATCGTTGATCCAGAACCGGATCCGGTCCGGGTTCCGGGATCTCACCGCATCGTCGGTGAGGCCGAACCGCAGGCGATTGCCGAAGCTGAAATTGGCATTGGACTGGGCGACAGGCCGACGCTCGCTGGAATAGCTGTCGAGCAGGCGGTCGTCCGCCCAACCCTTGAGAACGAACGCCAGCTTCCAGGCGAGGTTATGCGCGTCCTGGACCCCGGAGTTCAGGCCGAAGCCGCCGGTCGGTGGAAAGCGATGGGCGCAGTCGCCAACCAGAAATACCCGGCCCTTCCGGAACGTTTCGGCGACCTGCATGCTGACGCGCCAGACCGAGCGGTTGAGCAGCGTCACGTCGAGGTCAGGAATTCCGACATGCCCACGCGCGATTTCGATGAACTCCTGATCGGTCCAAGGCCGCTCGCGATCGTCCTTGGTGAGACCGATCTGCGTCACCGTCAGCCACCGATCACGGCCATTGGTGTTGAGGATGCCCGCGCGCGGCAGGCCGGGCTTGTCCGGGATGACGATGAAGCCCGCCGCCTCGCGCGCAATCGGCAGGCTCGACAGATCGGCCCGCCAATACTCGTTCGACATCACCGCCAGCGTGGCCGGCCCGACCAACTCGATGCCGGCGTTGCGGCGGGTTCGGCTGCCGGCACCATCTGCGGCAATCAGGTAGGTCGCGCTCCATTCGGTGATTTCGCCGGTCGCCTCGGAGCGCGTCCTGACACGGACGCCGCTATTGGTTTCCTCGAATGATTCACATTCGGTGCTGAACAGCACGGTGGCATGTTTCGACCGCTCGACGACGCGCAGGATTTCTTCCTCGACGGCATCCTGAGCGACCAGGCTCTTCCACGCCGGCGTATGCCCGACATTCGGTTCGGGCCGTGTGCGGCCGAACTCATGTCCCGCGATGCTGTCGAGGAACACGAACATGTCGGAGTTCTCTTGCAGGCCGCGGTCGCGGATCGCCGTTTCGATCCCCCACTGCCGGAAGATCTCCATGGTTCGGACCCAGCAGCCGCGCGACTTTGGATGATCTGTTGTCGTCGTACTCTTCTCGACCACGACGCAATCGATGCCGAACCTGTCGAGCAGCAGCGACATTGCGAGCCCGACCGGGCCACCGCCGGCGATGAATACGGTCGTCTGGCGTGCTTCGTCCGCGGCGATGCCCATGCCCGTTCTCTCCCTGTATTTATTTTGGGCAGAGACTGCCCTAATTTTGCTATCTCACAAGAATATGTTTGATATGGTTGCTATCTCAATTTGAGAAGGATGCTGAAATTGGACCTGCGGCAGCTTCGTTATTTCGTCGCGGTCGCCGAACGCGGCGGATTCGCGGCTGCAGCCAGCACGCTCAATATCGCGCAGTCGGCACTCAGCCGGCACGTCAAGGAACTCGAGCGCGAGCTTGGCGGTGCGCTGCTCGAACGCGGCGCGCGCGGCGTAACCGTGACCGAGTCCGGCAAGGTGCTGTTGGCACGCGGCCGCTGGCTGTTCGGCGCCATTGATGACATCAAGGCCGAAGTACGAACGGAAAACCGCGAGCCCAGCGGCACGGTGCGGTTGGGCGCCCCCTCCAGTCTCGCCGATATCTTCTATGCGCCACTCGCCCATCTAATCGTGAAGCGTTTCCCACGGGTGCGGCTCGAATTGAGCGAAGGCCTGACGGAGGGAATGTGCGACCGCCTGCTGCGTGGCGAACTCGATCTCGCCGTCGTTACCACGCCGCAGCCCAATGATCACCTCGATTACGAAACGCTGGTGGTCGAGCAGGTATTCCTGATTGGTCCGCCGCGTGATCCCCTGCTCAAACGCGGCAAGCTGACCCGCAAGGAATTCGAAGGCCTGCCGGCCGCTATCGTGCCGCTCAGCCGCAATCCGTTCCCACCAACGGTGCCGTTCTCGCTGCGGGTTGACAGCGCCGTTCCGATGAAGCGAATCGTGGCCTCCGGCCTCGGTTATGGCCTGCTGCCCTTCTCCGGCATTCACGAAGAGATCGAGGCAGGCAAATTGTCGGCCGCACTCTTGCCGTGGATGCGCGCCGATCGCGTATTGGCGCTGCCACGCGGTCGTCCGGTGAGCCGCGCCACGCGTGAAGTTTTCACCGGATTGATGCAGGTTTGCCAAGACCTAGTTGATGAAGGAAAAATTCTGGTTGCCAAGCCGCGCAAAACTTCCCGCTGATGACTTCAATCCCTACGCATAAATTGGTGGCTTACTGAACATTTCCGATCCTCTCGCTCCAGACGCTCGTAAGGTCTTGATGGAAATTTTAGCCTCGTGCGTCGGCGAAATCCCAGTCGGCAGGTCAACGACTGCTTTGCGCCAGAAGCGAACTCATGCACTGCAGCAAACGTATTCAATCATCTCGGCGGCAAGGATTGCAGATCGCCCCAGCAGCCTGGATATTTCACATTCATTCTCTTGCCTAAAATTGGCATTTTTGATCCCGATCCAAGGTAGACCCAGTCAAAGCTTCATCTACGATCGTCGTTGCGGACGGATAAACTATCAATCAGGCGGACCGGCGCCATCCAGCATTTTTCGCGAACTATCATACGGGAAGTTGTTCGAAGACCTTTTTGCGTTTTCTTTGGAATGAACGATGACTTGATTCGGGCTACTAACCAGTGGAGCCTTCGATGACCAAAGAAACAAGAACTCCAGAGCCGCTCTACTATATGGATCTTTGTCAAGGTGCATTTCTGATCGAAATAGACGACCCTGCCGGTTTTAGACTAGGTCAACTCATCGCCATGGCGACCGTTCTACTTTTCGCTTTGCTTCTATTTTGTATAGCCAGCTGGGTCGTAGGCGGCGCGTAGCTTTATACTAGGATATCGAGCGTGCTCGCCAAATCGAGCGCTCGTGGAAACCCCTCGACCAGCTCTCTCCCGCTGACGCTGAGATTGTCGCGAGGGCAATCGCTGAAGGTATCGCACGGGGGCGCAGGCACGGATTTGAGATGGGGCAGGCGCACCTCGAAGCGTAAGCATGGAGCAGGATGCTTCTAATTGCAGGCCGCTTCCGGGCAAGGCGGACATTTGAGCCTATGCGAGGTCGGCTAAGGGAAGCGCCCTTGCAGCTCGTGTCCGTTCAGTCCCGGCATCCGCTCGTCGATGTTGCACGTGAGCTTGTCCGGCGAGCGGAGGTAACCTCACGGGAGCACGCGATAGCGGCTCTTGATGACTTTGGCCTGACGAAACGATCGAAACTCCATTCGATCGGCGGACGCTGGTCTTTGACTCCTGGTCTTTGACTCGGCGAGCAGGATGATGTCCGTTCTGGGCCATTCCTGTCGATTTGACGAAGTGCCGCTCACTTCCGGTGCAACCCCAAAAGCAGACGCAATCACGGGCCGCCGGCATACCTGAAAAGTGCCAACCGGTGACGTTCGGAATGATGAGGCGACCAACTGAGGCGGCCTTACCGTAGGCCAATCCGGGCCACCGCCATTTCCGCGACTTCTCGCGGCTCGCTAATGCCTGACGCGCCGACCTCGATAACCTTGCGAGCGACCATATCGCAGAGCGGGTCGTTACGATCAACCACGCCCAGCAAGCTAAGAGCGTGGTTGAAGGCCTTGTTCAAAAACTCGACTTCTTCCGGCGCGCGCTTGTCTTTCAATAACCGATTAATTGGCATTGTCCCGTCCCTCAGCCGACGCAAACAAACCAGACCCACTCTTATAGCACCGCATTTCCTTTCAAGGACGGAGAACTACGGAAGGGGCGCTGACCCTTCGCGAATCATGCTCTAGGCTTCGTCCGGCTCGCGCACGACTGGTGGTTCGTCGGCGCGTTCCTCGTCCTCATCGTCCTCTTCGTCGTCGTCCTCTTCCTCCGGATCTCGGGGCGGCATCGTATTGCCTCTGATCACGAAGGGACTCCAGCCGATCAGCCTGGTGGAAAATTCCTCGGGGATGTATAGGCCCATGATGTTGCTCCTCGGGTGCGGCCCCTAGGGGTCTTTACCCCTTCTACTCCAGCTTCCGCATGAAGGTTGGCTCCGCACCGCTTGCGAGGCATGCCAGCGGTTGTCCGCCAGCGGCGGTTCAGCCGAGCTCTTTGACGAAAGCGCAATACCGACCACGGTGACAGCCAATCACGTTGGCCAATTCAGGCGTGAGAACTCCCTCAAGCGTGCGCACGGCGGACACTCGCCGTCTGCGGCATCGGCAAGTTGGCGCGTCATCTCTTCCATCAGAGCTTCCCGCGTCCACTTCGTGCCGTCGCTTCTGATGATGTTTCTGGCACGAATGCAAGCATGGGTCTCGGCAGAGCCATCGCCGATACGGATGATCACGTCAGGATGGAATGGGCAAACCGCCGTGGCACGCGTCGTCAACAGTGCATAGCGCACGGCTGATTCCAAATTATCGGCGTAATTGTCGACGGCCATCAGAGCCTCCTGCTCCGAGCCTCGCGCCCTTAACCCTCCAAACATTGCATTTCAAACCGCCAGCCCCGCCTTGGACTTAACTGACGATAGTCCCAATAGTTCCGAAGAAAGCTGCATTTCAACCAGGTCGATGAGCTGACGATGAAAGACCCGCGGCTGCCATGGGTCAAAAGGCGACCTCAGCCCATCGGCGTGACATGTCCGTTCTGCCCCCAGCAGCAGATATGCCCGTGAACGGCCGCTTTGCGCCACAAACGGCCGTCCCCATATAGACGCAGAATCGTTGGTCCCTTTCGATACGCCTTATCGAACTGGTGACGCGAAAGGGGCAACCAGCGTATTATGGAAGGCTGCGATCTGCCAAACGCCGGCGTCTTTGACAAAGCCTCGAAGGCTTAGCTCCTGATGGGAAGGCAAGGCGTGCCCGTCTGGAGCAATCAGGCCGCTCAGCTCATTGGTGACATTCGCAAGCGCAATGTCGGGCCGTATGACTCTGACCGTGACATCCATCGTTCGCTGGGTCGCGTTCTTCGCCCTGCCCGTCAGTATGGCCGACAATCCTTTCTCAATTCCGGCCTGACCGTTCATCATGTCACCCCGGACGCTGACAAATCGAGCGTCCGCCGCGTACAAACGCGCAGCAGCTTTTCCGTCGTGATTGTTGAAACCTTCGGTCATTTCCACAATGACTTTACGAATGGCCGCTTCATCCTCGTTGCTGCCGGCTTGCTGTGCACCTGACATGGATGCTGTCCCAAACACGGCCAGACTACCCGCGACAATGGCGGCAAGAGCATTCATTTGATTCATTTCTGCTCCTTCGTTGGCCAAATACCGCTACAGTCCGGCTTCGGCCGATGCAAAGGCGCGTGTAGCATGAGGTACCGGCTGACAGGAGCCGCAAGTCTGCGTGTCGGTTTGGCAAAAATGCGGGTAAGAAGATGTTCGATTGGAACGACCTGCGTTATTTTCTGGCTATCGCGCGCGGTGGCAGCATGGGGACCGCGGCAAAAGCCCTGGGCGTAAATCAATCGACCGTTCAACGCCGTTTACGGGCGCTCGAAGCAGCTCTCGACTGCTCGTTGGCTGAACGACTAGCCGGTGATACCAGCTGACAGCGCATGGCCAGCAGCTGTTGGCCATGCCGAACAGGTTGAAACGACCGTCAGTGCCCTGCAACGGCAATCGGCAACGCTCGACAACCGCGCGACGGGCCTGGTCAAACTGACGAGCCACGTGACGGTCGGTCAGCGCATCATCAAATCCGGCTTCCTTGATCGCTTTCATTCGGGGCATCCAGGCATCACGGTCGAGTTGATCATGCAGCAGCGGGCGCTCGATCTTTCCAAAGGCGAGGCCGACATTGCGATCCGGGGCGGAACCCTCGATGACGATCCCGAACTGGTTGGGTGAAAAATTGCAGAGGTCCCCTGGGGAATTTACGCCAGCCGTACATTTGTCGAACGCCACGGCCGACCGGCCGCGCCAGTCGACATCGACGGCTTCAGCATTGTCGAGCTGGTTGGTGAGATTGAGGCTTTGCCGGCCGCGCGGTGGATGAGGACCTATGCGCCGACGGCAAGGGTCGCCGCGCGGTGCAGCAATATTCCCAGCGTACATCTGGCAATCAAGTCTGGTGCCGGTATCGCGCCTTTGCCGGCGGTCTACGCGGCCGCAGATGAAGAGCTTGTTTGCGTTGCTGGGTCTATTGCCGGAACTAAATTATCCAATGTTCCTGCTTGCACATCGAGATATTCGTAAAGTACAGCGCGTAAATGCTGTTTTTGCGTTTTGCCTCATCGAACTGAAGAGCGTCCTGATGCGCGGCGAAATGAAAAAATGATCGTTCGGCGACTCTCGTTGGAAGGCATCCGCTTTGCGCCGCCACAAGCGGCCTACGGCCTCTATAGAGGCGCGGAGGGCGGGACGGCGGAGGAACTGTCGTGCCTACGCCGGCATCGGCGTTCCGGGAAAATCGAGGTCGGCGCCCCGATATTGCTAGGGAAAGCGTTTCAATTCGGAGAGAACTTTCATCAATGATAGAATCGCCGATTCACTGCGGTTCGGGGCGCGCGACCGCCTCTAAGTGACAGGCAGCATCTGCAGGAAGAACACCTATGACGAATTCCGAGGATAAACCGCCTCCCGCAGTCGGGGCCTATTGGATCAAGGAGGAAGATTATCCAGCGTTGCTTCAACTTTTCGACGATGGCGACAAGATGCCACCGAGCTGGAAAGAATGGCTGAGGGTGGCCGAGGAAATGGAGCAGGGACTCGAGGCCTATGGACACGTCGTGCTGCGTGTTTACATCGACCCCTCCACATTCCCGGACTGGTGCGCCGCCCATAGCACAAGCCCGGGCAGCGCCGGACGCAGAAAGTTCGTCGCGGCGGCGGTGACGAGAGATTTGGGAGACAGGCCTGACCAGCACCGTCTTGCCGGGACGCCGGCCCATCGCCAACCCAGCCTCGAACAGCACGTCCGAACGGACCTGCCCTTGGGCTTGCGCTCGTTCGGGCCGTCGTCGGGCTTCAGCAACTGCGTCTTTAACTGTGCAAGGTCGCCGGGAGAAAGCATGACGACCCCGGGCCGCGCCTGATCCATCACCTCGTCGATAACGTCACCGCCGGCTTATGCCAGCACGGGACATTCCGTAGTCGTCATTTCGCAAGTGGCCGCTTTGCGCCGATATTGTTGCAAAAGTCCAAAATCGAACAAGCCAAAAAATCTCGCCAAAGTTGATCTTCGAACTACTCTGTCGCTGCGTCGCTTTTCAACGCCGTTACGGAGGCGCGTGATCGATTTTGGATGAAGCGGTATGGTCCCTCACGTCGCTGCTCGTAAAGCGCATCAGCGGCTCTAGAAAATTTCGTTCGTCTCCCCAAAAAGACTTTTACAACAATATCCGCCAGCAGCGGACTCTCCGGCCAAGTCAAATTTTGACCTTAGCTGACTTGGTCCCGCGCCCCGGCCCGGCCGCACAGACTCCTGCTGACCGTTGTCTGTAGTCAATGTGAGCGGGACCGCGCATGTCACCCGCCCCATATGTGATTGTGATGGGCCCAAAGCCGACTTCGTGGCGGCAAGCAGGCTTGCCTCGATGTCTTCGATTGGCTGTTTGCGCCCATCGGGAGGTCGACATGAAGTCGGCGCCGGGACCTGTCAGGGCTTCACGAACCGATAGGCGAAGCGATCGGTCTCGCCCTTGATCGAGGGATCGAACACCTTGATCGAGTGCGGATCGTCCTTGTTCGCGAGCATGGTGCTTTCCGCGTCCAGTACGAAGCCGGCCGCCTCCACCTCCTCGCGAACGGATGCAGGCTCAATCCGATGCAGCGACTGGGCGTCGCTCGTGCCCGCCCCGACGGCGGCGGCGTGGTCTACGATGACGTAGGACCCACCGGGCTTCAGCCGCTCGTAGACGGCTCGATTGAAGTGGGCCGCCGTCGCGCCCCTGGCCTGGATCAGCGCGGTGTGGAGATCGTGGTAGAACAGGTGCAGCCACAGGACATCCGCTGGTTGCGTGGCCTCCGGCATCGCCACGAGGTCCGCCGAGACGGCTTCGACGTTCTCTCGGCCCGGCTCCTTCGCAAGCGTCCGCATGCGGCCGACCGGATCGTTCTTGAAGTGGGCGACTTCGGCCGGCACGAAGCTGTAGACCCGTCCTTCGGGTCCCACGACGTCGGAGAAGAGACGGGTCCAGTCGCCGTCGCCTGGGTAAACGTCGATGACGGTGGAGCCCGCATCGACGCGTGCGAACCGGATCAACTCGGATAGCTTGGATTGGTCGTACATCGGGATCTCCTTTACGGTTGGGCATTCGAGCGAGCGCGCGGGACGGCGATCTACGGCTCTTTCACCGTCGCCCCCGAAAAGCTGCCGCTGGACGGGTGGGCTTAGGTCCAGCGGCCGGCCTCCTCAAAACTAAGGCGACGATTGCGTGGAAACACGGAAGCCGGATCGCCGTAGCCAATGCTGCAGATAAAGTTCGACCGGATCCGCGTGCCGGCAAAAAAGACCTTATCCACACCAGCGTTGTCGAAGCCCGACATGGGGCCGCAGTCTAGTCCCAACGCGC
The DNA here is from genome assembly GCA_963816815.1 of uncultured Alphaproteobacteria bacterium. GTDB lineage: Bacteria > Pseudomonadota > Alphaproteobacteria > Rhizobiales > Xanthobacteraceae > Bradyrhizobium. The sequence goes on from CAWFMW010000023.1 coordinate 344,120, forward strand.
GTGCGGCGATGATCAGGTAAGCACCCTGAAGCGTTCCGTTTCGCATCGCCGTCGCCTCGCCCACGCCTGGTGCCGCGAAATACTTCTGCATGACCTCGGCATTATGAGGCAGAAGCTTTGGTAGCTCGCCGCCGAAATCCAAATCGTGGCCGATGATGACCGTGACGGGAGCCTTCAGAATTTTCGGCTTGTTCGGCTCCGCGGCAAGCCCGGCGAGCGTTGCCTTTCCGTCGACGCTACGCACGCAGACAAACTCCTCGGCGGGGCTGCTGTTCGGCGGATGTCGGTCCCCGTTTCAGGAGATCATAGGCTTCGCGTGCCAGGAGTGTCCTCGACGGGACGATCTGCCCGACCGTTCGGGGTGCGAGCGGAGCGCAAAATCTGGTCAAGCGACTGACCGTTCAAAGCGGAAGTCATGGATCGAGCCCCATTCAGGATTCGAGGGTATCACGGCGGCACAAATCACCGTCGAACTCGACTACGTCTTTGCGT
>CAWFMW010000024.1:0-67500 GCA_963816815.1 uncultured Alphaproteobacteria bacterium
GGAGGCGGTGACGATTGCCACCGCATTGAAAGGCATGGGTTACGCCACCGGCCAGTTTGGCAAAAACCACCTTGGCGACAAGAACGAATTCTTGCCGACCGTGCACGGCTTCGACGAGTTCTTCGGTTACCTCTATCATCTCGATGCGATGGAAGACCCCGCGCACCCGAACTACCCGCAGGATCTGCTGAACACCGTCGGTCCGCGCAACATGGTCCACTCGTGGGCGACCAACGTGGATGATGCGACCGTGGATCCCCGCTGGGGCAAGGTCGGCAAACAGAGGATCGAGGATGCCGGTACGCTTTATCCGAAGCGAATGGAAACCGTAGATGACGAAATTCGCGACCTTTCCCTGAAGTTCATCGAGAAGGCCAAGGCTGACAACAAGCCGTTCTTTCTATGGCTCAATCCAACCCGGATGCACATCGTCACCCACCTCTCGGCCAAATACCAGGGCCTGCGAAACTCCAAAAATGGCTGGTCGATACATGAAGCCGGCATGGCGCAGCTCGATGACGACGTCGGCATGGTGATGCAGAAGCTCAAGGATATGGGCGTCGACGACAACACCATCGTCGTCTTCACCACCGACAACGGCACCGAGGTCTTCACCTGGCCTGATGGCGGACAGACGCCTTTCGCGCAGAGCAAGGGCACCGTCATGGAAGGCGGCTTTCGCGTGCCCTGCATGATCCGTTGGCCGGGCAAGGTGCCGGCCGGCAAGGTCGAGAACGGCATCATTTCCGGCTTGGACTGGTTTCCGACCTTCCTGGCGGCGGCCGGCAACCCAAACATTGCCGAGGAGCTGAAGAAAGGTAAGCAGATCGGCGATAGGACATACAAGTGCTATCTGGACGGCTATAACCAGATGGACATGATCACCGGCAAGGGGCCGTCGAACCGGCACGAAATCTTCTACTTCGGAGAAAGCGAACTCGGTGCCGTTCGTATCGACGACTTCAAGTATCGCTTCATCGACCAGCCTAGAGGCTGGCTTGGTGAAAAATCCAAGGTTGACGTGCCCTATTTGACCAACCTTCGCCTCGATCCGTTCGAGCGCACGGGCTGGCCCGATAACGGGAGTAAAGAAGGCGCGCAACAATACTTCGACTGGTTCAAATACGAATTCTGGCGGTTTGTGTTTGTTCAGCAGCAAGTCGAAAAGCTGGCGATGACGGCGATCGAGTTTCCGCCGATGCAAAAGGGCGCGAGCTTCAACCTTGACGCCGTGAAGGCGAAGATCGAGGCGGCCCGGTCGGCAATTGGTAAGTAGCCACCTGGCTTCGACTGATTTATGGCGGGCGCGCCGAGTTCCGGTGCGCCCGCTCGGCAATGGAAGGGTGCCCATCATGAAACCGATTGTTCGTTTTCCCGTTATCGATCGCCGCATCCTTCTCTCGTTCCTGGCGACGCTTCCGGTACTGTCCGTCTCCCGTTCCACCTCCGCGGTGGCGCAAGCGCAGCGCGATCCGCTGCCGTCCTGGAACGAGGGCGCGACCAAAGCGTCGATCATCGACTTCGTTGCGCGGGTCACGACGCAAGGCGGGCCTTTCTTCGTACCGGTCGACCAGCGCATCGCGACCTTCGACAATGACGGCACGCTCTGGGTGGAGCAGCCGATGTACACGCAACTGGCCTTCGCGCTCGACCGCGTGAAAGCCATGGCGCCGATGCATCCGGAATGGAAGACCAAGCAGCCGTTCGCTGCAGTGCTGGACGGCGACCTGAAGGCGCTGGCCGCGTCCGGCGAAAAGGGGTTGGTCGAGCTGATTGCGGTGACGCATGCCGGCATGACGACGGCGGAGTTCGAGAAGATCGTTACGGATTGGCTGGCGACCGCGCGCGATCACCGCTTCAAGCGGCCCTATACCGAACTGGTCTATCAGCCGATGCTTGAACTGCTCGCCTACCTCCGGGCCAATGGCTTCAAGACCTTCATCGCGTCAGGCGGTGGCATCGAGTTCATGCGGCCGTGGACCGAGCGGATCTACGGAATACCTCCGGAGCAGGTCATCGGATCGTCGATCAAGACCCGATTTGAGATGAAGGACGGCGCGCCAACGCTTTTCCGGCTGCCCGACATCAACTTCATCGACGACAAGGCAGGCAAGCCAGTCGGCATTAACGAGCATATCGGCCGCCGTCCGATCGCGGCGTTCGGCAATTCCGACGGCGATCTCGAAATGCTGCAATGGGCGACACTCGGCGCCAGCGGCGCGCGGTTCGGCCTGATCGTCCACCACACCGACGCGGAACGCGAATACGCCTACGACCGCCAGTCGCATGTCGGCAAGCTCGATGTAGCGCTGGACGCCGCATCGGTGAACAAGTGGACCGTGGTCGACATGAAGAAGGACTGGAAGCGGATCTTTGCGTTCGACTAGGTTACGCGCCCTTAAGAAGCGGCCGCCTTGCTACCGACGACACGCGACGTCCTTTCAATATTCACGCCACGGAGACGGAAATGCTTCGATCCTTGATCCTCGCAGCGGCTCTCTTGACAAGCGTTCAGGCGGCAATGGCCCAGGCACCAAAGACGTGGACGCAGTCGGAATGCTGACGTGCAAGCTCAATCCAAGCATTGGCTTCGTCATCTTCGGCCATCAATCCATGGAGTGCCGTTTCGTTCAAAACCCGCCATTCCCGGTACAATTCTATGAGGGCGCACTTAATACCGTAGGTGTCGATATCGGCATTTCGGCAGGCGGCGAGCTGGGCTGGGCCGTGCCCGCGCCCACCGCCGGCCCTCCACTGGGAGCCCTTGCTGGCGAATACATCGGTGCCACGGGGGAGGTTGGCGTGGGTCTCGGAGCCGGCGTCAACGTTTTGATCGGGGGCTCTGGAAGGAGTTTCGCTTTGCAGCCGGTCTCCGTCGAAGGATCGGTGGCGCTGAATGTCACGCTTGGACTGTCGCATCTTCAACTACGTGCCGCGCGCTGAACCCGTACCGTTGCCTTCGATTGACGTCCGAGTTCGGTCAACGTGATGGTTGATTGATCCGAACTCCACTGACGCGCTCGCTGCAGAGGAGGCACCGTCGGAATATGCTGTCTAACGCGATCAGCTTCCTCCGGGATTACCTCTTCACCATGCCGGTGCTGGCGAGGTTCGCGGTGTTGATGGTGCTGCTTGTCACCATCCCCCGGCTTTCCCGCCGAGTGAATGTTCCTGTACCGATAGGTTTGCTGCTCAGCGGCGTTATCGTTGGGCCGTATGTTCTGGACATCTTTGGCACGGTCCGACCGGTCGCAGATTTCCTGGCGGAATTGGGCAAACTGCTGTTGATGTTTTTTGCGGGCTTGGAAATCGATCTCGCGTTGTTCCGGCGCGCCCGTCACCGCTCGATTGCCCTCGGCATCGCCACGACCGCAATTCCTCTGGTGCTCGGCACCATCGTGGGGCTTGCATTCGGCTACGCCGCGATTCCGGCGATCGTGATCGGGTCGCTGCTGGCTTCGCATACATTGCTGGGGCTAAGCATAGTGAGCAGGCTCCGCCTGGGCGGCCTGGAGCCGGTGACGGTAGCGGTTGGTGCCACTGTTATTTCCGACACGCTGTCGCTCGTGGTGTTCGCCATTTGCGTCTCGATCTATACGACGGGTTTTTCTCCGTCGGGTCTGGCGCTCCTGCTGGCCGAGATCGCAGGCTATATCGCGCTGGTCCTGTTCGGCCTAAGCCGCCTCGGTGCCTATGTACTCAAGCGGGTAGAGGATGAGGAGGACGCTTACTTTGTGTTGATGCTAAGCATCATGGCCATCGCGGGCGTGCTTGCGGATGCGATCCAGCTGCCGGGCATCGTGGGTGCGTTCCTTGCGGGCCTGGCCATCAACGCCTCGGCACAACACGCGCCAGCTAGTGTCAAGCTTCAGTTTATGGGTAAATCGCTGTTCATTCCGATCTTCTTTGTCGTTACCGGATTCCTGATCAACCCGATCACCTTTGTCTACGGGATTTTCGACAACTTCCTGCTCGTTGCCAGCATCATCGGCGCCCTGCTCCTCGGCAAGTGGATAGCCGCCTGGAGCGCGGGTCGCGCGTTTGGCTACAGCCGGAATGAACAGCTCACCATCTGGTCGCTCACGCTGCCACAAGTTGCCGCCACGCTTGCCGCGACACTGGTCGCGCATGAAACGCATGGTGCGGCTGGTCAACGGCTGCTCGATGATCGAATGCTCAATGTCGTGCTTGTGCTTGTGTTCGCAACATCAGTCCTCGGTCCGGTGTTGACTGAGCGGTTTGCGTCTCGTCTGACGACTGGTGCCCGAGCTGAACTCGATCGTCGGTCGGGGTAAGAGCATGCCGCGGGGAGCGGTCAGGCGGCCTTCTTCAGCGTCTCGAGCGCGTCGCGGACATTGGGGTCGAGCCCGGTGCCGCCGGCGTCCAGATGCGCAAAGATCGCCTTGCGCATCCGCGGATCCCAGAACTTCCTGATGTGCTCGGCGATCCCAGGCACCGCCTTGTCGTGGCCCTGGCTCTGAAAGAATTTTCCGATTTGATTGGCCATGTAGATCAGCCGATCAGGCGACATGGGTAGCCTCCGCAACGCCAGTATTCCGTAAGGCCGTAACCCGTTCCGGATGTGTGAAAACTTCGAAACCGTCGGATCGTGCAATGGCGGCCAGTGTTATGCCGGCGGCCTCTGCGGTGCGCACGGCCAGCGCGGTCGGCGCCGATACCGCGACCATGACGGGCGTGCCCATCGCCGCGGTCTTTTGCACCATTTCCACCGAAACGCGGCTGGTCAGCAGCACGATGCCGTCGGCGGCTTGTATTTCGGCGAGCGCCAGCGCGCCGGCGAGCTTGTCCAGTGCGTTGTGGCGGCCGACATCCTCGCGCAGGCATACGACGCCGCGTGCCGGCGTCCAAAACGCTGCGGCATGCACCGCGCGCGTCACGTGGTTGATCGCCTGCAGCGGCACAATGCCGGCCATTGCTTCCATAATGTCAGACGGCGCGAACGTGCGTCCCTTCGCAACGATCGCGGCGGGGCGGATGGCCTCCGCAATCGACTCGACGCCGCAGATGCCGCATCCGGTCGGGCCCGCGATATGCCGCCGCCGCTCGTTGACAAGCTCGGCGCTGGAAGGCGTCAGCCACATCCGCAGTTCGATACCGCCGTCGACTTCGACGATGTCGAATGTCTCGATCTCGTCCGGCGATTGCACGATGCCTTCGCTGAGGCTGAAGCCGACGGCGAAGTCCGCCAGATCGTGTGGTGTGCCCATCATCACGGCATAGGTGCCACTATTGTAGGTCAACGCCAGGGCGGTCTCTTCCGGAATCTGGCGCGTGCCGGTGCTGGCGCCACCGTCGCGCCAAACCTGCCGTCTTGCTAAATAGACCGGGCGCGGCATGCCTTACTCCGCGGCTTCCGCCGGCGCGATGCGGCGGGAGTGGCGGGCCTGCTCGTCATAGGCCTTCTGCCAGTCACTCGGACCATTCGACGGTGAAATCTGCACCGCCGTGACCTTGTATTCCGGGCAGTTGGTGGCCCAGTCCGAAAACTCCGTGGTGATGACGTTGGCCTGCGTGTCCGGATGGTGGAAGGTGGTGTAGACCACGCCCGGCGCCACACGGTCGGTGATGTCAGCACGCAGCGTGGTCTCACCGGCGCGGCTCTTCAGCCGCACCCAATCGCCGTCACGGATGCCGCGCTGCTCGGCGTCGTGGGGGTGGATCTCGAGCAGGTCCTCGGCATGCCAGACGACATTCTCGGTGCGGCGGGTCTGTGCGCCGACATTGTACTGGCTGAGAATGCGGCCCGTCGTCAGCAGCAGCGGGAATCGTGGTCCGGTGCGTTCGTCGGTCGCGATATATTCGGTAACGATGAACTTGCCCTTGCCGCGGACGAAGCCACCGATATGCATCACCGGCGTGCCCTCCGGCGCCTTCTCGTTGCAGGGCCATTGCACGGAGCCGAGTTCTTCGAGCTTGGCATAGGAGACGCCCGCAAAGGTCGGCGTTAGCGCCGCGATCTCGTCCATGATCTCGGAAGGGTGATTGTAGCGCATCTCGAAACCCATCGCCTTGGCAAGGCCGATGGTGACCTCCCAGTCGGCGAGGCCGTTACGCGGCGTCATCACCTTGCGGACGCGCTGGATGCGACGTTCGGCATTGGTGAAGGTGCCGTCCTTTTCCAGGAAGGTCGAACCCGGCAGGAAAACGTGGGCGTAGTTCGCGGTCTCGTTGAGGAAGAGGTCGTGGACGATGACGCATTCCATCGACGACAGCGCGGCCACCACATGCTTGGTGTTGGGATCGGACTGCAGGATGTCTTCGCCCTGGACGTAGAGGCCCATGAAGGTGCCGTCGATCGCGGCGTCGAACATGTTGGGAATGCGCAGGCCCGGCTCCGGGTTGAGCTTGACGTTCCACATCGCCTCGAACTGGTCGCGGACCGCATCGCCGGAGATATGGCGATAGCCGGGTAGTTCGTGCGGGAACGAGCCCATGTCGCAGGAGCCTTGGACATTATTTTGGCCGCGCAGCGGGTTCACGCCGACGCCGGGACGGCCGATATTGCCGGTCGCCATCGCGAGGTTGGCGATTGCAATCACCGTGGTCGAACCCTGACTGTGCTCGGTGACGCCGAGCCCGTAATAGATCGCGCCGTTGCCGCCGGTGGCGAACTGCCGCGCCGCTTCGCGCAGATCCTTCGGATCGACGCCGGTCATGATCGCGGTTGATTCCGGGCTGTTCTTAGGCAGTGCCACGAAGGTGGCCCATTCCTCGAATTCGCTCCAGTCGCAGCGCTCGCGCACGAAGGCTTCGTCGACGAGGCCCTCGGTGACGATGACATGCGCCATCGCGGTGAGCACGGCGACGTTGGTGCCCGGCATCAGCGGCAGATGCAGCGCCTTCATGTGCGGGCCTTCGACCATTTCGGTGCGGCGCGGATCGAGCACGATCAGCCTGGCGCCCTGGCGCAGCCGTTTTTTCAGCCGCGAGGCGAACACCGGATGGGCGGAGGCCGGATTGGCGCCGATCACCATGACGACGTCGGTATGTTCGACCGAGTCGAAATCCTGCGTACCGGCCGAGGTTCCAAAGGTCTGCGACAGGCCGTAACCGGTCGGCGAGTGGCAGACGCGGGCGCAGGTGTCGACATTGTTGTTGCCGAAACCGCCGCGGATCAGCTTCTGCACCAGATAGGTTTCTTCATTGGTGCAGCGGGAGGAGGTGATGCCACCGACGGCGTCACGGCCATACTTCTGCTGAATGCCCTTGAATTTCGCGGCAGCGAAATTGAACGCCTCGTCCCACGACACCTCGCGCCAGGGATCGGCGATGTCCTCGCGGATCATCGGCTTGAGAATGCGCTCCTTGTGGGTGGTATAGCCCCAGGCGAAACGGCCCTTGACGCAGGAATGGCCGCGATTGGCCTTGCCGTCCTTGTACGGCACCATGCGCACGACTTCCTCGCCGCGCATTTCCGCCTTGAAGGTGCAGCCGACGCCGCAATAGGCGCAGGTGGTGACGAGGGAATGCTCGGGCTGGCCGATCTCGATGACGGATTTTTCCGTCAGTGTCGCGGTCGGGCAGGCCTGCACGCAGGCGCCGCAGGAGACGCATTCGGAGCCGAGGAAGCTTTCGCTCACGCCGGGCGAGACGCGGCTGTCGAAGCCGCGGCCCGAGATCGTCAGCGCGAAGGTGCCTTGCACTTCCTCGCAGGCGCGGACGCAGCGCGAGCAGACGATGCATTTCGAGGGATCGTAGGTGAAATAGGGATTGGATTCGTCCTTCGGCATCCAGTTGTCGTTGCTGCAGCCGTCCGCTTTTGCGAATACGTGGTTCTCGCCCTCGTAGCCATAGCGAACGTCGCGCAGGCCGACCGCGCCGGCCATGTCCTGCAATTCGCAATCGCCATTGGCGGCGCAGGTCAGGCAGTCCAGCGGATGGTCGGAGATATACAACTCCATCACGCCCTTGCGCAGCTTCTTCAGCCGCTCGGTCTGGGTGTGCACGACAAGGCCGTTCATAGCCGGCGTGGTGCAGGAGGCCGGCGTGCCGGCGCGGCCCTCGATCTCGATCAGGCAGAGCCGGCAGGAGCCGAAGGCATCGACCATGTCGGTGGCGCAGAGTTTCGGGATCTGCGTGCCGGCTTCCATGGCCGCGCGCATGATGGAGGTGCCCTCGGGCACGGTGATGCTTTGTCCGTCGATGGTGAGCGTGACCATCGTTTCGGATTTCGAGCGGGGTGTGCCGAAGTCGGCTTCTTGAATGAGTGACATGGCGTGGTCCTTTATTCCGCGGCCTGCAGGGTGGCCGGTGCCGGGCCAAAATCTTCCCGGAAGTGTTTCAGTGCGCTCATCACAGGGTAGGGCGTGAAGCCGCCGAGCGCGCACAGCGAGCCGAATTTCATGGTGTTGCAGAGGTCTTCCACCACGGCGAGGTTTTCGGAGGTGCGCTCGCCGCGGATGATCTTGTCGATGGTCTCCACGCCACGCGTGGAACCGATCCGGCAGGGCGTGCACTTGCCGCAGGATTCGACCGCGCAGAATTCCATCGCAAAGCGCGCCTGTTTGGCCATGTCGACGCTGTCGTCGAACACCACGATGCCGCCATGGCCGATCAGCCCGTCACGTGCCGCAAAGGATTCATAGTCGAACGGCGTATCGAACAGCGCGCGTGGGAAATACGCGCCGAGAGGTCCACCGACCTGCACGGCGCGCACTGGGCGGCCACTCGCGGTGCCTCCGCCGATATCGTCGATCAGTTCTCCGAGCGTGACGCCGAAGGCAGTTTCGAACAGGCCGCCATGCTTGATATTGCCGGCAAGCTGGATCGGCATGGTGCCGCGCGAACGGCCCATGCCGAAGTCCGCGTAGGCCTTGGCACCGCCGGCCAGGATGAAGGGGATCGCCGCAAACGACAGCACGTTGTTGATGACCGTCGGGCGGCCGAACAGGCCCTTATGCGCCGGCAGCGGCGGTTTGGCGCGAACGATGCCGCGACGGCCCTCAAGGCTCTCCAGCAGCGACGTCTCTTCGCCGCAGACATAGGCGCCGGCGCCGACCCGGACTTCGAGGTCGAAATTGTGATTGGAGCCGACGATACGCTCGCCGAGATAGCCGGTACGCCGGGCCGCTGATATCGCGGCGTTCATCGCCGCCACCGCATGCGGATATTCCGAGCGGATGTAGATGTAGCCCTTGGTGGCGCCGACGGCGACACCCGCGATCGTCATGCCTTCGATCACGACGAAGGGATCGCCCTCCATGATCATGCGGTCGGCAAACGTTCCGCTGTCGCCCTCGTCGGCGTTGCAGACGATGTATTTGCGGTCGGCGCTGGCTTGCGCCACCGTCTTCCACTTGATGCCGGTCGGGAAGCCGGCGCCGCCACGCCCGCGCAGTCCGGACGCGGTGACGTCGGCGAGGATCTCGTCCGAGGTCAGCGTCAGCGCGCGCTCCAGGCCCTTGTAGCCGTCATGGGCGCGGTAATCCTTGACAGAGCGGGGATCGATCACGCCGCAACGTGCGAACGTCAGACGAGTCTGCCGCTTCAGCCACGGTATCTCCTCCGTGAGACCGAGCCGCAAGGCGTGCGGGCCATTGCTCGCCATCGCATCGAACAGGGAAGGGACGTCCGCCGGGCTCACCGGGCCATACGCGACGCGGCCTTTCACCGTCGCCACCTCGACCATCGGCTCCAGCCAATAAAGCCCGCGCGATCCGGTCCTGATGATCTCGATTGGAAGCCCGCGCTTGCCCGCAACCTGCTCGAGAGCCGCCACGACATCATCTGCGCCGACGGCAATCGCGCCGGCATCGCGGGAGACGAAAATGCGCATTTTCATCGCTGCGCCTCCGCGACCAGTGCATCGATGCGGGCTTCGTCGAGCCGCCCGACCACGCGGCCGTCGAGCATCGCCGATGGCGCGGTGGCGCACAGCCCGAGGCAATAGATCGGCTCCAGCGTCACGCGCGCATCGGGTGTGGTGTTGCCGAGCGAGATACCGAGCCTGGCTTCAGCACGCGCGGCGAGTGCGTCGCCGCCCGCGGCCTGGCACGCCTCGGCGCGGCACAGCTTCAGTACATGCCGGCCGGCAGGTTCGTGGCGGAAATCGTGATAGAAGGTGAACACGCCATGGACTTCGGCGCGCGACAGGCTGAGTGCGGATGCGATCATCGGGATGGCGGGCTCCGGCACGTAGCCGAACGCTTCCTGCATCGCGTGCAGGATCACCAGCGTGGCGCCTTCGAGCTTGTCGTGCTCGGCGATAATCTCGGCGCCGCGCGCTTCATTCCATGGTTCGAAAGTCGACATCATCCGCATTCCGATCAGAGGTTGTAGCCTCGATCAAAACGTGGAATCGCTCCAGATATCAATAAAGCTGTCTCATGATGCGATTTCAAAACGCAATCGATCGACGTGAAAACGGGCCATAGGCAAAGCCTATGGCGGCCGGCTGGCGGTTATTGGTTGGTTAACGGTTGATTATTGCCGCATTCTGGAATCAATAGCGCCCGTCAGGTGCGTTGGGTGCATCCTGACGAGCGCTCTTTTCGTGTGTTCGATCGTCGTCTTCAGAACAGACGGGGCAACAACATCGCCACCCGCTCGCGATAGTGCCGGTATTCATTACCGAACATCGCCACCAGATCGCGCTCCTCGAGATAGATGCCGACGAAGATGTAGGCCGTCGTCACCGCAGCAAACAGCAAATGGCTGAGCGTCATGGTCGGCGTGCACCAGAAGGCAATGATGAAGCCGAGGTAGATCGGGTGCCGGATCACGCGGTACAGGCCCGGCGTCTTGAACTTCATCGGCTCAGTCACGCGCCCGGCAAAATGCGTTACCACCTGGGTCAATCCGAACAGCTCGAAATGGCTGATCAGGAAGGTGCTGTAGAGCACGATGACCCAGCCCAGGAAGCCGCCCGCGGTCACGACGCCGGCGAGAACAGGGGCTTCGATGTGCCAGACCAATGTCGGCATCGGCTGCCACTGCCAGTACAGCAATATCAGCGAGAGACTGGCCAGCAGCACGTAGGTCGAGCGTTCGATCGCAGGCGACGCGAAGCGCGTGAACAGCTTCTTGAAGCCCTTCCGCGCCATGCCGCTGTGCTGCACGGCGAAGATCGACATCAGCACCAGATTGACCAGCAGGGCGGTCTGCAGCGAGGACGTCGCACCGGCATCGACGGTCTTGTCGACGGTCTTGGGCACGACATATCCCGAGACGAAGCCGACGGCGTAAAGAAACGTGCCGAAGAAAATCAGATAGGCGAGGCCGCCGTAGCAAAGGGTGAGCAGCCGCGTTGCGAGGGGGGCGATGGCGGGACGCGCCGTGGTCGGGCCGGTGTGCATCGTAATCGACATCTAAAATCTCCTGGGTTTGAAATGTTGACGTTGGGTAATGACTTGGTCAGGACGGCTTGAGGCGTCTGCGCTTGCGAAGCCGCGCGGCCCTTTCGAGGGCGTCATCGATCGGGCCGCGGTAGAGGCGCTTGTTGTTCAGCTTGTGATCGCCAGCCCGGTGCAAAGCGAGCAAGGCGGCTTGCCGTTCGCGGTAGGCGATGGCGGCGGCCATCCAACCGTTGAGAAAGCGCTTCAGACGCGTGGGCGGGATGGAGGGGTTGGCGACGGGACTGGTGCGGACCCTCGTGCAGGGTTGCATGGCGCTCTCGTGCGGCAACAAGCCTTCTGGCGAAAAATCCGCCTTGGTGGGATTGGACAACAAGCCGATCATGGTCATCTCCGATTGAGCGGTGATTGACCCGTCTGTAGATTGTGCTGCGCGTTCCTGCTTGGCGGATTTCTTGAGAAGACCTTTGTTTTTCCTCCCGAAGCGGCTGTTTTTGCTTAGTTTGTAGCCTGCACCGCCGGATCGGAGGCGGAGCCACCCGTCGGATTAATGGAAGTGGTATTAAAATACCAATTTACCGAATTCGAGATCGACCTCAGCCAGCAGGAGCTGCGCCGGCTTGGGTTAGCGGTTCATATTGAGCCCCAGGTATTCGATCTCATCGTACATCTGGTGCGCAACCACGACCGGATTGTCAGTAAGGACGAGCTGATCGACACGATCTGGAACGGCCGGATCATCTCCGAGGCCGCGCTCTCCAGCCGCATTAATGGCGCCCGGCGCGCGCTGGGCGACAATGGAAACGACCAGGCCCTGATCCGGACGTTGCACAAACGTGGCTTCCGCTTCGTCGGCGATGTTCAGGCCATCGACGCGCCGGTGACGGATGTTGAGGCGACCCGGCTCGTTCCCGACGCGCCGGGCGGCGATCCAGGCTCCGTCTCGGTTTCTGCCGAAGTGTCCCGCCTCGATGATGTCGTCTCGGAATCCATAAAGGCAGAGGCCGTCACGCGATCGTCCATCGCGGTGATACCGTTTGGAAACATGTCTGATGACCCCGAGAACGACTACTTCAGCTACGGGTTGACCGAGGACATTATTCGCCTTCTCGCCCGTAACCGGTGGCTTTCGGTCATCTCGCGACACTCGACGATTGCGTTCCAGGGGCGGGTGGTGGATGCACGCGAAATCGGCGAGTTGCTGGGCGTCAGGTATGTGATGGTCGGCAGCGTTCGCAAGAACCGCGATGCCGTGCGGATAACGGCGGAGCTCGTCCGCGCGGCGGACGGAAAGCAATTATGGGCCGATAAATACGACCTCCAGCTGGAGTATATCTTTGATATCCAGGAGGAGATGGCACGGCAGATCGCCGCAACCATCGAGCCCGAATTGTCGAAGGTCGAGCAGCAGCTCGCCGCCCGCAAGGCGCCGGAAAACCTCGACGCCTGGGATTGCTACCAGCGCGGCCTATGGAATCTGTGGCGCTTCACCACGCCGGGGTTCGACCTGGCGGAATCCTATTTTCAGCGGGCGATTGCCGCCGATCCAAATTTCGCGCGCGGCCACGGCGCGCTCAGCTACGTCAATATCCAACGCGCGTTCATTGACGAACCGAAGGATCGCGCGGTGCGGCTGGAAACGGCATTGCGCCAGGGACGCCATGCGGTGACGCTCGACGAGCTCGACTGTTTCTGCCACTGCGCGCTCGGACGCGCCTTGTGCCTGACCCACCAGAACGACGAGGCGCTGGCAACGCTCGACGTATCGCTGGAGCTCAATCCGAGTTTTGCGCAGGCCTACTTCGCCCAGGGGTTCAACATGCTGTGGCACGGACGGGAGATCGAGGCGGAAACGCTGCTCGATCGGGCGACCATGCTGAGCCCGCGCGACAGCCATATTTCCTCTTTCCACCATGTACGCTCCTGGGCGCACTTTTCGCTTGGCGAGTACGACATCGCGGTCGAATTCGCGCGGCGGGCGACACGGCAGCCGAGTGTCACCTATCAGGCGTTTGCGTCACTGGCGGCGTCGCTCGGACTTCTCGGGGATCGGGCGCAGGCGGAAACGGCGGTCGCCGAACTGCTCCACCGCAAGCCGAACTACGACATTGCGACGGCGCGACAGCAGTTCTTCTTTTGCAATGATCCAGGCTTCATCGATCGCTTCGTCGAGGGATTGCGTGTCGCCGGTATTGCCGGCGGCTAGCTCAACGGCTGCCTCGTGATCACGGCTGAGGGCCGGATAAACTCATTTCCCGCTCGGCCCGGAAAACATTGCTGTGCAAATTTGCTATCCATTGCCGCCCACTTGAGGTCACGTTGAGATAGCGTATGGCCATATCGATCTGCGGAGCGACGTTTTTCCAGTAGAACTGCGGATATTTGTAAACGACATCTGCTGGCGTCTCGTAGCCGAGCGTTTTGTTCATGCCGACTTCTTCAAATTCGTAGAACAGGGCGTTGGATTTTTTCAAGTAGTTGGGGTCGCCGAGTTGCCCGATGAGGTCGGCGGCGCGCAGCAGCAGGCCCTCTTCTTCGTTCAGTTCGTCGTTTGACGATGAAGCAACATAGGGAAATCGCGTATACTCGATTGCCTTGGCGATCCGGCTCGCATCGACTTCTTCGGCCGCGTCGAGCCGCTCGAAGACGAACAGCTTCGAGCGGTCCACATGGTAAGGCCCCAGCGCGGCATCGGATGAACCGCGCGCCAGGCGAATGGTGCGGCCGCTGAGATCCGCAACGTAGGAATCCCCGTCATCTCCCTGAACAATTCCGCGAACGTATCCGATGTCGTGGCTAAGGCACGCCAGGATGAAATTGCTGTAGTCGTCTGGCGTCGTGTGCCGCAGCATCGCCCGGCCCATCAGGATATCGTGCCCGGCAAGGGTCACGAGCATGGTGTGTTCGATGTTGTGATACAGGGCATCGCTGTTGCCGATGCATTCCAATGTGAGCCTGGCTGCATAGGGAAGAAATTCAGCCAACCGGGCTTGGGAGGAGCCAAACCTGCTCCTGGTATCTGAAGCCAGAAACGAACCCAACGCTTGCGCGACCAGTTCCGGGATTGTGATCATGAGGCCTCCCAACTCGGTTGTGCGACGCCACCGGTATCCAATGTATCGGCGTTGCACGATAGCACGTCGTTGGGGCAGAACGGCTATCCGGGATTATACCGCTCAACCGGGCGCGAAGCAGATTTGACGGTTGGTCAGTTGCCGTGACGTATCCCGGCGCACCGCCGCCGCACACAGCCACCAAGCCAAAATCAAGATTCTCTTTAGATTATCTGCATACGGGCTCTAAGCGCGGCAGGGCGGTCCGGGCCATATTGGCCGGCATGGACCGACGAGATTTCATGGCGTTTCTAGGAGCGGCGACCGTGTGGCCGGCGGTCGCACGCGCTCACGATTCGGCGCGAATTTATCGCATCTACTGGCTCTCCACACAGTCACAGCCCGATCCGTTCCTGGACGGTTTCCGGGAAGGGTTGCGGGCGCGGGGCTATGTCGAGGGAAAAAATGTCATTCTTGAACTGCACTATGCGATCGGCAATCCGCAAGCGCTGCGCGATGTGGCGTCCGAACTCAGGCGCGGCCGGGTCGATTTGGCCGTGTCGAGCGGCCCGGCGACGCGCGCGATGACCGAGGTGGCGGAAGTCCCGGTCCTGTTCGCCTTGAGCGGCGACCCCGTGGAGTTGGGCCTCGTCAAGAGCCTGGGGCAGCCGGGTGGCAACTTCACCGGCTCGACCTTCCTGTCACTCGAATTGGCGGGAAAGCGGGTTGAGCTGCTCAAGGAAGTTCTGCCGAACCTGCGCAAGCTTGCCGTTCTGTCGAATGCCAATCATCCGGGCGAGCAATCGGAGTGGCGCGCGACCAGGGAGGCTGCCGAAAAGCTGGATATCGTGCCGCACTATGTGCCGTTCTCCGGCGCAAACGAATTGGACAGCGCGCTTCGGCTGGCAGCAGAGGCGCGGGCGGATGCCTTGCTGGTCTTTCCGGACGTCCTCACGATGGTGCACCGAGCCAAAATCGCCGAATTCGCTATCGCGCATCGGCTGCCGTCGATGTTCGGCTGGGGCGAATATTGCGACGCCGGCGGACTTCTGAGCTACGGCGCGAATCAGCGGGCGACCTATTTCTGGCTGGCGACGTATGCTGACCGGATCTTGCGCGGCGAAAAGCCCGCCAATCTCCCGGTTGTTCAGCCCACCAAATTCGAGCTGGTCGTGAATCTCAGGACTGCTGAACGGCTCGGCATTGACCTGGATAAATCTTCAGTTCTTTTCCGCGCCAATCGGGTGATCGAATGATCCCGGCGCATCTCTTATTGGTTCGAAACTTCTACCATCGGATACCTTTTCCGTGACCCGTCCGCGCCGTTCCTTGTTCGTCAAGTATTTCGTCACGCTGTTTGTCGCGGTGGTGGTGCCGCTGACGCTTGGCTCGGCAACCGAAGCCTGGTTTGCCTTTCGTGACAATCGGTTTGATCTCGATGAAATTCTTCGGGTCGAGGCCCGCTCGGCGGCCGACCGGATCCAGGCTTTCACCGACGGAATACGCGATCAGCTCGGTTGGGTCGTGCAGTTTCCCTGGACTGCGGGCGAGGATGACCGGCGCAGGATCGACGGATTGCGCTTGCTGCAGCAGGTGCCGGCGATCGTTTCGCTCTCGCTGGTCGACGCGACCGGCACCGAACGGGTTTTCGTTTCCCGCGTCAGCATGAACAGGACCGGCCGCGGTGCGGATATGTCGGAGGATCCTGCGGTTGTCGGCGCACGCGCCAACCGTGTCTGGTACGGCCCGGTGCATTATCAGCACGATTCCGAACCTTACATGCGGATCGCGGTAGCGGGAAATCGCGCAGCCGCCGGGATCGTCGTTGCCGACATCAACCTCAAACTGATCTGGGATATAATCGCGGCGATCAGGATCGGCGACACCGGGCACGCCCTTGTTGTCGACGATTCCGGACGTCTGATCGCCCATCCGGATATCAGCCTTGTGCTGCGCAGCGGGGCAGGCGGTGGGGACATCGAGCGCCTCAAGGCCGTCGTCAGCGCTGCGAACGGATCGGCGGTCACTACGACCGGTGAGGACGGCAAGCCCGTCGTTGCCCTCTCGGTGCGCGCCCCCAACGTCGGTTGGACGGTGATCGCGGAGCAGCCGGTCCAGGAGGCGTTCGAATCGATCCGCGCGGCGCTGCGGCGTTCGCTGATGCTCATCGGCCTCGGAATCGCGTTCGCGCTTGTCCTGGCCTATTGGCGAGCGTGCCGCATGTGGGGCCCGATCCGGCAATTGGAAGACGGCGTTGAACGGATCGGGATGGGACAGCTCGACCATCGCATCGCGATCCACAGCCACGACGAGCTGGAGCAATTGGCGGTCCGGTTCAACCAGATGGCGGAAGAACTCGCCGCGTCGCAGCAGAAGTCCGAGCGCATCAACCGTCTGAAGCAATTCCTTGCGCCGCAGGTGGCTGAACTGGTCGAGAATTCCGATCAGGGGCTGCTGGACGGGCAGCGACGCGAGGTGGTCGCGATTTTTGGAGATCTGCGCGGCTTCACCGCGTTTTCCGCCCGTGCCGAGCCTGATGTCGTTATCGCCGTGCTGCGGCAGTATTATGAAGCGATCGGCACCGTGACGGCCCGCCACGCCGCCACCTTGATCCGCTTCGCTGGCGACGGCGTGATGGTTCTCGTCAATGCGCCGGTCACATGCGAGAATCCGGCGGAGCGCGGCATCCGGCTTGCGATCGACATGCAGGCTGCGGTGCAATCGCTTGCCAATTACTGGAAGGCCCGTGGCTGCGCCATCGGTTTCGGCGTGGGTATCGCGATGGGACCTGCAACCGTCGGAACGCTCGGCTGGCACGGACGCCTCGACTACACAGCCATCGGAAACGTCGTCAATCTGGCATCGCGGCTTTGCGACCTGGCGGCCGATGCGCAGGTACTGGTCGATCCGGTCGTCACCGGGCATGTCAAGGACAGTATCGCCCTCGCATCCATCGGAGAGCGGGCCATCAAGGGCTACGATCGTGCGCTGGAGGTTTTTGCGGTGGTTCGCAGCATGGGACCGCTGCTGCATCCCGGCGGTCGGCTTCAGCCCGCCGACGTTCGACCCGTGCAAACGGGGTTTGGAAGAATCGCGTCGGAGCTGTCTCCAGCAGATGCCGGCTGATTTCGGCTTCAGGCCGCAACCCGTCGCGTTGACGTCGATAGGTTTGGGGAATGAGGCGATACGCGAACCGAATTACCCTTGAAATCGAGGCCTACGAACGCCGCTTTTGACGTGTTGATGGCTCCCGGTCCGTGCTATTTCTGGCCATCGGGCGACCGCCTTTGCCACTGCATTTTCTGGGACCAACTCCTTGATCGACAAGCTTGAACTTCTGCTGGCGCTCGCAAAGGAGCGGCATTTCGGACGGGCTGCGGAGGCCTGCGGCGTCACCCAGCCGACCATGTCGACCAGCCTCAAGCAGCTCGAGGAAATCCTCGGCGTCATGCTGGTGCAGCGCGGCTCGCGCTTTCAGGGCTTTACACCGGAGGGCGAGCGCACGCTCGACTGGGCGCGGCGCATCGTCGGCGACGCCCGTGCTATGCGGCAGGAGATCAACAGCCTCAAGGACAAGCTTTCCGGCGAGATCCGGATCGCCGCGATCCCGACCGTGCTGGGCATGGTGGCGTCGCTGACGACGCCGTTCCGCGCGCGCTACCCCGACGTGCGCTTTCGTGTCCAGTCCTGCACGTCGGCCGACGTGCTGGGTCTGTTGGAAAATCTCGAGGTCGATGCCGGGCTGACGTATATCGAGAACGAACCGATCGGCAAGGTGCGCACCATTCCGCTCTACAACGAGAGCTATCGCCTGCTGACGTCGCCCGACGCCATGTTCGGCGATCGCAAGCAGGTGACCTGGAAGGAAGTCGGCCAGGTGCCGCTGTGCCTCTTGACGCCGGACATGCAGAACCGCCGCATCATCGACCGCGCGTTGCGCTCGGTCGGCGCGGAGGCCACGCCGTCGCTGACCTCGAATTCGCTGCTGGTGCTCTACACCCACGTCAAGACCGGGCGTTGGGCCAGCGTGATGCCGGCGAAGCTTGCGGAGACGCTGGGGTTGTCCGACTCCATTCGCAGCATTCCGATCGTCGATCCCGTCGTCGATTACAGCGTTGGACTGGTGATCCCGCAGCGCGATCCGATGACGCCGCTGATCGCGGCGCTGGTCCAGGTCGCCCGCGAAGTGGCGCCGACGCTGGAAGATCGCGCCGGCGTCTAATAGCTCGCGAGGGTCAGGCGGCGACCTGGCTCTTTGCCGCGGCTGAATGCGGGTCGCGGGGCAGGGTGATGCGGACAACGGTGCCGGTGCCGAGTTTCGAGCGCAGCCGCATCGTTCCGCCATGCAGGCTGGTCAGCGAGCGGGCGATTGCCAAGCCGAGCCCCGAGCCCTGGTAGGTCTTGGTGAGCTGGCTCTCGACCTGTTCGAACGGCTTGCCGAGCCGCCGCAGCGAGGCGGGCGCGATGCCGATGCCGGTATCGGCGATCATCAGCACGATCGAGTTCTGAAAGCACGTGGCTGCGCACGGTGATCCTGCCCTCGTCGGGGGTGAACTTGACGGCGTTGGACAGCAGGTTGACGAAGATCTGCTTGACCGCACGGCGGTCGGCCATCACCGAAATGGTGCTTTCGATATCGGCGTCGAGCGTTAGATGCTTGTCTTCGGCGCGCCCCGAGACCACGCGCAGCAACTCCGCCAGCAGCTTCGACAGGTCGAGTTGCTCCATGTCGAGCTTCATGCGGCCGGCTTCGATCTTCGACATGTCGAGGATGTCGTTGATGACTTCGAGCAAATATTTTCCCGATGTCAGGATGTCGTGGCAGTACTCCTGATACTTGTCGGAGCCGAGCACGCCGAACATGCCGCTGCCCATGATCTCGGAGAAGCCGATGATCGCGTTCAGCGGGGTGCGCAGTTCGTGGCTCATATTGGCCAGGAATTTGGATTTCGCCTGGTTGGCTTCCTCGGCGCGGTTCTTTTCCCGCGAGTATTTTTCGGCGAGGTCGGCAAGCTCGGTTTGCGAGCGCTTCAGGTCGATCACGTTGGCGCGCAGGCGCATGTCGTTTTCGATCAGCTTCTGCTCGTGTTCCTTGATGCGGGTAATGTCTGTGCCGACCGAGACGTAGCCGCCGTCCTTGGTGCGGCGTTCGGAGATGTGCAGCCAGCTGCCGTCGTCGAGTTGCGCCTCGAAGGTGCGAGCGCCCGGCGCATGCGCGCCGGTTTCCTGCAGGCGGGTGCGCACTTCCGGCATGCTGCCGACCTCGATCACAGTCTCGTACGAGGTGCCGGGCGCTACCGCCGTGTCCGGCAGCTTGTGCAGGCGCTGGAAGTGCGAATTGCAGAGCACGAGGCGGTCTTCCGCGTCCCACAGCACGAAGGCCTCCGGGATGGTCTCGATCGCGTCGCGCAGCCGCAGGTCAGCCTCCACGGTCTTCTCGGCAAGGCTCTTCTGTTCGGTGATGTCGACGGCGATGCCGATCAGGTGCAGGCCGCCGTCGGCGGAGGTGTGGCTGAGCTCGCAGCGCACCCGCAGCCAGATCCAGTGGCCGCCGGTGTGCTGCATGCGGAAGCTCTGGTCGATGTGGTCGAGTTGGCCCGCGATCATCTGCTCGGCGATCGCGAACAGGTCGATGTCGTCGGATTTCACCAGCGCGTTGACCTCGCCGAAGGTGAGGAGGTCGTTGCGGGAGTCGAGGCCCAGCATCGTGAACATCGATGCCGACCAGAAGATCCTGCCGCGGGAGAGGTCCCAGTCCCACAAGCCGCAGCGGCCGCGGTTGAGCGCGGTGTCGATCCGGCCGCGCACCGCGTCGTTGATCAGATCGCCCTCGCGGGCGCGGGTCGATTGCCAGTGGAAGGCGAAGCCGAGGATCAGCACGACGAAGCCCGTGGTGGCCGACAGCGTCACCGACAAAGCGGCGTCCGAGCCCCACAGCGGCTCGTTCTTTTCCTGGATGACGATGACCTGGCCCGGCAGCGATTTGACCAGCCGCGAGATCGCCATCGCGCCATTGCCGTTCGGAAGCGTCATGTCGGTGACGACGCCCTGCTGGCCGGGCGTGGTGAGCAGTTGCGCGGTGCTGATGATGTCGAGGACGCGGTCGCCTTCGCCGTCGCCGAGGCCTTCGACCGGGACGCGGGCCAGAATCCGGTGATCGGCGCCGGTGATGATGATATGGCGGCTGCCGGCCACGCCCCAGGACGGGATCAGGTCGGGCAGCAGGCTCTGCAGCCGCTCGATATTGGCGGCGCGGTCCTGCCTGATGGAGCCGAGGCGGTCGAGGCGTTCCGCCAGGAGGTCGGTGAGCGCGGAGAGATCGCGCTTCATCGCGGCGCGCTTTTGCCGGCTCTGGTCGATCACCTGCACGAAGGCGCCAAGGCAGATGGTGATGAGGAAGGCAATGATGAGTGTCGGCACGGCGCGGCGAAGCGCCGGCTCTGCGGTGAGCAGCCGGTGGTAGGCAGGTTTTGCGATCGACTGCGCCAATCCCTTGATCGAGTCGGATTGGACACACGCGTTCGCCGCATGCGCGCGCGCCATGCTTTAGACCCCCGCCGAAGGCTCTTTTGCACCTTGTCCGGAAGGAACCCCGCGTCATTCCGAATCATAGCGATTTGAATCCAGTTTTCTCGGGCTGTCGAGAGTCAACGATTCGTTAATTCGAAATAAATGTTGTCCAACGCGAATTAAGGCATCGTCGCGCGAGTCCGAAACGGGAACGCGCCGCCGGCATTCAAGCGGCAGGAGCGCAGGCTCGGTGCGCGGCGGTCATGTCGCGATGATGCCGGGAAAGTTCCGCTCACCACCTGTAACTTGCGACACTTTTGCCGGCATAGGAACGGGTGACGGCGGAGAACTCGCCCTCGAACGTCGCGGCGAGCGCAAATCCGTTCAACCATTTCAGTTCGGCCGAAGCCGTCGTCAGTGCCGCGTCATCCGCGCCCGCGGCGCCGTTCACAACGAAGCTTGCGCCGGGCAGGGCCGCAAATGTCGCCGAGGCCGCGCTGAGAGGGTTGTAATCATGCGCCCAGGCGACGCGCCCGTGCAACGTCAGCAGCGCGTCGTTCACGGCAAAAGACTTGTCGCTGCGCAATCCGAGTTCGGTCCGCGGCGCGGTCACGTTCTTCTCCAGGTAGGACAACGCAAAGGCATTGGCGCCGGAGACGACGGTTTCCGCGTAGCCGGGAAGCCGGGTGGCGATCACTTGCGCGGCGGCGTAGGGCGTCACACCGAGGCCACCGAACCATGGCGCGACGTAGCGATTGCCGCCTTCGACACGGCCCGCGAAGGTGTTGGCGGCAAAGCGCGCGCGCAATTGGTCGATGCCCGCGATCGTCACCGTGCGATCGGTCGTGACGTCGTGCCAGCCATAGGCTGCGGCCGCGCTGACATAGGCGGAGCCGACCGTGTGCTTGATGAACGCGCCGGCCTGGAACAGGTCGGTCCGTCCGCTGCCGCCGGAGGCAACGCTGAAATTGGTGCCGCCGCCCGCCAGCGCGAAGCCTGCGACCGTCGCTTGCGACAACCGGTAGTCGGCGCCGGCCGCCACGCCGTAAATGCGGCTGGTGGCGGTGCTGGATCCGGTGATCGCATTGCCTTCGGTGGTCTGGCCGCCGCCGAAGCCCGAGGCCCACACTCTCCAATACGATTCGAAGGCCTGCACGGGCGGTAGTGCCTTCGTTTTCAAGTTGAAGGTCTCTCCGTCCGTGCCGCGCAGGCGTACGGCGACGTAGACGTTCATGACGTCGTCCTCCGCGGCGAATCCCGTCGCGCTGGATCCGCCGAGGCGGCGGTCGGCGGCCGAGACATCCGTGATCCCGGTCATGAATTGGGTCATCGCCTGCAGCATGGCCGGCTGCACCGCGGTGGCGATCTGGCCGGAGGCCTGCGTCAGCCCCGGCGCGGTCAGAGCGCCGTAGACCAGCGGAATGCCGCCATTGCGGTTGAAGTAGTTGACCAGCGCGTTGCCGACGGCCTGCTGGTTGCCGTTCAGGCCGCTGCCGGGCGGCGCGATGAAGCTCAGCGCGAGATTCAGATAGGCGTTGTTGGCGTCGTAGCTCAGGCTCGACTTGAATCCCTGCGGCAAATTGGTGTTGACGATCGACCCGAACGTGCTGCCGCCGAAGCCGCCGGTCGCGTTGAGGATGGTGTATTGCTTCGCGACATAGCTCCCCGCCGCGAAGCTCGCCTTGACCGTCGCGCCGCCGAGCGTCGCGGTGCCCGTGACGTTGACGCGGTCGGCATTGGTGGGGGAGACCTCGACCATGTAGGACGCCGCCGCGGTGAACGACAGGCTGCCGTTCACCGTCAGCAGGCCGATCGAATTGCCGGGCGCAAGCGTGCCGCCGTTGACGGTGGTGCTGCCGACGGTGCCGTTGCCGCCGAGCGTGCCGCCAGCATTCACCGTCACGGCCGAATTGGCGATCGAGCCGTTCACCGACAGCGTGCCGCCGTTGATGATGGTCGGTCCCGCATAGGTGCTGGCCGCGGTCAGGATCGTCGTACCGGCCTCGACGCGCATCGTTCGCGTGCCGGCGCCGCTGCCGATGATGACCGGGGCGAAAACGTAGTTCGCGCCGGTATGGTTGAACACGATCTGGCCGTTGCCGCTACCCAAATTAACCGAGGCCGCGCTGATGGTGCCGGGCGCGACAGCCGCCTGACCGGCGGCAGCGCCGATATTCAGCGTGCCAATCGAAGTGTTTTGCACGGCGATGAACATGATCGGAGCCGAGACGCTGCCGCCGTTGCGGACGGTCAGGGTGCTGGTGCCGCCATAGCCGATATGGAAATCCGCGCTGTTGGTCCAGGTCGTGCCGGTCCCGTCCACCGTCGCATTACCGGTCGAGCCGGACTGGAGCGCGAGAGATCCGAAGACGTTGCTCACCGCCGCGCCGTTGCGGATGGTCAGCGTGCCGCTGCCCTGGCTGCCGATGCCGAGATTGCCGCTGAGGCTCCAGGTCGAGCCCGCGCCGTCCACGGTTGCGGCGCCGATCGAGCCCGGTGCGACGCCGAGATAGCTGCTGCCGCCCGTGCTCACGCTGCCGCCGTTGAGGATGGTCAGCGTTGCGGTGCCGCTGCTGCCGACGTACAAATCGCCGGCAGTCGTCCAGCCCGAGCCCGCGCCGTTCACCGTCACGGCGCCGGTCGAGCCGGTATCAACGGCGATAATGCCCAAGCTGCTGTTGACCCTGCCACCGTTGAGGATGTTCAGCGTGCCGTTGCCGGCAAAACCGACATAGAAATCCGAGCTGTTGGTCCAGGTCGAGCCTGCCCCGTCGACTGTCGCGGTGCCGGTGGAGGTCGAAATCAAGGCCAATATAGCCGACGCTGCTGCTCAACGTGCCGCCGCTGCGGACGGTCAGCGTGCCGTTGCCGCTCTGGCCGAGATAGAAATCGCCGGCGGTCGTCCAGGTCGAGCCCGCGCCGTCCACCGTCGCGACGCCGGTCGAGCCGGGATCAGCACCGACAAAGCTGAAGTCATTGCTCACCGTGCCGCCATTGCGGATGGTCAGCGTACCGCTGCCGGTGGCGCCGACATTGAGATCGGAGCTATTGGTCCAGCTCGAGCCGGCGCCGTCCACTGTGACATTGCCGGTCGCGCCGGAATATCTGCCGATGAAGCCGTAGGCGTTGCTCACCGCGCCGCCGTTGCGGACGGTCAGCGTGCCGCTGCCGTCGCTGCCAACGTAAAGGTCGCTGCTGTTGGTCCAGGTCGAGCCGACACTATCCACGATCACGGTGCCGACCGAGCCGGCATTGTCGGCAATAATGCCCAGGGTGTTGTTCATGGTGCCGCCGTTCTGGATCGTCAACGCGCCGGTGGCGGAAACGCCGACCCTGAGACCGGTTGACTGCGCGCCAGCCGCTCCGATCACCGTGGCATTGGGCGTGACTGTGTCGATCCTGGTGCTGGTGGTGTTGTCTGGAACGATGGCCGTCCAGTTGCCGACGGTGAACCAGTTGGTCGAGGCGGAGCCGTTCCAAAATTCGACGGCGCATGACGGCATCGTCGACGCCAGGACCATTCCGAGCGCGACGGATGTTGCCGTGAGGCTGTGCTGAAATTGCCAACCCGAAGAATTCGCCATGCGCGCGTTGCGGTTCCGATGCGGGAACCCGGATACAATGCGATTTGGGCTAACCAATCCTTAACCATACCGGCTGGCTTCCAAGTAGTACTTCGGCTGACGCAACCCGTGATCCGCCATGGGATCGCGCGAGTTAGCTCGCGCGGCACTGAAAAACTACGCGCGCGTCGGTTCCGCATGACTGATCACGCGCTTGATGGTGGGAAACCTGCGGCGCAGCGCGCGCTCGATCTCGTCGACACTCTCGTGCACCTTGATGACGCTCATCGACGGCGCGGCGCGGCAATGGAAATTAACGATTTCGCCGGCGTCGGTGTTGCGCACCCGCACATTATGGATGTCATGGATCGCGCCGTTGGCGGCAAAGCGCGTCAGCGCGGCCTTGACAGTCTCGACGCGCGTTTGCGCGGCGTCGGTGCCGTGCGGCAGTTCCGGCTCGAGCGGTTCGATATGGGTGTCGACCTCGACATCCTCGCCAAAATCCTCGCGGATGCTGCGCTCCAGTTCATGGGCGATGTCGTGCGCGGCTGACAGTTCCATGCCGCCGTCGACTTCGAGATCGATGCTGACCGTCAGCCTGCCGCCGAGGTCGTGCACGGTGACATGGTGGACGGCGAGGCCGGAATTGCGGGCGATCACCATGATGCGCTCGCGCACGCTCTCATTGTCGCGCGCGACCGGCACGGCCGTGAAGGTGAGGTCGGCGTCGCCGAGCACTTTGCTGACGGCGTCCTGCGCGGATTTCTTGATCGCCTCGACGCGGTCGATCGGGTAGGTGCGCGGCACCTCGGCGATGGCGTCGATGAAATAGGTCGGCCCGACCATGCGGGCGCGCAGGCGCTCGACGCCGACCACGCCGGGCACCGAGGCGATCGCGGCGGTGGCCTTTTCCGCCACGCCATGCGGCGCGCGATCGAGCAGCGTCTCGATGGTGGAGCGGCCGAGCCGCAGGCCCAGGATCGATATCATCACGGCCACCGCGATGGCGGCGACCGAGTCGCCCCAGGGGTAGCCGAGACCGGTCAGCACCAGCCCGATGATGACGGCGATGGAACCGAGCACGTCGGAAGCAAAGTGCAGCGCGTCCGCCGCCAGCGCCTGGCTTCGGGTCTCGCGCGCCGTGCGATGCAGCGCCCGCGCGCGCCAGAAATTCACCGCGATGTCGATCGCCAGCACCACGAAGGCAATCGCGGACAGCGTCGGCGGCGCTGCGCCCTCGCGCAGCCGGCTCCAGGATTCGACCAGGATGCCGCCGGCCAGCACGTAGAGCAGCGCGATGACGAACAGCGCCGACAGGCTCTCGAACTTGCCGTGGCCGTAATGATGTTCCTCGTCGGCCGGCGCGTCGGACACCCGCACCACCAGCCAGGTGATGACGGTCGCGATCACGTCGACCGAGGAGTGCAGGGCCTCGGAGATCAGCGCGAGCGAGCCGATCGCAATGCCGACGGCGAATTTCGCCGCCGCCATGCCGGCGCTGGCGAAGATCGAGATCGCCGCGACATTGGTCTTGATATTGGGGGTATGACTCATGGGCGGCGGTTTAGCAGGGGGTTGTTCAATATTAAAGGCGACTGTCGCAGCCGCAATTGCCATTCATTAGCAGGAGAGGGGTGTTGCGAGTTGTTCCTAATTCAGGGGCCGTCATTGCGAGCCAACGGGTCGCGCGAATGCGCGCCCGATGACAGGCTCCGCGAAGCAATCCATCCTTCCGCATGCGAGGTGAGCATGGATTGCTTCGCTGCGCTCGCAATGACGTGGATACACCTTCGCGTTCTCGCGGCCCATTGCGCCCGAGGTTTGCTTGAACTTTGTCCCTCCGAAAATCAGAGGGCGCAGGGAATGCCGGGCGCCGGCTGGCACCCGCGGTCTCGTGTGCAAGATGTAGCGAGATGCGCACACGAGCATACAGGTACAGCCGGAGCAGCCCGGCATTCCCTGCGCAGTGGTTTGACGGCTTATACCGCGCTCTCCCTGGAGACGAATTCCTTTTGCCTCCATCGCTGCCGGATTGACGGCCGGTCGAACCCGGTTGGGTTCGAACAGCCTCCGCCAGCTTGACACCAGCCACGGGTGCCAGAACCACACGGCTTTGCCGTACGCTTCAGCGCCAGTCGTCTGCACGCTGTGCTCGCTCACGAACCGAAGCCGCCCTGCGAACACCATCACGCGCCCAACGCTGCCGCGTCCACCGCAACCCGCCCCAACGTTCGTGACGATGGCCAACGCCCCTCTAACCGGGACGGGATGGCGGGATTTGTAAGGGTGATTTGGGTCTGGCGCGAAGCGGAATATTTTTGCGCGCGAGACTGGACGGGGCAAATCAAGTTGAAGTTGCTGGGGAAAATCGATCTTTCAAGAAAATCGGTTCGCGCGCGCCAGCTATCTTGAAAGAGAAGAGAGCGTTCGGCCGACGGCTGACTGCTGGACCATCATACCGAGCCGGTCCCGAGCAAAGTCGCGCCCTCAGAAGGAACCCTGCCGACCGATTGCGGAGGGGCGCCATCGTTCGACGGTCGCCACCCAGCCGTCGCGCATCACGTCGTCACCGCGACCCGATCCGAGCCGTCGGTGTGCGCTTTTGAAGGCCAAGGTAGGCAGACACTCCGTTGATCTAGGTCAACGTCAGCGATCCTTTGGCGCTCACGCTATATTCAGCCGCACCTGAGGCGGTCCCGTCATTTTTCAGTGACGCAAGCGCGAAGAGGGAGGTGCGCCATGCATCCGAGGAAGCGTCTTTCGATCAAGTCAGCGACTGTTGCCGGGATTGCTGCTAGCGCCCTGTTGGGGCTTGCAGGTCTCACTCTCAATCCAGCCCCAGCCAAGGCGGTCGTATACTGCCAGTACGTTGAATATCCGGTGGGTTGCGTTGCCCGGGCAGGCGTCGTGCTCCGGCCTCGTCCAGTGGCGCGCGCTGCGGTCCGTCATAACGCCGGTGGCAATGCAAATGGTGGCGTCAATCGCGTTGGGGCGAGGCGGTAGAGGCTTGTTTCGCTGGTCACGAGCCCTTGCGGCAGCCGGTACGCCGGGGCTCGTGACCCACTCTATTGATATTGTTGTCACCGCCAATTCTTCTGCATCGCGTTTGCGGAGCCCTGGGCTACCGCGACGCGCAAGATCCGGTTGACCAGGATCAAGCGCTAAGCTCTTGACGCCAGGTGACTTGCTTCAGGGCAGGAAACCGGGAACACGAAAATGGATGAAAGTTCGGAGCCCAAGGGGCAGGCCACAGCCTCTTTGGTCGGGTTATCGAATATCCGTGTCAGGGTTTCGGTGCTCGAAGTACATATAGTCTTTGGTAAATCATCGGCTCTGGTATCCAATCAAGCAGGGTGTATCCAAGCGGCAGCTTGACTAGGTTAGCGACAATTCTGGATGAAGGCGGATACCAATAAACGGACAGGTTATAAAATTTAAGCGGAGCGAACCCTAAAGTAGTGAACTCGTGCATCAATCGCTTATGGCTGAAGTGTCTTCTGTAGTCCACGATTGGACCCGAGAGCAAAAGTATTTTGCCAGAATGTTCTTTGACAACCTTCTCCAAAAAAGCTCCCTGCTCCGGTAGGGACAGGTAGTGGACGCATTCGATAGCTGCGATCACGTCGTAACCTTCGAATGACGTTTGTAAGAAATCAGCGCTTTCAAATCTGGCATTTGGCAGGTTTAGCGATTTGGCGCGAGCAATTGCTACATCGCTTATGTCGATGCCAACCACGGATCGTGCTTGGCTAAAGATTGCCCGAGTCAGGTGGCCTTCGCCACAACCGAGTTCAAGAACGGATTTGTTCCGGATGAATGGCTTCAGACATCGGCGCAAGACCTTATCCCTGAATCGCGCGCGGGAAATATGCCAGGGGTCAGGATCAGCGTAATAGAGATTGAAATCTGCAGCCGTTCGCATCGCTGGTTTCCGCTGCGTGCCTGGTTAGAAAACAATCGCTCTTCCCGAGTTGCCCAAAACTGATTGTCTGTGACACATCTCGCGAACCCATGCCACTGAATGGTATCATTCGGCATCTCATGCGTCGACGGCCACCAATGCCCGCACTTGGCACCGTTGAGACATGCTGGCCGGCTCAAAAGTCTGCTATTTTGGGAATAGCGGAAATGATCGGCCTCGGTTCGAAACGTCGCAAATGACCCAGGCTGTGTGAAGACCCAAACCGGACGTGGTCGGGGAAGAGTGCCATGTCGCCTTGACGCTAATCGATCGAAAGATTGACCTCGCGCGCGACCTTGGTCCAGCGCGCGGTCTCCCGACGCATCATGTCTCCGAACTGTTGCGGCGCCATGGGTTCGGCTTCGGCGCCCTCATTGGTGAGAAATGTGACGAGCTCGGGCGATGTCAGGATCTTGTTGATCTCCGCGTTCAGCGCATGAACGACATCCGCAGGCATGCCGGCCGGGCCGGCGATGCCCCACCACGTTTCCGCATCGGCGCCCGGGGTCCCGCACTCCGCAAGCGTGGGCACGTCGGGCAACAGCGCTGTTCGCCGGCTGCTCGTCACCGCAAGAGGCTTGATTTGGCCGCCTCGGACGAGCTGGAGCGCCTGCGGAATGCTGGATACGTACATGTCGACATGGCCGCCGGCGAGATCGTTGAGTGCCGGTGCGCCGCCTTTGTAGGGAACATGCGCGAGCTTCACGCCCGCCGCCAGCGCGATCAGTTCGGTCGAAATCTGGTTGATGCTGCCAAGACCGGCCGAGGCGTAGGTGATCTGGCCAGGCTTGCTTTTGGCCAGGGCAAACAGCTCGCCGGCGGATTGCACCGGCAGCTTGTTTGATGTTGTGACCAACAGCGTCGCGCGGCCTATGAAGGCAATCGGCGTGAAATCCCTCGCCGTGTCGAACGGCATGGTCCTCCTGGTCGCCGGGTTGATGGTGAACGTCGGAGACACCAGGAGCAGCGTGTAGCCATCGGGCGGCGCTTTGGCGACGGCAGTGCTGCCGATCAGGGTGCCGCCGCCACCGCGGTTTTCGACCACCACCGGCTGCCCCCACGCCTCGGAAAGCTTCTTGCCGATCGCGCGCCCGACCAGATCGTTCGAGCCGCCGGGCGTGAAGGGAATGATCAGGGTGATTTGTCTGGACGGATAGGTTTGCGCGCGCGCTGCCGGGCCTGCGAGGACAAGCGTTGCGGCCAGCAGTGCTGCAGCCTTGATCATGACAGGCGTCTCCCGGCGCATGATGTTACCCCAAGCGCATGGCCGAAAATGACCTATAATCGTGCCGCCCGCGACCGATATTTTCAGCCGTCACACCCGTTTTCACTGCAAGGGACAAGCGATGGACTTCCAGCTCACCGAACAACAGCGACGGATGGTGGCCTCGGTACGCGAGCTTGCTCAAGGAGAGTTCAAGGCAAACGCGCAAAAGTACATGGACGGGACGTTTCCCTGGGCCAACATGAAGAAGCTTGCCGAGATCGGCGTGCTCGGCATGTCGGTCCCTGAAAAATACGGCGGCCTCGGCTTGCCGGTGTTCGATACGGCGCTGGTGCTCGAGGAGATTGCGAAGACTTGCTATGTCACCGCGATGGCGACCCTCGGCGAGGCCGGCGTCCAGACCCGCGTCATCGCGACCTACGCTCCCGATGCCATCCGCGCGCGCATCCTCCCGAAAGTCATCTCCGGAGAGTGCATCCTGGCCGTTTGCATGACCGAACCGCACGCCGGCACCGACGTCGCGAACTATCGGACAAACGCCGTCATCAGGGGCGAACGCGTCATTCTCAACGGGACGAAGACGCTGATCAGCCGGGCCAGGGAGGCCGGCATGTTCGTCATCTTCACGCGGATCGACGGCAAGCCTGGCCGCGAGGGCATCGGCTGCGTTCTGCTGGAGCCTGACACGCAGGGTTTCGAGGTGACCGGAACCTACCACACGATGGGCGGCGAAAACCTCCACGAAATCCAGTTCAACGATTGCGAATTGCCGCTGGAGAACCTCGTCATTCGCGAGGACGGCTTTCGAAAGCTGCTGACCGCCTTCAATACCCAACGCTGTCTCAATCCGAGCATATCGCTCGGGCTGGCCGAAGGCGCTTTCGAGGAAGCCCGCAACTATGTCCGGGACCGGACCGTATTCGGAAAGCCGATCGCCGACTATCAGGGTGCACGGTGGAAGCTCGCCGAGATGTACCGCGAGATCGAGACGGCCCGGAGCATCCTCTATCGCGCCTGTATCACCGCCAATCCGTTTCCCGATCCCCTGATGGCGGCGGTGGCCAAGATCACGTGCAACGAGATGTCCAACCGCGTCACCAGCGAGGCGATCCAGTTGCATGGCGGTTTCGGTTTCACGGATGAGTTCGCGGTGTCGCGCCTCTATCGCGGCGCGCGCTACGGCTCGCTGGGCGGCGGCACCACCGAAACACTACGCGATCTGATCGGCAAGCGGATCATGGACGCGGCGGACGCAGGCGCCGAACTGCTGGCCTATGACATGATGAACGGCGGCTGATGGCAGTGAGAGCTTTCCGAGCGCAGGGCCGCCTCGACGCGCTGGATCAGCCGCTCCCGCATGTCAGGCATGGCCCCGCCGAGCAGGAGGAAGACGCGGACGATCGGCAAATAGGGCTGCATCGCCGCCGTCAGCGCCGCAGGGGCTATGCCGGCCAGCCGTGCATACTCCGCCTGCAGAACCGAATTGACCATGGCCCGCTCCGGATCGTCGGCGTGTTCCGGACCGATCTCGGCAAGCAGGACATGGCACTGTGCAATCTCGTAGGCGGCGGGCGCACGTGCCGCGCCGAGCCAGTCAATCAGTCTCGGACCCTGCGCCGTCATAATCACGTTGCCGGGGTGAAGATCGGAATGGCACAGCACGTCATCGGGCGCGAGGTGCTCGATCAGCGCGAGGACGCCGGTGGTGATGCGCTCCGGAAGCACGCTGCCGCCGAACCGCAATCTGGCGTCCATCGCCTCGCTCAGCTCAACGTTTCGGGTTTCGCCCGCGGATGTTGTCAAAGCCTTGCTTGATTGCGGCGAAGCGCGCTTCGATCATCGGCTCAAATTCGAGGTCGGTGAAGATATATGGCCAGTCCTTTTCGACGCCTTCGCGGACGAGTTCACCGGCATAGATGGGATCGATACCCTGAGAGACGCGTTCCCGGATCATACTGATCTGCTCGGCAAGTGGGCCCGAAGTCGGCAAGGTACGGACCTCCCCCTCGAAGCGCTTCGGGAGATTGCGCCTTGAGTTCATGATTTGAGTGCGGATGAATCCTGGACACAGCACCGATACGCCAATCCCGCGGGGCGCGAGTTCACGCCGCAGGCCCTCGGACAGCGCGACAACGCCATACTTGGAAACGTTGTATGCAGTGCTCTGCCCTGAAATGAGGCCAGCGATCGAGGCTGTGGAGACGATGTGTCCACCCTCGCCATGCTGCTCGATCAACGGTCCGAAAATCTCGATCCCCCAAACGGTAGCCATCAGGTTGACGCCCATGGTCCAGTTCCACGACGCCTCGGTCCAGCTGCCATAAGGCCCACCGCCGCCGACGCCCGCGTTGTTGACGAGGATATGCACCTTGCCATAGCGGGCAGTCGTGGCTTCGGCGGCCGCCACGAGTTCGGCTTTGAGTGAAACGTCTGCTTTCACGCCGTCGACATCGACGTTGGTGAGTCTCAGTTGCTTGAGCGCTGCGGACAGAGCCGCTTCTTCAATGTCGCAAAGCATGACTTTCGCCCCCGCTTGGGCGAAGGCGGTCGCGATCCCCAGTCCAATGCCTGACGCTGCACCGGTCACGAACACAGTCTTTCCAGCGAGTTCCTTCACGCGCATTCTCCCCCGTGCAAGCGGACACCCTCGCCCCAAAACGCCAAGTGTCCACGGACGCCATATGACCGCGTTTTCGAGCGATTGGGAAGCGTGCCGGATGTCCGTTCGTGACCCATTTGCGACATCGAGAGCATTTGGCCGCCGCTGCAAAGCGTATCGCGGGCGGGACAGGAGCACGGCCGGACCATCAGATTAGCGGACATCGGCTTGTTCGCTCGGCATCCTCTAAAGTTCAACCGTACCGCTCGCGACTGCAATCGGCGGTGCGATTTTGTTCTGTGCGATGATTTCTTCAAGCTTTGCATTATTCTCCAGCAGGCGGTGACTGGTGAGGATGAGGAAGTAATAACCAAATTCCGGATTTTGAAAGTAAATCTCCAGCAACTTATCATACTCAATTGTCAGCACATGGCCGCCCTCGATGCACTCGATCGTCGCCGTCCGTCGATTTTTCGGCGTCAGGAAGCCAAGCTCGCCCATCAGACTTCCAGGCGGAAGCTCTACGCTGAATTCGGTGACCAGGAATTTTCCGGTGATGATCAAAAACATTTCGTTGGCTGCATCGCCCTTGCTGCACAATTTGTCGCCCTTGCGATATTTGCGCTCGGTCATGAAAGGTTTGAGCCATTCCAATGAGGTATCGCCCTCTGTGGCTATGCGTGCCCTCTTGATCAGTTTGAGCATTTGGCGGAGGCGAATTGCATTGATCGGCAGGAAAAGCAGATACAGGATAAAAGTCCCGACGCTTCCGGAGAGCGCGCCAAAGGCGGCGAAGAACATGCAGCCGACCATGTTCGCGATGCGCAGCGGCACCATTGTATGCATCAGCAACGTAGCTACAAGAAAGGTGGCACCAATCACAGCGAACATATTGGCAAGCGTGATGTTGGCCAGCACAATTTCTAGCAGCCGGTTGAGTAGGGCATCGTAGGTGATGTTGTTGGGATCGAGACCCATTTGAACCAGAATCTTTGCGATCCTGAGATTGTCCGCCGCCGTATCAAGAATGCGGTTTAGTGTTGTCGAAAAATCTGCGTTGCTGCTCGAGTTCATCGGATACTCCCCGCGCAAAGCCGTCGGAATTGGTCGGGTAAACCTCGAAGTGTCGAAACGCCAGTATTTGGCAGAGTTATTGGGGAAAATCGTCAGCTTTTTCAGTATTTTTCCCGCTCATTGACCCTTAATTCTAGCGCCTGGCGCGTAGTCTCGAAGGCATCTCCGATGTCCGTTCCTGACCCAGGCTGTGTGAAAACACACAGCCTGGACCCATCGCGGACTTGCGGCCAACGATGGAGTGATAGCCTGTGCACACAACCAAAAGAGGTTCGAGATGACACCGAAATCGCTGGCAGGGTCTTTTTGGATTATTGCGGTCGTACTTGCCGCGACCAACTTCGGCGCCAGCGCGGGCGACGATAGCGCGCGCGGCCGATCAAATGATGTCATCAAGTCTCGGCCCGCCACAGTTTCAAACAATGCCCAAAAGTATCGGCCGAAGCTGGGGTGCTTTGTGACCGGAACCCGGGATACGTCTGGTAATCCCCAAACGGTTTGCTGACTGGATTAGAGGCCGCCTTAGTTGGCGGCCTCTTTCATTTGCCGATGTGATCCCATGTCGCTGTGGGCACTTTTGAGACATGGTGACTGATAGTCGCGATGTCCGTTGACGGCTGTAGACCGGACGTGGCTGCCCGACCGTCAAACCGGCGCGATTGGCACTTTTCAGGCCTGCCGACGTGGCCTGATGATGTCCGTTCATTGAGGTAAAGCGAGGCCCGGCAACTACCCGCGTCGAAGTCACCCGTTTCGTCAAAGTTGAGGCTTGCCTTCGCGTCTCCCAAGCGTGATAGCCGTGGAATCCACGGCCTATTCCTATCACGCCAGAATCGATTTCACTAACTCCCGCTCCGCAAGAATGAACTCGAAGAACGCGGCGATACGGGGAACGCGCCGCAGGTCAGGGTGCGTCAGCAGGCGCCAGCTTCGCGACAGTTCCGGGATCGGTCCCAGCACGCGCACGAGATCCGGTTCCGCGTCACCCAGCGACGCGGGTAGGGGCCCCACGCCTATTCCCGACTTCACTGCGTAGATAAGGCCCAGCACGCTGTTGGTGCGCGCCGACATCTTGACGTCGGGGGCTACGTTCTGGAGCCAGATCGATGCGCGGTGCATGCTGAGCGTTTCGTCGAAACCGACGAGCTGATGGGTCGGCAGATCGTCCACCTTCTCGGGCTTGCCGTACTGGTCGATATATCCGCGGCTGGCGTAAACAGCCCAGATCGAATCCGCGACCTTGCGACCGACAAGTTCGTCATCGGTATCGCCGGAGCGGAAGGCGACATCGGCTTCGCCTTTCGACAAATCGAGGTAACGGTCGCTGGTGACGAACTCGATCCGAAGTTTTGGATGGCGGGTCTGGAAGCGATCGATGAGCGAAGACTTCGTCATGCGGCCGATGATCGGCTCGGGGCAGGTGACCTTTATCACGCCGGTGAGGTCATGCGCCTCGTCGGCGACGCGCCGCTCGAAATCGACGACGGTTGCTTCGATGCGCTCGGCATAGGGCATCAAGTCCTCGCCGAATTTCGTGAGGCGGTAGCCTGACGGATGACGCTTGACCAATGGTTGCCCGATCGCGCGTTCCAGCTCGGTCAGGCGCCTTTGCACCGTTGACTGACTGAGCCCGAGCGCTTTTGCAGCTGCGATCGTGCTGTGATGCCGGGCAATGGCCAGAAAATACTTCAAATCGTTCCAGTCGAACATTGGACGATTATGCACTTCTGCGGCGGGGTACCGCAATCCTGCAGCTTACGGCTGCCGCCCCGGTCATCTAGGTTTTCGGAGCCTTGATGAAGCGACAACGATCCGTTTCCTGCCTGACCATTTGAGCGACCCCTCGGCCATATCCAGGAGATCAAGATGAGAAGCCCGTTGCGGCGGCTGATGGCGGGGTTGATCGCGGTGTGCGCCGTCGTGTCGTCGGCCATCGCGCAGCCGGCCGGCACTGAATGCGCTCAGTCCGTCAAGATCATCGTATCGTACCCGCCCGGGTCGCCCGACGATGTGATCGCGAGAATCCTTGCGCAAAAACTGTCCGAGGCCGGCGGCCGTTTCCATGTCGAGAACATGCCCGGCGCGGCCGGGACGATCGGCACCGCGACGGCGGCCAGGGCGGCGCCTGACGGCTGCACGATGGTGATCGTCAATCAAAACTTTGTCGTTCAGTCCGCCATCGGCGAAAGGCTGTCTTACGAAATTCCTGAAAGCTTTGCGCCCGTCGCGCTGCTGCTGGCGGCACCGGAAACGATTTCGGTCAACCCGTCCGTGCCCGCGACCACCATGAAGGAGCTTGCTGCGCTGGTGAAGGCAAATCCCGGCAAGTATAATTATGCCTCGCCGGGTTATGGTTCGTCGCCACACCTGGCCAGCGAGCGACTCTTCAAGCATTCGCTCGGGCTCGATGTCGTGCATGTGCCGTTTCAGGGCGGCCCTCCGGCCGTTACCTCGACTGTCGCCGGTCACACCCAGATTCTGCATCTCACCCTTCCGATCGTCGCGCCGCTGGTGCGCGAGGGCAAACTTCGGCTGCTGGCGGTCGCCGGCACGACGCGGGCTGCGGAATTTCCGGACGTTCCGACGCTTGCCGAGGCGGGCATCCCGAACCACGAGGTCGGGTTTTGGGATGGCATCATGCTTCCCAGGGGAACGCCTGACGACATCGTTGAACGCAGGCATCGGCAAATCAGCGAGATCGTCGCGTTGCCTGAAGTGCGCGACCGGTTGGGGGCGCTTGGATACACGCTGGTCAATGGCTCGCGGACACAGTTCGCGGCGCATCTGCAAAACGAGTTGGCCAAATGGAAGGCCATCGTCCGCGAGGGCAAGATCAAGATTGAATGATCCGATCGAACCTTGATCCGACGCAATCGTCCGGAAGGAGCCTGCCATGGAAACTGAATCTGCGTTGGACGATGATCTGGCCAAGATGCGTGCGCAGTGGAAGCAGACAGCCAAGGGCTGGAACGACGCCGGCACCGTCATTCGGCCATGGCTGCTCAAGGCGACGCAGGCCATGCTCGGAATGGCCGGAGTCACAGCCGGTTCGCATGTACTCGATGTGGCGGCCGGCGCGGGCGACCAGACCCTGGACATCGCCGAGCGGGTAGGGCCGCAGGGCTATGTGCTGGCGACGGATCTCTCGCCGGAAATTCTGCAATTTGCAGCGGAGCAGGCCGCCGACGCGGGGCATCGCAACGTCGAGACCCGCGTTTCGGACGGGCAAAAGCTGCTTATCGAGGACTCGCGGTTTGACGTCGTCGTCTGTCGGCTCGGCCTGATGTTTTTCGGCGATCCGCTGCAGGGCCTGCGCGAAATGGCGCGCGTGCTCAAACCCGGCGGCACGGTCTGTACGATGGTGTTCGGGACGCCGCAGGCCAATCCTTGCGTGGCAACGCTGATGTCGACAGCGCGAAGGTACGCCAGCATGCCGCCGGTCGATCCGTATCAGCCGGGCGGACTGCTCAGTCTCGGCAAGCCCGGCGTGATCGATGAACTGTTCAGAGAGGCGGGATTTCTCGAAATCGCGACGACGAAAGTCGCGGCGCCGTTCAGCCTGCCGACCGTCAAGGACTATATGAATTTCATACGAAGCTCGGCCGGGCCGGTCGTTCAGATCGTGAAGAGCATGGATCCCGCGACTGCCGAAGCCGCGTGGGCTGACATGGAAAAGGCTCTCGGCCGGTATCAGCGGCCGGACGGATGGGAGGGGCCCAATGAGCTGCTGTTGACGGCGGCACGGAGGTCCTAGCATCCAAGTGAATGGCTGGACGCGCGTATGCGTTGCTGCGTCGCGGGCAGAACGGTGGATTACGCCGCTTTAAATCCGCCCTACGGGTTCTGATCCATGCGGCGCACCGTCAAACGCATTGCAGCACAGCGTCGGTGACATCTGGACACCTACCCGTCGCATTGGCCAAAATCGCCGGCAAAAGAGTGGAGGAGCGACGATGGCGATTATCGATTCCCAGGTTCATGCCTATGAGGCGAACAGCCCGAAGCGGCCCTGGCACACCGTGCCGAACTGGCCCGATCACGTCACGGGTGACGAGATGGTGGCGGCAATGGACAAGGTCGGCGTCGACGGCGCGATCTTCATCTCGGCCTTTTCGTTGTACCGCTACGATTCCAGCTATGCCGTGGAGGTGCAGCGCGCCCATCCCGGCCGGCTCGCTATCGTCAAGCCGCTCGATCCGGACGATCCCGGCGTGGCCGACGTGGTCGCGGAGTGGAAGAAGACGCCGGGCGCGGTCGGCGTCCGCGTCATGCTGCGGAAGGAGGAGAAGCGCGCGGTTGACGATCCCGGCCTCGACCGGATTGCGCGCGCGGCCGTTCGTTACGATTTTCCGCTCAACATCCTGTGCTGGGACAATCTGGATGCAGGGACGGCGCTGATCGACCGTCATCCCGACACGCGGTTCATCATCGACCATCTCGGCATCCTGCAGCCACGCGTGCCGCCGGCGCCGCCAGAACCTTGGGCCAACCTTCCAAAGGTGCTCGACCTCGCCAAGCGCCCAAATTGCGTGATCAAGGTCAGCGGCGCCTGCACGCTGTCGCGCGAGCCGTATCCGTATCCCGATATCTGGGATCCACTGGCTCGCGTGTTCGATGCCTGGGGTTTCGATCGCTGCCTCTGGGGCACGGACTGGACGCGGGCGTTCGCCGTCGTCAATTACGAGCAGGCCGTCGAGCCGTTCCTCAAGACCAGCCGCCTGAGCGACAGCGAGCGGGCCATGCTGATGGGCGAGGCCTGCAGCAAGGCCTATGGCTGGTCGCCCAAGAAAGGCTAGAGGCAAGGTTAGAAGAAAGAGTTAGCGGGCAGGGCGGATCTTGCCGCCCTGTCTTCATGCAAGATGGCAGATTACGCTTCGCTAATCCGCCAAGGAGAACCCCGGTAACGCCCCGTCCTTGACGTCTCCCCATTTCCTGTCCATATGTCGGGCAGTCGACACTTGGCCGGACCGCTGGGCGCTTTGGCTTGACGCTGACAGGCACGCACGTTTCAGACCCTTCTCCAAAAATCGATCAACCGACGAAGGTGCCGAGTTCGTCGGTGTCTCGATCTTATGTGCACCCCAGGAAGGGAATATCGCTTTGCAGAAGACAGCTGTGCAGTCGTCTCACGTGCAACCTCCCAGCGGCGGCGATGAGGTCCTCAACGCCCGGCGTTGGCAGCGCATCCTGAGCGAGTACAGCACCCCAAGCCGGCTGCGCAGCATTGCCGAGCTTGCGATCACCGTCTTGCCGCTCGTCGTGTTGTGGACTGCTGCCTGGTTCACGTTCCACCTCGGTCATGCCTGGGCTTCATTGCTTATCGCCGTACCGGCTGCCGCTTTCCTCGTGCGCCTGTTCATGATCCAGCACGACTGCGGTCACGGCACCTTTTTTGCCGGCCGTCTGGCCAATGACTGGGTCGGCCGCGTCATTGGCGTGCTGACACTGACGCCCTACGACTGCTGGCGCCGCTCGCATGCGATCCATCATGCCACCACCGGCAACCTCGATCGCCGTGGTACCGGTGATCTCGATACGCTGACCGTGCGCGAATACCGCGCCCTCTCCCGGTGGGGTCGCTTGAAATACCGTCTTTACCGCCACCCGCTGATCATGTTCGGGGTCGGACCGGCCTATCTGTTTCTCCTGCAACAGAGGCTGCCGGTCGGCCTCATGCGCAACGGTTGGCAACCCTGGGCCAGCACCATGGCAACCAATCTCGCGATTGCCGTCATCGTCGCTACGCTCACCTGGTTTATCGGCATCAAGGCGATCCTGCTTGTGCACCTTCCGACTATAGTTCTCGCGGCCACGGCCGGCGTGTGGCTGTTCTATGTCCAGCACCAATTCGAGCACACGATGTGGGACCGCAACGAGAGCTGGAGCCTGCATCAAGCCGCGCTGCACGGCAGCTCGCATTACGACCTGCCGGCACTGCTGCGCTGGTTCACCGCCAATATCGGCGTTCACCACGTGCATCATCTCAGTAGCCGTATTCCCTATTACCGGCTGCCGCGCGTGCTGCGCGACCACCCCGAACTGCGCGACGTCGGCCGCATCACGCTGCTGCAGAGTTTTGCGTGTGTACGGCTCGTGTTGTGGGACGAGACACAGCGCCGGCTGGTGTCGTTCCGGGAAATCTGAACCCTAATCCTCATGGTGAGGAGGCGCGTGGCGCCGTCTCGAACCATGTGGCCCGGCTGGTGCCATTCATCCTTCGAGA
This sequence comes from uncultured Alphaproteobacteria bacterium, assembly GCA_963816815.1. Taxonomy (GTDB): domain Bacteria; phylum Pseudomonadota; class Alphaproteobacteria; order Rhizobiales; family Xanthobacteraceae; genus Bradyrhizobium. The sequence goes on from CAWFMW010000024.1 coordinate 39,521, forward strand.
CGCGCGAAGACGCGCTCCTCAGGATGAGGTTCGACAGGGTGGCAGCCATCAAGAGGAAAGCGGCGCCCTGCCGAGCTCGATCGTCACGGCAAATCAGGGTTGAGCAACCGCCGTTCAACGTCGCATAATCTCCTGATCATTCGGAGGAGCGGCGATGCAATGGCGGGTTTTTGGGCGCACGGGAATGCGCCTTTCGGTGCTGGGCTTCGGCTGCGGCGCCGTGGGCGGATTGATGGTGCGCGGCGACGCCGCTGACCAGGAGCGCACCATTGCGCGGGCGATTGCAGCCGGCGTCAACTATTTCGACACGGCGGTGCAGTACGGCGATGGGGAATCGGAAAGGAATCTCGGCCGCGTTCTGCAAAAGCTGAAGCCGGCCGATGTGGTGGTCGCCACCAAGGTCCGGGTACCACCCGGCGAGTTCGGCCGTATTGACGAGGTGATCACGACGTCGCTCGAAGGCAGTCTGGCGCGGCTGCGCCTTGACCGGGTCGACATCTTTCATCTGCATAATCCGATTACCGGGAAAGGCGGCGGATCGTCGCTCAGCGTCCGGCAGGTGCTCGACGAGGTGGTGCCGGCGTTCGAGCGCCTGTGTCAGCAGGGCAAGATCCGTTTCCTCGGGATCACGGCACTTGGCGACACGGCGGCGCTGCATCAGGTGATCGATGCGCGGGTCTTCGACAGCGCGCAAATCGTCTACAACGTGCTCAATCCATCGGCGGCCGACGAATTGCCGGCGCGTTATCCGGCGCAGGATTATGGTCGGTTGTTCGATGCGACCACGGCCGCCGGCGTTGGCGTCGTGGGCATCCGCGTGCTGGCCGGCGGCGCGCTGTCGGGCTCGGCCGAGCGTCATCCGATTGCCGGGCCGCCGCCCGAGCCGATCGGCTCGGCGATGCGTTACGATGCCGATATCGATCGCGCGCGCCGCCTGATGCCGCTGGTGGAGGAGGGGTTCGCCGCCAGCATGACCGAAGCCGCCACGCGGTTTGCGCTGTCGCACCCGGCGATGGGCACGATCCTGGTCGGCATGGCGACGCCGCAGCAATTCGAGGACGCACTCACTGCCGCCGAAAAAGGTCCGCTGCCGCAAGCCGCGCTCGACCGGCTGGCCGAGCTGCGGCAGGGATTTGTTGGCGAGCCGCGATGAGCAGAAGGGCGTTTAGCGGAGCGTAAACCGCCGTAGCTCGACGTGCCTGACAAGGTGGCGGATTACGCTCCGCTAATCCGCCCTACGAATGCATCATTATTGCTGACGGGGTGGAACTTATCGGGCCGCCGGGCGGTTGCCGCGCAAGGGGCTGCCACGAATGAACCTGACAAAATCGTCACCGAACCAATCGCTGCTTGGCGCGGCCATGGCCTTGCGGCGCGCCACCATCCGCGAGGGCAGGCCGTTTCCGCTCGGGGCGACATGGGACGGCCTTGGCGTCAACTTCGCGCTGTTCTCCGCGCACGCCACCAAGGTCGAGCTCTGCATCTTCGATGATGCCGGCGAGAAGGAAATCGAGCGCTTCGACCTGCCTGAATACACCGACGAAGTCTGGCATGGCTACGTCCCGACCGCGCGGCCCGGCACTGTCTACGGCTATCGCGTGCATGGGCCCTACGAGCCTGATGCCGGCCACCGCTTCAACCCGAACAAGCTGTTGATCGATCCCTATGCCAAGCAGCTTGTCGGCGAGTTGCAGTGGTCCTCCGAGCTTTTCGGCTACCGGCTTGACCATCCCGACAAGGATAAGTCCTACGACGAGCGCGACAGCGCGCCTTACATGCTCAAATGCCGGGTCATCGATCCGGCCTTTACCTGGGGTGCATCCCGCAAGCCCGAGACGTCTTGGGCGCGTACCATCATCTACGAGATGCACGTCAAGGGATTTACGCAGCGTCATCCGCTGATTCCGGAATCCGACCGCGGCACGTTCGCCGGCCTGTCCCATCCCGCGATCCCTGCCTATCTGCGCTCGCTCGGTGTCACCAGCGTCGAGCTGTTGCCGATCCATTCATTCATCGACGACAGCTATCTCGTCGACAAGGGACTGCGAAACTACTGGGGCTACAATTCGATCGGGTTCTTCGCGCCCGAGACCCGTTATCTCCGCACCGACGGGGCCAACGAATTCAAGACCATGATCAACCAGTTTCACGCCCATGGCCTCGAGATCATCCTGGACGTCGTCTACAACCATACCGCCGAGGGCAACGAGCTAGGCCCGACGCTTTCGTTCAAGGGGATCGATAACGCCAGCTACTACCGGCCGCTGCCGGAGCAGCGCCGCTACTACATCAACGACACTGGCACCGGAAACACGGTCAATCTCTCGCATCCGCGTGTGCTGCAGATGGTGGCGGATTCCCTGCGCTATTGGGCGACCGAAATGCGGGTCGACGGCTTTCGCTTCGATCTCGCCACCATTCTCGCGCGCGAGCCTTACGGCTTCGACGAAGGCGGCGGCTTTCTCGATGCCTGCCGGCAGGACCCGGTGCTGTCAGGCGTCAAGCTGATCGCCGAGCCCTGGGATATCGGACCGGGCGGCTACCAGGTCGGGCAGTTTCCGCCGGGATGGGCCGAATGGAACGACAAGTTTCGCGATACGGTTCGAAGCTTCTGGAAAGGCGACGCCGGCCTGTTGCCGGACTTGGCGAAGCGCATTTCGGGGTCGGGTGATCTCTTTAACAAGCGCGGCCGCCGGCCATGGGCCAGCATCAATTTCGTGACCGCCCATGACGGTTTCAATCTCAACGACCTCGTATCGTACAACGACAAGCACAACGAGGCGAACGGCGAAGACAATCGCGACGGCCATTCCAACAACCATTCCTGGAATCACGGCGTCGAGGGTCCCACCGACGACCCTGATATCCTGGAGCTGCGCGAGCGGCAAAAGCGAAACCTGCTGGCGACCGTATTGCTCTCGCATGGAACGCCGATGCTGCTGGCGGGCGACGAGTTTGGCCATACGCAAAACGGCAACAACAATGCCTATGCGCAGGACAACGACGTCAACTGGCCGAACTGGCTTGGAATATCGGCGCGAGGCCGGGCGTTGCGGGAGTTCACGCGCCGCCTGATCGTCACGCGCAAGGCGTTTCCCATCCTTTACCGCAGCCGCTTTCTGGTCGGCTCGCGCAACGAGGAACTCGACGTTACCGACGTCACCTGGCTCACGCCCGCGGCCACCGAAATGACAACCGAACAATGGCAGGACGGCAACGCCCGCTGCTTCGGCATGTTGCTCGACGGCCGCGCGCAGGAAAGCGGCATCAAGCGACGCGGATCGGACGCGACGTTGCTGATCGTCTTCAACGCCCATCACGATGTCGTCCCGTTCACGCTGCCCGAGGTGGCCGAAGGCCGGCATTGGGTCGGCCTGATCGACACGGCCCAGCCGGAGGCCCCGCCTGCCACTCATCCCTTCGGGCACGTCTACGACGTCACCGGCCGATCGCTCTGCGCGTTCGCGCTGGAGGGCGCGATCATGGGCGATCTGCGGCAGGGCGTAGGTTCGATTCTCGATGTGACGGAACGACCGCTGGAGTAAGTCCAGTCTTGTTGGTCTACGCGTTGATGCTGTTTTTGAAGGTAGATGCGGCTTGTCCGAGGTATCTGAGCAGGCCCTTCCATTTTAGATGGTTCGGCCATATCTTTCCTTCATGACAAAACTGCTCGAAAAAGCCTTGGAGGCCGTCCGGCGATTGCCCCCTGACAGCCAGGATCAAATCGCGCTCGCCATGCTGACCCTCAGCGGCCATGAGGGAGAGCCAGAGCAGATCGATCCCGAGCATCTTCCCGCCGTGCTGGAGGGGCTTGCCCAAGCCAAGCGCCGCCAATTCGCAAGCGATGCCGAGGTCGAAGCCGCGTTCCGTCGCTTCGAGCAATGAAGCTCCGCTTTACGCCGCGCGCAGCTCGAGATCTGGTTGAGATCGCCGACTATGTCCGCGAACACAGCCCGCAAGCCGCGCTTCGCGTGCGGAACGCAATCCTTGAATTGCTCCAGAGTTTAATCTTATTTCCGCATGTCGGACGGCAACAGAAGGTCGAGGGCGTGCGCAAGCTCGTGACGCGTCGGTATCCATATCTGGTCTATTATACGGCCGACGACGAGGCCAAGGAAATTGTCATCCTCGCCATCCAGCATCCAGCCCGCGAGCGCGAACATTCGGATGTCTAGCGCGTTGCGCTCCGATTCAAGGAAAGTCGGACGTCAGGGATAACCAGCCCCGGCTACTTCCACTTCGACGACGTCGATCCGCGAGGACGATTTGCGCTGCCGCAGTTCTTCGTAGGACGTCGCTGCGCTCAGGCAAAACAGCGTCCGCCGTTCGGGTCCGCCGAGCACGCAGGCGAGGGCGCGGCGGCCGGGGACTTCTATTCGCTGCAATTCGCACCCGCTGGGATCGAGGCGAATGAAGGCGTCTTCTTCGAAGGATGCGACCCACACGGCGCCTTGCTGGTCGAGGCAGATGCCATCGGGGGACTTCATGCTTCCGAAGCGACCGCGAAGCCTCAAGTCGCCGTTCGGCTCGATGTCATAGTCGGCAAGGCATGCGCCATCCATTTCGGCTACGACGAGCCGGCGGTGGTCGGCCGAGACCGCGATGCCGTTCGGAAACCGCAATCCTTCGGCGACCACGCGGGCCGCGCCATCCGGCATCACCAGAATGATGCGGCCGGGCGCGCCGCGATCGGGCGGCGGCGGCATGTCAAAACCGAGATCGCCGACATAGGCGCGGCCCAAGCCGTCGATGATCATATCGTCGATCGCGCCGGCCGCGATCCCCGACAGATCGGCATAGAGCGAAAGCTTGCCGTCGGCGTAGGTCATCAGGCGTTTGCGATGCATCGTCAGCACGACAAGTCGTCCGTCCGGCAGGATGCCGGTGCCGCAGGGCGTGTCGTCCTCGAATGTCGCGTGCTGCTCGCGCTCGCCGGAGGGGGAGAGGCTGAGCAGCGTCCGCTCCATGCAGTCGACGAACCAGAGCCGGCCGGCATGCCACCGCGGCCCCTCGAAATAGCGTCCGCCATCGAGCACGCATTGCAGCGTCATCGGCTAGAACGCCACCACGATCTTGCCGAGGTGCTTGTTGGCTTCCATATGCTCGAACGCTTTTCCGATCTCGGCGAACGGATAGACCTTGTCGATCGGCAATTGCAGCTTTCGCGATTCCACCGCGGCCCAGATGTCTTTGCGGACCTCGTCGAAGATTTCGCGGACTTCCTCGATGGTGCGGGTGCGGAAGGTGACGCCGATATAGTTGATGCGGCGGGCGGCGTGCAGGTCGAAATTGAAGTCGCCATGGGTGCCGCCGAGCCGGCCGACATTGACGATGCGGCCCTTGACCTTGGTGGCTTTCAGATTCTGGTTCGCGACCGGGCCCGAGACTTGATCGACGATCAGGTCGACGCCTTCGCCGCCGGTGGCCTGCAGCACCTGATCGACCCAGCCGGGATCCTTCGAATCCACCGCGAGATCGGCGCCGAATTCCTTCAGCCGGCCGCGGCGCATCGCGTCGGTGGACGAACCGATCACGAGTTTCGCGCCCTTGAATTTGGCGATCTGCATCGCCATCAGCCCGACACCGGAGCTGGCGCCCTGGATCAGCACGGTCTGGCCTTTCTGCAGCGCGCCGTTGGTAACCACCGCGTTGTGCATGGTGGCGAGCGCGACTGGGAGGGTGGCGGCCTCCTCGAAATTCATGTTCGAGGGCGCACGGAACAGCCGGCCGTGATCGGCCAGCGTGTACTCGGCGAACGCCGAACCGCCCGAGCCCATGATCTTGTCGCCGACCTTGATGCCCTTGGCGTCGGGACCGAGCTCGGCAACTTCGCCCGCCCATTCCATGCCGAGCACGGTGCCGACGCCGCCGGCCGCGCCATGCACATGGCCCTTGGTCATGCCGAGATCGGCGCGGTTGAGGCCGCAGGCATGGACCTTGACCAGCACCTGCGTGCCCTTCGGCGACGGTTTTGCGACGTCGGTGATTTCAGCGCCGTTGGCGCCGTAGACATAGGCTTTCATGGGTTCTTCTCTTTTTTCTCCCTCTCCCGCGCTTGCGGGGGAGGCGGAGGCGGCCTACGGCCGCCGTCCTTGGTTCAAGAACGCCGATGCGCAGCATCGGCTATGGGTGGGGGTGCCGCCGCGAGTCAGACTGTTCGTGTGGAGAGAGCCCCCACCCGGATCGCATCTATCGATGCGATCCGACCTCCCCCGCAAGCGGGAGAGGTGAAGCGAGTTTGCGGCGCGCGCGCGGGTCTCTTATTCCGCGGCCTGGCGCTGCGCGCCCGACACCATGCCTTCGAGCCGGCTGCGAATGATCGCTTCCGCATCGCGCATGATACGGGACACCAGTTCGGCGCAGGTCGGAATGTCGTGGATCAGGCCCTGGACCTGGCCGGCCGACCAGATGCCTTCATCGGCATCGCCGGTCGCGTAGACCATCTTGCCGCGGGCGCCGGCGACGAGCTCGCGCACGTCCTCGAATTTTGCGCCTTCCTTCTCCATCGCGACCACCTTGGTCGAGATCGTGTTCTTGGCGACGCGCGAGGTGTTGCGCATGGTGCGGAAAATCAGCTCGGTCTCGCGCTCGTCATTGGCGACGATGCGCTCCTTCACCAGCTGATGGATCGGACTCTCCTTGGTGCACATGAAGCGGGTGCCCATGTTGATGCCCTCGGCGCCGAGCGCGAGGGCTGCGACCAGGCCGCGGCCGTCGCCGAACCCGCCCGAGGCGATCATCGGGATCTTGATCTTGTCGGCGGCGGCCGGGATCAGGATCAGCCCGGGCGTGTCGTCCTCGCCGGGATGGCCGGCGCACTCAAAGCCGTCGATCGAAAGCGCGTCGACGCCCATCCGCTCCGCCGACAGGCCGTGACGGACGCTGGTGCATTTGTGGATGACCTTGATGCCGTGCTTCTTGAACTCGGTGACGTGTTCCTGCGGTTTGTTCCCTGCGGTCTCCACGATCTTGATGCCGGCCTCGATGATGGCCTGGCGATACTCGGCATAGGGCGGCGGCTTGATGGCGGGAAGGATGGTGAGGTTGACGCCGAACGGCTTGTCGGTCAGGTCGCGGCAGCGCGCGATTTCCTTGGTGAGATCCTCCGGCGTCGGCTGCGTCAGCGCGGTGATCAGCCCGAGCGCGCCGGCATTGGCGACGGCGGCGACCAGTTCGGCACGCCCGACCCATTGCATGCCGCCCTGGACGATCGGATGTTCAACGCCAACAAGCTCGGTGAATTGCGTCTTCATGTCTGCCCTCTGTTTCCACGAGCATTTTCCAGTTGGAAAATGCTCTTTCCTTTTGATTTTCGACGCCGGAATGGCCCGCACGTCATTTTGTGAGATTTCGAGGAACAGGATGCCGTCACACCCCGCAAAAGTCTACCGGGAGCGGGCGGTCGTCAGGGCAACGCCAGCATGCAAAAGCGGGGCTTGTTCCGCAGTGCGAACAATTCCGCAACTCGCCATGGGGGGCGCGTTGCCGCTGATCCGCTGCGCTTTATTCGACGTTTCCTGATATTGAACGAGGAGCGGGAGTACCGATGCGGAATTTGCGGCTAGCGCTCTTTGTCGTCCTCGTTGTCGGTGCGGGCTTTGCGACAGGTTTCCTGAACCCGGCTGGCAGCTGGTATGCCGCGCTCGCCAAGCCGTGGTTCAACCCGCCAAACCGGATCTTTGCCCCGGTCTGGTCGATCGTCTATCTGCTGGTGGCGGTCGTGGGTTGGCGAACCTGGGAGCGGGACCGCAACGCGATGGCGATGACGCTGTGGTGGGCGCAGATGGCGCTCAACTTGCTGTGGTCGCCGATCTTCTTTACCGCGCACTGGCCGGCTGTCGCGCTTGTCGTCATTTTGATGCTTCTCATCGCGATCCTCGCGTTCATCGCTAGGCAGTGGTCGGATGACAGGATTTCGGCCGGGCTCTTTATCCCGTATGCGGCCTGGGTCGGGTTTGCGTCCGTCCTTAATTTTGAAATCGTCCGCCTCAATTAGGGGCACTGAAAGGCGCGATCAGTTCGCCGCCTGAGCCTCGAAGGCCGCGCAATCGGTGCGCACCGTTTCCAGCGTTCGGCGCAGCCAGGTCTTGATGGTGCCGACCGGTACGCCGAAACGCTCCGACAGCGATTGCCGGCTTTCGCCGTCGATATAGGCGAGTGACAGCAGCGCCTGGCGGTCTTCCGGGAGCTGGCGGATCGCGGTCGCGGCGATCGGCCGGGCGCGGTCGTAGTCGAATCCATCGGCGGCATCCGGCACGGGTTCCGGGACCAGCAGGGCGAAGTCGAGATCGGTGGTCGGAAGCGACTTGAGACGGAGTGCATCGATCGCGGTGTTGCGGACGATCACGGCCATCCAGCTGATCGGGGAGGATCGATCCGGATTGAAGTGCGGCGCGTTCCGCCAGATTTTTAGATATGCATCCTGAAGAATGTCCTCGACCTCCGCGCCGCGCGGGAAAACCGCGCAGGCCGTGTTGCGCATCTTCCGGTTGGTCAGCGCATAAAGTTCAGTGAACGCGGCGTCTTCGCCTTTGGCGGCGCGTGCGATCAGAACGGAAAGATGGTCCCTGCGCTCAGCGGTCGATGCTATCCCGATTTTCATCCGATGGTCCCGAGTTCATGCTTGCTCTCGGGTAGGAACGATGCGGCCTGGCGGACGGATCACTGGAGCGTGGTGGCCGGACTTATTGTCACAGTGATCGGCGTGTTGCCGGGATCAGAGCCGCACGAAGGGGCCGATCAGGCGACCGAGGAAGCCGTTGATGCGCAGATCCCCGGTCATGGCCACCAGGCAAAGGCAGGGCTCGCCGTCGCCGACGGTCGGCTCATGATCCAGCGTCTCGTCGCCGAAGTCGAAATCGCCCGGGCCAAACCGGCCGCCCTCGTGGCTGAAGCTGCCCCGCAGGACGCATGTCAGCTCGGTCCCGGTGTGGGTATGCTCGAGCATATGCGTGCCGGGGTTCGAGCTGAGCAGGAACGCGCGCGACCCTGACGAGCCCGGTAACGCGATGGGCCGCATGCTGACGCCCGGGGCTACCCATCGACGCCGTCCGATGCGGTAGTGCCTCAGGATTTCGGGCAGCTCGTCAACAGCGAGGCTGTCGGCGGGCGCTAAGGGCTGAGGTGGGGATCGATCGAGCTTCGCCATGACGGCCTCGAACGCACCGGCTTTCATCGCCGCGGGTTCGATGGCCTCCAGCGTCGATCCGCCGATACCTTCGACCGCACGCAGGAGCCGCCGGCACGTCGGACAGCCCGACGCATGAACGGCGATGGCGAGATGCTCGCCTGCGTCGAGGGTTCCGGCCGCAAAACCTGCCAGCAATTCCGAAGAGGGATGATGGGTCACGCTCATTTCGTTTCGTCCAACAGGGCTCTCAGCCGGTTCATTGCCAATCTGATCCTCGATTTTACTGTCCCCAGCGGTATCCCGAGGACACCTGCGATCTCGGGATGCGGACGTTCCTCAATGAACGACAGCCGGATCGCCATGGATTGCTCCTCGGAGAGATTCGACAGCGCCGTGGCGATGCGGCCGGCCTCGTCATTTCGCGCCATGACGTCATCTGCCGGTTCGGCGGGATCGACGAGGTAGTCGAGCTCGGCGTCATGGTCGACGGCGCCCGTGCGTGCCGCTCGCCGCACCTGGTCAATCCGCAGGTTTCGGGCGATCGTGTAGATCCAGGCCGCTGGGCCTGCGGAGACGGGGTCGAACTGCGCAGCCTTCCGCCACACCGCCAGCAGGGTCTCCTGCGCGATTTCTTCAGCGTCATCGCTGCCGGCACCGGTCTTCAGCATCAGGCCCTTCACACGCGGGGCAAAATGCTCAAACAGGCGCCGGAACGCCTCGCGGTCACCGTTAGCGACGCGTCCGATCAGTGTCGCCCACTCCACCGTTAACCTGGGCCTTTCGTTGCGGAATCTGCGCAGCCGGCTTGACCGGAATGCCGCCGTCGAGCGCCGCGTTCTTGACAGTATTCGGATCGTTTGGGAACCACGGGACATTGCGCCGCTCAAGGGAACTTACCCAGGGGTAAACGAGCGGGGCGGGGGTTTGGATCACTTGTCGATCGACGAGCTCTCCCAATGAGTCAGGCGGTGAGTGGCGTCACCTCGAAACCGGTGCAACTCTGACTTCGCGAATTGCCAGATAAAGGCTGATCGTGCCCACAATGACGGGAAGTAGTCCGATCAGTATCCAGGCCAAGTGCGAGCCGGCGCCGATCGTGCCGGCGGCTATCCAGATTCCAAAGGCAATGATACCTATCGAGATGGAGAGCGAGAACGCGTCATTCATGATGGCCTCCAAAGACCTGTGCCTGTCGGATCGATGCCCGTCCGTCAGCCGGTTTCGGCATCAACCCGGGCCTGCCACTCGATCTGATCATCCAGCCCTCAAAGGCAGCCATGCCGGGGCTTGTGATCTGCCTTCTGCTGATACGGCAGCCTTAAGAACTGCGTCGCGAGAGGAAAAGCCTGTCCGTGGAACGATCGAGCCGCTTGTCGGAGCCCTGCGTCCCGTTCAAATGGCCGACCAGTTCGCCGGAAAGCCGATAAATATTGATCCCTTTTAGATGAAAAAGTTTGCGGCCCTTCAGATCGAAGATGGCCCCGCCGTCCATCACCCCAACATGGATGCCGTCGCTATTGAAAATATTGCCGCTCATGACCGACCTCCAAACGAGGCTGCGGCATCAAGCTGCGCTTGTTGGACCCGGATAGCGAGACAATTCGGGCGCCACGCTGGACATTTTGGCGGCATCCAGATGGCCATCGCCCCCCGGTTCGAAGCGCATTTTCCGTCCGAAGATTGCTCTTCCCCATCACTTGTGCGTGTGCGCCCGCGGGGTGACACCCTGTTAATCCTCTCGTGATCTGGTGCCTCTTTGGAGATGCGACCCCGGCGCTTCTGCTGGCCGTCATTGCCCGGAGCCTCGACCATGGAACCGACGCCGCTCGCCGTCCGGCAGCTCGACAAGATCACGCTTTCTGAACTGTTAGGCGCACTCAGCCACGCGCTCGATCTCACCGAGGGACAGCCGGCTGGACATTGCGTGCGATGCAGCCGTATCGGTGTCGAAATCGGCAAGGAAATCGGCCTTAGCAAGGCCGAGATCGCCGAACTCTATTACGCGCTGCTGCTGAAGGATCTCGGCTGCAGCAGCAACGCGGCGCGGATCTGCGAGCTGTATCTGACCGATGATCTCTCCTTCAAGCAGGACTTCAAGTTCATCGACGGCAGCCTGCCGCAGGCGCTGCGCTTCGTGCTCGGTCATACCGGCTTGAAGGCCGGCCTCGCCGAACGGTTCCGCGCCATCGTCAACATCTTCCAGAACGGCGGCGAGATCGCCCGCGAGCTGATCGAGACGCGCTGCCATCGCGGCGCCGACATCGCCCGCAAAATGCGTTTCGCCGAGCCGGTCGCCGACGGCATCAAGAATCTCGACGAGCATTGGGACGGCGGCGGCAAGCCGCTTGGTCTGCACGGTGCGGCGATCCCGATCTATTCCCGCATCGCGCTGATGGCGCAGGTGATCGATGTGTTCCACGTCGCGAACGGGCCCGAGGCGGCGCTGCGCGAAGCCCGGAACCGGTCGGGGACGTGGTTCGATCCGCAGCTTGTCGCAGCCTTTGAGCGCATCGCGGCGCGGCCTGCATTCTGGGATATGCTTCGCGCCGACGATGGGCATGAGGCGGCCTTGCCCCTACCGCCGGAGCAGGCGAGCGTGCCGATCGACGAGGACTATCTCGACGACATCGCGGCCGCCTTCGCCCAGGTGGTCGACTCCAAGAGTCCTTACACCAGCGGCCACAGCGAGCGCGTCACGCTGTTTACCGACATGATCGCGGAGCAGTTGGAGTTCGGCGCCGAGCAGCGACGCTGGCTCAAGCGTGCCGCGCTGCTGCACGACATCGGCAAGCTCGGCGTCAGCAACGCCATCCTCGACAAGCCGGGCAAGCTGGACGACGCCGAATGGGAGATCATGCGCATGCACTCCGCGCATTCGGAAGCGATCCTGTCGCGCATCGGCGCGTTCAGCGAACTCGCCCCGATCGCCGGCGCGCATCACGAGCGGCTCGATGGCAAGGGTTATCCCCGCGGCCTGTCGGGAGACCAGATCTGCCTGGAAACCCGAATCATCACCACTGCAGATATCTTCGATGCGCTCACCGCCGAGCGTCCCTATCGCGCCGCGATGCCGATCACCAAAGCGCTGGCGATCATGTCCGGAATGGTCGGTACCCAGATCGACGCGAACTGTTTTGCAGCGCTCACCCGCGCGCTTGGGCGCATCGACGAGACGCTGGCTGCCTGATTGGTACGCGCGATCTTGGCTGAATGTAGCTTGAATTTTTTGGCGGATTGCAGCCGTCAAGTGGAGCGGCGCTAACTCAACAAGGATACGAACGCCTCAATCTGATCGGCTGCCGCAACGATCAGCGCGTCGTAGCTGGTTTTTCCCTGGGCTGCCGCTTTCAAAATGCATTCGGCAAAATATGCCTTTGCGGCCGGGGTTGAATGTTGCGAGGGCACTCTGGTCATCGTGTCCTCGAGCACCCTCTTCATGATTTCAATGAGCGCGGGGTCGAATTGGGGCATGGCCGTAGCTCCTGGCCGTCAACCACTGCTGGTCCGCAATTCCCAACATCCCATACCCTTTCAGGGGCGGGGACAGCGGTCGAGTCAACAATTCGAGATGGTTCACTGGGGCCGATCCGATATGACAGGTTGTTGTCTTGTTGCAGCCGGGCAGGGTCATATAATGCAGGCCTTTCGCAGGAGGACCTGCTCATGACGCTGGCCACGGGTTCGCGCAACGAACGGTTCAAGGAGGGAAAGGCGCTCCGCCGCGAGACGCCGCGTGAGGCGCATGCGGACCTGAAGGGATCGTTGTCGCGCAATGCCGTTGCGATCCTCGCCGAGAGCGACCGGGATCGGGTCCCGGAGCTCGTGCCGGAACGCTACGCGCGCATGTCGCTCAACCCGTTCGCGTTTCTGCGCGGCGCCGCCGCCGTCATGGCGACAGACCTTGCAGCCCAGCCGAAGGCCGGAATTCCGGTGCAAGCGGGCGGCGACAGCCATTTGATGAATTTCGGGGCCTTCGTCACGCCGGAAAACAACATCCTTTTCGACGTCAACGATTTCGACGAAGCGCTGCCCGGTGTCGATTTCACCGTCGACCTGAAGCGTCTTGCAGCCAGCGTGGCCGTTGCAGCGCTGGGCTCGGGCGCTTCGAAAAGGCAGGCCCGTGCCTTGGCCGCAGCAACCGTCAGAGCCTATCGGTTGCACATGGCTGCCCTGGCCAAGTTGTCTCCGCTGGAGGTTTGGCACAGCCGGATCGACCTCGAACAGGAGATCAACCGGATCGGAAACGGCGGCCTGCGGCGCAAGCTGGCCGGCGTGATCGCCAAGGCGCGCGGTGAAGGCCTGTCAAATGACGACAATTTCCCACATCTTGTCAGCGGTGACGATCCGAAGATCGTCGACAGGCCACCGACCATCTTCCATCTGGATCCGAAGGCCGACGCGCGGCACAAGCTTGGGGTCGAACGCGTCCTTGCCACGTATCGCAAAGGCCTCAATCCGGATCGGCTGCGGCTGCTCGACCGCTTCACGATGAAGGATATCGCATTCAAGGCGGTGGGCGTGGGCTCCGTTGGGACATTCTGCTGCATCGCCTTGTTTCTGACCGGCGACAACGAACCGTTGTTCCTCCAGATCAAGCAGGCGCTGCATTCCGTGCTGGAGCGGCTCGGTGGCAACCTCGCATACAAGGGCCCACAGGGCCGCCGCGTCGTACAGGGCCAGCAGATGATGCAGGCCGCCAGCGATATTTTCCTCGGCTCTGCGAGGGATGAAGACTCCGGCCGCGAGTTCTACGTCCGGACGCTGAAGAACCACAGGCTGGGCAGCATCAGCGAAATCAGCGAGGGGGAAGCACTGTCGGATTACGCCCGGCTATGCGGTCGTACCCTGGCACGCGCCCACGCGCGATCGGGCGACCCTGCCGCCATTGCCGGCTACTCGGGCAAGAGCGAGGTGCTCGATGATGCAATCGCTGCGTTCGCGATGGCCTATGCCGACCAGACCATCCTCGATCACGCCGCTCTCGTGAAGGCAAAAGCACCGGCTAAATCCGGCAGGGCGGCAAAGGCCGCCTAGTGACGCCGCCTACAGCCGGAATTCGTTGGTGAGTTGCCCGATGCCGTCGATCGCAACTGTCACCGTTGACCGGCTTCTTATGAGGCCGACGCCGACCGATGTTCCGCAGGCGATCGATGCCCTGCGTGGTAAGGCCATGCCGAAATCGAAGCTTTGTTCCGAAGCGGATTAAGTTAGTCCGCACTGCCGACAATTACTTCACGATAAACTGAGACCCGCGAAGGCCTTTGTGCTAATCTGCCCAAGGCAGGTTCTGCATCTGTGCGGTCCAAGCATGCCAAACGGACCAAAAGGGCGATCCATCTTCACAGAGCGTAGTCGGCTGATTGCGCTGGCTGTCGCAGTGGGATTGATGCTCAGCATGGTCGCACCCACCTCGGCACAGTTTTTCAATTTCGGCGGATTTCAGCAGCGGCCGCAACCCTATCGCGGTGGCGGCTGGTTCGGTAACGACGTGTATGCGCCGTATCAGGAGCACGCGCCGCAGTCTCGGCGGCAAGCGCCACCGGCGGTCCGCGAGGATTTTTCAAGGGCGCCGCCGCCCGAGAGACGCAATACGGTACCTGAGCGCCGCATTCTTGTGCTCGGTGACTCCATGGCGGACTGGCTCGCCTATGGGCTTGAGGGCGTCTATGCCGATCAGCCTGACATGGGGGTGACCCGCAAACACAGGACAGTTTCTGGCCTGATCAAGTATCAGCCGAAGGGCGACCCGGCCGATTGGGCTGCCGCCGCCAAAGGCATTCTCGCCGTCGAAAAAGCGGACGCCATTGTCGTCATGCTCGGGCTCGATGACCGCGTCGCAATCCGCGAGCCGGCCGCCGAGAAATCCAGCAATAAATCGGGAGACAAGAAGGACGCCAAGGCCAAACCCGATGGCAAGCCTTCGGGCGAAAAACCCGTGGCGAAGCCGGACAGCGCAACCAAGGTGACGGATCCCGAATTGCCGCCAGACGATGCAACCGGCAACCGGGATGCACCGCCGGTCATGGGGCCGGAGCAGAGCGCGCGCTCGCCGAACGGCCTCCACGAATTTCGTGAGAAGCGCTGGGTCGAACTCTACAGAGAAAAGATCGACGAGATGATCGGCGTGCTCAAGTCCAAGGGTGTGCCGGTGCTGTGGGTGGGGCTGCCGGTAGTACGCGGCCCCAAGGCAAGCGCCGACACGGCGTTCCTGGATACGCTCTATCGCGATGCGGCCGGCAAGACCGGCATCACCTATGTCGACGTCTGGGACGGATTTGTCGACCAAGCCGGCAGCTTTTTGCAGCAGGGTCCCGATTTCGAAGGGCAGATCCGCCGGCTGCGCTCCTCCGATGGCGTCTACTTCACCAGGGCCGGCGCGCTCAAGCTCGCGCATTATGCCGAGCGCGAAATCAACCGGCTGTTGGCTGCGCGTTCCGCGCCGATCGTGCTGCCCTCCGAACCGGCAACGCCCGACGCCAAAGCGCTGCCGGATCAGCCGGCGCCGCGTCCGCTGGCCGGGCCGATCGTTCCCTTGACGGCCTATTCTGTCGGCACGGATCAATTGCTCGGCGGGCCCGGGGCCGGGCCGGTGGCAATCGATGCGCAAGCAGCGCAGCTCTTGATCAGAGGTGAGCCTTTGGCGGCACCGGCGGGTCGCGCCGACGATTTTGCATGGCCGCGACGCGAAATTGGACGCGAAGGGGCCAAGGGTGAGACGCCAGTGGCATCGACATCCCTCGATGCCAACGCACGGGCGCCGGCGGCGTCGCTAAAGCCGAAAAAGCCTCGCCGCTAGTCCCCCTTCTGAGGCCCTACGATGCGCTCACCGCCGAGCGTCCCTATCGCGCCGCGATGCCGATCACAAAAGCGCTGGCGATCATGTCCGAAATGGTCGGTACCCAGATCGATGCGACCTGTTTTGCAGCGCTCACCCGCGCGCTTGGGCGCATCGACGAGACGCTGGCCGCCTGATTGGCGCGCGAGACGTTGCGTCTCTGGGGCGATACCCGCTACTGCCTGAACTCGTTAGTCAGTTCGCCGATGCCGTCGCTCGCAACCCTCACTATTCGCTCATCTCGCCATGCAGTTCAGCCTTGAAGCCATCGGTATTTTCAAAGTTCACCGTCACCTTGTCGCCGTCGAAGGTCAACGCCCAGGTCTGGATTTCTCCACGTCCCAGAATCCGCCGTTCCATCGCAAATGTGCGTTCGTTGATCCAGCGCCCCTTGGCGGCATTTATCCCGTAAAGTGCGGGAGGACTCTTGCGGTAGCGTCCGTCAAGCCCGAACAGTCCTGTAAATCGTTCGGTGGGAGGATCCGCCTTGCCGGTGTCGGTCGTGATCACCCATGACGAATCCGAATCGAGAAAATTCAACGTGAAATTCTTCACGCGCATGACGTTGTCAGAAAACCGATATGTCTTTCCCGAAACTGTCTTGACCAGTTCCGGCATACCGCTGACGGCGCTCGGCTTTTCCGTCGCGGCCAGGTGTATCGCGTTGGTCAGCAACGTCGCTGCAATGGGATCGGCGGGCAACGGTTTGTCGGATTTGACTGCTTTGGCGATGTCGTCGATCAGCCCGGAGACCGAATAGAACTCGTTGTCCCGCAACACGCCGGTCATGACGGCGACGATATCCAGTTTCGGAATGATCAGGACCAGTTGGGAATGACGGCCGCGCGCCATATAGGCTCCCTTGTCGGGAAGCGACCACCACAGATTTGCATACTGAAATCCATTGGTCGCGGCGATCTTGCCCTCTTTCGATCGTTCGACCCATGAAGAGGGAATGATCTGCTTTCCTTCCCACATTCCGTTGCGAAGGTAGAGATAGCCAATTCTCGCCATGTCATGCGGGGAAAGGAAAAGTCCGGCTTCCCCAATCGTAACGCCCTGCGCATCGACGGCTCCCCATCTGGCGCTCTTGATGCCCAGCGGTTCGAACAGCTCCTCTTTGGCGAAATCGAGTGCGTTCTGCCCGGACTTCCTGTTGATCAGCGCGGACAGCAGATAGGGGTTACCGCCATTGTAGTTGAACTTGGCCCCGGGCGCGCCGGCCATCGGCTGGTTGAGTACGAAGGCCGTACGATCCGGACTCTTGTACATCCGCATGAGCGTCTCGTCCGGGGTGTAAAACCGCTCCACCCATTCGATGCCCGAGGTCATGTCGAGGAGGCTCTGAACCGTCATCGCCTTTTTTCGGTCGTCGACATTCTGAATTTCCTTCTCGGAAAACAGATCGATGACCGGATGGTCGACGCTATCAAGGCTGCCCTTTTGCAGCTGGATCGCGGTCAGCGTGCCAACCACGCTCTTGGTCACCGATCTCAAATCGTGGCTGATGCCGGCGACGTAGGGAGCATAGTAGGCTTCAGCCACGATCTTTCCATGCCGGATGACATGAGGCTGTCTTGCTTGTAGGTGCCCACGGTCTCGATCAACCGGGCAAGGCTGGCAGAGTCCATGCCTTGCTCCTCAGGAGTTGAAACGGGCCACGATTTAGTTGGCCACGCTTCCTCTTGACCGTCAGTTGCGCCAATTGCGGCATTGTATCCAGCAAAGCACTGAAACCCCGCGACCAGTACGGCAATGGCCACCACTCGGAGACGCATCGACATCCTCCCCATCGACGCCCGTTGCGGTGTGTCAGCAGTCACAGACGCGACAATCATAAATTGAAAGTGAAACCGGATCGAGCCCCCTGCGGTGCCCGAACTTCCGGTTTTGGGACTTTTTCGGAGGTCGGGGTGGGGATCGACGTGAGGCCACAGCGCGCGCCAAACCACACGTCGGCCGATCCCAGTTAATGGGTTACGCCGCAGGTTTAAGGTGACAACCGCTACTGCCTGAACTTGCCGGTGAGCTCGCCGATGCCGTTGCGGTAAAGTGCGGGACTAGCCTCGAATTGGCGTGCCGGCCGTCAAATGATCAATCGCGTTTTCGAGCGAAACGCGCACCGGTTCGCGCAAGAAAAACCGGTCGAACCAAGAAACCAGAGTCCCTTTGATTCAATCAGAACCGCAAACGCTCTACGTCACGGCGACTGGAACGCCTCGCAGCTCGCTGGACGCATCGGCCCTGATGCTCTCATTCAGTTTCTGATTGACGATCTGGACCGTACGGTCGATTTCGGCGTTGGGTACGCCAAGCTGATGCGAAATCAGTTTCACCAGGAGGTCGACGCGTTCGATGGAAGGCGAGCCACCAGCGACCGCCCGGGCCGCCGACGAAGGCTTGAGAAGACTTTCCGCTGCCTTGGCGTATTTCTCGAAAGGTACCTGATCCGCAGGATCGGCGCCGAGACGCTGGGCGATGGCATCGACATGGTGATAGATCGACTGCGAGAGATTGATATCGCCGTGCACCGCGTCGCGGATCGATCGCGGCTCTTGCGGCGTGATGCAACGGTAGTTCCCGGTCAACAGCATCGACCATTTGGCCAGAGGGACGAACATCGAATCGAACACTTTGAGCTTCACCGGAACGCCTTGGCCATCCAGTCTCACCGCATCGATGTCGGCCTCCAGCTCCCGAAGCAGCAGATTGTGCCTCTCATCCGCGAATGACGCGGCTTTGAAGTTTGTCGGCAGGCCGACATGGAGAACATTCGCCGCTTCCTCCGGGGGACGGAAGGCCTGCGGATCCGGGGAGCAGAGCGACACCAAGCCCGGCTCAAACCGATCCCATACCGCAGCGTTGGTATAAGCCTTCTCCAGCTCCATTTGCGCGAGGGCCGGGATGCGCTTGAGATAGGGCAGAGGCGGCATGTTCATGATCGAAAGGCAAGGCAGCTTCGCTTCGGCGATCTTGATCATCAGAAGCCGCATCGCGGGGGCAGCGTATTGTGGTTCCTGCATCGCAAGGCCAACCAGATCGTAGCGGGAAGGGACGACGTCGGCGGGCTCGACCGCGTCGAGGATTCCGGCCAGGTCGCGCGAGAAGATCGGCCGGTGGGCCGCCTCGTCGCGCAGCTTGATGCGAACTTCGGTGCCGTCGCGATTGATGAGGTTTGCCGTCTGCCTGCGGCAAACCAGGGTCACGTTGTGACCCGCCATCAAGAGTTTTGTCGCGAGCAGCGAGCCGTACGAGGCCCCAAGGATCAGAATGTTACGCGTCATGCGCCCTCGCACAGATGATGTTTTCCGGCACGCCGATGCGTCGGCGCAGATTTGGGAGCGCCTGCTTTGCGACAGGGGGTAAGCCGAATATCGCGACCGGTCAGGCCGACGCGGCCAGCTTGAATGGCGTGGCTTCGTCGTCGAACGCGTTGAAGATGTCGCGAATGCTGATGACGCCGATCAGGCTGTAATTGTCGATAACGGGCACGTGGCGGATGTGATGCTTGCTCATGAGGTGACGGACATGCTCGAGCGTATCCGTCGACGTGCAGGAGACGAGCTGCTGCACCGAAATGAATTGCGAAACGCGCATGTTGACGCCGGCTGCGCCGTGTTCGGCAATCGCGCGCACCACGTCGCGTTCGGTGAACATGCCGACCGCCGTATTGCCCTCGGTGCGGACGACATCCTTGACGACCAGCGCGCTGATATTGCTGGAGCGCATCAGCTGGGCTGCAATGGCGACGGTCTCGTTCATGCGAACCGTTGCGACACGGGCGGTCTTCTTGCGCAGGATATCTCCGACTTGCATGGCAACCTCCTTGGGGTGAATTGTTAGTCTAAGTCTGGTATACATAATGCCAATTGTCAACACGCATGGTAGTGGAAATGTTGCGCCGGGACCAAGATAAACAGGCAGTATTGCTGACGTTCTTGAAGTTCGGCATCTGAGCCGGAATAGGGAAGGGTGTCCTCGGAGCGATCGAAAATGTGCTCAGGTATACCAGAGGCCGTCCGAGGCAAAAGAAAGCGCGCCCATCCCGGAGGATGGGCGCGCTGGTTTCGAACAACCGATCCGGTTCGGATCAGGCCGCAAGCTGCGATTTGGCGACCACCGTCTTGCGCCATGGCTTGAGCACCGCGATCGCCAGTAGCGAGGCCAGGATATTGGCGCCGGCCGCGACGATAAACACCGCATCCCACGTCCCCGAAGACTGCTGCATGTAGTTTGCGACAGGCACCAATAGCGCCGCGGTGCCCTTTGCCGTGTAGAGCAGGCCGGCATTGGTGGTCGCGAACTTGGCGCCGAAGGTGTCGGTGCAGGTCGACGGGAAGAGGGAGTAGATCTCGCCCCAGGCAAAGAACACGAAGCCTGAGAGCAGCACGAACCAGACGGGGTCGTGGCCCAGCATGTAGAGGCCCCAGATGCCGATGCCTTCCATCCCGAACGCGATGAACATGGTGTTCTCGCGGCCGATCATGTCGGAGATCCAGCCGAAGAAGGGGCGGGTCAGGCCGTTGAGGACGCGGTCGATGGTGGCCGCGAACGTCACGGCCGTCATCGTCATCCCTATCAGCGTCACCGGGACGGCATCGACCTTCCAGTCGACGGCGATCGGCTTGAGATTGGCGGTGACCATTAATCCGCCGGCGCCGACGATCACGAACATGAAATACATCAGCCAGAAGATCGGCTGACGGATCACCTCGGTCGGCTGGTAGTTGCGCCGGGTCTGGATGATGGTGCCGCTCTGCGACACCGGCGGTGTTTGTCCGGCTTTCGGCGCGAACAGGAAGAACGACAGGATCACGATGGCGATGCCTTGCCCGAGACCGAAATAGAGGAAGGTGGTCTGGAAGCCGGAGTCCTGGATCATCGCCTGGATCGGCGCGACCGTCAGTGCCGAGCCCGCGCCGAATCCGGCCGCGGTGATGCCGGCGGCGAGGCCGCGCTTGTCGGGAAACCATTTCAGTGCGTTGCCGACGCAGGTGCCGTACACGCCGCCGGCGCCGATGCCCGCGACGATCATGCCGAGGTAGAAGCCGTTGAGCGAGGTCGCCTGCGCGTTGATCGCCCAGCCGACGGCGCAGAGGATGCCGCCGATCAGGACGACGATGCGCGGGCCGTATTTATCGACGAACCAGCCTTCGACCGGCACCAGCCAGGTCTCGAACAGCACGAACAGCGTAAATGCCCACTGGATCGAGGCGCGATCCCATCCGAACTTTTTCTGGATGTCGGGTACGAAGAAAGTCCAGCCATATTGGTAGTTGGCGATCATCACCATCGCGAGGACGCCGATGGTTAGTTGGGTCCAGCGATAGGCATCGCTGACTCGGGCCGCCGCGACGGGGGCCGCTCCGTGCACTGTGTCCGTCATCTTCCCTCCATAGGCTGTTCTATCGATATCGCGACAGCTCAAGGGCGCAGTTTGGTATATGTTATGCCAGTAGACAAGGGGAATCTTGGCCGGCCCAGCGCAATTCGCCAGCCGCAGGGAAAATGCTGCAAGCGCGAAAAAGGGGCCGCGCGTGGATAGCACGGCCCCCGATTAGGACAAAAACAGGTTTGATTTTATGGCGGTAAAAGTCCCGCCCGCGTTTATGCAGGGACGCCGCGCAGGCGGGTATAGCCCTGCTGGATCACCGACCAGAACAGCGCAATCAATCCCAGGATCATGATCGTTGAGACCAGCGTGTTGGAGAAGAATATGCCGAGCGATCCTTGCGAGCCCAGCAACGACTGCCGGAATGCCTCTTCCGCCTTGTCGCCGAGCACGATGGCGAGCACCAGCGGCGCGAGCGGATAGTTGCACTTCTTCAGGAGGTAGCCGATCACGCCGAACACCAGCATCAGCATCACGTCGAATGTGGAACTGTGGACCGAATAGGCGCCGATCGCGCACAGCACCAGGATGAGCGGCGCGATGATGCTGAAGGGGACGCGCAGGATCGCGGCGAACACCGGCACGCAGGTCAACACGACCAGCAGGCCGACGATGTTGCCGAGATACATCGAGGCGATCAGGCCCCAGACGAATTCCTTCTGCTCGACGAATAGCATCGGTCCGGGCTGCAGCCCCCAGATCAGCAGGCCGCCGAGCAGCACGGCGGCCGTCGGCGAGCCCGGCACGCCGAGCGAAAGCATTGGCAGCAACGCCGCGGTGCCGGCGGCGTGCGCCGCGGTCTCCGGCGCGACCACGCCTTCGATTTCGCCCTTGCCGAAATTGGCGCCGTGCTTCGACACCCGTTTTGCGATGCCGTAGCTCATGAAGGAGGCCGGCGTCGCGCCGGCCGGCGTGATGCCCATCCAGCAACCGATCACGCAGGAGCGCAGCGATGTCACCCAGTAAGCCGGCAACTCCTTCCAGGTCTGCAGCACTACCCGCAGATTGATCTTGGCGCTGCCGCCGCGGAAGGCGAGGCCTTCCTCCATCGTCAGCAGGATCTCCCCGATGCCGAACAGGCCGATGACGGCGATGAGGAAGTCGAACCCGTTCAGCAATTCGGTGAAGCCGAACGTCAGCCGCAACTGTCCGGTGATGGAGTCGAGGCCGACGGCGGCCAGCGCGAATCCGATCATCATGGCCGCAATGGTCTTGAAGGGTGGCTCCTTGCTCAATCCGACAAAACTGCAGAACGCCAGAAAATAGACCGCAAATTTCTCGGCTGGGCCGAATTGCAGCGCAAAGCTGGCGACCAGCGGCGCGACCAGCGTGATCATGATCACGGCGAACAGGGCGCCGACGAACGACGAGGTGAAGGCCGCCGTCAGTGCCTCGCCAGCCTTGCCCTTCTGCGCCATCGGGTAGCCGTCGAACGTCGTCGCGACCGACCATGGTTCGCCTGGTATGTTGAACAGGATCGAGGTGATCGCTCCGCCGAACAGCGCGCCCCAGTAGATACAGGACAGCATGATGATGGCCGATGTCGGCGGCATGCTGAAGGTCAGCGGCAACAGTATGGCGACGCCATTGGCGCCGCCCAATCCCGGCAGCACGCCGATCACGACGCCGAGCACGATGCCGACGAGCATCACCATGATGTTGAAGGGCTGCAGCGCGACCGCAAAGCCGTGAAACAGATTGACGAGTTCTTCCATCCCCGGGATCCCCAGCGTGCGTCGATGTTAAAGGCCGAGCCACTCTTCGACCGGCCCCTTGGGAAGCGGGACCAGAAACCAGCGCTCGAAAATGAAATAGGTGACAATGGGCATGCCGAGGGCTACGGCCAGCACGGTAATCCAGCGGTATTTGCCGAGCCATCGCATGAACCATCCGATGAAGATGATCGAGGCGAGGTACAGCCCGGTGAACGGCATGACGCCGACATAGATCGCGGTCGGAATGACGACGCTCATGACCTGGCGAAGCTGTCTCCATTCGGCGAACAGTTCGTCATTGTCTTCGCGCAGTCCGTTCCACAGGTTTATCGCGCTGGACGCGACGATGAAGATTCCGATGTAGAATGGAAAGAAGCCGGCGCGCGGACCTTCCGCACCCCAGTTGATGCCGGCCTTGACGCTGCCAAAGATCACGATCGCGCCGAAGAGGGCGATCAGCAACGTGATCCCTGCCTCCACCAGCTTGTGGGTGGGGCCGGGTTTGCTCGAGCTGCCTGTTGTCATCAAAACTCCATGCGAGGCCGGGCCTGCGGTGCCTCAAGGCCCGGCTTCTATGTCGCGATACCAGCTGCGGACGATGCGTCGATCAATTGCCCGGGGCAAGGAAACCGGCGTCCTTCATCAGGACTTCGTGACGCTTTTCCTCGGTCCCGACCCACTTGGCGTAATCATCCCCGGTCATGAAGGTCGTGTTGAAGGCGCCGGTCTTCATGAAGTCCTGCCATTCGGGCGTGGCGCGGACCTTCTTGAACAGCTCGATGTAGTACTCGACCTGGTCCTTGGTGGCCTTGGGTGACATGAAGATGCCGCGCAGCATCAGATATTCCATGTCGAGCCCCTGCGACTTGCAGGTGGGAATGTCCTTCCAGCTCTTGCCGTCCGCGATCGGCTCGTCATAGGCCATCGGGTGGCCGTCGAACACGCAGAGCGGACGCAGCTTGCCTCCGCGCCATTGCGCAACGGCCTCGATCGGATTGTTGACGGTCGAATCGATGTGGTTGCCGACCAGTTGAACGGCGACTTCACCGCCGCCCTTGTAGGGAATATAGGTGAACCGGGCGCCGGTGGCCTTTTCGACGGCGACCGTAATGATCTGGTCTTCCTGCTTCGAGCCGGTGCCGCCCATCTTGATCGAGCCGGCGGGAGCGGCCTTCACCGCATCGACGTAATCCTTCACCGTCTTGTACGGCTTGTCGGCGTTCACCCAGAGCACGAATTCGTCGAGCGCCAGCATGGCGACCGGTGTGAGATCCTTCCAGTTGAACGGAATTCCGGTGGCGAGCGGGGTGGTGAAGAGGTTGGAGAGCGTGATGATGATCTTGTGTGGATTGCCGCTCGATCCCTTGAGGTCGAGGAAACCTTCGCCGCCGGCGCCGCCCGACTTGTTTATGACGACCATCGGCTGCTTCATCAGATTGTGCTTGGTGACGATGCCCTGGATCGTTCGCGCCATCTGATCGGCGCCGCCGCCGGTGCCGGCGGGGATGATGAATTCCACGGGCCGCACCGGTTCCCATGCGGCGGTCGCTGAAACAGAAATCCCGACCGCGCAAAAGGCAACAATTGCGCCCAACGCTGTTTGTGCTGTGTGCTTCATTTGATTCGCTCCCATCGATTTGTGGTTGCGCCGGTCTTTGCCGGCTTCCCTGTGTTGTATTCAACGCCGCGGCGACTGTCTGCTCCGAACGATCAGAGGTTGGAATTGTAAGAGGGACCCGCTGGCGGAGCATCCGCTCCTTTCGGCCAATTGTGGATTTGCCACGGCTGGCGAAGGGAAGTCATCGGACGCACCCATGTTCCATGGCCGATCGGGCTGCCTGTCTCCGTGACGCAAAGGCCATCCCCCAACGCGCCCTTAATTTCATTTATGTCGTACGAACGCTGGATGTATTTTTGTATGCGATATGCCAGGACGCAAACCCAATATTGCAACCGACCGGCATTCGGGCTGATTTGTCGCAGAGTTTGGTAAAGCCGGCGGCGAGCTAAAAAAAATGGCCCCGGAAACCGGGGCCATTGGTTCAATCCATCGAGGGGCAGGGCGATTCGTCCGATCGCGCGTGTTCGCAGAACCCCTGCATTTAAGGGCTCAGAGACCGAAACGGGGGAGGTCGCCGTTGCGGATGGCAATACGGCTGCTGGCGGTCAAAAAGCGGTCAATGGAGGCCATCAGACGGCCGAACAGGGTGCTGGAGGGCAGGAGGCTGATGGATGCAGTCTTGGACATGTGTGTCCCCTTTTCTTGGTGCGGAACCATTCCGCTTCATGATCTGGGGACAATTTATGTATACCAGATGCCAGCTGCAACAGACTTGTTTGCATAGCAGCAATTGGCAGTTTGCATTGCAGCAAAATTAACAAAGTGGCATTCCAGACAGCAAAAGGCCGCCGGAAACCGGCGGCCTTTGTATTTCAGAAGACAAGGCGGTGCCTATTCCGCCGCCTGCTTCCGTGGCGGGTCGAGCGCGCCGGAATCGTGGATTTCGGCGACCTGGTGGTCGGAGAAGCCGAGAACCTGGCGCAGGATCTCGTCGGTGTGCTCGCCGAGCAGCGGCGAACGCGTCACCTCGCTCGGTGAGTCCGACAGCTTGATCGGGTTGCCGACCGAGATGTACTTGCCGCGGGCGGGGTGATCGACCTCGACCACGGTGCCGGTGGCGCGCAGCGACTGGTCTTCGATGATCTCCTTCATCGACAGGATCGGGCCGCAGGGGATGTCGTCCTTGTTGAGGATGTCCATCGCTTCGAACTTGGTCTTGGTCATCGTCCACTGTTCAACGCGGGCGAAGATTTCGTTCAACCGCGACAGCCGGGCAGGCGGCTTGGCGTAGTCGGGATGGGTCTTCCAGCCGGGTTCGCCGATCACGTCGCAGATCTTCTCCCAGACCGGCGCCTGGGTGATGAAATAAAGGTAGGCGTTGGGATCGGTCTCCCAGCCCTTGCACTTGACGATGCGGCCGGGCTGGCCGCCGCCTGAATTGTTGCCGGCGCGCGGCACCGCGTCGCCGAACGGAATGCCTTCGCCATACTGGCTGTATTCCTTCAGCGGGCCATGGGCGAGGCGCTGCTGGTCGCGCAGTTTTACGCGCGCGAGGTTCAAGACACCGTCCTGCATCGCGGCGGTGACCTTCTGGCCCTGGCCGGTCACGGTGCGCTGGTAAAGCGCGGTGACGATGCCGAGCGCGAGATGCAACCCGGTGCCGCTGTCGCCGATCTGCGCGCCGGTCACGAGCGGCAGGCCGTCGCGGAAACCGGTGGTGGAGGCCGCGCCGCCGGTGCACTGGGCGACGTTCTCATAGACCTTGCAGTCTTCGTACGGTCCGGGGCCAAAGCCCTTGATCGAAGCCACGATCATCTTCGGGTTGAGGCTGTGGATCTTCTCCCAGGGGAAACCCATGCGGTCGAGCACGCCGGGGCCGAAGTTTTCCACCAGCACGTCGCAGCTCTTGATCAGCGCGGTGAGGACTTCCTTGCCCTTTGGGTTCTTGGTGTCGAGCGTGATCGAGCGCTTGTTGTGGTTGAGCATGGTGAAATACAGGCTGTCCACGTTGGGAATGTCCTGCAACTGGCCACGCGTAATGTCGCCGACGCCGGGGCGCTCGACCTTGATCACGTCGGCGCCGAACCAGGCCAGCAATTGCGTGCAGGTCGGGCCCGACTGAACGTGGGTGAAATCGAGAATACGAACGCCCTTGAGCGCCTTTGTCATCGTCTGTGCTCCGTACTGTGTCTGCCTGCCCTGTCGTGCAGGATGGAAAGGGTTGAAGTCGGTTATTTCTTTTTCAGAACGCTTTGCGGATTGAGGTTGCCGATACGGCCGCTCTCGGAGCCGGCCGCCGGATCGATCACGGCGTTGATCAGCGTCGGCTTGCCGGAATCCATCGCGGCGTTGACGGCGCGCTTCAGCTCATCGGGCGAGGTGGCGTTGATGCCGACGCCGCCAAAGGCTTCCATCATCTTGTCGTAGCGCGAGCCCTTGACGAACACGGTGGTCGCCGGATCGGAACTGGCGCCATTGACGTCGGTGCCGCGATAGATGCCGTCATTGTTAAAAATGACGATGCAGATCGGAAGCTGGTAGCGGCAGATGGTCTCGACTTCCATGCCCGAAAAGCCGAAGGCCGAGTTGCCTTCGACCGCGAGCACCGGATTGCCGGTTTCGACGGCGGCTGCGATCGAATAACCCATGCCGATGCCCATCACGCCCCAGGTGCCGACGTCGATGCGCTTGCGCGGCTTGTACATGTCGATGACGCCACGGGCGAGGTCGAGCGTGTTGGCGCCTTCGTTGACGAAGATCGCGTCCGGCCGCTCCTTGACGATGGTGCGCAGCACGCCGAGCGCGCCGTGATAATCCATCGGCGAGGCGTTGTTCATCAGCTTCGGCGCCATCTTGGCGACGTTCTCGTCACGCTTCTTGGAAACCGTGTTGAGCCACTCGGCCGGCGCGGCCGACCAGCTGCTGCCCATGCCCGCGAGCAGGGCGGAGACGCAGGAGCCGATATCGCCGACCACGGGAGCCACGATCTCGACGTTGGAATCCATTTCCTTCGGCTCGATGTCGATCTGGATGAATTTCTTCGGCGCATCGCCCCAGGTCTTGCCCTTGCCGTGCGACAGCAGCCAGTTGAGGCGGGCGCCGATCAGCATGACGACATCGGCGTCCTTGAGCACGGTCGAGCGCGCCGCACCGGCTGACTGCGCATGCGTATCCGGCAGCAGGCCCTTGGCCATGCTCATCTGCAGGAACGGGGCGCCGGTCTTTTCGACAAAGGCGCGGATATCGTCATCGGCCTGCGCATAGGCCGCGCCCTTGCCGAGAATGATGAGGGGACGTTTCGCACCCTTGAGCACGTCGAGCGCGCGCTTGATGGCGGACGGGGCAGG
>CAWFMW010000025.1:0-64742 GCA_963816815.1 uncultured Alphaproteobacteria bacterium
GGCAGCACTTCGCCGGCGTGACGGCAGATGATCAGGTCCTCGGTGAAGCGACCCTTGGCATCGAGCGGCACGTTGGCCTGCGCCACGCGATAGCGGCCCTCCTCCATCGCCGAGAGGTACACGACCTCCTCGGTGACGCGGCCGTCCTTGACCTTGCGATAGGGCGTTTCGACGAAGCCGTACTTGTTGACGCGCGCGAACGTCGCCAGCGAGTTGATCAGGCCGATGTTCGGACCTTCCGGCGTTTCGATCGGGCAGATGCGGCCGTAATGCGTCGGATGCACGTCGCGCACCTCGAAGCCGGCGCGCTCGCGGGTCAGACCGCCCGGTCCAAGCGCCGAGAGACGGCGCTTGTGGGTGATCTCCGACAGCGGGTTGGTCTGGTCCATGAACTGCGACAGCTGCGAGGAGCCGAAGAATTCGCGCACCGCGGCGGCCGCCGGCTTGGCGTTGATCAGGTCCTGCGGCATCACGGTGTCGATGTCGACGCTCGGACATGCGCTCCTTGATCGCGCGCTCCATGCGCAGCAGACCGATGCGGTACTGGTTCTCCATCAGTTCGCCGACCGAACGCACACGGCGGTTGCCGAGATGGTCGATGTCGTCGATCTCGCCCTTGCCGTCGCGCAGGTCGACCAGCGTCTTGATGACGGCCAGGATGTCTTCCTTGCGCAGCGTGCGATGGGTGTCGGGCGCGTCGAGTTCGAGGCGCATGTTCATCTTGACGCGGCCGACCGCGGACAGGTCGTAGCGCTCACTGTCGAAGAACAGCGACTGGAACATGGTCTGCGCCGAGTTGATGGTCGGCGGCTCGCCCGGACGCATCACGCGGTAGATGTCGAACAGCGCGTCTTCACGCGTCATGTTCTTGTCGGCATGCAGCGTGTTGCGGATGTAGGCGCCGACATTGACGTGGTCGATGTCGAGCAGCGGCAGTTCCTTGTAGCCCTGCTCGTTGAGCGCCTTCAGCGACTTCTCGGTCAGCTCCTCGCCGGCTTCGGCGTAGATTTCACCGGTCTTCGGATTGACGAGATCCTCGGCGAGATAGTTGCCGACCAGCTCTTCATCCGACAGGCGCAGCGCCTTGAGGCCCTTTTCCTGCAACTGGCGCGCCGCGCGCACGGTCAGCTTCTTGCCGGCCTCGAGCACGACCTTGCCGGTGTCGGCGTCGATCAGGTCGTTGATGGTCGAGTAGCCGCGGAAACGGGCGGCGTCGAACGGCACGCGCCAGCCTTCCTTGGTGCGCTTGAAATTGATCTTCTTGTAGAAGGTGGACAGGATCGTCTCGCCGTCGAGACCGAGCGCGTACATCAGCGAGGTCACGGGAATCTTGCGGCGGCGGTCGATGCGCGCGAACACGATGTCCTTGGCGTCGAACTCGATGTCGAGCCAGGAACCGCGATACGGAATCACGCGCGCGGCAAACAACAGCTTGCCGGACGAATGGGTCTTGCCCTTGTCGTGGTCGAAGAACACGCCGGGCGAACGGTGCATCTGGGAGACGATGACGCGCTCGGTGCCGTTGACGACGAAGGTGCCGTTCATGGTCATGAGCGGGATATCGCCCATGTAGACGTCCTGCTCCTTGATGTCCTTGACCGACTTGGCGCCGGTTTCCTCGTCGATATCGAACACGATCAGGCGCAGCGTCACCTTCAGCGGCGCAGCATAGGTCATGCCGCGCTGGCGGCACTCGTCGACGTCGTATTTCGGCGGCTCGAATTCGTAGCGGACGAATTCCAGCATCGAGGTGCCCGAGAAATCCGAGATCGGGAACACCGAGCGGAACACCGCCTGCAGGCCCTCGTCCAGCCGGCCGCCCTGCGGCTCCTCGACCATCAGGAACTGGTCGTAGGACGCCTTCTGAACCTCGATGAGGTTCGGCATCTCGGCGACTTCCTTGATGTGTCCGAAGAACTTGCGAACGCGTTTGCGACCGGTGAATGTCTGCTGCGCCATCGTGGCCTCTCATTTTCGTCGCCCTTGTGGGCGAACCTTCCGAAGCGCGACTGCCGCCGCCCCCGGGTTGAATTTCGAATCGCTCAAAAGGAACAAAGCTCAATTTCAGGAATTAAGTCCTAAATCCGTTCTCTAGACCTTCAAAACGCAAAACGACGCGCGGGGCGCATGACTGCACCCGCCCGTCTCAACCTGCTGCTTCACGGACTGAAAAAGCCCGAAATCTGACTGTCTCCCAACGGCTTACGCCGGGAACCCTGCCGTTCCCAATCGCCTACCGCGTTTTCCTGCTGCCGTCCCGATATGGGGCGGAATAGTGGAGATTCGAGGAGCTAACCCCGCGAATCCCCACACTTTTCTGTGTACGCCGTGCTCCGGGTTACCCCATCGCACGAAGTCTTGCAGCAGATCCCCGGATCTCGCTCGCGCCTCGCTCCGGGATTTAGCTGAAGTAACTTCGCTTACTTCAATTCCACCTTGGCGCCAGCCTTTTCGAGCTGGGCCTTGAGCTTCTCGGACTCGTCCTTGTTCACGCCCTCTTTGACAGCCTTGGGCGCGCCTTCGACGAGGTCCTTGGCTTCCTTGAGGCCCAGGCCGGTGATGGCGCGGACTTCCTTGATGACTTCGATCTTCTTGTCGCCGGCGGCGACGAGCATGACGGTGAACTCGGTCTTCTCTTCAGCCGGAGCAGCGGCAGCGGCAGCGGGACCGGCGACCGCAACGGCGGCAGCAGCGGACACGCCCCACTTTTCTTCGAGGAGCTTTGCGAGCTCGGCAGCTTCGAGCACGGTCAGGCTCGAGAGGTCGTCGACGATTTTCTGTAGGTCAGCCATTGATCTGTTTCCTTAAACGTATTGGTTCGAACCAGGTTTGATTTGCGAAGGGTCAGGCCGCTTCGCTCTTTGAGGCATAGGCCTGGACGACGCGCGCGAGCTTGGCCGCGGGCGCAGTCGAGAGCTGAGCGATCTTGGTCGCCGGCGCCACCAGGAGGCCGACAATCTTGCCGCGCAGTTCGTCCAGCGACGGCAATGAGGCAAGCGCCTTCACACCGTTCACATCCAGGACGGTTTTACCCATCGAGCCGCCGAGAATGACGAACTGTTCGTTCGCCTTGGCGAATTCGATGGCAACCTTCGGCGCCGCTACCGGATCGTTTGAAGTCGCGATCACGGTCGGTCCCTTCAGCAGGGAACCGATGGCAACGACATCCGTGCCTTCAAGAGCAATTTTGGCGAGACGGTTCTTCGAGACCTTCACCGACGCACCCGCCTGCTTCATCTGCATGCGCAGCTTCTGCATCTGGGCCACGGTGAGGCCGGAATAGTGGGCGACGACTGCAACGCTGGTGGTCTTGAAGACCCCGTTCAGCGCTTCAACCGCGTCCTTTTTTGCCGCTCTTTCCACAGCAAGCTCTCTCCGGTTGGCGGCCTTCGCTTAAGAGCGAGACCGCCGGGTTGCACCCATCGTCTCACCCAAAACCTGACCTCTAGACACCAGTCTCAAGGACACGCCGGGCAAGACGACATTTGAAAAGCCTGCCCTCCCGAACCAGATGGCGCGGGGTGTCGAGGTTCGAACCAAATCAGCCACGGCGCCGCAAAAAGCGGCGTTAAAGCGAAATCCGGTCTTCACCCGTCTATGCAGGCTGTAAGATTAAGCTGTTGAAGAAACTTGCGTTTCTTCGCGAGCGCCTGCAGTCTCGGACAGGATCGAGGCCGTCCGGCAAGCCGAAAGACCCCTGCCGCAATCCACCGAAGCGATGAGTTTTCCTTCCTTTCGAGCAATCCATGCGGATGTCCTGAAAGGAATGATCTCCTACCGTATCGGGTTTTCGGAATGCGAGCACGGACGTGCCAGCAACGGCCAGCACGCCCGGAAGCGGTTCTTTACCGAGTCTTATCCGGCTTGCCAAGGGCAAAATTCAGACCAGATGGCACACCCGCATTTGCCCCGAATTGGGCCCAAAACGGCTCCAAAATTTCCTTGAGGGGTTCCGTCACACTGAAGCGTCAGCCGAGCGGCACTGCATAGGGCAGCGGCTTGCCGGCGAAGAACGCGTCGAGATTGGCGATCACGCAGTCCTGCATCGCGACATGCGACTCCAGCGTATGGCCGCCGATATGCGGGGCCAGCACGACGTTGGGCAGCGCGGTCAGCGCATCCGGCGCATGCGGCTCCTTTGCGTACACGTCGAGGCCGGCGCCGGCGATGGTCTGGTCGGTCAGCGCCGCGATCAGGGCCTGCTGGTCGATGACCGAGCCACGCGAGATGTTGACGATGTAGCCGTCCTTGCCGAGCTTTTTCAGGATATCGGCATCGACGGCGTGGTTGGTATCCTCCCCCGCCCGCACCGCGACCATCAGGACGCTGCACCATTCGGCCAGCGCGCCGAGCGTCGGAAAATACCGATAGGGAACGTCGTGCTGGCTGCGGCTGAAATAGCCGACCTCGGTCTCGAAAGCAGCGACGCGTGCCGCGATCTTGCGGCCGATCTCGCCCATGCCGTAGACGCCGATTTTGCGGCCGAGCATGCCCGCCTGCGTGCGCATCATCGGCGAAGGTTTTGCCGCCGCCCAGCTACCGCTCCGAACGTAATCGTCGGCTGGAAGCAGTCGGCGTGTCGCCGCCAGCATCAGGGTGACCGCGATGTCGGCAACAGATGCCGCATTCGCCCCCGGACTGTGGCCGACCGCGATGTTGCGCTTCGCCGCCGCCGCCAGATCGACGCCGTCATAGCCGGTGCCGTAGCAGACGATGGCGCCGAGCTTCGGCAGTTGGTCCATCGCCTCGCCGCGAAGCGGCGTGCCGCCGGCCGTGATCATTGCGCGGATGTCGGCGAGCTGTTCGGCGGAGAACACGTCTTTGGGCGACTTGCCGGCGGCGTTCAGGATCTCGAACCGTTCGCCGAAACGCTCCATCTGGGCCTTTGGAAAACGCGAATAGACCAGGACCTTCTCGGGCATTGTTCTTCTTTCTTGTCTCTTCCGGCGCGGTGACGATTACGCAAAACCGCCGTCAAACGCAAAGGGCGGAACCGGTCGCCCGATTCCGCCCTTCATCATTCACGTCGCGTGCCAGGAGTTAGCCGAGCAGCGTGCCCGGCTCGACCTTGACGCCCGGACCCATGGTGGAGGAGACCGCCACGCGCTGGATGTAGGTGCCCTTGGCGCCGGCAGGCTTCGCCTTCGACACCGCATCCGCCAGCGCCTTGACGTTCTGCACCAGCTTCTCTTCCGAGAACGAGGCCTTGCCGACGCCGGCCTGCACGATGCCGGCCTTTTCGACGCGGAATTCGACCGAGCCGCCCTTGGCGCCCTTCACGGCGGTGGCGACGTCCATCGTCACGGTGCCGATCTTCGGGTTCGGCATCATGCCGCGCGGGCCGAGCACCTTACCGAGGCGGCCGACCAGCGGCATCATGTCGGGCGTGGCGATACAACGATCGAAATCGATGTTGCCGCCCTGCACCTTCTCGACCAGGTCTTCGGCGCCGACGACGTCAGCACCCGCAGCCCTGGCTTCGTCCGCCTTGGCGCCGCGGGCGAACACGCCGACGCGCAGCGTGCGGCCGGTGCCGTTCGGCAGGTTGACGACGCCGCGAACCATCTGGTCGGCGTGACGCGGGTCGACGCCGAGATTGATCGCGATTTCGATCGTCTCGTCGAACTTCGACTTGGCGCGTTCCTTGACCATCTTGATGGCATCCGCGAGCGAATAGAGATGCTCGCGGTCGACACCCTCGCGGGCCTTCTTCAAACGTTTTCCGATTGCCATGGTCCGTTACCCCGCAACTTCCAGACCCATCGAACGGGCGGAGCCCTCGACCATCTTCATGGCCGACTCGACGGAATCGCAATTGAGATCCTTCATCTTCTTCTCGGCGATCTCGCGCACTTGCGCTTTGGTCACCTGGCCGGCCTTGTCGCGGCCCGGAGCTTTCGAACCGGACTGGATCTTGGCGGCCTGCTTGAGGAAGTGGGACATCGGCGGCGTCTTCATCTCGAAGGTGAAGGAACGGTCCGCATAGATGGTGATGATCACCGGGATCGGGGTGTTCTTTTCTTCCTTCTGCGTCTGCGCGTTGAACGACTTGCAGAATTCCATGATGTTGAGACCGCGCTGACCAAGCGCGGGACCGATCGGGGGCGAAGGATTCGCCGCACCGGCCGGCACCTGCAATTTCAGGTATCCGGTCACTTTCTTTGCCATGTACTGCTCCTCATGTTGCTCCGGACGATCCGGAAGCTTCACAGGACCGTGGTGCGGTTCGCATGACGGCTGGCGACCGTCAGTCCCCTCCCACGGCTCTTCTCAAGCGGCTTCGCCGCTTGCTCTCTTCGTCATGCCCGGGCTTGACCCGGGCATCCATCTCTCTTCGCGAAAATGCATCTTGCGAAGCAGATGGATTGCCGGGTCATCCAGTGCGAAGACGCGCTTCGCGCTTTAGCCCGGCAATGACAGCGCCCGGTCAGACCTTCTCGACCTGACCGAATTCCAGTTCGACCGGCGTGGCGCGGCCGAAGATCGACACCGCGACCTTCACGCGCGAACGCGCCTCGTCAATTTCTTCAACCACGCCGGAGAACGACGCGAACGGGCCATCGGCCACGCGGACGTTCTCGCCGATTTCGAACGACACCGACGCCTTCGGACGTTCGACGCCTTCCTGCACCTGGTGCAGGATCCGCATCGCCTCGGATTCGGAGATCGGCATCGGCTTGTTTTCGGCGCCGAGGAAGCCGGTCACCTTGGGCGTGTTCTTGATGAGATGAAACGCCTCGTCGGTCAGCTTCATCTTCACCAGCACATAGCCCGGGAAGAACTTGCGCTCGGCATCGATCTTGCGGCCGCGGCGCACCTCGGTGACCTTTTCGGTCGGCACCAGCACCTGCTCGAACAGATCTTCAAGCCCGCGCTGCTTCGCCTGTTCCCGGATCGATTCCGAGACCTTCTTCTCGAAGTTCGAATAGGCGTGAACGATATACCAGCGCTTGTCCATGGTTTGGGTTCCGGTGCTCATCAGTGGACGCCCAGCAGAAAGGTGACGACGTAGCGGATGATCAAATCCGAGGTGAAAAAGAAGATCGAAGCCAGCGCAACCATCACGAATACCATGATCGTGGTGATCGTCGTCTCGCGGCGCGTCGGCCAGGTGACCTTGGCGGTCTCCGAGCGCACTTCCTGCAGGAATTTGAACGGGCTGAAAGCCATCGTTGGTTACCGCGTCCTTCGTAAGACGGTTGTGATTTAAAGCGAATCCGAACAGCCTTTTTGCGCCCAGCCCTCTCTCGAAGGATGAGCGCCAAGCGGGCTCGATTGTTCGGGGAAATTCAAAGCCGCGCCGGATATCCGCATTTAGCGGGCCGGCTGCAGGTAGCGCGTATCTACTGCCGGGCGGGCAAAAGGTCAAGGTACGGGGTGCCGCGGGTGCCGAACGGCCCTTTTTGGGGGGCCAAGCGAAAAGACCGCCGGCCGGCCATTGGTTAATCCCCAGGTACAGCCTTTCTTCAAATGCTCCCAAGCCTGCCATCTGGATTTTAAAAGCATCCGGCTATGCTGAGCGCTCCATAGGGGAATGAGGCGACCATGGCTCTGTCAGGCCAAGAACTGGAAAGACCCGCGGGCGAGACGGCCTGGACCGTGCTCGACGCCGCGAACGACCTCGGCGACATCATCACGATCGATGCATGCCGGCGGGTGATCGACGCCGATCTGCGGGGCGAGCCTCCCGCCCGATCGGATGTAGCCGTCCTCACCGCATTCTTCGCCTAGTTCCGACCAAACGGCAGGAAATTCGCCCAAGTCGTTGATCAGGCGATCATTTTAGCCGACCACCTCAGACTGGCTGCGCTTTCGCCGGCCGCACCACCGCATCTGATCCCGCGAGCCAGCCACATGAATTGACTTGGCTCAATGGTCCGCCTTGCCAGCCCCCTATCGTTCTCGAGGTTTGCCTTTCCAAGGCTTGGCTGCGCCGGAAGACGCCCGGGCTGCCGGGCGCTTGTCGGATATGGGCCGGGGAACGAATGCGGGTCGACGTTGCACTTCCACCATCGAAGCGGGATTTGCGGCTGGACCTGTTCCGTGGGCTGGCCAACTGGCTGATGTTCCTTGGCCATGTCTCGACCAGCGTACTGGCCTGGTTTTCGTTCCGGAACTACGGCTTCAGCGACGGCGCCGATCTGTTCGTGTTCATTTCCGGCTACACCTCGGCGCTCGTCTTCGGCAGACGAATGCTCGAGCACGGCTTCGTGTTCGGAACGACGCGGCTGCTGCGGCGCGTGTGGCAGATCTACGCCGCCCACATCCTGCTGTTCGTGTTCTATCTCGCTTCGGTCCACTTGCTCTCAAGCCGCTTCAACGCACCTGGTCTCATCGATCGGTTCAATGTCGCCCCATTGTTGAACGCACCGGTCGAAACCATCACGCAAGGGCTGTTGCTCCGGTACAAGCCGCTGAACCTCGACGTGCTGCCGCTCTACGTCGTCCTGATGGGCGCCTTTGCGCCGGTGCTCTGGCTGATGCTCAGGCACCGCAACTGGGTGATGCTGGGATCCGTGTTGCTCTACTTCGCAGCCCGGCAATTTGGCTGGAACCTGCCCTCCTACCCATCCGGTGTTTGGTATTTCAACCCATTCGCGTGGCAGCTTCTGTTTGTACTCGGCGCATGGCTGGCGCTGGGCGGAGCCAATACGCTGCATTTCCTGGTGCGCTCCAGGGCGGTCCTCATAATCGGGCTGGCTTATTTGCTCTTCGCCGCCGTCATGACGTTATCCGGACTGATATCGGAATCTTCAGACCTTGTTGCCGCGCACCCTGTTCGAAGCCTTCAATCCGAACGACAAGACCAATCTGGCGCCCTATCGCTTCCTGCATCTGGCCATCGTGATCATCCTGGGCGCGCGGTTCATACCGATCGATGCGGCAGCGCTCCAGGCCGCGATCTGGAAACCGCTGATCAAGTGCGGCCAGCAATCCCTCGAAGTGTTTGCCGTCGGCATCTACCTCGCGTTCATCGGGTATTTTATCCTGACGACGACGTCGGACGGGATCATCGCTCAATTGCTGGTTGGAATCGCCGGCATCGCAATCATGACGGCCGTCGCCTACTACCGGTCATGGTCGAAGCGGGTTGAAAAGGCGGCCCATGCCCACGTTGGTCCGCCGAGCGTGGACAAATCCCACGCGACCGCCGGCGAGCAGGCCCAGCCGGCCGAACGAGCGGTCGTTGGCGTCGCATGATAACGCGGTGCGATGTATGGGTCGATCGCCCGGCAGCTTCTGAGAGGGCCCACCGGCACCGCCGAAAATCAGCTTAAGTATTTGATTTAGCTGGCAGGAGTGGCAGGGCTCGAACCTGCGACCCCCGGTTTTGGAGACCGGTGCTCTACCAATTGAGCTACACTCCTGCAGGGAACCGGCGCGTGCGCCGCTTCGCGCCGTTTCAAGCATAGGGCATACCCCGATTGCAAGGGCGAAGCGGCTTGCGCCCTATCCAAAGCACGCCTTCTGCGCCAGACTTGGGTCTCGCAAACAACAAGAGCAACGGGAGAGACAATGACCGCCCAGACCGCCGCCCGGCAGACGACTGCCCCCCAGACCCCTTCTCTCCCCGATGCCAAGCCGGAAACGATCGGGCTTTCGAGCGTCCGCCTGCAGCGGATGTCGGATGCCTTCAAGCGCGAGGTCGACAAGGGAACGCTCCCCGGCGCCACCGTGATGGTGGCGCGGCGCGGCCAGATCGGCTGGTTCGATGCGATCGGCCGGCAGAATCCGGCGGCCAGCGCGCCGATGACCCATGACAGCATCTTCCGCATCTTCTCGATGACCAAGCCGATCGTCTCGGTCGGCATCATGATGCTGGTCGAGGACGGCCACTTCGTCCTCGGCGACCCCGTCGCCAAATTCATTCCGGAGTTTGCCGAGCAGAAGGTCGGCGTCGTGAACAACGGCAAGCTCGACCTCGTGCCGGTCAAGCGGCAGATGACCGTTCAGGACCTGTTGCGGCACACCTCGGGCCTGACCTACGACCACACCGGCAACGGCCCGGTCCAGCAGCTCTACCAGCAATCGCGGCTGCGCAGCCGCAAGATCACCAACGCCGAGCACGCGACCATGATCGCCGGCATGCCGCTGATGTGCCAGCCCGGCGCGGAATGGAACTACAGCCGCTCGACCGACGTGCTCGGCCGCATCATCGAGGTCGTCTCCGGCAAATCGCTCGGCGCCTTCCTGACCGAACGCATCCTGGCGCCGCTGCAAATGGCCGAGACCGCATTCCATACCCCGGAAGCGAATGCCGGCCGCCTCGCCGAACCGTTCGCGACCGATCCGTGGAACGGCGACAAGGTGCAGCTCTTCAACATGCTGGAGAAGCCGGCGATGGAATCCGGCGGCGGCGGGCTGGTCTCGACCACGATGGACTATGCGCGCTTCTGCCAGATGCTGCTCAACGGCGGCACGCTCGACGGCAACAGGATCATCGGCCGCAAGACGCTGGAACTGATGGCGTCAGATCATCTCTCCGCAAGCGTGAAGGTCGAACTCGCCGCTGATGCCGCCTGGTCACGGTTTTGGCCTCGGCTTCGCGGTCCGCACCCACCGCGGCGTGGCGCCGTTCCCGGGCTCGCTCGGCCAGTTCTTCTGGAGCGGGATGGCCGGCACGTTCTTCTTCATCGATCCCGCCGAAGACCTGTTCACGGTGTTCATGATGCAGGGCCCCGGCCAGCGCGAATATATCCGCAACCTGCTGCGGGATCTGGTCTACGCGGCGGTGGAGTGAAGTCTCGTGCCCCGGACGCGACGCAGCCCGAAGTGATGCGTCGCCGAGCCGGGGACCAGATGCCGCTGACAGCCCAGTATGGGTCCCGGCTCTGCGGAGCAGCGCCGCGCGCTGCACCGCGTCCGGGAGACTAAATCAACTAATCGTCGCCCCACCGTCGATCACGATGGTCTGGCCGGTCATGAAATCCCCCGCCTTCGATCCCATCAGCACCGCGGCACCGGCGATCTCATCCGGAATGCCGATGCGCAGCAGCGGCGAGCGCGCGGTGGAGGCCTTCAGCGTCTCCGGATTGTCCCACAGCGCTTTCGCAAAATCGGTCTTGATCAGGCCGGGCGCGATGC
The DNA here is from genome assembly GCA_963816815.1 of uncultured Alphaproteobacteria bacterium. Lineage (GTDB taxonomy): Bacteria > Pseudomonadota > Alphaproteobacteria > Rhizobiales > Xanthobacteraceae > Bradyrhizobium. Next base: position 11,086 of record CAWFMW010000025.1, read on the forward strand.
AGTTCACGCGGATATTGTGCTTGCCGTATTCGCAGGCGAGGTTGCGCGCGAGCTGCATGTCGGCGGCCTTCGAGATCGCGTAGGCGCCGAGCACGGTCGAACCCTTGAGGCCGCCGATCGAGGACACGATCACGATCGAGCCATCCTTGCGCTCGATCATCTGCGGCACCACCATGTTGATCAGCCAGTTGTTGGCGACGATGTTGTTGTCGAGGATCTTGCGGAACTGGTCGTCGGAAATGCCGCCGAGCGGACCGTAATAGGGATTGGACGCGGCGTTGCAGACCAGCACGTCGATCTTGCCGAAGGCGCGGTTGGATTCGTCGACGAGGTTTTGCAGGTTTTCCTTGCTCGAGATATTCGCCGCGATCGCCACCGCGGTTCCCTTGCCGAATTTTTCGTTGATTGCCTTGGTGACGGAATCGCAGACGTCCTGCTTGCGCGAGGAGATCACGACCTTGGCGCCGTGCTCCGCCATGCGCTCGGCGATGGCAAGGCCGATGCCGCGCGTGGAGCCGGTGATGACGGCGACTTTTCCCGACATATCGAACAAGGTCATGTCTCTCTCCCAGATGTTGATCGGTTTTGTTTTTCAGGCTTGAGCTAAGCAGCCTTTGCGGCTTTCGACAACTCAGGCGATCAAGCGAGTTTCGTCTCCGGTGGCGTGACTTCCGGGCCTGCCGGCTGGTGCATGGCGTTATGCGAAGCATCCGCGATCCAGGGCTGCTGATTGACCATCGGCAGCCGCCATCCGGTGTAGTTGGCGCTTGTGAGATGATCGAGCCGGGTCACCGAGCAGTTGTCGATATCGAAAGCGAGGCCTTTGTCCGGCTGACCGCCGAGCGCAAGCGCGATGGCGGCCCTGATCGTGCCGCCATGCGCAACGGCGATGATGTCCCTGCCCGCCTGTTCGGCGTTGATCTGCGCGATGCCGCCACAAGCGCGGTGATAGAGGTCCATAAAACTCTCGCCGCCGGGCGCGGGTTCGTCGATCCCCGTCAACCAGTTGCGGCCGGGCGGCAGGCTTGCGTAAAACGCAGCGCGATTCATACCCTGCAATTGGCCGAGATGCTGTTCGGCGAACGCGTTCACATGCGGCATATCCGACGGCTTGGGATAGCCGGCGTCCCAGATCGCCTGCGCGGTCTGATGCGTGCGCTTCAAATTGCTTGCGTACCAGACCGCATTGCGTGGCAGGATTTTACCGACCGCCTCGAACACCACACGATCGCTGGTGTCGCAGCCCAGATCATTCTGTCCGTAAATGCAGCCGCCGTCTTCGCGCACCGGCGCATGGCGGACCCACCACCATCGTGTCGTGATCGTCCGCGGTTTGTCTGCATTGGACATCGCCAAAGCCCTTCAATACTGTTCGTTGTCGCTGTACGTCAGAGCACGCATCGTCTCAAGTGGCTCTGCCGTTTGAAATCTTGTTTGAATTCCGCAAGGCGGCAGACGCCGGCGCGCATAACATTACAGGGAGAAACTCATGGGCCGCCTCGAAGGCAAATCCGTCGTTATCACCGGCGCAGGCAGCGGCATCGGACGCGCGGCATCGGTGCTGTTCTCCCGGGAGGGCGCCAAGCTGATCATCGTCGACAAGACCGAGGGCGTGAAGGACACCGCCAAGCTGGTCAGCGATGCCGGCGGCAATGTCGAGGCCGTGATGGCGGATGCGGGGTCGGAAGCCGATGTGAAGGCCTTCATCGACAAGGCGGTCGCGAAATATGGCAGGCTCGACGCGATCTGGGCCAATGCCGGCGTCAGCGGCGGGCTGGTGCCGCTGGCCGAGCAGACCGTGGAGCACTGGCAGGAAGTCTTGCGCGTCAATCTGATCGGGCCGTTCCTCGCCATCAAGCATTCGATGCCGCACATGATCAAGCAGAAGTCCGGCTCGATCGTCTGCACCGCCTCCGTCGCAGGCCTCAAGGCCGGCGCGAGTGGACATCCGTACGGCGCCAGCAAGGCCGGCGTCATCAGCCTGGTGCAGACCACCGCCTACTCGCTGTCCGGCACCGGCGTACGCATCAATGCGGTGTGCCCCGGCCTGATCGAAACCGGCATGACCAAGCCGGTGTTCGACCGCGCCAAGGAGCGCGGCACGTCCGATAAGATCGGCCAGCTCAATCCGCTGAAGCGCCCCGGCCAGCCGCACGAACTCGCCGCGATGGGATTGTTCCTCGCCAGCGACGACGCCTCCTATGTCAACGGCCAGGCGATCCCGGTCGACGGCGGCCTCACGGCATCGATGCCGTATGCGGGCAAGCCGATTTAGGTCGTCATTGCGAGCCATGATGATCACAACCCGTCGGGCGGAATGCCGGATGATTCCGCCGCCAGCGCGCGGTGACGGACGCGCTCGCGGTAGAAGGCGTAGAGGCCGGAGGCTACGATGATCGACGCGCCCGTCACCATCATCGCGTCGGGTACGTCGCCGAACACGAGATAGCCGAGCAGCATCGCCCATAGCAGCGCGGAATAGCGGAACGGCGCCACCGCCGAGATGTCGCCGGAGCGCAGCGCCGTGATGATGCATTGATAGCCGATCAGCAGCAGCACGGCGGCCAGCGCCTGCAGGCCTAGCGCGCCCGTCGATGGCGGCGTCCAGCCGCCGAGCGGAACCAGGATTACGCCGCCGGCGGTCGTCACCGTCACGGTGGTCAGCAAGGTGATGAACAGCGAGGGGATCTTTGCTGGGATCCGCCGGGTCGCGAGATCGCGCAACGCGCAGAAGGCGACCGACACCAGCGCGAACAGCGAGTACTGGCTGAAGCCCGCAAGCCCCGGCCGTACGATGATGAGCACGCCGATGAAGCCGGCCACGATCGCCGACCAGCGCCGCCAGCCGACCGGCTCGCCAAATATCACGGCGGCGCCGAGCGTGATCGCCAGCGGCAGCGCCTGGAAGATCGCCGAGGTGTTGGCGAGCGGCAAATGCGCGAGTGCGGCCATGAACGAGATCGTGCCGCCGATTTCGCCGAACACCCGCAGCGCCACCGGTTTTTCCATCAGTGTGCGCAGCGGACGCAGCGCCCCCTGGTACCAGGCGAAGGCGGCGACCAGCACGATCGCGAACAGCCCACGCACCAGCATCACCTGGCCAAAATTCATCTCGGACGACACCACCTTGGTGATGGAGTCGTTCGTGGTGAACGCCGCCATGGATACCGCCATGAGCAGGCTGCCGCGGATATTCGGGGAAAGTGTCACCAGTCGGTTAGGTCGCGCCGGCCTTCTGCGCGTATGCCCAGGCATCCTTCGACAGTGGCACGGTGCGGGCCGCCGACTCCAGCGCCCTGGCGTTGGCCGCGGTGCCGTCGCGAACGCGCCCGGCAATGCCCTGCGTGATGCCGGCAAGGCGGAACAAATTGTAGGAAAAATACCAGTTCAAGTCCGGCACGGCGCTGCCGGTGACGTTGCAGTAGATCTGCGCGGCCTCTTCCAGGCTCGGAATATTGAGCGCCTTGAGGTCGGCATTGGCGAGGCCCGGCATGGTCCACTGCATCAGCAGATAGGTGAAGTCGGCCATGGGATCGCCGAGCGTCGACAGTTCCCAGTCCAGCACCGCCTGCACGCGCGGTTCCGTGGCATGGAAAATCATGTTGTCGAGACGGTAGTCGCCGTGGACGACCGAGGCGCGCGCCTGCGGCGGCACGGTCTTCGGCAGCCACTCGGCGAGTTTTTCGAATTCCGGAATGTGCTGCGTCTCGGAAGCGCGGTACTGCTTGGTCCAGCGGTCGACCTGGCGCGCGAAATAATTGCCCGGCTTGCCGAAATCGCCGAGTCCGATTTTCTCCGGGTCAAACACGTGGAGATTGGCGAGCGTCTCGATCTTGCTGGTGAAGATCTTGCGTCGGTCTTCCGGCGTCTGGCTCGGCAGCGAGGGATCCCAGAACACCCGGCCCTCTTCCATCGACATGATGTAGAAGGCGGCGCCGATCACGGCGTCGTCGGTGCACAGAGCGTAGGCCTTGGCGACCGGAAAGCCCTGCTTGCCGAGCGCTGCGATCACACGGAACTCGCGATCGACCGCATGCGCCGACGGCAACAATTTACCGAACGGCTTGCGGCGCATCACGTAAGAGCGACCGGGGGTTTCGATCTTGTAGGTCGGGTTGGACTGTCCGCCCTTGAACTGCAGGACCTTCAGCGGTCCCTTGTAACCTTCGACATGCTCGCGCATCCAGCCGTCGAGGTTCGCCTCGTTGATGCGATGACGCTCCTCGACTTCCTTGGTGCCCGAGAATTCTTCGTCTTTCCTGACGCCGTCCGCCACGATGACGCTCCCCTCAAGTTTCTTGTCCGTCGTTCCGGGATGGTCCGAAGGACCAGACCTCAGGGGTGCAATTGCACCCCGGGGAACCTCGAGATTCCCCGATGTGCAACCGCACATCTGAGGTTCGCTTCGCGCCCCGGAATGACGGCTGAGAGAGCGCAGTGTTCGCGCCCCCATTATGTCAATTACTTCGTAGCGTTTGCATACTTCCGAAGTTCAAGTCTGGCAATGGCGCGATTGTGCACCTCGTCCGGACCGTCCGCGAGCCGAAGGGTCCGGATATGGGCGTAATCCTTTGCCAGGCCGGCCTCGTCGGAGACGCCACCGCCGCCATAGGCCTGGATCGCATTGTCGATGATCTTCAGCGCCATGTTGGGGGCCGCGACCTTGATCATCGCGATCTCGGCCTGCGCCGTCTTGTTGCCGACCTTGTCCATCATGTCGGCGGCCTTGAGGCACAGCAGCCTGTTCATCTCGATATCGGCGCGTGCTTCGCCGATGCGCTGCTCCCACACCGAGTGCTCGATGATCTTCTTGCCGAACGCGCTGCGCGACGCCAGCCGCTTCACCATCTTCTCCAGCGCCTCCTCGGCCTTGCCGATGGTGCGCATGCAGTGATGGATACGGCCTGGGCCGAGACGGCCCTGCGCGATTTCGAAGCCGCGGCCTTCGCCGAGCAGGATGTTCTCCTTCGGCACGCGAACGTTTTCCAGCAGAACCTGGGCGTGACCGTGCGGCGCATCGTCGTAGCCGAACACCGGCAGCATCTTCTCGACCTTGATGCCGGGAGTGTCGAGCGGAACCAGGATCTGCGACTGCGCCTGGTGCTTGGCCGCCTTCGGATCGGTTTTGCCCATCAGGATCGCGATCTTGCAGCGGGGGTCGCCGACGCCCGACGACCACCATTTGCGGCCGTTGATGACGTAATGGTCGCCATCCTTTTCGATGCGCGTTTCGATGTTGGTGGCATCCGACGACGCCACGGCCGGCTCAGTCATCAGGAAGGCGGAGCGGATCTCGCCTTCCATCAGCGGCTTCAGCCACTTGCGCTTCTGCTCCTTGCTGCCGTAGCGGATGAACACTTCCATGTTGCCGGTATCGGGGGCGGAGCAGTTGAACACCTCCGAGGCCCAGGAGATGTGACCCATTTCTTCCGCCAGAAGGGCGTATTCAAGGTTGGTCAATCCCGCACCGCGGAATTCGTCATCCTCATGCGCGTTCGGCGGCATGAACATGTTCCAGAGGCCTTCGGCCTTCGCCTTCTTTTTCAGTTCGTCGAGGATCGGAATCACCTTCCAGCGCGGGCCCTCGGCATCCTGCTTGTCGTAGATCGGTACCGCGGGACGGACATGCGTCTTCATGAACGCCTGCACGCGGTTCAGCCATTCCTTCTGCTTTTCGGACATGTCGAAGTTCATGGGACGCTCCTCACCTCTGGGCTTTTGAATTCGTTGGGCCGCACTGTCCGCCCGCCGCTTGTGGCCCGCAAGCCATTTTGCGGATGTCGCAGACGCTGGCAGTCCGGAGTGGCTGGAAATGCGATCCGTTCGCAAACGTGAATTGACATTTCTCGCCCTTCAAACGATAGTTTCATACAAGTGTTTGAAATGCAACTCCGCAAACGGGGACCTGACATGCCCAGCGATCAGACCCGGTCTGCCATCCTTGCCGCCGCTGAACGGCTTTATGCCGATCGCGGCTTTGGCGACGTGACGCTGCGCGACATCGTCGCCGAAGCGAACGTCAATCTCGCCGCGGTGAATTATCATTTCGGCTCCAAGGACGAATTGATCGCGGAGCTGTTCGTCACCCGCAGCCTCGCCACCAACCGCGAGCGGCTCAACGAGCTGAAGGCGGCCGAGGAAAACGGCGGCGGCCGCGCGCCGATCGACGCCATCTTGCACGCGCTGGTGGGCCCTACCCTGCGCGGCTGCCTCGGCCCCGACCGCGAAGGTGCGACCGCGGCGCGCTTCATGATCCGCGCCTCGATCGAGTCGGTGCCGCCGATCCGCCGCATCAAGAACCGCGAGGTCGATCATTTGCGAAAGTTCATCGCCGCGATGCGCCGCGCGATGCCCGGCCGCGACGACGCCGATCTCTATTGGGGCCTGCACTTCGCGCTCGCGATGTCGCACCACACCATCCGGGAAAAAGAGCGGCTGACGAAATTGTCGGAAGGCCAATGCGACCTCAACGACGTCCAGGCGATCATCGATCGCGTGGTGTCGGTCTCGGTGATGGCGCTGACAGGCGGCGAGACGCCGGTGAAGAAGGCGCCTGCCCGGCCGGCGGTGCCGCACGGAAGGCTGACCCGGCAAGACCTCTGAGTTGCGTTTTTGTAGCTGGAGTTCCTTGTCGTCGTCATCCCCGCGCAGGCGGGGATCCAGTACGCCGCGGCTTTTCGATTCAATCATCGACGTCTCTGGAATACTGGGTCACCCGCCTTCGCGGGTGACGACAACTGAATGCGCGTTCGCGATCTCGCGGCACGTTGCGCCCGAGGTTTGCATCTTCGTTTGGCCCTCTTCCAAATAGAGGGCGCAGGGAAGACCGGGTGCTTGCTGCACCCGCGGTCTCGCGTGCGATTTGCGCATAACAAGTTGCACACGAGCATACAGGGCAGCTGGAGCATTCCGGCCTTCCCTGCGCAATGGCTTTACGGCTTACTTCGTGCTCTTCCCGGAGAACGGCTCTTTTGCCTCCGTCGTCCCCGAGAAGCTTTGCTTCTCTAGGACTTAACGCCAGCACCGCGGCGCTCGAACCACACGACTTCACCGTACGCTTGAGCCGCACACGTCAGTCGCAGCTCGCCCGTCCATCGCATCTCACCGCGCGTTAGTGACGATGGCCAACGCCCCTCATCCGCCGTGAGACAAGCGGGTTATGCGACTGATTTGCGTGAGAACGAAAGCAGAATATTTTTGATTCTTGGGCTTGACAGCATTTCTGAAAATCCGAAATGATTTGGCCATCGGACGCGGAAGAGAAAACAGAAGTCTTTCAACACCCGAGCCTGAATGCGTTGGCCTTCCTGACTTTATGTCAGCCCGGACTTTCGCATTCCGGCGAGAAAGCGCTCCATCAACTCTGGTGTCTGATAGGGAACGCTCGACTTTATCCAGTCGACTGAAAGCTGGGGTTGTTCAAGCCGTACCGCGGCAAGAGATTTTCTGGCTTCCTCCATGCGGCCCATCTGGGCCAAACTCGCGCAGCGCAGGCGTTGGGCGCCGTGAAAGCCCGGGCGCAGCCGCAGCAACTGCTCCGACGTCAGGAAGGCTTCCGCGTACCTGCCGGCGAGATAGCGAGCGACAGTAATGCCGCCAAGAAACATCGCCGTGTCCGGGTCCAATGGGCTTAGCCGGATCGCCTCGTTGCCGTGCGCGATGGCTTCGTCACATTGCCCGGAGAATGCCAACCCATGGCTGAGATAACAATGCGCGGCCGCTGAGCTGGGATTAAGGCTGACAGCGCGCCGGAACGCGGCGATCGATTCCTCCGTACGCCTTTCCATCATCGCCCAATAGCCGAGAGCGATCTGTGCCCACGGGTCGCAATCGTCCAGCGCAATCGCCCGAAGAATGTGAGGACGGGCCGCTAGCAAGCCCTGGCCTAGATCGATCCAGCCATTATGGGCCGAAAACACCAGACAGAAGCCGAGCAGGCTCCGGGCCGGGGCGTAGTCCGGATAGGCATCGACGGCGCGATGGAGTGCATCGATCGCAGCCTCATGATCCGATCGATTAAGCCGCCAGACATGGGTTTGCGCGCGCGCCACCAGTTCCCAGGCGCCGAGATCACCGGGTGACCGCGAAAATGCGCGAACGCCTTCCGCGGCCAGCAATCGCGGCTCGATCGCGCCGACAACATTGCGGGTGATCTGATCCTGTATTGCAAAGATGTCGCCGAGTTCGCGGTCGTATTGCTCGGCCCAGTGATGTCCGCCGGTCACCGCGTCGATCAGCTGGGCGCTGACGCGCAGTCGCTGGCCGGCCCGGCGCACACTGCCTTCGAGTACATAGCGAACGCCGAGCTTGCTTGCGACTTGCCTGACATCGACGGCGCGGGCCTTGTAGACAAAGGTCGAGTTGCGCGCGATGACGAACAGCCACCGGATGCGGGACAGGCCGGTGATCAAGTCCTCGGATATGCCGTCGGCGAAGTAGTCCTGATCGGGATCGCCGCTCATGTTGTCAAACGGCAGCACCGCAATAGAAGGACGATCCGGTAAAGGCAGCGCAGGGCTTTCACCTTCTTCCGCGCTCAAGGGCGCATCGTTGCCGTCGACCGCGATCACCGGCAAGGCGAACAGATAGCCGCGCTTGGAGACGGTTTCGATGATGGTCTGGCTATCGTCGTGCAGCGCGTGCCGGATCTCCCTGATGCACTGAGCCAACGAATTCGGCGTGACATTGAGGTTCTGCCAGACATTGTCGATCAGCTCTGTCTTGGGAACGAGCCGGCCGGAATGCTGCGTGAGGTATGTCAGCACATCGAACGTTTTTGGCCGCAACGGAACGACGACGCCGTCGCGGCGCAGGCAGGCCGATCGGCGGTCGACCTGGAACGGTCCAAAACGATAACTCTTGCGTTCCGCCATGTCTCTGAGGAGCGGCCTTTCAGTTGGGGGCCACGGACAGTCTAGTTCATTTCATCACAATTTCACCGCTTCTTCACGACGGCCGCGCCTGCGGATGTGGGAGCATCCAGGAGTCCCTGACTTCGAGGGCCCCTTGACAGGAGAAGTTCCAATGAAGCCAATATCAAGGTTATCCTTGGCGATTTGGATCAGCAGCGCCCTCGCCGTCGCGCTGTCCGCCACCGCCGCCCGTAGCGACGTCATCATGGACTGGAACGCCAAGGCGGACGCCCTTGCGGCCGAAAAGCAGCTTCTGAACGCCCCGAACGCCCGCGGACAGGCGATGCTCCACATCGCGATGTTCGAGGCAGTCAATGCCATCGACAGGCGTTATGCGCCCTACAAGCTCAACCTCACCGCGGACAGGGCCGCATCGAGGGAAGCCGCAGCGGCCGCAGCGGCCTATGACGTGCTGCTAATGTTGCATCCCGACAAGAAGGCCGACCTCGATGCTGCGCTCGCAGGATCACTTGCCGGGATAACCGAGAACGAGGCGAAGTCGAAGGGGATCGAGCTCGGCAAACAGGCGGCCGCCGGGATCATCGCGCTGCGAACCAATGACGGCAGCAACACACCAGAAGATTATCGCCCGGCGACCACGGCCGGCGTCTACGTGCCGACCACGACACCGATCGAGTCCACGAGTTCGAAGATCAAGCCGTTCGCGATGACAAGCGCGTCGCAATTTCGCGCCGCCCCGCCTCCCGCGCTGACGTCGGAAACCTGGACCAAAGATTTGAACGAAATTCGTGAGATCGGCAGCAACGCAAGCACCAGACGCTCGGCCGAACAGACGACGATCGCCCGCTTCTGGTTCTTCACCGGACCGAGGACCTACAATACGATTGTCCGCCAGATCGCCGCGAACAGGAAGATGGACCTGGTCGATTGCGCCCGCCTCTATGCGCTGACATCGATCGCAGGCGCCGATGCCTTCATTGCGGTATTCGAGGCGAAGTACGCCTACAATTTCTGGCGCCCGGTGACGGCCATCCGCAACGCCGACCTCACGTCCAATCCGGCGACCCCGCGCGAGGCATCATGGCAGCCGCTGGGCGTGACGCCGATGCACCCGGAATATCCGTGCGCGCACTGTATCACCGCCAGCGCCGTTTCCACCGTGCTGCAGCACGTCGTGGGCAACGAAGTCGGCGAGATCACGCTGGCGAGCCCGACCGCGCCCGGCGTCACCCGCAAATGGACGCGGCTGCAAGACTACAGCGATGAGGTTTCAAACGCCCGGATCTACGCCGGCTTCCACTACCGCTTCTCCACCGAAGCCGGCAAGGACATGGGAAAGAAGATCGGTGACCTCGCGGTTACGACGCTGATGCTTGGCGCCGTGGCCGATGCACAGCAGAGGCGCTGATCGAAGAAATCGCATCGGATCGAGGCCGCCGGCCGGGCGGCCTCTCTATCTCGATCACGGCATCTATGCCAAGGCGACGCAATCAATCTCGATATCGAACGGGGCGAACCATTCGGGCACGCAGACGAAGATGCGCGCCGGCGGATCCTCGGGAAAATAGCGCGCATAGATCGCGTTGACGGCCGCGAAATGCTCGACCGAGGTGCAGTAGACATTGCACTTCATGACATTGTGCAGCGACGTCCCCGCGGTCTCCAGGCACAGCTTCAACTGCTCAAGGACGAGTTCGGTCTGCCGTTCGATCGGGCCGGAGAAGAGCTCACCGGTATCGGGATCGAACGGCGGCAGACCCGAAACGAACACCATGCCGCCGCCGCGCGTCACCGGCGAGACCGGTACGTTGCGTTTGGCGAGCCAGGACGACATCGGCTCGACGTGAATGATTTCCCGTTTCATTGTTGCACCCCTCGAACGGACTGATCGAGAGTGCACGCTAGCGCAATCGGACGCCGGCATGCTTCGATTTTTATCGAAGTATTGATGTCAGGGTGTGCACATCAACCCCGTTCAAAGGCCGACCAGATCGCTTCGACCGCCTTGCTTTGACGGGCGGCCGGGCGAAACAGCCGGATTTCGATGGGTATCTCAAGTTCGGGGCCGCCTGCTTCAACCAGCAACCCGGCCGAAATGTCCTCTTCCGCCAACGTCCGGGGCAGCCAGGCCACGCCGTCTCCTGCGCGGGCCATCGAGAGCAGCGTCGCGGCGAGGTGCGAGGTGAAGACCGTCTCTAACGCAAGAGCGCGATCTTTCGCTTGCCATTGGGCTGCGACGATCCGGCCCAGTCCTGATTGCGCACTGTAGGCAAGGTATTTTACCGGCTCGCCGCCATGAAGCCGCCACCGCGCCACTCCGTTTTCGGCGGGCGCGCTGAGCGGAACCAGGGTGTCGACGCCTACCACGATGCTCTTGAACTGGCCGGATTCGAGCCGGCTGCGCGCGTCCTTGTGGTGATGGCAAAGCAGAAACTGCGCGTCTCCCCGCAGCATCATCTGCTCGCACGCCTGCATGCTGTCGGAGATCAGGTTGAGATTACCGAGCGCGAGAACCCGTTCATTGCCGCGGACCCATTTCGGGAAGAACGTGAACGAAAGCGCGTGGGTCGCCGCGATCGACAAAGGCCTGACGCCCCGACCGGAAACTTCTGAGGTGTCGCGGCGCAGCTGGTGCAGGGCGCGTGTCAGGACCTCCGCCTGACCGTGGAAATGCTCTCCCGCCGGAGTTAGCGCCACACCGTGCGTGGTACGGGTAAACAAGGCTGCGCCGATCCAGCCTTCAAGCGCGCGAATCCGGCGGCTGAAGGCTGGTTGGGTGACGTGGCGCAGCTCGGCCGCCCTTGAAAAGTTCAGGGTATCCGCGAGCGCCAGATAGTCTTCAAACCAGATCAGCTCCATTGGTAATGCCAATCCAACATAACCAATTTCGGGAATAGCATTGGTATCGCGCTAAATCCAGCCCTACAGATCCATCTGACCAGCCGTTGCCGGCATAAGGACAAGGCGGTCGGACGTCAGAGATCCACACGGGAAGGAAACACCATGCGCATTGTCGATGTCGTTGAAATCACCAAGCCGATCGCCTCTCCGATCCGCAACGCCTACATCGACTTTTCGAAGATGACGGCGAGCCTCGTCGCTGTCGTGACTGATGTCATGCGCGATGGGCGTCGCGTCGTCGGCTACGGTTTCAATTCCAACGGCCGCTATGGTCAAGGCGGCCTGATCCGGGAACGCTTCCGCAATCGTATCATCGAGGCCGATCCGAACAGTTTGCTCGACGACGCAGGCAGCAATCTCGATCCGCATCGGATCTGGGCCGCGATGATGTCCAATGAAAAACCCGGCGGACACGGCGAGCGTTCCGTCGCCGTCGGCACGCTCGACATGGCGGTCTGGGACGCGGTCGCCAAGATCGCCGGCAAGCCGCTGTTTCGTCTGCTCGCCGAAAAGAAGAACCGCGAGGCCGATCCCAAAGTCTTCGTCTATGCGGCGGGCGGCTACTACTACCCGGGCAAGGACAACTCGGCCTTGCGCGCGGAAATGCGCGGCTATCTCAACCGCGGCTACAACGTGGTGAAGATGAAGATCGGCGGCGCGCCGATCGCCGAAGACCGCGAAAGGATCGAGGCCGTGCTGGCCGAGATTGGCTCGCAGGCGCAGCTAGCCGTCGATGCCAACGGACGCTTCGATCTGGAGACCGCCATCGCCTACGCCAAGATGCTGCGCGACTATCCGCTGTTCTGGTACGAGGAAATCGGCGATCCCCTCGACTTCGCCCTTCAGGCCGCGATGTCGGAATTCTATCCGCGCCCGATGGCGACGGGCGAAAATCTCTTCTCACATCAGGATGCGCGCAATCTGCTTCGCTACGGCGGCATGCGGCCGGATCGCGACTGGCTGCAGTTCGATTGCGCCTTGTCGTACGGGCTTGTCGAATATCTGCGCACGCTCGATGTTCTGGCCCAGCATGGCTGGTCGCCATCCCGCTGCGTCCCCCATGGCGGGCACCAGATGTCGCTGAACATTGCGGCCGGCCTCGGCCTCGGCGGCAATGAGAGCTATCCGGACCTGTTTCAGCCTTACGGCGGCTTCCCCGACTCCGTTCTCGTCGAAGACGGCCACATCGTCATGCCGGATCTCCCGGGCATCGGCTTCGAGGGCAAATCCGACCTGATCAAGGTGATGCGCGAGCTGGCTGAGTAAGCCAGCGTCGCGACCGGACGCAATCTAGACGATCTTCTTTTCCTTCAGCGCTTCCAGCTTGGCCGCGTCGTAGCCGATCGTTGCCAGCACGTCTGCGGTGTCGGCGCCGAGCAGCGGCGGCGCGCGGTAGTTCTTGATCGGGGTGCCGGAGAAGGTGATCGCGTTGCGGATCAGCGAAAGGTCCGGCTCAAAGGGATGATCGACCTTGACCCGCATGCCGCGCGACTGGACATGCGGATCGGCGAACACCTGCTCGAAATTGTTGATCGGACCCGAGGGCACGCCAGCCTTCTCCAGTTCGTCCAGCCAGTAGGCCACCGGCTTCTTCAGGAAGAGGCCGGCGAAGATCGCCATGATTTCCTTGCCGTGCACGACGCGGTCGTTGTTCTTGAGGAATCTCTTGTCGGTGGCGAGTTCGGGACTGCCCAGCACCGCGCAGGTGCGCTGGAACTGGCCGTCATTGCCGACCACCAGCATCAGCTCGCCGTCGGTGGCGCGGAACACGCCCGCGGGCATGCCGCCATTGCCCCAGGTGCCGCGGCGCGGCGGGGTCTGGCCGTTGACGAGATAGATCTGCAGCCAGTGCGACAGCGAGGCGATCACGGTGTCGAACAGGCAGACGTCGACATGCTGCCCCTCCCCGCCATTGGCCTTGCGATGAAACAGCGCGGACAGAATGCCGATCGACGTGTTCATGCCGGTCATGTAGTCGACGATAGACGGGCCGACCTTCATCGGGCCCTCGCCGGGCTCGCCGTCGATATGTCCGGTGACGCTCATCAGGCCGCCCATCGCCTGCAGGATCGCATCGTAGCCGGCGCGCGGCGCGTAAGGTCCGGTCTGGCCGAAGCCGGTCACTGAACAATAGATGATGCCGGGGTTGAGGGCCTTGATCGATTCGTAATCCAGCCGGTAGCGCTTGAGATCGCCGACCTTGTAATTCTCCATCATCACGTCGCAGGTTTTCGCCAGCTCGCGGATGATGTCCTGACCCTCGGGCGAAGCGATATTGACGGTGACCGACTTCTTGTTGCGATTGGCGCAGAGGTAGAACGAGTTGTTGTTGTTCGCCTTGCCCTCGGGATCTTTCAGGTAGGGCGGGCCGAAGGCGCGGGCGTCGTCACCGCCGCCGGGGCGTTCGATCTTGATCACTTCGGCACCGAGATCAGCCAGCATCTGGGCCGACAGCGGGCCTGCAAGCACCCGCGTCAGGTCGAGAATTTTGATGCCCGAAAGTGGCAGAGCCGACATGAACTTCCTCCGAATTTTTTGGCGTGGTGGCGCAGGGACGTATCCGGGCGCTGCGAAGCCAAGCCGATACACTATTTTATGCGATTGAGCCCTGCATTACCGGCATGACGCCATCCGTTCGGCGCCCACTGTGCACGCCGGTGGTCGGACGAACGAGGGCTTGCGGGGTCCCCGTGAGGAAGCGGATGCGGTGCGCCAGCCAAGGGAACAGCCCGCGCACGATGGCCCGCCGAAGCGGGCCGCCCCGTCGTCAAACCATGATATCCGCCAGCTCGATTACCGGCTGGCGCCGGCCTTGGCGCGGCTGGCCCGCCATTCCAGGAATTCGCGATACAGCGGATCGCGGTCCTGCGGGGCAAGGGCTGCGGCCGGTGCAGCACCAGGCGGCGGCACGGCGCCTGACGCCGCTGCCGCGCCCGGCGGCAACGGCATGTTGCGGTCGAGCCATTCCTGCGCCGACTTGAAGCGGGTCCAACCGGATACCGTCGCGCGTGGCGCCATTTCCTTCCACTTCGGATGGAACGGCGGACGCTGCAACTGCGCGACCTTGTCGAACATCGTGTCCACCAGCAGCGACAGGCGGCGGTAGCGGTCGCTGTTCGGCGCCCAGTTATATGACGCCAGCACCGCTTCGGCGGCGACCGTCTCGACGTAGCTACCCTCCGCCACCAGGCCCGGGTAGTCCGCCGAGCCAAGCTTGGAGGGCAGATATTCCTCCTGCAGCGGCTTGGCGTATTCGACCGGCACCAGATGCAAATTGCGGTCGTTGATCTGGTTCAGCCACTGCAACGGCTTGCCCTCGATCGCCACGATCGCGTCGACCTCGCCCTTGCGCAGCATGTCCACCGCCAGCCGCGGCTCCTGATAGATCAGATGCGGCCGGATCCCGAGCCGGTCGAACACGTTGATCGCCGTCACGAAGGTCGAGCTGTCGGGCAAATCGACCACCACGGTCTTGCCGTCGAGATCCTTCATGCTGGCGATCGTCCGCGGCGCCAGGACGTGCATCTCCTCGTTGAACATCTTGGCGACGTAAACGAACTGGTTGCGGATGTCCTTGGCGAAGTCCTTGCGGTCGAGATAGGACAGCGTGTCCTTGCGGACGATGCCGGCGTCGACACCCCTTAGCAACAGAATGTCCGACACCGCCTGCACCGATCCACGGCCCATCACCGGCAGGATCCGCAGCGCCGTGCCGTTGTCCAGCACGGAGGCAAGATCGGCACCGACCTGGGCGTAGGTCGAGCCGAACGAGCCGGTCATCAGGCTCACGGTGTTGGCGTTGAGCTGGTTCGCCAGATCGCGCTTGGTGGCGGTGCCGTACTTGAAGATGGTCTTGAAGGACTCGCTGACGGCGCCCGCATCGACGCCGCTTCGCACCGGTCCGAAGTGCTGCCATTGGCCGTTGGTGAAGCGCATCATCCGCATCTGCTCGATTGGCGCATGATCGGACGGGCTGGTGTCGATCTTGATGCCCTGCACCATCATGGGAAGCTGGATCCCCTTGAGCAATCGGGCCTGCCTCATGATGTTCTCGCGCGACAGGTCGTCGCCGCAGTTCTTGAACACCTCGACCGTCAGCTTGCCGACCAGATAGCCGAGGACGGCCTGGCCGTTGGTCTTGCTCACGCTCGGGAGATAGCGCTGCATGAAGGTGCTCCATTCGCGGAACACCGCCTCACCGGCCGACGCCGCATCTTCGCCTTCGAGCCTGTATGCCGCCGACAGCAGTCCTTCCGCATTTTGCGGGCCCGCCGGCTGAATCACGGCCGAGTACGAATTGGAGATCGAGGCGGCGAACTGCAGCGGCCTCCAGCCGAGTTCGGCGGTTCGCTTGATCGCCATGATCGCGAATTTCGGCGTGGTGAACTCGATGAGGACGTCGGCGCCGGAGGCCTTGAGCTTGGCCATCTGGGCGTCGATGGTGGTATCGGTCACCTTGTATGGCGCCTCGGCCACGATCGCCATCTTGCCACCCAGGCCGTCCTTCAGGCCCTTCAGATATTCCTTGCCCATGCCGTCCTCCTGATAGAGGACGGCGATCTTGCTGCGGGGATGGTTCTCCAGCAGATACTGCGCAAAAATTTGCGCTTCGGCCGTGTAGGTCGGCAGGAAACCGATGGTCCAGGGAAACTCCTGCGGCTGATCCCAGGCCGCCGCACCCGACAAGGCAAAGAGGTGCGGGATCTTCTTTGAATTCAGATAGGGCTGGATCGCAGCGTTGGTGTTCGTGCCGATGGTCCCCAGGGCGAGGAGAACGTTGTCTTCCTCGACCAGCTTGCGGGTCATCGCCATGGTTCTGGTGGGTTCGTAGCCGTCGTCATAGGTGATCATATTGATCTTGCGGCCGTTGATACCGCCTTCGGCGTTGGTCTTGTCCAGATACGCCGTGATGGCCTTGGCGATCACGCCATAGGCGGAGGCCGGACCGGTGTAGGGTGCGGTGTTGCCAATCCGGATCTCGTTGGGGCCCGGGGCGGCCGACAGACCCTGCCCGAAAGCCGGCTCCGCCATTGCGGCAAGGACCAGTGCCGCTGCAGCGCTGCGCCGAGGCGCGGCGAAAAGCCGCTGCCGGGCGTCACGGGCCACCAGCCGCGAAAATTGCACCACCGCCCAGCGAGTATCAGTTAAAGCCCGCATCTGCCGCCCCCCTAGAGCAATATATCTGCGATTTATCTGCGATTTCCCGAGCACCAAGACAATTAGCGTCTCAGCTGCACTCGCTGAGATTGTGCCTCGATTGGATTGATTTTGTGTCAAGGCCTGCTGTTTGACAACGCGCGGTTGGTCGATTGTGTGTTTCTGCCGCGATAATGCAGCGCATTCGTCTTACCGAAGTTCGATCGCACCTGCGAACAGCGATACTTCTTATGGTTGTATCTACAGCTTGCGGTCGAAATCGAAAGCCTTGATTGAATGCGCTGGCGCGCATCCGTCCGATCGACCTGCTTCATTACGAATCCGATCGTTCGTGCGATGCGCGACCGCACCCCGATCGCCGTCGTCGAGATCGACCGCCATTGAACCCCAAAAGCAAAACGGCCCGCCGAAGCGGGCCGTCTTTATCGGTAAGCCTTGGTATCGGCCGGCCTGATCACCTGTTGGTGCTGGCCTTGGCGCGGCCGGCCCGCCATTCTAGGAATTCGCGATACAGGGGATCGCGGTCCTGTGGAGCGAGCGCGGCGGCCGGTGCAACAACAACCGGCGGCGCGGCGCCCGAGGCTGCCGACACGGCCGTGCCAGCGGGCAGCGGCACGTTGCGGTCGAGCCATTCCTGCGCCGCCTTGAAGCGCGTCCATCCCGACACCGTCGCACGTGGCGCCATTTCCTTCCACTTCGGATGGAACGGCGGCCGCTGCAACTGCCCGACCTTGTCGAACATGGTGTCCACCAGAAGCGAAAGCCGGCGGTAGCGGTCGCTGTTCGGCGCCCAGTTATACGACGCCAGCACCGCTTCCGCCGCGATCGTCTCGATCGAGGCACCATCCGCCACCAGATTCGGGTAGTCCGCCGACGAAAGCTTGGACGGCAGATATTCTTCCTGCAGCGGTTTGGCGTAGTCGACCGGCACCAGATGCAGGTTGCGGTCGTTGATCTGGCTCAGCCACTGCAGCGGCTTGCCCTCGATCGCCACGATCGCGTCGACCTCGCCCTTGCGCAGCATGTCCACCGCCAGCCGCGGCTCCTGATAGATCAGATGCGGCCGGATCCCGAGCCGGTCGAACACGTTGATCGCCGTCACGAAGGTCGAGCTGTCCGGCAAATCGACCACCACGGTCTTGCCGTCGAGATCCCGCATGCTCTGGATCGTTCTCGGCGCGAGGACATGCATCTCCTCGTTGAACATTTTGGCGACATAGACGAATTGATTGCGGATGTCCTTCGCAAAGTCCTTGCGGTCGAGATAGGACAGCGTGTCCTTGCGCACGATGCCGGCATCGACGCCGCGCAGCAGCAGGATATCGGAGACCGCCTGAACCGAGCCGCGGCCCATCACCGGCAGGAGTCGCAACGCCGTGCCGTTGTCGAGAACGGAAGCGAGATCCGCGCCGACCTGCGCATAGGTCGAGCCGAACGAGCCGGTCACGACACTCACGGTGTTGGCGTTGAGCTGGTTGGCGAGATCGCGCTTGGTAGCGGTGCCGTATTTGAAGATGGTCTTGAAGGAATCGCTGACCGCGCCCGGATCGACGCCGCTGAGCACCGGGCCGAAATGCTGCCACTGGCCGTTGCTGAAGCGCATCATCCGCATCTGCTCGATCGGCGCGTGATCGGACGGGCTGGTGTTGATCAGGATGCCCTGTATCATCAGCGGAAGCTGGATGCCCTTGAGCAGGCGGGCCTGCCGCATGATGTTCTCGCGCGACAGGTCGTCGCCGCAGTTCTTCAGCACCTCGACCGTCAGCTTGCCGACCATGTAGCCTTGGACGGCCTGGCCATTGGTCTTGCTGATGCTCGGAATATAACGCTGCATGAAGGCGTTCCATTCGCGATATGCTGCCTCGCCCATAGCCGCCGCGTCTTCGCCCTCCAGCCTGTACGCCGCCGACAGCAACCCCTCCGCATTCTGCGAACCTGCCGGCTGGATCACAGCCGCATAGGAATTGGCGATCGAGGCGACGAAATGCGTCGGCCGCCAGCCGATTTCCGCGTTTCGCTTGATCGCCATGGTCGCGAATTTCGGCGTGGTGAATTCCACGAAAACGTCGGCGCCGGTGGCCTTCATCTTGGCAAGATAAGGATCGAGGTTGGTATCCGTGACCTTGTAAGGAATCTCGATCGCGATGGGCACCTTGCCGCTGAGACCCTCCTTCAGGCCCTTCAGGTATTCCGTGCCCATCAGGTCATCCTGATAGAGGACGGCAATCTTGCTGCGCGGATGGTTCTCCAGCAGGTACTGCGCATAGATGTGGGCTTCGGCCACATAGGTCGGCAGGAAGCCCATGGTCCATGGAAACTCGCGCGGCTGGTCCATGGCCTGGGCGCCCGACAAGGGAAAGAGGTGCGGCACCTTTTTCGAATTCAGGTAGGATTGGGTCGCCGCGTTGGTGGCAGTGCCGACAGTGCCCATCGCAAACAGAACCTGGTCCTGCTCGACCAGTTTGCGGGTCATATCAACGGCTTTTTTTGGATCGTAGCCGTCATCATAGACGATCATGTTGATCTTGCGGCCGTTGATCCCGCCCTCGGCATTGACCTTGTCGAAATAGGCCGAAATGACCTTGGCTTGGACGGAATAGGCGGGGGTCGGACCGGTTATCGGAGAGGTAGCGCCGATGCGGATTTCGTTGGGGCTCACCGCAGGGGCCTGCCCGAAAGCCGGTCCCGTCATTGCGGCAAGAACCAGCGCCAGTGCAACGCTGCGCCGAGGTGTGACAAAAAATCGGTGAAGGCCGCCACTGGACTTTAGTTCGGAGTGGGTCACCGATTCAGACAAGGGCGTCACCGCCTCGCGCTTATCAATCAAAGCCCGCATTTGCCTGCCCCCTAGAGCATTATGTGTTCACGATGTCTTGCGCACCGAGACGGACAGGGTCTCAGCGCTACTCGCTGAGATTGTGTCTCAATTGGATTGATTTTGTGTCACGGCGATCTGTTACACAGCGTTGCGTTGGTCGTTTGTGTGTTTATGCCGCGACAATAAAGAAGATCCCCCGACGGGAGCTCATTCGCACCGACGGCCGGCAACACACTCCCTGATTGTGCGCGCAACTTTTAGTCGGTGCGACCGTTCTTGGCTAAACCACCAGCGCACATCGCTGTGCGGCACGCGCTCGTAATCCGCTCTCGCGTTCGTGCCTCAATCCCAAAAGCAAACGGCCCGCCGAAGCGGGCCGTCTTTATCGGTAAGCCTTGGTAGGGGCCGGCCTGATCACCTGTTGATGCCGGCCTTGCCGCGGCCGGCCCGCCACTCCAGGAACTCGCGATACAGCGGATCGCGGTCCTGCGGGGCAAGGGCTGCGGCCGGTGTCGCAACCGGCGCAACAAACGGCGCCGAAGGCGCGGCGCCCGATGCCGCCGCCGCACCAGCCGGCAGCGGCATGTTGCGGTCGAGCCATTCCTGCGCGGCCTTGAAGCGGGTCCAACCGGATACCGTGGCGCGTGGCGCCATTTCCTTCCACTTCGGATGGAACGGCGGACGCTGCAACTGCGCGACCTTGTCGAACATGGTGTCCACCAGCAGCGACAGGCGGCGGTAGCGGTCGCTGTTCGGCGCCCAGTTATATGACGCCAGCACCGCTTCGGCGGCGACCGTCTCGACGTAGCTACCCTCCGCCACCAGGCCGGGGTAATCCGCCGAGCCAAGCTTGGAGGGCAGATATTCCTCCTGCAGCGGCTTGGCGTATTCGACCGGCACCAGATGCAAATTGCGGTCGTTGATCTGGTTCAGCCACTGCAACGGCTTGCCCTCGATCGCCACGATCGCGTCGACCTCGCCCTTGCGCAGCATGTCCACCGCCAGCCGCGGCTCCTGATAGATCAGATGCGGCCGGATCCCGAGCCGGTCGAACACGTTGATCGCCGTCACGAAGGTCGAACTGTCGGGCAAATCGACCACCACGGTCTTGCCGTCGAGATCCTTCATGCTGGCGATGGTCCGCGGCGCCAGGACGTGCATCTCCTCGTTGAACATCTTGGCGACGTAAACGAACTGGTTGCGGATGTCCTTCGCAAAATCCTTGCGGTCGAGATAGGACAGCGTGTCCTTGCGGACGATGCCGGCGTCGACGCCGCGCAGCAACAGGATGTCCGACACCGCCTGAACCGATCCACGGCCCATCACCGGCAGGATCCGCAGCGCCGTGCCGTTGTCCAGCACGGAGGCAAGATCGGCGCCGACCTGAGCGTAGGTCGAGCCGAACGAGCCGGTCATCAGGCTCACGGTGTTGGCGTTGAGCTGGTTCGCCAGATCGCGCTTGGTGGCGGTGCCGTACTTGAAGATGGTCTTGAAGGACTCGCTGACGGCGCCCGGATCGATGCCGCTTCGCACCGGACCGAAGTGCTGCCACTGGCCGTTGGTGAAGCGCATCATGCGCATCTGCTCGATCGGTGCATGGTCGGACGGGCTGGTGTCGATCTTGATGCCCTGCACCATCATGGGAAGCTGGATGCCTTTCAGCAATCGGGCCTGCTTCATGATGTTTTCGCGCGACAGGTCGTCGCCGCAGTTCTTCAGAACCTCGATCGTCAACTTGCTGACGAGATAGCCGAGGACGGCCTGGCCGTTGGTCTTGCTCACGCTCGGGACATATCGCGCCATGAAGGCGGTCCATTCGCGGAACACGGCATCGCCGGCCGACGCCGCGTCCTCGCCTTCGAGCCGGTAGGCCGCCGACAAGACGCCTTCAGCATTTTGCGCGCCCGCCGGCTGAATCACCGCTGAATAGGAATTGGAGACCGACGCAACGAACTGGTTCGGCCTCCAGCCGAGTTCGGCGGTTCGCTTGATGGCCATGGTCGCGAATTTGGGTGTGGTGAACTGGATGAAGACGTCAGCATTCGAGGCTCTCAGCTTGCTGAGCTGCGCGTCGATATTGGCGTCGGTGACCTTGTACGGCGCCTCGACCACGATCGGAATCTTGCCGCCCAGGCCGTCCTTCAGGCCCTTCAGGTATTCCTTACCCATCCCATCTTCCTGATAAAGAACCGCGATTCGGCTGCGTGGATGATTTTCCAGGAGGTACTGCGCATAGATCTGGGCTTCAGCCACGTAAGTTGGCAGGAAGCCCATGGTCCAGGGAAACTCCTGCGGCTGATCCCACGCCGCCGCACCCGACAAGACGAACAGCTGCGGGACCTTCTTTGAATTCAGATAAGGCTGGATCGCCGCGTTCGTATTCGTACCGATCGTCGCCATGGTGAAGAGAACCTGGTCCTCCTCGACGAGCTTGCGGGTCGCCTCCATGACCTTGGTGGGTTCGTAGCCGTCGTCATAGGTGATCATATTGATCTTGCGGCCGTTGATGCCACCTTCGGCATTGACCTTGTCCATATAGGCCAGCATGACCTTGGCGATGACGCCATAGGCCGAAGCTGGTCCGGTATAGGGAGCCGTGACGCCGATCCGGATTTCGTTGCTGGTCGGCGGTGCTGCGTATGCCCGCGCACCCATCGCTACGCCCGCCATGGTGGCAAGCACCAGTGCCGTTGCAGCACTGCGCCGAGGTGCGGCGAAAAGTCGGCGCAGTCCGTCACGGGTCCCCAACCCGGACCATTGCGCCGTCCAACGAATGTCAATCAAAGCCCGCATTCAGCCTGCCCCCATTAGCAATATACCTGCGAAATCCCAGCACCGAGACGGATACCGTTTCAGCCCTACTCGCTGACAATGTGTCTCAATCGGATTGATTTTATGTCAAAGCCAGCCGTTTCGCGGAGATCGGTTAGTCGATTGTGTGTTCTGCCGCAACAATGCTGGACAATATCGTTACCAAATCCGTACTCGGTTGCGTTCGTGGGCATCTATTCGTCCTACAGTTGCAAGCACGATGCGCGCCACCGCTCGCCCAAAAAGCACGACGGCCCGCCGAAGCGGACCGTCGATCGTCAATCCGTGTTGACGGCGGAGCTGATTATCTGCTGGAGTTGGCCTTGGCGCGGCTGGCCCGCCATTCCAGGAACTCGCGATACAGGGGGTCCTGCGGGGCAGCAGCCGGCGCCGACGGTACGACGCTCGATGCCGACGACATCGCCGCGCCCGCGGGCAGCGGCATGTTGCGGTCGAGCCATTCCTCTGCCGCCTTGAAGCGGGTCCATCCCGACACCGTGGCGCGTGGCGCCATTTCCTTCCACTTCGGATGGAACGGCGGACGCTGCAACTGCGCGACCTTGTCGAACATGGTATCCACCAGCAGCGACAGGCGGCGGTAGCGGTCGCTGTTCGGCGCCCAGTTATACGACGCCAGCACCGCTTCGGCCGCGATCGTCTCGACGGAGCCGCCATCCGCTATCAGGTTCGGGTAGTCCGCCGACGAAAGCTTGGACGGCAGATATTCCTCCTGCAGCGGCTTGGCATAGTCGACGGGGACCAGATGCAGGTTGCGGTCGGTGATCTGGTTCAGCCATTGCACCGGCTTGCCCTCGATCGCCACGATCGCGTCGACCTCGCCCTTGCGCAGCGCGTCCAAGGCCAGCCGCGGCTCCTGATAGATCAGATGCGGCCGGATGCCGAGCCGGTCGAACACGTTGATCGCCGTCACGAAGGTCGAGCTGTCGGGCAGATCGACCACCACGGTCTTGCCGTCGAGATCCCGCATGTTGGTGATCGTCCTCGGCGCCAGGACGTGCATTTCCTCGTTGAACATCTTGGCCACGTACACGAACTGGTTGCGGATGTCCTTGGCGAAGTCCTTGCGGTCCAGATAGGACAGCGTGTCCTTGCGGACGATGCCGGCGTCGACGCCGCGCAACAGCAGGATATCCGCCACCGCCTGCACCGATCCGCGGCCCATCACCGGCAGGATGCGGAGCGAAGTGCCGTTATCGAGCACCGAGGCGAGATCGGCGCCCATCTGGGCATAGGTCGAGCCGAACGAGCCGGTCATCAGGCTCACGGTGTTGGCGTTGAGCTGGTTCGCCAGATCGCGCTTGGTGGCGGTGCCGTACTTGAAGAGCGTCTTGAAGGAATCGCTGACGGTGCCCGGATCGATGCCGCTTCGCACCGGTCCGAAAAACTGCCAATGGCCGTTGCTGAAGCGCATCATGCGCATCTGCTCGACCGTCGCATGGTCGCTCGGACTGGTGTTGATCTGGATGCCCGGCACCATCATCGGGATCTGCAAGCCCTTGATCGAACGGGCCTGCTTCATGATGTTTTCGCGCGATAGGTCGTCGCCGCAATTCTTCAGGACCTCGAGAGTGAGCCTCGCGGTCAGATAGCCGTAGACGGCCTGGCCGTTCGATTTGCTGATGCTCGGGACATACCGCTCCATGAAGGCGCTCCATTCGCGGAACACCGCCGGACCGGCGGCAGCCGCGTCCTCGCCCTCCAGCCGGTACATCGCCGACATGATGCCTTCAGCGTTTTCCACGCCCGCCGGCGCCATCACGGATGACACCGATTCAGACACCGAGGCGAGGAAATGCAGCGGCTTCCAGCCGAGTTCGGCATTTCGCTTGATCGCCATGGTGGCGAATTTCGGCGTGGTGAATTGCATGAAGACGTCAGCGCCCGAGGCCTTCAGCTTGGCGATCTGGGCGTCGATGCTGGTGTCGGTTACCTTGTACGGCGCTTCGGCCACGATCGGAATCTTGCCGCCGAGGCCGTCCTTCAGGCCCTTCAGGTAGTCCTTGCCGAAACCGTCGTCCTGATAAAGCACCGCGATCTTGCTGCGCGGATGGTTCTCCAGCAGATACTGCGAATAAATATGCGCTTCGGTCTGGTAGCTGGGCAGGAAGCCCATGGTCCAGGGAAACTCGCGCGGCTGGTCCCACATCGTCGCGCCCGAGGCGACGAAGAGCTGCGGGATCTTCTTCGCGTTCAGATAGGGATGGACCGCCTGGCTCGTGTTGGTGCCGAGACTCGCCAGGATAAAGAGGACGTTGTCTTCCTCGACGAGCTTGCGGGTCGCCTCCATCGTCTTGGTCGGATTGTAGGCGTCGTCATAGGAAATGAAGTTGATCTTGCGGCCCCCTGATGCCGCCCTCGGCGTTGACCTTGTCGAAATAGGCCGCCAGCACCTTACCTATCGTGCCATAGGCGGACGCCGGGCCGGTATAGGGCACGGTATTCCCGATCCTGATCTCGTTGGCGCTCGATACCGCAGGGCCCTGCCCAAACGCCGGCGTCGCCATCGCAGCCAGCATCAGCGCCGTTGCCGCGTTGCGCCGCGGCGCAGTGAAAAGCCGGCGAATGGTTTCTGCTGTCCGAAACCGGGACAATTGCTCCATTCGCGCACGAGTGACGTCAGTCGTAGCCATTGCAGTCCCCCCTGTAAGCCCAATTTTTTTTGATTTTTTTGAACGCGTGATGCGAGCGGGCAGCGCATCAACCCTACTCGGTTACTCGCCAACAATGTGTCTGAATCGGATTGATTTTGTGGCGAGCGCAGGCGTTGCGCAAGACATGGTTACCTGGCGCGCATTTCATTCTCAGAAACGCCTCGAAATTGACGTCAACGCACCGCCGCAGCCAACCAAGGCGTGCCGTACATGCAATCACCGGTTGCATGTGCGTATCACCTTACGACATAGTACCGCGAATATCTTGAGGCAATTTTGAAACGTTGGATGGCGCGGGAGCTGACCCGCGATGCTCACCGCATCGTCGCGAGCTGGACTGCGAGAGCGCACGCCCGGTCGTATTCGTCGAGATTGATCCACTCGTCGATCGTGTGCGGCTCGTTCTGCCCCGCGCCGAAGGTCACCGTCGGAACGCCGTGACGGACCATCCAGTTGGCATCCAACCCGCCATTGGCGGCACGGATATTCGGCGTTGCGCCGATGCCGGACACCGCCTCGACCGCGCGTTTGACCACGGGCAGGCTCTCCTTCATGCGGAACGGATAATAGTCGGTCTCGGCCTTGAACTTGACCTTGCCCGACTTGCCATCGCTGTTCTTCACGTTCTTTGCGGCCTTCTCGAACGCCGCCTTGTAGGCCTTTGTAATCTCCTTGAAGAACTTGCTATCGTGGCTGCGGCTTTCGCCGCGCACATGCACATAGTCGGTGACGACATTGGTGGCGTCACCGGCCGGCCGACCATCGCCGCCGGTGACGGGGCCGACATTGCTCGTGCCCTGCAGCTTGCGCTTCGCCACCTTGCCGAACCAGCCGCCAGCCTTCACGTCGGCGAGCGCCAGGGCCAGGATCATGGTCGAACTGATCCCGCGCTCGGGAGCGACGCCGGCATGCGAGGCGCGGCCGAAAATCTCGACCTCCCAGCGATCCGCGCCAACGGCGCCGATCGTGACATTGGATGCGGAGCCGCCGTCGTAGTTGAAGGCCATGGCAGGCGAGCCGAGTTCGTCGGTCTTGACGTGTCGCGCGCCCCAAAGCCCGCTCTCCTCGCGCACGCAGAACAGCAGCGTGATCGGCGGATGATCGAGCTGCTGCTTCGCAAGCTCCGCCGCCAGCGTGACGAGAACGCCGCAGCCGGCGCGGTTGTCGCCGCCGAGCGCGGTCTTCGCCTCATTGACGATCTTGCGCCCCTTCAGTTTCGGCTTCGCCCCGGCACACAACGGCACGGTGTCCATGTGAGTCATGAACATGATCCGCGGCTGGTTGTGCATGGCGCCCCGGCCCGGCAGATCGACAATGAGATTGCCGGTCTCTGTCGGCACGGGAATGCGCGTGTTGGCATCGTCGAGCCTGATCGCGGACGCCGGCACGCCACTTTCCTGCAGCGCCGCGCTGAGCTCGCGTCCGATCGCGGCCTCCTTTCCGGTCACTCCCTCGATGCTGAGGAAACGCATGAGACGGTCGGTGGCGGTTTTAGCGTCGACGGGCATGATGATCCCTTGGATAGAGGCTTGCGGGGCTTGTGAGCATCGTTCGAGATGCATTGCTTGGCAAGGCTCATGAGGGAATTGGGCCGATGCTTCAGAACGACCCCACCATCGAGCCGAGCGCGATGACGGCGGCAAGCGCCACCAGGGCGCCGACGATGCCGACCATGACGATATCGCGATAGCTCTCCCGGTGCGTCGATCCACAGACCGCGAGCAATGTGACCACCGCACCATTATGCGGCAGGCTATCGAGCGTGCCCGACCCGATCACCGCGACGCGATGCAGCAGCGCAGGATCGAGCCCGATCTCCGCCGCACGCGCCATGTAGGTCGCACCCAGCGCGTCCAGCGCAATGGTCAGCCCGCCCGACGCCGAACCGGTGAGCGCCGCGAGCACATTGGTAGCGACGGCCAGCGATACCAAAGGTCCGCCGCCGATGCCGAGCACGGCGTCGCGCACCACGGCGAAAGCAGGCATCGCCGCCACCACGGCGCCGAAGCCAACCAGGCTCGCCACGCTCATCGCCGGCAATACCGAGGCGTTGGCGCCGGCGTCCATGGTCGCGCGCAGCGCCGGCACTCGCCGAGAGCTGACCGCGAGCACGGTCACAATAGCGCAAGCGAGCGCTGTGATCACGGCCCATACGCCGCCGACAGCGGCGAGCGACGTCCCGCCCCAGCGGGTTTCGGCGAGAAAGCCGGTGTCGAGCGCCGGCAGGATGAACAACGACATCGCAAGATTGACGACAATCACCGTGACGAGGGGCAGCGCGGCGAGCACGGCCGGAGGCGGCACGTCGGCCACCTCACCGTGCCCGATCTCCGCCGGATCGAACTCGCGCGCGGTGGTGGCGCGTTCGCGCAACTTTTCATCGGCGGCGAGCCGGTCGGACGGCATCGGCGCGCCCTCGCCGAAGCTTTCGCCGTTCCTCCTGGCGATCGCCTCCTGGCGATTGAGCCACCACAGGCCGAAGCCGAACATGATCAGCGATGCCAGGATACCAAGGCCGGGCGCGGCAAAGGGCGTGGTGCCGAAGAACGGCATCGGGATCGCGTTCTGGATCGACGGCGTGCCGGGCAGCGCCGACATGGTGAAGGTCGAGGTGCCGAGCACGATGGCCGCCGGCATCAGACGCCGCGGGATGCCCGCCACACGAAACAGCTCCTGCGCCATCGGCGCCAGCACGAAGAAGGCGACGAACAGGCTGACACCGCCATAGGTGACGAGCGCGCCCGCGAGCACCACGGCCAGCACCGCCCGCTGCGGGCCGAGCCGCTCGGTCATGAAGTTCGCGATCGCGGCGACCGATCCGCTGTCCTCCATCAGCTTGCCGAACAGCGCGCCAAGCAGAAACAGCGGAAAGAACTGCGCCAGGAAACCTGCCGCACTGCCCATGAAGGTCTGGGTCCAGTGGGCCAGCAGCGGCTCGCGGGAGAACAGCGCTGCGATCAGGGCCGCGAGCGGCGCCAGCAGCAGCACGCTCCAGCCGCGGAAGGCGAACGCGATCAAAAGGCCGAGCCCGATCAGGATGCCGAGAAGCCCTGACACCGTCATGACTCAGCACTCCACCAGCAGCGCGTCGAGATCGGTGGTGGATTGCTTGCCGATATCCTCGGCGTGGGCGTCGAGGAATGCATCGGCGCTCTTGCGGCCCTCTTCTTTCAGCAGTGAGACGAACTCCCACTCGGCGTTCAGCTTCGACGACGCACCGAAGCCCGCGAGCGTGTCGGTCATGATCCGGTGCGTGCGCATTCCGGCCCAGCGCGCGCCCTCGCCGTGTCCGGGGTCCGCGACCTGGCGCAGCAGCGCGATCATGCGCAATTCCTTCATCAGCGGCGAGTTGAAGGAAATCTCGTTGAGCCGGTTCAGGATCTCGTTGGCCGTGCGCGGCAGCTCCAGCCGTTCGCGCGGATTGATCTGCACCAGAATGGTGTCATGCGCATCGCTTTCGCGCACCAGCGGCGTCAGCGTCGGATTGCCGGCATAGCCGCCGTCCCAGTAGGATTCGCCGTCGATCTCGACCGCCTGGAACATGGTCGGCAGGCAGGCCGAGGCAAGCAGGACGTCGGCGGTGATCTCCTTGTTGCGGAAGATGTGGCCGCGGCCGGTCCGCACATTGGTCGCAGTGATGAACAGCTTGATCGGTGCGCTGGCCAGCCGCTCGAAATCGATGCTCTCGTCGAGTAGCGAACGCAGCGGGTTGAGGCCGAGCGGATTGAGATCGTAGGGCGACACCACGCGGGCCATCAGGTCCATGGCGAGATAGGCGGGCGACGTGTCGAGCGTCCAGCGGCCCATCAGGCGGTCGAGCGGCGAGCGCTGCAGCGGGCTGAACGCCGCAGCCTTCGACACGCGCCGCCAATAGGCATCGAGCGCGGCCCGCGCGCCTTCGGCGCCGCCTTGCGTCCATCCGTCCGCCACCAGGGCTGCATTCATCGCGCCCGCCGACGTGCCGGAGATCGCCTCGATCTTCAGCCACGGCTCCTCGATCAGCCGATCGAGCACGCCCCAGGTGAACGCGCCGTGGGAACCGCCGCCCTGCAAGGCGAGGTCCACCAGAACCGGTTCGCGCGCGCTTCTGTCCATCGTCATCCTCCTCGGCCGGAGATGAAACGACACCTTGCTTCAAGGAGAGCCCATAACGCTTCTCGACCCTTCATAGGATCGACGCAGCAGCGCGTACAGGCTGCCGCCCGTCGCCGCGCCAAGCAGGTAGGCCACGGCGACCAGCAGCGCGAGCGGCACGCGGGCATTGAAGCCGAGGAAAGACATGGTGACGATCTCGAAGTTCTGCGCCGCGAAGATGGTCGTCGCGGCGGCGAACAGAATGATGACGGCGAGGTAGACCCACCGCATGGGCGCCTCCTGATTGTCGATCAACAACGTGGCGCGCAGTCCGCCACCACCACTTCAACGGCTTTTGCGCAGACCGAAGCCAATTCCGATCCAGCCTGCGCCGGCCATGATAAGATCGATGCCGAGGAACAGGCCGAGGATATAGAGGCTCGAGACCGGCCAGCGCGCCAAAATCAACAGGCCGAGCAGCAGCGTGATCGCACCTGACAGCGCCACCCAGATCCAGGGCGTTTCCCGTTTCATGCTGAAGGCCAGAATGATCCGCATGATGCCCGAGGCCACCAGCGATGCACCGAGGATGAGGGTGAGCAGCACGGCGGCGAGCAGCGGATTCTCGAACGTGACGAAGCCGGCGACGATGTAGAGCACACCGAGCAGCGCCCAGAGCAGGAATTTGCCCCAGCTCTTGATCTGGAAGGCGCTGAACACTTCGGCGACGCCGGCGATAACCATCATCACGCCGACGATGAAGACACTCGCGACGGTGGCCATCATGACGCTTCCGAGCGCGATAAATCCTGCGATGAGATAGACGACGCCGAGTGCGATGATCCAGCCCGACTTGGCGCGTAGTGGCGCCGTATCCGACCGGGCCAGGGGATCGGCCATTGCGCCTGAAGTATTGGTCATGACGGTCCTCCGATGCGAAAACCTAACCGACACTCGTCTCCAAAAGGATGGGAGACAATAAGCAATTACCCGGATCACATCCAAGGATTGTCGGAAAGAGATCGAGAATTCGTACTAAACTACTGAAATTGCTTGGAGCGGGCGAAGGGAATCGAACCCTTGTAGTCAACTTGGAAGGCCCTGAAAGTGCTTTGATCCAATTAGAGACGACCCGAGCCTCCCCCGAGCGGAGGTCTAACGGTTGCGATCACGCCGGGAATCACCGACCGTCGTTCGGTCAGACCATGAACGGACGCTCAAGGTGCTAACGGCAACCGGCTACCTCGACACACTTAATCCAGAGCAGCGCCGGGCCGTCGAGCACGGGGCTGTGGGAGGATTGGCGGCGTCACCGCTGCTGGTGATCGCTGGCGCGGGATCCGGGAAAACCAACACCCTCGCCCACCGGGTGGCCCATCTGATCGTTCAGGGCGCCGACCCGCGCCGGATCCTGCTGATGACGTTTTCCCGGCGCGCTGCGTCCGAGATGACCCGGCGGGTCGAACGCATCGCGCGCAAGGTGATGGGCGACAACGCCGGCGTGATGACGGACGCACTGACCTGGGCCGGCACCTATCACGGCATCGGCGCCCGGCTGCTGCGCGAATACGCCGAGCAGATCGGCCTGGATCCCGCCTTCACGATTTACGACCGCGAGGACTCCGCCGACCTCATGAACCTGGTCAGGCACGAGAAAGGCTTCTCGAAGACCGAGAGCCGCTTCCCGACCAAAGGGACGTGCCTCTCGATCTACTCGCGCTGCGTCAACGCCGAGATGCCGATCGAGCAGGTCATCGGCGCGTCGTATCCATGGTGTTCCGGGTGGGCGGCCGAACTCAAGGAGCTGTTCGCGGCCTATGTCGAGGCCAAGCAGAAGCAGAACGTTCTCGATTACGACGATCTGCTGCTCTACTGGGCGCAGATGGTCGGCGACGCCGGCCTGGCCGACGACATCGGCGGCCGCTTCGATCACGTCCTGGTCGACGAATATCAGGACACCAACCGCCTGCAGTCCTCGATCCTGCTGGCATTGAAGCCCGGAGGCCGCGGCCTGACGGTGGTCGGCGACGATGCCCAGTCGATCTACTCGTTCCGCGCCGCGACCGTGCGCAACATCCTCGACTTTCCCGACCAGTTCTCGCCGCCCGCCAGCATCATCACGCTGGATCGCAATTATCGTTCGACGCAAACGATTCTTGCCGCCGCCAACGGCGTCATCGGCCTTGCCAGGGAGCGCTTTACCAAGAACCTCTGGACCGAACGGACCTCCGCCGCGAAGCCGCAACTCGTTTCGGTACGCGACGAGGCCGATCAGGCGCGCTTCATCGTCGAGCGCCTCCTGGAGAACCGAGAGTCCGGCACGCGCCTCAAGGAACAGGCCGTTCTGTTCCGAACATCGAGCCACAGCGGTCCGCTTGAAATCGAACTGACGCGCCGGAACATCCCGTTCGTCAAGTTCGGCGGACTGAAGTTTCTCGACGCCGCCCACATCAAGGACATGCTGGCATTGCTGCGTTTCGTCGAAAATCCGCGCGATCGCGTCGCGGGGTTCCGGCTGCTGCACCTGCTGCCCGGCATCGGATCGGCAACCGCGCAGCGCGTGCTCGACCATATGGCTGACGCCGCCGATCCGATCGCGGCGCTCGCGGATCTGGCGACACCACCGCGCGCCGGCGACAACTGGAAGGGTTTCGTCGAAGCCCTGAGCAATCTCCGATATTCGGAATGGCCCGTCGATCTCGAGCGCGCCCGCCTCTGGTACGAACCGCATCTCGACCGCATCCACGAGGACGCCGAGACGCGGCGGGCTGACTTGCTCCAGCTCGAGATGATCGCTTCCGGATATCCTTCGCGCGAACGATTCCTGACCGAGCTGACGCTGGATCCGCCCGACGCGACCAGCGACCAGGCCGGCGTGCCGCTGCTCGACGAGGATTACCTGATCCTGTCCACGATCCATTCCGCCAAGGGCCAGGAGTGGAAGTCGGTCTATCTGCTCAATGCCGTCGACGGCTGCATGCCGTCCGATCTCGGCGCCGGCACCTCCGCCGAGATCGAGGAGGAACGTCGCCTGCTCTACGTCGCCATGACCCGCGCAAAGGACGATCTCCATCTGATCGTTCCGCAGCGCTTCTTCGTCCACGGCCAGCACGCCCAGGGCGATCGCCACCTCTATGCGTCCCGGACGCGCTTCATCCCCGAGAAGTTGCTCGGACTGTTCGAGCGCACCGCGTGGCCTCTGGCGCCGGCCGGTACCACGGCACGCGCCGCCAGCCAGGGACCAAAGCTGGATATCGGCGCGCGCATGCGCGGAATGTGGCGGTAGATCATCCGCTCAAGGCAACCCTGCATCGGCATTTCCACGCGGCGGGAACCGCAACCTTGGCACCTTTTCTGCATTGCCAGCTTCATGGAGGCCGGCAATGACGAAAGACTTCATCGCAATTTGCGCCGCAATGTTCGTGGTTGGTGTCGGGGTGTGGGGCCTCCGAGGCAATACGCATGGCACGAGCCCGCAGACGACAGAAACAGTGCGGGTCCTCGCCGATGATCCCGCATTGAAACTTGCCTCCGAGCGGAGCCCGTACATGAGGACCGAACGTTGAGCCTGCGCGAGTAGCAGGCGTAGCCGGGGCGGACGTTCATAAACTCGGCATAATCCAGAGCTAGTTTTTTCCAATTATTGCACAAATCAATTTTGAGGTTCGGCGTGAGCGGATTTTCTGTTCGATTGGCAGCAGTAGTTGTCGTGCTGGGGTTGGGAATCTGGGCCACACTTGGTCCGCCGAAGCTGACCCTTACTCATGTCAGCAGTTCCCGGCTGCACTAGATTTTTCGCCTCCTATCGGGCGAGACATCCGACCCGCGGAGCCACCGATCGGCGCGCGCCGGCAGCACGTTTTACAACGCTTCGGTCACAAGGGCGCTCGGCCGTGCCCTGGCCTGCAGGCGGGACACCGCTTCGGTCAGCGGAACGTCGGCCTGTGAGCCGTCACCGTGCCGCACTGCCAGGAGTGCTACCGGTTCTTTCTCATTGTATCGGCACAGCGCGGACCGAGACATCCACGTGCAGCCCAGTCGGATCGTCCGCATTGCCGATGAAGCCACCCGATATCGGCAGAGCCTGCCCAGCCTCCCTGGTCACGCCGACGCGAATGAGATTCGCCCCCGCAATCAGGCCGTTGGTCGGGTCGTATTCGACCCAACCTGCGCCGGGCAGATAGACGCTGCACCAGGCGTGCGTGCTGCCGCCGCCCCGGGTCGTGCCTGAAGAGTCGTCGTACAAATAGCCGGTGACAAAGCGAGTGGCGAGGCCAAAGCTGCGCAGCGCTTCCATCATCAGCACCGCAAAGTCGCGGCAGGTGCCGGAACCGAGCGTCACTGTCTCGGCAGCGGTCTGCGTGCCCTCCTCGTAGCGTGCGTTATAGCGAAACTCCGCCTTGATTGCGTGCGTCATCGCTTCCAGCACCTTGAGGGTCTGTTTGCTGCTTGCGTCGGACACGACACGGCGGGCCCAGGCGTCGACCTTTCGGTCGGGGTCTGGCATCTGGCGTTCGGCAAGACGCGCGAGATCGGGAATCTCATGGGAGTTGTAGGAAAATGGAAACATCTCGGCAGTTTCGTCGAGGCTGTAGACCGGAAGCGGCTGGCCGTCGGGGTGATGCGTCATGTCGAGCGTCGATACGATGCTGAGCCGCTTGGTCCTGAGCGCTTCGGGCCATTCCAGGTAGCAGATGGAATTGTTGAAGACGTCATGTTTCCAGTACACGCCGGTCGGCTCGGGTTCGACCTTCAGCGTCGCGCTGTGCAGGCGGAGATCATGGCTTTCGTCCGGCCGGACCATCAGCTTATGACGCAGCAGGCCCACCGGATTGCGGTAGATGTATTCGGTCGTATGCACGATACTGATCTTCGCCATGCGAGCCTCACCTGACCGGGGTTGACTTAATCCATTCCCAACGGGCTCAATTTGCCGACGGCAAGACACTCCTCCCGGTACACCGTGGGAGTCAACTTCTGGATCCACTGTTCGGCCGGCCTATGAGAGGTATTTGATGAACCTCGATCTCGCCCTCATCCTGCTGATGCTCGCGGCCGCGATCGCGATGTTCGTCATCAACCGGCCCCGCATGGACGCCGTCGCGCTGCTCGTGATGGTGGCGATGCCGTTCACCGGCGTCATTACCATGAACGAAGCGCTGGCGGGGTTTGCCGACCCATCGATCATACTGATCGCCGCGCTGTTCGTCATCGGCGAAGGCCTCGTGCGGACCGGCGTCGCACGACGGCTCGGCGACTGGCTCGACGCCAAGGCCGGCAGCAGCGAGAACCGCCTGCTCGTCCTGCTGATGGCGGCCGTCGGCGGCCTCGGCTCCCTGATGAGCTCGACCGCTGTTGTTGCCATTTTCATCCCGGTGGTGCTGCGCATCTCGCAAAATCGCGGCATGGCGCCAAGCCGGCTGATGATGCCGCTGAGCTTCGCCGCGCTGATCAGCGGCATGCTGACGCTGGTGGCAACGGCGCCCAACCTGGTCGTGAACGCCGAACTGATCCGGCAAGGTGCGCAGGGATTTAGCTTTTTCAGCTTTACCCCGTTCGGGCTGCCGGTGCTCGCACTCGGGATCATCTACATGCTTTTCGCGCGCGGCCTGCTCTCCAGCAAGAGCCCGCCCGCCACGGCGGACCGCCGCCCCAGGCTTGCGCGCTGGATCGAGCAATACGGCCTCGCCGATCGCGAAAGGCGCGGCCACGTCAGCGCCGGCTCGTCGCTCGCCGGAAAGCGCCTCGACGAACTTTCGCTCCGCGCCGCGGGCGTAAATCTTCTCGCCATCGAGCGTGGGACGGGGTTTGCGGCCAGGGTGCTCCGTCCGACCGCGCAGACGGAACTGCAGGCCGGCGATGTCCTGCTTGCCGATGTCGACATCTCGAACGACGACGCCAACGCGCTGTGGCAGTCCCTGAAGCTCG
Organism: uncultured Alphaproteobacteria bacterium; assembly: GCA_963816815.1. Lineage (GTDB taxonomy): Bacteria > Pseudomonadota > Alphaproteobacteria > Rhizobiales > Xanthobacteraceae > Bradyrhizobium. The sequence goes on from CAWFMW010000025.1 coordinate 46,320, forward strand.
AGCCGCGACCGCTCAGCGAGATCGGAAACTATTTTGTCGACCGCTCCCAGGAGATTGGCACGGCGGAGGTCATGCTGCCTGCCGAATCCACGCTGATCGGCCAGACCGTGCTCGAGGCCCGGCTTCGCTCCGAATACGGCCTCACCGTCATCGGGTTGCGGCACGGCAACAAGGTGGTCACGCACGACCTGCTGGAGGAAACGTTGAAGATCGGCGACACTCTGCTGCTGATCGGCTTCTGGTCCGACATTCAGGAACTCCAGTCCCACGCCGACGATGTGGTCGTCCTGAACATGCCGGTCGAACTGGAGGAAGTTCTTCCCGCAGCACAGCGGGCGCCGCACGCGCTGGCCATACTCGGGCTGGTGGTCGCGCTGATGGTCAGCGGTTTGGTGCCGAATGTTCAGGCCGCGCTGATTGGCTGTCTGCTGATGGGGCTTTTCGGCTGCGTCGATTTCAACAGCGCCTATCGCTCCATCAACTGGAAGACCCTTATCCTGATCGTCGGCATGTTGCCGTTCTCGCTGGCCCTGCAGCGGACGGGAGGGGTCGATCTCGCTGCCGACGCCGTGGTCGGCCTGGTCGGAGGCGCCGCGCCGCGTTTCGTATTGGCGACCTTGTTCGTGATTACGGCGGGGCTGGGCCTGTTCATCTCCAATACGGCGACGGCCGTACTGATGGCGCCCGTGGCGCTGGCCATCGCCAAGGAGCTCGGAGCCTCGCCCTATCCGTTCGCAATGATCGTCGCGCTGGCCGCGTCAACGGCTTTCATGACGCCGATCTCCTCGCCGGTGAACACGCTGGTCGTGGGACCCGGACAATATCGTTTTGGCGATTTCGTGAAGGTAGGCGCGCCGTTCAGTGTCGTTGTCGCGATCGTAAGCGTGCTGCTGGTTCCAATATTCCTTCCGTTCCACTAAAGCATGATGGCTTTCAGTTAGATGTCTAGCCACAAGCGCACTTCAACCCTCCCGCTTGCGGGGTGGGACTCTCCACACGAACAGTGCAACTCGTGGACACCCCCCCCAGCCCTCCCCCGCAAGCGGGTGGGACCGCCTGACGCATGACTGCGGCCCTAACAAGCGATCGGCAGCGGCCATGACAGCCGCTGCCGATCTCTTGCTCTTTTAGCCGTTTGCGAGCGGCACGGCGACGTAGCGGGACGCGTCGCCGGAACGGAGGCGCATCAACACGCTGCTCTTCTTGTCCGTGCGTGCGGCTTCGATCGCTTCGCGAACATCGCCGGGAGTTGCCACGGTCTTTCCGGCCACCTCCAGGATCACGTCACCCTTCTTGAAGCCGCGATCCGCGGCTGCGCTTTTCGGATCGACTTTCGTGACGACGACACCATTCTTGCCCGCACCCTCAACCTTGTCTGCCGGTGCGACCGTCATGCCCAGTCGCGGAACATCCGTGGTTGAACCCTTGCTGTCGGTATCGGTGTCGGCTTTCGCTTCCTGAGCATTGGGCAGTTGGCCAAGGGTCAGATTGACGACTTTGCTTTTTCCGTTGTGCAGCGTGTCGAGCTTGACGGCACTGCCCGGGGCAAGGCCGCCAATGACCCGCGCGAGTTCACGGGCATCCTTGATCGACTGACCATTTACCGCGGTGATGACGTCACCCGAGGCAATGCCGGCCTTGGCAGCAGGGCCATCCTTCTGAGGCTCAGCCACCAGCGCACCCTCCGCCTGCTTGAGACCCATGCTGTCGGCGATATCCTGCGTTACCGGCTGAATCTGGACACCGATCCAGCCCCGGCTGACCCCTCCTTTGTCCTTCAGCTGGGCGATCACGCTCTTCACCGTCGAGGCCGGGATCGAGAACGCGATGCCGACGCTGCCGCCGGATGGCGAATAGATCGCGGTGTTCACGCCAGCGACTTCGCCCTGCATGTTGAAAGCCGGGCCACCCGAGTTGCCTTTGTTGACCGGCGCGTCGATCTGAATGAAATCGTCATAGGGACCGCTGCCGATGTCGCGACCGCTGGCCGACACGATGCCTGCAGTGACCGTGCCGCCGAGGCCAAACGGATTACCGACCGCAAGAACCCAATCGCCGATTCTGGCCTTGCCTTCAGACAGCTTGGCGAACGGGAAGCCGGAGCCACCCTCGACCTTGATCAGGGCCAGGTCGGTCCGCGAATCCGTACCAATCACCTTTGCGGTGTAGGTCTTTCCTGCGTCGGTCGTGATCTCAACCTTGTCTGCGCCTTCAACGACGTGGTTGTTTGTCACGGCATAACCATCGGACGAGATGAAGAAGCCTGAACCCTGGCCCATCATTCCGCGGCGCTGACCATCCTGACCGGGCCGTTGCGGTACCCCATCCGGGCCACCAAACCGGCGAAAGAAGCGCTCCATCGGCAAACCGGATTCTTCGTCATCGCTCTTCTCGCTGGCTTCGGTCGCCTTCTTCATGGTGACCTTGACCGAGATCACGGAAGGTTTCACCCGCTCCACCATGTCGGCGAAGCCCGCGGGCTGAGCGACGTTGGCGGCGGCTTGATTGACCTCAGCGTGGGCAGCGGCGCCGAAAATGTCGAAGGCGCCCGGCGCGGGACTGAAACCGTAAACGGCTACACCGAGGCCGACAGACGCCATCAATGCCAGCCTTCGTGCGGACAACAATTTAGGTCGCTGCACCTGATGCGATAGTGAGGGACGGCTCGTCATAAAAAACTCTCCTTGGAGCTGGCGGGCGGATGCTCGCCTTTAGGAGACCGTGATGCAGGCTCTAGCCTTACGGCGCGCTGGCCGTGGAATTAATGTTTCGAAATGAATTGCATCATCGTAATGATGGAATCACAGCATCGCCTTGAGGTGCGTGTGATTGACGCAGCGGAAAGACGTCATCGCCTGGCCAAACGAATACCGTTCAAAGCCCGATCAATTTTGTACGAATTGCATACCTGACCAACTCGGCGGTCGATGAAATATTGAGCTTACGCATTGCCGATGCGCGATGGGTCTCGACCGTCTTCACGCTGAGATTCAAAGCCGCGCCCACCGACTTGTTGGTGTGTCCTTCCGCAATCAGCTGGACGACGCTCTGTTCTCGCGAAGACAGCAAGGTCTCCGATTTTTCCTTCTTGTTTGACAGATAGTCATGAAGCAGCTTCTCCAGCAAAACACTGGTAAAGTAAGGTCGATGGTCAAGCAGTGCTTCAATAGCTGCAATAAGGTGGCTCCTCGCATCTGATTTCAGCAAAAATCCCCGCACGCCTGCCAAAAGGACTTCCGTCAGAATCTCCTCACTTTCGTGCATTGTGAGGATGAGAACTTCTGTGGGTAGATGATGCAGCTTAATTCGACGGCTAGCCTCCAAACCATTCATGACGGGCATCGAGTAATCGATGATGGCTACATCCGGCTTCACTTTTAGAGCCAACGCAACGGCGTCCCTGCCATTGGTCGCTTCCCCGCTCACGACCCAGTCGGCGCGAGTTTCGATGATCGCGCGAAGACCGGACCGAACGACCTCATGGTCATCCGCAATCAGGATCTGCTTCACAGTGACGTTCCCGTCGGCTGGAACCACTGGCCAGGGCAATCGGCGATAGCAATACGACAGTAGAACTGACTCATCATACTGATCGGCTTGCCTGGCGTTAATCCCACAAAACCCTGAAACTCGGTGGATGAGTATTCGGACTCTCGATTGAGCACTCTTCGACATCCCGGAGACGCCGCAGCTCACTATCTGGTTGGTCGGCTCTCCCGGAATCCGAACAAGAGGGTGCAGCGTCCAGGGTCCCAAAGTGCTCGAATTTGCCCAGATTTTGGCGCAAACCGGCGTTTCTCACATGAACGAACTCTGTTCTCATGCCTCCACGAGCTTGCTACGGACCGCGTATCGAACCAGGCCCGCGGTCGAGTTTATGTTAAGCTTGCGCATAGCGGCCGCTCGATGCGTCTCCGTCGTCTTTATGCTGAGATTCAAGATCGCGCTCACGCCCTTATTGCTGTGGCCTTCCGCCACCAATTTAACGATCGTCTTCTCTCGGGGCGAAAGCACCTGGTGCGGGTCGCCCTTCCCGGTCGCCATGCCCTTTAGTTCGCTCGAGAACGAGCCCGCGTAGAACGGCTTATGAACGATCAATGACTCGACGGCCGCCAAGAGCAATTTGTTCGCATCAGACTTCAGCAAGTACGCACGGGCACCTGCGCGGAACGCCTGCAACGCAAGCACTTCGGAGTCATGCATCGTGAAAATGAGTATTTCTGTTATTAGCTGATGTTCCCTGATGCGCCGTGCAACTTCCACCCCCGTCATAAAGGGCATCTCGTAGTCAACAATGGCAACGTCAGGCCTTTTTTCAACAGCCCTGGCGACGGCCTCTTTGCCATCGCGTGCCTCAGCAACGACTTCCCAGCCGGCACGCCCTTCCAGCACGGCACGTAGTCCCGATCGTACCGTGTCGTGATCGTCAGCTATGAGAATCCGTTTCATGATCGAACAAAACTCCAATGCCGCACCGCGTCGGGCATCGACCTATCGGCATCTCGTCGTTCGCATCCAGACTTCCCTGGATCCCCTACATCCCTCCAGCATTTTCGAGCAGCTGGCGCTCTTAATGCTGCTGTGCAATGGACCTGTGATGTCCCAGATGGCTATGACGTCGTATCGGCTGTCGAGAACTCTTGAGCGGGAGAGAGTGCGGAAGTACTGCACACACCGTCGTACCTCGGCCGCCTGTCGCTGATGAAGAATGGATTTCGAGAGTACCGCCCAGCTGCCGCAATCTGGCTCTCATAGCCGGAATTCCGACCCCAAATGAAACCGCCTTGGGGCCCGATCTCGCTTGATTGACTGGCATGCCGCGGCCGTTGTCAGTAATCCGAAGCTTGAAATGCGCATCCGCAACTTCCATTGCGACCTTCACCTGTGTCGCTTGGGCATGACGGAAGACGTTCGCAAGGGCTTCCTGAATAACTCTCAGCACGGCGCGCTGCCGCTCGTAGGATAATTCATCAACCTCGGGAGCGATCTCGATACTGGTCTTCAGCGAGGTGCGGGCCGCAAATCCGCCTACGAATTGTTCGATCGTAGTCTTCAGCCCATCGGTCAGCAGATTTTGGGGATGCAGCAGGTAGGTAAAGGCACGGATTTCCCTCTGCGCCTGGTCGATCGACGCGTCGATATCATCGAAGAGTTTCTCCGCGCTACCGTTACCGCTCACCGCGCGCTTCAACCGCATCACGTTCAAGCTGGCGGCAATCAAATGCTGGCAAGTCGAATCGTGTAGGTCGGATGCAATCCGCTGCTGCACCTCTTCCTGAAGCGATAACAGCCGGAGATCGAGTTCCGCTGCAGCCCGTCTCCTGGCCATCCTGTCACCAGCGGTCGCCCGCTCCTGGATCGCCCGGTGGCTACCGACCAGTTCGACTATATTTCCGGTTTTGGGATCACGGACGGGATTGATCGTCGTATCAAACTCGCGTCGGCGTCCACCGAGAGTGAGACGCTGCCGGTAACGAACCGGCCTTCCCTCGGCTAGACACGCATCGCAGAAGGAGCGAACGGATTTCGCGTCCTCCTCGCTCAAGCAGTCACGAATTGCCTTCTTTTGGTTGCGCTCGATCGAGATTCCGAGCGAGCGCTCGAAGGCCGGGTTGATGTTCTCGTAGAAAAACTGTCCGGTATCCGAAATGGAAATTCCGAAGAGGTATTCGGCAGCATGTATCCAGTGGAGCTCATGGTAAGCTGGCCGGGGACTCATCGCAGTTTCGCCCCTGATGTTTCCCAGATCGCGTGGTCGCGAACTGCTCGACTTCCTTAGGCAACTTACTCTACGTCGCGTTCTGAGCTTGCCTTCAGTAGATACCCTTAAGAAAACACTCGTCAAGTATGTGTTTCGATACCCGAATTACATGAGTCCATCTGGCATATTCTGTACATCTCATTCTTTGCCGGGTTTTGGACTTCGTGTGTCACAATTAAAGATTGAATGTTATTTCAGCTACTTAACGACCTCTGTGAAGCAGCCGTCCAAAATGCCGATCAGTCGGAATTCGGCAAAAACACCCAACGGTTAGTCCGCCCGGCTATCCATGGCAGTTGCAGGTCTCGATAGCGAACGGGTCTCTTCTCGTTTCGCAGGCCAACAAGGAGGCTCGGGCTGGACGAGACTCAAGTTGACGAAAGATCGTGGCAGCCGGCCCGGCGTAGCCGCCATACGCGCGGGCCCTTATTCAAGGCGGGGGCAATCAGCAGGAGCGCTCAGTACATTTGCTGATAGCGGAGGGTCTTCGCCCGACTGAAATTACCTAGAGAGATCGATCTGCAGCCGCCATCAGAGGTCTGGCTATGCCTTCACGCCCCGGCAAAGCGAAATTGCATCGATTGCTGATGACGGCGCTTGTTGCGACAGCGCCGGCATTGTTGCTCGCGGCCTGTCAGAAAGAGACGGACACCGCCGCTCCGGCAGCCCGTCCAGTTCGGACCACGACCGTAGAGAAGCGTGAGGCTGGCCAGGCGCTGACGTTTACTGGCCGTATCGAGGCTGAGGACGAGGTGAGCGTGGCGTTTCGAATTTCCGGGCGGCTGCTGGAAAACAGCGGCAAGCTCGGGGATCGGGTGCAAGCCGGGCAATTAATGGCGCGACTTGAACCGCAAAACGAGTTGAACACGCTGCGGCAGGCGCAGGCAGGCCTCGCGGCCGCCCAGGGCCAATTGACGCAGGCGCGCAATCATTTCGAACGCCAGGAGACGCTTCTTGCGCAGGGATGGACGACGCGGGCCAATTTCGATGTCGCAACACAGGCGCAACAAACCGCCCAGTCGCAAGTAGACGCCGCCGAAGCCCAACTCCGTACCGCCCACGACCTGGTGAGCTTCACCGAACTCAAGGCCGATGCGCCGGGGACAATAACCGCAACAGGCCCCGGCGCGGGAGAAGTCGTTCAGGCCGGGCAGATGATCGCCAGACTTGCACGAAAAGACGGTCGCGACGCGGTTTTCGACGTTCCGGCCCAGTTGCTTCGATCGGCACCCAGCGATCCCCAGATCACCATCAGCCTGACGGACGATCCGGCCGTGACTGCGCCCGGGCGAATCCGCGAGGTCGCCGCTCAAGCCAATCCTGTCACCCGGACCTTCGAGGTCAAAGTCGGCCTGACCGATCCTCCGGCAGCCATGCGGCTTGGTGCAACCGTCGTCGGGCGCCTGCAAACCGATTCCGTGCCGATCATCGACATCCCGGCAACGGCATTGACGAAGATCAATCAGCGGCCGGCGGTTTGGATTGTCGACCCTTCGACCAAGACGGTTTCAATCCGAAACGTCGACGTCTTGCGCTTCGACCAGGCGCGGGTGGTGGTTTCGCAGGGGCTGGATACCGGCGAAGTCGTGGTCACGGCGGGCGTCCAGGCCCTTCACCCGGGCCAGAAGATTCGCCTGCTCGGGTCAGAGCCATGATCAATCTGTCCGAATGGGCGCTTAAACACCGCTCGCTCGTCGCCTACATCATGATCGTCGCCGTTATCGCCGGCGTGTTGTCCTATTACCGGCTTGGCCGCAGCGAAGACCCGACCTTCATCATCAAGACCATGGTCGTGCAGGCCGCCTGGCCGGGAGCGACCGTCGAAGAGACGCTCAAACAGGTAACCGAGCGGCTCGAGCGCAAACTGCAGGAAACGCCTCACCTGGATTTTCTGCGCAGCTTTACCCGTGCCGGCGTTACGACGATCTTTGTCAACCTGAAGGGCAGCGCCAACGCAAAGGAGGTTGCTGACACCTGGTATCAGGTTCGCAAGAATATCGGAGATATCCGCGCCACCCTTCCGGCCGGAATCGTTGGACCCGGCTTCAACGACGATTTCGGCGATACGTTCGGGATCATCTACGGCTTTACCAGCGACGGTTTCACGCATCGCGAACTGCGCGATCGCGTCGAGGATATCCGCTCGAAGCTGCTGCTGGTGCCTGACGTATCGAAAATCGAAGTGTTGGGGGCGCAGGACGAGAGAATCTTCGTCGAATTCTCGATGAAGGAACTCGCCAGCCTGGGGATCGACCGGTCTGCACTGATCGCGGCACTGCAAGCGCAGAACATCGTACGCCCGGCCGGAACGATTTAAACCGGCTATGAAAGTCTTTCGCTGCGGGTTTCAGGCGCATTCACATCGGAACAGGATGTCGCGAACACCAATTTCGTCGCCGGCGGACGCGTGCTTCGCCTCAGCGATATCGCGCAAATACGGCGTGACTATTCCGACCCGCCGCAGCCGCAATTTCGCGTCAATGGCGAACCAGCCATCGGCCTCGCGATCGCAATGCGGGATGGCGGTGACATTCTTGCCCTCGGCGCAAACATCAAGAAACTGATGGCGACGGTTACCGCGGACTTGCCCATCGGCATCGAGGCGAAGCTCATTGCGGACCAGGCCGTCACCGTCGATGGCGCCATCTCGGAATTCATGACGTCGCTGCTGCAGGCGATTGGCATTATTCTCGTCGTCAGCTTCATCAGCCTCGGCGTCCGACCCGGCCTGATCATCGCGCTTTCGATTCCGTTGACGCTGGCCATCGTGTTTCCGATCATGCAAATGGCCAGCATCGATATGCAGCGCATATCCCTCGGCGCGCTGATCATCGCCCTGGCACTTCTCGTCGACGACGCGATGACGACGACTGATGCCACGCTCAATCGCCTCGCGGCAGGCGACGACAAGGTCGAGGCTGCGACATACGCGTTCCGGACCTATGCGTTTGCCATGCTCGCGGGAACGCTGGTGACGATCGCCGGCTTCGTCCCGGTCGGCTTTGCCGCCAGTTCGGCCGGAGAATACACATTCTCGCTGTTTGCGGTGGTCAGCATCGCGCTGATCGTGTCCTGGTTCGTTGCGGTGATCTTTGCGCCGCTGCTGGGTGTCATCATTCTCAAGCCGCCGAGGGCCGCGGCGAGCGCCGAGCCAGGCAGGGTCTTTCGATGGTATCGGAGTTTTCTTACCTTCGCCATGCGCGCGAAATGGCTGACGATCTTCGTTTCCCTGGCGCTCTTCGCGGCGTCCTTCCTCGCGCTCCCGCTCATCCCACGGCAGTTCTTTCCGTCGTCGGACCGTCCGGAGCTGCTGGTTGACCTCAGTCTGCCGCAGAATGCCTCGATCTATGCCAGCGAAACCGCCGCGCAACGCCTCGATGCGGCGCTGAAGGGCGATCCGGATGTGGCGCGCTGGAGCACCTATGTGGGGCGCGGCGCCATTCGCTTCTACCTGCCCCTCAATGTTCAGTTACCGAACAACTTCTTCAGCCAGGCGGTCATCGTTGCGAAGGACGTTGCGGCACGCGAACGCCTTCGCGTGAAGCTCGAAAAAATCCTGTCTAACGAGTTTCCAAGCGCCATTTCTCGGGTGTCACCGCTTGAACTTGGGCCTCCGGTCGGTTGGCCGGTGCAATATCGCGTCAGCGGTCCTGATGTAGATCAGGTTCGCGCGATTGCCCTCAAGGTCGCCCAGATCATTGCAACCAATCCCAAAGCCGAAAAGGTCAATTTTGACTGGATCGAGCCCGCCCGCCAGGTACGCATTCGCGTCGACCAGGATGAGGCTCGCCTGCTGGGTCTCAGCTCGCAGGCACTGGCCAGCGTTCTGAATACCGTCGTATCCGGCACCTCCGTGACCCAGGTGCGCGACGATATCTACCTGGTCGATGTCATCGCACGTGCGACGGATGAACAGCGTGTCTCGCTTGATACCCTGCGCACCGTGCAGGTGCCGTTGCCGGGCGGGCGAACGGTTCCTCTCAGTCAGTTTGCGGCCTTCGAATACGGGCAGGAATATCCCCTGATCTGGCGGCGCGACCGCGTTCCGACCCTGACGGTGCAAGCCGACATTGTCACCGGAGCCCTGCCGGAGACGGTAGTGACCGCGCTTTCGCCCGATGTGGAAGCCCTGACCAAGACCCTCCCCGCAGGGTATCAGGTCGTTGTCGGCGGCACTGTCGAAGAAAGCAAGAAATCGCAGGCCTCCGTCATCGCCGTTGTGCCGGTGATGCTGCTCATCATGCTCACTGTCCTCATGGTACAGCTACAAAGCTTCCAGCGATTGTTTCTGGTGCTCAGCGTAGCGCCGCTCGGCCTGATCGGCGTCGTTGCGGCGCTGCTGCTGTCTGGCAGGCCGCTGGGCTTCGTGGCCATTCTCGGCATCCTGGCGCTGCTGGGCATGATCACCAAGAATGCGGTGATCCTGATCGGCCAGATCGAGGCGGAACGTTCTCAGGGAAAAAATGTCTGGGAAGCCGCCGTCGATGCCAGCAGCTCCCGTTTCCGCCCGATCATGCTGACCGCGGTGTCCACCGTTCTCGGCATGATACCGATCGCTCCGACGGTGTTCTGGGGACCCATGGCCTTTGCGATCATGGGAGGCTTGCTGGTCGCGACGATTTTGACGCTGATCTTTCTGCCCACATTGTATGTTGCCTGGTTCAGGGGAACGGAAGGACCGTCAGAACCCTCGTCGATTTAGGCATAGTCACCTGCTTTAGCTAAACGGGTTCGACCTGATCGAACCCCGAACCGTGGCTCGCGCGAATGTCATGACATCTTCATCGAACTCATCCGATCAGAAGCTCTCTCGCGGCGCGCTCATCGCGCTGGTCGTTGGATCGATGGTCGGCTCGGGCATCTTTGCGCTGCCGTCAGCATTCGGCCGCGCCACCGGCGGCCTGGGTGCCTTGATTGCATGGGCTATCGCAGGCACCGGAATGCTGATGCTGGCCTTCGTCTTTCAGACGCTATCGCGGCGCAAACCCGATCTGGACTTAGGCATCTACGCCTACGCCAAGGCAGGCTTTGGCGACTACCCCGGCTTTGCGTCGGCCGTGGGCTACTGGATCGGTTGCTGCCTTGCCGATGTCGCCTGCCTGGTCCTGATCAAGGCCACGTTGGGCCAGTTCTTTCCAATTTTTGGCGATGGGACGACACCTGTCGCGATCGCCGCAGCGAGCGCGCTGCTGTGGGGTGTGCATATTCTGGTCCTGCGCGGCATCAAGGAAGCCGCGGCCCTCAATACGATTGCGACCTTCGCCAAGATGGTGCCGATACTGCTCTTCATCGTCGTCGTGATATTTGCGTTCAAGGCGGACGTCTTCGCACTGAATTTCTGGGGCGGCGAAGAGCCGACCTTCGCCAATGTATCGAATCAAGTCCGCAACACGATGCTGGTCACGGTATTCGTCTTCGTCGGGATCGAAGGCGCGAGTGTCTATTCCCGCTATGCAAAAGATCGGAACGATGTGGGGATCGCGACGGTTCTGGGTTTCCTTGGCGTACTCGCCCTGCTCGTCCTTGTCACAATGCTCTCGTACGGCATCTTGCTGCGTCCGGAGCTGAGGGCGCTCGCTACACCTTCGATGGCGGGCGTGTTGGAGTTGATCGTTGGACCATGGGGCAAGGTCTTCATCAGCGTCGGCCTTCTGATTTCGGTCCTCGGCAACTACCTGTCCTGGTCGCTGCTCGCCGCTGAGGTGCTCCACTCCGCAGCCGTGAATTGCACCATGCCGTCGTTCCTCGCGCAGGAGAACGACAGAAAAGTACCTGTGGGGGCGTTGTGGCTGACGAACATCGTCATTCAGACTTTCCTGCTCGTCACCTATTTTGCGGAGTACGCATTCACGCTCGCGCTCAAGATGACGAGCTCAATGACGCTAATTCCCTATCTGTTCGTCGCTGCTTACGGGCTCAAGCTCGCCTGGACCGGAGAAACCTATACCGCTGAATCGCGCAGCCGCACCATCGACTGGATGCGCGGCGCGATCGCGACGATTTACGCGGTTGGCATGATCTACGCCGGCGGCGCAAAATTTCTGCTGTTGTCAGCCCTTCTCTATGCGCCCGGGACGGCTTTATTCGTCATGGCACGACGCGAGCAGGGGAAGAATGCATTTACCCACGTTGAGGGGCTTCTGTTCGGCGCTATCCTGATTGCGGCAGCCGTCGCCCTGTACAGTCTCGCGACCGGTGCGATCTCGATCTAGTGGTCGTCTTCGCATCTGCGGCAAGGGTGTTTCCTCATCGGCATCTAAGTGGATCACCCGATATCGGGGCGCACCCTGAACGTGCAGTCTGCCGATCCAGGGATGCCGCTTCTGAAACAGTGCTGCGATGATGACTGCAGCTCCGTTGGAGTTGCAGCCGTCTGACCGAGACTTTCGTCATCGGAATTGTTGAGACTGGATATGACGTCGCAGCCGGCACAAAAGCTTTCCCTGTTCGCGCTGACCGCGATGGTGGTCGGGTCGATGGTGGGCTCGGGAATCTTTTCATTGCCCCGGACCTTCGGCCTGGCGACGGGGCCTTTTGGCGCCATTTTCGCCTGGTGCATTGCGGCTGGCGGCATGTACACGCTGGCGCGCGTGTTTCAGGCGCTTGCCGAACGCAAACCCGACATGGACGCTGGCGTCTATGCCTACGCCAAGGCCGGGTTCGGCGACTACCCAGGCTTCTTGTCGGCGCTCGGCTACTGGATCGGCAGTTGCATCGGCAACGTTTCGTATTGGGTTTTGATCAAATCGACGCTCGGCGCGTTCTTTCCCGTGTTCGGCGATGGCAACACGGTAATAGCGATCGTCGTTGCCTCGATCGGTATTTGGCTCTTTCACTTCATGATCCTGAGGGGCGTCCAGCAGGCTGCGGCCATCAACATGGTCGTCACCATCGCCAAGATCGTCCCCATCCTGGTTTTTATCGTCATCCTGATCTTCGCGTTCAAGGCCGACCTCTTCCGCGCCAACTTCTGGGGCGGCGAAGGCATGCCGCCCGCCGGCCTGTTCGACCAGATCCGCGCGACCATGCTCGTCACGGTGTTCGTGTTCCTTGGAATTGAAGGCGCAAGCGTGTATTCGCGCTTTGCAAAGCAGCGCTCCGACGTCGGCACGGCGACGATCTTCGGCTTCCTCGGCGTGACGACCCTGATGGTGCTGGTCACCATGCTGCCCTACGCCGTTCTGGCTCGCGCCGACATCGCCGGGATGCGCCAACCGTCGATGGCGACGGTGCTGGAGGCCGTGGTCGGGCACTGGGGCGCGATCTTCGTCAGTGTCGGTTTGATCGTCTCGGTGCTGGGCGCTTATCTTGCGTGGTCGCTGATCTGCGCCGAAGTTCTCTCGATCGCCGCAAAAACCAAGGACATGCCGAAGGTTTTCGCGACCGAGAACCAGAACAGGGTGCCGGCGGCGGCGCTCTGGATGACCAATATCATCGTGCAGCTTTTCGTCATCAGCACCTATTGGTCCAATGATGCTTTTTCGCTGATGCTCAACCTGACCAGCGTGATGGCGCTGATCCCCTTCCTGCTGGTTGCGGCATATGGACTTTTGATGGCCAGGCGGGGCGAGACCTACGAGACGAGGCCGCAGGAACGCACCCGCGACCTGATCTTCTCCGGCATCGCGGTGGTCTATACCCTGTTCCTGATCTACGCCGCCGGCATGAAGTTCCTGCTGCTCTCGGCGATCCTCTACGGGCCAGGCACCGTGCTCTACATCTGGGCGAAGCGAGAGCAAAACAAGCAGCTCTTTACCGCGGTGGAATGGGTGATCTTTGCCGTAGCCCTCATCGGCGCGGCGGTTGGCATCCACGGGCTGGCGACAGGCTATATCACCATCTAGGCAAGGCAGTTCCCATGGCACAAGCAACTCCCAAATCGTCAGCTCCCTTTGGCGTTCACTCGGAGGTCGGCCAGCTGCGCAAGGTCATGGTGTGCGCGCCGGGGCGTGCCCATCAACGCCTGACGCCCTCCAACTGCGACACCTTGCTGTTTGACGACGTCTTGTGGGTCGACAACGCCAAGCGTGACCATTTCGACTTCGTGCAAAAGATGCGCGATCGCGGCGTCGATGTCGTCGAGATGCATAATCTGCTCGCCGAAACGGTCGCGATCCCCGAAGCCAAAAAGTGGATTCTCGACAACCAGGTTGTGCCCAATCAGGTCGGCCTTGGCCTGGTCGACGAAATCCGCGGCTATCTCGACGGCCTGCAGCCCCGCGAACTCGCCGAAACCCTGATTGGCGGTCTGTCGACACTGGACTTCCCTGACGCCCACGGCGGCGAAATGCTCAAACTTGTCCGCGAAGCAGCAGGCATGACCGAATACCTGCTGCCTCCCCTTCCCAACACGCTGTATACGCGCGACACCACCTGCTGGATCTACGGCGGCGTCACGCTCAACTCGCTTTATTGGCCCGCGCGGCACGAAGAGCCGATCCTGACGACGGCCATCTACAAGTTTCATCCCGACTTTGCAGGCAAGGTCAACGTCTGGTGGGGTGACCCGACACAGGACCATGGCCTCGCCACGCTGGAGGGCGGCGACGTGATGCCGATCGGCAAGGGCAATGTGCTGATCGGCTTGAGCGAACGCACCTCGCGCCAGGCCATCAGCCAGCTTGCAGCCGCATTATTTGAGAAAGGCGCAGCGGAGCGAGTTATTGTGGCGGCCATGCCCAAGCTCCGCGCGGCGATGCACCTCGATACGGTCTTCACTTTCGCCGACCGCGACTGTGTCCTGCTTTACCCCGATATCGTGCACAACATCACCGCGTTTTCCTACCGGCCGAGCAGCAAGCCGGGCGGGGTCGAGCTGCGAAAGGACGACAAGCCGTTCGTCGAAGTGATAGCTGAATTGCTTGGCCTCAAGAAGTTGCGCGTGGTCGAGACCGGCGGCAGCGCCTACATGCGCGAGCGAACGCAATGGGACAGCGGCGCAAATCTCGTCTGCGCCTCGCCGGGCGTCGTCTTTGCCTACGACCGGAACACATACACGAACACCCTGCTGCGCAAGGAAGGGATCGAGGTCATCACGATCGTCGGCGCCGAACTCGGCCGCGGCCGCGGCGGCGGTCATTGCATGACCTGTCCGATTATCCGCGATGCGGTGGACTATTAGGCCGACCGGACGAGAAGCCGTTCGAGCCGAATCAAAATGGCAGCCGGAGCGTCGGTCAGATGCGCAGGGATTTCACCTGACAAGAGGTGAAGGTGTGTGATGTTTGCAACGCAACTTGGCTATTTCGATCTTGATCGAGCCGTTTCTTGACAAGCGACAATCCGGGCATAGCCTTGCAACAAAGTTCCGGCGATCAATGGGTAAGGACTCCTCGGGGGATTCCAATGCGCGGATCTATAACCCTGTTGCAGGCTTTGGGAGTTTTTTGCGCGAGCGGAGCTGTTGCCGCCGAACTCGATCTGGTCGAGCTCAAAAGCCCTCAGTTCGTGCCACCGACCCCGACCTGGAGCGTCGTAGGATCGCTTTCCCCGACCTACACCGAGAATGCCTTGTTCAGCCGGGACAACCGGCGCCGTGATGTCTACTATGAGCCCGACGTCAGCCTGAGGCTGGACGGCAGCCTGTCGCCCGACCTCTCCTACCGCATCTTTGCCCGAACCCAATACGAAGCCTTTGCCATCTTGACGGCATTTCCATCACTGGCGCCGACAATCGAACTAAGTTACATGCAACGAATTACGCTGCGCTATTACCCTGGCGCGGCCGATCAAATCAAGCCAGACGTCGAGGCCATCAACGTTGATTTCTTCCGGCAGTTCAACAGCGCATTTCTCGCGATCGGCGCTATGAAGCTGCGGGACGAACCGGCGCGAAAATACTTCGTCGGCCATTGGACAGAAGCCGCGCAAACATGGCTGCGCTGCCGCTATGTCTTCGCGGACATTACGACCAACGCGCTCATCGCGGCGGCGCTGACGCATGGCGTCTCTTACACGGACGGAACGATCGACGGATCGTTCTGGAACTCGGGCTCGATTTGTACACCGGCCGAACAGTTGTGGAGGGTTGGCGACGTGTCCTCGCAAGCGGGAAGATCCCACAGGCGACGCCAGTTCCGAGCAACAGGCGAATAGCGCCGGCGAGCCCCGTGCGGATTTACGACAGGTAAGTTTCGGTCCGGCTTGGTGGCCTCAAAAGCCGCTCCACGCCGACGGGTCCGGCCGGGGTACTTGGGGAGACTTCCCCTTGGCCAAGTTTTTGAAGATTTCTTCGCCGAGCGCGGGCTCGCCTGCATCATGAGAAAGCGCTGGCGAGAATGAGGGTCTGGCCCCAGCACCTTCTCTGGGAAAGTCGCAGGTTCCGCAAATGGCCTTTGCTGCAGGTTGGCGATCCTGCGCGCTGGAAAGCGGATATTCGATCAAGCCGCCTGGATGTCGCCAATGCGCCAATACTGTTGAAAAACTCGGAAAATGAGTGATGCTCAGAAAACGAGACTTTGGTCATGCAAGGCAAATAGAGCCACGCGTTGCCATCGCTAATTCGCTATGATCGCAGCACACAGAAAAAGTTAGCCTTTCTGCCGGACCCTTAGCGCCTTTATTCTCGAAGGCCGCCTGCTGCCTCAAGAATTGTGATCGCGACAAAAAACGAGAGCTGCCGTTCCACCGCTCGCCATCAATGACTGGAATGGGCCGAAAGGGGAAGGTCAGGTTTCGGGCGCGAGAATGCGATCTCGGACATTGATTTCGGAAGCCTCGTCCGGCTCAAAGACATCCATCTTGCCCATTGGGCCTCGGCCGCCTTGCGCCAATAGCGGAATATCTGAAGCCGCGTCTTCTGTATCCTCCGATTAGTGGTCTCGGCTATCCTACAAGTCGCCGGTTGGATATTGAACCGAAGGCTATCCGAGGCAAAGAGGATAAGGCACCAGAACGTGTTAGCCGGCGTCCTGCGGATTTCGACCGCTACCTGATCCGCGCTCGCGTGAAGTGTCCGGTTGCGATGGGTTCATGCCAAATGGCTTATAGAACAGGCTTTTCGTACGGCAAAACGGGAACGGTATTGCCAAAAAAACCGACCTTTAGGCTGATCCCACCCAATTTTTTCCTCAGAACGCAATCCAGGTATAGGCGAAAATGGTGTTGTTCTGGGAGGCGTTGTGGAAGGCACCATCGAAATTGTTGGCCCCCCCGAAGAGCTTCAAATAGTGGGTGTAAGAGACGCCGATGCGGGCGTTGAGCCAAGGCCACACTGCCGGACCGCCTTTGCTGAACGGCAAATATGCCGCATCAAAGATTAGTCCCTGGCCATTCGGGCTGTTGGCGAGCGAAGTTGCACTAAAAAGCCCGGCGTCCGAGGAACCATACACGTCAAAATAGGCCCCTGTCAGGCTGTATGTATGGTCGTAAACATAGCCGACCGAAGCCTTGAAGCTCGATAGCGTATTGTAAAAATTGGTCGAGCCACCCTGGAAAAACGTCGAGTTGAGCTGCTGGTTTTCGTGAATGTGCGTTAATTTTATGGTGACGCTGTGCGGGTCTCCGATGTACTGGTACTGGGCATCAAATCCGACATCCAGAGTTTGGTCGAACCCGAACCCCTGGACCCGTCCTGGAAGTTGATTTGCGAACATGCCGAATGTTCCGATCTCGAACGATTGCTCGCCAAGATTGTATTCGAAAGCAGCGCGCCAATAGGGTGCGACACCGCCGATTGAGAGATCGCTGATGCCAGGCTCGCCGAGCACCTCCAACGTCTGTTTGGAAAGGTTTTGGTAAGCGCTGACGTCAAGATAGAGCATGTCGTTCCAAAACGTGTAGATTCCGGTCCCGACGACTCGGCCGGCAAGGCGCCTTCGATCATTGTACCGGGTGGTGAGAACTGAGGCGCGAGCGCGGAAGCGATATAAGGGAAGCCCCAGGCTGGCGTCGTGTTCCACACATCCTGAACACTCGGGTTATTGTTGACCGAAACGCCATAGAGCAGGTCCAAGCCGAGAAATTTCGTCGTGTCCGCATAGCGGACATCGGTATTGTCGAGAAACACGCGGTTATCGGCCCTGTCGTAGGTCACCTGCATGAAGGCGCCGACATTGCCGTAGACCGTGCCGCCGTAGAAGACGCTCGCTTGCTGCATAACCGTGTTGTTGTTGGTGTGGGTGCCCGACACGGGCGGTGTGTCCTGATTGCGCGCGGTGTGGGTAAAGGATGGAACCAGCATCGCAGCGAGAGGCGGGGCCTCTTCGAAGGTCAGACCGCCGCCCATCGTATAGCCGCCCAGTTTAAACCGCCGCCCAAATGGCGTAAGTTCTGGAAATGCCGTGTGGCAAGTGGCGCAAGGCTGGCCTGTCTGCCGTGCAAAACTCGGAACGGCCGATGCCGCCGGTGGCTTGATCAAGATGCCCGCGCCGATGACCACCGCGGCAAGCGAAGCTACTCCTCCGCAGGCGGCCACAGCCCGAAAATCGCGCCGCGGACTGCTGGCCACAATGGTTTCGCTATCCGCGCCAACTGTCGTGCACGGGGCATGGATATCCTTGTCCGATACGATGTCTTGCATGGATCCCTCGCCGCCGGTCGCGACCAAACCGCTTCGAAGAGGCAAGTCAAAAAGCGCGATCGTCGAAACTCACGCGTTACGCTAACAGGGTTGGGCGTTGACGGCATGAGGCATTAAGTCTCGCGGACCGATTCTGTCTTGT
>CAWFMW010000026.1:0-99120 GCA_963816815.1 uncultured Alphaproteobacteria bacterium
GACGGTCGACGGCATGATGACCATCGAGCACGTCACCCGGGAGATCAACCGGATCCTGTCGGCGATCGGGGCGGTGGAACCCAAGGTGGCCAAACCTGCGGTTTCGGCCAAAAAGGCCGGGGGAGCCGCCAGGAAGACCGTGAAGCCGGCGGGCAAAAAGGCATCCAAAACCGCCAAAAAGGCCGCCAAAGCGGCTCCAAAGGGCAGGAAAGCCGCTTCACCGGCCAAGGGGCGGGGAACTGCCAAGGCCAAAAAAGCGGCAAAAAAGACCGTTCGGAAGGCTGCCAAAAAGGTCACGAAAAAGCGAGCTAAGCGATAGAGGCGGTTGACGAAACCGAGTTGAATCCTTTAATAAGCCCCGCATCCAAGTCGGATAGTTTTTGACGATGCCGGGCCCCGAAGCAGATGAGGGGAAGGGCGTCGTGTTCGCGTTTGCGGACACCTGCCCGAGATAACAAGAACTTTAGACCGGTCCATGAGGGATCGGTGACAGGAGAGAAGTCCGTGGCCCGTATTGCCGGCGTGAATATCCCGACCAACAAGCGCGTCCTGATCGCGCTCCAGTACATCCATGGCATCGGCCAGAAGAACGCGGCCGAGATCATCGAGAAGGTGAAGATCCCGGAGGATCGTCGCGTCAGCCAGCTGAGCGACCAGGAAGTCCTGCAGATCCGCGAAGTGATCGACCGCGACTATCTCGTCGAAGGCGATCTTCGTCGTGAGACCGGTATCAACATCAAGCGTCTGATGGACCTCGGCTGCTATCGCGGCCTGCGTCATCGTCGGGGCCTGCCCGTTCGCGGCCAGCGCACCCACACCAATGCGCGCACGCGCAAGGGCCCGGCCAAGTCGATCGCCGGCAAGAAGAAGTAATTTTCGATTCGAGAGCAGAGGGCGGCGGACTCGTTCGCCGCTCGTTGCTCAGGTGTAGCCGCTGGCAATACGGCGGCGTTTGAGATCACAGGAAGGTTTTAGGTAATGGGCAAGGAAGCCACCCGCGTACGCCGTCGCGAACGCAAGAACATCGCTTCGGGTATCGCGCACGTCAACTCGTCGTTCAACAACACGACCATCACCATCACCGACGCGCAGGGCAACACCATTGCCTGGTCGTCGGCCGGCACGATGGGCTTCAAGGGTTCGCGCAAGTCGACCCCCTATGCCGCGCAGGTCGCGGCCGAAGACGTTTCCAAGAAGGCGCAGGAACACGGCATGCGCACGCTGGAAGTGGAAGTTGCCGGCCCCGGTTCGGGCCGTGAGTCGGCGCTTCGTGCGCTGCAGGCGGCGGGCTTCACCGTGACGTCGATCCGCGACGTGACGACGATCCCGCACAATGGCTGCCGTCCGCGCAAGCGCCGGCGCGTTTGATATCTGGTCGCGGGCGGCAGGCGCCGCCTTGCGATCGTCTTGGAATTTTGACGGCCGCGGGCTGATCCGCGGTCTCCAACGCCGGTGATCTGCAGGCAGATCGACTGGCCGGTCTATTGACCCGAAGGGGTGACAAAGTGACGATCCAGAAAAATTGGCAAGAACTTATTCGACCGAACAAGCTGCAGGTAACGCCGGGCTCCGACGCGACCCGGTTTGCCACCGTGGTCGCCGAGCCGCTCGAGCGCGGCTTCGGTCAGACGCTCGGTAACGCGCTGCGCCGCATCCTGCTGTCGTCGCTGCAAGGCGCGGCCGTGCAGTCGGTGCACATCGACGGCGTGCTGCACGAGTTCTCCTCGATCGCGGGCGTTCGCGAAGACGTCACCGACATCGTGCTCAACATCAAGGACATCGCGATCAAGATGCAGGGCGAAGGCCCCAAGCGCATGGTCGTGAAGAAGTCCGGCCCGGGCGCCGTCACCGCTGGCGACATCCAGACCGTCGGCGACGTCGTCGTGCTCAATCCCGACCTGCAGATCTGCACGCTGGACGAGGGCGCGGAAATCCGCATGGAGTTCACGGTCGCTTCCGGCAAGGGCTACGTCGCCGCCGAGCGTAACCGGCCCGAGGACGCGCCGATCGGCCTGATCCCGGTCGACAGCCTGTTCTCGCCCGTGCGCAAGGTCTCCTACAAGGTCGAGAACACCCGCGAGGGCCAGATCCTCGACTACGACAAGCTGACCATGACGATCGAGACCAACGGCGCGATCTCGCCGGAAGACGCGGTGGCTTATGCCGCCCGCATCCTGCAGGATCAGCTCAACGTGTTCGTGAACTTCGAAGAGCCGCGAAAGGAAGTCACGCAGGAGATCATCCCCGATCTCGCGTTCAACCCGGCGTTCCTCAAGAAGGTCGACGAACTCGAACTGTCGGTGCGTTCGGCAAACTGCCTGAAGAACGACAACATCGTCTACATCGGCGACCTCGTGCAGAAGTCGGAAGCGGAAATGCTGCGCACCCCGAACTTCGGCCGCAAGTCGCTGAACGAGATCAAGGAAGTGCTGGCCCAGATGGGTCTGCATCTCGGCATGGAAGTGCCGGGCTGGCCGCCGGAGAACATCGACGAGCTCGCCAAGCGCTTCGAAGATCACTACTGAGTCGAAAATTATCGTCGTGGCCGGGGGATCCCGGCCATCACGTTTCCAGGGCGAACGCAGGCAGCCCACCTGAGCAACATGTCCGACGAACCGTCGCGACGAAGACAAGTCAAGGAATACTCACATGCGTCACGGCAAGGTTCATCGTAAGCTCAACCGCACCGCCGAGCATCGCAAGGCGATGTTCGCCAACATGTGCGCCGCGCTGATCAAGCACGAGCAGATCGTCACCACGCTGCCGAAGGCCAAGGAATTGCGCCCAATCGTCGAGAAGCTGGTCACCCTCGGCAAGAAGGGCGGGCTCGCCATGCGCCGCCAGGCGATCTCGGAAATGCGCGACAAGGATCAGGTCCGCAAGCTGTTTGACGTGCTGGCGCCCCGCTACAAGGACCGTCAGGGCGGCTATACCCGCATCATCAAGGCCGGCTTCCGCTACGGCGACAACGCGCCGATGGCCGTGATCGAGTTCGTCGACCGCGATGTCGATGCCAAGGGCCTGGATTCGGGCCCGGTGCAGGAAAAGCAAGCCGAAGCGGCGTAAGCTGCCCTTCCTCGCGTAATTTAAAAGCGGCGCCTTAGGGCGCCGCTTTTTTGTCTGCTCGTCAGCGTTGATACGGGTCGATGTCGACTTTGCCGATCACCAACCGCGGTAGTAGGAACGGTAGGGACGATAGTATCGCGGACCGCCATAGTAGGCATAAGCCGGGCGAATCACGCGACGATAGCGAACCACGGGATACGGATTGTCGTAGTAGCCGCCATAGTAGGCCGGCGCGTAACCGCCGCCGTAATACCCGCCGCCGTAATAGGCCGGCGCATAACCGCCGTATCCGTAACCCGGGCCATATCCGTAACCCGGACCATAGGCGTAGGCGTTGGACGCTATTCCGCCGATCACCGCACCTGCGATTAGACCGCCAGCCACGCCCGGGAAAAATCCTCCGCCGCGCCAACCGGCTTCCGCCGGGGACGGTGCCGCTACTGCCGTCAAGCCAAGGACCGCCGCTGCGGCCAAAGCCAAAGGTGCCTTCCTCATGGACCACTCCTTTCCGTAATTAGACACCCGATCAACACAAACGGGTGCAGTTCGTTGCCTGAAACCCGGGCTTCCAATGACTTCACCCGCAGATTTAACTTTCATGAATGGCTGTTCAGGACGGCGCTGAAGCACGTCACCGCCTGCCGGTGAGGATCGTCAATTTCTTTCCGGTTTGGAACTCAATGCTCCGTGAGCTTTCCGCGGCATCCATCAACTGCGAACTGCCAAGGCTCGAAACGGACGCGAGCAACCGCTAGGGAACTTTCAGTGGCCTCGGGCGTTGAAATGTATGGACAATTTTGAGCATCGAGAGAAACCGCCGATCACAAAGGAAGAGCGTGAGGCGAAGAAGGAACGGGCACGCCAGGAAGCCGCGAAAGCCCTTGTCGCGCGCAAGAAGGAAGACGACGCTTTTCGCGCCAATTTTGAGCGGCTGAAAGCTGAGCGGCTGGCCCGTGAGGCAACGGAAACGAAATCCTAGCGCAGCGATGCGCTGCAGTGGTGTCACGAGGGTGGACGTACCCCTCGTGACCGCAAAGGCTCCCGGCTTCGGCCTGGGGGCCTTTTTGCGTCAGCTCTTTGCTTTGCACGCCGTCAAGCGAGCGCCACGCGATGCATCGTCGATCTGGCCGTTCGCGCCCGCATCAGCAAGCCGAAGCGATTTGATTTTACCACCCCTCCAGCACGATCTTGCCGCGCGACTTGCCGCTTTCGAGCAGCGCATGCGCGCGCTTGAGGTTGGCGGCGTTGATGGTGCCAAAAGTCTGGTCGAGCGTGGTGCGCAGCACGCCCTTGTCGATGAGGTCGGCGACGTCGTTGAGAAGATGATGTTGTGCGATCATGTCCGCCGTCTGGAACGAGGAACGCGTGAACATCGACTCCCAGTGCACCGAGATGGCCTTGCCCTTGAACGCGCTCACGGTGAATTCCGGGGGATCGTCGATCAGGCCGAACTTGCCCTGAGGCGCCATCAATTCCGCGATCGACTTGTAGTGCTGGTCGGTGAAGGTCAGGCTTGCGACCAGTGCTACCGGCGGCACTTTCAGCTTCTCGATCTGCTCCTTCATCGGCTTGGCGTGATCGACCACGGCATGTGCGCCGAGGTCGAGGCACCATTTTTGCGACTCCGGCCGCGTGGCGGTGGCGACAACCGTCAGCCCGGTGAGGCGGCGCGCAAGCTGGATCAGGATCGAGCCGACACCGCCGGCGCCGCCGGTGATCAAAAGCGTGCGCGGATCGACGCTCTTGCCTGGCACCGCGCCGAGCCGGTCGAACAACAATTCCCAGGCGGTGATCGAGGTCAGCGGCAGCGCCGCGGCCTGGGCGAACGAAAGCGATTTCGGCTTGCGGCCGACGATCCGCTCGTCGACCAGATGAAATTCCGCGTTGGTGCCCTGGCGCAGGATCGAGCCGGCGTAAAACACTTCGTCGCCCGCCTTGAACAGGGTGACGTCGGGGCCGATGGCATCGACGATGCCGGCGGCGTCATAGCCCAGGATTTTGGTCTCGCCCTCGGGCGGGGCGGCGCGCTTGCGGACCTTGTAGTCGACCGGGTTGGCGGAGATCGCCTTGACGGCAACCCTGATGTCGCGGCCCTTCGGCTCCGGCTTGGCGGTCTCGAAATCGATCAGCGAATCCGCGTCCCCGATGGGGAGCGATTTTTTGTACCCGACGGCCTTCATGCCCGTGTCTCCTGCTGCTGGAACGGTTGGTAGCCTAACTGTCCCGCTGGCATCAAAATGGCAAGTACTGTAAATTTAGGGAACTAGTCCCTGTTTGGATACTATTGGGAAACACCCCGGGAAGCGGCAATGAAACGGCGAAATTTTGCGCATCGGCCGGGCTGCGCGGTCGAGGCGACGCTCGACCTGATCGACGGCAAATGGAAGGGCGTCATCCTGTTCCACCTGCAGGCCGGCACCCAGCGTTTTGGCGAGTTGCGGCGGCGGATGCCTGGCATTACCCAGCGCATGCTGACCAAGCAGCTTCGGGCGCTGGAGGACGACAAGCTCGTGATCCGCAAGGTCTATGCCGAGGTGCCGCCGCGGGTCGAATACACGCTGTCCGATATCGGCGAGAGCCTGCGGCCGGTGATCGAGACGCTGCGGGCGTGGGGCGAGGGTCATCAGGAACGGCTTTCCTGTGCACCTGCACCCGACGCCGTCAAAGCACCCGACCGCGCGGCCTGACTGGCGCCTTTGTTTGCCGCTTTACCTTCTCTCGTTGCCGCCCCGCATCTATATGTGAGGCGCCAAATTTCAGGATTTTCGCATGAATTTGATCCGCTCCTTCGCCCTGCTGCTGGCTTCCGTAGTCGTCGCAACGCCTGCGCTGGCGCAGGACCGCCGCGTACCGACCTCGGGCGCCGAACTGCGGCTATCCTACGCGCCGATCGTGCAGCGCGTGCAGCCGGCGGTGGTGAATGTCTATGCCGCCAAGACCGTGCAGAACCGCAACCCGCTTTTGGACGACCCGCTGTTCCGCCGCTTCTTCGGCGTCCCCGGCCAGCAGCCCGAGCAGATGCAGCGCTCGCTCGGGTCGGGCGTGATGGTCGATGCTTCCGGCCTCGTCGTCACCAACAACCACGTCATCGAGGGCGCCGATCAGGTGAAAATTTCGCTCGCCGACAAGCGCGAGTTCGAGGCCGAGATCGTGCTCAAGGACAGCCGCACCGATCTGGCCGTGCTGCGCGTCAAGGACGGCAAAGAGAAATTCGCCACGCTGGATTTTGCCAATTCCGACGAACTGCTGGTGGGCGACGTCGTGCTCGCGATCGGCAATCCCTTTGGCGTCGGCCAGACCGTGACCCACGGCATCGTCTCGGCGCTGGCGCGGACGCAAGTCGGTATTACCGACTACCAGTTCTTCATCCAGACCGATGCCGCGATCAATCCCGGCAATTCCGGCGGCGCGCTGGTCGACATGACCGGCAAGCTCGCCGGTATCAACACCGCGATCTTCTCGCGTTCCGGCGGCTCTCAAGGCATCGGTTTTGCGATTCCGGCCAACATGGTGCGCGTGGTGGTGGCATCCGCCAAGGGCGGCGGCAAGGCGGTCAAGCGGCCGTGGCTCGGTGCAAAACTGCAGGCGGTGACGCCCGAAATCGCCGACACGCTCGGGCTGAAGCTGCCGAATGGCGCGTTGATCGCCAATGTCGCGCCGAACAGCCCCGCCGCCCGCGCCGGCCTGAAGCCGTCGGACCTGATCATTGCGGTCGAAGGGCAGACGATCGACGATCCCAACGCGTTCGACTATCGCTTCGCCACAAGGCCGCTTGGCGGCGCCGCGCAGATCGATGTGCAGCGCAGCGGCAAGACCGTCAAGCTGACGGTGCCGCTGGAAACCGCGCCCGACACCAACCGCGAGGAAATCGTGCTCGCCGGGCGCTCGCCATTCCAGGGCGCCAAGGTCGCCAATATTTCGCCGGCGCTTGCCGACGAACTGCATCTGGATTCCCAGACCGAGGGCGTTGTGGTGATCGATCTCGCCGATGACGCAACCGCCGCCAGCGTCGGATTCCAGAAGGGCGACATCATCCTTGCCGTCAACAACCAGAAGATCGCCAGGACCAGCGATCTCGACAAGGCTTCGAAAGCGGGGGCCAGGCTCTGGCGCATCGTCGTGGTGCGCGGCGGCCAGCAGATCAACGTGACGCTGGGCGGATGAGCCCCAAGCAACCCCGCGAAGCGACCAATCTCTTCGCCGCGGCGGGGATGGAGCATGATGCGCCGCATCCGCTGCCCGACCGGCTGCGCCCGCGCACGCTCGCCGATGTCGTAGGCCAGGATCACATTCTCGGCCCCGACGGCGCGCTGACGCGCATGCTTGAGACGCGTACGCTGGGCTCGCTGGTGTTCTGGGGGCCGCCCGGTACCGGCAAGACCACGGTGGCGCGGCTTCTGGCGGACGCCACCGAACTGCATTTTGAGCAGATTTCCGCGGTGTTTTCCGGCGTTGCCGACCTCAAGAAGGTGTTCGACGCGGCGCGTGCCCGGCGCGAGATGGGCAAGGGCACGCTGTTGTTCGTCGACGAGGTGCATCGTTTCAACCGCGCCCAGCAGGATTCCTTTCTGCCCGTGATGGAGGACGGCACCGTGGTGCTGGTCGGCGCCACCACGGAAAACCCGTCGTTCGAACTCAACGCCGCGCTTTTGTCGCGCGCGCGCGTACTGGTGTTTCATTCGCTCGATGCCGCCGCGATCGAAAAACTGTTTGCGCATGCCGAGAACGCCGAGGGCCGAAAACTGCCGCTCGATGCGGAGGCGCGCGCCGTGCTGGTGCGGATGGCCGATGGCGACGGCCGCGCCTCGCTGACGCTGGCCGAGGAAGTCTGGCGCGCCGCGCGCAAGGAAGAAATCTTCAACGCCGTGCAGTTGCAGGAAATTCTGCAGCGCCGCGCGCCGATCTACGACAAATCCGCCGACGGCCATTACAATCTGATCTCGGCGCTGCATAAATCGGTGCGCGGCTCCGATCCGGACGCGGCGCTGTATTACCTTGCGCGCATGCTGGACGCTGGCGAGGATCCGCTGTTTCTTGCGCGGCGCGTGGTGCGCATGGCGGTGGAGGACATCGGCCTTGCCGATCCGCAGGCGCTGGCGGTCTGCAACGCCGCCAAGGATGCCTATGATTTTCTCGGGTCGCCCGAAGGCGAGCTCGCGATCGCGCAGGCCGTGATCTATCTCGCCACCGCGCCGAAATCGAACGCCGCCTACAAGGCCTTTGGCGCTGCGATGCGCACGGCGAAGGAGGGTGGTTCGCTGCTGCCGCCAAAACATATTTTGAATTCGCCGACCAAGCTGATGAAGTCGGAAGGCTATGGTTCCGGCTACGAGTACGACCATGACGCGCCGGACGCCTTCTCGGGACAAGACTATTTTCCGGAAGCATTGGGGCGGCAGACCTTTTACGATCCGCCGGATCGAGGCTTCGAGCGCGAAATCCGCAAGCGGCTGGATTACTGGGCGAAGTTGCGTAGGGAGCGTGAGCGCGAATGAGAATTTTCGGCAACCATCTTGCACAGACACTTCGGGCGATCGCTTTCTTGACGCTGGCGTCGACGCTTCCTGCAGCCGCGGAGACCGTCGAGGTGGCGCCCGGCGTGCAGGTGACGAAGCGAAGCTACACGGCGCCAGTCAACGAGCAGCCGTTCTTCGGATTTGAGGCCAAGAGTTCGGAGCAGAAGGCCGAGGATGAGAAGTTCGTAACCGCCATCGTCGGCGCCACCGGCTCTCGCGAAAAGGCCTTCGAGGAAACAACCAAGCGCGCCTGGATAGCGATACAGGCCGGCAAGGTTCGAGAGGCCGCGGTTCGGTTCAATCAGGCGTTTCTCATTTCACCCGACCAGAGCACCGTCTATCACGGCTTTGCGGTGATCGCCCAGGCGCGCTTCAATGATTTCGATGCCGCCGACGAACTGTTCAAGATTGCGCTCAAGCAGCCCAATCCGGTGAAGGCGCTCAAGGCCGACTACGGCCGCCTGCTCCTGATCGCCAAGCGGCCGCGCGATGCGCAGGAGGTGCTGGACCAGGCGGTCAAGGAGACCCCTGACTTCAGCGATGCCTGGACCAATCTCGCCTGGGCGAGATTCCAGAACGGAGACCCGGCGGCAGCCTGCGCAGCAGCAGAGGAGGCCGCCAAGAAACGTCCGTCGAACAATTCGATCAGCGACCTGACCGCGGTGCGGAACGTCGCGCAGTGCAAATAGCGCTGACTATTTCCCCGTCTTAATGCCTTGCGAGAGGTGACTTGATGGTGATGAAAAAGAAAGCGCGCGTAAGCGACGAAACGTTCGACGAGTTCCTTGCCGAACAAGGAATGCTCGGCACGTGCGAAGAGCGCGCCATTAAAGAGATCATTGCCGAGCAACTGGCGGAAGCAATGAAAGCCCAAGGCATTACCAAAAGCGCGATGGCGGAACGCATGAAGACGAGACGGCGCTTGTGATGAGGGCCGCAATCGCGGCCAGCAGCGCCGATCTCTAAAGCGCGTTTCTGCCGTGCGACGGGCCTGTGGGCAAGAGATTTACTGTTTACGTAAGTCGTAAATGCTGCTAGCCGCTGGGATGCCGCAGCGAGCCTCGCTGACCTGGCAGGATTGCCGGGCAATCGCCTGGAAGCGCTCAAGGGCGATCGTGCCGGACAGTTTTCAATTCGGATAAACGATCAATGGCGTATCTGCTTCGCATGGCCCGACGGGATGCCTGGGCCTGTCGAGGTAGAGATCGTCGACTATCATTGAGGGAAGACCATCGTGCCTCATACACCTATCCATCCCGGCGAACATCTTGCCGAAGAGTTGCGCGAGCTTGGCTTGAGTGCTGCCGAGCTTTCGCGTCAGATTGACGTGCCGGTGAACCGCATCACCGGGATCATCCACGGCCAGCGCGGCATCACGGCCGATACGGCGCTGCGTCTTGGGCACTGGTTTGGCACCAGCCCGCAATTCTGGATGAACCTGCAGCAGAATTACGAGCTCCGTCTCGCCGAAAGCCAGGTCGGTGCGAAGATTGCGGTATTGCCGCGTCGTGCCACCCGTCCGACCTCTCGAAAACTTGGAAAATCGGCATGAGCCGTCGCGTCAAAAAACCTCTCCGCCCGGCGGGCGATCGCCCGAAGGGCGCGCGTCCTTATCGGGGCTCGCCGGCCGAGCGGCCGCAGTCGTTTCGTCCGGGCGGCAAGCCACCGGCGCGGTTTCCGGCTTCGCCGCCGCGTGCGGCAAAGCCCTTTGTGCCCGAGCCCGAGAAGGTCGCGCCCGAGCCGCCGCCGCTGCCGACAAAAGTTCAGACCGTCGTCGTCACCGCTGACGAGAACAACATGCGCGTCGACCGCTTTCTCGAGGCGCGTTTTCCCGGCCTGTCGTTCTCCCATATCCAGCGCATCGTCCGCAAAGGCGAGCTGCGGGTCAACGGCAAGCGCGCCGACTCTAAGGACCGGCTGGAAGAAGGCCAGAACGTTCGCATCCCGCCGCTCAAGCTCGATACGCCAAAGGGCGGCGGTCAGCTCTCGGAAGCTGCGACCAAGACGCTGCAGGCGCTCAAGGACATGATCCTGTTTGAGGATGCCGACGTCATGGTGCTGAACAAGCCCGCGGGCCTCGCCGTGCAGGGCGGTTCCGGCATCACGCGCAATGTCGACGACATGCTGGAAGTGATGCGCGACGCCAAGGGGCAGAAGCCGCGGCTGGTGCACCGGCTGGACCGGGAAACCTCGGGCTGTCTCCTGATCGCAAAAACCCGCTTTGCCGCCACCGCCCTGACCGGCTCGTTCCGCCACCGTTCGGCGCGCAAGATTTATTGGGCGCTGGTGGCCGGCGTGCCGAAACCGAAACAGGGCCGCATCTCGACCTACCTCGCCAAGGAGGAGAGCGAGGACGACAGCATCATGCGGGTGGCAAAACACGGCGACGAGGGCGCTAGCCACGCGGTGACCTATTATGCCGTGGTCGAGACCTCGGCGCAGAAGCTCGCATGGGTATCGCTGAAGCCGGTCACTGGGCGAACCCATCAATTGCGCGCCCATATGGCGCATATCGACCACGCCATCGTCGGCGATCCCAAATATTTCAACAAGGAGAACTGGCAGTTGCCGGGTGGCCTGCAGAACCGGCTGCATCTGCTGGCGCGGCGGATCGTGATTCCGCATCCGCGCGGCGGCGTCATCGATGCCAGCGCGCCGCTGCCGCCGCACATGCTGCAATCCTGGAATCTGCTCGGGCTTGAGCACGATCGGTTCGATCCGATCGAGAACGCGCCGGAGGAATAGCGGCCGATCTGGTGGCGCCGGTTGCGCAACAACTGTCAAACCGGAAGCGCAGGCCTTGCGTATGGTTCGACCGTGTCATCCAGTTGAGGACTTCACATGATTGGAAATCTGCTCCGCGCCGCGCTCTTCCATGGCCTGCTTGCGGCGGTCGCCGGCATCGGCGCTGCGGCCAATGCGCAGACCCTCGCCCTCGTGGGCGGCAAGGTGTACGCATCGCCTGACGCCGCGCCGCTCGACGATGCGGTCATCCTCATGGCCAACGGCGTCATTGCCGCGATCGGCAGCCGCAGCGACGTGCAGGTGCCGTCCGATGCGCGGGTCATTGATTGCACCGGCAAGACTGTCGTGGCCGGCTTCTGGAACAGCCACGTCCACTTCACGGAAGCGGTGTGGCGGAACGCCGGCAGTGCGCCGGCGGCGCCGCTCACGGCCCATATGCAGGAAATGCTGACGCGATGGGGTTTTACGTCAGTGTGGAGTCTCGGCTCCGACCCCGACAACTCGATGGCGCTGCGCCGCCGTGTCTATGCAGATGAGATCCTCGGCCCCAATATTTTCCTCGTCGGCAGCATTTTCCCAAGGGATGGCCGTCCCGCTTACTTGCCGGACGCGCGAATACCCGAGGCGGAAACGCCGGAGCGCGCGGCGGAGATGGCGCGGAACTATATGCGGATCGGCCTCGACGGCATCAAGCTGTTCACCGGCGCGTACAAGGGAGAAGACAAACCCGTCGTGAACATGGAGGCAGCCATTGCCAAGGCTGCGGTCGATGTCGCGCACGCGCAAGGCAAGCCGGTGTTCGCGCACCCGCAGAATACGGCCGGCGTCGAGGCCGTGCTCGCCGCCGGGGTGGACGTGATGGCGCACACGGTCGGCAGGCAGCTGGGTTATCCGGTCGAACAGCTCGCGCGCTTCAAGCAGCAGGGGACTGCGCTGACGCCGACCTTGTCGCTGTTTGCGAAGCTGCCGGTGCCGCCCGAGATCGCCGCGCGCCTCGTCGACAACATTGTCGGCCAGCTCAAGAGCTTTTCGGAAAACGGCAACACGGTTCTGTTCGGCACTGACGTCGGCTACATCCCGCTCTATGACACCACGCTCGAATACCAATTGATGCACCGGGCGCTTTCCGAGCGACAGGTGCTGGCCTCGCTGACGACGAATCCGGCGAACTATTTCAAGGCCGCGAACAAGGGCAGGATCGAGAAAGGATTTGATGCCGACGTCGTGGTGCTTGACGGCGATCTGCTCGCCGACGTCACCAACCTCGCCAAGGTGGCCTACACCATTCGCGCGGGGAAGGTGATCTACCAGAAGCCTTGACGCCGGCGGAACCCGGTATGCTTGATTGTTGCCATAACCGGCCTCGCAGGAGTTCGCCGCAACCGCCTCATCGGCTTTATTTGCATCCACCGTTATCGTACTGTCAGATCTTGAATTTATCGCCGCCCGCGGGAAGCCGGACACGAGATGCGTGAACTATTCGATGAAGTCGCCGGCCACTCGCCACTCGATCCGGAGGAGGCGGTGCGACGCGCCACGCGCACGCCCCAGCGCAAGCGGTTCTACAAGGAGGCCGGCACTGCCGCGGCCGACGGCGGGTTTTCCGTCACGCTCGACGGCAAGCAGATCCGCACCCCCTCCAGACGCCATGTCGTAGCGCCTACGCGCGGGATCGCGGAGGCCATTGCGGCGGAATGGAACGCGCAAGGCGAGACCATCGATCCCCTGACCATGCCGCTGACGCGGTTTGCCAACAGCGTCGCGGAGGTCGGCGACCGCGTCGATGCCGTGGCCGACGACATCGCAAAATACCTCGGCTCGGATCTGCTGTTCTATCGCGCCGGCCATCCCGAGGCGCTGGTCGCACGCGAAGCCGCGCATTGGGATCTGGTGCTGTCCTGGGCCGCGAACGAACTCGGCGCCCATTTCATCCTGTCCGAGGGCATCGTGCATGTCGTCCAGCCGGCGCAGGCGATCGGCGCGGCCCGTGGCGTGTTTCCGGCCGACCCCTGGGCGGTCGCCGCCCTGCATGTGGTGACGACGCTCACGGGCTCGGCACTGCTGGCGCTGGCGCTGCTGCACGGCGTCCGCGATCCCGATCAGGTCTGGACCGCCGCCCATGTCGATGAGGACTGGAACGCCGAAAAATGGGGCGTCGACGAGGAGGTGGCGGCCCGCCGCGCCGCCCGGCTGGTCGATTTCAGGGCCGCGGTGACCATTTTGAACGCCCTGAAGGCCTGAGCGCGCCTGCGGGTTAACGAGAGGTTTACGCCGCCGGGTTAGCCTCTGGCCTGGCCGAGACCTCTGATATGGCGATATCGATCAATCCCGTTCTCCCGGTACTTGCCGCCCAAGAGGCTGGCGGCGTGGCGCCCGAGCTCGTGCTGCAGCCGGGGAGCGTGGTCAACGCCCAGGTCCTGAAAGTGCTGTCCGCCGATCTGGTGCGGATCGCGATTGCCAGCCTCTCGATCGACGTGGCCTCGGAAATTCCGTTGCAGCAGGGCCAGAACCTGCAGCTCGCAGTCATGCAGACCAAAGACGGCATCCGTCTCGCCATGGTCGGGCAGGGCGGCGATGCCGCCGGGGCATCGGCCGACGCCGTCACGCTGTCACCCGATGCGCTGGCCGATGCGGCGATCAATCGGCCGGCCATCGTGTCACCGAAGAGCGTGCTGACGCCGCTGGAGCGCGCAGCCGTCTCTACAGCCGCGCAGGCTGCGGTCACCGAACAGGACAGCCTGGCGCCGCTGTTTGCCAATCTCGGCGCTGCGGTTTCCGCCAGCAATCTGCCGCCGAAACTGCAGGCAGCGATTGCGCAGGTGCTGGCGCAACAGACCAGCCTCGATCAAAATCTCGACGGCGGTGACATCAAGACGGCGTTTCAGAAATCCGGAATTTTCCTCGAGGCGTCGCTGGCGGCGGGTTCAGTCCCCGCCAGCGGCGTTCCCGATCTCAAGGCCGCGCTGATCGTGCTGCGCCAGACGCTGCAGTCGGCGCTCAGTGCCAATTCGACGGTTGCAACTCCGGCCGTGCCGGCAGGGGCACCGCAAGCGGCTGCGCCACAGGCCGCAGCCGCGAGCCTTGCGCCGTCTTCGTCGCCCCATCTTGATATGCAGGAAATCCTGCTGCCGCAGGCACGGTTAGTGGTTGCTGAAAACGTCGCGCTGGCCGGCCAGGCCGCGCGCAGTCCGCTTGCGGCGGCGCTCGACGCCGGACCTTCGGCCGGGGCAACCTTGAACCTGCTGCAGGAAGCGCTGCAGGAGCTTGGCAACCCCGTGCGCGTCGCCGCCGCATCGAAAGACGCGCGTGGCGCGGACGTGACCTTTCACACCAACACCCCGCCGCCGCCGGTCCGCGGCGCGCTTCCCACCGCCCAGCCGATTGCATCGCCGACGATTGCGCCGGATGGGCCGCTCACGACGACCGCGCATCATCTGCTCGACGACACCGATGCTGCCATCGCGCGGCAAACCCTGCTGCAGGTGGCGTCCCTGCCGGACCGTATCGACAATTCGGCGCCGAAGGCCGACATGAATGTGCCGCGCTGGAATTTCGAAATTCCGTTTGCGACGCCGCAGGGCACGGCGATGGCGCAATTCGAGATTTCGCGCGATGGCGCCGAGCAGGAAGTCCAGGCCGCCAAGCGGGTGTGGCGCGCGCGATTTTCGCTCGACGTCGAGCCGGCCGGTCCGGTTCACGCGCTGATCTCGCTTCAAGGCGAAAAGACCTCGGTGCGGATCTGGGCCGAGCGATTTGCCACCGCGCAACAACTGCGCGCCGGCGCATCCGAATTGAGCCAGGCGCTCAGCCGGGCCGAGCTACAGCCCGGCGATATCGTGATCCGCGATGGCGCGCCGCCGCAGGCTGCACCCGCCGCCCGTGCCGGCCACTTTCTGGACCGCGCGCTATGAGCGTCGATATCAAAAGCAAGCTCGCCGTCGCGCTGCATTATGACAAGACCGGCGCGCCGCGGGTCGTCGCCAAGGGCAAGGGCGTCATCGGTGCGAAGATCGTCGAACTCGCCCGGGAACATGACATCCCGATCGAGGAGAACGAGGTGCTGGCCGGCGCCTTGTCCCATGTCGAGATCGGCGACGAAATTCCGCCGGACCTCTACAAGGCGGTCGCCGAAGTACTGGTCTTCGTGCTGCGCCTGTCGGGCCGGATACGCTAGGCGCGTCAGACAAAAGTTCCTCTTGTCAATGCTTTGCCGCGATGCCATCCGTTTGGCGTTCCTCAACCAGTTCGGATAAAGCCGTGATCAATCGCCGCCATGCGCTCGGCCTTCTCGCCGCCGCGAGCATTCTACCCAACCGCGGTTTCGCCAACGTCTCCTACCAGCGCAGCGAGTTTCGCGACGATCTCTCCAAGCGGTTTTTCGATCTCGGCACCACAGGCACCTTCGTCGGCTACAAGGTCGACGATTACCTGATCATCGCCAGCGACAAGGTCCGCTCGGGCGAGGGCAGATTGCCGGCCTCGACCTTCAAGATTCCGAACTCGATCATCGCGCTGGAGACCGGCGTGGTCGGGGACCCCGACAAGGACGTCTTCAAGTGGGACGGCGTGACCCGCAGCATCGAGGCCTGGAACAAGGACCACACGCTGCGCTCGGCGATCGCGGTATCGGCCGTGCCGGTCTATCAGGAGATCGCGCGCCGCATCGGGGCCGAGCGCATGCAGAAATATCTCGACCTGTTCGACTATGGTAACCGCGACATCGGCGGCGGCATCGACCAGTTCTGGCTGACCGGCAGCCTGCGTATCGATCCGATGCAGCAGATCGATTTCGTCGACCGGCTGCGCCGCGGCGTGCTGCCGGTGTCCAAGCGCAGCCAGGATCTGGTGCGCGACATCCTGCCGGTCACGAAAGTCGGCGACGCCACCATCCGCGCCAAGAGCGGGTTGCTCGGTGCCGAGCAGGGCAAGCCGTCATTGGGCTGGATGGTCGGCTGGGTGGAGAAGGGATCTTCCGTCACCGTGTTCGCCATGAACATGGACTGCAAGGAGCCAAGCCACATCGCCGCCCGCATGACGGTGGTGCAGCAGTGCCTCGCCGATATCGTGGCCTATTGACGGGTTGACCGCACGCAGAAATTACTGGAACGCGCAAGGCACGCCAGGATAGCATGCCCTGACCACCACGGGGCTGTGCATGCTGCATCGTCGTTCGGTATTGCTTGGAGGCTTGGCGCTTTCGCTTCGGCCTGTTTGCGGCTGGGCCCAGACCTCACCGGAGCAGGATGTTGCCGCCATCCTCAAGGAGAGAGTGGATCTCGGGCGCGAAAGCCTAGGACTTGTCGCAGCGTTTCTGGATGGCGACCGGCGCAGCGTTCTCACGCACGGGCAGTCCGGTTCTGAGAGCAATCGGCCACTGGACGCCGATACGGTGTTCGAGATCGGCTCGATCACGAAGGTGTTCACGGCGCTGTTGTTTGCCGACATGGTGCGGCGGGGCGAGGTAGCGCCCGACGATCCCGCCGCGAAATTTCTCCCCGCCAGCGTGAAGATGCCGGATTTCGAAGGCGCGCCGATCACCTTGCTGGATCTGGCGACCTACACGTCGGGCCTGCCGCGGATGCCGTCCAATTTCGCGCCGAAAGATCCACGCAATCCCTACATCGATTACACCGCCGAGCGGCTTTACGACTATCTTGCGAACCACAAGCTCGCCCACAAGCCGGGCACGCACTACGAATACGCCAATCTCGGTTTCGGCCTGCTTGGCCACATCCTCGAATTGCGCGGGGGCAAGAGCTACGAGGATCTCGTCGTCTCGCGGATTTGCGCGCCGCTCGGCATGGAGGACACGCGCATCACGCTTTCGAGTTCGATGCAGCAACGTCTGGCGCGTGGCCACAACACGGGTCTCGCACCCGTCGCGAACTGGGACTTTTCGGTGCTCGTCGGCGCCGGCGCGCTTCGTTCGACGGCGAACGATCTGCTCAAGTTTCTCCAGATGTGCATGGACCCCGAAGATGGGCCTGTGGCCGCCGCGCAGAAGCTGGCGCTTGCCGAGCGTCGCCCAAGGGCCAGTCAGCGCGATGTGGCGTCGGGCTGGTTTGTCGCTTCCCGGTTCGGCGACGAAGTGGTCTGGAAGGACGGCGGCACCGGCGGCTATGCGACGTTCATCGGCTATTCGACCCGGACGCGGCGTAACTGCATTCTGCTTTCCAACACGGCCGACTACGCCGCCAATACGGCGCTCGGAACGCATCTGATCAACGCAGCATACCCGATGCCGAAACTTCATCGCGAGGTGCCGGTCGATCCGGCGGTGCTCGCAAATTATGCCGGCCGCTACGAAATATCGCCGACCTTCATCCTCACCGTGCGTCCAGACGGCGCGCGGCTGTTCATCCAGGCGACGGCGCAGTCCGAGTTCGAGGTCTATGCCGAGAGCGAGACCGAGTTTTTCTATCGCATAGTCGACGCGCAGATCAGCTTCGCGCGGCCGGAAGGCGGCGTCGCGCCGTCGCTGACGCTGCATCAGAACGGCAAGCACATGCCGGGCAAGCGGCTGCCGTAAGGTGGATGCAACTATCCAAGCTTGAGCAGCGTTTGCAGAAAATCGCTCACCGCCTTGCGCGCTTCCTGCGCGGTCGCCGGGTTGCCGCCGACATGCGGATTGAGCGCGATGCAGGCGTCCTGATAGGTGAAAGGTTGCTTGGTTTCGTCGTTCACCAGAACGCCGCCGTCGCCTTCCTTGAGGCGGCAATTCCGCGCTGACTGGGCATTGGCCGATACGGCGACCGTGCTGAGGCCGAGCAGGCCGGCATCGAAGCCATGTGCGGAATCCGGATACTCCGTCAGCGCCACGTCACGCTTGGCTTCCTGCAGGCGGGCGAGATAGGCCTTGCAGCTGGCGACCGGGTTATAGTCGTCAGGCGTGCCGTGATAGATCCGGATCGGACGCGCCACCGTGTCGGTGTCGGTGGCATAGCTGGTCGAGCAATCCGGATAGAACGGAATGTACGCGGCGAATTGCAAGCCGGATTTGTTCCACAGCTTGTGGAAGCGATCGAGGCTGGCGTAGAGCGCGGCCTGTCCGCCGCGCGAAAACCCCATCAGCACGATGCGATCAGGGTCGACCCGCGGATGTTTGGCGAGGATCTCCAGCGAGCGGTAGATGTCGACGATGAAATTGAGCCGGCCGAGCAGCGCCTGGTTGGGGCCGACCGCCGTCAGCCCGCGGCCGCTGAAGCCGTCGATGACGAAGGTCGAAATCCCCATCGCATTGAAGTGGCGCACCCACGGATCCATGCCGGCGCCGACGCCGCTCGATCCGTGCATCAGCACCACGACGGGCAGTTTTCCGCTGCCTTGCGCGATGCGGAATTCGCCGGCCACCGTGACCGGCTTGCCGTTGGCGTCGCCGGTGAGGAATTGCTGGTCGGAAATCGTCAGCGACGGAATTGCGTAGATTTCGGTGCGGGTCGCGACGTCCTTCGGCATCGATTGCGCCGATGTCTCGATGCAGGTGACCAATAGTCCCGTGCAGAAAATCGCGGCTGCGGCCGCAATGCGCCAATCCGTCAGCATCCGTTTCCCCATAACTTCTCTTGTTATGTGCCGAACTAGATCAACCGGTGGCAGGCCTGTCAAATCTCGCTTTGGCCCGCCGGCATTTCCGGCAGCATTCTTCAGTCGTCGTTAAGTAATTTGTCCGCAGAATTTGCGCCCCCGGGGCGCACCTTAGAATTTGGCGATGACGTTCAAACTCGTACCGCATTGGACGATCAAATCGGCCAGCCAGCAGGCGCTGGTGACCCATTGGGATCAGCTCGCGGCCGGCCGGCGCTTCCCGGCGTTTGCCGAGCTGAAGCCCGATCCCGGATTGCACGACCCCAGGCAACTGGTGGCGTGGAATATCGAGGGCGAGGGCCGGCTTCGGAAATTTCGTGCGCTCTACCAGGGTGAAAGCGTCGCGGATGTGTTCAACTCGGCCTGGGCCGGCAAGACCATGGAGCAGGTCGTGCCGATGTCGCTCCGGAAGATAACGCTGGAGGCCGCCAAGGAATGCGCGACGAGCGGCTGCGCCGTCTACTCGATCTTCTCCACCCTCGATGCCAGCGACACACGGGTCGATTGCCATCGCCTGCTGCTGCCGTTCGGCCGGGACGGCACCAAGGTCGAACAGATACTCGCTTCGCTGCAACTGACGATCGTCCAGGGCCGAGGCCGGGTGCTCAATCATTTCGAGATGCAGGCGGATGTGCTGTTCGCGGGCCGGATCAAATCGGGCTTCACGCTGGAGAAGGCGGAAGACGCTGCCGGCAAGAGTTCGGCCAAGGCCGGCGCCGACAAGCGAAGGGCCTCGCGCCGCAACGTCAGGCGGGCGGCCAAGATCAGTTTTGCCAGGCAAAATCTGACCTGCACCGTCCGCAACGTTTCGGCGACCGGCGCTGCGATCGAGGCGGCGAACCTGGCCGCGATTCCCGACAGCTTCAGCCTGCTGATGGAAATGGAGTCCAAGGCGCGGCGCTGCGCGGTCGTCTGGCGCAAGCCGACGCAGATCGGCGTCGAGTTCAGATAGGCTCCGACGGCTTCCCGATCCGCCCCAGATGGGTAACGCCAAAACCGCTGGCGTATTTCAGGCCGTAGCCGAGCGCGCGGTCGAAGCCGATATGGGCCAGCCAGATCATGGCGATCGAAAGGATGAGCGGCTCGGCGGTGGCAAATCCGCCGGTCATCATGGCGACCGGCGCCAGATAGCTGTGCACGGCATTGTAGACGAGGGCGCCGAAACGTGGTCCCGACAGGTAGGCGGCAAAGCTGAGATCGGGCACGAAGAACAGGACGGCATAGACCCACCAGTCGCCGTCCCAGATATAGTAAAGCAGCGTCATGCCGATAAAGAGCGCTAATCCCTCCAGCCGAAGCACCGTTCGCGGGCCTCCGGTAACGGCGCCGGACGTGTCGGCGCTTGCGGTATCGGTCATTCCATTCCCCTGATCAGGGTGGGCATATAGGGCCTGCCGGACGACGGTACCAGAGGCCGGAACGGGTGTTTCCGGATCGGAAAATGCCGTGTTAGAACCCCCTCAAATCGTTACCCAAAAGGCGGGCGGAAGCAGCATGAAGGATATCCTGGACACCCTCGAAGAACGGCGCGCCGGCGCCAAGCTCGGCGGCGGCGAAAAGCGCATCGAGGCGCAGCACGCCCGCGGAAAATTGACCGCGCGGGAGCGCATCGAGCTGCTGCTCGACAAGGGCTCGTTCGAGGAATTCGACATGTTCGTCGAGCACCGCTCGACTGAATTCGGCATGGAAAAGACGAAAGTGCCGGGCGATGGCGTCGTCACCGGCTGGGGCACGGTGAACGGCCGCAAGACGTTTGTGTTTGCCAAGGATTTTACCGTGTTCGGCGGCTCGCTGTCCGAGACCCATGCGCTGAAGATCACAAAACTGCAGGACATGGCGATGAAGGCGAGGGCGCCGATCATCGGCCTTTATGACGCCGGCGGTGCGCGCATCCAGGAGGGCGTCGCCGCGCTCGCGGGCTATTCCTATGTGTTCCGCCGCAACGTCATCGCGTCGGGCGTGATCCCGCAGATCTCCGTCATCATGGGCCCGTGCGCCGGCGGCGACGTCTATTCGCCCGCGATGACCGACTTCATCTTCATGGTGAAGAACACCTCCTACATGTTCGTCACCGGCCCCGACGTGGTGAAGACCGTCACCAACGAGGTGGTCACGGCCGAAGAGCTCGGCGGCGCCTCGGTGCACGCCACGCGCTCCTCGATCGCCGACGGCGCATTCGAGAACGACGTCGAGACGCTGCTGCAGATGCGCCGGCTGATCGACTTCCTGCCGTCCAACAACACCGATGGCGTGCCGGAATGGCCGAGCTTTGACGACATCGAGCGCGTCGACATGTCGCTCGATACGCTGATTCCCGACAATCCGAACAAGCCCTACGACATGAAGGAATTGATCAGCAAGGTCGTGGACGAAGGCGACTTCTTCGAAATTTCCGAGACGTTTGCAAAAAACATCGTCACCGGCTTCGGCCGCATCGCCGGCCGCACCGTGGGCTTCGTCGCCAACCAGCCGATGGTGCTGGCCGGCGTGCTCGACTCCGACGCGTCACGCAAGGCCGCGCGCTTTGTCCGTTTTTGCGACGCCTTCAACATCCCGATCGTGACGTTTGTGGACGTGCCGGGCTTCCTGCCGGGCACCGCGCAGGAATATGGCGGCCTGATCAAGCACGGCGCAAAATTGTTGTTCGCCTATTCGCAATGCACGGTGCCGCTCGTCACCGTCATCACCCGAAAAGCCTATGGCGGCGCCTTCGACGTCATGGCGTCCAAGGAAATCGGCGCCGACATGAACTACGCCTGGCCGACCGCGCAGATCGCGGTGATGGGCGCCAAGGGCGCGGTGGAAATCATCTTCCGCAGCGACATCGGCGACGCCGATAAGATCGCCGCGCGCACCAAGGAATACGAAGACCGCTTCCTTTCCCCCTTCATCGCCGCCGAGCGCGGCTATCTCGACGACGTCATCATGCCGCATTCGACACGGCGGCGGATCGCGCGGGCGCTGGCGATGTTGAAAGACAAGAAGGTCGAGATGCCGGCGAAGAAGCACGACAATTTGCCGTTGTAGGGTTACTTGTCGGGGGTCGCCAGCTTCTCGAGCAGGCGTGACACGATGTCATCGCGCTTGACCACGCCGGTCGGCATGCCCTGATCGTCGACGACCACTATCGCACGCGCGTTCTGCTGGCGCATTTTTTCAAGGGCGGTCGCATTCGAGTCGGTTGCCTTGATGCTGTTCGTGTGGAAGCCCGGCAGTGCCAGGAAGAAGTTCTTGTCACCGCCGGCGAGCGCATTCCTGATCTGCAGCCCCTGATTTTGAAGCAGGGTCAGCATCGTCGTGCCTTCCGTCATCGCGACGAAGTGGCGATTAGAATCAAGGATCAGCACCATCATCTCACGGTCGGTCAGTAGCAGGAATTCGATGTACTTAGTTGCGATACCGACATCGTAATTCTGCTGGCCAAGCTGGAACGACAACGCAATCGGCTTGTCCTTGTGAAGCCTCGGCCCGAGGCCCTGAAGCTCTGAAAGCCCGCCCTTCTGAATGATTTCGAACTGCTGAACGACGTCGTTCAGCGGAGTCGTGATTGCCGTTGGCGTGACCGCTGCCTGTGCTGCTTCACGGAACTTGGCGCCCCAGCCTCCCGGCGCAGAGAATTCCTGAATTTTGCCGGACGCAACGCCGTATACGATCATGGGAGTCAGCAAGAGCGCGATGAAGGTCGCGCTGTCACCGATTTTCATCCCGTGGATGACGATCGCAACGAGAAAGGCGGCAATAAAAGCGCCTACTGCAAGCCAGAGCGCGTCCATGATGTCTCTCCTTGTTCGACGTGTGCTATCCCTCGCGAGTGTTTGCAACCAAGGGTAATATATCAGAACGTCGTCCTCGCCGAACAGTCCTTTCGGAACTCACCGACGATAATCTATTTCGCTATTACAAGGGCGGGTTGGCGGAGCGTAACCCGCCATCCCGCCATCTTTTCGTGGCGACAGACGCGGCGGGTTACTGCTTGCGCGCCCTACGATCCGCCGCAGCGAAATGCGCCATCTGGTCCGCACGCGCTTTCACAAAAGCCGGGCGTGCAGTGGCGCGCGCGACGTAGTCACGGCAGGCGGGATGGTCCGTTAGCCCGTCCAAGCGACCGACAAGGCGGAGGACATCCGACATCAGTATGTCGGCAACGGAGAAAGATCCCGCCAGCCATTCACGTCCTGCCAGCACCGGCTCCATGCGGTTGAGCCGGAGCTTGAGGAAGTCAGTGAGAGGTTTTGCTGCCGGCGTAACGCCAGCGATGCCGGTAAGCTTCAGGGTGGTCCAGGGCAGGCTCGCCATCTCGACGGAATTGAGCGCGGCGAACACCCACGCCATCGTCTCGCTGCGGCCGCGCGGATCGGCAGGCATCAGCGCCGTACTCAACTCGCTGAGATGAAGCAGGATTGCGCCGCTCTCGAAGATCGAGATGTCGCCGTCGGTCAGCCACGGCACCTGGCCGAAAGGCTGGCGCGCGAAATGCTCGGCCTTCCGGTCGCCAAACGGCACGCTCGCGACGCGATAGGGCAGGCCGGCCTCTTCCAGCGCCCAGCGCACACGCAGGTCGCGCACAAAACCCCGGCGCATTTCAGGAATCCAGTCGAAGGTGGTCAGCGTGAGGTCGGCCATGCGGTGTCTCCGTGTCTGTTCACGCATAGACGGATGAGGGGCGCGCGTTCCGACATCGGTGAGAAATTTTTTGCGGCAGCGCAGGCCAACGGCCCAGGGGGCAGCGTTGGTGTGACCCACCCATATCGCGATACGCTGTTGGCCTTAAGCGGCCGAGCGCCTGGTCGAGCAGCGTGATGCGAGATTCAAGCGTCGCAACAGATCCGAAAATCGGCTTGGCGATCCGCATGCCCTGGCGTTGGCCGTTCGCCGCTTGGCGGGCAGTTGCGCGTTGCTGTCTTTGAGCTTTCTGGCTGGCCGGGCGTCGCCTTCCAGCGGCTTGATGTCGGTTTTGGAGTCTTGCCCGGGTTGGCCGGTAGCAAGGGTCTTTGCTGGAGCGAGCGGCAAGGGCGCGAGCATCGCCTCGGCCGCCAGCGGTGCGCCGGGTGCGACGAACCAGCGAGCAAGCGCTTCAGACCCAACAGCCGGTCTTGGTGCAGCCGGTCTTGGCGGCACGTCATCGAGCATCGCAACGGGAACCTCCGGCTCGGCCGGCTTCGCGCTCGCCGCGACGACGGGTTGTGGCGCCTCCACCACGGTTGCTGGCCCTGTCGTCTCGGCCGTGGCCGCGGGCCCGAATGAGTTGGCGATGATCGAGAAGGTCGCGCCGATCGCAAACAGCAACGCCAATGCCAGCCACATGACGGTTTGCTTCATTGCCGCTTCCCCGAGGTAATCGAACAAAAAATCCGCCGTATCCCCCAAGTCCGGGACGGCGCCTGGCAGCTTCAAAATCAATTTGGGCTGGTTAGAGGCCGACTGATGGCGCTAAAGGGTCGACCTCGGGGCAAGCGCCTTGCGGTTGAGACCGGGCGTTGGGCGGGTTGGCGTTAGCGTAACCCGCCGTCTTTTTCGCCGACGCATGCGGCGGGTTACGGCTGCGCCTAACCCGCCCTACGATCATTGCCCGAGTTTTGCGAGCTTGCCTTGCTTGGCGGCCTCGATCGCGCGCTCCGCATCTTCGGGCAACAGCAGCCGCTCGACCACCTGCCGCGCCGCCTCTCTGCGCACCGCGGCGACATAGGCGTCGTTATCCGCGTAACGCTCCGCAATCGATAGTCGCGGATCGTGCACTTCCTTTCGCGCCGCTTCGGTCGGCGCGAACGGCACCACGGCGCCTTGCAACGGATAGAGCGCGGTCGGCCCAAAGCCCTGCGCGCGTGGATTCCACGCCGTGTAGGTCGCGCGCGGCACGGCAAGCGCGAGCTGGCGGATGCCTGATATCGACATGCCGTCGTCATCCGCCTTCGGCACGAACACCGGATAGCGGCCGATCTCCTTCGGCGGCAGCACGCTCTGGTCGGAGAAGGCGGCCGGCGTATGGATGGCGTTGAAGGGCAGGCCGGGGATATCGGTGCGCACCGCGCCTTCGGCGGCGACCAGCGTGCCATGGGCGCGCATCGGCACGCGGCTCGAGGGCGGCGCGACACCATCGCTGATCCAGGCGTTGAGATCGGTCGGCAGCGCGCGCATCGGCGCGCCGGCATGCATCGGGTTCTGCGGCAGCGACATCGCAGCCAAGCCCTTGCGCATCACATCGGTGGGGTCGGCAAAATGCGGCGTGCCCGCGATGATGTAGGCGCGGACATTGTCGGGCAGGTCGAGGTGGTTGCCCGCGAGATCGGTCACCAGCAGCGAGGCGTGGGAGGCCCACCATTCATGCTCGCTGTCGGTCTGCATCACCCTGGGGCAGGTCACGGACAACGCGCAGCGGCGCAACAGGCCGTCGGTCTTGCCGTAGACCGGATCGTTCAGCGTCGCATAGGTGAACGGAAACAGGTCGGCCTGCCAGGCCGGGTCCTGCGGATGGCGCGGGTTGCGGCCGGGCAGGCCGAAGCGGACATTGGTCGCCATCCGCCGAGAGCCTGCGACATGCGGCATCAGCCCGTCGAACACGACGCGGCCGGCGAGATCCTCGTTGAAGCCGAGATACAGGAAGTCGCGCAGGAAGCGGCCGGATTGCGAAACGCCAAAACCGATCGCGCGGCTGACGGATGGATGCAGGCCGTTGAGCAGCGGATTGGCCGGCGTCGCATCGCGGCGCAGGAAGCTCGCCACATCGCGCACCGCGGCAAAGCCCATGCCGAGCAGCGCCGGATCGCGCGCGGTGTAGGTGATCTCGTAGAGCGCGCCGGCATCGAAACCCTCCGGCCGCGTGACCTCGACAGTGACGGGATCGACCAGGCGGGCCGAGAGGCCTGATGGCGTCTGGCGCGCGTCGGTCCAGGCGGCGCGAACGGTGATGGTGAGATTGGCGGGATCGGCCGCGGGCCACGTTAGTGTCGCTCGTGCCGGACTTGTCGTGGTGTCGAAGACGAATTCCTCGCGCGCCGGACCCGTCACGCCTTTCAGCACCGGCGCCGTCAGCGCCATCTGCCCGGGCCGCGAAGGAATGTCGCCCTGCC
Source organism: uncultured Alphaproteobacteria bacterium (assembly GCA_963816815.1). Classification (GTDB taxonomy): domain Bacteria; phylum Pseudomonadota; class Alphaproteobacteria; order Rhizobiales; family Xanthobacteraceae; genus Bradyrhizobium. Next base: position 25,979 of record CAWFMW010000026.1, read on the forward strand.
AGCCAACCCACACCATCGTGTAACCTTGCCGGTGCAGGAAACCGATGCCAGCATCGTCGGCGCCTTGCGCGTTGTTCGCGCCGGGCTGCGATGAATCGTCGAACAGTTGCGGCGCGAGCTTGCGGCCGCGATTGGGCACGTCCAGCAGCAGCGTGCCGTTGCCGCGCGCGGCATCGGCGGGCCGCAGGATCACGACATCGGCGGTCGCTTCCACGTTGCCGTCGGGATTGCGCGGCGCCTGCGCGAGATCGGTGATGACGGCGTTGCGATCGTCGGACGGATTGAGGGCGATGGTGGCGCGTGCGGTGATCCGCTCATAGGGCCCGACATCGCCAAAGCTGCGGCCGGCGAAGGCCGGCGCGCGCTCCACGATATCGAAGCGGATGACCTCTGCCCGCAACGCGGGGGGTGAGAGGCAAACCGCCGCGATCGCGCCCGCGATGATCATGCGCATGGCCGTTCCTTCCCTGTCTGGCGCGAGAGGTTGAACTCCTCTTCGCGCTCGTTTTTGTCGCGGCCATCTATAGCATCGCGGGACGAGGGCGCGCGGAAAATCTCGACGTGGTTCTTACTTCGTCACCAACAGCGGCACAAAATCATATTCGCCGACGCCTTGCAAAATCAGGAACGTGAGCGAGGTCGTGCCGCCGTTGGTTACCAGATGCGGCCGCGTCGGCCTGACGACATAGACTTCGCCGGGCTTCAAGTTCACTTCCTCTTTTGGATTCTGCAGGAACAGCCGCATCTGGCCTTCCAGAACGTAGAAGGTGTCGGAGATATTGGTGTGGGTGTGCCACGGCACTTTCTGCTTGGCGGAGAGCTGCAACTCCGCAATACGAAAGCCGGGGCGCTCGGCGTGGTAGGCACGACGTTCGACTTCGTAGAGGTGACTGGCGTCCTTCACTGGCTGCGGCTGGTTCATGACGGCCTCCATCGGGTTATCCGCCCCCATCGCGTGGATGATAGCCTTGCTTCGCCAATCGCGAAACGGTCAGGGAAGCGTGTAGGACAGGTCGAGCGAAGCGATACCCGTCAATACCGGTCGCGCATCGATGGGTATCGCTGCACTCCACCCATCCTACGGGTCTAACCACCCGCGCCGGCCGCCGCTCGTATCACTCCATTTCTTCCCGCTTGCGCTGTTCGCCTTCGCGAAGGCGCTGCGCGATCGCCGTTCGCCGGGAGATCAGCGCGGCCTCGTCCGCCAGGCGCTGCGCGAGGTCGGCGTGATAATGCTGCACGACATCAAGCACGGCTTCCTTGGCAAGCCTTCGATGGTGTTCGGCAAGGAATTTGTGAAGGTCAGCGAGCTGTTCGTCGTCCATGGGTTTCGCGCCTCAGTCGCCATCCCCGTAAATATACCGCAACCTGTTGATCCCGTGCCAGCTTTTGACGCGATTGGTTACCTTGCGGGCGCGAATTGGATGGTCATTCCGGCCCCGCGGCGCCGCAATCGGCGGCTCGCTGCCTGCGCGTTAACCATCTGTTAACCATGCCGGCCTAGCCTGAGGTTATTGCCTGTGATCACTAGCGGATTACCGCCGGTTCGTTCGAGGAGAACAGCCGATGTCCGTCGAAATTCTGACCTACAGCGCCCTCGGCGCCCGCTTGAACATTTCGCCGGTGGCCGCCCGTTCGCTGGCCAGGCGGCTCGGCTTGCCGCGCTCGCGGTCGGAGGACGGCAAAGCCCTGGTCAGCGTCGATCTCGCTGAAATCAAGCATAGGCCCCAGCCATCGGCGCGTCGCGAGGCATGCGACGTCGCGCAGTGGACGACCATGGTCGCAGCATTGCACGTGGAGATCGCGCAGCTTGAAGCAAGCGTCGCCGGCCACCGTGCCGATTTTGAGCACGAACGCGAGCGCGCCGATCGCCTGATGGCCGAGCTGATGCAGGCGACCGCCGAGGCCACGGCCGCCAGGGAGGCGGCGGCGCGGCTGGAGGGGGAGGTGGCCGTGCTGCGGACCCGGGCCCGCACCGATAGCTCGATCGAGAAGACGGAACGGCGGCTAGGGCAACTCGCCGCTACGCTGGTGGATTCAGACCGCAAGGCTGCGCGTGGGTAGCTCTCTTCTCAATCCGCCGCGCGGCGGAGCAATCGTGGGGCGACAATGACTGACATCACCGGTATTCGCGAGCTGAAGGCGCGCATCGTCGTGTGTGGGGTCGGCGGCGCCGGCGGCAATGCCGTCAACAACATGATCGAGGCCGGGCTCGAAGGCGTCGAGTTCCTCGTTGCCAATACCGATGCCCAGGCGCTCACGAGTTCGAAGGCCACCCGCGTCATCCAGATGGGCACGCAGGTGACCGGCGGGCTCGGCGCCGGCGCGCAGCCTGATGTGGGACGCGCGGCGGCAGAAGAGGCCATCGAGGTGATCCGCGCCCAATTGGCCGGCGCCCACATGGCGTTCATCACCGCCGGCATGGGCGGCGGCACCGGCACCGGGGCTGCCCCCGTCATCGCCAGGGCCGCGCGCGATCTCGGCATTCTCACCATCGGTGTCGTCACCAAGCCATTTCAATTCGAAGGCCAGCGCCGCATGCGCTATGCCGAAGCCGGCATCGCCGAGCTTTTGAAGGAGGTGGACACCCTCCTGATCATACCGAACCAGAACCTGTTCCGGGTCGCCAACGAAAAGACCTCGTTTGCGGACGCCTTCGCCATGGCCGATCAGGTGCTCTATTCGGGCGTGGCCTGCATCTCTGACCTCATCGTCAAGGAAGGCCTGATCAACCTCGATTTTGCCGACGTTCTCTCGGTCATGCGCGAGAAGGGCAAGGCCATGATGGGCAGGGGCGAGGCTTCCGGCCCGAAGCGCGTGCTCAATGCCGCTATTGCCGCGATTTCCAATCCATTGATCGAGGATCCCTCGATCAAGCGCGCCAGCGGTCTCATTGTCTCCATCACCGGCGGCAGGGACCTGACGCTGTTCGAGGTCGACGAGGCCGCGACCCGCATCCGCGACGAAGCCGATCCAGACGCCAACATCATCGTCGGCGCCACTTTCGATGCCAGCCTCGATGGTGTCGTCCGCGTCTCTGTCGTGGCGACCGGCATCGACAATCTCGGCTCTGCGCGCGAGAAGCAGCCGGTGGACAGCTCGCTGACGGACCTTGCCGGCCGGCTCAGCAACGACCGGCGCCGCGTCCCCGACCGCGCACCGCCGCCGCAATACGCCAGCCCGCCGTCGTTGATCCCGGCGGCGCGCCACCCTGAAAGTCGACTTGCAAGGCCGCCGGTCGCGGACCATGCGCGCACCGTGGCGCCGCAGCGCCTCGATTCGTTCGGCCGCGCCGCTCCCGTGCGCAATGCCGAGGAAAAGGTTCTCGACATCCCGGTCTTCCTAGGCCGCAAGGCCAACTGAGCCGCCGCGAGAAACCGGAGCCACTCGGTTACAGGTGCCGCCAGGCGAGTCTTCTCCTGGGCGATGCCAGCAGAGCCGCGCCCAAAATCAGCCCTATACTTTCCATCCTCCAGCCTTGCTTTGGTCAAAACCGAGGTAGGGAGTGTCTACAATCCGACGATCGCCCGTTCAGTTGACGGCAAACTGGCAGGAGGCGCCCATGGATGCCCCGGTAAACACCAGGCAACCCGAACCGCACGTCAATCCGGCACTGTCCATGCAAGAGATCGAGCTGGTCGCGCGCGCCGATGAACGGCTCGCGCATGCTTATCAGCAGATCGCTCGCGCGGACGAAGAACTCGCACGGTTCAATGAACAGATTTCCAGGCTGGAGAAGAAGCCCGCGAACCGGCTTCGTCAGCCATCGCGAGGAAGGCCGGCGCTGCGCGGCTTGATCGGCCTGCTGTTGACAGCGGGCATCTGTACCGCAGCTTTCGCCTGGCAGTCCCATGGCGAGGCGATCAGGCCGATGATCTCCCGGTGGGTGCCGCAACTGGCTACGGCTTCGTCGTTGCCGTCGGAAACACCGAAGCTTGCCGACCAGCAAAGCCCGCCTGCGGTTCAGCTGGCCGCGGCGGACGCAGCAGTTTCGCCATTGCCGCCTCCGGCGCAGACCACACCGCAAGACGCGGCAGCCGCCCCGATTGCTGCCGAACAGGCACAATTGCTCCAGACAATGGCGCGCGATCTCGCCAGCGTGCAACAGGAGATCGAGCAGCTCAAGGCCGGACAGGCAGAATTGGTCCGCGAAAGCGCTGGGATCGCCGAGCAGCTCAAGGCGAACCAGGAGCAATTGACGCGCGCGATCGCCAGCGCCTCGGAACAGAACCTGCGGCCGAGGACATCGGTGGCTCCGTTACCGCCGGCTCGCAAGCCCGTGCCGGCGCGTCAGACGGAAGCCAGAGTGCAAGCGCGGGCGCCGGTGCAGCTGCAGCCCAGATAGTCGTTGTCATCGGCGCCGCCGCCTGCTGCCAAGGCGGTGCGAACGAAACGCCATCTGCGGATATTCTCCGGTGCGGGAAATTCGGCTGCAAACTTCTGTCGTTGGACGCCTGATAAGCGATGAAAGGCGGCCACAGATTGTGATCCATGCGCCAATCTGTCCCGCCCTTCGCATGTAGCAGTCGCCGGGCGATGCGCTACGCTCCCTGAAAATCAGGGAGAGAATCATGTCCGCGAAAATCAACCGCCGTCACTTCATTGCTGCAGGTTCAGCCGCTGTTGCAACGCCCTTCCTCGCACGCGGGACCTCGGCGCAGGCGGCGTGGCCGTCGCGGAATGTCCGCATGGTCTGCAGCTACCCGGCAGGCGGGCAGACCGATCTGCTCGCGCGCGCCTTCGGCGATTTCATCTCCCGGCAGGTGGGGCAGAACGTCGTCGTCGAAAACAAGGCCGGTGCTTCCGGCTCGATCGGTGCGGCGGAAGTCGCGCGCGCGGCGCCGGATGGCCACACCATCCTGTGCTCGATCTCGACCACCTATGTGATGAACCGGGTGATGATGAAGAACCCCGGCTACGACATGGACAAGGATCTGACGCTGGTCAGCGTCATCCCGGGCGCCGGGCTGCTGCTGGTCGCGAACCTCGCCTCCGGCGTCAAGACGCTGGACGATTTCGTCGCGTTCTCGCGCAAGAAGGGCCATGTGAATTTCGGCACCTACAGCGCGGGCTCGTCGCCGCACATGACGATCAATGAGCTCAACAGGCAGTATGGCCTCAAGATCGAGCCGATCCACTACCGCGGCGAAGCGCCGATGTGGACCGGGCTGATGGACGGTACGCTCGATGTCGCGATGGGCAGCTACACGGCCGCCCAGTCGGTCCTGCAAACCAACAACGGCGTCGTGTTCGCGGTGCATTCGAAGAAGGTCGATGCGATCCCCGATATCAAGACGCTGCCTGAACAGGGCGCGACGTCGAAGTTTTTCACCGTGAGCGGTTTCTCTGGCTGGGCCTTGCCGAAGGCGACGCCACAGCCGATCGTCGATCGGCTGTCGGAACTGTGCGTGGCGGCCAACAGCGATCCCAAGGTGAAGGAAGTTCTCCGCACGTTCGCGCTGGAACCGGCGATCGGCTTCAAGGAAAGCAATGCCTTGTACCAGAGCGAATTGCCGACCTGGATCGAGACCGCGCAGGCGCTCGGCCTCGACCCGGCCTAGCGCGAAAGCCGCTCAGCGGGTAGGGTGGGTTGCAATTACCTACCCTACGAAGCCGCACCTGGTGTTCGATCTTGAATGTAATGGCTGAGGACGACCCGACCGACGACATCTCACTCATCGAGGAGCGGCTGGAGAGGCTCGCCGAAGTCGCGGAGCGGTGCCGGAAGATCATCCTTTTCTCCAAGGCGGCCATCGCCGGCGGCTTTGCATTGCTGCTGGTGACGATGCTCGGCGTGTTCGGGTCCAGTCAGACCATGGCCCTCGGATCGATCGCCGCGGTGCTGGGCGGCATCGTATCGCTCGGCTCCAACGTCAGTACGTTGCGGCAGACGACGGACGCTATCAGCGCCGCGGAAGCGCTCCGTTCGGATCTGATCGGCCGGATCGATCTCCGCATGGTCGGCGATGCGCCCCTGAAACTGATGTAATGTCGCTACCTGTAGAGGCATGCACGAGCGAGGTTGCCCAATGAGAAAGTCTTTATTGCTGCTTTCGGCGCTGATCGGCGGCATCCCGATGCTCGCCGCCTTCGCGTGTGCTCCCGCTTTGGCCGACGAAAGCGTCACCATCGGCGGCTCGCGTGCGGTGCTGATCAAGCCGAGCGCGCCGCGCGGCAGCGTGATCCTGCTGCCGGGCGGGGACGGCGCCATCCGGGCCGGGGACAAAGGTGACATCCACGGATTGCTCGGCAACCAGCTCGTTCGAACGCGGCATGCGTATGCGGCGCGGGGTCTCGCGGTGCTTGTCGCCGATGCGGGGACGGACCTGAAGAGCGCCGTCGACTACATGGCGGCGATCAAGCGGCCGGTGACGGTGATCGGCACCAGCCGCGGAACGCTCCGCGCGGCGGAAGGCATCGCGCGCGGCGCGCGGCCTGACGCGCTGGTGCTCACCTCGGGATTCCTCAGCCCCAACTCCGGCAGCGGCAGCAACGTGATGTCGATCCTGGGCTCATCGGCGTCGCTGCCGCGCACGCTTGTCATCCATCATCGCCAGGACGGCTGCAGGGCCACATTGCCGGCCGGAGTCGATCCCTTCATCAAATGGTCGGCCGGACGTGCGCGGGTCAGCTGGCTGACCGGCGGCGTGGAGGAGGGCGATCCGTGCCAGGCCCGCGGCCATCACGGCTTTAATGGTCTCGACGGTCAGGTCGTGGCGCTGGCGGCAGGCTTCCGCTGAGTGCCGGCTTGCCATGCCGCCGCTCTCACTTTATCCCCATACAGCTCGCATAGAACGTCGTCGTCGCCGGCCAGTCGGAGAACATGGCGCGCACGCCGACCTGTCTGGCGAGCACGTCCAGCACCGTCAGCGTATCGCCGTCGCGATCGACGACCGATCTGATCGATTTGTGATAGAAGCCGCCGCCCTTGTGCAGCGGGCCGTCGCGCTCCAGCGACCAGCCGATCAGGTCGAGGCCGGCGGCCTTCGCCGCCTTGGCGTATTCGGACGGGACGATTTCCTTGTTGTCGTTCAGCGTCAGCATGGTCCAGATCGGCGGGCCGAGGATCGCGACACCTTGCGCCTTCAATTCCGCCATCGAGGGTTTCCAGGTTTCGGGCTTGCCGGGATCGAGACCCTGCTTCTCGTAGCGCTCTTCGAGATAGACCGCTTGTTTTGCAAACTCCGGCTCGGTCTTCACCCAGTAGAGCACGTCGGCGAGGTTGAAGCTTTGCGCGAACACGTCGCTGGGCGGAATGCCGGCCTTCTTGTAGGCGTCCAGCATCTGGCTCGCATATTTCTCCTGGGTGTAGTCGCCGTCGAACGGCATCGGCACTTCGGGGGCCTTTAGTTCCGGCGTGAATTTGGCGCCTAGGCTCTTGATCAGCGCGATGCTCTCGTCGTGCGTCATCAGCGTGCCGGAATTGGCGTAGAGATCAGTGCGCCAGCGCGGCGTGCCGTTCTGGTATTCCTCCGGCGTCTTCGCATCCGGATTGAAGCCGTCCATTTTTGCAGAGAGCCGCCGGAATTCGGCGAGCGTGATGTCGCTCGTGCAGCATTTTGCCGACGCCTTCCTGCCGGTCGCGGGATCGGCCGGGCTGAACGCTTGCGAGCATTTGGCGGCAAGCTCCGGCACCGTCAAAATGTTGGTCGTGGTGTGCAGGTCGCATTGCGAGTGCCGGCAGACCAGCTCGCGGTCTTTTGTGAACGTGACGTCGCATTCGATCACTCCGGCGCCCATGCGCGCCGCCGCCAGATAGGACTCTCTTGTATGTTCGGGAAATTCCAGCGCGGCGCCGCGGTGGCCGATGGAAAAATCGGTCTTGCGAAATGGTCCGGTGCACTGGCTAAGCTGCTGCTTCAGCGGCCCGTCCTTCATCTTGTCGACCAGATAAAACGGCCGCGGGCCGACCTGCGGCTCGCGCGGCAGGGCAATGTCCTGCGCCATGGCAGGCATGGTCGCGGTCAGCAAGCAGAGCGCGGAGAGCAGGGCGGAGCGATGGCGAGCAGGCATGGGAGGCACCTCGGATAGCGCATTGCGCGCGGCCTTGATATCACGGAGCATGTGACAGTTTGAATAGTGTGCAGCTGCGTAGCTGCGTAGGGTGGGCAAAGGCGCACTTGCGCCGTGCCCACCATTTCTAGCACCGTTGTTGATCGACGGTGGGCACGCTGCGCTTTGCCCACCCTACAAGAAACTCGGGAGGAAATCCGATGCCTGCAGCCTTTTTCGTCGTCCGCGCTACCGTCACTGACCCCGCCAAGCGTGAGGCCTTCGGTGTCTGGTGTTCGCGCGAACATCTGCCGGATGCGATGAAGTCGTTCGGCGCCGTGAAGGCATGGCGCTACTGGAGCGCCACCGATCCGTCGCTGCACCACGCGATGTACCAGTTCACCGACAAAGCCGCGCTCGACCGCGCCACCGAGGGGTCGGAGATGAAGCGTCTGGTCGCCGACTTCAACCGCGACTGGCCGGACGTGACGCGGACGCGCGAGGTGCTGGTGCTGGCCGAGGAACTCGCAGCGTAGCGAAAAAGATCCGGATCGACTTCGCTCGCGACAAAGCTGAACGCGCAGTTCATCGCGCATTCATCTCGGCAACTCGAAACTCTCTTCCTCGCACACAACAGACGGAGGAGGAGATGTGATGGAACGCCGCCACTTTCTAAAACTCGCCTTTGGATTTGCCGCGGGCGGCATCGCGCTTGCAGCGAGCGCGCAGGCCGCACCGCTGATGCCGGCGCCGCTCGCCGACGATGCCAGACTGCCCGTCAATCCCGATGCCCAACCCGCCGTCACGTCGGGCGAGGAGGTCGATCGCCTCACGCCGGAAGAAGTGCGTTGGGGCCGCGGCCATCATCGTGGCTGGGGCCGAAGGCACTGGGGCTGGCGTCGCCGGCACTGGGGTTGGCGCCGCCGCCGTTGGCGTCGCAGGCATTGGGGCTGGCACCGCCGCCGTCGTTGGCGCCGCCGCTACTGGCGTCGTCGTTACTGGTAGGACTCCGGCAGTGACCATTTAAACAAGGAATAAAAAAAGCCCCGCGCGAGCGGGGCTTTTGTCGTGCGTCGAAAAATAATCAGTAAACGCGGCAGCGTCCATAGCGCCACACGGTGCCGTAAGGACACACGCGACCGGGCCGCACCACGACGACCGGAGCCGGCGCCACGACGACCGGGGCCACAATGACCCGGCGGTTGGGCTGGCAGCCGCCATAGGGACCACGATGCCAGCCGGGGCCGCATCCGCCCGCGGCTTCTGCCGCGCTGAAACTGGCAACGGTGCCCAGGGCCAAAACTGCTGCGAAAAGGTACTTCATGTTTTACGTTTTCTCCCGTTCTTGGCCGCAAGGGCGGCGCAGTCCGGAACCTAGTCACGAACAGCTGAATGGAACATGAATGTCGTGATTTGTTATCGGGCTGCGGCCAGAAATCCCAGCACCAGTTCGTTGTACCTGGCCGGCGCCTCCAGAAATACCAGGTGTCCAGTGTCGGGGATCACCTCGGCCCTGCCGTTCGCCATCTTCGCTGCGAGCGCCTTGGCGAGTTCGGCATTCTGCCCCATTTTCGCGCGCAGCGCCTCCGGCGCATTGGCTCGACCCGGCGCGTTGTAATCGTCGGCGCCCATGATGAACAGCGTGGGTTGCGTGATCAGCGGAATCTCGTGCACGACCGGCTCGCGGTAGATCAGTTGCGCCGAGCTGACGAAGGCGCGCAGCCAGCGCGGATATTCGGCGCTGCCCTTGATGTTGAAACGCGCGTCGATGAACGGCGTGACTTGGTCGGGCGGCAGTTTCAGCGCATAGTTCGTCTCGAGCTGTTTGCGATAGCCGTCGGCGGTGAGCTTCTCTTCATTTTCAAGAATCTTCTCGGTCGGCGTCGGCGGCACGTAGAGCCGGTAATCCTCCAGCCCGATCGGTGCGGTCAGCACCAGATGCGCGATCCGGTCCGGGTAGGCGCGCGCGATCCGCACGCCCAGCATGCCGCCGAGCGAATGTGCCACGATGTCGGCCCTGGCCACGCCGAGATGATCGAGCAGCGCGATCGTGTTGCGCGCCAGCGTATCGAAATGCAAATCGGCTAGCGGCTTGGAGGACTTTCCAAAGCCGATCTGGTCCGGCACCACCACGCGATAGCCGGCATCGCTCAAGGTCTTGATGACCGGCGCCCAGTAGCTCGACGGGAAATTCCGGCCATGCAGCAGCACCACGATGCGCCCGTTCGGCTGCGCGGAGGCGACGTCCATATAGGCCATCCGCACCTGTTCGCCGTCATTCACCAGCGGCAGCAGCTGGACGGGGTAGGGATAGGCAAACCCTTCGAGCCCGATGCCGTAAGGTTCGCGCGCAGGCTCGGCTGCCTGCGCGCAGGAGAAGCCGCCCACGATGAGGGAAAAGCAGACAATGATCGCACGGCGCATCGCAAGGCTCCATCTTTTGGGATGCCGCTTATTGATGCGATGAACGCGCGCGGTAAAGCCTGCGTAGCTTCACTTTTTGCGGAGATCGGGCTTGCCCAAAGTTCGAAACGCGAGCGTTACTCCACCACACTTCCGAACAGCGCGGCGAAGCGTTTTTCGCCGGTGCGGGTGAAGTTCACGACCCGGCTGCCCGGCGTGGCGTCGCGCGCCGCCCAGTTCAATTCGGTGAAGCGGGTCATGACGGCGGCACCCAGCGTACCCGCGAGGTGATGGCGGCGTTCGCTCCAGTCGAGGCAGGCCTTGCACACGGGGCGGCGCGGGTGCGCCAGCGTCCCGGTGTCGATCTGCAGCGTTTCGGCCATGAAGCGCCTGCCTTCGCCGGTGAGTTCGATCGACTGCTTTGTTTGCCGGACCAGCCGTTGCGTACGCATGCTGTCGAGCATCTGCACGCCGAGATCGCCGGCGAGATGGTCGTAGCAGATCCGCGCGCGGCGCAGCGCCGGCTCCTTCGGCCCGGTGCGCACGCGGGTGTGGCCGGCGCGCTCGGCGAGGCCCGCAAGGCCTTCGAGCACATGGGCGACGTCGGGGCCGGTGAGGCGGTAATAGCGGTGACGGCCCTGTTTTTCCGGCTCGATCAGGCCGCCGGCCTCGAGTTTCGCCAGATGCGAACTCGCGGTCTGCGGCGTGACGCCGGCCTGGTGCGCCAGCTCGCTCGCGGTCAGCGCGCGCCCGGTCATCAGCGCCGTCAGCATGTTGGAACGCGCGGGATCGCCGACGAGCGAGGCGACCATGGCGATGTCGGGACCTGCTTTCATAGTTCGATGATAGCCGAAGCATTGAGGTCGATCAAGCGGGTATTGTCGCTCTCAGAAGTCAACTCCGCCATTCCGAGGAGCGAAGCGACGAAGCAATCCATCGCGCCACACGCGGATGAATGGATTGCTTCGCTGCGCTCGCAATGACGGGGAAGCATGGGAGAACATCATGACCATCACCGTTTTCATCCGCTACCAGCTCGATCCGTTCAAGCGCGCCCAGTTCGAGCAGTACTCAAAAAACTGGCTCACGATCATTCCGAAATGCGGCGGCGATCTGCTCGGCTACTGGATGCCGCATGAGGGCACCAACAACATCGCCTTCGCGCTGATCTCGTTCGAGAGTCTCGCCGCCTATGAAAGCTATCGGGCGCGGCTGCGTGCCGACAGCGAAGGCATGGCCAATTTCAATTTTGCCGAGGAGCACAAGTTCATCCTCGCCGAGGAGCGCACGTTCCTGCGCAAGGTCGTGGCGTGAAGCGTCTGGCGGAACGGGCGTCGCGCTATTATGTCAGCGGCGCCAACAAACATTGAGGGGAGCGACCATGCTGACACCTGCTGACAAACGCGCCGCATTCAGGAAATTGCACGAGAGCGGGTGCTTCATCATCCCCAATCCCTTCGATGTCGGCAGCGCCCGCGCGTTGCAGCATCTCGGCTTCAAGGCGCTGGCTTCCACCAGTGCCGGCTTTGCCTGGACGCTCGGCAAGGCCGACAATCGCGTCACCGTCGACGACGTCTGCGATCATCTCACCGCGATCTGCGCGGCGGTCGATATTCCTGTTAATGCCGACTTCGAGGACGGCTTTGCCCATGAGCCCGACAAGGTCGGCGTCAATGTCGCGCGCGCGGTGAAGACCGGCTTGGCCGGGCTTTCGATCGAGGATTTTACCGGCGACAACGCAAAGCCGCTGTTCGATCGCGCGCTCGCCGTCGACCGCATCAAGGCGGCGCGCAAGGCGATCGATGCCGACAACAGCGGCGTCCTGCTCACCGGCCGCTGCGAGGCGTTCCTGCGCGGGCAGAAGGATCTAAAGCTCGTGATCGACCGGCTCATCGCCTATGCCGAAGCCGGCGCCGATTGCCTCTATGCGCCCGGCATTGCTACGGCAGAAGAGATTTCGGCGGTCGTCAAGGCGGTCGCGCCACGGCCGGTCAATCTGCTGGTCGGCGCGGCCGGCCCGTCTCTGAAAATTGCAGGCGATCTCGGCGTCCGCCGCATCAGCGTCGGCGGCGCGCTGGCGCGGATGGCATGGACCGGCTTCATGAAGGCATCAAAGGAGATGGCGGAGCAGGGCACGTTCACCGAATTCACCAACGGCTATCCCGGCGGCGAGCTCAACAAGATGTTCAGCTAAAGCATTGGTAGCCGCGAGCGCTCTGGCCTAGCGCTTCGGCTTTGGCAGCACCATCCTGCCCTGTGAAGCAATGCCGCCCCACTTGGCGGACCAAGCGACTTCCGAGGCGGATGGTTGCTCGGCGTCTTTCGGACCTCGAGCACCCTGCAGCGCAAACAGAGCGCCCTGGGGATCGGCACATCGCGCGATCCAGCAACCATCTCGCAATTCAATCGGACCCTGGAGGATCCGGCCTCCACTATCATTGACGCGCTTGGCGGCCGTGCCGATGTCGTCGACATTGAAGTAATAGAGCCAACACGGCTGCGGTACGCTCGGAAGCTTGGTGAGCATGCCACCGATCGTCTGCCCGGCCGATGAGAACAGTTGGTAAAAGTCCGCCGGGTCTGTTTCGCCGGAGTCCTTCTGCCAGCCGAAAAGCTCTCCGTAGAAATCGAAGACCCTGTTGCGGTCTTCAGCCAGCAACTCGTGCCAGCCCACGCGCCCCAACTCGTCCAGCCCGCCGGGTTGTCGTGGGCCATATGTCAGTCCGCCGACCAGCGCAAAATTCGCCTTTTGCGGGTCGGCGACTACCGAGACCCGGCCGATATTGCTGTCCGTCGGCGGCAGCAGGACAGCGCCTCCGCGCCGCCTGATCTGGCTGGCCGTGGCATCGATGTCGTCGACGGCGACGTATCCGACCCATCTCGGCGTTGCCCCCAATCGCTGTCCCTCTTCCGGGAGCTCCATCAGCCCGCCTACCGGAACGTCGCCGGCAGTAAGCACCGTGTAGGGCAGCTCCGGAGTCGACGCATCCGTCGCACCCCAGCCGACGACCTTGCCGTAAAAATCGCTTGCGGCAGCGACGTCCGTGGTCAGGAGCTCATACCAGGCGAAGCGTGCGGGTTGATCGACCAAGCAATTCTCCGTTCAGAGCCCGAGGCCGGGGACGATTGCGCACTGCACCAAGTCGCGTGCGCTGCGATCTGCGCCACGACCAAGGACCGTCGCTGCATCGGACGAAATGTGGCGACAACGTTCATGAAGATGAATGTGATCTGGCCGTGCGCCATTACATTTTAGTGTGCGCATGAATCTTGCCTACCTTATTCTGTCCGCGTAGGATCGCTCCTACGGATATCCTTCTTGTAACATGTTGGAGGATGCGATTATGCCTCGGGTGAAGCAAGCTTCGAAAAAGAAGCGAGTAACCAGAACCGCAGTACCGGCGTTGGGCGCCGCGGGACTAACCTTTTCGCTAGCAGGAAGTGCATATGCAGCGGCCGTACCCACGGCCGATGTTCAACGGCCAAATTTTGCACCTGGTATGATGGTCACGCTCGGTGAAGAGGAAATTTCCGACGTCAGCCTTGCTACCTTCCATCTCTTCGACGACGAAGAAAATGTACTCAGCGGCGTACAGCTAGCCCGTGGGTGTGGTGGATGCGGTGGCTGCCGCGGATGCGGTGGCGGTGGCTTCCGCGGATGCGGTGGTTGTCGCGGCTGCGCAGGATGCAGAGCCTGCCGATGCGGCGTCGGCTGTGGCGGCTGTGGTGGTGGCTGCGGCGTTGGTTGGATAGGGGTGCCGGGCATAGGCATCGGCATCGGATGTACAGGTTGCTGTGCATCCTGGGGCCGGTGCCGCTGGTGCTAGGCAACGGCGCTTGCTGATTGTGTACCGACAAGCCACGATTTCATTGGCCGGGCTCGCGATCGACCCGGCCAATTTCTTGTTTTCATTACACCGTGCGCCTCTGGCGATTTGAACAGGCAACATAATCCGCGTGCTGACCCCATGACAGCCAATCGCAAGAGCCGCGTTGCGAACAAGACCCGCAACGACATTTTGCGATTCGCGCCGAACTTCACCGCCTATGTGCTTCCTCCCGATGTGGTCTGCCTCTATTCCGAGGATCGCAAGTTCTTCCTGCACGGCGAGCTCTATTGTGCGGTGGCCACGGCGATCGGCAAAAATGGAAGAGCCGCACCGGAGATCGTTCGTCAGCTTTCGAAGAGCTTTCCAGCCGACAAGATAGAGGAAGCGATCAAGCGGCTGCTCGAGCGCCGATACGTCGTTGCGGGAGCATCGCAAGCATTCGATGGCGCTGTCGCTGGATATTGGGCGAGCCTCGGCCTGCCTCTCGAGGTCGCGGAACAAAATCTCCGTAATTGTCCCGTGCGGATCGAAGCAATCGATGTCAAGGGCGCCAAAGAACTTGCCGCGGCCTTGAGCAAACTCGGCGTTCAGATCGCCAAGCGTTCGCCCAAGCTCACGATCACGCTGGTGAACGACTATCTCGACCGGCGGCTCGCCGAGTTGAACGGGGAGCGCGTGGCCGACAAGACCCCCTGGCTGCTGGTGCAGCCGTCCGGCGTGTTTCCGCTGGTGGGGCCCGTGTTCAGACCGGGCGAGAGCGCCTGCTGGAATTGTCTGTTCGATCGCATGATACGCAACCGGGAGATCAAGGGGTTTCTCGATCGCGGAGCGGCGCAGGCCGTCGCCGTGTCGCCCCTGGTCAACGAGAGCGTCGGACAAAGTGCATTTCACTTCGCCGCCGTCGAAATTGCGAAAGCGATTGCCTCAGGCTTTCGCACCGATCTGGGCGATCATATTGCGAGCCTCGATCTGACTGGCGCTGTTATCGCCAAGCACTTTGTCGCGCGGCGCCCGCAATGTCAGACCTGCGGCAGCAAGAAACTGCAAAGTCCGCGCCGGGCGGCGACATCGATCGAGATCGCCGAAGGCAACAAGCTCATCATGACCAGCGGTGGATATCGCACCGTGACTTCCGGGGCCACCGTGGCGCGCTTCCGCAAGCATGTGAGCCCGCTGACCGGCGTTGTTTCGCGGCTCGAGCGGATCAAGGTCGATCTGCCGATGAACACCAATTTTTTCGCCTATCACAATTTCTCCGGGCCGGCCCAGAGCGTCGATCAGCTCAGGTCCGGACTGAGCGGCGGCAGCTTCGGCAAGGGCTCCACGGCCGAGCAGGGTGAGGCCAGCGCGCTGATGGAGGCCATCGAGCGCTATTCGGGCATTTTCCAGGGTGACGAGATCAGGACGGCGCGGCGCTTTATCGATTTCGATCCCGGCGACGCCATTCACCCCAATGACGTCCAGTTTTTTAGCGAAGCGCAGTTTCAAGGCAGGTTTGCCGAGCAGCCGGACGATTCCCATCCGGTTCCCGAGCCGCTCGATCCCTCGACCAAGACCGAGTGGTCGCCGGTCTGGTCGTTGCGCGACAAGCGTTTCAAATATCTTCCGACCGGCTTGCTCTACTTCTTCTATGGCGGCTTCCATACCGACTCCAACGGTTGCGCAGCCGGCAACACCCGCGAAGAAGCCATCGTTCAGGGCTTCCTCGAACTGATCGAGCGCGATGCCTACGCCATCTGGTGGTACAACCGGGTGCAGCGCGCCGAGCTCGACCTCAAGCAATTCGACAATTCCTATGTCCGGGATCTGCAAACCCAGTTTGCCGATGCCGGGCGCCGGCTGTGGGTGCTCGATATCACCAGCGATCTCGGCGTTCCCACTTACGTGGCGATCATGCACTGGATGCAGAACGGCCACGAGAACATCGAGTTCGGCTCCGGCGCGCATTTCGATCGCCGCATCGCCCTGCTGCGCTCACTCACCGAGCTGACCCAGTTCATGTCAATCGGCATGATGGGCGGCGGCAGCGGCGAGAAGCCATCGCTTGACGGTGTCAATCCGCTGCGCCTGGAAGATTATCCGTTCCTGATCCCGAGCGACGATCCGATCGTTCCGCCGGCTCCAGACCTTAAGGTTCATGACAACACGCGCGATCAGGTGAATGCCTGTGTCGAGATCGCGACCCAGGCGGGTTACGATTTCCTCGTGCTCGACCAGACGCGGCCCGACGTCGAGGTCCCGGTCGTTCGTGTGCTTGTTCCGGGCCTGCGGCATTTCTATCGCCGCTTTGCGCCAGGCCGGCTCTACGACGTTCCCGTGAGGCTTGGATTGCTGGATCGCCCGCGGCTGGAGAGCGAACTCACGCCGTTCCTGCCGCACACCTGAAAGGGTCTTTCGTGCGCGCTCCCCGGAAAAAGCCAACCAGGAAGATCGCGCCCGTCATCGCCGCCCGATTGAACAGTCAACTTTTCCTGCAGATGCAGGCCGACGGAAGCATCGCCGCCTTCGTGAACGGCTCTTCCGTCAATCTCGGACAATTGAGCAAGGCCGCGATGGACCGCGCGGGAAATCTCACCGACGGCCTGCCGCTCGCGTCCTTTGCCGGCAAGAGCGCCATCGCGAGGGAAGTCGACGTCCTGGTGCACCGATTGGCGCGGCACGGACTGCTCGAATATCGCCTGTTCTTTCCGCGTGACGAGCAGGTCCTCGTGGTCATCGAGCCCCAGGTCCCCGAGTACTGGCCGCAACGCGCGAGGCTCGGCGAGAGTGACACCGTCGTGTTGTCGCGCTTTGCCAATCTGCGCCGGCGTGGCAACGAGATGGTACTGGAATCGCCGCGCGCCGGCGCGCTGTTTCGAATCGGCGATCCCGCCATTGCCGCCACCCTTGCTGCGCTGTCCCGGCCTCAGAAGATCAGCAGGCTTCGCCGCCACGCGGCCTCCTTCAACCTCGACCTGCTCGAACTGCTGCTGGACAGCCAGTTCCTGCTCAAGCTCGATGCGAACAGCGGCGACGGCCTTCGGGTGAATGAAGGCGACGGCAATCTTGTTCTCTGGGATTTCCATGATCTCGTGTTTCACACGCGGAGCACGGAGGGCCGCCACACCAATCCTGTTGGCAGTACCTATGCCTATGCCAGCGTCGTTTCACCGCCACCTGCGGTGCGTCCGCCTTGGCCCGGCAAGAAGATCGACCTGCGGAAATTCTCCCCCCCGGATTCGGTGCCGCCCTTCGCAACGCTGTTGCGCGAGCGCCATTCGGTCCGGGATTTCGATAACGCGCATCCGATCACGCTCGCCGAGCTGGCGCAGTTCCTGGACAGCGCTGCCCGAGTCCTGTCGGAGTGGACGAGCGACGCGAACTCCGGAAGCGGCCCCGGGTTCACCTACAGCACGAGACCCTATCCGTCGGCGGGCAGCGCCTACGAGCTGGAATTGTATCTGGCGGTTTCGAACTGCGAGGGACTAGCGCGCGGATTTTACCACTACGACGCGGGCGTCCATGCGCTGGTCGCGATCGGCGCCTCCGCACAGCAGCTCCAGGCGCTTTCGGCGGCCGCCGAGTTTGCCATGGACGCGTCAGGTCCGCCGCAGGTTCTGATCACGATCGCCGCGCGCTTTGGGCGGATCTCCTGGAAATACAGCTCAATCGCATACTCGCTGATCCTGAAGGATGTCGGCAGCATGATCCAGACGTTCTACCTGGCGGCGACCGACATGGGCCTTGGTGGCTGTGCCATCGGCACTGGCAATATCGATCTGTTTGCAAAAATGACGGGGCTCGAATTCCACATAGAGGGTCCGGTCGGTCAATTCGCGCTCGGACGCGGCAAGAAACCGGGGGCCGCACGCTAGAGCACGAGATCTCTCGAAAGACAGTGCCCGCTTGTCTGCCAGCGCCGAACTCAGGTAGGTCGCCGCATCTCTCTGATAGCTGGACCAGCACGCGTGTTCCATTCGGAACTGTGTTCGGCTGCGGTTCCCCAACATATATTCGTCCGCGTATTACCTTGCTTCTGCACGCATCGGCCGCGGTGTTGGCTGATTGACGCCACGAACGGGGACGATCGATTGCGGCTATCAGCCACGTTGACAGGGAGATAGCCAGCCATGGCAAGCCATTCTCATCACCATCGTCACCACGATCAGTCGCCCCCGGTTATTACGCCAGATCCCCCGGTCAACCCGACACCGCCGACCGATCCGACATCGCCCGCCGATCCAACACCGCCAGCATCTTCTGCGCCGGCGTTCTCGGACCTTGGCCTGACGTTCAATGACGCGGGCCGCGCCCTGGAGGGCGGTTTGTGGCAAAACGTGGTCGAGGAAGGCGGTCAGGGACATGGCAGCGTATTCAGATACACCGCCGATCTCACCAACGTCCAAACCGGCCTTCAGGCCGAAGTGGCCGCGGGACAATTTACCGGCGACACGCTCACCCACGTCAACACGATCCTGGCCGATATCACCACCGCGCTCTCGGCGGCCACGGCCTCGGTGAACGGCGGCGGCACGTTCGGCAGCGTCGCGGCGGCCGAAACGGCGTTGCGAACGAGCCATCTCGACATCCTCGACGTCGTCCACAATGATGCCAATCTCGCCGCCCTGGCGACGCAAAACGGCGCGTCCGGATTTCTCGCCGCGCCCGTGGGCCTTGCCGACGGCGTCACAGCAGCGACCGCGCCCCACGCCAATCTCGCCGAGATCGGCGTCATCTTCAACGACGTGGCGAGCCACATACTCGGCGGCGTCAATGCCGACAATGCGGCCGTGATCAGCAACGATGTCAATGCGATGATCACGGACATGCAGGCCTTGATGACCGCCAACCCGCTGCTGTTCGGCGGGTTGACCGGCGTTCACGCCGAAGCGATCGTACGGCAGCTCGAGCTCGAGAACACCTACATCGCCCAGGCCGGGATAAGCCCCGACGCGGCAAGGGGCAGCAACGACAACCTTCTCGACATTATCGACATCGTCCAGGGCGACACCAATCTGGCGAACATGGCAAACCAGGGCGGCGTTTCCGGTTTCACGCCTTTCGGGGACGCACTGAATCCGACGCCAAAATACCTCGACAACGATGCGCAAACCAACTTCTGGGCAAACTTCATCGCGCAGTCCAATTCGCTGGGCCAACAGGCGATTGCGGCCGTCACCGCGCACGATGCGGCGGCGACCGCTGCTGTGATCGCCGACCTGCACACGTTCCAGACGGCGTTACCAACTTCGACGCCGCGCAGGGTGGCATCTTCGAAGCACGGTTCGACAACGAGTTGCTCGGCGACACCAGCACGCTCGGCGCCGAGGTCAGCCAAGATGATCGAAGGCTTGCAGACCGGAAACGCGGCGCTGGTCAGCGCTGCCGCCGATCAGATGCACGCCAACTCCGCCGATGTCGGCGGCAACAATATCCCGGTGACCGGCGGCACCTACAATGCCGATGGCTTGACGGTAGCTGACGTGCTGTCGACGGCCGGGGCTCCGGCCCCCGCTGCGGTGGCTGCCGTCACACCGGCTCCCGCTGCGGCGCAGACAGTTGCCGCGGCACCGACGCCTGCTGCAGCGCCGGCGGCGACGCTTGCTGCTACCGACGCCGGGACGCATGATGCCGCCCCGACGACCGCGGACATCCACCATTCGGAAATCGCCGATGGCGGGCACCACTTCCACCATATGTGGGGCTGACACAAAAAAGCAGCGGGCCGATGGGCCCGCTGCTTCTCGTTTCGAATACTGATCGTTACTGCTTGCTGGCCGGCGGGTTGTCGGCCGGCGGCGTGGTCTTGTTCATATCCGTGCTGGACGGCGCCGGCGGCGTCGGGCGGCTGGGTGCAGCACCCGTGGTCGTGCCGCTTTCAGTGTTGGCGCGCGGCGTTACATCACGCATGCCGGGAGGCGCCGCCGGAGTTGCCGGGTTTGTCTGCGCCGTCTGACTCGGCGGCGTGGTGCCAGCCTGGTTCACGTGGGTGTTGTTCAGGCCATAGAACAGCGCGCCCATCACCAGCGCGATGGCGACCGCGAACATCGCAACCTTGGCGCCGCTGGCGGAACCCTCAGCCAATTCGGGATCGGCTGGCAGCTCGTTGTCGAGACTGTTGAGGCGGGCCTGATGGCGGATTTCTTCATCGCTCAGGCCGGCGCGGTAGGGATCGTTCGGGTTGGGTTGGTATGCCATGAATGGGTTCCTCCGTTAGTACCCCGCTGATAGGTGCAAAGACAATGGTTGGCGGGACCGGATGTTCCGCGCCATGTTGCAACCCCGTAATGCTGGAACCGGATGATTCCCCGGGTTCCTGATGTGAGGTTGCCATGTGGAGCCTGCCACCGAGCGATACCGTGCTGCATTTGCTGTCGTACGTGGCGCTGACCGCGCAGGCGATGACGGCCGCGCTCGCGGCCGGCCGGCGCAGCATGGACTGGGCCGGCGTATGCATGCTCGGCTGCATTACCGCGCTTGGCGGCGGCACCATCCGCGACGTGCTGCTCGGACACTATCCGCTGGTCTGGGTGCAGAACCCGTCCTATCTCGCGCTGACGGCGGTCGCGGCCTTCGCCACCATTTTGATCGCGCGGCACGTGCACCGGCTCAACACGGCGTTTCTGGTGCTTGATGCGATCGGGCTGGTCGTCTTCACCATGGCCGGCTGCGATGTCGCCTGGCAGATGAACGCCTCGCTGCCGATCGTGATCGTGGCGGGCATGATCACCGGCTGCGCCGGCGGCGTGCTGCGCGACATTCTCTGCAACGACGTGCCGCTATTGTTTCGCGCCGAACTCTACGCCAGCGTCTCCGTGTTGACAGGACTGTTCTACGCCACCGCCTTCGGGCTCAAGCTCAACGACGAAGTGTGGACCGCGCTGACCTTCGTATTCGGCCTGACGCTGCGCCTGCTGGCGATCCGCTTCAAATGGGAAATGCCGAAATTCGTTTTCAATGGCGAGCGATGAGCTTGCCCAACACCAGCAGACCTCATCCTGAGGAGCCCGCAAAGCGGGCGTCTCGAAGGATGGCCGCAAGCACCGGGGCCTCATGGTTCGAGACGCCGCTTGCGCGGCTCCTCACCATGAGGGTTAGGGAGCCGCGCTATTTTGTCCGCCGCGCTTTCGCGACCTGGTCCGCCGTTACCAGCGGCGCGGCGTTGCCCCAGGAGTTGCGGATATAGTTCGTCACGTCGGCGATCTCCTGGTCGGTCATCTTCGCGGCATAGGCCGGCATCGATCCCTTGTTGGGCGCGCGCGGCGTCGTGACGGTTTGCGCGCCGTCGAGGATGACGCGCAGCGTGCTCAAGGCGTCGGCGGATTGTAGATTGGCGTTGCCGGGCAGCGGCGGATAGATCCGCGGCGCGCCCGAGCCATCGTCCTCGTGGCAGGCGATGCAGGCACCGTTGTAGAGCTTTTGGCCGGCAGCCATTTGCGCCAGCGGGGGCGGGGTGACCTTCGGCTCCGGCGCGCCCGCCGGCAAATCTTTCAGGTAAACGGCGATAGCTCTGACATCCGCATCGCTCATCCTGGAGGTCGAATTGACCACGACCTCCGACATCAATTCGCCGGCATGGCTCCTGCCGTTGCGGCCGCTCTGCAGATATTCGACGATCTCTTCCAAGCTCCAGGATTTCAACCCGCTGCGCTCGGCGCCATCCAGCCGCGGCGCGAACATCCCGGCCACCCGTCCGCCGCCAAAGCCCTGGCCGCGTCTGTCCGCGCCAAACACGTTCTTCGGCGTATGGCAGGCGCCGCAATGCGCGACGCCCTCGACCAGATAGCGGCCGCGATTCCACTCCGTGCTCTTCTGTTGATCCGGCATGATGATGCCGGGCTTGAAGAACAGCCAGTTCCAGCCGCGCATCACAAAGCGATAGTTGAACGGAAAGCGCAACTCGGGCGCGCGCGGCGCATTGGCCACCGGCGCCAGCGTCGCCAGATAGGCGCGGATGGCAAAAATGTCCTGCCGCGTCAGTTTCGTGAAATTCGGATAGGGGAAGGCCGGGTAATAGCGCGAACCATCGGGGGCCACGCCGAAGCGCAGGGCGCTGTAGAACGCGTTATCGGTCCAGCCGCCCAGGCCCGTCTCGCGATCCGGTGTCAGATTGGGCGAATAGATGCCGCCGAACAGCGTATCGATCCGTTTGCCGCCGGCGAACGGCTTTGCCGGATCGGCGGTGTGGCAGCTTGCGCAGTTGCCAGCTTCCGTCAGCGCCTTGCCGCGGGCGATGTCCTCGGCATCCGGTTCAGGGGCTGTCTGAAGCTTGAGCTGGGCATGGCCCGCGGCCACAGCGAGCGCAGTGCACAAAAGCAAGCCGGCGAGAATCGTCCGCATCGTTCGACGTCGTCCCTGCACCCATTGGCCTCCTCGGGCGTTATAGCGCGAAAGCGAGGCGTGGGGGGACCTCATCCCGTTTCGCCTCCGGGCTTCCGGACGACACAAAGCGAAAAGGGACGGCGTCATTCCCGGCACGAAATTGCGATCTTTGAAGGCGCGGCGCGATTGCCAAGATTTGTGGTGCGCCGCTCTGAATATCCGACATAGACTGGTTCTAATCGGTTCAGATGACTAGCTAAAAATCAGGCATCTCGCGGGTGGCAAAGAGGGCTTAGATGGGAATCAATCAGGGTCCGATCAGTCTCGATCAAAAATACACCCAGGATAAAGGTCATATCTTCCTGACCGGTATCCAGGCGCTGGTCCGCCTGCCGATGGCGCAGATCCGCCGCGACCGCGCCGCGGGGCTGAACACCGCGGGCTTCATTTCCGGCTACCGCGGCTCGCCGCTCGGCGGCTATGACCAGCAGCTCTTCGCCGCGCGAAAACACCTCGAACAGTACAACGTCAAGTTCCAGCCCGGCGTGAACGAGGACCTGGCGGCGACCGCCGTCTGGGGCTCGCAGCAGCTCAACCTCTCGCCCGGCGCCAAATATGATGGCGTGGTCGGCATCTGGTACGGCAAGGGTCCCGGCGTCGACCGCTGCGGCGACGTGTTCCGGCACGGCAATACCGCGGGCTCGGCCAAGAACGGCGGCGTGCTCGTCCTCGCCGGTGACGACCACGGCGCAAAATCCTCGACCGTCCCGCATCAGTCGGACCATGCCTTCATCTCCGCGCTGATGCCGTATCTCTATCCCTCCAGCATCCACGAGATGATCGAGATGGGCCTGCTGGGTATCGCGATGTCGCGCTACTCCGGCTGCTGGGTCGGCATGAAGGTGATTACCGAGACCGTGGAGACCACGGCCGAGATCGACCTCACCGACGAGATGACGCCCTTCAATATTCCGACCGATTTCGAGATGCCGCCGGGCGGGCTCAATCTGCGCTGGCCCGACGACCGCTTTGCGCAGGATTTGCGCCTGCAGGACTACAAGGGCTACGCCGCGATTGCGTTTGCCCGCGCCAACAACATCAACCGCGTCACCATGGATTCGCCGAACGCCCGCTACGGCATTATGGCGTCGGGCAAGAGCTACGAGGACATCCGCCAGGCGCTGCGCGAACTCGGGATTACCGAGGAGGTCGCCGCCAAGATCGGGCTTCGGCTTTACAAGATCGGCATGCCCTGGCCGCTGGAGCCGGAAGGTGTCCGCAAATTCGCCGTGGGCCTCGAGGAAATCTTCATCGTCGAGGAGCGCCGCGAGATCGTCGAGAACCAGGTCAAGCAGGAGCTGTTCAACTGGCGCGACGACGTCCGCCCCCGCATCGTCGGCAAGATGGACGACCACGACAAGCGTTTTCTCACTTTCGCCGCCGAACTTTCCGTCGCCTCGCTCGCGAGTTCGCTGACCGAACGCCTGCTTCGACTTAATCTCAATCCCGAAATCGCCGCGATGCTGCGCGCCAAGGCCGACTGGTTCAACGGCCGGCAGGCGACCCAGATGCAGGCGGTCGCGCCCGTCACCCGCACCCCGTATTTCTGCTCGGGCTGTCCGCACAACACCTCGACCAAGGTGCCCGAAGGCAGCCGCGCCTTCGCCGGCATCGGCTGTCACTTCATGGCGCTGTGGATGGACCGTTCGACCGAGACCTACACCCACATGGGAGGCGAGGGCGTGCCGTGGGTCGGCGTGGCGCCGTTCACCAAGGAAGAGCACGTCTTCGCCAATCTCGGCGACGGCACGTATTTCCACTCCGGCAGCCTCGCGATCCGCCAGGCGGTCGCCTCCGGCGCCAATATCACCTACAAGCTGCTCTACAATGATGCGACCGCGATGACCGGCGGCCAGCATGTCGACGGCGAATTGTCGCCGCAGCAGATCACCTTCCAGCTTCATTCGGAAGGCATCCGCAACATCTATCTCGTCTCTGAAACCCCCGAGGCCTATCCGGCGTCCGACATCGCGCCCGGGGTCAAGGTCGCGCATCGCGACGACCTCGATGCCGTGCAGAGGACCTGCCGCACCCTGAAGGGCACCTCGGCAATCGTCTTCGTGCAGACCTGCGCCGCCGAAAAGCGCCGCCGCCGCAAGCGCGGCCTGATGGAAGATCCGGCGCGCCGCGTCATGATCAATCCGGCCGTCTGCGAAGGCTGTGGCGATTGCTCGGTGCAGTCGAACTGCATTTCGGTCGAGCCCCTGGAAACCGAGATGGGCCGCAAGCGCACCATCAACCAGTCGACCTGCAACAAGGACTATTCCTGCGTGAAGGGCTTTTGCCCGTCCTTCGTCACCATCGACGGCGGCAAGCCGCGCCGCCGCGCGCCGGCCAACCTTGGCGACGCCGGCGATATCGGCGATCTGCACGAGCCGGCCTCGTTTCCCTCGCTGGAGCGGCCCTACAACATCGCGGTCGGCGGCGTCGGCGGCACCGGCGTGCTGACCATCGGCGCGCTGCTCGGCATGGCCGCGCATATCGAGGGCAAGGCCAGCATGATCCTCGACATGTCCGGCCTCGCGCAGAAGGGCGGCGCGGTGCTGAGCCATGTCCGGCTTTCCGAGCACACTGCCGACGTCACCTGTTCGCGGATCGTCACCGGCACCGCCGATCTCGTGATGGCCGCCGACGAGGTGGTGGCCGCCGCCAAGGACACAATTACGCTCTGCGAAGCCAGTCGCACCGTTGGCGTCATCAACACCCACGTCATTCCGACCGCCGACTTCATCCTCAACCGCGACTTCAATTTCCAGAGCCGCAAGGTCAACCACGTGCTGGAAACCGAGCTGCGCAAGGATTCGTCGTTCTACGATTTCACCAAGCCGGCCGAAGCGTTGCTTGGCGATTCCATCGCCACCAACATCATGATGATGGGGTATGCCTGGCAGAAGGGCCTGCTGCCGCTGTCGGAAAAGGCGATCCTTCAGGCGATCGAGGTCAATGGCGTCTCGATCAAGATGAACACGCAGGCCTTCCAGCTCGGCCGTCTCGCCGCCGCCGATCCGGCGCGGCTCGAGGCCATGATGAAAGGCAAGGACGAGGTCGTCGCGCCGAAGACGCTGGATGCGATGACGCTCGATGAGATCATCGCCCATCGCAGCGCATTCCTGACCGAATATCAGGGGCGCGGACTCGCCAAACGATACCAGAGCCTCGTCAAGCGCGTTCGCGACGCCGCCGTCGACGGCGGTTACGGCGACGCGCTGCCGCGCGCGGTCGCAATCAATTACGCCAAGTTGCTCGCCTACAAGGACGAGTACGAAGTCGCGCGCCTGTTCACCGACGGCAAGTTCGAAAAACAGCTCCGCGATCAGTTCGAGGGCGACTTCAAGTTCAACTTCAATTTGGCGCCGCCCATTCTCGGCGGCGGTCTCGACGCACTGGGCCGCCCGAAGAAGCGCGCCTTCGGTCCATGGATGCTGTCGGTGTTCCGCACGCTGGCAAAATTCCGCTTCCTGCGCGGCACGCCGCTCGACATTTTCGGTTACAGCCCCGACCGCAAGCTCGAGCGCGACCTGATCGCAGGCTACGAGAAAGACGTTGCCACCGTGCTCGGCCTGCTGTCGCCGGTGACGCACGATACCGCCGTCGAAATTCTCTCGCTGCCCGACCGCATTCGCGGCTACGGCCCGGTCAAGGAGAAGGCAGTCGCGGATGCCAAGGCGCGTTACGAGCAATTGGCCGCCGACCTCGTTAACCCGCCGCCCGCGCCACGGCAGATCGCAGCGGAGTGACACCGCCGTAGGGTGGGCAAAGACGGAAACGTCGTGCCCACCATCGCTCAACAATTGCGCTGCTAAATGGTGGGCACGCTTCGCTTGGCCCACCCTACGGGCTGACGGCAAGTTCGAAAAACAGCTCCGCGATCAGTTTGAGGGCGAGTTCAAGTTCAACTTCAATCTTGGGCCACCCTTCTGCGTGACAAGCATCACAAACGGCATCCGCCCGCTGCCCGATAGTTCGATCACAGGCCGCATGGTGCGATCTCTCGTCGGAGCTTACCAAAATGAAACTTTCCCGCATCGCGCTCGTCGCGTTCGCATCAATCATCGGCATCAGTTCGCTGGTCGGTTCGGGACGACAGGCGGCAGCCATCAATCTCGATTTTCTGAACCACATGAATCCGAATTACACGACTTGCATTCGCAATGTGCGAGCCGCATTGGCGCTGCAGGTTCGCAATGATCCCAAGATGCAAAACCTGATCGTCGACCGATGCAACTCGGCTCATCCAATGTTTGGCAAATCATGATGTGGTGAGAGTTGACCTCCGGTTGCCCGCGAATTGCTCAACCGGACGCACTTCAACGTGTGTGACGGCCATCACCTTGCCTGCAGTTCAGCCCCGATAGAGTTGCGGTAATGCAGTCAAAACAGGAGACTTGCCATGACGGATACACGTACCAGAATGGCAGCGGCGCTGTTCATGCCAGTGCCGGAGGGATACGTATTTCGCGAGCCCTATCGATGGCCTTTCACACAAGCTCCGCATTACCTCGTGAACGAAGCCCAGAGAGAGAAGCTCCTTGCAATGATCGGTCCGAAGCGGCCGATCTTATGGCAAATCACACTATGGGGCACACTGTGCTTGATGGTGGTCGCGGCTGGATTTCTGGTCTGGGCGTTGACCCGGCATGAGAATCCGACCGTGATCGACACGATAAGTATGATGGCACTGACTTTCGTACAGGTCGTCGTGGCCTTTCTGGTTCTGCGTTGGCATAAGCTGCGCGGTCTCCGGCCGCTCCTCGCGAGCCTTCCGACAACGGATTCAAGGATTACAAGAAGCGATATGCAACATCAGGCGATGAATGCGATGTCGGTAAGGCAACTCATTCTTCTCGGCGCAATCAATGTCATGGCGTGTACGTCGTTTCTGATCAGCGGAATCATTTTCCTGGTACTGAGCCAATGGCAAGGAGTGCTTCATCTAGCCGGCGCGCTTCTGTTTGGTACATTGGCTATTGTTTACTATCGCCGCCTGATTGACCGGGTAGCCGCGTAGGGGGCAGAGGCGCAAAACGCCGTGTTCACCATTCCGTCAGCTTTCGTCTTGATGGTGGGCACGCTTCGCTTTGCCCCCGCTACGGCGCCAACCCGGACCAAGGAAAAGCGCTGCGCCAAAGCACGAATTTCACTAGCCAATTCAACGCGATTTGGGTCGTCCAGATTGCGCAGCAAAAATATACCGCTTCTCATTTCCCCCAAATCAGCTCCATCTACGCGCATCCCGCCTCATCGAAGAGGGGCGTACGCGTCGTCACGATACGTGGAGTGCGGGGAGCGGTGGACGCGAGGCGCCCGCGCGCGCGAGGCATTGCAGGGCGGTCTTGGGCTTCGTGCTTGAGACTGTGAGCGATTGATCCGCGCAGGACGAGCGGCGTTATTGCGTACGGCAAAAGCGTGTGGTTCTGGCACCCGTGGCTGGTGTCAAATCGGCGGAGGTTTTCGCGAAGCCCAACCGGGGTCGCAAGACCGTCAATTCGCCGATGACGGAGGCAAGAGGAATTCGTCTCCGGGGAGAGCGCGCCATAAGCCGTCAAACCATTGCGCAGGGAAGGCCGGATGCTCTCCGCTGGACCTGTATGCTCGTGTGCGCACTTCCTTGTGCCATTGCACACGGGATCGCGGGTGCAGCGCGCACCCGGTCTTCCCTGCACCCTCTCACGCTGGAGGGGGCGAGCGGCCAGGTACAACTCGGGCGCGTTGCGCCGCGAGAACGCGCTGGCATATTGGCGCTCCAGACCTGATACGATTTCCGCCGATAATCATCCCGAGTTGAGTCTAGTCGCTACCTGTCTCGCCCTGCGGAATATCTCGGCGCTTGCCAAGCCAGCCCTGACAGGTCAGAAAAAAAGCCGGAAGAAGAAACGCCAACGGAGAACGATTTGACCATCAAGGGCAAAGCCTACATTGCCGGGATCTACGAGCATCCGACCCGGCACGCACCCGACAAATCAACCGCGCAGCTGCATGCCGAGGTCGCCAAGGGGGCGATCGAGGATGCCGGGCTGACCAAAGCCGACATCGACGGCTATTTCTGCGCCGGCGATGCCCCCGGCGGCCTTTGGCCGATGGTCGATTACCTCGGCCTCAAGGTTCGCCATATGGATTCCACCGATACCGGCGGTTGTTCCTATTTGATCCATCTCGGCCACGCCGCCGAAGCGATCGCGGCCGGCAAGTGCTCGATCGCGCTGATCACCCTGGCGGGCAAACCGCGCACCGGCCCGATGCCGCCGCGCGCGGCCGGCGCTGAGGTCGATTTCGAGGCGGCCTATGGGGCAAGCACCCACAATGCCTACGGCATGTGTGCCATGCGCCATATGCACGACTATGGTACCACCAGCGAACAGCTCGCCTGGATCAAGGTCGCGGCCTCGCATCACGCCCAGTACAACCCGCACGCGATGCTGAAAGAGGTAGTGACCGTCGAGGACGTTCTGAACTCGCCGATGATCTCGGACCCGCTGCACCGGATGGACTGCTGCGTCGTCACTGACGGCGGCGGTGCACTGATCGTGACCACGCCGGAAATCGCAAAAAGCCTGAAGAAGCCGCTGGTGCGGCTGATCGGCCATGGCGAGGCGATGAAGGGCCCGCGCGGCGGCAAGGATCTCGACCTGACTTATTCCGCCGGCGTCTGGTCCGGCCCGCGCGCGTTCGAAGAGGCCGGCGTCACGCCGAAGGATATGAAGTATGCCTCGATCTATGACAGCTTCACCATCACGGTGCTGATGCAGCTCGAAGACCTCGGCTTCTGCAAGAAAGGCGAGGGCGGCAAGTTCGTCTCCGACGGCAATCTGATCTCGGGCGTCGGCAAGCTGCCGTTCAACACCGACGGCGGCGGCCTCTGCAGCAACCATCCCGTCAACCGCGGCGGCATGACCAAGATTCTCGAGGCCGTCCGCCAGTTGCGCGGCGAAGCCCATCCGAAGGTGCAGGTGCCGAATTGCGATCTCGCCATCGCCCACGGCACCGGCGGCCTTCTCGGCGTGCGTCACGCCGCCTCAACCTGCATTCTGGAGCGCGTGTGATGGCTGAAGCCAGGAAATATCCGACGCCGGTGACCAATCCCGAGACCGCGCAGTTCTGGGAAGCGGCCAAGGCCGGCAAGTTCATGATCAAGCGCTGCACCGCCTGCGGTGAACCGCATTATTTTCCGCGCTCGATCTGCCCGTTCTGCTTCTCCGACAAGACCGTGTGGGAAGAAAGCTCGGGCGAGGCCACGATCTACACCTACAGCCTGATGCGCAAATCGCCGACCGGCCCGTACGCGATCGCTTACGTCACGCTGAAGGAAGGCCCGTCGCTGCAGACCAACATCGTCGATTGCGATCTAACGAGTCTGAAGATCGGCCAGAAGGTGAAGGTGGTGTGGAAGCCAACCGACGGGGCGCCATTGCCGTTCTTCACGGCGGCGTAGATCCTTCCCTTCTCCCCTTGTGGGAGAAGGTGGCAGCCGAAGGCTGCCGGATGAGGGGTTCTATCCGCGAGCACTGTGTTTGCGGAGCCAACCCCTCACCCAAGTGAGTTTGACGCGCTGCCGGTGATGCCCTCTCCCACAAGGGGAGAGGGCATAACAACGGGCACCGCTGAAGAAAAGAAGTTCGGGAGGAACTACTGCATGCCGATCAACTACGAACAACTCATGGCCCTGAAAAATCTCGGCCAGAAATACGCCTATATCGACCGCGACGTGATGCTTTACGCCTACGGCATCGGCCTGGGCGCCGACCCGATGGACGAGAACGAACTCGCCTACGTCAACGAAGGCACCTTCACCCCGCGGCCCCTCAAGGTGGTGCCGACCTTCGCCTCGGTGGCGGCATGGGGCGCCGGCCCGGGCGAGATAAATCTCAACCGCGTGATGGTGGTCGACGGCGAGCGCGACATCACCTTCCACAAGCCGCTGCCGAGCGCTGCGAAAATCACGGCCAACTCGACCGTGCTCGACGTCTTCGACAAGGGCAAGGACAAGGGCGCCGTCATCCGCCACCAGACCGTGCTGAAGGACGAGAACGGCGACAAGCTTGCCACGCTGGTGGCGTCGCGCTTCGCCCGCGGCGACGGCGGTTTTGGAGGACCCTCCGAAGGCCAGCCCGAGCCGCACAAGGTGCCGGGCAGGGCGCCCGACAAGATCGTCGACATCACGACGCGACCGGACCAGGCGCTGGTCTACCGCCTCTGCGGCGACCGCAACCCGCTTCACTCCGATCCGGAGTTCGCCAAGAAGGCCGGTTTCCCGAAACCGATCCTGCACGGCATGTGCACCTACGGCATCACCTGCCGCGGTGTGCTGCAGACCTATGCCGACTACGATCCGTCCGCCTTCAAGCAGCACGTCGCGCGGTTTTCCTCGCCCGTGTTTCCCGGCGAGACCGTGACGATGGAGCTGTGGAAGGACGGCAACGTAGTCTCGTTCGAAGCCAAAGTGAAGGCGAGGGGCGTGACGGTGATCAAGAGCGGCAAGACGGTGCTGGGCTGAAATTTCCGTCATTCCGGGATGGTCCGAAGGACCAGACCGCAGATGCGCAATTGCGCATCGGGGAATCTGAGATTCCGGGTTCGCTTCGCGCCCCGGAATGACGGTGCAAACAAAGAAGGCGGGAGAGAACAAATGGGATTACTCGACGGCAAGGTCGCCATCATCACCGGCGCGGGTGGCGGGCTCGGTGAGGCCTACGCAAAGCTGTTCGCGCGCGAGGGCGCGGCAGTCGTGGTCAACGACCTCGGCGGACCGCGCGACGGTTCCGGCGCCGACGTTTCGATGGCGCAGAAGGTGGTCAACGCCATCAAGGAAGAGGGCGGCCGTGCCGTCGCCAACGGTTCCGACATCTCGACCATCGCGGGCGGGCAGTCGGTGTTCGACGATGCCATCAAGAATTTCGGCCGCGCCGACATTCTGGTCAACAACGCCGGCATCCTGCTCGACGAGACGTTCGCAAAGGCCAAGGAAGCCAACTGGGATCGGGTGATCAGGGTGCACCTCAAAGGCACCTTCTGCTGCACCCAGCCGGTGTTCAAATGGATGCGCGAGAACGGCGGCGGCGTCATCGTCAACACGTCCTCGACCTCGGGCCTGATCGGCAATTTCGGCCAGACCAATTACGGCGCCGCCAAGGGCGGTATCTGGGGACTGTCGAACGTGCTGGCGATCGAAGGCCGCAAATACAACATCCGGATCTGGACGCTGGCCCCGGGCGCGCTGACCCGCATGACCGCCGACCTGCCGCGCTACAAGGAGAACCCCGGCGCGGCGCTGGGCCCGGACGGCATCGCGCCGGCCGTGCTATACATGGTCAGCGACCTCTCCGGCGACCAGACCGGCAAGGTGCTCGGCGTCTCCGGCCCCCGCGGGGTCCGCGAGATGCGGATGATGGAAATGGAAGGTTGGACGCCGCCGTTTACGGGGTGGAAGGCCGAGGATATCGTGACCCACGCCAACGAGATCTTCTTCTCCGAGGAAGAGATCAAGAAGTCGGCGCGGCGATTTAAGTAGCAGTCGTTCCGGGGCGCGCGACGGTTTTAGATTTGACGTCATTCCGGGGCGATGCGAAGCATCGAACCCGGAATCTCGAGATTCCGGGTCTGGTCCTTCGGACCATCCCGGAATGACCAGCAAGAGGCACACATGACCAAACTCACCGCCCAGGCCGCAGGCACTTTCGCGATCGCGCCGACGCCGTTCCACGACGACGGCCGCATCGACGAGAAATCCATCGACCGGCTGACCGACTTCTACGCCGAAGTCGGCTGCGACGGCGTCACCGTGCTCGGTATTCTGGGCGAGGCGCCGAAGCTCGACGCGGCCGAGGCAGAGCAAGTGGCGGTTCGCTTCGTCAAGCGCGCCAAAAACATGCAGATCATCGTCGGCGTCTCGGCGCCGGGTTTTGCCTCGATGCGCTCGCTGGCGAAGGCATCGATGGATTCCGGCGCCGCCGGCGTCATGATCGCGCCGCCGCCGCATCTGCGCACCGACGACCAGATCACGGGCTATTTCAAGCAGGCGCAGGAAGCGATCGGCGACGAGATTCCGTGGGTGCTGCAGGACTATCCGCTGACGCTCAACGTCGTCTTCACGCCGGCCGTGATCCGCAAGATCGTGATGGATTCGCCGTCCTGCGTCATGCTCAAGCACGAGGACTGGCCGGGTCTGGAGAAGATCTCCACGCTGCGCGGCTATCAGAAGGACGGCTCGCTCAAGCCGATGTCGATTCTCGTCGGCAACGGCGGACTATTCCTCGATTTCGAGATGGAGCGCGGCGCCGACGGCGCCATGACCGGCTACGCCTTCCCGGAATTGCTGATCGATGTCGTGAAGCTGCAAAAGGCCGGCAAGCGCGACGCCGCGCATGATCTGTTCGACGCCCATCTGCCGCTGATCCGTTACGAGCAGCAGCCCGGCGCGGGCCTGGCAGTGCGCAAATACGTGCTGCAGAAGCGCGGCATCATTTCGTCCAGCGCGCAGCGCAAGCCTGGTGCTGTGATCACGGCAACCGCAAAGGCCGAGGTCGAGTATCTGTTGTCGCGGGTGGCGCGCGTCGACCGCCGCGCCAATCTGCAACCGCAATCCAGCGCGGCGGGCTAGTTCAATGGCCGAGATCGTCGCCCCGCGTAACGCATCCACCATCCTGCTGCTGCGCGACAACGCTGCCGCCAAGGAGATCGAAGTCTTCATGATGGTTCGCCATTATGAAATCGACTTCAATTCCGGCGCGCTGGTGTTTCCCGGCGGTAGCGTCGACAAGGGCGACAAGGAGATCATCGCAACACCCGAACTCTATTCGGGCGGCGAGGGGCTGGACGAGACCACGCTGAGTTTCCGCATCGCCGCGATCCGCGAAACCTTTGAGGAAAGCGGCATACTGCTGGCACGGCCGAAGGGCTCGAAGGCGCTGGTTGATGCCAAGCGCGCCAGTGAGATCGAGGCCGCGCATCGCGCCGACCTCTGCGACAGCAAGATCAGCTTCCTTAAGGTGCTGGCCGACAACGGCATGGTGCTGGCGCTCGACGAACTCGTGCCTTACGCGCACTGGATCACGCCGGAGGGGATGCCCAAGCGGTTCGATACCTGGTTCTTCCTCGCCGCAGCACCCCACGAACAGGTCGGCGCCCATGACGGCAAGGAATCCACCAACTCGATCTGGGTGTCGCCGCGCGAGGCGCTGGAAGGCGGCGAGAGCGGGCGCTTCAAGCTGCCGTTCCCGACCACGCGCAACTTGATCAAGCTCGGCAGGCAGCCAAGCGTAAACGCGGCGCTGGATGACTCGAGAGGCAAATCTGTCGTCACCGTGACGCCGGTCATGACCCGGAACAATGGCGGCCGCCAGCTCCGCATTCCCCTCGAAGCCGGCTATGACGGCGAGGTGTTCGAGGTCGGCTCGGTCGGTTGAATATTGTTTCCACACTTCGGCGGCTAACGAAGTATCTTGGCGCCCGCCACGCGTAATGTCTGGCCCTGACTTGGAACAAGACGGGCGACAGACATGGGCGAGGCCCAACAGACACATCCCAAAATCGCGAGCGAACTGGCGCTGCTGCTGGTGCTCGCGACGCTGTGGGGCGCGTCCTACACATTCCTGAAGATCGCGGTGGCGACGATCCCGCCGGTGACGCTGATCGCGGGCCGCACGCTGATCGCAGGCCTGCTGCTGGTGGCGATCATGCGCTGGCGCGAGATCGCATTGCCGACGGATGCCGCGAACTGGCGGCGTTTCCTGTTCCAGGCCTGCCTCAACAGCGTCATCCCGTGGACGATGGTGGCCTGGGGCACGCGGGCGCTGGATGCCGGTGTCGCCACCATCCTCAATTCGACGGCGCCGATATTCACGTTTTTCCTGACATTGGCGATCACCCGCCACGAGGCGGTGACGTTCCGAAAGATGGTCGGCGTCGTTGCGGGGATGGCGGGGATCTGCCTGATCGTCGGCATGCAGGCGCTGGCGGGACTGGGCGAGCAATTGGCCGCGCAGATCGTGCTGTTGCTGGCCGCGGTCTGCTACGCGGGGGCCGCGATTTTCGGCCGCGCCTTCAAAAATCTCGATCCGATGGCGCCGGCGGCGGGATCGCTGCTGTGCGGCGCTGCGATCCTGATTCCGCTGAGCCTGGTGGTGGATCGGCCGTGGACGCTGGCGCCGTCGATGAATTCGTTGTTGGCGCTGTTGGCACTCGCGGTGTTTTCCACCGCGTTCGCCTTCGTGATCTATTTCCGCCTGATCCAGACGCTGGGGTCGATCGGCGCCACCGCGCAGGCCTATTTGCGGGTGCCGATCGGCGTCGCGGCGAGCGTGGTTTTCCTCGGCGAGCAGTTGAGTTCGACCGCCTGGATCGGGCTCGCCTGCGTCGTCGTCGGCGTCGCCGCGATGACGATTCCGGAGCGAAAGATAAAACCAGTCGGCGAGGCTGCATGAACGTGCAGTGGGAGAATGCGTTTCGTGTGACGAAATTCCCCGGGGCTTGCTGCGGCCGGGGATAATCGGCATCCTGCCGGTCAAACAGGGGCGCCCTCGGTGCCCCCAAGAAAAACGGGCAGGAAACTTCACATGAGATTTCGGCGGATCGGTATCATCGTTGGCGCGTGGCTCATGCTTCTCGCCGCGCCGTACCAGGGGCAGGCGCAGGAGAACTTCCCGAACCGTCCGATCCGCATCGTCATCCCCTATTCGCCGGGAAGCGTTACCGACGTGTTCGCGCGGATCATCGGGCAGAACATGCAAGAGCAGTGGAAGGGTTCGATCGTGGTCGAATCCAAGTCCGGCGCCAACGGCTCGATCGCAGCCGAGGAAGTCGCGCGCGCGGCGCCCGACGGCTACACATGGTTGCTGGTGACGACGTTTTTCACCGCGAGCCCCTCACTGAACACCGCGCTGCGCTGGGATCCGGTCCGGGATTTTATTCCAATCGGGCAGGTGTGCCGCGCCTCGAATTTTTTCGTGGTCCCGACCGCACTGCCGGTCACCAACGTGGCCGAATTTGTCGCCCTCGCGAAAGCCAAGCCGGGCCAACTGAACTACAGCCACCCGGGGAAGGGCTCGACAGGGCACCTCGGCTTTGAGTTGTTCAAGCGGCTGGCTGGGATCGACGTGACGGCGATTGGCTATCGCGGCTATCCGCAGATGGTGCCTGATATCACCAGCGGCTTGATCAGCTCGACTTTCCTGTCCGCCAACCAGGCGGTGGCGCAGGCGCAGAGCGGCGCCATCCGGGTCATCGGCGCCATCAGCGACGGCCGCTCGAAATATTTCCCGGACGCGCCGACCTTGGCCGAGCAGGGCTTTGCCGAGGCCCAGGTGACGCCGTGGTTCGGTGTCGTGGTGCCAAAGGGAACGCCGCAGCCGGTCGTGGACCAGATCAGCAAGGCGCTGGAGGCGGCGTTGGCCACCTCCGACGTCAAGCAAAAGCTCGACGTGGCGGGCTGCGAGGCCAAGAGCGCGCCGCTGCAGGCGTTCGCCGATATCATCAAGGCCGACGTGGCGGTGTGGGCCAAAGTGGTCAAAGAGGCCGGCATCACCGCCGACTGAGGGCGAAGCCGCGCGATTTCGGCCGCGTTAACCTGTTCCATACCGGCATTCATCGCCCCCTGGCCATCCAGCGCGGAGCCGGGGCTGCGCCGCCGGGCCATTTTGCCCGTTCCGCCGGTGCTTCGGCATGTTCCCCACGGCCCGAAATACATCGTATATTGCGCCCGACTGGAGCCCGGCCCGACCCACATGACCGCCGAAACGCCGCCGAATTCGCTGCCGCCGCGATCGTTCTCGCTTTCGATCGGCCAACTGACATTCGGCAGTTTCATGCTGGTGCTGGCGGTGATCATCATCACCTCGACCGCCAGCGTCATCGCCATCCGCCATATCGATTCGACCTTTGCCGAGTTGCAGCGGCTGCAGAGCGTCGGTGACCTGGCCGAGGACATTGACCGCCGCATGAACGAATTGCGGCTTGCTGCCCGGGATTTCGTCACGGATCCCGGCAGCCAGTCGCTTCAGGTCGGCGAAGCCGCTACGGCGCTCGGTGAGGTTCTGAAGAAGACGCGGCTGGAGCTTGCCCCCGAGCAGCAGGACATGATCGACGGCGTCACCGAACGCCTGTCGACCTACCGCAGCGGGATCGAACGGATTTCCTCGCTGATCAATCGCCGCGCCGATTTGATCGTTACCCTGCCGCCCTTGCGCGAGAAGTTCGATGCCGCGATTGCGGGGACGCTCGATCCCGCAATCGCGTCGGCATTGCTTCAGGACCAGAGCCGGATCGCCTCGGCGCTGCTGGCGCATAACCCGTCGGCGGCCGAACAGGCGGCGCAAAGCATGCGCTCCATGACGATCGCGGATTCGAACCTGCGGGCGGCCGTCGACGATTATGCACTGGTGATCGCCAACATATCGACCCGCGAACGGCAGATATCGGACATCGACAGGGAAGTGCTGAGTGCCGAGGGCCGCCTGATCCAGCGCGTGACGGAGTTGTTGCGCGAGGTCAGCGAGCGGCGGGGCCGTGTCCTCGCCCGCGATTTTGCGCGGACGCTCTCCGAAGCCAAGTGGCAGAGCATCGTGCTCGGTACCGCCGGCGTGCTGATCGGGCTTTTCGCCTCGCTGCTGGTGGTGCGTCGCACCGTGCGCCCGCTCGCCGCAATCGCAAACTCGATCCGTGCGGTAGCTGGTGGCGAGAAGAGCACCTCGATCCCGGCGACGGATGTCGACAACGAGATCGGCGACATCGCGCGCGCCGCCGAGGTATTCCGGCAGACGCTGGTCGACGCCGATGCGGCGCGCGAGGCGGCGGTGCGCGCGCTTGCCGAACAGCGGCTTGCCGAGGAAAGCTACCGCAAGCTGTTCGAGTCCTCGGTCGACGGAATTTACGTCACGACGCCCGGCGGCTCGCTGCTGAACGCCAACCCGGCGCTGGCGCGGATGATGGGCTATGCGACGCCGCACGATCTGATCAACGGCATCGGCGACATCGCGGGTACGGTCTATGTCCATCCCGAGGCGCGGACGGAATACGAGCGGCTGATGCGGCGCGACGGCATGATCCGTGAATTTGAATACCAGGTTCGCACGCGCAGCGGCTCGGTGCTGTGGCTGTCCGACAGCGCGAGCGCCGTGCACAATGAGGCCGGCGTCCTCGTCCGCTATGAGGGAACGGTGCGCGACATTACCGATCAGAAGCGCGCCGAGGATGCGATCGCCGAAGGCCGCCGCTTGCTGCAAATGGTGATCGATACCGTGCCTGCCGTCATCAACGTCAAGGACAAGGATCTCCGCTACGTGCTGATGAACCGCTACATGGCCGGCATTTTCAACGTCGAGCCGGGGGAAGCGATCGGCCGCACCACCTCCGAGCTGATGTCGCGCTACGGCGCCGCAAAGACCGATGAGAACGACAAGCGGCTGCTGGCGGCCGGCAGGGAACTCGGCTTCTACGAGGAGGAATACAAGGACGCGTCCGGCCACATGCGGCAATGGCTGGTCAACAAGCTGCCGATCCTGGATACAAACGGCGAGATCGAGAACATCGTCACCGTTGCGCTCGACATCGGTGAGCGCAAGCGCGTCGAATTCGAGATGCGTAAGGCCAAGGACGCCGCGGAAGGGGCGCTGCGGAACCTGCGCGAGACGCAGAATTCGCTGATCGAAGCGGAAAAGCTCGCCGCCTTGGGACGGCTGGTGGCCGGCGTAGCCCATGAGGTCAACAACCCTGTCGGGATCAGCCTGACGGTCGCGTCAGCGCTCGAGCGCAAGACGTCGAACTTCGCAGCCGAGGTCGCCCGCGGCGAACTACGGCGCTCCAGCCTGCGCGATTTCCTTGAAACCAGCCGCGATGCATCGTCGCAGCTGGTCGCCAACCTC
Source organism: uncultured Alphaproteobacteria bacterium (assembly GCA_963816815.1). Classification (GTDB taxonomy): domain Bacteria; phylum Pseudomonadota; class Alphaproteobacteria; order Rhizobiales; family Xanthobacteraceae; genus Bradyrhizobium. Next base: position 64,416 of record CAWFMW010000026.1, read on the forward strand.
AACCGCGCCGCCGAACTGATCCAGTCGTTCAAGCAGGTCGCCGCCGACCGCAACTATTCCGACCAGCGCTCCTTCGACCTCGGCGACCTCACCGAGCAGGTGGTGATGAGCCTGCGGCCGGGCCTGCGCAAACACAATCTGACGCTCAATGTCGAGTGCCAGCCCAACCTGATGATGAACAGCTACCCCGGTCCCTACGGGCAGGTGCTCACCAACCTGTTCCTCAATTCGGTGGCGCATGCGTTCCCTGACGGCAAGCCCGGCACGGTCGATATCCAGGTGCGGGAATCCGGCAAGGACAATGTCGAGATCATCTTCTCGGACAACGGAATCGGCATGAGCCTCGACGTCCGCCGCCGCGCCTTCGATCCGTTTTTCACCACGCGGCGTGATCAGGGCGGCACCGGACTTGGCCTGCACATCGTCTACAGCATCGTGACGACACGGCTGGGTGGCCGGCTTGATCTCGATTCGCAGCTTGGCGGCGGTACGCGCATCCAGATGATCCTGCCGCGCACGGCGCCGCTGGAACAGGCGGCGGAATAGGGGGCCTCCGATGTCCGGTGCAATCGATCTGTCAGAAAAACTGTCCACGTTTTCCGAGCACTGGTCGCCCCGCACGGTGACGCAATTCAACAACTACGACGTCATGGTCGTGAAGGTGAAGGGCGAGTTCGTCTGGCACAAGCACGACGACACGGACGATTTCTTTCTCATCCTGAAGGGCACGCTGGATATTCATTTGCGGGATCGAATTGTCACGCTTGGGCCAGGGCAGATGTATGTCGTGCCCAAGGGCGTTGAGCATCGGCCGGTTGCGAGGGAAGAGGTGCATGTGCTGTTGATCGAGCCGACCGGCACGCCAAACACCGGCGATGCCGCGACAGCTGCGCCGCGTGCGACCGTGTAACACCCGATCCGTCGACGAAACGGTCAGTTGATATCCGCCAGCTTGTGCAGCGTGGCGCCGAAGATCTGGCTGGCTTTGCCGACGAGCGCGGTCCCGTTCATGTTGCCGCGGGTGTCGGTGAAGGTTCCGGATACGCCGATGCCGACCGGATTGGGTCCGCCGAACAGCGGATTGTCGTTGTCGCGCGGGGTGGTGTGGCGCTGCACCAGCACCTCACCTTTGAAGGTATCGCCCTTCACGGTGTAGCTGCCGGTATAAAACAGATAGGCGTCGCCGCCGAGGATCTGGCCATCGCGGAATAAAATCACGCCACTGCCCTTGCCGGTGCGCCCATCCAGCAGGGTGACATGGATCGAATAGAGCCCGTTCTTCATGACGCCCCAGGTGCCGGCCGCCGCGCCCACGGAAGCCGGTCAAGGAGTTATGCCAAAGCGTGGCCGGTAGCGTCAACGCGTCAGGTTGACCGAGGCTTCTAGCCCAGGAAGCAAGCTTTGAGGATGCGACTACAACGTGACTTGACGATGACGCGCGGCAGGCCGCGAATCAGGTTGGCCCGTGAAATGCATAGCTTGGTTTGGCACCGGCCGGCGGGTGCTGGAGCAAGAGAAACAGGTGACCAACTGGATGAGTTCCGGCGGCCACGTGCCGCGCCCACACGCTGCGAATAGAAACCATGAAGCCACGGGCCGTCATCGCGCGGGCCGCTGGAAAAAGCCGCTGATCGTCGGCGGGCTGTTGTTGATGCTGCCGCTGGCCTCCGCTCCGGGCGTGGCCCGCGATCCCGACGGCCGCTACGCCAACTCGCCGCTGAAGCAGTGGTTCGACAGTCTCAGCAGCAAGAAGGGACCATGTTGCTCAGATGCCGACGGCAGCGCGGTTTCAGACGCGGATTGGGAGACCAAGGACGGCAAATATCGCGTCCGTCTTGAAGGGCAATGGTGGCGGGTTCCGGACGAAGCAGTGATCACTGAGCCCAACCGCGCCGGCCGGACAATGGTTTGGCCGGTCTATTACCGCAGTTTGGACAAGCTCGATCGCATCGATATTCGCTGCTTCATGCCGGGCAGCATGACATAGCGCGCACGGACTGGCCCTGACCGACGACCGTCGTACTCCGCGCGAAAGTGGAGTCACGCGTATTTCTTGTCGCGCTCCAAGAGCTCGATCGAAATGCCTTGCGGCCCGCGGATGAAGCAGATGCGCACGCCGGGTCGGATGGTGGTCGGCTCCTTTGTGAACTCGACGCCCTTGGCCTTGATCTCGGCGGCGACCGCGTCGATGTCTTTCACGGCCAGGCCGAAATGGTCGAGACCCTGATAGGGCGTCACCGGCGGGGTGTTGACGCCGTCGCCGGCGGTAACCGGCGCGATGAATATATTGGCGCCGCCGAGCTTGACGTCGATCCGCCCCGGGCCGCGGATGATCTCGCCGCCCAGAATGTTCTCCAGCCAGGCTGCGGTCGCCTCGGGATCGGGACTGCGCAAATGGACATGGTCCCAGATAACGGTCGGCATTTCGGTGGTCTCCCCATTATTGTTGTTGCGGCGCTCAAGGCCGGTTGCGGCGCGCGGCCAATGTAGCCGCCGCGTATCCGCAATTCCATCCCGGTCGCGCCGCCGTCGCAATATTGTCGAGGTGGTATGAAACCATTTCTGCCCTGGGTGATTGTTGACGAGCGGCTGGATCCGTACAGCGGCGGTCGTGATAGAAGCCGTACGGGAAACGCCGTATGGCTTTTTTCGTGAACGGCACGGCAATCGCCAGTGCTGCCGGGTGAGGGCGAGGCTATGAGAATCGCCGGGTGGTCGTTCGGAAAGTCCGAAGCGCGGCTCGCGGTGCTGCCGGTGATCGCCGTCGCGGGCTGCGCCATATGGCTGATGCTCCCGCAAGCCAGCGATGCCGAGGGCCATTCCGCTGCGACGTCGCCTGAAGTTACCCGCGCCACGCAAGATACATCCCGCAAGGACGGCACGGCCGGGGTCCAGGCGACCCTGTCGGGTCCGGCGCCAACGGCGGTTTCCCCCGACGCCGATCCGGCGGCGGCCGTTGCCGCGCCTCCCGACATTGCGCCGCCGGCGACCGTGGAGGCCGCCAAGTCGCCGCTCGACGGCCTGAAAATTATCTCGCAGTCGTGGCGCAGGGGCGGGCTTGGCTCGAAGGCGCTGGTGACCTTCACGCTCCGCAACGCCAATGACTATGCGGTGAAGGATATCGAGATCGCCTGCACCTTTGCCCGCCGGGACGGCAGCCATCTGACCGACCGCAGGCGTATCATTCCCGACACCGTGAACATGAAGAGCCGGAAGCGCTACGCCGGTATGCTGGTCGGGTTCGTTAACGTGAACGCAAATAAGGCGAGATGTTCGGTGGTGACAGCCAGCCGAATTTAGGCGCGCCGAACTTAACCTTACTCACTCAAACGCGCGCTCCGCCCCCGAAAATGTGATCGCTGCCCTTGAACCCAGCCGGTAGGTCAGGAACTAACTGGAGTATCGCCCGTTAGGCGATTGAGCCGCGCGTTATACGCCGCGGGGGGAGCGAGACCAGATGCCCGTAGCGCGTTATTTCCTGTTTGTCGGCGGAGTCCTGCTCGCGCTGCTGTTGGCGGTTGATGCCCTCGTCCCGCAACAGGCCGTCGTGGCCAGCCAGGCTGCCCCTTCGATCGACAAGACCGTGGTTCGCATTCGTTCCGACCAAAAGCCGCCGGAGCGGGTGGTCTACGACACCAGCCTTCCGACCATTGTTCCGCCGCAGGCCGTGACGGCCCAGGCCGTCGTCCCTGCTGCGGCTCCGGCGACCGCTCCTGTGGCCGACGCCACCGCCCAGGCCCGTGTGCGGGACACCTTTGCCCAGTACGTCCCGGCAGAGGCAAAGAAGCCCGAGTCGCAGGTTCCGCGTAAGCGCAAGGTCGCCAAGACCCGTCCCGCCCAGCCGACCGCGGGTGGCGCAGCAGTCGCATTTCGGCTTTTTCGGCGGCTCGAACTGGAACAGCACCTGGTAGGGTGCGCCGCCTGATCTAATCAGCGCGGCAGCTTCGGAATCTTGTCCGCAAATCCGTTGTAGCAGGTCAACCGCTCGTCTTCCTCCTTGAGGAAGCGACATTCATTGACAGCCTTCGCTGGCCGGCGCCTTCGGCTTGGGCTGCGGCGCATAAATCGCGTCGTAACAAATCAGCCGTTCCTTGGTCGCATCGTCGATGTCCTGGCAGGCCTGCAGCTTCTGAGCGGGCGACAAGGGTTTTTCTTTTTCTTTCTTGGCCGCCGCCGCCTTCTTCGACCCGACCACAACCAGTGGTTTGCCGCCGATGGTCGGAGGTTCGGCGGGGGTGGTTCCCTGCGCCAGCGCCGCCGCCGGATACAGAACCGCCAGCGTCAGTATGATTTTTCTCATGTCGAAATGTCCGAATAGCCGTAAGCCGAACGAGCGCGCCTGAAGAGACCAGAACCCCCGACCTTCGGAATCGAGATCCTGCCCCGCGCCTGCGTTCTCTAGCACCATCCCCGAGCGTCTGTCTAACCTGTTGATTTAATGGCCATTCAATTGAGCCTTACCGCTGCCCGGCCGGGCGTCAGCAAGGCCGGGCTTGACAGCTGGCAGCGCAGGCCCCCGGCTTGTGATCGCATACCCCATCGCCAACTTTGCGAACTTGTGGGCACTCTCGGCGCTCGCGTGGGCCGCGCCGGAGCATTTCGCTGGCCTGCAAAAGGGAGAGCATCATGTCCGATCCGCAACGGCGGGATTTTTTGGCCGCCGCAGGAACCGTCTCATTGGCAGCGCTGGCTACGGCCCTCCCGGCGGCCGGCGGCGATCCGAGTTTCATGAACAACGTTCCCGACCCAACGCTCGCGGGCAAGGAGCTGCCGACTTTCAAGTTCGCGCTGGAGAAGTCGGAAGGCAAGGTCATCGGCAACAGCTACGGCAAGGAGGCGACGGTCAAGCAGCTGCCGATCTCCAAGGGGATCGCCGGCGTCTCGATGCGGCTCGAGCCCGGCGCGATGCGCGAGCTGCACTGGCACGCCACCGCGGCCGAATGGGCGTTCGTTCTCGAGGGCCGCGTCCGCACCACCGTCATCGATCCAGGCGGCCTCGCCGAGACCAACGATTTCGATCCCGGCGACGTCTGGTACTTTCCGCGCGGCCACGGCCACATGCTGCAATGCCTCGGCGACAAGCCCTGTCACTTCATCCTGATCTTCGACAACGGCTACTTCTCCGAGTTCGGCACCTTCAGCATCACCGACTGGATCGGCCATACGCCCCCGGCGCTGCTGGCGAAGAATTTCGGCCTGCCCGAATCGGCGTTCGCGAATTTCCCGAAGGAGGAAGTGTATTTCGCCCGCGGCGCTCCGCCGCCTGCAGAGCCATCCGTGCCGCTGCAGGGCTGGAAGCTGCCGCCGGAGACGCACAAGTACCGGCTGCTGGCGCAGCCGCCGCATGCGACCTATCAGGGCGGCCGCGAGTGGCGCGTCGATTCCAGCCGCTTCCCGATCTCGAAGACGATCACCGGCGTCGTCCTCGACCTCGATCCCGGCGCGCTGCGGAGCTGCACTGGCATCCGAACGCCGACGAGTGGCAATACGTCATCGAGGGCAAGGTCAGCGTCACCCTGTTCGGCTCGCACGGCCGCTACCGGATCGAGCAATTGCAGAAGGGCGACGTCGGCTACATCCCGCAGGGCTACGGCCACTCGATCGAGAACGTCGGCAGCGGAGCCTGCCGCATCCTGATCGGGTTCAACACCGGCGTCTACGAGACGATCGACCTGTCGCAATGGATCGCCGGCAAACCCCGAGCGACGTGCTCGCCACGAATTTCAGCCAGCCGGCGGAAGTGTTTGGAAAATTCCCGGATCGCGATGTGTTCATCGCCGGCAAGGATGGGGCACGGTAAAAAAAGGCCGCGAGGTCTGTACGAAAAACGCCCAAGCAACTCGCGGCGCAACCGTATCCGTGCAGCGTGGCGCCAACCTAGCGCAGCCGATAGGCGTCAAACGCATGGGCCAGAAATACGCCGATGCTGACGAAGACGAGGAATGCTGTCACGACTTCGGTCATAGCCTTCCTCCCTGTGTTGCCATGCCGGAAAGGGCACGCTTGAGAAATTCGCGGTAAATGAGGTTAAGCACTGATACCAACATGATCTAACCCCGCTCGTTCCAATGTTAGGACCGTAGCGGCTGTTTGTTTCCGGAGCGCTTCGCGGCGGCCAAAAATGGTTTCGTTAAGGCGAACCCCGGATCACGGAATCGCGACGGAACTGGAACCATCGATGGCCAACGTCCCGCCCTTTTCTCGCCATCCTAGTTCAGGAGACCTGCGGGAGCGCCTTCCGTGAAAGGCCGTATTCCCGAAGGTCCTGTGCGTGATCCGACATCTGCTGCAAAACGAGACTGTTACGTCCCGCCGCGCGTTGCTGCGCGGGATCGTGTCGTCTGCCAGCGTGCTTGCGCTCGGTGGGTGCGCGAGCATTGCTGCGACGGGTGCCCGTTACGACGCTTCGTCGCTCGCGGTGGAGCCGACGTTGCTGGTCGCAACCACGCGCAAGCCGGTGAACGGCGGGCGGACGAAACCCTGGTTCGGACCAGAGCGTGCGACAAGGATGACCGTCGCCCGGGCAAAGCTGGTGGCGCCAGACGAGAGCCGTTTCTCTCTCGCCGCCGCCGGACTGAGCGATTGGCGTCTCGATGCCGTCGAGCCGGTATCGGCAGAGGTCGGCGATCTCCTGGGGCAAGGCAGCGGCGGCGCTGACGTGCTGATCTACGTGCACGGCTTCAAGCAGACGTTCGAGAGCGCGGCGCTCGACGCTGCGCATCTCTCCGACGGCATCAAATTCCGCGGCCAGACGATGTTCTTCTCCTGGCCGTCGAAGGCGGGGCTGTTCGACTACGCCTATGATCGCGAAAGCGCGATGTGGTCACGTGACGAGTTCGAGCGCGTGCTTAACTCCGTTGCCACGAGCCCGGGCGCCGGCCGCATTCACATCGTTGCGCACAGCATGGGCACGATGCTGACGCTCGAAAGCCTGCGCCAGCTCTACGCGCGATCCGGTGACAGCATTGCGGACAAGATCGGCGCCGTGGTGTTCGCCTCGCCTGATATCGACATGGACGTATTTTCGTCGGCGGTTGTCCGCATCGGTCCCGTCGGCCGCAAGATTACCGTCGTCACCGCGACGAACGACCGCGCGCTGGCCCTGTCAGGCCGAATAGCCGGCGGGATGACACGGGTCGGCGCCGCCGAGAAGGCCGCCATCGAGCGGCTCGGCGTGCGCGTCATCGATGCCTCCGAGGCCGGTTGGGGCATCATCAACCACGATTTGTTCCTGTCCAACGCGGAAGTGCGGCGGGTGATACGCCGCTCGATCGATACCTCGGCCGCGTAATTAGCGCGCCGTTAACCAGCCTCGCCGCGCCATGGAACCGGCAGGGCATATTAAGGTATTTGCGGCACGATCAATGAGGTTGGGTCTTTTTGGCTGCCTCATGAATAGTATCGCGAAGCAATTTCGGATCGATTCCGAAAATCATGAATTGATGGGGGCACAGCTCGCAGCGTTTTCGCGGCAGGTGCCGTTACTCTATTTCATCCTGAGCGTGAATTCGGTCGCGTTGGCGTTTACCCATCTGGGCATCGCGCCGCCGAGCCTGACCATCGTGTTTCCCGGCGTTCTGGTCGGGGCTTGCGCGATGCGTTGCCTGATCTGGCTGCGGCGCCGCGACGGCGTGGTCGAACCGAAGGCCGCGGCCCGTACCTTGCGGGCGACGGTGGTGCTGGGCGGCGTACTGGGACTTGCATTCCTGGCGTGGGCGCTGAGCCTGTTTCCGTATGGCGACGCCTCCCGCCGTGGCCACATCCTGTTCTTCGTCGGCATCACGGTGGTGAGCTGCATCTTCTGCCTGATGCATGTGCGCCCGGCGGCGCTGACCCTGACTGGCGCGGTGATCGCCCCCTTCGTTGTCTTTCTGCTGGCGAGCGGCGACGTGGTTCATATCGCCATCGGATTGAATCTGTTCCTGGTCACGGTCGCGATGATCTACATCCTGATTATCTGCTCCAGGCAGTTCGCCGCCATGGTCAATGGCGAGGTGGAGACCAAACGCCTCAGCAACGAAAACTTTCGTCTGGCGAATATCGATAGCCTCACCGATTTGCCCAACCGGCGCCAGTTTTTCCACCGGCTGTCGGTCCTTGCAGAGCAGGCGCGAACGGCGAACCGCAGATTCGTCGTCGGCGTGCTCGATCTCGACGGCTTCAAGGCGGTCAACGATCTTTACGGACATGGGGTCGGCGATCGGGTGTTGCAGGAAACCGGTCAGCGCCTGCTGGCATTTTCCGGCGATACGCAATTCATTGCGCGTCTCGGCGGCGACGAGTTCGGAATCATCGTCGATGCGGGCCTCGAGCCGGAGGACGTTCTCGCGGTCGGCTCGAAAGTCTGCGCCGTTTTCGACGCGCCGTTTTCCGTAGCCGGGATCGTCGCGAAGATCGGTGGCTCGGTCGGATTTGCGCTGGCGCCGGATGCCGGCACGACGGCGGAGCTGCTCTACGAGCGCGCCGACTACGCGCTCTACCACGCCAAGGCGAGATGCCGCGGCCGGCCTGTGATCTTCTCCCGGGAGCACGAAGTCGAAATCCGCAAGCTCAGCACCATCGAGCACACCTTGCGGAGCATCGATCTCGACACAGAACTGTCGCTGCACTTTCAGCCGATCGTCAATGTTGCGGCTGCGCGGCTGGTCGGCTTCGAGGCCCTTGCCCGATGGCATAGTCCCGAGCTCGATGATGTCGCCTCCCGACGTCTTCATCGCGGTTGCGGAACGTACCGAATTGATCGGGACGATCACGCTGGTTCTGTTGCGCAAGGCGCTGGCCGCGGCCCGTTCCTGGCCCGAGGATATCTCTCTGTCCTTCAATCTGTCGATGCGCGACCTGATCTCGCAAGTCACCATCCTGCAGATCGTGGCTCTCATCGAGAGCAGCGGCATCGATCCCCGCCGCATCATCATCGAGGTCACCGAGACGGCGTTGATGCAGGACTACGAGCGGGTGCAGGATTCGCTGCGGATTCTGCGATCGATGGGCTTGAAGGTGGCGTTGGACGACTTCGGATCAGGGCAGTCCAGCCTGAGCTACGTCCATCAGTTGTCGCTCGACAAGATCAAGATCGACCGGGGCTTCATTCGCAATATCGCGACGCAGGAGAATGCCCGCAACATCGTCAAGACGGTGATCGACCTGTGCCGCAATCTGAAATTCGATTGCGTGGTCGAAGGTGTGGAAACGGCGGAGCAGGTGGAGATCATCGGCCGTCTCGGTTGCTCGACGATGCAGGGATATTTCTTTGCAAAGCCGATGCCCCAGAGCGAGGTCGAGACCTTCATCGCCGGCTACCGCATGCCGGATAGTCCGCTAATGGCCGCTGCGGCCGGGCGAGATGCGATCGGCGCCTGACGTGGCGCTGCGGTGCAGCGGAATCGCACCGCAACCCGCTCTTTATGCCCATTAACGACTTGTTAACCATAACGCTCCAGCATTGCCCCTCTATAGAGTCGCTACGGGCCTTGGCCCAAAGGCGCAATTGATCGTTCATCTTGGGGGCGAGCCGAGGCTCGCGGGGCTCCAAGGAGTAACGTCATGTCGTCATCTGGCGTACGACACCACGTCAACCTGCTTTCCGAATTCGTCCTGGCGATTTTCGGCGCACTTGGTTTGGGTATCCCGATTGCGGTAGCAATCATCTGGATTTGTTCCTGATCGGAACGCTGCCTGTCTTCTGAAGGCGCTCGTCTGTGAGGGGCGTGGCGCGCGACGGCTTCCGCATCTCAGACCGCGGATGCGATCATTCCGACCCGCATATCCTTGGCAAGAAATACGCACGCGTCGTCGGCAAACACGCTGCCGTCGGCAATTCCGACAGCGAGCTTGCCGCGCCTTACCTGACGCATGCTGACTTCGTAGCGCACGCGCTTGATGTCCGGCTTGATGTCGCCCCGGAACTTGACCTCGCCGACGCCGACCGCGCGGCCCTTGCCCGGCGAGCCCGACCAGCCAAGCCAATAGCCGACGATTTGCCACATGGCGTCGAGACCCAGACATCCCGGCATCACGGGATCGCCTGCAAAGTTGCAGTCGAAAAACCAGAGGCCCGGTGCGATATCGAGCTCGGCAATGACATGGCCCTTGCCAAATTCGCCGCCGTCCAGGCTGATCTCGGTGATACGGTCGATCATCAGCATCGGCGGCGCCGGCAACTGCGCATTGCCCGGGCCGAAATAGCCGCCTTCGCCGGATTTGAGCAGATCTTCCTTGGTGTAGGACGATTGCGGCGCGTGGAAGTCGCGAGGGTTGGACAAGGCAAACTCCTTCGGCGTTTGGCTGGCGGTAGCGCATCGTCATGCGACTTTGTCGCGGCCGTTCTTCGATGCCTGACGCCCTTTATCAGTGCGGAACTTTGCCCTTCGCCAGGCATTTAACATCATCGCAACATCTGGAGGATGGGTTATGAACGGCATTATCTATCTGGTTGGATTGGTCGTGGTCATTGGCGTGGTGCTTTCGTTCTTGGGCCTGCGATAAGGCCGAGAGTACACGCATAGTACCGGGTAAGGCCGTGCGGTAAAGCTCCGCGCGGCCTTAACTGTTTTAGGACCAAGGTTGCGATGGATGTTGAGCGAAGCGGTGAGACCGCCTTCAAAGCAGATTAAAACAGCAGTTCGGCGCATCCGCCATGTGTCGGCGTGGATCGTCCAGCCGGGGCTCGATGACTTCGAATGTCGGGTAATGGATATCTCGGCCAACGGGGCAAAGATCATATCGACGATGCCGTCGCGGGTGGCGGACCGCTTTGAACTGGCATTCACGAAGGGGGACGGCGAGCGTCGACGCTGTGAGGTCGTGTGGCGGCGCGGAAAGGTGATCGGCGTTCAGTTCGAATAGTGTCAGGCGGATTGAACTATGGATTCAATCTTCTGCGCCCTGACTTGCGATTGGCGCGCTCGGAGAGATTCGAACTCCCGACCCTCGGAATCGAAATCCGATGCTCTATCCAGCTGAGCTACGAGCGCGTGCGACGGTCGATTATCAGACTTGGCCCGGCAGGGCCAGCGCTGGAGCTAGTAGCAGGGATGCCGCCGGCGGTCTTGGCCGATGTAGGCCGCGGCGCTCTGCCGGCAGAGGATGGTAGAGGGGCCGTCGTAATAGGCGAAGGTGCCCGGCTGCGGTCCGGGGCCGTAATTGTGCAGGTAGCTGATCGGGTAGGGCAGGCCCCAATTGTGCAGGTGATGACGATTGTGGCGGGCGTCGGCCAGACCAGGGGCCAAGGCTGCGGCGGACAGCAGGGCGGCGGCAATCAAAAACTTCGCTTTGCTCATGGCGATTCTCCGGAAGTCCTGTCTGGAACTATAGCGATTTCGAGCCGGGCGGATAGCCGCTTGCGCGAACGAATAAATCATTTAAAATCAATAAGATAGGAGGTTGTTTTCGATTCGATCGAAACTTGGCCCCCTTGGAGTTCGGCCGATCTGATTTCGCTTTTCAGGAGAAGCTGGTCGAAAAGCTGCGGAAAACCACCCTAACGCGCCCATTTTTGGCCTCATGGGATGCTTAACGAATTCCCAACACAGTCCGGCCAGAGTTCTGCTGTCTTGTCCTCATTTGCGGACCGACTATCCCGCGTCTAACCATGGCTATCCGGTTCCCGATCGACCCATGCGCATCACGTCTCTTGCCCTGCTGTCCCTCTCGGTTCTGGTCGCGACGCCTGCGCGCGCCGACCTGCATATCACGCGCGACCATGGCGGATATGTCGAGGAGTACAAGGCCAAGTACAAGCGCATCCGCGAGCGCAAGGAGCGGGTGATCATCGACGGCATCTGCAATTCGGCCTGCACGCTGGTGTTCGGCATCGTGCCGATGAACAAGATCTGCGTGACGCCGAAGGCGAGCATCGGCTTCCACCAGGCCTATTACGACAAGGCCTTCACCTTCGGTATGAAGGTCACCAGTTTGGAGGGGACGTCGGATCTGATGTCCTACTACCCCGATACGGTGAAGGACTGGATCCGCCGCAATGGCGGGCTCACCACCGAGATGAAGAAGATCAAGAACGGCGGCGAGCTCTGGAAGATCGTCGATGCCTGCCCGGAAGAGTGGCGCTGACCGCGCCGGCCCGCCCTTATGTGGTGATGCGTTTCACTCGGCTGCGTTCGCGCCGAAACTCGGAACGGATGCATCGAGGTTGTTGACTGGAATGAAAGCGCGCAGCGACGTTCCGCGTTCATTACTTTCGATCTCGAGACTTCCATCAAACTGCCGAAGCCTCGCGCGCATTCCGGGAATTCCAACACCCAGCGAGACGCCGAGTTCTGTGTCGGCATTTGGCGTCGGCTGGAACCCTCGACCGTTGTCCGTCACCGACATGCTCAGGATACCGTCCCGAAATGCGGCGATTACGGTCACTTTCGTCGCCGAGGAATGTCGATGCACGTTGGCCAGCGATTCCTGAAGGATTCTGAAAACGGACCGCTGTACTTCATAGGGCAGACGATCGACCGCAGCAGCAATTCGGACGCTGCTCTTGATTCCGGTTCGGAGAGAAACCCCTTCGATGAACGTCTCCATGGTCTTTTTCAGGCCAAGGCTGTCGAGTTTCGGAGGATGCAGCAGATACGTAAAGATCCGTATTTCCGTCTGTGCTTCGCGCAATGACGCCTTGATTTCTTCATAAGCCTCGCCAGCTCCTTTCGAATTGCCTCCCTCCGCCTTCAGACGCATGAGATTGATGCTCGCCGCCGCAAGGTGCTGCGATGTGGAATCGTGAAGTTCTGCGGCGATCCGCCGCCGTTCATCTTCCTGGAGTGACATGAGCCGATCCGTCAAGTTGTCCACTTGCCTGCGTGTGGCGTCATGCTGGTTCTCCGCTTGCCGAAGGCGGGCCGCCGTCAGCGCCGCTGTCTCTGAGAGTTTCACGATCGGCCGTTCCCAGATGCTGGCCAGGACGAACCCTACGATTGCGCCAACCACCAGAAGACCGACACCGCCGAATGCAAGCCTCTCAAGTGCCTTTCGTTGAGGTGCATTCACCGCACTCCACGGTATAGTCACCGCTGCAGTCCAGCCGGAATTTGGGGCGCGTTCGAATGCTGCGAAATACTTGCTCCCCGTACCGTCAGTCACTGCGAGCGACCCGCGCTGAATATCTGGCGGGAGGAGTGGGGTGAGCCAATGACGTTGAGGCGCGGCCTGGGGATTGACCACGGCTTGTTCGCCGACCAGCGCGCGTCCGTATCGATCGAGGACGAATCTTCCCCAATCGGCGGGTACTTCCTGCGTCTTCACGAGTGCCTGCAATCGCGCTTCGGGTATGGCCGTCGTCACAATGTACCGCTTGCCGTTGCTGAGGACGCTCCGACTGATGACGACGACATGTGCTCCGGCAACGATACCCCACGTCCGTCCGGAAACGCTCCAGCCGTTCCGATGAATTCGCTCGACGGCCGCTTGGGCCTCGGGGGGAAAGTCCCTGATGTATGGCAGCGGCGCACCGAAGGGCCGAAGCGTGTTGATGATCTGACGCTCGTCGTCGTACGCCGACAGAAATGCTCCCTCGGCGATCTTCGTCGCCGCAAATTGCTCGTAAAGGCCCTTATGGTCACCGCTGTGAAGCGAAGGCGTTGAAGCCAGCCCGTCCAGCAGCGCGAGGGACGCAGCCACCTCACGCTCAACGATGTGGGCGATTGCCGCAGTTGCCAGGCCGGCCCGCTCCTCGATCGCCCGGCGTTCTGCAGCGGCCTGCAGCAGCAGGATCGGCGTCGCGACGGCCAGCGCTGCAATGATCGCAGCGGTGATCGCGACCGTTACACGTGCGCGTAGTCCGGCTCCCGACGATAGAGCTGTTCGTGGCGCATGAATGGATGCGACGGTCGGCATCGGGCACCAACGCGTGACCCGTCAATCGGGATCTGCCCTCACGAAACTCTGGGTCGCGCAGGCGGAGATAATCGTCCGCATCAGACTTCAGCAGGAAACCTCGGGCTCCTGCCTGCAATACTTCCTGCAAGACCGCATCGCTGTCATGCATCGTGAACACGAGAACTTCGGTTTTGGGAAGTCGCTCACGAATTTGCCGAGTAACTTCCGAGCCATTCAAAAGAGGCAATCCATAGTCGATGATGGCGACGTCCGGCTTGGTTTGTAGCGCCTGATCAATCGCCTGCTTGCCGTCGGACGCTTCTGCGACGACGGTCCAGCCAGGCCGGCTTTCCAGGATGGCCCTCAGTCCTCGCCGCACAACGTCATGGTCGTCGGCGATCAGTATCCGCGTCATGCCGAATACTCTTTCATCTGTTCGGCCGGGTAAGATCAGGCGATGTCCAATAGCCGGAGCGCGGGTCGTCGATTCTCGTGGCTCCTCGAACAAGCTCGCGTCCTTTCCTCAACACTACGTCAATCGTTGGCGCTCTGAAAGCAGCCATCAGGCGTTTCAGGGTTTCGCCGGTGATCTTTCCGGATCCTTCCGGATATCCGCTGGAAGCTCTTCCAACGAGCTTGCAGGCGAGCCCAAGCGGCAACTCGACGAGCTCTTGGGAGGTGATGAAGCCTAGTAGCCATGACAAGGAGCATCCGATGACGACCAACGACAGGATTGCCGGCGATCAGTCTTCGATCGATGATCGAAAAGATGGGAGAATGAGCCGGCGCAACATACTACTCGCCGGCACGGCGCTTGCGGCTACGGCAGCGTCGGCGCCATCAATCCGCACCGCGCAGGCGCAGCAACCGCAGTCAGCGCCGTCCGGGCGTCCACCAAACATACTTGTGATCTGGGGCGATGATATCGGCACCTGGAACATCAGCCATAACAGTCGGGGCATGATGGGCTACCAGACCCCGAACATCGACCGCATTGCACGCGAGGGCGTGTCGTTTACCGATTACTATGGACAGCAGAGTTGCACCGCGGGCCGTGCAGCGTTCATCGGTGGCATAGTGCCCGTGCGGGCCGGCATGACCAAGGTTGGTCTGCCCGGCGCCAAAGAGGGCTGGCAGGCTAGTGACCCGACCATCGCCGCATTGCTCAAGGATAAGGGCTATGCCACCGGCCAGTTCGGCAAGAACCATTTTGGCGATCGCGACGAGCATCTGCCGACAATGCACGGCTTCGACGAATATTTCGGCAGCCTCTATCATCTGAATGCATCGGAAGAGCCGGAGAATATCGACTATCCGAAGGATCCTGCGTTCCTCAAGAAATTCGGTCCGCGCGGCGTCATTCGTTCCAAGGCGGACGGCAAGGGCGGCCAAACGATCGAGGACACCGGCCCGCTGACCAAGAAGCGGATGGAAACCATCGACGAGGAAACCCTGGCGGCGGCAAAGGACTTCGTCACCCGCCAGAAAAACGCCGGCAAGCCGTTCTTCTGCTGGTGGAATGCGACGCGGATGCACTTCCGCACCCACGTAAAAGCCGCCAACCGTGGAGTTTCAGGCCAGGACGAGTACTCGGATGGCATGGTCGAGCATGATGCGATGGTTGGAGACTTCCTCAAGCTGGTCGACGACCTCGGCCTCGCCAACGATACTATCGTGTTCTACTCGACCGACAACGGCCCGCACTACAACGCCTGGCCCGATGCAGGCACCACGCCGTTCCGCAGCGAAAAGAACTCCAACTGGGAAGGCGCCTATCGCGTGCCGGCTTTCATCCGCTGGCCCGGTAAGTTCACGGCCGGCAAGACGCTCAACGGACTGGTCGCGCATGAAGACTGGTTGGTCACATTCTTGACCGCCGCCGGCATGCCGGATGTCAAGGAGCGGTTGATGAAGGGTGACACCTTTGCCGGCAGGAAATACCGTTCTCATCCGGACGGCTACAACATGCTCGACTACCTCAGCGGCAAGGTGAAGGATTCGCCGCGCAACGAGTTCTGGTACGTCAGCGACGACGGCGATGTTGTTGCGGCACGCTGGCAGGACTGGAAGGTCGTATTCCTGGAAAATCGCGGCCAGGCTTTCGGCGTCTGGCGTGAGCCATATGTGGAGCTGCGGGTACCGCTGCTGTTCAACCTGCGCCGCGATCCGTTCGAGAAAGCCGACCACAACTCCAACACTTATAACGACTGGTTCCTCGATCGGGCATTCGTCCTGGTGCCAATCCAGACTTTGGCTGGGCAGTTCCTGATGACGATGAGGGAGTATCCGCCGAGTCAGACGCCAGGCTCTTTCAATCTGAGCAAGATCGAAGAGAAGCTCAAACAAGCGCGTTGAGGCGGTTCTCAAAATGGCCATCGCCAAAAGGCGATGGCCATTTTGTTGCAGATTTGCCAGATTGCGGAAAGTGACAATCGTCCGTGTCACAATGGATTTCGGCTCGGGGAGCGGCCGCGTTGGCTGATTTGCCACTTACTCCATCGATGGCTTCTTCACCGATCGCGCGCCGGTCACTAACCGGCAGTTCAAGGAATTTGTTCGGGCCACCGGTCACGTCACAGTTTTGATGCCTGTCAACCGTACATTAGAATTCCCCGAAAGGTTCTGAAGGGCGGTTCGCATCTGTGGGCCCCAAACTATTGCCGCCGGTATCGCGCGGCACGCGGAACCGATCGATACCTTGACAAGCCATGTTGGATTCCGATCGTCGTTCGAAAGTTTAAGAGCATTTGATCGCAGCATCGGCCGGGGCTCGAACTGATCAATCCGGCGCGGCGACGGTCAGCGTCGTTGAATTGACCATCCGAAGTCCACTAGGGACGCTTCCCCCTAGAACGTGACCACGCCGCGGATCGAACTCGCCGCGCTTCATCAGATCGAACGCGTTGTTGATCTCGGCCAGCGGCATCACATGCGTGATCATCGGGTCGATCTGGATCTTGCCCTGCATGTACCAGTCGACGATTTTCGGCACGTCGGTGCGGCCCCGCGCGCCGCCGAAGGCGGTGCCTTTCCAGACCCGGCCGGTGACCAGCTGAAACGGCCGCGTCGCAATCTCGGCGCCCGCCGGCGCCACGCCGATCACGATCGACTGGCCCCAGCCGCGGTGGCAGGCTTCCAGCGCCTGCCGCATCACCGTGACGTTGCCGGTGCATTCGAACGTGTAGTCGGCGCCGCCGATCTGGTCCGCGCCCGCCTTCGTCATGTCGACGAGGTGAGGGACCAGGTCCTTGCCGAGCTCTTTCGGATTGACGAAATGCGTCATGCCAAAGCGCTCGCCCCACGCCTTGCGGTCGTTGTTGATGTCGACGCCGATGATCATGTCGGCGCCGGCGAGCCGCAGGCCCTGCAGCACGTTGAGTCCGATGCCGCCGAGGCCGAATACGATCGCCTTCGCGCCTTCCTCGACCTTCGCTGTGTTGATCACCGCGCCGATGCCTGTGGTGACGCCGCAACCGATGTAGCAGACCTTGTCGAACGGTGCGTCCTCGCGGATTTTCGCCACCGCGATCTCCGGCAGCACGGTGTAGTTCGCGAATGTCGACGTGCCCATGTAGTGATGAACAGGCTTGCCGCCGATCGAGAAGCGCGAGGTGCCGTCCGGCATCAGGCCTTGTCCCTGCGTGGCGCGGATCGCGGTGCAGAGATTGGTCTTGCGCGACAGGCAGGACGGGCATTGCCGGCATTCCGGCGTGTACAGCGGAATGACGTGATCGCCCTTCTTGACGCTGGTGACGCCCTTGCCGATGTCGACCACAACGCCCGCGCCTTCATGACCGAGGATCGCCGGAAACAGTCCTTCCGGGTCGGCGCCGGACAATGTGAATTCGTCGGTGTGGCAGACGCCGGTCGCTTTGATCTCGACCAGCACTTCGCCTTCGCGCGGCCCCTCGAGCTGAACAGTCGTTACTTCCAGCGGCCTTCCAGCGGCGACGGCGACGGCGGCGCGAACATCCATGGCATTCCTCGTTTGAGAGCTTCGACAGCAGGCTTCGATATGTGAAATCGCGCTAGGTCCCGGCGCGATCAGTTCTTGCCGCATAGCATATGATCGGGCAACAGGGGCGGCAAATGAATCAGGATTTCGAGAAATTCGCCGCGCGCGCGGCGCCGGCGATCTTCGTCCTGCTGTGGAGCACTGGCTTCATCGGCACCAAATATGTCATCAACAATGCCGATCCGTTGACCTATCTGGCGATCCGCATGGCCCTTGTCGTGGTGCTGATGGCGGTCATTTGCGCCGTCGTCCGGCCTGTCTGGCCGAATCGCGTCGAGATCGGGCACAGCATCGTCGCGGGCATTCTGGTGCATGGTGTTTATCTCGGCGGCACGGCGGTCGCGATCTCGCTGTCCATTCCCGCTGGCCTTTCCGCACTGATCCCCGGCCTGCAGCCGATCCTGACCTCCACCATCGCGAACCGCTGGCTCGGCGAGCGCGTGACCGCGATGCAATGGGGCGGACTGTTGATCGGGCTTGCCGGCGTTGCGCTGATCCTGCACGACCGGCCGATGGGCGGGCAGGCCAGCTGGGGCTGGATTGCGTCGGCGATATCGCTGGTCAGCATCACGCTCGGCACGCTCTACCAGCGGCGCTATTGCAGCCGCATCGACTGGCGCAGCGGCAACCTCGTGCAATATGTCGCGGTGACCGTGTTCTTTGCAATCGGCGCGTTCCTGTTCGAAGCGCGCGTGGTGCACTGGACCGCCGAATTCATTTTCGCTCTGGTCTGGCTCGCGGTGGTGCTGTCGATCGGTTCGATCGGCTTGCTGTACTGGCTGATCCGGCATCGGGCCGCGACATCGGTGGCGAGCCTGTTCTATCTGGTGCCGGCCGTGACCTCGCTGATGGCCTTCGTGTTGTTCGACGAGCGGCTCGATGCCGTTGCGATTGCCGGCATGATCGCGTGTGCTGCCGCCGTGCTGCTGGTCAATCGCGCGCCGGCAAAAACCTAGCCACCGCGGGTCGTGGCATAGGCTGCAAGCGCGCGCTCGCGGCCCGCCTTGTGATCGACGATCGGACGCGGATAGGTCTTGCCGAGTTCGATGCCCGCACTTGCGAGTTCGAGCGGCGTTGCGGTCCAGGGCTGATGAAGCAGCTTGTCGGGCAATGGCGCCAGTTCCGGCACCCAGCGCCTGACATAGACACCGTCGGGATCGAACTTTTCGCCCTGCAGGATCGGATTGAAGACGCGGAAATAGGGGGCGGCATCGGCGCCCGAGCCTGCCACCCATTGCCAGTTCGCCGGGTTGCTGCCGGCGTCGGCATCGACAAGCGTATCCCAGAACCATTGCTCGCCTTCGCGCCAGTCGATCAGGAGATGCTTGACCAGGAACGACGCCACCACCATCCGCACCCGGTTGTGCATGACGCCGGTGTGCCAGAGTTCACGCATGCCGGCATCGACGATGGGATAGCCGGTCAGGCCGCGCTGCCATGCGCGCAAGGCTTTGGCGTCCTGCTTCCACGGAAAGCCGTCGAACGAGGGCTGCAGGTTGCGCGTCGCGAGGTCGGGGACGTCGAACAGCAGATGACGGCAGAACTCGCGCCAACCGAGTTCGCTGAGGAACTTTTCGATATCGGCGGACAGGCGAGGGTGCTCGGCCGCGGCGAAGCGCGCGGCATGCCAGATTTGCCGCGGACTGATTTCGCCGAAGCGAAGATGCGGCGAGAGCCGCGAGGTGCCGTCGCGGTCGGGCCGGTCGCGATCGCCGGAATAGCCGGCAATGCCGCCGTCGAGGAACGCCTTGAGAGCCGCTTGCGCGGAGGCCTCGCCGGGCTTCCAGTTCTCACGCAGGCCGCCGGCCCAATCCGGCCGGGTCGGCTCGAGTTTCCAGTCCTCCAGCCTGTCGCCGACGAGGTCCGCCACACCCTTCAGCGTCTTCGGCGCCGGCAACGGTTTTGGCGGATCGCCCAGCGCCTGCACCCGCCGCCAGAACGGCGTGAACACGCGCAGTCCGCGGTTCTCCTTGTTGCGGATCTGGCCCGGCGAAGCCAGCAGGTCGCCGGGGAAGCGGTGCGCGGCGATACCTAGCTCAGCCAGCGCGGCGGCAACCTGATCTTCCACGGCCCGGTGTGGGGCCTGCGCGATCTCGTTCCAGTAGACCGCTTCGGCGCCGATCTCGCGGGCGAGCGCGGCGATGACCGCGGGCGCAGGTCCCTTGCGCAACACCAGCGAGGCGCCCCGCTTAAGCAGGCTCGCCTGCAGGGCGCGCAACGACTGCGCCAGCCACCATCGGGCCGCGCCGCCCGGCGGCCGAATGCCCGGCGCTCTGTCGTCGAGCACGTAAACGAACGCAACCGGTGCGTGCGATTTGGCGGCTGCGTGCAGCGCGGAATGGTCGGAAACGCGGAGGTCGTCGCGATACCAAACGGAGGGCGGTCATGCGCGCATAGGTTCCATCGAATTTCTCAGACTTTGTCTAGGGTTGTGCCCATTAATGCGATCGTAAGCAAAAAGGATCAGATTGGGCTCGATTTTGGGGGATTTCTCGTTATGACCACGCGATCGATTGGAAAGTTCCTGCCGACGCTGAAGCTTCGGCTCGGCACCAAGGCCGTCATCTGCGCCATCTTGCTGATTGCGGTAAATACCGCGCTGGTTGTAGGAGCGGCCCATTGGTCGCTGACATCGGAATTCGGCGACAGGGCGCTGCGGGACATCGAAGTCAACCTGCGCACGCTGAGCCTGGCGTTTGCCGAGACCTACGGCGACGCCAAGATCACCATCAAGGACGGGGCCGTCACCCGCGCCGAAATTGCCAAGATGCCCGAGTTCAAGGACCACGCGATCGTCGATCGCGCGGTCGGCTATACCGGCGGCAACGCGACGCTGTTCGTGTATGACGAGGCCAGCAACCAGTTCGTCCGCCGCACCACCAACGTCAAGAAGGAGAACGGCGACCGCGCCGTCGGCACCCAGCTCGCGCCCGATCATCCCGCACAGGCCGTTCTGCGCCGCGGCGAGGCCTACAAGGGCCCGGCGACGCTGTTCGGCAAGACGTTCATGACGGCCTATTATCCGGTCATCAGTTCGGCCGGCAAGGTCATCGGAATTCTCTATGTCGGCATTCCGATGGCGCATTACGAGACCATGCTGTCGCACGCCATTCAGAACATGGCGATCGCGGCCGGCGTCGCGGCGCTGCTGGTGATGCTGCTGACCACGCTGATCGTGCGCCGGGTGACCAAGCCGCTGACCTCGGTCACGGCCTCGCTCACCGCGATCGCCAACGGCAACCCCGATGTCGAGATCGATTGCGACGATCGCATGGACGAGATCGGCGAGATTGCGCGTACCCTTGCCGTCTTCAAGAACAACTCGGCCGAACGCCGCCGGATGCGCGAGGAGCAGACCGCGGCCGCCGTTGCCGCCGCCGATCAGCGCAAGACTGAACTGCGCGGCTTCGTCGACGAGTTCCAGACCAGCGTCGGCAGCATCCTCGACAAGGTGCTGAACTCCTCCAGCGAATTCGAGCGGGTCGCGCGGCAGCTCACCGAGACCGCGCGGACCACCGCCGGGCTCTCCGGCAAGTCGGCCGGTGCGTCCGAGACCGCCTCCGAGCATGTCCGCACCGCGGCGACCGCGTCCGATGAACTCTCCAGCTCGATTGCGGAAATCACCCGCCGGGTCCAGGAATCGAACGGGATCGCGGCCGACGCCGTCAAGCAGGCCGCCGCCACCGACCAGCGCATCAACGAACTGTCCGAAGCAGGCTCCCGGATCGGCGACGTGGTGAAGCTGATCACCTCGATCGCCGAGCAGACCAATCTGCTGGCGCTCAACGCCACCATCGAGGCGGCGCGGGCAGGGGATGCCGGCCGCGGCTTTGCCGTGGTGGCGCAGGAGGTCAAGAGCCTCGCCGGCCAGACCGCGAAGGCCACCGAGGAGATCTCCAGCCAGATCGGCAACATGCAGCTTGCGACCGAAGAGTCGGTCAGCGCGATCAAGGCGATCGGCCAGACCATCGAACGCATCAGCGATATCGCCACCTCGATCTCGGCGGCGGTCGAGCAGCAGCGCGGCGCTACCCAGAACATCGCCCAGAGCGTTCGCGCGGCGGCCAGCGGCACGGCCGATGTCGCGGCCAACATCCGCAACGCCGCGCAGGGCGCCGACGAGACCGGCGAGACGTCGAGCCGGATGTTTGCGTCCGCGCAGAATCTGTCGAGCGAAAGCCTGCAGCTGAAGGCCGAGGTCGAAAAATTCCTCAATCGCGTCCGCGCCGCCTGAGCTGAGAGTCATAGCGGCGGAACCCGCCGCCGGTGAAACCGGAAGCCTCCACATACGTAGTTACTTCGTATGATCGCCCTCGTTTCCCGGGCTGGAGGCCACCGTGAACCGATACGTCGTACTCTATCTGGTGACGCTGTTCGTTATCGTCCCGATTGATTTCCTGTTTCTCGGCATTGTCGCCAAGGGCTTCTTCACTTCACAGGTCGGTCACCTGCTGGGCGAGATAAAGCTCATGCCGGCGATCCTGTTCTACCTGCTCTATGTCGCAGGCATCGTGATCTTCGTCAGCGGCGCCGCAGGCACGACCTGGCAATCGACGCTGCTCTATGGCGCGCTGTTCGGCCTGTTCTGCTATGCGACCTTCGAGCTGACCTCGATGTCGATGCTCAAGGACTGGAGCTGGGCCGTCGTCGATCGTCGACATCGCCTGGGGCTCGTTCGTGACGGCGGTCTCGTCGACCGCCGGGCTGCTCGTGGCGAATTGGGTGGCGGCAAAAACCTAGGCCGTCGTTCCGGGATGGTCCGAAGGACCAGACCCGGAATCTCGAGATCCCGGGTTCGATGCTTCGCATCGCCCCGGGATGACCGCTACGCGGTCACTTCGGCTGCGGAACGATCCGGATGTACGGCTTCGGCGCCTTCCAGCCGGCAGGATAGATCGTCTTCGCCTCGTCGTCGCTGACCGAGCCCGCGATGATGACGTCCTCGCCCTGTTTCCAGTCGGCCGGTGTCGCGACGCGATGCTTGGCGGTCATCTGCAGGGAGTCGATCACGCGCAGGATTTCCGCGAAATTGCGCCCCGTGGTCATCGGATAGACCAGCACCAGCTTGATCTTCTTGTCCGGCCCGATGATGAAGACGTTGCGGACGGTCTGGTTGTCGGCGGGCGTGCGCGTGAGCGGATCGCCCGACGTCGAGGCCGGCAGCATGTCGTAGAGCTTGGAGACGTTGAAATCGGTGTCGCCGATCATCGGATAGTTCGGCGCGGCGCCCTGCGTCTCCTTGATGTCCTCCGACCACTTGGCGTGGCGGTCGACGGCATCGACGCTGAGGCCCATCAGCTTGACGCCGCGCTTGTCGAATTCCGGCTTCAACTTTGCGAGAGCACCGAGCTCGGTGGTGCAAACCGGCGTGAAATCCTTCGGGTGCGAAAACAAAAGCGCCCAGTCATTGCCGATCCAGTCGTGGAACTTGATCTTTCCCTCGGTGGTCTGGGCTTCGAAATCGGGGGCGGTTGCGCCAATCTGGAGTGCCATGATCTGACCTCATCTCATTCTAGTTACAGGGGAATTCGTCCTGGTAATTATAGTCTCGCGCGACGGCTAAAGGAACCGGTTCACGTAAAAGGTGAGATCCTTCTCCGCTAGCGTGGAACTCCTAGCATCTTCTTTTGACCTGCGCGCCTGCGGCGAAAAGAACCGATTGCCGCAATTGTCCGGGTTGCCCCGGCATCGCCTTTTGTGTTCATCACGCCCCGCTGGCGGCCGTGGCCTGAACCGTGACCGACGTCACAGCGACCATTTGGCAACCATCTAAATATCTCGAAATGCCAGTTTCGAATCGTTAACCGCTCGTTCATGCCCGGTATGGAAATGCTGGGTCTGAAAAAAGAAATTGAGAAGTGCAACAATGCCTGCCCCGACTGCCAAGACTGCTCCAACGTCCACTGATACGTCCGACGTGCCGCAACCGTCCTGCCGCCAGACCGCAGCCCACGCGCTCACGATCGTGCGCGACGGCGTGATCACCGGCGAGGGCCCCACCACCAGGGGCCGTATCCATTTTTCCCGCGCGCTCGATGCCGACGACGCCGCCTGGTGCGCGCGCATCCTGACCGTCAGCGAGGTCGAGCATCAGCCGGTGAGCCGCGCCGAAGTCGAGGCGCTGTTTCAAATCAGCGACGCCGCTGCCGAGCGTACCGATGACGGACGTTTTGATGATCTTTTGGCCAAGGCGGTCGCTCATCATGCAGCCTCCGAGTCCGGCCTGCCGGTGCCGCCGCGCACGGTTGCGCTGTCGCCCGATACCGACATCGAGAGCTGGGCGCCGACGCAGGCCGCCAACATCGATACCAAGGTGCTGGAATGGCTTGCCAGCCAGATGCGCGGCAAGCGGCGCATCAACCATCGCCTCACGGCGCTGGTCGCAACCCTGATCGGCGCCGCCGCGCTGCCGCTCGCGCAGCTGCCGGGCATGCTGGACATGGGGATGCTGTAGGTTCATCCGGCGATCATTGATCCAACTGTTTTACCGGTTTGGCAGATCAAGCTGCGGCCGGTGCCGCTGCCGCGTTTCGGACGGGTACTCGCCAAACAATCGATGGTAGTAGCCGGCAAAGCGGCCAAAATTCTGGAAGCCGAACTGCATCGCGATATTCGAGATCGTCCTTGTGTCCTCACGCGCGCTCAGCGCGGTGTGGGCGGCACACAGCCGGCGGTGGCGAAGGAAAGCGATCGGACCGGTCCCGAGCGCCTCGTGAAATGCGCGATGCAGCGTACGTCGCGACGCGTGGAGGTGGCTGCAGATCTCGGAAATATGAACGGGTTCGGTGGGCCGCGCGTCCAGATATTCCTCGACCCGTCTCACGACCTTCAGCGCGGAGGGAAGCGGACCGTCGCGCTCGGAGGGCATCCCCGCGACGACGTTGGCGGTGACCGCCTCGATCACCGCCCGCTTCCAGAACTCTATGGCCTCCAGCGTCAGCGACATGGCACTGAGTTCGCCAAGCAGCGACTGCAGGCGCGGAATGGTGCTTGTCACCGTCTCGTCATTACCCTTGTAGTGATTTCTCCACCAGCACGCTGGATCGGGCATCCGGGCTTCCGTGCCATACGATAGCGCGATGTCAGCCTGCGATACCATCACCACGATGATGGATGCGCCGCCATAATACCTGTTCTCGTGCTCATAACCGGGCTGTATCACCAGAACGTCGCCGGGACGGGAATCATAGGACAAGCGCACGACGTGGCCGGCGCTGGCGGTGAGCAATCC
The DNA here is from genome assembly GCA_963816815.1 of uncultured Alphaproteobacteria bacterium. Taxonomy (GTDB): domain Bacteria; phylum Pseudomonadota; class Alphaproteobacteria; order Rhizobiales; family Xanthobacteraceae; genus Bradyrhizobium. Next base: position 89,480 of record CAWFMW010000026.1, read on the forward strand.
GATTCCGATGCGATCCTTGTGCGATCCGCCCTTCGTTCTGATCCCGAGATTGAAGTTTGCCGTGTCGATCGGCAAATCGCCGATCATGGCGTGCGAGATCTCGCCCTTGATCCTTCCGCGTTCAAGCTGAACGATCTCACGGCGCGTGCCGGGAACAACTTCCTTGAGTTCCTCGAAGCCTTCGATCTTCTGCCTGCGTAGCGCCGCGAACTGTCCCATCGCGCCTGCCTCGTCTTTGCAGCGGCCAAGCTTCTGTAATGACTTGCTCTTCGCGTTGCGATTGTGACGGCAAACGGCGCTCCCTCAAAGCCGATTCTGCCGGGCAAATGCGGCAATGCGTCGCGAACCGGCGGTATTTTTCGCAAAGGCGAGACAGACCAGCGGGCGTCAACATTTGGCACAAACTGAACGTCACAGGCGGACAAATTTCGCTTATGCTTGAAATACAACGACAAATAGAAGCGGTCTAACGCTGTAAATGGCCTGTAAAAATAGGACAAGAGGGCTGATGTAACGCTGCATCGGGGCTCGCAGCGAGAGAGAAATGAAAGGGAGCTGACCATGCTACCGATAACAACCATCCTTGCTCGCCGGATACGACCATCGCTCAATTCGATCGCACTGGTCGCCATACTCAGTATCGGCGGGATTGCTGCTTCTCCCAGCCCATCGTCCGCCCTGAGCCCCATGGGAAGCGCTGCACTGGTATCCCAGGGCAAGGCAACGGCCGGCGACGTCATTGAAATTCGGGCCGTCGCGCGCCGCGGCGGTGTGGCGGTTGGACCGCGCGGCAATGCCGTGGCCTATCGGAGCAGAACGGTGGTGCGCGGGCCAGCGGTCCGCGGCGCTGCGGTGGTGCGGCCGGGATATGGTGGCGGCGGCGTCCGCTGGGCGCGGCCTGCAGCGTATGGCTGGCCGCGCGGCGGCGCGATCGCGGCCGGCGCAGCGATTGGCGTTGTCACGGCCGCAACGGCGGCCGCATGGGCCGGCGCAGCACCGGCGCCGGGCATGTGCTGGTACTACACCGATCCTTCCCGCACGCAGGGGTTCTGGGACTACTGCCAGTAGAGCGGACCCAGCCCATGCGGGGAGATCGCGATGTCGCAGGCTGATGCTGAAACGGAACAGCGCTCGCCAGACGTGACTGGGTCTGGCGCGATGGTCTTCATTTCCGGCGGCACGTTCCGCATGGGATCAGACCATCACTATCCCGAAGAGGCGCCGTCGCACCAGGTGTCGGTCGATAGCTTCTGGATCGACCGCACGCCGGTAACGAACCGGCAGTTCAAGGAATTTGTGAAGGCGACGGGTCACGTCACCACCGCACAGGTTCCTCCGAAACCGGAGGACTATCCCGGCGCGCTGCCTCACATGATCTATGCGGGCTCGTTGGTGTTCCTGCCACCGCGCCGCGTGACCGGTCTCCGAGACTGGAGCCAGTGGTGGACCTTCATGAAGGGCGCAGACTGGCGGCACCCCTACGGGCCGAAGAGCAACATCAATGTGCTCGACAACCATCCCGTCGTGCACGTGTCCTATGCCGACGCGCTGGCTTACGCGAAATGGGCCGGCAAGGATCTGCCGACCGAAGCCGAATGGGAATTTGCCGCGCGCGGCGGGCTCGAGGGCGAAGAGTTCGCCTGGGGCAATGCGCTTGTGCCTGCTGAAAAGCATATGGCGAACACCTGGCAGGGCAACTTCCCGATCGAGAACCTGAGTGAAGACGGCTATGAGCGCACCTCGCCGGTGACCGCGTTTCCGCCAAACGGCTACGGCGTCCACGACATGATCGGAAACGTCTGGGAATGGACGTCGGACTGGTGGTCGCAGCAACACGAAGGCGATGCGCCAAAGGCCTGCTGCATTCCGCAAAATCCGCGCGGCGGCCGCGAGGACGCCAGCTACGACGCATGTCAACCCGCGATCAGGATTCCGCGGAAAGTCCTGAAGGGCGGCTCGCATCTGTGTGCGCCAAACTATTGCCGCCGATATCGGCCGGCGGCGCGCCATGCCGAACCGATCGATACATCGACAAGTCACGTTGGATTTAGATGCGTCAGGAGGCGCCGCATCGCTGAATAAATGATTCTCAATCCCCATCGTGCAGCAGAAGGAATCATCGCGGCGTATCAGAAGCAAGCCAGCACCTGGATCCCCAAAAGAACGGAGAGTCGAATGAGCCGTCAGGCAGAAGACCAAGATCAGGCAGCGATCTCGTCCGGCAAGACCGAAGCAAAGCCGATCGACCGCCGCAACATTCTGCTCGGCACCTCGACATTGGTGGCGACTGCGGCGATGACATCAGGCGTGCTGGCCCAGGCGCAAAAGGCGGTGCCCGCAGGGCCGGCCGCATCTGCCGCAGCATCCGGCAGGAAGCCGAACATCCTCATGATCATGGCCGACGATATAGGCTGGTTCAATGTGAGCGCCTACAATCTGGGCGTGATGGGCTACCGCACGCCGAACATCGACCGCATCGCCAAGGAAGGCGCGCTGTTTACCGACTGGTATGGCGAGCAAAGCTGCACCGCAGGGCGCGCGGCCTTCATCACCGGGCAATCACCGATCAGGACCGGCCTGACCAAGGTCGGTCTGCCCGGCGCAGACATCGGACTTCGCGCCGAAGACATGAGTGTCGCGGAAGCCTTGAAGCCGCTCGGTTACGCCACCGGGCAATTCGGCAAGAACCATCTCGGTGACCGTAACGAATATCTGCCGACCGTACACGGCTTCGACGAATTCTTCGGTAATCTCTATCATCTCAACGCCGAGGAAGAGCCGCAGAATCCGGATTACCCCAAGGATCCGAAGTTCCGGGCCAAATTCGGGCCGCGTGGCGTGCTCAAATGCAAAGCCAGCGACACCGACGATGCGACCGTCGATCCCGCCTACGGGCGCGTCGGCAAGCAGGTGATCGAAAACACCGGGCCGCTTGACACCAAGCGGATGCAGACGGTGGACGAGGAATTCATCGGCGCGGCGATCGATTTCATCGACCGCAAGCACAAGGCAAACACGCCGTGGTTCTGCTACTTCAACCCGACGCGCATGCATGTGTGGACGCATCTGAAGCCTGCTTCCGATGGACAGACCAAGCTCGGCGTCTACCCAGACGGCATGGTGGAACTGGACGGGTTGGTCGGCCAGTTGCTGAAGAAGCTCGACGACCTCGGTATCGCCGACAACACCATCGTCCTGTTCACCACCGACAACGGCGCCGAGGTGATGACCTGGCCGGATGGCGGCACTACGCCCTTCCGCGGCGAGAAGGCGACCAACTGGGAGGGGGCGTTTCGCGTGCCGACGGTCATCCGCTGGCCTGGCACGATCAGGCCCGGCACCGTCTACAACGAGATGTGCTCGCATTACGACCTGATCCCGACCTTTGCCGCCGCCGGCGGCGATCCTGATATCGTCGACAAATGCAGGCGGGGAGCGCAGATCGGCAACAAGACGTTCAAGGTCCATCTCGACGGCTTCAATCTCATCCCGTTCTTCAAGGGCGAAGCGAAGGAAGCGCCACGCAAGGAGTTCGTCTACTGGAACGATGACGGCCAGCTCGTCGCAATTCGTGTCTACGACTGGAAGTCCGTCTTCCTCGAGCAGAACAACAAGGGCATCGGCGTTTGGTCCGGTCAATTCACCGAATCTGCGCATACCGAAGCTGTTCAACTTGCGCTCCGATCCGTTCGAGCGCGGCGACGAGTCCATTCTCTATAACAAGTGGATGGCGGAGCGCGCCTTCGTCCAGGTGCCGATGCAGGCGCTCGCTACGCAGTGGCTGCAAAGCTTCAAGGAATTTCCGGTGCGGCAGAAGCCAGCGAGCTTCAACCTCGACGCGGTGATGGCGAAGCTGGAGAAGGCAGGGGCGAGTGCCCCCTGATGGAGGCGATCGATACATCGACAAGTCACGTCGGGTTTCGTTGCGTGAAGAGGACTGCAGCAACGGAATAATTGTCAGTCCTCACAGTGTGGAAGGAGCTCTGGATGCCTAACGACACCGAGGAAGGACGACACGAAACCTCATCGAACGAAAGCGAAGACCGGACCCTCAACCGTCGCAATATTTGGGCGATCTCAAACAGGATTGGGTGATTCAATGCCCGCGTTTCTCAGCAGCGCCGTCCGTCATGCTCTGTTCGGTGCGCTGCTGGCTTTCAATTTCGACGGCAGGCAGCGGCGCGCGCTTCGCCGGCATCGTTCATCATACCGATGCGGAGCGCGAATACGCCTACGACCGGCAATCGAAGATCGGCAAGCTCGACAAGGCGCTGGACGAAGCGTCGGCCCGCAACTGGACCGTGGTCGACATGAAGAGGGATTGGCAGACGGTGTTCCCACGTGAAAAATGAAGAAAGAGGAACGTATTAAACTCAACTACGTCACGTCTGCGCCGGTTATGACGCCAACGGTGATCGCGGCAGCAGTGCTTCCTGCTTTCGCGCAATCGCCCTCCGGCGGCGCTGTTATTGCGGGCGTAGACAATTCACCCCGCGCCGAGAAGGAAGAAGGAAAATGGAATGTTTGAGCGGATGCTGGCGGCGATGGCCGTGATGACCGTAAGTTTCGCCGTTCCGACGGGTTCTTTCGCACAACCCTTCTCCGCATCCGAGGCGCAGGCGATCGCCAAGGACGCCTACGTCTATTCGTATGCCATGACGGAAAGTTATCAGACCTGGCGCACGCAGGCGGTGGACAAGACTGCGAATGGATATGTCGGCGGTTTCAACAAATTCCGGCACTATTCGGAACCGTTCACGCCCGACAACAAGGACATTGTTACGCCGAACAACGACACGCCATATTCCTGGGCGTGGCTCGATCTGCGCGCCGAGCCGATGGTGGTCAGTGTTCCCGCGGTCCCGAAGGACCGCTATTACGTGATGCAGTGGATCGACCTGTTCACCCAGAATTTTGCGTATATCGGCGTCCGATCGACCGGCTTCGGCGCCGGCAATTACATGATTGCCGGTCCGAAATGGAAGGGAAAGAAGCCCGCCGGGATCAAGCAGGTGTTCAAGGCTGAATCTGATATCGTGGGGACGCTGACGCGGACCGCGCTGCGCGGTCCCGAGGATGTACCGAACGTCAAGGCGATACAGACGCAATACAATCTGCAGCCGCTTAGCGCCTTCCTGAAACGGCCGGCGCCGCCAGCAGCGCCTGCCGTCGACTTCCCGCCTTACGACAAGGCCAAGGCGCGGACGCATGACTTCATCGGCTATCTGAATTTCCTTTTGCAGTTCGCCGAACCTCCGCATCCCAGCGAAGTCGCGATCCGCAAGCGCTTTGAAAAAATCGGCATTGGTCCCGGCAAGCCGTGGGATGCTTCGAAGGTCGATCCCGCAACGCTCGCGGCGATCGATGCGGGCGTGAAGGATGGGCAAGCGGAGATCGACGCGCTGGCGGCCAAGACCTTCAGCACCAACGGCCTGTTCGGATCGCGTGCGCAACTCAAAACCAACTACCTGCAGCGCGACGTCGGTGCCATGAAAGGCCTCTATGGCAACTCGCTCGAGGAAGCATGGTATGGTGGCTACATCTGTGACGGCACCAAGCCATCGACGGTTCACTTCACCAAGGCGAGCTTGCCGCCGGCAAAATTCTTCTGGTCCATGACCATGTACACGATCCCCGACCGCTTTCTCTACGCCAATCCGATCAATCGCTATTCGATCGGCGACCGCTCCAAAGGGCTGCAATATGGCAAGGACGGTTCGCTGACGGTCTATGTGAGCAACGCTTCGCCGGGGAAAGACAAGGAAAGCAACTGGCTGCCCGCGCCAGCGGCAAAGTGCAGCTTGGTCGCGCGCGTCTACGGGCCGAGCAAGGCCGCAATGACCGGAGCATGGAAACTGCCGCCACTGGAGTCGGAGAAATGAGGCGGTAACGACGATTCAAATTTGTGAAACGGGATTCCGTCGAAACAGGAGTATCTGCGATGAGGCCAGGACTTATTGTTTGCGCGTTGCAAGGGGCGCTCGTCTGGGCAGGTGCGGCACTGGCGCAGTCGCCTCCCGCGGGCACCGTTCCCGTCACCGTCGACAACTTCATCCGTGCCGAGTCCGACCTGTATTTTCGCGGCATCCTGAAAGACAGCGGCGCGATCGGAACGTTCCTGCACCGCCGCGAACCGGCGCGGATCGACAATCAGACCGTGATTCGCCTCAACCGCGACACGCTGTACTCGTCTGCGGTCTTCGATCTCGACGCCGGACCTGCGACGATCACGCTGCCGGATGCCGGCAAGCGCTTCATGTCGATGCAGGTCATTAGTGAAGACCACTACGTGCCGGAAGTCGCCTACGGCAAGGGCAGCTATACGTTGACAAAGGAGAAGGTCGGCACGCGGTACGCAGCCGTCGCGATCCGGACGCTCGTTGACCCCGCCGATCCCAAAGATATCGAGCAGGTCCACGCGTTGCAGGACGCGATCAAGGTCGACCAGGCAGCCGCGGGAAAATTCGAGGCACCGAACTGGGATCAGGCCGGCCAGAAGAAGGTGCGTGACGCGCTGCTGGTACTTTCAACGACCATGCCGGACTTCAGGAAGGCCTTCGGTACCAGTGCCGAAGTGGACCCGATCCGCCATCTGATTGGAACCGCCTCCGCCTGGGGCGGCAACCCGGACAAGGACGCGACCTACCTCAATATCACGCCGACCGGCAATGACGGAACGACCATCTACAAGCTCGCGGTCAAGGACGTGCCGGTCGACGCGTTCTGGTCGGTCAGCCTCTACAACGCCGAAGGCTATTACGAAAAGAACCCCTACGACGCCTATTCGATCAACAGCATCACGGGCAAGAAAAATGCCGATGGCTCGATCGCTATCCAGTTCGGGGGCTGTGATGGCAAGATTCCGAACTGCCTGCCGATCATGAAGGGCTGGAATTACACGGTGCGGCTTTATCGGCCACGCGACGAAATTCTGAATGGCAAGTGGAAATTCCCGGAGCCGCAACCCGCCAGTTGAGGACCTGTCATGACCGGCCTCGATATCTTCGCGTGGATTGTCCTGATCATTCTCGTCGCTTGCGTGGTCGCCGTGTTCTGCATCGCAGGCTGGCTGCCGGGTCATATCGCCAAAACCCGTGGCCATCCATGGGCGGATGCAGTGACCGTCGCTGGCTGGATAACATTGATTTGCGGCTTTGCGCTGTGGCCAGTCAGCATGATCTGGGCCTATGTCGACGTTCCCCGCCGCGATGCGGAGACACGGCCATGATCATCGCGATGATGGCCGTTTATCTGGTGCTGCTGTTTGCGATCGTGCAGCTCGGCATTGTGCGCTTCAATCTGTTCTGGAAAGTTTCGCCGCTCATCGTGTTCCTGCTCCTCAACATCGGGCTGTTCATCCCGATGGGATGGGGCGCGCCGCAGGGCACGGCATTGGTTGCGCGCAATTCGGTTGCCATCGTGCCCAGCGTCGCGGGAGAGGTCACCGAGGTGGCGGTCGTTGCCAATACGCCGTTGAAGGCCGGCGATACCTTGTTCCGGATCGATCCCGTTCCCTATGAGGCGCAGGTCAAGGCGATCGAGGCGCAACTGAAGCTTTCCGAAACGCGGCTGTCGCAGATGACGCAGCTCTATGAGCGCGATTCCGGCAGGGCCTTCGACGTCCAGCAGCGGCAGTCCGAAGTCGATCAGCTCAAGGGACAACTCGAGGCCGCGCAGTGGAATCTGGACAAGACCGTGGTGCATGCGCCGGCCGACGGCTATGTCACCAACCTCGCGCTGCGCAAGGGAGCGCGGGTCGCGAACCTGCCGCTCGCGCCGGTGATGGCATTCATCGACACGTCGGATACCTTGATCGCGGCTGCGATCGCACAGATCGATGCCCGCTACATCGCGCCGGGGCAGGAAGTCGAAGTCACCTTCAAGTTCATGCCGGGCGTGGTCTATCCGGGCAAGGTCGAGACCGTGTTGCAGGCGATCTCGTCGGGGCAGACGCAGGTATCCGGAGCCGCGGTGGCGCCGAGGACGCTCGCTGCCGAGCCGTTCGTCGTGCGCATCAGGCTGGACGATCACGCGCTCGCAGACCGACTGCCGGCGGGTGCGATTGGCACGGCCGCGATCTACACCGATCACGTCAGGTTGGCCCATTTCATCCGGCGCGTGCTGCTGCGCCAGATCGCGATCGTGAACTATGTCAATCCATTCTGATCTACTTCAAGTGTTTTGGCCGTTGCGGCGCCGTCAGCCGCAGACACCGCTCCACATCGTTACTGTCCGGACCGCTATTTCCCAGCCGTCTTCTGCTTGCCTTCGCCGGCATCGAGCCCGAGCGTGCGGCCGGGAAAACCGGCCGCGTCGAAATAGCGCTGCGAGCCGACGCGCTGGAAGTTGAGCACGGTGCGCAGACCGTTCGCCGCCGGCTTCGATTTCACGGTGCCGGCATAGGCGGTCGGTGTTGTACCGTTGGGCATCGCTTCCGTCATGACGCGGCCGATCAGCTTGCCCTTTGCCTTTTGCGTCAGCGCCAGCAGCCTGGCCGCGGTGGCGCCGACATCGGCGTTGCTGACGGGCAGGGGGCTCACATAGCCCGATTTGAAGTCGGGCCCGATCGCCGCGGTGAAGTTCAAGGTGTCGCCGCGGCTGAAGCTGCCATGCATGCCCTGGCCCTGGCGCAGCACGGTGTCGGCGATCTGCACCGAGCAGTTGGTCGGCTCCTCGCATCCTGACGACCAGGAGCGGAAATTGACCACGATCGACGGGTGCGGCACCACCGCCTTGCCCTTGAGCCCGAGTTGCGACATCGGCAGCGTGCCCGGAAACGTTCCGAACGCATCGTCGACGAAGAGGCCGCTGACGTAATCCTGCTCCAGCAGCGCCTTGATGGTGCGGTCCGCAAGCTTGCGGTCCTTGGCCGGGATATAGATCAGGTCCGACCCGCCATTGGTCGCGACCACCAGATCAGGTTTTGCCGGGTCCTTGCCCAGCAAGCCGTTGCCCGCCTTCGGATGCGCGTTGTCGGCAACACGCGCGTTCTTGTCGTTGGGGTCGTACAGCGGCAGGTCGAGCGCCTTGGCAAGGTCGATGGCGAGGAAGCCCATCGGCAGAAAATCCTTCGGCGTGTCCTCATAGGAGATTTTCGCGGCGGGGCTGGTCTTGCTCTCCTTCGAGATCGTCGAAAAACCGTGGTCAGAGGAGACGATGATGTTGGTCGAGGCGGCAAGGCCGAGCTCGTCCAGCGTCTTGCGGAGCTGGGCAAGGTTGTTGTCCGCGTTTCTGATGCCGGCCATCGAGGTCGGTCCGTTGATGCCGGGCGTGATGGTGTTGAGGCTGTCGCCGGCATTGTGCTGGCTGCCGTCGGGGTCGCGTGACCAGAACACCAGCACGAACGGCTTGTTGCGCGCCTTGAACATCGGCAGCACGACCTTGGCGGCAACGTCGGCCATGTAGGCCTGCTGCGCAACATTGGCGCTGGTCGTGCCCGGCGTCTTGGCGTCGCCGGCCTTGCCGTTCTCGCCGCGCGGGGTCGTCTCCAGCGGGAGGTCCAGCTTTGGTCAGCGCGGCTTTCATTTCGTCGGACAGCGGCACGCCGTTCTTGCCGCCGGTTGAATCGTCGATCACGATGGTACTCTTGCCACCGTCGGTATGGTCGAAAAGGAAGGTCGGGCCGAGCTTGCCGATGGCCG
>CAWFMW010000027.1:0-20193 GCA_963816815.1 uncultured Alphaproteobacteria bacterium
GCCGGCCCGGCCGTGCCGGCCGGCGGCAATTCACCCCGAATAGGCGTTGAAGCGGCCCCGCGCATAGGCGCGGGATACCGCCTTCATCAGCTCGCCGACCTCGGTTTCCAGATATTCATTGGCCACGATCAGCGCGCGGATCGTCGCCCTCGTATCGCCGCCGCAGGCTGAAATCGCCTGATCCACCGCGGTTTCCAGCTCGTCGTTCTCTTCGGATCTCGGCTGTGAAGAGGACGACATGGCATTATTCCGTGTTGGGCGACGTCGACTACGTTCTTACTTTGTTCTCATGAAGTCAATGGCCCATTCGGTGTGCGACCGCAACGGCACTGCCGGTTTTCCCCAACCTGCTTCGATGCGCGATTAGCGCCAGCGCCTTGGTCCAATCACATCACCTTATGCTAGAAGGCAACGGCAAGTGTGGAATTGATTTGAAATGAAACAGATGCGGTCACGAGTTTATCTGGTTGCAGCTTTGCTATCGATCGTATTACCGGCCAGCCAGAGTTCGGCCGCCACCGCCATCGTCCGTGACGGCAGCACGCTTCAGCTCGGCAATGTCACCTATCGGCTCGACGGCATCGATGTCCCGACCGTCGACCAGCTCTGCATCGACGAGCACGCCGACGTGTGGACCTGCGGAATCGATGCGCGCGATCAACTGGCAAAACTGACTGGCGGCAAGCAGGTTCGCTGCGACGATCTCGGCCCCGATCCCGCCTACAAGAAGCGGCACATCGGCGTCTGCAAGATCGAGGGCGAAACGGCAAGCCTCAGCCAGTCGCTGGTCCGCAACGGCTTTGCCCTGAATGTCGAGGCTTCCGCCACCGGGCGCTTCCAGGCGGACGAGGCCCGCGCCAAAGAGGACCGCCAGGGTTTGTGGAAAGGCTGCTTCGCCGCGCCGCGCGAGTTCCGCGTTGCGAAGAAGGACGGCGCCCTGCTCGGCGCCGCGTGCCGCGCCGATCGCGACCGCGAAATCCGCGAGGCCTTGTTCCCCGAGGATCTCGTGATGCCGGCAAGCTGCAACATCAAGGGCAAATACGCCGTCCGCGCGCGCGTCACCGGGAACCTCGGCATCTATCATCTGCAGGCGTGCCGCTCCTATCCGGGCCTGACCAAACCGGATCGATGGTTCTGTTCCGAGGAAGATGCGCAGGCCGCCGGGTTCCGCAGGGCCTATAACTGCCGGTCAGCCACCAAGAGCAAATGAGGCTGGCAAAGCCGCCGCGTCCTGTGTGAAAGTGCCGGCAAAGGTAGCGGGGAGCATGAGCCAGTCGGACACTTCGAACGTCTTGCCCGAAACTGCCGCCGCTGAACGCTTGCAGCAACATCTGCAGGAAATTGCGGACGAGCGCGACAGGGCTCATCGCGCCTTGCAGGAACGCGAGGCGGAACTGGCGCGGATCCAACGCATCGGGCGCGTCGGCGGCGTCGAAGTCGACTTCCGCGACGGATTCAAGAACCGCCGCTCACCGGAATATCTCATCATCCACGGCCTGCCGCCGGATGCGGCCAACGAAACCCACGAAGACTGGGTCGCTCGGATCCATCCCGACGACCGCGAACGCACGGTCAAACAGTTTCTCGATGCCCTTGCCGGCCGTGGAGAAGACTACACCGCCACCTACCGCATCGTGCGACCAAGCGACGGCCAGACGCGCTGGATCGACGTCGTCGCCAAGATCGAACGCGACAGCGAGGGACGCGCGCTGCGGCTGGTCGGCGCCCATATCGACGCCACCGACCGGATGCTGGCCCAGGAGAAGCTGCGCGAAAGCGAGGAGCGCTTTCGGCTGATCGCCGACAGCGCACCGGTGCCGATGTGGGTCACCAAGCTCGACCGCACGCGCTCCTTTGCCAACCAGGCCTATGTCGACTTTCTCGGACTGCCGTTCGAGGAAGCCATCGCGTTCGACTGGCGCAAGCGGCTTCATCCGGACGACCAGCAGCGGGTCGTGCAGCAATCGATCGCCGGCGAGGCCTCGCTCAAGCCGTTCGTGCTGGAAGCGCGCTACCGCGACGCTGCGGGCGAATACCGCTGGCTGCGCTCGGAATCCCAGCCGCGCTGGGATCCGACCGGCAACCACATCGGCTTCATCGGCGTCGCCCACGATATCACCGCCGCCAAGCAGGCCGAGCATGATCTGCGCCAGTTGAACGAAATCCTGGAAATGCGGATCACGGAGCGAACCGCGCAACTGGAATCCAACGAAGCCCAGATGCGTGCGATCCTGGAGACCAGCCACCAGTATCAGGGGCTGCTCAACCTGCACGGCGACGTGCTGTATGCGAACAAGACGGCGCTGGCCGGAATCCGTGCCGAGGCCAGCGCGGTGCTGGGTAAACCGTTCTGGGACACGCCGTGGTTTTCCAGCACCGAAGGCGCGGGCGACACCGTCCGCGAAGCCTTCCATGCGGTGATGCAGGGCGAAGAAGTCCAGACCGAGATGCTGCTGCGCCTGCCGGGCGGCGAGCGCTATTTCGACTTCACGATGCGCCCGCTGCGCGACCAGCACGGCACCATCGTCGGCGCGGTGCCGGACGCCATCGATGTCACAGAGCGCCGCCAAAGCGAAGAAGCGTTGAGGCAGTCGCAGAAGATGGAAGCGGTCGGGCAATTGACCGGCGGCGTGGCGCACGATTTCAACAATCTCTTGACCATCATCCGCTCCGCGACCGACTTCCTGCGCCGCCGCGAACTGCCGGAGGAACGCCGCCGACGCTACATCGACGCCATTTCCGAAACCGTGGAGCGCGCCTCCAAGCTGACCGCTCAATTGCTGGCATTCGCACGCAGGCAGCCCTTGAAGCCGCAGGTGTTCAATGTCGGCACGCAGGTCGAGGCCGTCGCCCAGCTCGTCCGTCCCCTCGTCGGCGGCCGCATCAGGATCGATGTCGAGATATCGGACAGTGATTGCTTTGCGATTGCCGACATCGCCCAGTTCGAGACCGCGCTGATCAACCTCGCCGTCAACAGCCGCGACGCCATGGAAGGCGAAGGCCGGCTGACCATCGGCGTGCGCAAGGTGGACAGCATCCCTCCCCTGCGGGCGCATACCGCCCGCAGCGGCGATTTCGTCGCTATCACCGTGACCGACACCGGCCCCGGCATCGCACCTGCCCTGATCGAGACGATCTTCGAGCCGTTCTTCACCACCAAGGAAGTCGGCAAGGGCACCGGCCTCGGCCTCAGCCAGGCGTTCGGCTTTGCCAAGCAATCCGACGGCGACATCGCGGTCGCGAGCGAGCCCGGCCGGGGCGCGACGTTCACGATCTACCTGCCGCAGGCCGCGGTGCCGGTCGATGCCATCCAGGCTACCGCCACGGGAAGCGAACCCGCCGCGCGCGGCCGCGGCTATCGCGTGCTGGTGGTCGAAGACAATGACGACGTCGGACAGTTCTCCACCGAGCTTTTGGAAGATCTCGGCTACACCGTCCGCCGCGTCGCCAACGCGGATGCCGCGCTCGCGATCCTGGCCCAGGACGAGTTTTCCGCCGATCTGGTGTTTTCCGACGTCATCATGCCCGGCATGAACGGCGTCGAGCTCGCCGGCATCGTGCGCGAACGCTATCCCGGTCTGCCCGTGGTCCTGACCAGCGGCTACAGCAACGTGCTGGCGGAGAATGCCCACCACGGCTTCGAGCTGATCCAGAAACCCTATTCGGTGGAATTGCTGTCGCGCAGTCTCAGGAAGGCGATCTCCGAGGCGCGACGCTGAGGCAGGGCGGGATCAGGACAAGGCGCGGCAACTGCGTTGTCGCCGCAATTATCGTGTCTCACTTGAGGGTGCAGTCCAGCACTGGCACCGTAATTCGAAGAGTTTAATGGACTGATCGTCATCAGCATTCCGCTGGCAGATATGCTCCGACAACGCAGCATAAAGCGCCATTCCGCTCAATTGAACCGCCATCGATCCCCCCTTTAAAACAGTGCTGAGAAATAAACGAATACCGCTTCGTCGCGTTCGGCGACGTAGGCCGGGCGCTCCATTGCAGGCGCCCAACCGACCAACTTTTTGACGACCAAACCATCAACCTCGAAGACGTGGCGCACCGGAGGTGGAAAGCCGTCTCGGCTCCCGTATTCAAGCGCCTTACGGCCGTCCTGACAGGCAGCAAAGCCATTTAGCGCGCCGTCACGGTATTCCAACTTGAGCACGTAAGTACTCGTCCCCGGCGTTGGCGCAGCTTTCGTGACGGGCATGATCGAAGCAAGCGACGGCCAGAGGAACGGGTAAGTTTCAGCAGGCCATCGAACCGCAAGATGACGCCTTCGGCTGCCGTCGGCATTCAACGAGTTAGCGACAATACGCCCGCTTTTCACGGCCAAACCACTCGAGCGGGTCTCGCTGGGGCTTCCGAAGCGCCCGGACCATCGCCCGATGCCGGGGGGCAATGGTTGATTGGGATCGGAGATCACCCCCCCGATCATCCGCCGCTCTTCTGCCCTGGATAACGTCCAAAAACGCGGCCGTTCCTCGGGCCAGAAAACGCTTAATTTTGGGCGCATATTCTCCGGCAATTTGAGCCGCATGTAGCCGTCGCATTGCGCTACATAATTGCCAAGAGCCGGATCGGGAGCGTTCGGAAAATCGTATCCCCACGGACCAGGCAGCACACCACGCTGGATATACTCTTCGGCGGATTTCTTACGCCAAGATTCCCAGTCTGCACGAGTCGCACTATCGACACGCGCGCCACGAAATTTCAGCCTTCCTAAAGGATTTTCGTACGCGGCTTCGCTAACGTAGCCGAGCCCCGCTGATAGATCGGTAAGGTCATCGAACGAGATCGCCAAAGGCAGAATATCCGGCGGCACATCCTCATGCTCCGAGGTAAGGCCATGGCACGCATCCAACGTCCGCAACATAACTGCCTGCCCGCTATTGGTCGCCTTGACCATGGCTCGTGGGCTATAGGTCGAATTGTCTGACAACCCTCCATCGCGCCAGCGCGTCAATCGGATGTTGCAAGCAACAACGTAGTCAAAATCCAATCGTTCTCCCGTAGCCTTGACCTCAAAGTCCGCACGGAATCGATAAAAGTATCCCTGATCCTTTGAATATTTCTGCACCTGCGCTGAGGCGCACGTCACACCCTCGGCAAAAGCTTGAATAAGCAGAAGATAGACACAAAGGCGGACACTTATAAGCGCACAAGTTTTTGCTGCTGGATCAGCCACCACGAAGAGAGCCAATGGACGTCGGCGAATCCTAAACTGCCTCGCTTTCGGGACGCAGTCGTCGCACCAAACGCTGACTGGAAATGGCTTACGTGACGATCTCCATCGTCGAAATATCCGCACCTGCACTCCCAAAGCGCAGCAGAGGCGCAATTCGCGAAGCGCAAACCGCAAGCCATTGCGAAACGATTTGTATCGACCGCTGCAAGTTGGACAACTGATGTTGAATAGCGCGACGCTACCCACAATAACGGCGAACACTATTCTCAGCCACTTCATCTTGCACGCTCCGTCGCGAAACAGAGCAGCAGGCTAACGGCCACTGACACCACGCGCAATCGCGCACATAAATCGACAACGCTGCCTAGAATCGGATTTATCGACATTCGCGTCGAATCCCCTGCCGATCTTGACTGTATGCGCATTCGCTCTTTATACGTTGACAGAGCACTTAACTCTCCTGGCCGCGCGGCATTACGGTGACAGTGCACTTAACTCTCCTGAATGCGCGGCTTTGGCCCACGTTTGGCGGGCTTGAGAACGCGTTTCGTTTTCCGCTCCAGCATGTCGAGGAATTTGCGGGTGCCGAGCGGCCGGCCAATGGTCTCGGCGCCGCGCAGCCGCGCTAGCGTCTCGGCGTCGGTCTTCGGACAGCAAATTCGCGAAATCGGGGTAGCGCTCGCGAACCGGCGCGAGCGTCGTGACGCCGTCGTGACGACCGCCGAGACGTGCACGCACGCTGGACCAGCGCCAGGCGCGCGGGCGCACCGGGTTGAGTGAAACGTAGCGCAGCGCCGCGGAGAGATATTCTTCATCCATCGCCACGCAGCCGAAGCGCCCCTGCCAGAAGTGTCCGGTCCGCTTGCGGCGCGCATGAATAATGCCCGCGTAGCGGCGGTGCACCGGCGCCAGCGCACGCCGCAGTCCGTCGGCGTCCGACGGCACCAGGATCAGATGGACGTGGTTCGGCATCAGGCACCACGCCCAGATCTCCACCTCGGCCGCGCGGCAGGACGCCGCCAGCCGCGACGCAGACCAAATCGAGTCCTGCACGCAGGTGCTTGAATACCGCTGGCCGGGGACCTGTTCTACTTTGCATGGGGTTGTTTTCGAAGTTTTGTACCTCGCCCCCCGCGATGTACCGCCGAAGGGTGTCGGCACCGCTCACGCCGCGTTCTCGACGCCGGCCTCCCCCGACGCCAGCAGCGCGCGGATTTCCTGCGCCGGGCGCGCCGCGCTGAACAGAAAGCCCTGCATCTGGGTGCATCCGAGATTCTGCACGGTCTCGCGCTGCTGCAGGGTCTCGACGCCTTCTGCGGTCGTGATCATGTCGCGGTCGGCGGCGATGCTCACCACGGCGCGGATGATCGAGGCCGACGATGAATTGCACGTCACTTCCTTGACGAAGGAACGGTCGATCTTGATCTTGTCGAACGGAAAGCGCTGCAGGTATTGCAGCGAAGAATAGCCGGTTCCGAAATCGTCGAGCGCGATGTGAACCCCAAGCGCGCGAAGCTGGTTCAGCGTCGCGAGCGCCGCGTCGTCATCCGCGATCAGGACGGCTTCGGTGATCTCCAGTTCCAGCCGGCGCGGGTCGAGCCCGGTTTCGGCGAGAATAGAAGCCACCTTGAGCGACAGCGTTTCCGACCGGAACTGGATCGGCGAGACGTTGACGGCGATGCGGACATCGGCCGGCCAGGCCGCCGCTTCCGCGCAGGCGGTGCGCAACACCCACTGCCCGATCTCCTCGATCAGGCCGGTTTCCTCGGCGACCGGCACGAAGTCGGCCGGAGAGACCATACCGCGCACCGGATGCCGCCAGCGCAATAGCGCCTCGCAGCCGGTGACACGGTCGCTGCGCAGATCGACCTGCGGTTGATAATGCAGTTCGAATGCGACTTCCGCCAGCGCCGCGCGCAAATCCGCCTCCAGTTCGCGGCGACGATTGGCCTGCTGCTCCATCGTGGGATCGAAGAAGCGATAGGTTCTGCGGCCGGCCGCCTTCGCCGCATACATGGCCAGATCGGCGTTCTTCAGGAGATCGAACAGGTCCGAGCCGTCGCGCGGGGCGATTGCGATGCCGATGCTGGCGTCGCTGGAAAGTCGATGCTCATGGCAATCGAACGGGGTACGCAGCGCCTGATAGATCCGCGCGACCAGCGCGTGAACCTCCTCGGCGCTCCCGATGCCGTGCTGCAGGATGGCGAATTCATCGCCACCGAGGCGGGCGATGAAGTCCTCCGGTCCAATCGACTGGCGCAACCGCTCCGCTACGCCTTTCAGGAACTCGTCGCCGATCAGATGTCCCAGCGTGTCGTTGATGCGCTTGAACTCGTCGATGTCGATATAAAGAATCGCGGATTGACGCCCAGCGGTCTGCCGGAGCAATTCCTCGGCATGACGCTGGAACAGCGTCCGGTTCGGCAGGTTGGTCAGCGCGTCGTAATGGGCGAGATGTTCGATCCGGGCCTGATCGCGCCGCACTTCGGTGACGTCTTCCAGCGTCGTCGCCCAGCCGCCGTCCGGCGACCGCTTGTAGATCAGCCGGATCGTGCGCCCGTCCGGCGTCGAGGTCACCGTATCCTGAACCAGGCTGCCCCTCGGATCGAGAAACCGCGCACAATAGGCGTCGACGTCGCCGACAAAGGAGCCGAGCTGCTGACGGTGCCGGATCAGGTCGCGCAGATGGCAGCCGGGTTTGACCACGTCGGTCGAAAGACCGAACATGACGATATATTGCCGGTTGCAGATCACGAGCCGGCCTGCGGAATCGAACAGCAGCAGGCCCTGCGTCATGTTGTTGATGGCGGTGTCGAGATGCTGGCTCTTTTCCGAGAGCTTGCGCTGGGCTGCGGTATGCTGCCGCCGCAGCTGTCGCACGATCAGGAAAACCATGCCGATCACGACGATGACCGCCGCCGCGGCGGCAAAGAATTGCAGCCTGGTCTGCGCCCGCCAGTCATGAAGCGCGACCGAGGTTGTGGTTGTCGCGACGATCAGGATCGGAAAATGCTCCAGCGACTTGACCGCGCCGACCTTGTCATCCAGAAATCTCTCGCTGGTGAAGCGTCCCGAAATGTTGCCGTCCACCGCGAGCGCTCGCTGAAAGCCGGCCGAATTCGCGACGTTCTGGCCGATCAGCCTGTCATTCTTGGGGTAGCGTGCGATGACGGTGCCGTCGCGGTGAATCATCGAAATCGCGGTGCCGCTGTCGAGCGCCAGCGAGGCGACGAAGCTTTCGAAGTGGGAAGGCTCGACGCCGCGGACGGCAAAGCCGATGATCTCACCCTGGCGGCCGGTGATTTTTCGTGCAAACACCGTCGTCCAGACCTTGGTCACCCTGCTCACGACCGCCTCGACGATCACGTCCGAGGTCGGCTCGCCCGACATGAATTGCCGGAAATAGCGCCGGTCAGTGATGGTGGCGTCCGCCACCGGCCACATCTCGGACGAATTGATCAGTGCGCCCTTGGCGCTCCACAGGTTCAGGGCGCCGACATACGGCAGCACCGAGAGCTTCGTGCGCAGCAACTCGTGCGCGCTCAATGTCGACATCTTCCTCTCGAAGTCGTCGGCGGTGTGGACTCCGTCGGCCCGCAGGCCGTTCACGACGTCTTCCTGGACATGCTGGAGGTCCAGCAGTTGCTGGTCGAAATGCCGCGACAGCAGAAGCGCGCTGTTGTTGAGTTCGCGCTCGGCGACTCCCAGCGCCCGCTCGCGGTATTGCATGGCGAAATAGGCGGTGCCCAGCATGATCGCGATCACGAGCGCTGCCGCACTCAGAATCAGCCACTGGATGGCGCTCAGCCTGATCCGCCACGGCATGCCGGCGCCGAACCGCGGCCGCCTCTTCGCGATTATTTCTTGCGATGAATTGTTCGGCACTTCCGCTTTCCCCACAGGCACATGTTGTAGGGAGCACAACCCAAAAGGGCGTTAGCAAAATGAGTTATCGGAAGGTTAAAGCAGCAGCGGCGTCAGGCGGTTTCGGCTTCCGCCAGTTCCGCTTCCTTGAGGCTGCATTCGATCAACGCCCCACCGATGGTGAACTCCGAGAACGGCGACTGCTCGGTCGCGGACTGCAGCGCCGCGAAGAACTGCGAATCCCCGGGGCTCTTCAGAAAGAAGCGGATGTGGCTCGCGGTCATCGTATCCCGCGACAGCCATACGATGCCGGAGAACAGCGCCACCATCATCTGGGCATATTGCTCGGCATTCGCGATCCCCAGTTCGTAGATCGGTGACACCACAATGAAGCGCGCACGCAGGATGGGGTTCGGAAACTTGCTCATCATCAGGCGGCTGACCTGGCAGGTCGCATGAACCCGCTCGCCGTCTGAAAGGCAGTAAAGGTTGGGGTTGTCGCCGTCCTTGGTCAGGCCGTCATAGGCGGAGAAGATTCCAGTCGAAAAAGTCGTAAAGTCCTCACCGACGCTTTCGGCGTCCTTCTTCCACTGGCCCTTGATCGACCGCCAGGACCTGTCCGGCTCTTTCATCGGGAGAAGGCGCATTGCTTAACCGGGGGTTAAATGCAGATTTGATCACCTACCTTACAGGCTGCGGCTAAACGTTTGCTTACGTGCGGAACCGGCCGGCGGGTATTAGTACGGAGTCGCGAAATAACGACCTGCGCGGGTGCTTCTAGCCAGTGCCATTAATAGTTTAAGCGTGATCCGGCCCGACTTGGCCGTCGATGGACTCCGCTTGTCGTAGAGCACAAATCCAGTGAGGTTTGCTTCAGTCAGATTCGCCGCGATGATGATCCCGTCGGCGTTGCAAGCAAGTCCGGCGGCGCCTGCCTTAAAGACATCAGCACCGCCGGCCGGATGCCGAGCGCTAGGCCGCGGCGTCGTAGTTGACGGCGGTCTCGGCCAATTTGGTCAGGCTGTCGTCGCGAGCATGACCTCCGATTGTGAAGTGCAGGAATGTAAATCACGGGGTGCCAAGACCGCGGTCATCTTGCGAAGGCTCAATCGTACTGGTGATGGGAAACACGCATGTTGCGGGGGCGTTGCGATACGCAATTCGGCCATCATTAGCCGCTTAGCCTTCCTCAATTATTGCTTAAAACAAAATTGCTCAGGGGGAATTTCATGCGCGCAATCGTTGGCGCTGCCGTTTGCATGCTGTGGGCATTGGTCGCAGGCGCCGCCGTTGCACAACAGCGTACCCCGGCTCAAGGCGGCGAACTCCCCGAGCGCGATCTTCTCAATGCAGGCACGGTCACGGTAATCACGGCTCCGATCGGCGGCCCGATGTCGATCATGGGCTCCGACATGGCCTCGGTGCTCGACGATGGCGACAAGCTCCGGGTGCTGCCGATCCTCGGCAAGGGCTCGGTCCAAAATCTCATCGACATCCTCCGTCTGAAGAACATCGACATGGGCTTCGTAACGTCCGACGCGCTGGAGTTTGCCAAGACCGAATACAACATTCCTGACATCCCCAAGCGCGTCCGGTATATCACCCGTCTGTTTCACAACGACATTCACATCGTGGCACGGCAGGAGATCCGCAGCCTGCAGGATCTGCAGGGAAAGAAGATATTCGCCGAACGGAGCATCGGATTGCCGGCGGCGCGCATCATCTTCCGCCGCATGGGCATCCAGGCTGACATCGATTCGCAGACCGATCCCGATGGCGGCCTGCAAAAGCTGCTCGGCGGCGAGCGGGACGCGTGGATCGCGAGCGTTTCGAAGGGCGCCCCGGTCATCAAGAGTATCAAGAACGAAACAGGCAAATTCCATTTGCTGGAGATCCCCTACGCAAAATCATTGCAGGACATCTATCTGCCGTCGTCTTTCACATCCGAAGAATACCCAAACCTCGTGGCCAAAGACACCAAGGTCTATGCCCTTGCCGTTCCAACCGTACTGATGGTGTACAATTGGCCACCCGAGAGCGAGCGCTACCGAAGGGTGGCGCGGTTCGTCGATGCGTTGTTCGGCAAGATCGGGCAATTGCAGCAGCCGCCCCGTCACCCGAAGTGGAAAGACACCGGAATATCAGTCAACGTCGCCGGGCTGGAACGGTTCAAGCCGGCGCAGGACTGGCTCGACAAGACCCAACCGGGGACCACACAACAAGGCCCGACCGCTGCAACGGCCGAAGAATTCCGTAGCTTTCTCGTCCAGAAGAACGGCCGCGAAAACGTTTCTGAACAGGATACAGCCAGAGCTTACAACGACTTTCTTCGATGGCGAGCCGGACAGAAATAACGGCATCTGCGACGCCATGTCCCTTCGCTCCGGCATGTAACGGCGAACGTCCGCCCCTCGCGCAATGAAGGCGTCGGACGTTAGCCCGTGCTGCAAGGCTTTGTCCGGGCGATCGCCGCCTCGGTCTACCCTCCTCTCGCGCTGGGCGCTTGTCTGGTCCTGTCCGTGGTCGTCACGGACAATGCCCTGCTCATGGCCACCGCGCGGACGATCCAGGCTCCATGTTTTCCTTGGATTGCCAGGGAATATCGGGTTTTGACCGCCTGCCACCGCGCTCCGCCCTTGAGGCGGGTTCCAGCCAATGTAACAATCCTGTCGCAGAGAAAAATTAGACCAAAGATAACGGCGGCTCGCCGGGCTGCTTCATATGAGGAAAGATCTCATGCGCCGCACAATCGTATTGTTATCGGCCAGCCTGTTCACATTCGCTGCAAGTGCAGCCTCCGCGCAAAACGCCACGCCGCGTAACCTGATCCTGTTCGTGCCGGATGGTTTGCGCGGGCGGATCGTGACGCCGCAGACCGCACCGGCGATGGCCGAACTGCGCGACAAGGGCGTCAATTTCAAGAACTCGCATTCGCTGTTTCCGACCTTCACCATGGCGAACGGCTCGGCGATGGCCAGCGGCCATTACCTCGGCGATACCGGCACCTTCAGCAACACGATCTACACTGGCTATTCGTCCGTGCCGGCCGGCGACACCGTGGTCCCCTTCATCGAGAACGATGCCGTGCTCGGCGACATCGACGAGCATTTCCACGGCGACTATTTGAACGAGGAAACCATTCTGAAGATGGCCCGTGCGCAAGGCTTCTCCACCGCGGCAATCGGCAAGCTCGGCCCAACCTATCTTTTCGACCATACCGACGGCGGCAAGAACACCATCGTGATCGACGATTCCACCGGCGGCAAGAACAGCGTGCCGCTGTCCGACGAAGTGAAGGACGCGCTGACCAAGGCCGGGCTACCCCTGGCGACGACTCCGCGCGGGGAAAACGGCAAAGCCGGCGACGCCAAGACACCGGGCACCACGACGGCGAATGTCGCGCAGCAGGCCTACATGGCCGACGTCGCTTCCAAGGTCGTGCTGCCGATGTTCAAGGCGCGCAACAAGCCATTCGTGCTGGTGTTCTGGTCGCGCGACCCCGACGGCAGCCAGCACAATACCGGCGACAGCCTCAACGCCATCACGCCCGGCATCAACGGGCCGACCTCGATGGCCGGCATCAAGAACGCGGACAACAACCTGGCGCAACTGCGCAAGGCGCTGGACGAACTCGGCCTCGCCGCGTCGACCAACATCATGGTCTCCTCCGATCACGGCTTCTCCACGATCTCGAAGGAAAGCAAGACCAGCCCGTCGGCAAAGATATCCTATGACGATACGCCGAAGGATTTCCTCCCGATGGGCTTTCTCGCGATCGACCTTGCGAAGGCGCTGAACCTCCCGCTGCACGATCCCAACAACAAGAACGCGCCCGTGGCAGACAATGCTCATCCCAAGGCCGGCAACGGCGTGCTAGGCAAGGACCCCACGAAACCCGATCTGGTGGTTGCGACCAATGGCGGGTCAGACCTGATCTACATTCCGGCTAAGGAACGCAAGCTCGCGGACCGCACCATCAAGGCGCTGCTGGAACAGGATTACGTCAGCGGCATCTTCGTCGACGATGAGTTCGGAAATTTCCCGGGCACGCTGCCGATGTCGCAGCTCGGCCTCAAGGGCAAGGCGGTGACGCCGCACCCGTCGATCGTGGTCAACTTCCGCTCCTGGTCATCGGGATGCGAGGAGCCAACCAACTGCTCGGTGCAGGTTGCCGACACCGTGCTGCGCCAGGGCCAGGGTATGCATGGCAGCTTCAGCCGCGGCGACACCTTGAACTTCACGGCGGCAATCGGACCCGATTTCAAATCGGGCTATGTCGATGCCCTGCCCGTCAGCAATGCCGATGTCGGCGCGACCGCGGCCAAGCTCATGGGCCTCACGCAAAAGGCCAAGGGCAAGCTGATCGGCCGCGTCATGACGGAAGCGATGCCCAATGGCGCAACGCCGACAGCCTATAGCGGCACCGTGACGTCTAAACCCGCGGCGAACGGCCTGCGCACTGTGCTCAACTTCCAGCGCGTCGGTTCGCAACGCTATTTCGACGCGGCGGGTTTTCCCGGCCGTACACTCGGGCTGGAAGTAAACGGCGTAAAACAGAAAACGGCGGGGAAATAACCCCGCCGCATGCATCCAACTATTGGATGGTCCATAGCCCCTTGTGGATATCGAATTTCACCAGACCTTCGTCGCGCATCTTCAGAAGCAGGGATTGGCAGGCTTCCTCATTCGGGAGGTTGGCGCGCCGCATGAGCTGGTAGGTCTTGGCCGGCTTCTCGCGCAGCGCACTCAGGATATTCTCACGATCTTTCAGCATGACTGTTCCTGCAATCCAAAACTGGCGTTCATGATGACCTGCTCAGGCCATGACGAGTTTAATCTGGCCGTCTTCAAGGCTTCCCGCCGCAAGCGCGGCGCGCGCCATCTTTTCGACGACAGGCCAATTTGCGAGAAGATATTTCTGGGCCAGTGCCTGCGTCGGCAACTCGGTTTGCAGAAGGCAGCGTTGCCGCGCATTCCCGTTTGCGATCTGAAAGGATACCGCTTGCGGCCCCTCGATGATCTCCTGTTCGGTCGGCTTTGCAGCTATCCGCATCCGCTATTCCTTTGTGACGTCTGATTGGGGCAAGCTCGCCGGATCGGCGTCAGTCGCCGCGCCGTGGTCTATTACTTGAACTTACAAACAAGCAGCGAGCTGCAGGGGGCCCAGCTAGGGCTGATCATCCTCGACCTTCGGGGAGCCCTTCGGCCGGTCATTCGTGACTGGCTGCGTGTTGCGGACCGCCTCGGCCAACATCAGACGCAACTCATCCTTGCTCATCGGTGGTTGCCGCGTGGTAGATGATTTCCATTGTGCCATGGGGCTTTATATGGGGATGCCGAAGTAAGAGTTAAAGCCCCGGAACTCACGCTAAATGGCCCGAAATGGTGATCAGAACGGGTTGACGTAGTTGAGGATCGCGATCTGGCGCAGAAGCACCCGCCGGATGAAATGCGCGAACCTGACGTGATCGGTGTAGATCGCGGCCGTGCCGGTCGCGCCCGCCGGCAGCCGGTGTGCAAGCGCCTGATCGTCCAGCCTTATGCGCACGACGAACGGCTCGGCAGCGAGCGTCCTCGGCGCCACCGCGGCTCCGGATACCTGCGTCTGCCCCGACGAAATCGCCTGCAACACGGTCTCGACCTTGCCCGGATAGACCACGCCCGGCATGAACTTGAAAGTAACCTCGACCTCCTGCCCCGGCGCGATGTAGCGCGCATCGATCTGCGCGATCGCAGCCGCGATCAAGGTATCCGACGTGTCGATGAATGCCATCACCGGCGCGAGCGGCAGGTTCGCGACCCGGGCCCCCTTGCGCAGCGCGAGATTGGTGACATAGCCGTCGGCCGGCGCATGCACCACGGTCTTGTCCAGATTCCACTGCGCGGCCTCGAGCTGCCCCTTGAGCTGGTCGACTTCGGATTGCCGCTGCTGGACGTCGAAGGCCCGGCCCGAATCGCGCTCATAGAGCTGCGTCATCTGCGATAGCCGCAGCTCCGACAGCTTCAGTTGCGCTTCGATCGCCTTGACCTGCGCCTCATATGGAACGGGATCGATCCGGAACAGGGTATCGCCGGCCTTCAATGGCGTATTCGCAACGACCGGCACCTCGGTGACCTCTCCCGCGACGCTGGGCACGATGGCTACCGAATTGCGCGCGACCAATGCCGTGCCCTGCGGCGCGCCCCATCCCATCGGGATGAACAGTCCGATGTTGAGGAGCAGCAGCACGATGAGCGGCGAAACCTTCCAGAACAGGTTGAAGCGCACGATGCCGAGCTGCACGATCGCAAACAGCAGCACCAGATAAACGGCCATCATGGCGATGATCATGGGCGTGTCCCCGCATCACGGCGGGGAATATCGACATAGGCCCAGATCAGCGCGACCGGCCACAGCGCAAAACCGCAGATCAGGGTTATCCAGCCGGCCACCGTCACCGCATCCGCCCATGGATGGCCGCGGGTTTTGGCGATATGACCCGGCAGCCAGCCGGCGATGCAGAACATGCCGACGAGGCAGGCGACAAGAATGATAAGGACGATCCAGGCGAAGATGTCGAGGCCGGTCATGATAGGTCCTCAACTGGCTGGTTGCGGCTCCGGGAATTTCCACTTGCCATTCAGAATTTCGTCGCGTGGCCGATAGAGACGCACCGTGTAGTTCCAGCCCTTCATGATCGGCAGGCAGTTCGGAATCTTGCCATCGCAGCCGCCGAACTGAATGGCGATCGAGCCATCGGCATTTTTCTTTCCCGTGATGCTGTTGATCGAATAGGCGTCGTATGGATTCTTTTCGTAATAGCCTTCGGCATTGTAGAGGCTGACCGACCAGAACGCGTCGACCGGCACGTCCTTGACCGCGAGCTTGTAGATGGTCGTGCCGTCGTTGCCGGCAGGCGTGATATTGAGGTAGGTCGCGTCCTTGTCTGGGTTGCCGCCCCAGCCGGCGGCGGTTCCGACCAGATGGCGGATCGGGTCCACTTCGGCTTTGGTGCCGAATGCCTTTGAGAAGTTCGGTATGGTCGTCGCCAGAACGAGCAGCGCGTCGCGCACCTTCTTCTGGCTGACCTGATCCCAGTTCGGCGCCTCGAATTTTCCCACAGTCGTCTGCTCGACCTTGATCGCGTCCTGCAACGCGTGGACTTGCTCGATATCCTTGGGATCGGCGGGGTCGACGAGCGTCCGGATCGCAACGGCTGCGTACCGCGTGCCTACCTTCTCCCTGGTCAGCGCATAGCTGCCCTTGCCGTAGACGACTTCCGGCACGTAATGGTCTTCACTAATGACCTGCATCGACATGAAGCGCTTGCCGGCGTCCGGCAGCGTGATCATGACAGGTCCGGCATCGAGATCGAAGACGGCAGACGAATACAGCGTGTCGCGATTGAGGCGTATCACGGTCTGATTGTCGATCCGCGCCGGTTCGCGGCGATGGTTGAACTTTCCGATCGCGCCGCTGTCTTTCAGGATACCGCGAAAATACAGATCAGACTCGGCACGGATGAAGTTGTCGACGGTGACGGGAACGGTGCCAGTGGGAGGCGACTGCGCCAGTGCTGCACCTGCCCAGACAAGCGCCCCTTGCAACGCGCAAACAATAAGTCCTGGCTTCATCGCAGATACTCCTGTTTGGACGGAATTCTGTTTCACAAACTTGAGTTGTCGTTACCGCTTCATTTCGTCGGCTGCAGCGGTGGCAGTTTCCAAGCGCCCGTCATCGCTGCCTTGCTCGGCCCATAGACGCGCGCGACCAGGCTGCACTTCGCCGCCGGCGCCGGCAGCCAGTTGCTTTCCTTGTCCTTGCCGGGCGAGGCGTTGCCGACATAGATCGTCAGCGAGCCGTCCTTGCCATACTGCAGTCCCTTGGTGCGGTCGCCGATCGAGTAGCGGTTGATCGGGTTGGCGTACAGGAAACGATCGGGAATCGTGTACATAGTCATGGACCAGAAGAACTTTGCCGGCGGCAGGCTGGCCTTGGTGAAATGAACCGTCGATGGCTTACTGCCGTCACAAACGTAGCCGCCATACCAGGCTTCCTCGATCGCATTTCCGTAGATTCCTTTCATCGCGCCGACGTCACGCTTTAGATAGTCTGTCTTCAGTTGCACCCGCGAACCGAAAAGCCCGTTGGTCCTGAAGGTCTTGGCTGCCAGCGCGTCGATCTCCGCCTGCCCCTCCTTCACGCCCGCATCAATGGCCGCAAGGGTCGCGGGATCGACCTTCGGGGCATCCCAAGGCTTGCCAGGTCCAATGCCGATTTTCTCAAAGCGCTTGCGAATCGCGACTTCCGCCGGTGCCGGCGGTTCGGCGAATTGCAGAAGGAAGTTCAGGTAGCCGATGAAATCGTGCGTCCGTGCCTTGGCCTTGTCATAGGGTGGAAAGTCGATGGCCGGCGCTGCCGGCGGTGTGGGCTGCTTCAGGAATGCGCTCAGCGATTGCAGCTTGTACTGCGCCTGCAGCGCTTTGACGTTGGCAACATCGTCGGGGCCAAACAGCGCAGTCCGGGTTAGTGTTCCGACTATATCGGTTTCAGCCCTGAAAACCTGCTTGATGCCAGCGGGCTTTGTGCCCTTCCATTTCGGGCCGACGATCATGTAGTTGCCTGCATCAAAGCCGGTCGAACGAACACCGATATAGGCGAAAATCTGCGTGTATAGGTCAACCCATTGCATCACGTAGTAGCGGTCCTTTGGAACGGCAGGAACACTCACCACGATCGGTTCGGCGCGAAGATCGAGCCACGCCCAGGAGTAAGGCGTGTCATTGTTCGGCGAGACGATGTCCTTGGTGTCCGGCGTAGCCGGCTCCGAGTAGTGCCGGTACACGTTGAAGCCACCGATGTATCCATTGGCGGTCTTGTCTACGGTCTGCGTGCGCCAGGTCTGATAGCTTTCCATCATGGCGTAGGAATAGACATAGGCGTCCTTGGCGATCGCCTGCGTCTCGGCCGGAGAAACAGTTTGTGCCGATGCGCTCGTGGGTACGATGAACATCGCCAGGGCGACGGCCAACGCCGTCAACGTTCGTCCAGGCATTCGCCATTCCCTTGAGTTGAGGTCAGTACTTCGGAGAAATTTGCGTTTGGCGCTATTTGACCGGCCGCACCGCAGAAGCTCGGGATTCGATCGCAAAACAGCGACGTCGTCCGGCCCGCCCGTGGGCGAGCCGGCACCGATGCAGCGTCCGTTACTTGATGCCGCGCTGCTGCAGTTGCTGCTCGATCATCTGGTTTACGCCCGAGCGGATCTTGTCGATGCTTTGGGCGCGCTGCCCGGCCCTCTGCCTTTGATCCTTGATGTCGTCCATCATCTCTTCCACGATGTTGGTCGGCACAAAACTCGGCGGGAACGCGCGCGGCGGAAACTCCTTGAATGTCATCACGAACGCGCCGACTTCGTCCATCGCACCGTAAACCGATCCGACGTGATTGAGCTGCCAGTCCCAGAAGGTGTTGGATGTGATGTCGGCTCGCTCGAACGGATCCTGGAACAGGTTGTAGATCTTTGCCAACCTGAGTTTGGTAAATGGCTCCGCCCAAACCTGCATCGTTCCGGGTGAGCGCTGTTCGGCGTAGACGAATTTGTAGTCGCCCGTGCGGAAAGCCACCAACGATCCGTCATCGTCGGCGTAGAAGAACTTGCTACGCGCGCTCTTCGTCCCGTTGTTTATGCCGGCGGTGCCGCTGACATTGCGGAGGAAGCCGGACTGGTCGTAGCCGTCGAGGTGGACCTTGTAGTTGATGCCGTTGGCCGTGTAGCCAGCCTTGAGCTTGTTCACGATATCAGGCTCGCCGGCCACCGCGCAGAGCGTGGGTATCCAATCGTTGTGGCTCATCATCTCATTGGTGACCGTGCCCGGCTTGATGACGCCCGGCCAGCGGACCAGGCAGGGTACGCGGAAGGCGCCTTCCCAGTTGGTGTTTTTCTCGGAGCGGAACCAGGTCATGGCGCCGTCCGGCCAAGAGTTCATGTGCGGCCCGTTGTCACTGGAGTAGACGACAATGGTGTTGTCAGCGATACCCATATCGTCCAGCGCCTTGAGCAAGCTGCCGACGGTGTCGTCGTGCTCAAGCATGCCGTCGATGTATTCGCTGTCACCGTGGGTGTAACGGCCGCGATGCTCTTTGCGAACGTGCGTTCGCAAGTGCATCCGTGTGCCATTGAACCAGCAGAAGAACGGCTTGCCGGCGGCCTGCTGCCGTTTCATGTAGTCGATGGCTGCCGCCGAAGTCTCATCGTCGATCGTCTCCATGCGTTTCTTGGTGAGCGCGCCGGTGTCCTCGATGGTCTGTTTACCGATTTTGCCGAAGCGCGGATCGACAGTAGGGTCGTCGCGGTCAGTTGCCTTGCATTTCAAGACGCCGCGCGGGCTGAACTTGGCAAAATAGGCCGGATCCTTCGGATAGTCCGGCAGTTCCGGCTCTTCTTCCGCATTGAGATGGTAGAGATTTCCGAAGAACTCGTCGAAGCCATTCACTGTCGGAAGCGATTCGTTGCGGTCGCCGACGTGATTCTTGCCGAACTGACCGGTGGCGTAACCTAGGTTCTTGAGCAGACCACCGATCGAGGGATCAAGCTGGCTCATACCCATTGGCGCGCCGGGGTAGCCGACCTTGGTCAGGCCGCTACGGATGCCGTGCTGGCCGGTCAAAAACGCCGCGCGTCCCGCGGTACAGGACTGCTCGCCATAATAGTGAAGGAACTTGATCCCTTCACGGCCGATACGATCGATGCCCGGCGTCTCATAACCCATCACGCCGTTCGAGTAGGCACTGATGTTCGCGACGCCGACATCGTCGCCCCAGATTACGAGGATATTGGGTTTGCGCCCGGAAGGCGCAGCAGGGGTCGGAGCAGGCGTTGCTGCCGGGGCTGCTGGCGCGGCCTTCTGCGCCTGTGCCAACGCGCCGGAGGTAATCGCCGCTGCCGCCACCAGCGCCGACGAGCCGAGCAAAATATTGCGACGGTTGAGGGTCCGGTCTTCGCTTTCATTCGATGAGGTTTCGTGTCGTCCTTCCTCGGTGTCGTTAGGCATCCAAAGCTCCTTCCACACTGTGAGGACTGACAATTATTCCGTTGCTGCAGTCCTCTTCACGCAACGAGACCCGATGTGACTTGTCGATGTATCGATCGCCGCCATCAGGGGGC
>CAWFMW010000028.1:0-28755 GCA_963816815.1 uncultured Alphaproteobacteria bacterium
CGTCGTCGATGTCCACGATCGCCGTGGGGACGACGGATCAGAGCGCCAAGGTTGCGGCCGCGGCCGAGCAGACCGCATCCAACGTTCAGACGGTTGCGGCTTCGGCGGAAGAGCTTTCGTCCTCGATCCAGGAGATATCGCGGCAGGTCACCCAGTCTTCGTCCATTGCCCAGAACGCGGTCGGGCAGGCCAACCGGACCGAGGCCATGGTCGGGCGCCTGGTCGAGGCCTCGCAAAAGATCGGCGAGGTCATGGCGCTGATCCAGACCATCGCGGGACAAACGAATTTGCTGGCCTTGAACGCGACCATCGAGGCCGCGCGCGCCGGCGAAGCCGGCAGGGGATTTGCCGTCGTGGCCAACGAGGTCAAGGCGCTGTCGTCGCAGACCGCCAAGGCCACCGACGAAATCACCAGCCAGATTCAGGAAATTCGCGACGCGACCGGTTCGACGGTCAACGCCATTCGCGAGATCGGCACCACCATCGGGCAAATGAATGAAATTGCCGGCTCCATAGCGGCGGCCGTCGAAGAGCAGGGCGCTGCGACCAATGAGATTGCCCGCAGCGTGCAGCAGGCGGCGCAGGGCGCTCAGGAGGTGATGCAAAACATCACGGGCGTGCGGGAAGCGTCGAGCAAGGTCGACGCTGCCGCGACCCTCGTCCTGAAAGCCGCCGCCCAGCTCACCTCGCAATCCGAGCAGCTCGAGACCGAAACCGGAAAATTCCTAGGCAACATCCGCGCAGCGTGACGCGCGGCAGGTGCACTATTCCTGTTCTATGTCTTCGAGCTTGACCCCAAGTCCGGCGCTCAAGCTGCTGCGCGCCTGTTCAATGCGCCGGAGGAAGCGTGGGTCGTGTTCGAGACGGTATTCGAACCAGTCGTCTTCCGACTTGATTTCGGACAGGGGGACTTCCTTCATCTCGGATTTCCGAATTGGGCGAGCCGTAGCTGAGCCTTCGACTTGGCTAAGTTAGCCAAACCTTCGACGGTCATCATAGAACACCCAGAATAGCGCTGGCGTCAAACGGTGGTGACCGACTTCCGCGTTCAATTCAGCCGTGCGCCGATCCCCGTCAGCACGCGAAATTCCGGCTTGGACTGGATGCCGTTGTGCTGGTTGATGACCGGCACGCCGACGGAGACGAAGCCCGAAAAGCGATCGAAGCCCACGCGCACGCCTGGCGAGAGATAGACCGTGGTGCCGCCCGAATTAGGATCCGGAATGCCGGCGATCCGCTGCTTGTCATGCCACTCGCCATTGAGCTCGAGCACGAGGTCGAGCGTGTAGGGCGTCTTCATCATGTCGCTGTGGTCGTGATTGGCGTGATAGAGACAATGCTCCTGCAGCTGGTTGCGGGGCTGCATGCAGTATTCGTGCAGCTCCGTCTCTTTCGACGAGCCGGTGGCGCCGACCAGACGATACGATACCGCGGTGCCGAACAGGAAGCGGTCGCCAAGATTGGTATTCTGCGTGCCCGTGCTGATCAGATAATAGAGGGCACTCACGTCGAACGACCAGCGGCCCGTGCGCTTGGTGAAGGCGGCGCCTAACAGGCCGTCCCATGAGCCCGAGCCCGGTTGAAACTCGGCTTCGAACAGCTGGCCGAAATTGTCGCGCTGGCTGGTGCTGCCGGTCGGCGCCTTGAAGCCAAACAGCACGGCGGCCGACGTACCGTTCTGCGCGTTGTTGTGGAAGCGGTATTGCCCAAGCATCGTCACGTCGCCGAAGCCTGCCGAATTGCCGCGCCGGTTGATGCCGTCGGGGCTCATCAGGCCGCTCATGTCGGTCGAATTCATGATGCCCATATGGCCGCCGCTCAACATGTCTTCCCCGGGTTCGCGGATATCCGAGCGGCGGACGCCGGCGGCGCGAACGCCGACGGTAAAGTCATTGGTGATGCCGTAGGCGACCGAAAGCGAGACGGCGTCGATCGAGCGAAGCGAGTGCGCATGCGTGCCCTTGGCTGCTGCGGCGAGCAGATCGGCGTCGCTGAGCTGGCCCATGCGGATAAATTCATAGCGGACCGATGCGGCGATCAACCCTTCGGAGAGCGTGTCGGCCGAGATGGTGTTGATGGGGCCGCCGCTACCGGTATTGCCGCCGCCGCCGGGATGATGCGCTTCCGCAGGTACCGCCAGAAAAAGCAACACGGATGAAAAGATGCCGGCCGCGGGCCGTTTTAGATACGCACACACATACGCCCCCATTCACTGATGGCCGACGATTAGCCATCGCAATCGGGCGCGAGATTGACTGGATCATGCGAGAAGCGCGGCCTGCTCGCGACGGAAGCAAAGCGGAAAAGCGAAGGCGTCCTCGCGAGCGCGGCATCGGTGAGGCTGTCGCGTGGTGAGCGAATGGCGAGCGAGCCGCAGCCCGATGTTCGGTTGTGTGTGCGGGTTTTTCGCGCCGCGATGCGGTGGCCGCAATCGCGTCCGGCGGCAGCCGCAATCGGGGCGAGCACCGGCCGTAATCGCGTCCGATTGTTTCTTTAAATGGCTTAGCTGTCCAGTGCGTATCGGAGTAGGACAATTATGACAAACATCGTCAGAGATATTTTTGTGTTTGTTACAGCGGCCATGTTTGTCGCAGCCGCTGTGCTCATTACGAGCGGGGCAGGCGCGCACGAGTTCAAGGTCGGCGCCCTCGACATCGGTCATCCCTGGTCGCGCCCGACCCCGGCAGAGGCCAACATTGCGGGCGGCTATCTCACCATCACCAACAAGGGAAAGACGGCCGATCGCCTGATCAGCGGGACTTCACCCGCGGCCGGCCAGATCGAGATCCACGAGGTGGTCGACGTCGACGGCATGGCCAAGACACGTCCGGTCACCAACGGCATCGAGATCAAGCCCGGCAAGACGGTGGAGCTCAAGCCCGGCGCGCTTCGCATTGTGATGCTCGGCCTCAAGGAGCCGCTGCAGCTTGGCCAGAAGATCAAGGGCACGCTGGTGTTCGAGAAGGCCGGACCGGTCGAGGTCGTCTACAACGTCGAGGAAAATCCCGGAGCCGCCGTCAGTGGCGTCGCCGGCGCGCAGCACAAGCATCACTAGACTGTGGCTTCGCGGGCGTTGCCCGGGACTGGTCTCGAACGCATCATTCTCCAGCCAGGATCCTGACCTGTGTCCAGCTCGAATCAAACGACAGCGGCCACCGCAGCCAGCCTGCCATCGTCACCGCAACGAAAGCGGACGGCCTGGCCGTTCGCAGCCACGCTGATGTGTGCATCGCTTCTCGGGATCGGACTGGCATTCTGCGTCCGCACGATGTTGCCCGCGTGGTCGCTTGATGGAGGATTGTTCCTGCCAAGCGTCGTCTGTTCGAGCGAAAATTCGCCGGCCTCGCCGCAGGCCGCGCGCACCGGCGATTGAAGCGGCCGGGCTTCCGTTCTCCGAAGAGTTGCGCCGTGTCGTGTCCACCCGTAAGGACGCGCCGTCAACAGTTCGGAAACCACAGGTTCTCTCTCCGGGCCCCGCTAACGAATCGAAAATCGTTCTGCCGCAAGTTCGTGTCCGGGAAAAGCAATGGGGAGATACGAACATGAGCAGCCTGGCCATCATGGAAAACGTTCGCCGGTACCGCACCATCGCGTCGCTGTACCGCCAGACCGCGGCCTTCCGGCCGGTTCATAGCTGTTCCCTGCTGGCGCAAGCCAGGGAGTGGGAGCATCGCGCCGTCGCCGAACTGGAAGCCTATTTTGACGCTTTCTGCTCCGCCGCCTCGGGCAATGCGCCAACCTATTCGGCAAGCTGCGCCGCGTGATCTGGGACGGCGGGCGCCTCCGGAAACGGAAGCGCCAGGAGTTAAGAATTGCGGCCGCGTGGGGGTGAGGCCAATGGGCCATTCCCGCGCCTTCGCCGGCAGGGTGGATGGTCATCCTGCCCCGGGCGCAAGCCGCCTGAGTGCCGTGACCCGGGCCCCATTTCTACTTTGCATGGGGTTGTTTTCGATATTTTGTGTCCGGGCACCTAAGGTGCACTGCGACGCATCCGGGACTGACCGCTCCTGGATCAGGCAGGCCGGGCAAAATTTCAGGAAATCCTTAAAAAAGCGATGACGCGGCGCGGAGCATCGCGGCCTCGCCGTGCCGCCATGTTGTCGGCGCCTGCCGCCCCCCGATCACCGGTGCTGCGACAGCATACGAACTTGTGCTACGCCTCGTAGAAGTCTTCGGAGAGCTCGCGTTCAGGCGGCATTTCAGAGCGCAACACTCCGTAGTATGAACCGGCAACGCGGGGCTTGATCGATGCTTCTGGCAATTGAGCAGGGAAACACCAACAGCCTGTTTGCGGTTCACGACGGCGACCATTGGATCGCCCAATGGCGATCGGCCACCGAGCCCAGCCGTACGGCCGATGAATACGCGGTGTGGCTGTCGCAACTGATGGCGATGCACAAACTTGAGCTCGGCCTTTTGAACGCCTGTGTGATATCGAGTGTGGTGCCGCAGTCGATCTTCAATCTGCGAAACCTGTCGCGTCGCTATCTGCACGTCGAGCCGTTGATCGTCGGTGAGAATATCGAGCTGGGCATCCAGGTGCGGACCAGCAAGCCGTCGGAGGTCGGATCGGACCGTCTGGTCAATGCGCTTGGCGCACTCAAGCTCTATTCCGGACCATTGATCATTGTCGACAGCGGGACCGCTATCACACTGGACGTGATCGGGAGCGATGGCGGCTTCGAGGGAGGCGTGATCGCGCCAGGCGTTCACCTGTCGATGGAGGCCCTGCATGCGGCTGCCGCGAAGCTTCCCAGAATTGCGCTGCAAAAGCCGCGACAGGTGGTCGGTGACGACACGGTCAGCGCCATGCAGTCCGGTATTTTCTGGGGTCACGTCGCGCTCATCGAGGGCATGATCGCACGCATCAAGGCCGAGCGGAACGAAGCAATGACGGTCGTCGCAACCGGCGGTATCGCATCGCTGTTCCACGGCGCCACTGAGGCGATCGACCACTTCGATCCCGATCTGACAATTCGCGGACTGCTGGAGATATACCGGCGCAACGCGACAACAGCACATCAGGCTCGCGGCCTCACCGGGGATATCAATCCGTAAGACAGCTTTTCTCTAAACGTCTTCGGGCCACATGATAAATCCTCGCCACTCAATCCTTTCGGGAGATCGCAATGAGCATTGAAGTCGAATGGGCGCGCATGACCGCTCCGGATCTGCGCGAGATAGCGGCACGCAAGGGGGCTCTGGCGATCCTGCCCGCCGGCTCGCTGGAGCAGCATGGTCCGCATCTGCCTGTTATCACCGATACCGCCAGCGCCAGTGCTGCGTCGATTGCGGCCGCCCGGTTGGTGGTCGAGGGGCCGGATCCGGTGCCGGTCGCGGTGCTGCCCGGCCTGTGGCTGGGTTTGAGCGAACATCATTTGCCGTTTGGCGGCACGATCAGCGTCGACTATGCCGCCTATCGCGCGATCCTTGAAAGCATCGTGCGATCGCTTCGCGCATTGGGCTTTGCCCGCTTGCTGATCGTCAACGGCCACGGCGGCAATGTCGATCCTCTCGCCGTGGCATCGCGCGAACTGGCGGTGTCCTATGATTTTCCGATCGTGGCGACGACGCCGTGGTTTCTATCGCCCGCAAAGATCGCGGCGATCTTCGAGTCCGACACCGCACCGAAACATGCCTGCGAGGGTGAGACCTCGGTCATGATGGCCATCGCGAAAGATATCGTGAAGGCGCACAAGCTGGACGAGGCGATGCAGCAGGCTCCCGCCCCCGTCCATGCACCGGCGGGCTTCTCCCGGTTTTACTCATTCTCCGAACGCGCGCCTGTCACCGGCACCTGGGGAGACCCGCGCACCGCCACGGCCGAAAAGGGCGCGCGTTTCCTTGCCGTGCAGGCGGAGGCCTTGGCAGAAGCGATCCGCGACCCGGTGCTATGGTCGCGCCCGGATCCGGTCTAGCGTCCGGGCCGTGGGCAAGAGACGACGGCCGGCAAGGTCGAGTGACGGCGTGGCTCGCTCGGCGGCACGCGGACGCTTTTTCTGGAACAGGCGCCGATGCGCGTTATGAAAGCATCGGAGCGGCAGCGTTTCGTCGGTGCCTAGATCGGCAGGTTGGCGTCATGGATACTTCATATCCCAAAGCGATCGCGTAGAGCAGCGACGTCCAGTCGGTCGACCTCACGAGGTTCGTAGCTCGTTTTGAACCTCACCATGAACTCCGGAGCCACACATCGCATGGCCGCACCATTGATCTCGCCCGCGCCACTCAACGCGCCGGCCGGATAAAACTGGCCCAACTCGGCTGGGCCAAGGACTTCGTTGCCATATGCATCAAAGACGATCGCATGCACATCGATCTTGCGCTCGTCGGCGTCAGCCAGAACAAAGTTCCATGCGCTTAAATCGTCGCGAAGGGCTTCCTGGAAGCCCAGTCGCTTCAGAAGAGTTCGCAAAGCCTGAACGCTGTTTTCTTCGACCGCGATGTCTAGATCGGCATGTGGGCGCGTTTGTCGTCCCAGCAGCGCGTCGACGCCCCAACCGCCGTCTATCCAGATGCGGACGCCGAGACGCTCCAATTCGGTGTAAATCTCGATGACATCCGCAGCGTTCATGCCGGCAGCCTAGTTGAACGATCCGATTTCGTCAGGACGGGAAAGCGCCTCATCCTCATGGGATCGAAAACCGTACGGCTGGGACGCTTGTCGCCGCTGCGGGCGTAGAACCGGCGCTTGGTGGCGTTCGTGTTTCTGTACCGAACTGGCGCACCCGACACGATTCGAACGTGTGACCTTTGCCTTCGGAGCAATTTAAGCTGTCCTACCCAAAAAGGCGATAGGGCACTCAATGCTTCGCTATCCTACTCAAATTACTAAACAAACTGGAATTGTCGACCGCAGCGCGTATCCTACCGTGCGCTTCGATTTTCTTCCAACTGCTTACGTGGTGCTTACGCGGAAGACGGAGCTCAGGCCGGAGAAATTTCGATGGCTAAGCTCAGCAAGCGAATCGTCGACGCCGCGGAATCTCAGGGACAAAGACTACGTCATCTGGGACGACGACCTCCCCGGTTTTGGTCTCCGCGTGTTCGTGTCTGGCAAACGCAGCTACGTCATTCAGTATCGATCGGCCGGCTGTTCGCGCCGCTATACAATCGGCCTCCATGGAGTCTGGACGCCGGAGACAGCGAGGCAGGAGGCAAAGGTCCAGTTGGGTCGAGTGGCGCAGGGGGAAAATCCCGCTGAGGAACGCCAGCTCGATCACAAGGCAATCACCGTCAAGGAGTTGTGCGATCTTTATCTCAACGACCTAAAGACGGGCTCATACTCGGAAAAGGCGGGCGCCCTAAGAAGGCGACCACCATTGTGACCGACACCGGACGCATACATCGTCATATCGTGCCGCTGATTGGCACGCGTCGGGTAAAGGATCTCGTCCAAGGCCGACATCAACAAGGTCTTGAAGGACATTATGGCCGGGAAGACCCGAGTCAGCGTCAAGACCAAGAAGCTGCGCGGCAAGGCAATCGTGCGAGGCGGCGCTGGTACAGCCACGCGAACCGTCGGGTCTGCTCGGAGGTATCCTTACCTATGCCGTAGAGGCCGGAGTCATTGACACCAATCCTGCGCATGGCGTTAGGAAGCCGAAGGATAACGTCCGCAATCGCCGCTTGACCGAGGCTGAGTATCGAACACTTGGAGAAATGCTGCGCGAGGCGTCGGAAGACGACAAGTACGAAATGACCGTCGACATCGTTCGCCAGATCGCTCTCACCGGGTGCCGCCGCGCAGAAATGATCGAGCTGCAATGGGTCGAAGCAGATACAGACGCAAGTTGCCTGCGGCTGACCGACAGTAAGGAGGGCGCCTCGACCCGACCGATTGGCTTGCCTGTCGTTGAGTATCTGGAAAGCCGACGGACCGATGACGTCGGCAGCTACGTCTTCCCCGGTCAGGGCGACGATAATGCGTTCGGCAGCTTTCCCAATCATTGGAAGAAGATTTTCCAGGACACGCCGCTTTCCGACATCACCCCACACGTATTACGGCACAGCTTCGCAAGCATCGCGAACGACCTTGGGTTTACGGAGGTAACAATCGCAGCCTTAGTCGGCCACGCTAAGGGATCAGTCACAAGCAAATACATTCACACTCTCGACACTGCGCTCGTTATGGCAGCCGATACGATCTCCGGCTATATCCAAGGGCTGATCGACGGCGTGGAGTTCAAGCAGACCGCCTACGCGCTCGATCGCAATTCCCGGAAGGCAGCGCTTGCGCGCTTCCTTCGCAAGGCCGCCGCTGAGCCGTCCGCAGAAGCCGATGAAGAACAGCGCCTTGCGGCCTGATCGGACGTAGCGTCTCTGAGCTGTCCGCAAACGTAGAACGTGTAAGGGGCGGTCTCAGGTCGTATTGTGCGCGTCGGTGATTAAGTTCTGTTCGGAAGGCTTGTTGCGGGACGGATCATGGTCGGCTCGGCGTTATTCAAAGCTGCCACTGCCATTTCCGAGATGAGAGCGGATCGCGCCTCCAATCCACCCTGGTCTGCTTGATAAGCTACGACCGGGGCGACGACATCCGGTCAATGCTGGCGCGAAGCGCCACCGCGAGAGCGGCTTGGCATTGACGGGATGGTGGCGCTCCGGTCCCATACCCGCAAGCGGACAAGCCCATGCCGCCGCTCCCGCCACCAAGGGGATAGCAGTAGAACCTCAAGCTGCTCCAATACTGTGAGGCACCGGACGCACCGGGATCGGACATTGCCATCCTCGTCGTCACCGGCACGAGTGCCGGCCCTCTCGAAGTCCGCACCGGCCTCAACAGACCTCATCAAACTGGCCTTTCGGACGCCATGAGACGGGATCGGCGATCCAGCGGTTGATGTCGGATTCATGCCACCCAGTCCCGTTGGTGCTGATTTTGAGCTGGGCCGGGAACGTGCCCTCGGCAATCTTGCGGTAGATGGTGGATCGGGACAGCCCGGTCCGGGAAAGGACAGTTTTCAGACGGATGATACGGTCTGGTTCGCGCATGGCCGCGCGGCCTCCTGCTGGTTGTTTCTGACGATTGCTGAGACCAGACAGGGCAGGCATTCAAGGACACGCAAGAGGATTTTGCACGTCACCGTACTGTGGCGAAGAGTCGGCGGTAAATCGGATGGGTCAAATTCCGATGCCCCGGCCTCTGCCGAGGTCGATGCCGTGGGTGAACGCCAACTCCTGGCCGAGCCGGCGGCCTGACTCGAACGCGATGCCGAGATCCCGCTTGCGGTTGGCGAGGATGGATTCCAGTTGCGGATCGCGTTCGAGGCTTTTCGCCATGTCGCCCATCGCCGAGCGCGTCGCCTTGTAGCCGGCGATGTCGCCCGCCTGATATTGACGCTGGCTGGCGTGGTCGAGCTTCTGCCAGCGCTGCACGAAACGGTCGGCGCGGCGGCTCGGATCGGTCCGCAGTTCGGTTTCGAGCTGGAGAGCGCGGATGGCGCGGTTGACCTCGCCGCCAGCCGCCTCGCGGACAAGTTCCGGATTCTTCTTGTAGGCGGCTTCGGCGTCCTGCGAACCGTAGGGCCGCACCTCCTCGAAGACCTTGCGGGCCTCCTGCAATTCCTTTACCTGCGCCGGGCTGGCCTTGCCGCCCCGCTCCTGCATCTCGAAGATCGCATCCGCGGCTCGGGCATGGCGGGTGAGAGCCTTGGTGCGGGCTTTACGCAGCGCCGCTTCCGAGTCTTCCGACCAGTCTTCCTTTCCGGCGCTTCCCGTTCCGGCCTCCGCGCGCTGTCCGTGCCAGGCACAGCTTCGGCAGACGGGCGCAGGCCATCGAACATGTTGCGCACCCTCTCGGGCACGACCCTGCGCAGGATCTCGGCAACGCGCTCGCTGAAGGTGATCCCGCGCCGCTCGGCATAGACTTGCGCCGGATCGCGCTGCTCGTAGTCCGAGGCCATGTCCTTGGCCCGGTCACGCGACAAGGTTCGAGTGAGGCGGTCCGGATTGGCAAAATCGTCGCGGCCATAATACAGCGCCATGCCATCCCGGTGTCGCGACAGGGCCACATAGCTGCTATGGGCATCCATGCCCGGCGTCGCCAGCACATGGATGCGGTCCACAGTCATGCCCTGCGCCTTGTGGATCGTCGCCGCATAACCGTGGTCGATCCGATTGTAATCCCTGAGGTCGAAGCCAACGGATCGGCCATCGTCGACGCGCACAATCATGGACCGCGCGTTCACCTGTTGGATGGTGCCGAGCGTGCCGTTCTTTACGCCAAGGCCTCGTTCGTTTTGCAGGAACATGACGCGATCCCCGCTGGCGAAGCCGCGGTCGCCGCGCTCGACCGCCACATGCACCTCACTGCCCAGATCACCGGCGGCACGCATCCGCATCCGCGCAGCCTCGTTAAGGCCCCGCACCTCGTCATTGGTATGGGTCAGGATGATGCGGCTCCCGTCGGGCGACGCTTGCCGGTCGTGATCCCAGCGGTCGATCAGATCACCGCGCGCCTGCTCGCGTGTTTGGGCCTCATGCACCATGCCGTGGGAGCGATAGGCTTCCAGCGCGCTGCCGGTTCGGCGATTAGCGAGATCACGCGTGGCGTCCCGCTGCCAGTCTTGGCGCTGGCGGCGCACCTCGCCGATTTCCGCGCCGCCATGGCGCTCATGGATCGAACGGAACCCCGCGCCCGCCTCTATTGCTTGCAACTGCTGCGGATCGCCGACCAGCACGACCTTCGCGCCGGCTTCGGCAGCATGGGACAGCACGCGTTCCAACTGCCGTGTGCCGACCATACCCGCCTCGTCGATCACCAGCACATCGCGCGTCGTGAGCAGGTCGCGGCCCTGTTGCCAGCCATGTTCCATGCTGGCGATGGTGCGTGACGCGATGCCCGATCCGCTTTCGAGATTTTCCGCCGCAATGCCGGACAGCGCCACGCCCCGCACCTCATAGCCCGCTGCTTCCCATGCCTCCCGCGCCACGCCCAGCATCGCGCTCTTTCCCGTTCCTGCATGGCCGACCACGACACCGAGATCGCGCCCGTCCGTGACATGCGCCAGAGCGTCGGCCTGTTCGCCCGAAAGGACGAGACCGCGCACTTCTGCATGCTCGAACGCCGCCCGCCTGTGAGTGCCGTTCACCTCATGGCGCTCGCGTCCTGCCACGAGTTCGGCGGCGCGGTGCAGACGCTGTTCCACCTCGATCATGGCGCGAGTCGTGAAGCGATCTTCTCCGCGAGCGTCCTTGCCAAGTTCGACCAGATCAGGGGCATTGCGCATCGCGCCCATAACTTCGTTGAACTGCTCAATTCCATCGCTGTGCCGGTGCGCAAACGTTGCCATGTTGCGGCGCGTGAAGGTCGATTGCTGCTGCGTGATCGCGTCCAGCCCCAGATCGGGATTCGCGATGATCCTCTCGCCATTGCCGCGCGCAAGCTCGCGGTGCATCTCCGCGCGGTCGGCGGTCTCGATCCCTTCGCCTTCGATACGTAGCGCGGATGCGCCGATCTGGGTTTGCGGCTCCAGCGCGATACCCTGCGCTTCCAGACTGCGATGGTCGATCCGCGCGTCGATGTCGAGTTCCGCCAGGCGCTCGTTGACAAGCTCGGCCCAGCGTTCGCGCCAGCGCTCGACCATCTCGGTGCGATTCCAGTCCCGCACCTTCGGACCAAAACCGTTCTCGTCCACCGCGCGCATGGTGAGCATGACGTGGGCGTGGGGTTTGGCCAGGCCGTCTTCGGCGATGTCCCAATGCACGTTGAGATCGGCGACCATGCCCAAACCTACGAACTCCGCCTGCGCGAAGTCGCGGGCGAGTTCAATGCCCTGTGCTTGCGTCATCTCGCGCGGAAGGGCGAACTCGACCTCGCGGGCAAGCTGCGCGTCTTTTCTGACCTCGAACGCCTCGACACCGTTCCACAGCCGTTCGCGTTCCTTCCACACAGCGGGCGCATTCTCCGGTAGCAGCACCTCGGAATGGACGACGCCGCGCTTGGCCGAAAAATCGTGGCTGCGATCAAGCCGCTCGTCGCGCAGCCGCGATCCCGAGCGGTAAGCGGCTGACGCCACCGCGCTGGAGCCAGACTTGCGGCCAATGACCTTGACGTGAAGATGATAGATCGCCATCGCGATCGGATCAGTGGCACGGCAGAGCGCACGTCGGAACGACGTATAAGCGCGCCCTCCCTCGAAAAATTCTCGGGCGGGATTACACCGTCTCAAACCGTCCCGGCGACCTTACAGCATTATGCCCAGGGCTCAACTATCGTCCCTTCATCAACATTGCTGGAGAACGTGATGCGCAAGCCGCGGGATTTCGACGGGAAACTGAAAGCGCTTCAGGACAAGGCCCGCGACCTCAAGAGCCGCAAGGTGCAGCAACTCGGCGAACTCGTCATCGCCACCGGAGCAGATAGCCTCAGCGTCGACGAACTGGCGGGCGCTATGATCGTGCTGACTGAGACAAAAGACGCCGGAAAGAGGGAGGCATGGGCGAAACGCGGAGCCGCGTTCTTTCAGAGCCGGGCGCGGCGAGCAACACCGGCAGCTGAGCGTCACACTGGCGGCTCTCGGGCGCAACCGGGCGGCGCGCAACCGTCAACAGGCAGCAAGGGCGCGGCATGATATGCGCGCATGGCAGGTCGAGCGCCGCAAGCGCACGCGGCACCTCATCGAACTGGGCGGCCTCGTCGTCAAAGCAGGCATCGTGGACCTGACCGGCGATGATCGCGCCATCATCCTCGGCGCGCTGCTCTGGATGGCCGACAAGCTCAAAAGCGATCAAGGCGAGCAGGCGCGAGCTCTCTGGGCCGCAAAGGGAAAGGAGGCATTCGCTGTGGAACGGGCGACAAATGCTCCCACCCTCTCGCAGGAACCGCCACGGGATCGGGCATGACCGATGGCGGGCGGCGCGGATACTCCAAATATCGCAGCGCTGCCCGCCATCGCGCGGCTTGGCACCTGTAAATCGGCGCGGGGTCCCGACGCCGATCGGCACGTTAAGCTATTGAGCCAATTTGCGGTGGAGGGGTCACTCTCGGGCGCTTATTCACTCCCCGGACGCGCGCGGGGCTCGGCATGCTCACGATGCGAGCGATCGAGGTCGGCTCCGCAGCGCTTATCGCCGCGTTTGGTATCTTGCTGCTGGCGGGGTACATGGCCAGCGAGTGACTCTGGATGTTCACCGGGTAGGCTTGATGCCAAAGGATTCAACTTTGATCGAGTATGATCCTAAGCCACCTTTCGCCGCGGGCAGCCCAGAAGGGGCAGGACCGGCGCTGACACAGGAGAATTCTGCAGCGCCGTGCTCCTCTTATTGCGTCCGCCCGAAAAGAAGCAGAGACGGCCAGAGATGGGTTGGGTATCTAAATGTCTCATACTCGGGAGAAGGAAATCGATCCTGAGACGCAGTGCAAGGGAATGTACACCGCACCAATAACGGAGATGGCGACTTCAGGCTGGATCGTTGAAGCAACTATCGAAATCGATGGTAGAACGGATGCTGTTTTCCTTGCCGTCGCTGCGCTAGGCGTACGACCCTACGACCGACGAAGTGTGGCGCCAGCGCCAGCCGCCATTCCAGGCACTCACTCGTCACGATAGGCTCAGCTTGCCTGGCGGCTAACCGCGTTGCAAGCTCGCGGCGTGCGAGGCAAGCACGATTTGTACCAGTCCAAGGCCGACGCTTAGGGCGAGTAGCCTGAGTTCAAACGTCATGGCGTTCCCCCGGCTCACGCGCGCCGCGCGTAGCCCTTGAAGCTGAGAAAAGCGCCAAGCGCGCCGATGATTAGCGCGACTGCAATCGTAGATGGGCGACCTCCATAGATGGTCGAACCCATCGCAACAGCAACCTGCGGCATGACGATGCGGATGATCCCGCCGATCGTCATAAGCCAGCCAAGAATAGTGAAGATGACGCGCCAGTCCGCGCACCACATATTGTGCACATTGACGATAGCGAGGCCCGCAAGCAGCGACAGCA
Source organism: uncultured Alphaproteobacteria bacterium (assembly GCA_963816815.1). Classification (GTDB taxonomy): domain Bacteria; phylum Pseudomonadota; class Alphaproteobacteria; order Rhizobiales; family Xanthobacteraceae; genus Bradyrhizobium. The sequence continues at coordinate 13,927 of CAWFMW010000028.1, forward strand.
GGCCGGACAGATAGAACACGATGCCGGTATGCAACGCCTCCGCGATCATGCTTTCGTGCATGCCGAGATTGATCAGCATGCCGAGCGCGATGGCAACGAATGTCGGCCCCATGAGCCTGGCGAGAAACGATGATCTGTCCATAACGCACCTCCGCTGCACGGGTTGTTTGTCCGGTTACACGCCCCCCACGGGCGAGCCGCAGTTGCCCCGCGACAGCGTAATGAACTTGCAATGCCTCAAGACCGTCTCTGTCCGTGCTCAGGACAAAACATCGCTTAGGCCCGGCCTAGGTCGAGCATATCGGGAACCGACTTTGGGTCTGACCTCAGGGCAAGCTAGATAGGCAGGTTGACCACCCGATTTGAACTACTTCCGTGTTGGTCATCTGTGCCGTTTTAGCGCCCGACCTTTCCGTTCTCAGCCTATGCCGATATTCTCAGGCGCAGTCTGCATGTCGCAAATGTGCCAATGAGAGACATTCGCGAGCCCGTAGCCCGACTACCGCGATCAGCGACCATTGGACATTTATGACGTTCCTATACCGCCGGCCGGCTTGTCCTCTCGATTTTATATTCCGGCAGACCAATCTCTCTCGTGCGGTCGAAAATTGCGACCGAACGAAATGGAGAATGGTCATGTGTGCGCAGGTTGTTGTTGTTCAGGAACGGCGCGCCCTTTTGGCGCAATGGATGTCGAGAAAGTCCATGCGCTTGGCCGTGCTGCTCGGCGTCCTTCTGACTGTTAGCATCGCGGTCAACGCGATGATAATCCTCGCCGACGGCAGCAGGCTATAACCGTGATACGTATGCCCGGCTTTCCAGACGATGCGGCGAAGTACGCCTTAGCTCCCAGAGTCGACACCGTGATCGAAGTCGGACGTCCGGAAGGCGAAGCATTCCGGCTTCCTCGCTTCCCAAGGTTCAAATCGACGGCACCACCGGAGAGACATGGAATTTATGTTTCATGCGGCTCGCGCGCCGATGAAGTTGGGATATACTCGAGTTAGCTTATCAGAGCCGCGACCTCGCTTTGGCTGGTTTGCTCTTCAGCCAACGAGTTGTCGCCTAGGTGCTAGGCAGGAGTTGAAGCGGTGGCCGATGTTGAATTGAAGCTGCGGCAGGACATCACACCGGCGCCCGATGCCGATCCCCTTTTTGGCCCGGTAGCATCGGAGTTGGTGCGCTACCTTGCTTCAATTGCAATGACCGCCGTCGCGACGGTCGTGGCTGTCGGTGTCGACAGCAAGGTGACCATCCCCAACCTATCCCTCGTATTTGTGGTTCCGGTGATCATCGCGGGCGTTAGCCTCGGCTTGGGTCCGTCACTCTGTTCGGCGATACTTGGCGCTCTAGCCTTCAATTTTTTCCTTACCGAGCCTCGCTACACACTGGCCGTCGACGACCCGGCGAACATCTGGGCGATTGGACTGCTGTTTGTCGTCGGTCTCATCGTGAGTGGCGTTGCCTTCACCTCGCGCCAGAGGGCGACCGAGGCGGCACTGTTAAGAAGGCAGGCGACTGTGCTGCAAGGCTACAGCCGTGACGTCGTCGCGGCCGATAATACGAACGCGATCGTCTCAATCACTTCGCCAAGCTCTTGCAGCACTCTTCCAGGTTCCTGTCGTCGTGATGCTCGTTACGGAGGGCAGGGTGGTTTCCCTCGAGAAAGTCGGCGACGTAGAACCCCAGGAGGCCGAATTAGAGGCGGCGCGATCGTCCTTGGCGACTGGAACTGTCGTGCGCAGCGGCGTTTACCCGGATCTGGCCTCGCGCTTTGACTTTTGGCCTGTGGAGACGGCCGAAGGCCAGAATGCCGTCATTGGACTCGCATTCGACCCGGACGAACGTCCTTCGGCACCAGATGCGCTAGTCGACATCGTTGTGCGTGTTTTAGCCCTGGTGCTTGACCGTCAACATGCACGGGTTAGACGCGATGCTCGGCCCGCAAGTTGAAATCCGAGGCGCCATCCAGATACGTTCCGCTCGGCTTGAGCACGATCACATATGCTGAATTGCGCGGCTATGGTGGCAAGCTAATGAAGCATCATTCATGCCCGGCAGCCGCCTTAGTTGGGCACTGGCCTGATTTGAGCCCAGCGACGAAGGGCAACCAGCGCCCAGATCGCTTCCACAAGGCCGAACGGCCAAGCTCCTTGCAGGAAGCCGTAAGCCGAACCGAGCGCACACGCGCCAGCGAACGCCAACACGTACCAATGGCTGCGATCCTCCAAGGCGTAGCAGACCAGCATGGCGGTGACAGCAAACAGGCCAAAGGCAGTAAGTGCGTCCATCCGACTATCTAGCAGAAAGGTCGCCTCGGTTGGCGATCTTTCTCTTTATGCGCCAACGCGTATGCCGCCTATTGGCACAAAGTGAGCCGGCAGCAAATGCGAGCTGACAGGCAAGCGGACGCTTTGAAAGCGGAACGTAAAGGCCGATTGCCGCTCCCCAGCATAGTCGAGGAGGTCGTCGCCAGGCCAAGCAGGGACGCCGTCGACAACTGGTACGAGGTGATCGTCAATTCATGAGCCGCCGGATTCAATCAAGCGGTCTCGAATAAACACGATCCTGCCCCGACGTGGCGTCAATAGTGGAAGCGCCAGAAATAGGCCGCGGTCCTTAGCGCGATGATCCCGGCGACGGCGCCCCCGGCCAACAGGGCAAGGGCGCACACGCAGAAGCGCTTGATCGTCGCCAGGTGTGCATTTGCCGTGCCCGCGCTTGGCCGGGCTTCGCCGTTCCGAGGAATGGAAGCCGGTGTGAAGGGACCACGCGTGTGCGTCAGCATCGTCATGTCAAAACTCCTTCGCTCCGGGGTGTTCGCACGGGAGGAGCGATACGTTCGGTCGCGCTGGCGGCCGTTCAAAATCAAGGGATGTGGAAGTCCTGCAGCCGGCGTTTGACCGCCTCCATGAAACCGCCGATCACGGCGGCAGTTCGCCGCCCTGCGAGCATCGCAAGCTGCATCAACGACCTTAGCTGCGGGATAAACGGATTGCCCTTGTTTTCCAGGTCGAGTTCGAACCGTTGCGACGGGAATATCGTCGCGCATCCGGTCGGCGCGGCTGTGCGTCTTGCGAACGACAGCGCGGAGGTCTCGAACAGGAAGACGCCGCCGATTCTCCCCTTCACGTCCCGGGCAACCCAGAAGCCGTCGTTGTTGCGGCCGATGAAGAACGCCGGGATCGCCTCGCTGACGATGTCGGGATCGAGCGGCTGAAATTGCGCGGTGACGGTTGCGGGCTCGCCGGCGGCAAGCGCCGGGGTGTTCGCTTTCCCGCCCGGGCGCCGCCGTCGAACGTCTCGGCGCCAGCCGCGAGAAAGGTCTGGGTTGGTCAGCTGCATGGCTATCATTGCGCGGTCACCGGCGGGGACAGCGCGTCCTGGAGCTGCCGCGGGACGAGCGTGTTCGGCCGCGGCAGCAGCCAGCCGTCATTCGGTAGCTGACAAACGCATCGAGCATTTCGCGCAAGCTCGTGACGACAGATCCGAGCCGTTCTCGAACATGTCCTACCTGGTGCGCTGCATTGAAGGTGATCGCGGCCATGGCGGCCTCCCCACAAATCCAATGCGCATGATGTGCCGACCATGCCGTAGGAATGCGAGATGGACCGATGCGGCATCTCATAGGAGAGTTATAGGAATAGCGGTCGCTGAAAGGACGCCGCGGCTGTCCCGGCGGGGACTATATGCCGCGGCTATGAGCGAGCGCAGGAGGTCGTCTCGATTTCCTATGCCGCCATGCGCATCTTCTGGACCAATAGCTCGCACTCGAGCTGACCGTGGAGATGCAAGATGGCCCACTTGATCACGAGCGACGACAAGTATCGCGATCTGACCCACGACGATGCGTATCGGTGTATCTCATCACCCGGACCGACTCGCCGGGATTACCGGTTTGGCCGGACGAGGGAAAACGCGTTCGCGTCCATGCGCGCGAGCGCGCTTGAGGCGCGTCAACGGCTTCTTCAAGAACATGATCGAGGCGATCGCCAATTCGAAACTGCGCCGAATGGAACGCGAGCTTGAGCTTCGCGGTATCCGCGACGACCGCGAGAAGGACAATTGGGTATCGCGCAAATAATGGAGGCGGGGAATTCTCCCGCGAATCACGGCTCAAATCTTGCATGGAGCGTCACATGCGACGGCTTCCGCCAGCATCAGGTCTCGTCTCTCTTCTCCGCAGCGCGGTCAGCGCATTGCTGACGTTTCTCGGCCCTTCCTGGGACGGGCCGGCCAGGAAATATCGGCCCGAAGACCACTATATGCGTGGGCCCGGACCGAAATGGCGAGAAAAGCATTTTCTCGATCGCGCGTCTGCGGGCGCGCACGTAAGGGCTGCACTGCGATCCGGATCGCCCCTTGCTGAGGGGCTATCGGACTTTGCCGGTTGTTCCGCGAGGAAAGTCCCTGCCAAAGGTCGCTATCGCGCTTGATGGGTCTACCGATTGAAACCTTCGGTCGGCCGATTTCAAGAGCCGCTGCGAAGGCGCGCCTCAGGCGGTCATCATCAATTTGCGCAAGGTGTCGACGCAGGACCATGGAGGCAAGCTCATTTGGCTCCAGAATGGCGGCGCATAGCTCCGCGCTTGTCCTGCGAAAAAAGCTGAAATCCGGTTTTGCGGCGGCGGACTGCGGAGCAAGCCTGTCGATCTCGTTTGCGATTGCCATGACCGCCAATCGGTCGGCGTTGTCCAAGGTCACGGCAAAGCGCAGAATCGCCAGCTGCCAGGCGCGCAGCGTCTTGGCGTGCCATTCCATTCCGGGAATGTTCGAGCTCATTCAAGACGTCTCTACAATATTCAGATGTCCCTACAATGTAGAGAGATGCCCTTGCGAGAGCGAGGTCCGCGCCAACTTTCGATCGGGCAGGCCAGATCCTCGTCGCCGATGCCGGCGATCGCGCTCGCGACCTCGGCCTTCGCCGCATCGGCCAGTTCGACGATGGGCAGGCGGGTGGTCGGCGACATGAAGCCGAGCAGGCACAGCGCATATTTCAGCGCCGCCGGGCTCTCTTTGGAAAGCGCGGCCGTCAGCGGCGCAAGGCGATTTTGCAGGTATCGCGCGGTCTGCAGCCGCCCCTGCCGGCAGTTCGAGAAGATCTCCAGGCACAGCTCCGGCGCGATATTCGATATCGTGGAGATGCAGCCATCGCCGCCAGTGGCGATGAAAGCCAGCGCCGTCGCGTCGTCTCCGGACAGCAGCCGAAATCCGTGCGGCAGCAGCGACCGCAGCCGCATCGGACGGGTGATATCGCCGGTCCCGTCCCGCAATCCGATGAACTGCTTCGATCCGGCGAGCCGCGCCAGCGTATCGTCGGACAATTCGCGTATGGTCCGGGCGGGAACGTCGTGCAGGATGATGGGCAGGGTGGTGGAAGCCGGCAATCGCCTGAAAGTGCGCGTGAATGCCTGATTGCATCGGTTTGTTGTAGTATGGCACGACCGAAAGCACCGCGTCGGCGCCGGCGGCCTCGGCGCGCCGGGTCAATTCGATGGCCTGGCTGGTCGAATTGGATCCGGCGCCGGCAATGACGCGGACCCGGCCGCGCGCGATCTCGACGGCGGCGCGAACGATGGTTTCGTGCTCGGCCGACGTCAGGGTCGAGGCTTCGCCAGTGGTTTCGCCGGCCACGATCGCCGAGACGCCCGCCTTGATCTGGCGTTCGCAAAGGCTTGCAAACGCGGTCAGATCGAGCGCACCGCTTTCGTCAAACGGGGTGGGAAGATCTGGGATGTAGCCCGCCAGCCAGGTGGCGGGACCTGCGAGAGATGTCATGGGATTTCACGCTGCGTTTTCCATCTGACCGAAGCCATGCCGATAGGCGGAGAGCACAAGGCCCTGCTGGCACCTGACGCCGGCTTCGATCCGAAAGCCCATCTGCTCCAGCCGGGTCCGGATCTTCAGGCAGAAGCCGCTTTCGCGGGAGTCGATCAGCACGGCAATGGCCGCGCTAGTGCAGAGAAATGGTGATATCTGGACGAGCGCAGCTTCGATGGCCTGCAGTGAGTTTTGACCTGTGATCAGGCCGACCCCGTGCTGTCCCGTGGGAATGCGGCAGGTCGCAGTGGTGGCCACGCGAATGAACCCGCGCCGTCGCAGCGCAAGATAGATTTCCATTCTATCGCTGCCGGCGACGACGACGCGATGGAGGTTGGACAGGCGCGTGAGCTCGATCATGGTATCGACGACCTGCTCCCGGTTTGAACTGGAATGAGGCTGACCCATCTGGCTCTCCTGGGTGACGGCTGTTCGGCGTGTCATGCGACGCGCCGTGAAAGCGTGCTGGCTGCGGCGAGGTGATCGGAGGCGGGGTAACCACCCATGTCGAGCTCGATTTCGCGGGTGAGTTCGACGATGGTTTCCGGGCGACGGCCGTTCTCGAACAGCGCGTATTTGACGGCTTCCTTGCGGCTGACGAACAGGCCACCGAACAGACCGTTCTGTTCCTGGGCGACCCACTTGCCGCGGCTGTTCCTGCCGATGAAGACGATTGCAGAGGCAGTGCTACACGATGGTGGAGGTTCGACGAGCTTCACGTTAGTGTTCCTTCCGGTGGCGAGCGGCGCGCGCTCCCGAAGCCGCGGGCGCATCCGTCGCCGTGTTCTTCCGGTGTGCGAGTGTTCGGATGGCTGTCGGCTCGGGAGACTGCTTGACTCATGCTCCCAATATCTTCCCGACCGGATATGAATTCGAGGGCGGCGGGACCGCGATCTCATAGGAGCCGCATAGGATCGCGCGTCCGGCGTCTCAAACCGGGACGGTCTGGTTGAATCCGCTGACCAGGCAGCACAGCGCCGCGTAGGCCATCATTTCATCCCAGTGGTTGAGAACCTTGTCGAACGTCGGCTCGCGCCGGATCGCGCCGACGACGGCGCTGAGGATGGCGGCCATCCACAGCAACGCGGCGAGGCTCCTGCCGAAGCCGATGCTGCCGAACGCGGCGAAACTCGTCAGGATGACCATTCGCAGGAAGAAGCGAACCAGCACCTGGATCGATCTCAGTTCCTGCGGCAGGTTCGGAAGCTGCGCCACGACGGAAAACTCACTCTCAACGGTCCACGATTTGGCGCGGCCTCTGGACCCGCCGCAGACCGCGTCGTTCGCGGCGCGTTACGCGAAATTGTCGCGCAGACCGGCTGGTAGAATGCGATTGGCCTTACGACGCACGGTGGGGACGCTTGTCCTGCTCGCAGGCGCGCTGACGGCGCTGGGCGTCGACGAACGCGCCCAAAATCGCCAGCGCCAAGATCCGGGTGACGGGCTTCGATCGATTGGTCGAGCCAGTCGGGAAGCTCGCGCTCGCGGGACAGCGCGCAGTACCATTCGCCGTCGTCATAGGCGATGCGGCGAACCTGCCAAAGCGGCAGTTCCAGATCGATCAGCGCGAACGCCGCATCGGTCCAGGCTTGCGAGTGAATCAACTGTTCGATCCGCGCCGTCTTCTCGGTCTGCCCCAGCGACGGAAAGCGCCGGCAGGTCTCGCCGATGATCTCGGTGATGAGTTCAGCCGTCGCGGCATGCGCGTCGCGCAGCCGATCATGAGATCGCGTGGGAGCACGATATGCTGAAAGGAGCGACATGGCATCATCTCACATCAAGGCGCGACCACTACCAGCAGCCGCATCAGACAAGATGGCCGAAGCGTCATTTGAAAACGAGGTGGAGCGAGGGCTCTTAAAATAGACATGTCATAAGTACAGGCGAGAAGGGCTGTCGCCCATGGCCAACGAGCCGCCCCGGCAAGCGAGCAATGCTCCAGACATCTCCGCCCCTCGTTTGGCAGCGTGACATATGTACTATCAACAAAATCAAGGGGTTATCGATCTCGGTGTTCGCCTGGCATTCGCCAGGACGACTTGGAACGAGAGCGAATTACTATGAGATTCTTATAACGTTGCTTCAGCTCCCGACTCGAAAACCTATGCGCGGAGTGGCACTTCACGGCCACTGATACGGCTAAGCCCCGGGTTGCGCCGTTGATCCCTGTTGATCCATCGCAATTCGCTTTGCCGGGAACACGCAATGGTCGCGCACCGGAAAACGAGTGCGACAAGGAGCATCTCATGCTGGACGTCGTCATGCTGGCCCTCGGCCTCGGCCTGTTCGCGGTGGGTATAGGCTACGCCTATGCCTGCGAACGGCTTTAGGGGGAGAACGATCATGATTTTCGACTATTCGCTCGCCGGCCTCGTAACCGCAGGCCTGCTGTTCTACCTGACCTACGCTCTGCTGCGGCCCGAACGGTTCTGAGCGCACGATGATCACGTTGGTCGAAGTCGTCCTGGCGTTTGTCGTGACTTCGGCACTCCTGATTGCGCTCGTGCACCTGCTGCTGCCTGCAAAGAAATCGAAGGGTTCCCGACAATGACCGCTATCGGCTGGATTCAAATTCTTTTGTACTGCGCCATCATCGTCGCGCTCACAAAACCGCTCGGCGGGTACATGACGCGCGTCTTCAATGGCGAGCGCACATTCCTTTCGCCGGTCCTGCGGCCGGTCGAGTCCGGGCTTTACTGGATCGGCGGCGTCGACGAGAAGCGCGAGCAGCACTGGCTGACTTACACGGTCGCCATGCTGCTTTTCCACGTTGCCGGCTTCCTCGTTCTTTATGCGCTGATGCGGCTGCAGTCGGTGTTGCCGTTCAACCCGCAGGAACAATCCGCGGTCGCGGAAGATCTGTCCTTCAACACCGCGATGAGCTTCATCACCAACACCAACTGGCAGAACTACGGCGGCGAAAGCACGCTGTCGTATCTGACGCAGATGGTCGGCCTGACGCACCAGAATTTCCTGTCAGCGGCGACCGGCATCGTGCTGGCGGTGGCGCTTGATCCGCGGCTTCTCTCGGTCCTCGATGCGCACCGTCGGCAATTTCTGGGTCGATGTGACGCGCTGCACGCTCTATGTGCTTATGCCGATCTGCGTTGTCTATACGCTGTTCCTGGTCTGGCAGGGCATGCCGCAGACGCTTGGCGCCTACGTCGACGCCACCACGCTGGAGGGCGCCAAGCAGACCATCGCGGTCGGCCCCGTCGCCTCCCAGGTCGCCATCAAGATGCTCGGCACCAATGGCGGGGGCTTCTTCAACGCTAATGCCTCGCACCCGTTCGAGAATCCGACGGCGCTATCGAACTTCGTCCAGATGCTCTCGATCTTCGCGCTCGGCGCCGCCCTCACCAACGTGTTCGGCCGCATGGTCGGCAACCAGCGTCAGGGCTGGGCGATCCTGGCCGTGATGGGCGTTCTTTTCATCTCTGGCGTCGCCGTCACCTATTGGGCGGAAGCGGGCGGCACCACCGCGCTGAGCTCGCTCGGGCTGAGCGGCGGCAATATGGAAGGCAAGGAAGTCCGCTTCGGCATCGTTGCCTCGTCGCTGTTCGCGGTCATTACCACGGCCGCCTCCTGCGGTGCGGTCAACGCCATGCATGACTTGTTCACCGCGCTCGGCGGCATGATTCCGCTGATCAACATGGAGCTCGGCGAAATCATCATCGGCGGCGTCGGCGCCGGCATGTACGGCATGCTGCTGTTCGTGGTGCTGGCGATCTTCGTCGCCGGCCTGATGGTCGGCCGCACTCCGGAATATGTCGGCAAGAAGATCGAGGCGCGCGAGGTCAAGATGGCGATGCTCGCCATCCTGATCCTGCCGCTGATGATCCTCGGCTGGACCGCCGTCGCTGTGGTTTTCCCGCCGGCGGTTGCCTCGATGGCGAATGCGGGCCCGCATGGTTTCACCGAGGTGCTCTATGCCTACAGCTCGCAGACCGGGAACAATGGCTCGGCTTTCGCAGGCCTCACCGGCAACACCCCATTTTATAACGTCACCGGTGCTGTTGCGATGTTCGTTGGCCGCTTTCTCATGATCGTGCCAGCGATGGCGATGGCTGGCTCGCTTGCTGCCAAGAAGTCGATCCCGCCGTCGGCCGGCACCTTGCCGACCACCGGCGGCCTGTTCGTCGGGCTGGTCGTCGGCGTCATCCTGATCATCGGCGGTCTGACGTTCTTCCCGGCGCTGGCGCTTGGGCCGATCGTCGAACACCTCGCCATGAACGCCAACACCCTGTTCTGATCGAACTCACGTCGGAGTTACATCCATGGAAGTCGTCCAAAAATTGAACAAGCGGATGCCGGTTTCGGCGATGCTCGATCCGAAGATCGTGATGCCCGCGATCGGCTCGGCCTTCGCCAAGCTCGATCCGCGGCTGATGATCAGAAATCCTGTGATGTTCGTGGTCGAGGTCGTGGCCGCGCTGACCACGGTGATCTTCCTGCGCAATCTGGTGACTGGTGGGACCGATCTCGGCTTCACTTTCCAGATCATTCTGTGGCTGTGGTTCACGGTGCTGTTCGCCAATTTCGCCGAAGCCGTCGCGGAAGGCCGCGGCAAGGCCCAGGCCGAGTCGCTGAAGAAGACCCGCACCGAGAGTCAAGCCAAGCTAGTACAGGGATTGACCAAGACTTTTCGCCTGGTCCCCGGCACTAGCCTGAAAGTAGGCGATATTGTCCTGGTCGAAGCCGGCGACAATATTCCGTCCGACGGCGAAGTCATCGAAGGCGTTGCCTCCGTCAACGAGGCCGCGATCACGGGCGAATCCGCGCCCGTAATCCGGGAATCTGGCGGCGACCGTTCGGCGGTTACCGGCGGCACCCAGGTGCTGTCGGATTGGATCCGCGTCCGCATCACCGCGGCGCAGGGCTCGACCTTCATCGACCGCATGATCAAGCTGGTCGAGGGAGCCGAGCGGCAGAAGACGCCGAACGAGATCGCGCTCAACATCCTCTTGGCCGGCCTCACCATTATCTTCGTGTTCGCGACCGTTACCATTCCGAGCTATGCGGCCTATGCCGGCGGTTCGGTGTCGGTGGTGGTGCTGGTGGCCTTGTTTGTGACGCTAATTCCGACCACCATCGGCGCGCTGTTGTCGGCGATCGGGATCGCCGGCATGGACCGGCTGGTGCGCTTCAACGTGCTGGCGATGTCCGGCCGCGCGGTTGAGGCCGCCGGCGACGTCGATACGCTGCTGCTGGACAAGACCGGCACCATCACGCTCGGCAACCGCCAGGCGACGGCGTTCCGCCCGGTTCGCGGCGTGACCGAACAGGAACTGGCGGATGCGGCACAATTGGCCTCGCTCGCCGACGAAACCCCAGAGGGTCGTTCGATTGTCGTGCTGGCCAAGGAGAAATACGGCATCCGCAGCCGCGACATGAAGGAGCTGGCCGCGACGTTCATTCCGTTCACGGCGCAGACCCGCATGAGCGGCGTCGATGCCGGGGCTTCCTCGGTCCGCAAAGGCGCAGTCGATGCGATCCTGAACTATGTCGGAGGCGGCACCGCGCAAACCATGGCGTCCGGAAACACCGTGCGAGCGATTCAGTCCGGCGCGACTTCCGATCTCGCCCGCGAGATCCAGGCGATTTCGGATGAGATCGCCAAGTCCGGCGGCACCCCGCTCGCGGTCGCCAAGGATGGCCGCCTGCTTGGCGTCGTTCAGCTCAAGGACATCGTCAAGGGAGGCATCCGCGAGCGCTTCGCCGAACTGCGCCGCATGGGCATTCGCACCATCATGATCACCGGCGACAACCCGATGACGGCAGCCGCAATTGCCGCCGAGGCCGGCGTCGATGATTTCCTGGCGCAGGCGACGCCCGAGGACAAGCTGAAGCTGATCCGCGATGAGCAGGCCAAAGGCAAGCTGGTCGCGATGTGCGGGGACGGCACCAACGACGCGCCCGCGCTCGCTCAGGCCGACGTCGGCGTCGCCATGAACACGGGCACCCAGGCCGCCCGCGAGGCCGGCAACATGGTCGACCTCGATTTCGAACCCGACCAAGCTGATCGAGGTGGTCGAGATCGGCAAGCAGCTGCTGATGACGCGTGGCGCGTTGACCACGTTCTCGATCGCCAACGACGTCGCGAAATACTTCGCCATCATCCCGGCGATCTTTCTGACCTTCTATCCGCAGCTCGATGCGCTCAACATCATGCATCTGGCGAGCCCACAGAGCGCCATCCTGTCGGCGATCATCTTCAATGCGCTGATCATCATCGCGTTGATCCCGCTCGCCCTGAAGGGCGTCGCCTACCGCGCCGTCGGCGCCGGTGCGCTGCTGCGTCGTAATCTGCTGATCTACGGCGTCGGCGGCATCATCATTCCGTTCATCGGCATCAAGGCGATCGACCTCGTCGTCGCCGCCTTGCACCTCGTCTGAGGGGACCCATCATGTTGAAAGAAATTCGCCCCGCTATTATCATTCTCGTCGCCCTCACGTTGATCACGGGCCTCGCTTACCCGCTGGCCATGACCGGTATTGCCGGCGTTATCTTTCCGAAGCAGGCGCAAGGCAGTCTGATCGAGAAAGACGGCAAGGTGATTGGCTCAGCCCTCATCGGACAGGAATTCAAGGACGACAAATACTTCCATGGCCGGCCTTCGGCGACCTCGGCCCCGGACCCGGCCGATTCAACCAAGACCGTTTCGGCGCCGTACAATGCGGCCAATTCGGGCGGCTCCAACCTTGGCCCGACCAGCAAGGCCCTGAACGACCGGGTCAAGGAAGACGTCGATAAATTGAAGGCCGAGAATTCTTCGGCGGCGGTCCCGATCGATCTTGTCACTACGTCGGCGAGCGGCCTCGATCCCGACATCTCGCCGGACGGCGCACTATTCCAGGTGCCTCGCGTCGCCAAGGCACGGAATATGCCGGAAGGTCGGGTCCGGGCGTTGGTCACCGAGAACACCAAAGGCCGCTTCGGCGGACTACTTGGCGAGCCGCGCGTCAACGTATTGGCGCTCAATCTGGCCTTGGACCAAGCTACGCCGAAATAGCCTGCCTGGGCTGGACTTAGAGTAGGGACTATAATGTCATAATGGCCCAGCAACGCCGCGATCCCGAGCAACGTCCTTCGCCGGAAGCCTTGCTGGAAGCAGCCCGGCGCGAGGACAGCCGCGCGGGCCGGTTGAAGATCTTTGTCGGCGCCGCCCCCGGCGTCGGCAAGACCTACGAAATGCTGCAGAGCGCACATGCCAAGGTGAAGGCCGGCGCCGACGTCGTCGTCGGCGTGGTCGAGACCCACGGACGGGCGGAGACCGAAGCGCTGCTGCACGGCCTCGAAGTCCTCCCGCGCAAGCGGATCGAGTACAAGGATCAGACCATCGAGGAGATGGATCTCGACGCGCTGATCGCGCGGCATCCGCAGATCGCGCTGGTCGACGAGCTTGCGCATACCAACGCGCCCGGCAGCCGCCATCCCAAGCGCTATCTCGACGTCGAGGAGCTGCTGTCTCACGGCATCGACGTCTACACGGCCGTCAACATCCAGCACATCGAGAGCCTCAACGACGTGGTCGCGCAGATCACTCATGTGCGGGTGCGGGAGACCGTGCCGGATTCGGTGTTCGACCGCGCCGATGCCATCGAACTGATCGACCTGACGCCGGACGACCTGATCCAGCGGCTGAAGGAGGGCAAGGTCTACGTCCCGAAACAGGCGGCGCGTGCGCTCGAGCATTACTTCTCGCCTGGCAACCTGACCGCGCTGCGCGAACTGGCGTTGCGGCGCACCGCCGAGCGCGTCGACGAGCAACTCCTCACGCACATGCAGGCCAATGCGATCGCCGGGCCGTGGGCCGCAGGCGAGCGTATTCTCGTCTGCATCAGCGAGGATCCGCGGTCGGCAGGGCTGGTGCGCTACACCAAGCGGTTGGCCGACCGGTTGCACGCGCCCTGGACCGCCATCAGCATCGAGACGCGGCGGAGCCTGCAATTGACCGACGAACAGCGCGACCGGCTGGCCGATACCTTGCGGCTGGCCGAGGCGCTGGGAGCTGAGGCGCTGACCATTCCCGGTGTCGGACGGCGGATCGCCGACGACGTGATCGAATTCGCACAAGGCAACAACGTCACCCAGATCATCATCGGCAAGTCGATGCGTTCCTGGTGGTTCGAGATGCGGCGCGGTTCGGTAGTGCAAGACCTGGTGCGGCGCGCCGGCAATATCAGCGTCAACGTCATCGCGGGCGAGGAGCTTGCAGCGGAGCCGGTGCCGAAAAAGACCGTTCGCACGGCCGAACGGCAGGAGGCGTTCGATCCGGTACCCTATGCGATATCGCTGCTGTTCGTTGCCGTTGCGCTCGGCGCCGGCTTGCTGATTTATCCGTGGCTGGGCATCGAAAATGTCGACCTCGTGTTTCTTACGGCGGTGGTCGGAGCGGCCGTCCGTTACGGCCTATTGCCGTCGGTGCTGGCAAGCGTCGTCGCCTCGCTCTGCTACAACTTCTTCTTTCTACCGCCGATCTACACCTTCACGATCACCGATCCGACCAATGTCGCGGCCTTCTTCTTCTTCATGCTGATCGCGATCCTGGTTTCCAATGTTGCGGCGCGGGTGCGCACCCAGGCGGTCTCGGCGATCAGCAGGGTGCGGACCACGGAATCGCTATACGCCTTCAGCCGCAAGCTGGCGGGCACCGCGACCCTCGACGACGTATTGTGGGCGACCGCCTACCAGACGGCCCTGATGCTGCGGGTGCGGGTGGTGCTGCTGCTGCCGGAGGACGGCATCCTCACCGTCAAGGCCGGCTACCCGCCCGAGGACCAACTCGACCAGGCCGATCTCGCCGCCGCCAACTGGGCGTGGGGCAACGACCGGCCGGCCGGGCGCGGCGCCGATACGCTGCCGGGCGCCAAGCGGCTGTTCCTGCCGATGCGAACCGGGCGCGGGCCGATCGGTGTGATCGGCATTGACGACGACAAGACCGGCCCGCTGCTCACGCCGGATCAGCGCCGCCTGCTCGATGCCCTGATCGATCAGGGCGGCGATGG
>CAWFMW010000029.1:0-36489 GCA_963816815.1 uncultured Alphaproteobacteria bacterium
CGGCAGCTTGCCCGCTAGCCGCTCCATCTCGGCGACGGCGTCACCGGAGGCGAAGCCGGGTTTCGCTTCGCCGGAGATACGCACGTCGGGATAGTAGTTGAAGCCGGCAATTTGCGTCGGGCCCTTCGACCACTGCACGGTGGCGAAGGCGGAGAACGGCACTAATTGCCCGCGGCTGTTCTTGACGTTGTAATTGAGGATGTCGTCGGCGTTCATGCGGCTGGCGCGGTCGGCCTGCACGATCACGCGCTGCATCCGCCCGCGGTTCGGGAAGTCGTTGATGTAGTTCGAGCCGAGATTGGTCGAAATGGTCTGGTTGATGTCCTCGAAGGTGACGCCGAACGCCCCGGCCTTTTCGCGGTCGATCATCAAATTGACCTGCGGCGCCGGCGGCAGGCCCTCGACATAGACCTTCTGCAACACGCGGCTGGCATTGGCTTCCGCGATCAGCTGGTCGGAGGCGGCGACCAGCGCCGGATAGCCCTTCTGGCCGCGGTCCTGCAGGCGGAACGAGAAGCCGCTGGAATTACCGAGATTGTCGATCGGCGGCGGCTGCAGCGCAGAGATCTTCGCGTCGCGGATCGACGACAGGTCGCGGTTGATGTCGGCGACGATCGCGGCGGCCGAATCCTTCTGCCCGCGCTCCGCCCAGTCCTTCAGCGAGATGAAGGCCTGCGCGGTATTGACGCCCTGGCCGAGGAAGCTGAAGCCGGTCAGGAACGTCACGTTCTCGACGCCTTCACGCTTGAGTAGATATTTTTCGACCTGCTCGACCGCGGCCTGGGTGCGGGCATAGGAGGAATCGGACGGGGTCTGCACGTCGGTGGTAATAAAGCCCTGGTCGTCGACCGGCAGGAAGCCGCCGGGCAGCCGGACGAATGCCCAGCCGAGGCCGATCAGCAGCGCGGCGTAGACCAGCATCAATCGCCCGGTGCGCTTCAGCGAACCTTTTACGGTGCGCGTATAGCCGCCGCGGCTTGAATCCAGCACACGGTTGAACCAGCCGAACACGCCGGTGCGCGCGTGACCATGGCCGGCTTCGACCGGCTTCAGCAGCGTCGCGCACAAGGCCGGCGTCAGCGACAGCGCCAGCAGCGCGGAGAAAGCGATGGCGGAAACCATGGTGACCGAGAACTGGCGGTAAATGATGCCGACCGATCCCGGGAAGAACGCCATCGGCACGAACACCGCCATCAGCACCAGCGTGATGCCAATGATGGCGCTTGATATCTGCGACATCGCCTTGCAGGTCGCTTCCTTCGGCGGCAGGCCCTCCTCCGCCATGATGCGCTCGACGTTTTCCACCACGACGATGGCGTCATCGACGAGAATGCCGACTGCCAGCACCATGCCGAACATGGTCAGCATGTTGATGGAATAGCCGACCGCCATCAGCATCGCGCAGGTGCCGAGCAGCGCCACCGGCACCACGATGGTCGGGATGATGGTGTAGCGGATGTTCTGCAGGAACAGGAACATCACGATGAAGACCAGCACGACCGCCTCGACCAGCGTCATCAGCACCTTGTGGATCGAGGCCTTGACGACGGGCGTGATGTTGTAGGGAATCTCGTAGCCGATATTGGCCGGAAAGAATTTTGACAATTCCTTCATCTTGGCTTCGACGGCGCTTGCGGTCGCCAGCGCGTTGCCCGTCGGCGACAGCAGCACCGAAAGGCCCGCGGTCGGCTTGCCGTTGAGCCGCGTGTTGAACTGGTAGCTGAGGCCGCCGATCTCGATGCGGGCGACGTCGCGCAGCCGCACGGTCGATCCGTCAGCATTGGCGCGCAGCGTGATCGCGCCGAACTCTTCGGGCGAGGCGAGCTGGCCCTTGACCAGCACGAGTGCCGAAATCTTCTGCTCCGGCGTGCTCGGCTCGGCGCCGATGCTGCCCGAGGCGACCTGCGCGTTCTGCACCGTGATCGCCTTGTTGACGTCGTCCGCGGTGAGGCCGTAACCGACGAGCTTTGCGGGATCGATCCAGATCCGCAGCGAACGTTCGGTGGAATAGAGCGTGGCGCGGCCGACGCCGGGAATGCGCCGGATTTCGCCGAGCACGTTGCGGATCATGAAATCGCCGAGGCCGATTTCGTCGAGCGAGCCGTCAGTCGAGTTCAGCGTGATGATCTGCAGCACGGCGCTGGAGGCTTCCTCGACCAGGATGCCCTGCTGGATCACCGCGCGCGGCAGTCGCGCCTCGACGCGCTTGAGGCGGTTCTGCACTTCGACCGAGGCCGCGCCGGTTTCGGTGCCGGGCACGAAGTTGGCGATGATTTCGACCTGCCCCAGCGAGTCCGAGGTGGATTCGAAATTGAGGATGCCGGAGGCGCCGTTGAGCTCCTCCTCGATCAGCCGCGTGACGCTGTTGTAGAGGTTTTCCGGCGACGCGCCGGGATAGCTCGTCGAGATCGAGATCGAGGGCGGCGCGATGATCGGATATTGCGCGACCGCCAGCAGCGGAATCGAAATCGCGCCGATCAGGCAGATGAAAAGCGCGACGACCCAGGCGAAGATCGGCCTGTCAATGAAGAAGGAGGGCATATCCCGATCTCAGCGCGCGGCTTGTGTCGCGGGTGCGCCCGGGATGGTACCGACCGAGGCATCCGCATCGATCCACGCCTTCGCCTTGACCTTGTCGCCAGGCACGAATTTCTGGAACCCGTCGACGATGACGCGGTCGCCGTCCTTGAGGCCCTCGCTGACCAGCCACAGTCCGTCCTGCACCGCGCCGGTGCGGACCGGCTGCGTCGCCACGCGGCCATCCGCCTTGACCACGAACACTTCGCTGCCGCCGCCGGCGTCGCGCTGGATCGCCTGCTGCGGCACGGCGATGGCGTCGGAATCGATGCCCTGTTCGATCAGGACGCGGACATACATGCCGGGCAGCAATTCGCGATGCGGGTTAGCAAACTGTCCGCGCAGCGTGACCTGCCCGGTATAGGCATCGACCTTGGCTTCGGAGAACAAGAGCTTGCCCGGGATCGGGTAAACCGTCCCGTCGTCGAGCACGAGGCGGACCTTGGCCGCGTCTGGTGCAATCCGGTCGAGATCGCCATTGTCGAACGCACGGCGCAGCTTGTGCATCTCCGAGACCGATTGGGTGAAGTCGGCGTAGATCGGGTCGAGCTGCTGGATCGTGGCGAGGCTGGTGGTCTCGTTCTGGATCACCAGCGCGCCCTCGCTCACCAGCGCCGCGCCGACGACGCCGCTGATCGGCGCACGGATCGTCGCATAATCGAGGTTGAGTTTCGCACGCGCGACGTCGGCCTTGCGGCTGCCGACCTCGGCCTCGGCCTGGCGCTGCGCGCCAATCGCCTTTTCGTTCTCCGCTTCGGGGGCCGCACGCTGGCCGGTCAGCGTCGCGATACGCCGCGCATGCTGTGAAGCGAGATCGAACGCCGCCACGGCCTTGTCCAGCGCGGCTTGGCTCGCCTGCAGCTCCACCTCGAACGGCTTGGGGTCGATCCGGTACAGCGGATCGCCGGCCGTCACTTCGGTGCCCTGCTGAAACAGCCGCTCGACGACGATGCCGGAGACGCGTGCGCGAACATCCGAAACCCGGGTCGGCGCGATCCGGCCGGGCAATTCCCGAACGAGGGCGCGAGACTGAGGCCGTACGGTGATGGTGCCGACTTCAGGTTCGGCCGGAGCTGCCGCAACCGCGGCCACCGCCGTCGGTTCATTGCAGCCAGCCAATAGCGGCGCCATCGCAGCCAACATCAAAACGATGCATGCCGATCGCGTTCGAAGTCCGGACATTGAAAGCATTGCCCCAGTTCAGGTTTGAAGCGCGAGTTAAGTATTCGCGACGTTGTCCAAGAGAGCGTCGTAACAAGACGCCTGAAAAGATCCTGGAACTCACAGTTGATACAGAGAGGATAAAGATCGCCTGCTGCGATGCAATACGATCTCGCGGCGGCCCAATGTCACACAACGCTATGGTGCTGAATTGTTGCCACTTTTTCCGGAGTCACTCGATTGTGAGCACGGTTCCATCGCTGCGTTTCGTGGTAAACGCGCTCCGCGCTCTCCACGTTCGCGCTAACTGGCCCTCATGCTTGCGGCAGCCACGGAAAGAACGGGCTGGTGCGCGACTGGTAGTCGCGATAGCGATCGCCGCGCGAGCGCAGCATCTGCGCTTCCAGCGGCGGGATGCCGGTGACGTGGACCAGGATCCAGTACATGAAGACCGGACCCAGCAGCGCCGCGAAACCCCATGGATAGGAAAGCGGGTCGCCAAACGAAATGCCGATCACGGGATAGGCCAGCCATCCGAACCATTCGAAGAAATAATTCGGATGGCGCGACCAGCGCCACAGTCCGACGTCGCAAACCCTGCCCTTGTTGGCGGGATCGGTGCGGAACGCCTTGAGTTGCGCATCCGCCAGCGCCTCGCCGGCAATGCCGGCCAGCAGGATCAGCGCGCCCACATAGTCCGCCGGCCGCAGCCCGTCGCCGGGCACGTGGGCGGCGACAAAGATCGCGAATGCCAGCGGGATCGATCCGAGCCCCTGATTCTGGAGAAAGATGAACATCCTCCGCGGCGAATCGGCTCCCCATTCCCTGGCGAAATCCGCATAGCGGGGATCGTCCGATATTCCTGCGCTGCGGATCGCAATGTGAATCCCGAGCCGCAGCGACCAGATCGCGACCAGCGCCGCCACTAGCCATTGCCGGGCATTTGGCGGGGCACCCTCGATCGGCCACAAGGCGCTTCCGACGCCGACCAGGCCGAGCGAAAAGGTCCAGATGGTGTCGACCCAGCCCGAATTGCCGGTCCGCTGCTGCACCACCCAGGCGCCTGCCATCAGCACCGAAAGCGACGCGGCTATGGCCACCAGCGCCTTGAGATATAACGCCGTCATGAAAAATCCCGGTTGGACATCGAACCGTTGCAAAATACGTTGATGTCAAAGCCGGGTTTCAGGCACAGGTTCCTCCACCGTCCACCTGAAATCGCAGCTTCCCAGCTTTTTTCTCCGGCCCGCTGTGCCATATTGGTTCCCCAGCCGGCTTTTCGTAACGGATGACACCCGCAAATGCCCTCAGGCCCCTCCTCCCGCTCCGACATGGAGATCGAACTGAGCAAACTGTCCTCGCCCCGGATTTTCCTGGTGCGGATGCTGGTGTTCCTGGTGCTGTGCACGCTGATCACGGTCGTACTCTACAAGCAGATCATCGCGGCGTTCTTTGCCAATCCCGGCCTCAACGCCCTGATCGGCGCGGTGCTTCTGATCGGCATCATCCTGTCGTTCCGGCAGGTGATCCGGCTCTATCCGGAAGTAGCCTGGGTCAACAGTTTCCGTATCGCCGATCCCGGGCTGGCGCTCGAGCGGCGGC
Organism: uncultured Alphaproteobacteria bacterium; assembly: GCA_963816815.1. Lineage (GTDB taxonomy): Bacteria > Pseudomonadota > Alphaproteobacteria > Rhizobiales > Xanthobacteraceae > Bradyrhizobium. The sequence goes on from CAWFMW010000029.1 coordinate 5,341, forward strand.
CGAGACTGCTGGCGCCGATGGCGGCGATACTCGGCGGCGAGCGCTCCGGGCGGATGACCATCTCGCAGCAGACCATGCGGCATTTGCTGGATTCGATCGCGACGCGGCTGGATGAAGCCCGCGATATTTCCCGCTACATGACAGGCTTGCTGGTCTTTCTCGGCCTGCTCGGCACCTTTTGGGGCCTGATCGAAACCGTCGGTTCCGTCGGCAAGGTGATCGAAGGCCTGAAGGTCGGAGGCGATGCCGGCTCGCTGTTCGATACCCTGAAAGAGGGGCTGGCCGCGCCGCTCGGCGGCATGGGCATCTCGTTCTCGTCCTCGCTGTTCGGCCTCGCCGGCTCGTTGATCCTGGGCTTTCTCGACCTGCAGTCGAGCCAGGCGCAGAACCGCTTCTACACCGACCTCGAGGACTGGCTCGCCTCCACCGTGCGCGAATATGGCGATGGCGGATCCGGCCTCGGCGTCGAACTGCAACATGCGATGGAGCGGATACGCACGGTGCTTGAAGAGAGCGGCGGCGGCCGCAGCACCACGGCGGCGATGGCCAACCTCGCCGAGGCCATCCAGGGCCTGGTCGCACATATGCGCACCGAGCAGCAGATGATCCGCGAATGGGCCGACGGCCAGGGCGAGCAGAACCGCGAGATCAAGAAGCTGCTGGAGCGAATCGCCAGGCAGCCCGAGAAGAGCTGAACGAGAGCGCGCGCCCCGGACGCAGTGCGGCACGAAGTGCCGCGTTGCAGAGCCGGGGCCCATCGAGACACGTCCCGGCTCTGCGGAGCAGCGTTTGCACGCTGCACCGCGTCCGGGACACGATAAGTGGAGACGACCAATGGCCCTCGCCCGTGCACGCCGCAGCGAATCCGGTTTCAACTACTGGCCGGGGTTCGTCGACGCGCTGTCGACGCTGGTGCTGTCGATCGTGTTCCTGCTGTCGGTGTTTTTGGTGGTGCAGTTCTTCCTGTCGCAGGAAGTCACCGGCAAGGACAAGGCGCTGGAGCAGCTCAACGCCAAGATCGCTCAGCTCAACGACCTGCTGTCGCTGGAAAAGCTCGGCAAGATGGCGCTCGACGACCAGGTCGGGCAATTGCGCGCCGGCCTGTCCGCAGCGGAAAGCGAGCGCGACCGCATCAAGGGGCTCTATGAGGGGCTGGCGGGCGCCGGCGGCGACGCCCAGGGCCGCGCCAACGAGCTCAACAAGGCGCTCGAATCTGAAAAGACGGTGAGCTCGCGCGCGCTCGCCCAGATCGAGGTGCTGAACCAGCAGATCAGCGCGCTGCGCCGTCAGCTTGCAGCACTCGAGGAAGCGCTGGAGGCTTCCGAAAAGCGCGATAAGGAATCGCAGGGGCGGATCGCCGATCTCGGCTCGCGCCTGAACGTCGCGCTGGCGCAGCGCGTGCAGGAATTGTCGCGCTACCGTTCTGAATTCTTCGGCCGCCTGCGCGCCATTCTGGGCAATCGCCCCGATATCCGCATCGTCGGCGACCGCTTTGTGTTTCAGTCGGAAGTATTTTTCGACACCGGCCAGGCATTGCTGCTGCCCGAGGGCCGCGCCGAGCTGGATAAACTCGCCACCGCGCTGATCGACCTCGACAAGCAGATTCCGAGCGAGATCGGCTGGGTGCTGCGGGTCGACGGTCACACCGACATGCGGCCGATCAACTCGCCGCTGTTCAAGTCGAACTGGGAATTGTCGTCGGCCCGCGCCATCTCCGTGGTGCAATATCTGGTTTTCCTTGGCGTCCCCGCGCAGCGGCTGGTCGCCGCCGGCTTTGCCGAATTCCAACCGCTCGACACCGCCCCCACCGAGGAAGCTTTCAAGCGCAACCGCCGCATCGAACTGAAGCTGACGGAACGGTAGTGAGCGCGGATTTCGCGCTACGTGCCTATCGCGCCGAAGATGAAGACGCGGCGATCGAATTGTGGCGGCTGACTTGGCAGCAGGCCTACCCTTCGATCGATTTCACGGCGCGCGTGCCGTGGTGGCGGGAACGCTGGCGCAACGAATTGGTGCCGCACGCCTCGATCATCGTCGCCGAACAGGCGGACGCGCTGGTCGGGTTCGTGACCATCGATGGATCAGGTTATCTCGACCAGCTCGTCGTTAAACCCGATTACTGGGGCTCAAAACTCGCCAGCGCATTGGTCGATGAAACGAAACGTCTGTCACCCGGCGGCGTTACCTTAGAGGTCAACAAGGACAATGCTCGCGCTATCAGCTTCTACGCGCGCAACGGCTTTGGGCATACGGGGGAAGACGTCAATCCGACCTCGGGCCGCCCGGTCTTGCGAATGAGCTGGAGACCGTGATTGTCGTCACAGGCCTGACGGTTAGGGTGCGGTAAGCAAACACACCTCAACAGCGGAGACGAAACAATGACGCGAGCCGAATTTGCCAAAGGCTCGGCGACGTTTTTGGTGGTGATCGTCGCCGGGTTGCTTTCGGAGACCTATCTGGATCGGCATCTCGCAGCCACCGAGACGGACAAAAAAGCGACGTCGACCGGTGCCGAAGCATCGGCGCCGTCCACGCCGTCGGCGGCATGCGTCGGGAAAGACGGGTCGTGGAAAAACTGGCCGTGGTCGAACGTGCCGATATTATCGCCGAAATGCCGCGAGGATCGCTAGCCGCTGAACTGCCCCGACGTCATATGCGCCGAAACAGCACGCCGATAACCAAGACCACATAGGCAATCGCCAAGACGTCGAACACCCGCGCCGAGCTGATGATCGGGACGGAAAGGTGGGCATACCGAATCAGGAGCGCGATAAGCGCGAGAACCACCGAAATCAAAAATATCACGAGCGATGGCGGCGTAAGCGCGAAACCTCCGCGACGGTAAGGCATGCGCCTCTCCTGTTCGATCTCAACGAGATTGTTGACGGGGCTACAACAGGCGCGCGACGTTCTGGTTCCCGCTTTTTTACAGAGCCGTCCGAACGGCTCTGGATTTTTGATTTGACGCGTTTTCTTGACGCGAACCGATATCCACTTCGCTGGAAAACGCTCTAACCCGCCTCGAATTGCAACCGCGCCAGCCGCGCGTACAACCCATTGGCTGCAACCAGCTCCGCATGCGTGCCCTGTTCGACGATCCTGCCCTGCTCCATCACCATGATGCGGTCGCAGGACAGCACGGTGGCGAGACGGTGCGCGATCACAAGCGTGGTGCGGTGGTGCATCAGTTCTTCCAGCGCGGTCTGCACCAGCGTCTCGCTTTCGGCATCGAGCGCGGACGTGGCTTCGTCGAGCAACAACAGCGGCGCGTCGCGCAGGATCGCGCGCGCGATCGCGATGCGCTGGCGCTGGCCGCCGGACAACGTCACGCCGCGCTCGCCGAGCTGCGTCTCGAATCCGCCGGGCAGGCGGCGCAGGAATTCGGTGGCATGGGCGAGATCGGCGGCACGCTCGACCTCGGCGTCGCTGGCGTCAGGCCGCCCGAAGCGGATGTTCTCGCGCGCCGAGGCCGCGAACACCACCGAATCCTGCGGCACCAGCGCGATGCGCGAACGAACCTCAACCGGATCGGCCGATCTGACCGGCACACCGTCGAGCGAAATCGTGCCGCGTGCGGGATCGTAGAACCGCAGCAGGAGATGAAACAGCGTGCTCTTGCCCGCCCCCGACGGTCCGACGATCGCGACCTTTTCGCCGGCCTTGACCGCGAGCGAGACATTATCGATTGCCAGCACGTCAGGCCGTGTCGGATAGGCAAAACTGACATTTTCGAACCCGACATCGCCGCGCGAAGGCTGCGGCAGGGCTGCCGGCTGCGGCGGCGCCGTGATCTGCGATTTGACCCGCAGGATCTCGAACAGGCGCTCGGCGGCGCCGGACGCGGACGAGACTTCGCCCCAGACCTCGCTGAGCTGGCCAAGACCGCTGGCGGCGAACGCTGCATACAGCACGAACTGGCCGAGCCGACCGGGCGTGATCTGCCCGGTCAGCACGTCATGCGAGCCGACCCAGAGGATCGCCACGACGCTGGAGAACACGATGAAGATGATGATCAGCGTCAGCACCGCGCGCGCCCGCGTCGAGCTGCGCGCCGCCTCATAGGCCTGCTCGACCTCGCCGCTGAAGCGGCCGGTCGCCATCCGCTCGCTGGTATAGGCCTGCACGGTCCTGATCGCGCCGATCAGTTCGGAGGCGTAGGCGCTGGCGTCCGCCAGCGTATCCTGCGCGTTACGCGACAGCCGCCGCACCCAGCGCCCGAATGCGACCAGCGGAATCACGATCAGCGGGATCGCCAGCAGCACGAAGCCCGACAGTTTCGGGCTGGTGATCACCATCATGGCGGCGGCGCCGATGAACAGCATGATGTTGCGCAGCGCGATCGACACCGAGGCGCCGACCGCGGATTTGATCTGGGTGGTATCGGCAGTCAGCCGCGACACCAGTTCGCCCGAGCGCGCGGAATCGAAGAACGCCGGCGACAGCGAAACCAGATGCGCGAACACGTCGCGCCTGAGATCGGCGACGATACGCTCGCCGATCGTCATGACGAGGTAGAAACGGGACGCGCTGGCCGCGGCCAGCACCGCGACAATGGCGATCATGACGCTGAAATAGCTGTTGATCAGCGCGATGCCTTCGGGGCTGAAGCCGAAATCGATCATGCGCCTGACCGCGACCGGCACCACCAGCGTGGTGATCGCGGCGACCGTCAACGAGATGAAGGCGAGCGCCGCGCGGCCGCGATAGCGCGCGACGTAAGGCGCCAGCGCCAGCAGCGGGCGGAGCTTGGCGCTCGTCTTGGCCGGCGACTGCGTCAACTGGGCCTCGATGAAGGCCTCTTCCTCAAGCAGGGCATCGCGCCGTGGGGGCGCGGTTTTGACGTCTTCAAGCTGTTCCGCTGCGCTCATGAAATCCGACCGGTTTGCCGCCCCCAGATAGGCCCCGTGGCCCCCTCTGGCAAATCCGGGAGATTCCCAACCCGGGAGGATACGTAGCTTGTTTTGGTGGCCTTACTAAGTTATAGAGCCGGCCAAATCCCGTACCCATTGCCATTTGAGAAGGGCGCCGGCGCGCCGAAGGATATGCCATGAAAGCCGAAATTCACCCGAATTATCATACAATTACGGTCGTGATGACCGACGGGACCGAGTACCAGACCCGCTCCACTTGGGGCAAGGAAGGCGACAAGCTGAACCTCGACATCGACCCCAAGTCGCACCCGGCCTGGACCGGCGGCTCGCAGCAGCTGCTCGACCGCGGTGGCCGCGTGTCGCGCTTCCAGAAGAAGTTTTCGGGCTTCCTCAAGAAGGATTGAGGGGTTCAGACCCTCTGTTTCGGCCCAGACATGCAAAACGCCCCGGTTTGCCGGGGCGTTTTTTTGTTTCTCAGCGTCATTGCGAGCGTAGCGAAGCAATCCATCGTTCCGCATGCTCGGACAGATGGATTGCTTCGCTGCGCTCGCAATGACGACGGAGAGGCTTACTGCTCGAACGCCGCCTTCAGGCGGTTGAGCTGTGGCACCAGCGGGTTGCCGATCGGCGCCCGTTCAGCAGGCGGCGTATGGATCGTGGTGTCGAGCCGGCGCACCTTGGCCTGCAGGCTCATCGAGCGCGTAATCAGATCCTGCAATTGCTGCGGCAGCTTTTCGATCATGTCCTCGGACCCGGGCTCGGCGGCCGTGAGCTTGACCTTGGTCTTTTCCCGATTGGCCTGGGTCAGCGTCATCTCGCCTTCCTTGACCGCGCGATGCAGCAGCAGCCAGGACGCAAGCTGCATCAGGCGGGTGGTGAGGCGCATGCTTTCGGTTGCGTAAGTCAGGCTGACGGAACGTTCGAGCGCCTTGGCCTCGGTGCGGCCATCGCCGTCGAGATAGGCGGCGGTCTCCTCGACCAGGTCCATGCCTTCGCGGAACAGGGTTCCGAATGCCGCGGAATTGGTGAGCCGCTCGCTGAACTGAACGAGCGCGGATTCGCTTTGCGAACGGTCCGCCATGGTTAACGCCCTCACGCCACTATTTGCCCCGCCGGCTGTGTACTCACCGGCTTATGATGAACAAATCATTGCGCTTGTCCGGACGAGAGTCCAGCGGCAACCGGATTTATGGTTTCCAGCCTATGGGGGCACTAAATAGCCGCGCTGCGCACAAAAAAGAGCCGCCGTTTCCGGCGGCTTTTGAAGTTGATAACAGGGAGGCGTCAAACAGAGTGGACAGGAGCCACTCGGTGTCCAAACAAGGACGATCTAAGTCATAAAGGAGAAAGCTTAATCCTTCGTAAACGAGCGATTTTCTTCAGCGATTATTTGCCATGTCGGCCAGCGGCCTAGTTTTGGGATTGACTCGTCGGCGACGAGGTATGCGCGAATTGGGCCAATGGCCGCTCAATCTTCCTTGCAACTCTCGGCCTGGGTATCGCGCTCCTTCGGATATTTCTCGTCGCAGGCTCGGTAACACCCGCGCCTTTGTATTTCGGCTAGATCCGGGCACGACTTGTTAAAAGGCAATTCGGCGCATGCGGCGAGATTTTCTGCCGCATTCTTCTCACAGCTCAGTGCTTTGCATTCGCCAGCCGTCTGTTTAATCGCCGGACATTTCGCAGCCAGCAACGCGCGGCTCGGTGCGGCTGTTCCGGCAGACACGATGGCTACCACCATGCAAACAAGGAACCTTTTCATGTTGACCCCGATCGGCCGTAGGCTTTTGGGAGGAAGGGAGGGTCGTCACAACACCGGCTACGACTTGAAAAAACTGTCCGCCGCATCCTTTGACGCGCGCTTTTTCGTAACTGCCTGCTGCAGGCGTTCGATTTCCGAAGTCATCAGCGCGATGCGCTCGGTCAATTCCTCGACCGACAGCAGTGACAGGTCCTGGCCGATCTCGTGGGTGATTTTCTTGCGCGGCTTGTCGTCATCCTCGATGGCCATGCGTTTCTCCTTGCTCCGGGCGGTTCCCGAAGCGGTTGCCAGCCGGAGCCGGGCTGGCTAATCAGGGACCGCCTTAAATTCTAGCGTTTCGCAAGGACAAATCATGGAAAAGCTGCCCGCGCAAATGACCGTCGTCGGCATCAGCAAGCCCGGCGGTCCCGAGGTATTGTTACCGGAAACCCGCAGCCTTCCGGTGCCCGGCCCGGGCGAAATCCTGGTCAAGGTGATGGCCGCCGGCGTCAACCGTCCCGACGTCGCGCAGCGCTCCGGCGCCTACCCGCCGCCGCCCGGCGCCAGCGACCTGCCCGGCCTTGAAATCGCAGGTGAAGTCGTAGCCCTCGGCGCAGGCGCCACCAAACACAAGCTTGGCGACAAGGTGATGTCGCTGGTGGCGGGCGGCGGCTACGCCCAATATTGCATTGCGCAAGACGCGCAGGCGATGGCTGTGCCGCCCTCGTTGTCGATCCAGGAAGCCGGCGCGCTCCCGGAAACGTTGATGACCGTCTGGCACAATGTGTTCGAGCGCGGCGCGCTGAAGCCGGGCGAGACCTTGCTGATCCATGGCGGCTCATCCGGCATCGGCACCATGGCGATCCAGCTCGCGACGGCGTTCGGCTCGAAGGTGATCGTGACCGTCGGCTCACAGGACAAGATCGACGCCTGCCTGAAACTCGGTGCCATCAGCGCCATCAACTACAAGACCGAGGATTTTGTTGCCGTAGTCAAGGCGGAGACCGACAATGTCGGCGCGAACGTGATCCTCGACATGGTCGCCGGCGACTATGTCGATCGCAATTATGACGCCGCCGCGGTCGACGGCCGGATCGTGCAGATCGCAACCCTCAACGGACCCAAGGTCACCGTCAACATCGCCAAGGTGATGGTGAAGCGGCTGACCCACACCGGCTCCACGCTGCGCCCCCGTACCAATGCGGATAAGGCGGCGATGGTCGCGGCGATTGAAGCCAAGGTCATGCCACTATTGCGCGACGGAAAGGTAAAACCGCTGATGGACAGCTCATTCCCGCTGGAAAAGGCCGCCGACGCGCACCGACGGATGGAGACCAGCGCACATATTGGCAAAATTGTGTTGGTGGTTTAGCCAATCGCAAGTGGAGCAATGGCGGAAACCCTTTGATTCGCTTCGCTTTCATGTCATTTATCGCGGCTACCCCGACCCGTTCGCTGGGCCGGATGAATCGTTGGTCGCGGAGTACTGACATTGCGTCTGATCAGGTGCCTTGCGCTGGTTGCGCTGGGCCTCATGATTGTTGCGGTCGCGCCAGCGGCGCACGCCATTGACGCGGTCAGCGTCCGCAGTGACGCGCCTGCCATCGATCTCACCGCCGTCCTCGACCACCAGCGCAGCGAAACCGACCGCATCCAGGTTTCGACCGCGCCGGGAACCGACGGCATAGTCCGCCGCATCGAGGTCCGCGCCCGCGAGGGTGGACAGAACTGGGTGGTGTTCGCGCTCGCCAACAACACCGACGACCAGCTCGACCGCCTGATCGTCGCGCCGCATTATCGCATCGTGTCATCCGGCCTGCTGTGGCCCGACCTCGGCCTGTCGCGCATCGCCACCATCACGCCGTCGACCGGCGATCGCCCGGAGCGGCAGGAAAGCGCGACCGCCGACATCTTCCGCATCACGCTCGACCCTGGCGCCGTCATCACCTTCGTGGCGGAACTGCGCACCGACAAGCTGCCGCAGCTCTATCTGTGGGAACCCGACGCCTACAAAGACAAAGTCAATTCGTTCACGCTCTACCAGGGCATCGTGATCGGCATCTCCGGCCTGCTGGCGCTGGTGCTGACCATTCTGTTCGTGGTCAAGGGCAGCATCATGTTCCCGGCCGCCGCAGCCCTTGCCTGGGCGGTGCTGGTCTATATCGGCGTCGATTTCGGCTTCTGGGGCAAGGTGCTCGACATGTCGAACAACGCCGAGCGCGTCTGGCGCGCGGCGGGCGAAGCGATCCTGGCGGCGACGCTGCTGGTGTTTTTGTTTGCCTATCTCAATCTCAGCCGCTGGCATGTGCGCTATTCCCACATCACCGTCGGCTGGCTCGCCTTCCTCGGCTCGCTGGTGGCGCTGGCGCTGTTCGATCCCGCGGTTGCCTCCGGCATTGCGCGCATCTCGCTGGTGCTGATCGCCTTCGCCGGCTTTACGCTGATCGTCTATCTGTCGACGCATGGTTTCGACCGCGCGGTGCTGTTGATCCCGACCTGGTTCCTGCTGGTGGTCTGGGTGATCGCGGCCGGCATGACGGTGGGCGGCTCCGTGACCAACGACATCGTCGGCCCGGCGCTGCTCGGCGGCCTCGTGCTGATCGTGATGCTGATCGGGTTTACGGTGATGCAGCACGCCTTTGCCGGCGGCGGCGCCACCACCGGCATCGTCTCCGACATCGAGCGCCGCGCGCTGGCGCTGACCGGCTCCGGCGACCTGATCTGGGACTGGGACGTTTCGGCCGACAAGGTGTTCACCAGCCCCGAGACCGAAAGCCTGCTCGGGCTGAAACGCGGCACGCTGGAAGGCCCGGCCGCAAAGTGGCTGGAGGTGCTGCATCCGCTCGACCAGGATCGCTTCCGCGCCGCGCTGGACAGCGTGCTCGACCAGCGCCGTGGCCGGCTGGTGCAGGATTTCCGCCTGCGCACGCCGGACGGCCATTTCATGTGGTTCGCGCTGAAGGCGCGACCGGTGGTCGGCTCCGATGGCGAAGTCTCCCGCGTGGTCGGAACGCTCACCGACGTCACCGAGATCAAGAATGCCGAAGAGCGCATGCTGCACGACAGCGTGCATGACAACCTCACCGGCCTGCCGAACCGCCGGTTGTTCATGGACCGCCTCGGCGCGGTGGCCAATTTCGCCAAGAGCATGCCGACCCTGCGGCCGACGCTGATGGTGATCGACCTCGACCGCTTCAAGCAGGTCAACGATTCCGTCGGCATCGCGGTCGGCGACTCGATCCTGCTGACGCTGGCACGGCGCCTGACGCGCATCCTGAAACCGCAGGACACGCTGGCGCGGCTGGCCGGCGACCAGTTCGGCCTGATCCTGTTGTCGGAGCAGGATCCGGCACGTATCACCGCCTTCGCCGAAACCATCCGCAAGACCATCCGCGCCCCGATCGCCTTCAACGACCGCGAGATCTTCCTGACCGCGTCGATCGGGCTCGCGCTGTCGGATCCGCAGACGCAATTGACCGAAGAGATCATCAAGGACGCCGAGCTTGCGATGTATCACTCCAAGCGCATCGGCGGCGACCGTATCGATGTATACAAGCCGGCCATGCGTGCACGGAAAACCGACCGACTGACGCTGGAAAGCGAATTGCGCCGCGCCATCGAGCGGCAGGAAATCACTATTCTGTACCAGCCGATCGTGCGGCTGGAAGATCGCTCGATCGCCGGTTTTGAAGCCCTGGCGCGCTGGGATCATCCCAAGCTCGGCCGGATGTCGCCCTCGGAATTCATCTCGATCGCCGAGGAAATCGGCCTGATCGTCGATCTCGGCATGTTCGTGATGGACCAGACCGCGCGGCAGCTTTCGATGTGGCAGCGGGCGATGCGCTCGCGCGAGCCGATCTTTGCGTCCGTCAACGTCTCCTCGCGGCAGTTGCTGCGCCACGACCTGATCCACGACATCCGCACCGTGCTGTCGCGCTCCTCGGTGGCGCGCGGCACGTTGAAGCTGGAACTGACAGAATCGCTGGTGATGGAGAATCCGGAGCATGCGGCGCAGATGCTGGCCCGGATTCGCGAACTCGGCACCGGGCTGTCGCTCGACGATTTCGGCACCGGCCATTCCTCGCTGGCCTATCTGCAGCGTTTCCCCTTCGACACCATCAAGATCGACCAGTCCTTCGTGCGCACCACCAGCCGCGGCACGCGCCCGGTGATCCTGAAATCGATCATCGCGCTCGCCCACGACCTCGGCATGGAGGTGGTGGCGGAAGGCGCGGAGACGGATTCGGATGCGGTCGAGCTCTATCAATTGGGCTGCGAATACGCGCAAGGCTTTGCCTTCGGCGAACCGATGGACGCTGACGCCGCGATGCGGCTATTGACGGAAGAACGGCTGGAAGCGGCGAGCTAACGCCGCACCGAATGTAGCACGCACTTCACACCAGCGCGTCGTGTCATACCCGCGAAGGCGGGTATCCAGTACGCCGCGGCCTTTCGATTCAATTACTGACGTCTCTGGAATACTGGATCACCCGCCCCAGTGCGCAATTGCGCACAAGGCGGGTGATGACAGTGAAACTCACCGCCTCACGGGTATCTTCTTGAACTTCACGCTTTTCCCGTCCGCCTGCCGCGTCGCGATGTAGCCGGCTGCGAGACACGCCTCGCGCTGCGGCATCTTCTCCTGCGGGCTGCGCTCGGTTTCCCACCACGACGCCCGATGCGCGGCGCGCGGCAGCGCCGCGTCGAGGATCTCCTCGATCTGTTCGAAGCTCAGCACGAATTCGGGAAGTTTCTGCTTCTTCAGATAGTCCCGCAGCAGGTCGTAGTCGTTCACCCTTGTCTCCAATGGCGATTTGCAAAAAACCGTCGCTCCCGGCAACCAAGCGTTAACTGATTATCTTATCGCTGTCGCCGTTTAAGGCCGCAACAACGTATCCGGATGCATACCGTAAGGCTTGGAGCGGTCTATGCTATTCGGACGGCAAAGCGACGTGGCCGGGAAGGGCTGGTTCAGGAAAGACTCCGGCCGCCGGCCCTGGCGTTTGTCCGCGAAGCTGTTGATCGCGTCGTCGATCGCGACCGTGATCGGATTCACCGCGATTTGCACCAGCGTCATGCTCGACATGCGCCGCGGCGAGGAAGAGCTCGCACGCCAGACCCTGGAAAATCTCGCAGCCGGCATCGATGCCGACATCAGCCGCAATATCGAGCTTTACGACCTGTCGCTGCGCGCCGTCGCCAGCAACCTGGTGATGCCGGAGATCAAGGGCGTCAGCAAAGAGATCCAGCACCTGATCCTGTTCGATCACGCCGCCACCGCCAAGCATTTCGGCGTGATCCAGGTGTTCGACGCGCAGGGCAGACTGACGCACGATGCGGCAAGTCTCGATCCGACGCCGGAGAATCGCGGCGACGAGGAGTATTTCCAGGTCCATCGCGCCAATCCCGATCTGGGCCTGTACATGAGCCGCCCGATGTTGCGCCGCGGCGCCTTTTCGGTCGTGCTCAGCCGTCGCATCACCGATGCCGAAGGTGGCTTTCTTGGTGTCGTGGTGGGTTCGATCCGTTTCACTTATTTCCATGACCTGTTCGGCCGGCTCACCCTCAACCCCGGCGATACGATCACGGTGCTGCGCCGCGACCGGACGATCATCATGCGGACGCCGTTCGACCTCGAGGTCATCGGGAAGAATCTGGCCGAGCGGCCAAGCTGGCGCGCGGAAAACCTGAAGGAAGGCGCGGCCTATGCCGGCGTCGGGCCGGTGGACCCGACGCCGCGGCTTTACGTTCGAAGCGGCAGCACGGGCCTGTTCTTTGTCGTGGTCGGAAAGCCGCTGGCGAGCATCCTGAACCTTTGGCACCGGGAAGTGCTGCGGATCGGAGCGATCATGCTGGTGCTGATCCTGTTCGTGGTCGGCACCACGCTATTCCTCGCGCGCGAGATCGGTCGCCGCGCCGAGGCCGAGGACAGGCTGGAAGAGATGGCGACGACCGATTCACTCACCGGCCTGAAGAACCGGCGCAAGTTCGATTCCGAAATCGACCTGGAATGGCGGCGGGCGGCACGCAACGGAACCCCGGTCGCGGTGCTGATGATCGATGCCGACCACTTCAAGGCCTACAACGACACCTACGGACACCAGGCCGGCGACCAGGTGCTGGTCGGCATCGCGATCTGTATTTCGGACGCGGTGCGGCGGTCGGGCGATTGTCCGGCGCGCTACGGCGGCGAGGAGTTCGCGGTGCTGCTGCCAGGCCTCTCGGCGGTCGAAGCGTTCACCGTCGCCGAGACCATTCGCCTCAAGGTCGAACAGTGGGCGGGGGACCCCGGCGTCACGACCGTCAGCATCGGCGTGGCGAGCATAACGCCGGCGGCAGCCATCGATTGGACCTATCTCATCGCAGCCGCCGACAAGGCGCTCTACGCCGCCAAGGCCAACGGCCGCAATCAGTCGGTGCTCGCAGCGATCCCGCGGCTTGCGCTGGTGGCTTAGGAATTGTCATTCCGGGACGCGAAGCGAACCCGGAATCTCGAGATTCCCCGATGCGCAATTGCGCATCTGAGGTCTGGTCCTTCGGACCATCCCGGAATGACGAGATCAGCTCATTGAGCTGCTCTCGTCACTTCTCCAGATACTTCTTCATCTCCGCGCGCAAGCCGTCGCGAAGGTCTGCGCGCGCCATGCCGTAGGCGATGTTGGCGCGCAGGAAGCCGGGTTTTGAACCGCAATCGTGCCGCTCGCCCTCGAACTCCACGCCATAGAAGCTTTGCGTCTTCGACAGGGTCTTCATCGCATCGGTGAGCTGGATCTCATTGCCCGCGCCACGCTCCTGGGTCTCCAGGATCTTGAAGATTTCCGGCTGCAGGATGTAGCGCCCGGTAATCGAAAGGTTCGACGGCGCGGTGCCCTTCGGCGGTTTCTCCACCATGCCGTCGACCTCGAACATGTTCTTGGCGAGCCGCTTGCCGACGCCGCAGATGCCGTATTGATGGGTGAGATCGTCGGGCACCGGTTCTACCGCGAGCAGATTGGATTTGCCGCCAAGCTTTTCGGCCGCCTCGATCATCTGCTTCAGGCAGCCCGGGCTGTTCAGCACCAGTTCGTCCGGCAGCACCACCGCGAACGGCTCGTCGCCGACGATATCGCGCGCGCACCAGACCGCGTGGCCGAGACCGAGCGGTGCCTGCTGGCGGGTGAAACTGGTGGCGCCGGCCTCCGGCTGGTCGCGCGCCAAAATATCCTGCTCGGCCTTCTTGTTGCCGCGCGCAGCCAGCGTGGTGTCGAGTTCGAACATCCGATCGAAATGATCCTCGATCACGCCCTTGTTGCGCCCGGTGACGAAGACGAAATGCTCGATGCCGGCTTCCTTCGCCTCGTCGACCACGTACTGGATCAGCGGCTTGTCGACGATGGTCAACATTTCCTTCGGCATCGCCTTGGTGGCGGGCAGGACGCGGGTGCCAAGACCGGCGACCGGGAAGACGGCTTTGCGGATTTTCATGGGATGTCGGGGGCCTTGCTATTGAGAAACGCTGGAAATGAGGAAAGTGCTTAGATTGCACGTTGATAGCCGGTTTGCAGCCGGGAACAAAGGCGGATCTATGGTGGCCGTTCATCTCCCCTTGCGCGCGGCGGGCGCGACAACAAAATCCCCTCTGTTAAGTTATTGGAAACCGTGACAGGGCCTTTTTGGCACGGGGCTGGTTGCGATGGACGGACACGGCATGGGTCTGATGGAACGAGCGATGAGCAATCTGGTCGGAGCGATTCTAATCGCGGCCGCGCTATTGTGTTCCAGCGGACAGTCCCAAGCCCAACCTCAAGCTCCATCCTCCGGCAACGGGATCTCGAACTTTTTGGACAACATCTTCTCCAGCCCAAAATCCGGCCCGGCACCCCAGGCCGCGCCCGGCCCGGACGGCGGTCCGCCCCCTTGGAGCGGCGAGGACGGCGCCTCCGGCCACCCCCTGATGACGGCTTCCGCGATCCGGGAGGCCGCCGCAAACTTTCAAAACTGCGTCGCCGCGATGTGGCCGGATGCCGCACGGCGCAACATCACCCAGGAAAATTTCGAGCGCTTCACCGCGGGTCTCGCGCCTGATCTGCGCATCATGGACCTGATGGATTCGCAGCCCGAATTCACCAAGGCGATCTGGGACTATCTCGACATCCTCGTGAACGACAACCGCCTTGCCAAGGGCCGCGAGATCCTCGCAAAATACAAGCCGCAGTTCGACGCGGCGGAAAAAGCCTACGGCGTCGACCGCTATGCGATCGCCTCGATCTGGGGCATCGAGTTCGAACTATTCGACGCAGATGGGCGATCGCAACGTGGTGCAGTCGACGGCGACGCTGGCCTGCGTCGGCCGCCGTCAGGCCTATTTCAAGGATGAATTCCTTACCGCGCTGGAAATCCTCAACCGCGGCGATCTGCGTCCCGAACAGATGCGCGGCTCCTGGGCCGGCGCATTCGGGCCAACGCAGTTCATGCCGACCGCCTTCAAGCGTTATGCTGTCGACGGCGACAATGACGGTCGCCGCGACGTCGTCGACAACGCCGCCGACCTGATTGCGTCGACCGCCAACAACCTCAAGAAGGACGGCTGGCAGACCGGCCGCAGCTGGGGCTACGAGGTGGTGCTGCCGGACGGCTTCAATTTCATGCTGGCGGACAAGGCCAAGGCGATGACGATCGCGCAGTGGCAGCAGCAGGGAATGAAGCGAGCCGATGGCAAGCCGTTCCCTGATTCGACCGAGAAGGCCTATCTGCTCGCGCCGGCCGGCGCGCAGGGACCCGGCTTCCTGATGCTGCAGAACTTCCGCGTCATCATGAAATACAATCCGGCGGAGGCCTATGCGCTGGCAATCGGCCATTTTGCCGACCGCCTGCGCGGCGGGCCGCCGTTCGTGCAGCCCTGGCCGCGGCAGGAACGGGTGCTGTCGCGCGCCGAGCGGCTGGAACTGCAGCAGCTGCTGGCCCAGCGCGGCTTCTATAAGGGCACGCCGGACGGCCAGTTTGGCGGCCAGACCCGGGAGGCGCTGCGCGGCTTCCAGGCCTCGATCGGGACGCCGGCGGACGGTTTCGCATCCTCCGACGTTCTGGAACGGCTGCGGGGACGGTAAAATCAAGTTTTGGGCCCGAAAGTTACCCTGAAAACCACGATTCGGCAGAAGTCTTGACGGTCAGGCCGGAACCCCGATTTATGGGGAAAATCTGCCCGCTTGCGGCCCGATTCCGCTACTATATCTGCCACATCACGATCCATTGCGACTGAGCCGGATGCGAAAGCCAAAATCCTTTTTGCGCGTGTTCACCGATACCGGGCCGCTGGCCGTGCTGGCGGTTGTGATCGCATTTCTGGTCGGGATCGTGGGACCGGCTTCCGCGCAATTTTTCAATTTCGGCGGCTTCGGCGGTCCGCCGCAGCGCCAAGCGCCGCAGCGTGGCGGCGGATGGTTTGGCGGCGACTTCTTCCAGCCATTCCAGCAATCGCCGTCCCAGCAGCAGGCACCGCGCCAGGACTTCTCCCGCGCGCCCGGGCCGGCCAAGCGCGATACGGTGGCTGAACGTAACGTGCTGGTGCTGGGCGACGCCATGGCCGACTGGCTCGGCTATGGCCTGGAAGACGCCTATTCCGAGCAGCCCGACATGGGCGTGATCCGCAAGCACAAGACCCTCTCCGGCCTGATCAAGTATCAGCCGCGCGGCGAGCCCGCCGATTGGACCGCGGCCGCCAAGGCCATCCTCGCCACCGAAAAGCCCGACGCCATCGTCGTCATGCTCGGCCTCAACGACCGCGTTTCGATTCGCGAGGCGGTCACCGAGAAGAAGACCGACAAGAAGGACGACAAGAAAGACGCGCGCGGCAAGCCGGGCGATGCAAAGCCCAAGCCCGAAAGCTCGACGGACACTGCCAAGCCCGATGCCGGCAAGGCTGACGCAGCCAAGGCGGATGGAACCAAGCCAGACACTGCCAAGACCGATACCAAGGCCGATACCGCGAAGGCTGACGATGCCGACGAGGATGATGCGCCGCAAACCGCCACTCCCGAAAAGAGCGCGCGCGCGGGCGGTGGGCTCTACGAATTTCGCGATGAGCGCTGGGTCGAACTCTACGCCAAGAAGATCGAAGAGCTGATTGGCGTGTTGAAATCCAAGGGCGTGCCGGTGTTGTGGATCGGCCTGCCTGCGATCCGCGGACCAAAGGGAACGTCCGACATGCTGTTCCTGGACGCGCTGTATCGCGACGGCGCCGGCAAGGCCGGCATCACCTATGTCGATGTCTGGGATGGCTTTGTCGATGAATCCGGCCGCTTCCTGCAAAAAGGTCCTGACTTCGAAGGCCAGATCCGCCAGTTGCGCACGGCCGACGGCGTGTTCTTCACCAAGCCCGGCGCGCGCAAGCTGGCGCATTATGTCGAGCGCGAGGTGACGCGCCTGCTTGCTGCCCGCTCCGGGCCGATCGCCGTGCCGATCGAACCGGTAACGCCTGACGCCAATGTCGTGCCAGGCCAGCCGGCGCCGCGCCCGCTGGCCGGACCGGTGATGCCGCTGGTGGCCTCTTCCGTCGGCACCGACCAGCTGCTCGGCGGTCCCGGCACGCGCCCCGCCGGGGTGGATGCGCTCGCTGCGCGCACACTGGTCAAGGGTGAAGCCCTGGCGCCGCCAGCCGGCCGCGCCGACGATTACGCCTGGCCTCGCCGGGAAATCGGCCGCGAGCAGGCCAAGGGGGATACGCCGGTAGCAGCCGCCTCTCCGAGTGGAACGGTGGCGGCAGCACCCGGACAGAAGCAGCTTCTGCTGCCGCCGCCGCAGCAAACGTTCCAACAACAGAAGCGGCAGCCGCAGCAGCAGCAGACGGTGCCGATGCAGATTCGGCCGGCGCAGAACAGCGCGCCGTCGTTGCGCGATTTCTTCGGGGGTTTTGGCCCGACGCCGCGTCAGCCTGCGCCGCCTGCAGCCGCACCGCCGCGTGGACCCGTGGCTCCGGGCGCGCCGAGGCCGCCGGGTAGTGTCGGACGATCGGCCGAAGTCCCGCCGGGCAATCTCACGCGATTCTAAACGCCTTGCGCTGAGACGCGCGTTTCCCGGCGATGCATTGCACCGCCGGGAAACGATTTACGACCGACCTGACGTTGACTTAATAGCGCCAGCGCTGCGGCGGACGGCGCGGCGGGCGCGTCATCAACAGTGCGAGCGCAAAGCCAATTCCACCTGCGACCAACAATGCGCCGAGCGGGTTGTCCTGCACGGTTTTCGCCACTGCCTCCTGGCCGCTGCGAACAGTGTCGCCGCTGTTATCATAGGCGTCCTTGGCATAATTGACGGCGGCATCCGTAGCGTCGCGAGCGGCATCCTTGGCCTGGCCGTAGAGATTTTGCACCGTGCCGGCGGCTTCGCGCGCGCGGCCCTCGGCTTGCGTCTTTGCATCGCCAGTCAAGTCGCCGACAGTGCTTTCGACCTTACCTGCGAAATCCTTGGCCGAGCCGGCCATCCGATCCTTGTCCATCGCGGTCTCTCCTGTTTTTCCCTGTATTTCGTGGGGGCTAACCGGCGAGACGCGTTCGAGTTCCTGAAGCGGTCGAAATGCCTCGGTTCAGAATGCTTGGCTCAAAGTATAAGCCCGCCATCGACCACGATGGTCTGGCCAATGATGTAGGACGAAAGCGGCGAGGCCAGGAACAGCGCCGCGCCGGCCATGTCGGCGGGGGTGCCGAGCCGTTTCAACGGAATCCGCTCCAGCGCCCCTTCGAGGCGTTTAGGATTAGCCGTTGTCGCCTTGGTCATCTTGGTGTCGACCAGGCCGGGTGCGATGCCGTTGACGCGAATGCCGTTCTCTGCCCACGCCTCGCCGAGCGTGCGCGTCAAGCCCACAGCACCGGTCTTCGAGGCGTTATAGGCCGGGTTGCCCATAGTGGAATGATAGGCCGCCGTCGAACTGACAATGATGAGCGAGCCCTTGCTCGCGCTCAGCATGGCGTGAAATTTCGTCGCGCATGCCATCAGGCTCATCAGATTGACTTCCAGCACCTTGCGAAAGCCATCCATTTCGAATTCGCCGCGGCGGTAGATCACCGCGCCCTGCGCCAGCACCAGCACGTCGAGTTTTTCGAACGGCGGCTTGAAATCCTCGACCGCATGCGGCTTGCTGACGTCGAGCTGGAGGTAATCGAGGCCTTCGAGATACGATCCGTCGTCGGGCGAGTAATCGTCCGCTCTGGCGCGGGTGCCGCAAACCGCGACGCGCGCGCCCTTGTCACGGAAGGCATGCGCAATGCCGTTGCCGATACCGCTGGAGCCGCCAACCACCAACACCTGCCTGCCGCTGAAATCCAGTTCGTTCATCCCTGCGATCCTTCTTTGTTGGGCTTTAGCTTAAGCCTTCATCGAGGAATTTGACCATCAGAACCTCATCGTAATATCGCCCGCGATGCTTGTGGGCTCGCTTTTCGAAGCCATACTCGACAAAGCCCATCGCTTCGTAAAGCCGGCGCGCAGCTGTTCTCGCTCACCACGGTCAACTGGACCATTTCGACGCGCCCGCGCGCATGATCGAGCACGGCTGCGACAAGGACTTTCCCAAGTCCGGATTTTCGCGCAGCGCTTCGGACATACATGGTCCACAGCAGCCCCTTGTGCGCGTGCTTCATCCCTTCCTTCACGGAAAATCCAGCTATTCCCATCAGCCGCCCGTCAAGAAATCCGCCAAAAATATCCGCGCGGCCAATGGCCGCCTCGAACCATGACAGCGGCTGCGCGTTTTCTTTCTCGAACGTGCTGCCGAACGCCTCGGGATTTTTCTGGAGAGCTTCCAGCCGTATCTCCCGGTACATGGCCGCGTCAGCAGGCTCCAGGCGGCGTATCTGCGGGCCGCCAGTATTGGTCACGATTGCACCTCGCTCGGCTTGGTTTGACCTGTCTGCGGATCGGTGCCAGCCTTGTCAATCCTTCCAGCGCGCCCAGCCTTCATCGCAGGGATTCCATCATGTCAGATTTCAAACAGCTCAGCCGCTCGGTCAAAGGCCTGACCGTTCTCGTCACCGGCGCCGCCAGCGGCATGGGCCGCGCCACGGCGCTGGTATTCGCCGCCGAGGGCGCCAATGTCGCCGTTACCGATATCAACGCCGAGACCACGCAGGCCGTCGCCGGCGAGATCGTCGCAACCGGCGGCGCGGCGAAGGCATGGACGCTCGATGTCGCCAGGCCCGACGACATCATCAAGGTCGTCAACGACGTTGCCGCCCATTTCGGCTCCCTCGATATCGTCATCAACAATGCCGGCATCTCTGTGCGGGTGGCGATCGACGACGACGGCTATGAAGCCGCCTGGGCCAAGGGGCTGGCCGTGATGCTGACCGCGCATCCGCGCATCATTCGCGCTGCGCTGCCGCATTTGCGCCGGTCGAAATGCCCACGCATCGTCAACATCGCATCGACCGAGGCGCTCGGCGCGACCGCGCTGCACAGCCCGTATTCGGCGGCGAAAGCCGGCGTCGCCGGCCTGACCCGCTCGCTCGCCGTCGAGCTTGGCCGCGAGGGCATCACCGTGAACTGCATCTGCCCGGGCCCGATCCGCACCGCGATCACCGAGCGGATTTCCGAAGAGCACAAGACGATTTACGCCAAGCGCCGCACCGCACTCGGCCGTTATGGCGATCCTGAAGAAGTGGCGCACATGACGCTGAGCCTGTGCCTGCCGGCGGCCTCGTTCCTGACCGGCGCGGTGATCCCCGTGGACGGCGGCCTGATGGCGCGGAATGCGTAGCGGGCATGCGTCAGCGCCGTTGACTTGGACACGTCGGGGAGTAATTTTTCTTATAAACAGAGCGGGACGCACCGCCCGCAGCATCCTGGAGAAACGCCATGACGGTCACGATCCGGCAGCTTCATCCGCATTTTTTCGGCGAAGTTTCGGGCGTTGATTTGCGAAAGCCCCTCACCGCCCAGGAGGCGGCCGACATCGAGGCCGGCATGGACAAATATGCCGTGCTGCTGTTTCGCAACCAGGACATCACGGACGAACAGCAAATGGCCTTTGCGCTGAATTTCGGCGAGCGCGAACACGCCCGCGGCGGCACCGTCACCAAGAAGGAAGACTACCGGCTGACGTCGGGATTGAACGACGTTTCCAACCTCGGCAAGGACGGCAAGCCGCTGCCGAAAGATCACCGCACCCATCTGTTCAATCTCGGAAACTGCCTGTGGCATTCCGACAGCTCGTTCCGCCCGATCCCGGCGAAGTTTTCGCTGCTGTCGGCGCGGGTGGTGAACCCAAAGGGCGGCAACACCGAATTCGCCGACATGCGCGCGGCCTATGACGCACTCGACGACGATACCAAGGCCGAGATCGAGGACATGATCTGCGAGCACTCGCTGATGTATTCGCGCGGCTCGCTCGGCTTCCTGGATTATACCGACGAAGAGAAGGCGATGTTCAAGCCGGTGCTGCAGCGGCTGGTGCGGACGCATCCGGTGCACCGCCGCAAGTCGCTGTACCTGTCATCGCATGCGGGCGGGATTTTGGGCATGAGCGTGCCGGAGGCGCGGCTGTTGCTGCGCGATCTGACCGAGCACGCCACGCAGCCGGAATTCGTCCATGTCCATAAATGGACCCTGCATGACCTCGTGATGTGGGACAACCGCCAGACCATGCACCGCGTGCGCCGCTACGACCAGTCGCAGCCCCGCGACATGCGCCGCGCCACGGTGGCCGGCACCGAGCCGACGGTGCAGCAGCAGGCGGCGGAGTAGATTGCCGGAACCCTCGGGCCGTCATGCGCGGGCTTGACCCGCGCATCCATCACCTTTGCAAAAGCATCTTTTTTATGGATGGATTGCCGGGTCAAGCCCGGCAATGACAAGTCAGGCGTGCCCGGCCTCGTTCGACAGCATGCCGGGATCGATGCCGATCTTGCGCAGCGCGCGCAGGTATTTGTCGT
The DNA here is from genome assembly GCA_963816815.1 of uncultured Alphaproteobacteria bacterium. Taxonomy (GTDB): domain Bacteria; phylum Pseudomonadota; class Alphaproteobacteria; order Rhizobiales; family Xanthobacteraceae; genus Bradyrhizobium. Next base: position 26,856 of record CAWFMW010000029.1, read on the forward strand.
CGACGTCGTCGCCGAAGATCAAATCCGCGTCGGCGTCGCAATGCAGCCAGCCATTGTGCTGGATCTCGTTCTCGAGCTGGCCCGGCGCCCAGCCGGCATAGCCCAGCGCCAGGATCGCGTGCTTGGGTCCGGTGCCCTTGGCGATCGCCTTGAGGATGTCCACCGTCGCGGTCAGGCAGATGCCGTCGTCGATATTGAGCGTCGCGTCCTGGATGAAGAAATCGCTGGAATGCAGCACGAAGCCGCGGCCGGTATCGACCGGACCGCCCTTCAGCACCTGCATGCTCTCGGCGTTTTCCGGCAGCGTGATCTGGTCGGCCTTCTGGATGATGTCGAGCTGCACCAGCAGGCCGGGAAAATCGATGCTGCCGGCCGGACGGTTGACGATGATGCCCATCGCCCCTTCCGACGAATGCGCGCACATGTAGATGACGGAGCGCTCGAAGCGCGGGTCGCCCATGACCGGCATGGCGATCAGCAGCTGGCCGTCCAGATAACCGTCGCCGGACGAATTATCGCCAATGCCGGCGGCTTTGCGGCGAACGGGCTTCGGTTTTTTGCCTTCAGGGCTCATCCGCAAAGGCCTCTCTTGCTGATTGCATATCCTGATATCGGGTTGGGTTTCTGTCAATCAAGCTTCCGGTATCATTCGGCGGCCGATCACACGCAATTCAATGGTTTGCCGCGAAACTTGCCTGTAAAGACGTCCCATGATCGTGATGGTTCCCCTGCGCGCCGCGCTCGGCGTTGCCGCCTTGTTTGTCGCGTGTGCGACGTCGGAGGTTCGCGCCGAGGATGCCTCGCCGTGGCAACGCGACGCGCATTCCGCGGTCCGGCTGCTGGCGGGATCGCGCAGCGGTACGGTGCTGCTCGGCGGCGTCGCCATCCAGCTGCAGCCGGGATGGAAGACCTATTGGCGGACGCCCGGCGATTCCGGCGTTCCGCCCCGCTTCGACTTCTCCAAATCGGACAATGTCGAAGCCGTGACCGTGCTGTGGCCGGCGCCGAAGAAATTCGACGACGGCGCCGGCGGCACCGCGCTGGGATACAAGCAGCAGGTCGTGCTGCCGCTGCGGATCGTCGCCAAAAATGCCGACAAGCCGGTGACGCTGCGCGCCCACGTCAGTTACGCCGTCTGCGACAAGCTCTGCATTCCCGTCGAAGCCAATGCCGAGCTCGCTTTTGCCAGCGTGGCAAGCACCGAGGACGGCAACCTGTCCGACGCGCTCAATACGGTGCCGAAGCCCGCCAATATCGGCGACCCCAATCCGCTGACCATCCGCGACGTCAAGCGCGACGGAAAGAGCAACGTGCTGGTCGACGTGATCGCGCCCGAGGGCAAGGAGGTCAGCCTGTTCGTCGAGGGGCCGACGCCCGACTGGGCGCTGCCGGTTCCCAGGCTGGTCGAGCAAAGCCCGCCCGGCGTCAAACGCTTTGCCTTCGAACTCGACGGCCTGCCGCCCGGCGCCAGCGCTGAAGGCGCCGCGCTCAAACTGACCCTGGTCGGCGGCGACCGGGCGTACGAGTTCAATGTCAGTTTGAATTGACGCGAAGCGTCATTCCGGGGCGATGCGCAGCATCGAACCTCAGATGTGCGATTGCACATCGGGGAATTCTCGAGGTTCCGGGTTCATGCTTCGCATGACCCGGAACGACAAGCTCCCCACCCAACCGAATCTTAACGAATGGTTGATACATCCGAGCATCGCCGCCGCCTCGCGGCGCGTTTCGGGGATGCAGCCTTGTGGCCGTGATGGATACGCAATCCGCAACCGCTCCGCCCGCCGGCGTGATCGCGCGCCTGCGCGGGCTGCTTGGCGGCTCCAGCGAAGCCTCCGTCACCAGGCGGCTGGCCGGCACCATCTTCATCATCCGCGTCTTCAGCGCAGCGCTCGCCTATTTCTCGCAGATCCTGCTGGCGCGCTGGATGGGCGGCTCGGATTACGGCGTCTATGTCTATGTCTGGACCTGGGTGCTGCTGCTCGGCAGCATGATGGATTTCGGCATCTCGGCGTCCGCGCAGAAGATCATTCCGGAGTATCGCACCCGCGGCGAGCATGCGCTGCTGCGCGGCTTCCTCTCCGGCAGCCGCTGGATGACGTTCGCGGTCTCCTCGGTCGTCTCGCTGCTGCTGGCGGGCGTGGTGAAGGGATTGTCGCCGTGGATCGACGCCAACGCGATCGTGCCGCTCTATATCGGCTGCCTGACGCTGCCGGCGTTTGTCGTCGCCAACACCCAGGACGGCATCGCCCGCTCGCATGACTGGATGCGGCTCGGGCTGATGCCGCAATTCATCGTGCGGCAGTCGCTGATCATTGGTCTCACCGCCGGCGCCTTCGCGCTCGGCTTCAATCTCGGCGCCACCGCCGCGATGTCGGCCAGCGCCGCGGCGGTATGGATCGCGATGATCGGCCAGATGATCGTGCTGAACCGCAGGCTCGGCGGCCACATCGAGCCTGGCCCCAAGGCCTATGATTTCCGCGGCTGGCTTGCGGTCTCGCTGCCGATCCTGCTGGTGGAAAGCTTTTATCTGCTGCTGTCCTACACCGACGTGCTGGTGCTGCAGCAATTCCGCTCCTCCGAAGAGGTCGGCGTCTATTTCGCCGTGGTGAAGACGCTGGCGCTGGTCTCCTTCATTCACTATGCGATGGCGGCGACGACGGCGCATCGCTTTGCCGAGTATCACGCGCTGGGCGACAAGCCGCGGCTGTCGGCCTATGTGGCGCACGCGATCCAGTGGACGTTCTGGCCGTCGCTGGCCGCGACCATCTTGCTGCTGGCGATGGGCAAGCCGCTGCTGTGGCTGTTCGGGCCGCAATTCGTGGTCGGCTACGACATCATGTTCATTGCCGCGATCGGCCTTGTGGTGCGATCCGCCATCGGCCCGGTCGAGCGGCTGCTCAACATGCTCGGCCACCAGCACATCTGCGCGCTGGCCTATGCGCTCGCCTTCGTCATGAACCTCGTGCTGTGCGTGATGCTGGTGCCGCGCTTCGGCGGCCATGGCGCAGCGGCCGCGACCTCGATCTCGCTGGCGTTCGAGACGGTGCTGCTGTTCTGGATCGTGCGCCGGCGGCTCGGACTGCACGTGCTGGCGTTCGGGAAACGCGGTCCTAGAGGCATCGGCGATGGCAGAACATCGGTTCGCCCTGCACCGGCCAATTGGGGAAACTAACCACCGAATTCCGGTGCACGCATGAAACATTCTTATTTCGCTCGATCGGACGCCATCGATAGGACTTATCTCGCGTTGCTCTATACTCGATCGAATCGACGAGCTGAACTTCCCGCAAATGATTGATCCTCTCTACGTCGCATCAGGCTTCGGCGTCGGCCTGCTCGTCGGGATGACGGGAGTTGGCGGCGGCTCGCTGATGACGCCGTTGCTGATCCTGCTGTTCGGCGTCCATCCGTCGACCGCTGTCGGCACCGACCTGCTCTACGCCGCCGCGACCAAGACCGGCGGCAGCCTGGTGCATGGCTGGTCGCAGCAGCATTTTCTGGCCGGCGGTGATGCGTCTTGCCAGCGGCAGCATTCCGGCCAGCATCGTGACCTTGCTGGTGCTATGGCAGCTCGAACTCAATGGCGAGGCCGCACGCAGCCTGGTCAATCTGGTGCTGTGCTTCGCGCTCATGCTCACGGCGACGTCGCTGATCTTCCGCAAGGCGATCATGGAACGCTACCGCCGGCGGATGGAACGGATCGACGTCTGGATGACCGGCCACGCTACCGTGATGGTCGGCGTCGCCCTCGGCGTACTGGTTTCGATTTCATCCGTCGGCGCCGGCGCGGTCGGCGTCACCGCGCTGTTGCTGCTTTATCCGCGGCTGCCTATGGCGACGCATCGTCGGTTCCGACATTGCACACGCCGTGCCGCTGACGCTGGTCGCCGGCATCGGCCACTGGGCGCTGGGCTCGGTGGATTGGTCGCTGATGGGCGTGCTGCTGATCGGCTCGCTGCCCGGCATCGTCATCGGCAGTTACTTTGCGGTGCGCGTGCCGGAGACGGTGCTCAGGCTGTTGCTGGCCAGCGTTCTGATCCTGGTCGCCGGCAAGCTTGCGATCAACGAGCTGCATCTGGCGAACCCGGGTGTCCCGGCGCTGGCCGGGAGCACCAACCATTAAGAGCTGCCTGATGCCACACCCGTGTCCCGGACGCGGCGCAGCGCGGTAGCGCTGCTCCGCAGAGCCGGGACCTACGGCCACCGGCTATATACCCTTTGGACCCCGGAACAGCAGCGCACCACGCCGCGAACGCGGCGCGCTGCATCCGGAGAACGCCGCCCTACTCCGCAGTCCAGCCGCCGTCGATCGAGAGATTCGCGCCGGTGATCTGGGCGGCGTCGTCGCCGCACAGGAACAGCGCGAGTGCGGCGACCTGCTCGGAGGTGACGAACTCCTTGGTCGGCTGCGCGTCGAGCAGCACGTCCTTGATGACCTGCTCCTTGGTCATGTTGCGGGCCTTCATGGTCTCGGGGATCTGGTGCTCGACCAGCGGTGTCCAGACATAACCCGGGCTGATGCAGTTGCAGGTGATCTTGAACGTCGCAAGCTCCAGCGCCACGGTTTTTGTCAGGCCGGCGATGCCATGCTTGGCCGAGACATAGGCCGACTTGAAGGGCGAGGCGACCAGCGAATGGGCGGAAGCGGTGTTGATGATGCGGCCCCAGCCGCGCTTCTTCATGCCGGGCACGGCGGCGCGAATGCCGTGGAATGCCGAAGACAGGTTGATCGCAATGATCGCGTCCCACTTCTCGATCGGAAACTCTTCGATCGGGGCGACGAACTGGATGCCGGCATTGTTGACGAGGATGTCGACCGAGCCGAAGGTCTTCTCGCCGAGCGCGATCATTTCGGCGATCTCGGCGGGCTTGGTCATGTCGGCGGGCGAATGCACGGCGCGCACCTTGAAATCCGTCTCGATGCCGGAGCGCTCGCGCTCGATATCGGCCGGCACGCCCATGCCGTTGATGACAACATTGGCGCCGGCGGCGGCGAAGGCCCGCGCATATGCCAATCCGATGCCGCTGGTCGAGCCAGTCACGACAGCATTCTTGCCTTTTAGTGTACCCATTTCATTCACTCCTGCTTGGCTCCGGGGGACTTGGGAACATCCCTCGTCATATCGTAGGCCATCATGGTCTCGCCGGATTGCGGACGCTCCAGCACATCCTTGTGACGCATCGATTCATGAACGTCGCGGACGCCTGCATTCCAGTGTTCGGCCATCGCGACATGCGAAAAGTCGTAGTCTTTGGATGAAGTTTCGTAGTTCTTGCTCTTGTAGATCAGGTGCACGACGGTGACGGTGTTTTCCTTCGAAGCCTTGCGCAGGAACTCGACCGACGGATCGTTCTTCAAATCATCCGGCAATTTTCCGAGCAGATCGCGCACCGCTTTCCGCGCGTTGTGGAGCTGCTTGTTCTTGTCGGTGCTCATGCGGGTGCGGCTGGAAAAACGGATATCCTTTTCCCGCTCGGCGGCCTCGAGCAGCGACGTCGGCAGGTCGCCGCGCGCGCTGAACAAATCGACCTGGAAGATCAGGAGATCGCGGTTGAACTCCTCCTCCAGCACATGGTCGAGCGGCGTGTTGGAGGCGATGCCGCCGTCCCAGTAATGCTCGCCCTCGATCTCGACGGAAGGAAAGCCGGGCGGCAGCGCGCCCGAGGCCATGATGTGCTCGGGGCCGATCTTCTTGCCGAGCTTCCTGAACTCAAAATTGTCGAAATATTTGAAGTTGCCCGAGGTCACGCCGACCGCGCCGACGCTGAGCCGCGTCTTCAAATCGTTGATGCGATCGAAGTCGACCAACCGCTCCAGCGTCTTCTTCAAGGCCGCGGTGTCGTAATAGCTCTGCGATTGCGGACTGCCCGGTGGCCACAAGGGCGCGGGCGGAACGCGCGGTGTGAAGAAGCCGGGCACGCCGAAAGTTGCGATCAGCGCGGCAGAGGTTTCGTTGAACAGCGAGCGCGCCCGATCACCCGGCGTGACGGGATTCCACGACACCGGGGATGACACCATCTCCCAGAATTCTTTCAGCCGGTCGACACGCTTCTCGCCTTCATTGCCGGCGATGATCGCGGCGTTGATGGCGCCGATCGAGATGCCCGCGATCCATTCCGGGTCGAATCCCGCGCGACACAGCGCGTGGAAGGCGCCGGCCTGATAGGAGCCGAGCGCACCGCCGCCTTGCAGGACCAGCACACGCTGCGCTTTGGCAGGCGTGGTCGCTGGGGCAGAGTTGGAATGATCCATCTTGACCGTCAATCAATGGGTATTAAAGACCGGCACCGTGGCGGCAGTTCGCGACGGCGTCAATCGGCGAGATCGAAGCAAGGATCACGCCGAGTTTACCGTTTTGCGAGGCATCAGGGTCGGAAACCGGACCTGCTTCAGGTTGATGCAAGGATGAGCGTCCAGAACACCTTGTATTTGGTGTTTGGAGCATAAGTCGCCGCGATGCCCAATTTTGTGACACCGTTTTTGAGCATATTGGCCTTGTGCGGCGGCGAGTCCCGCCAACCGGAGAAGGCTTCCGCCAGGGTGTGGTAGCCGGCCGAGATGTTTTCGACGGCGACCGTCGCCGGATAGCCGGAGGCGCCCAGCCGCTTGTCGAGCGGACCCTTCACATTGTGGTCCATCTTGTTGCGGGCCGCCATCGCCTGGGACTGCTGCTCGGCGAGCTTCGTCAGTTCGGGATCGACCATGACAGTGCCGAGGCCGTTGTTCTGGCGGTACTGCGAGATCATGATCGCCGCCGCGACCGAATCCAGCGTGGCGCCGGGCTGCGCCATGTCGAGATACATAGACGGCTGTTCCGGGATCTTGACGTCTGCCGAGCAGCCGGCAAGCAGCAAAAGCCCGATAATGGCGGTGGTCGCCCGTTTCAATGCAAAAATCTCCCAACGAATCCAAAGAGGCTGGATGCGGCCGTTGTTGCATACCAAGAGTGGCGCCGCCGTCGATCGAGAGGTTGGCGCCGGTGATCTGGGCGGCATCGTCGCCGCACAGGAACAGCGCGAGGGCGGCAACCTGTTCGGAGGTGACGAATTCCTTGGTCGGCTGCGCGTCGAGCAGCACGTCCTTGATGACCTGCTCCTTGGTCATGTTGCGCGCCTTCATGGTCTCGGGAATCTGGTGCTCGACCAGCGGCGTCCAGACATAGCCGGGGCTGATGCAGTTGCAGGTGATCTTGAAGGTCGCAAGTTCCAGCGCCACCGTCTTGGTCAGCCCGGCGATGCCGTGCTTGGCCGAGACATAGGCCGACTTGAATGGCGAGGCGACCAGCGAATGGGCGGATGCGGTGTTGATGATGCGGCCCCAGCCGCGCTTCTTCATGCCGGGCACCGCGGCGCGGATGCCGTGGAATGCCGACGACAGGTTGATCGCAATGATCGCGTCCCATTTCTCGATCGGAAATTCCTCGATCGGAGCGACGAACTGGATGCCGGCATTGTTGACGAGAATGTCGACGGAGCCGAACGTCTTCTCGCCGAGCGCGATCATTTCGGCGATCTCGGCGGGCTTGGTCATGTCGGCGGGCGAATGCACCGCGCGCACCTTGAAATCCGTCTCGATGCCGGAGCGCTCGCGCTCGATATCGGCCGGCACGCCCATGCCGTTGATGACGACATTGGCGCCGGCGGCGGCGAAGGCCCGCGCATACGCCAATCCGATGCCGCTGGTCGAGCCGGTCACGACAGCATTCTTGCCTTTTAGCGTACCCATTCCATTCACTCCTGCTTGGCTCCGGGGGACTTGGGAACATCCCTCGTCATATCGTAGGCCATCATGGTCTCGCCGGATTGCGGACGCTCCAGCACATCCTTGTGACGCATCGATTCATGAACGTCGCGGACGCCTGCATTCCAGTGTTCGGCCATCGCGACATGCGAAAAGTCGTAGTCTTTGGACGAAGTTTCGTAGTTCTTGCTCTTGTAGATCAGGTGCACGACGGTGACGGTGTTTTCCTTCGAAGCCTTGCGCAGGAATTCGACCGACGGATCGTTCTTCAAATCATCCGGCAATTTTTCGAGCAGATCGCGCACCGCTTTCCGCGCGTTGTGGAGCTGCTTGTTCTTGTCGGTGCTCATGCGGGTGCGGCTGGAAAAACGGATATCCTTCTCCCGCTCGGCGGCCTCGAGCAGCGACGTCGGCAGGTCGCCGCGCGCGCTGAACAAGTCGACCTGGAAGATCAGGAGATCGCGGTTGAACTCCTCCTCCAGCACATGGTCGAGCGGCGTGTTGGAGGCGATGCCGCCGTCCCAGTAATGCTCGCCCTCGATCTCGACGGAAGGAAAGCCGGGCGGCAGCGCGCCCGAGGCCATGATGTGCTCGGGGCCGATCTTCTTGCCGAGCTTCCTGAACTCGAAATTGTCGAAATATTTGAAGTTGCCCGAGGTCACGCCGACCGCGCCGACGCTGAGCCGCGTCTTCAGATCGTTGATGCGATCGAAGTCGACCAACCGCTCCAGCGTCTTCTTCAAGGCCGCGGTGTCGTAATAGCTCTGCGATTGCGGACTGCCCGGTGGCCACAAGGGCGCGGGCGGAACGCGCGGTGTGAAGAAGCCGGGCACGCCGAAAGTTGCGATCAGCGCGGCAGAGGTTTCGTTGAACAGCGAGCGCGCCCGATCACCCGGCGTGACGGGATTCCACGACACCGGGGATGACACCATCTCCCAGAATTCTTTCAGCCGGTCGACACGCTTCTCGCCTTCATTGCCGGCGATGATCGCGGCGTTGATGGCGCCGATCGAGATGCCCGCGATCCATTCCGGGTCGAATCCCGCGCGACACAGCGCGTGGAAGGCGCCGGCCTGATAGGAGCCGAGCGCACCGCCGCCTTGCAGGACCAGCACACGCTGCGCTTTGGCAGGCGTGGTCGCTGGGCGCAGAGTTGGAATGATCCATCTTGACCGTCAATCAATGGGTATTAAAGACCGGCACCGTGGCGGCAGTTCGCGACGGCGTCAATCGGCGAGATCGAAGCAAGGATCACGCCGAGTTTACCGTTTTGCGAGGCATCAGGGTCGGAAACCGGACCTGCTTCAGGTCGATGCAAGGATGAGCGTCCAGAACACCTTGTATTTGGTGTTTGGAGCATAAGTCGCCGCGATGCCCAATTTTGTGACACCGTTTTTGAGCATATTGGCCTTGTGCGGCGGCGAGTCCCGCCAACCGGAGAAGGCTTCCGCCAGGGTGTGGTAGCCGGCCGAGATGTTTTCGACGGCGACCGTCGCCGGATAGCCGGAGGCGCCCAGCCGCTTGTCGAGCGGACCCTTCACATTGTGGTCCATCTTGTTGCGGGCCGCCATCGCCTGGGACTGCTGCTCGGCGAGCTTCGTCAGTTCGGGATCGACCATGACAGTGCCGAGGCCGTTGTTCTGGCGGTACTGCGAGATCATGATCGCCGCCGCGACCGAATCGAGCGTGGCGCCGGGCTGCGCCATGTCGAGATACATAGACGGCTGTTCCGGGATCTTGACGTCTGCCGAGCAGCCGGCAAGCAGCAAAAGCCCGATAATGGCGGTGGTCGCCCGTTTCAATGCAAAAATCTCCCAACGAATTCCAAAGAGGCTGGATGCGGCCGTTGTTGCATACCAAGAGTGGCTGAATGGTGAACGGGGGCTTATT
>CAWFMW010000030.1:0-34609 GCA_963816815.1 uncultured Alphaproteobacteria bacterium
TGGCCACACCCACCGCTGTCATCGTCCGCGCAGGCGGACGATCCAGTATCCCAGAGACGTCGGCGATCGAATCGATAAGCCGCAGCGTACTGGATACCCGCTTTCGCGGGTATGACGGCGGCGCTTGTGGCGCCATACCGCCAAGAACACTAATCTTGAGCCGCGAAAATCCGGTAGCGGCGGGGCTGCAGGCTGATGATCTCGCCGGCCTGGAGTTCCCGATCCCGGGGGGCGTCGATCTCGATTACGGTCTTGCCCTCGCCGCCCGAGAGCGCGATTTCCGCCCGCTGGATCGGGCCGAACGAGCGAACATGGCGCACCGCGCCCTCCAAGGAGCCGGTTCCCGCCGGCCCGATCTGCATGTCGTGACGGCGGATGAACAGCTTTGAGGCGCCGGAGGCCGCGCCATCGGCAGCGATGTTGAGCGGCTGGCCGCCGAGCCGCACCGAGCCGCCGGTAACCTCGACCGGCAGCACGATGGATTCGCCGATGAAGCCGTGGACGAAGGCGGTGGCGGGATTGTCATAGACATCGCCGGGCGTGCCGATCTGCTCGATACGGCCCTTGTCCATCACCACGACACGGTTGGCGACTTCGAGCGCCTCTTCCTGGTCGTGGGTGACGAAGATCGAGGTGACGTGGATTTCGGAATGCAGCGAGCGCAGCCATTGCCGCAGTTCTTTCCGCACCTTCGCATCGAGCGCCCCGAAAGGCTCGTCGAGCAGCAGGATGCGCGGCTCGATCGCGAGCGCCCGCGCCAACGCAATACGCTGGCGCTGGCCGCCGGACAACTGGCTGGGATAGCGGTTGGCCAGCCAGTCGAGTTGCACCAGATCCAGCAATTCCTTGACGCGCGCGCGGATCGTGGCCTCGTCCTTGCGGATGGCGCGCGGCTGCACGCGCAGGCCGAAGGCGACGTTCTCGAACACCGTCATGTGGCGGAACAGCGCGTAGTGCTGGAACACGAATCCGACGTGGCGCTCGCTGGCGCCGTGTCCCAGCGCATCCTCGCCGTCGATCCGCACCTCGCCGGCGTCGGGCCAGTCGAGGCCGGCGATGATCCGCAACAGTGTGGTCTTGCCCGAACCGGATGGACCAAGCAGTGCCAGCAACTCGCCCTTGCCGACTTTCAGGTCGACATTGTCGAGCGCTGCGAACGCGCCGAACTTCTTGACGATGTTTCTGACTTCAATGGTCACTTGGATCGTCCTTCAAGGGTTGTCCTTCGTCCAGACGCCGTTCGAGAACGGTCTTCACGATCAGCGTGATCAGGGCCAGCATCGCCAGCAGCGAGGCAATCGCAAACGACGCCACGAATTGATACTCGTTATAGAGGATCTCGACCAGCAGCGGCATGGTGTTGGTCTCGCCGCGGATATGGCCCGATACCACGGAGACCGCGCCGAACTCGCCCATGGCGCGCGCGTTGCACAGCAATACGCCATACAGCAGGCCCCATTTGATATTGGGCAGCGTGACGCGGAAGAAGGTCTGCAGGCCCGAGGCGCCGAGCGAGATCGCCGCCTCTTCTTCCTGCGTGCCCTGCTCCTGCATCAGCGGAATGAGCGAACGGGCGACGAAGGGGAACGTCACGAAGATGGTCGCCAGCGTAATGCCCGGTACCGCGAACAGGATGTGGACGTCGTGCGCCTGCAGCCACGTGCCCCAATAGCCTTGCGCGCCAAACAGCAGCACGAAGACGAGGCCGGAGATGACCGGGCTAACGGAGAACGGCAGGTCGATCAGCGTGATCAGGAAGGTCTTGCCGCGGAAGTCGAACTTTGCGATCGCCCAGGCCGCGATCACGCCGAAGACGAGATTGAGGCCGACGGAAATCGCCGCCACCAGCAAGGTCAACTTGATTGCGGACAGCGCCTCCGGTTCGGCGAGCGCGGCGAAATAGGCGCTGACGCCCTTCGAAAAGGCCGATGCAAACACTACGACCAGCGGCAACACGACAAAGACGGTGAGGAAGCTGACGGCAAGCGCGATGATGACGAAGCGGACGGGTCCGGGCTCGGTCCGCAGGTCCTTTGGCGAAGCAACCGCGCTTGCCCGGTCGTTTGTCTCGTGGTGCGACGGCGGCGAGATCGCAAGGTCCGCCGTCGACGCGTAGGCCCTCAGCGGCGGCGCCGGCGTCACGAAGCTTGATTGCGTCGACATCGACCGGTCCTCAATGCACGGGAATGCGGGCTTGCGCCCAGCGTTGCAGGCGATTGACGACAAGGATGATCAGGAACGACGCCAGCAGCATGATGACGGCGATGGCCGTCGCATCGGCATAACGGAATTCGGACAACCGGATCACGATCAGGAGCGGCGCAATTTCCGACACGTTCGGCAGATTGCCGGCGATGAAAATCACCGAGCCGTATTCACCGACGGCGCGCGCAAACGCCAGCGCAAAGCCGGTCAGCAGCGCCGGTATCAGGCTCGGCAGGATGACCCGAAACACGGTGTGCCAGCGGTTGGCGCCGAGGCTTGCCGCCGCCTCCTCGATTTCGGGATCGAGATCGATCAGCACCGGCTGCACCGTCCGCACCACGAACGGAATACCGATGAAGACCATGGCAATGAAAATGCCGATCGGCGTGAACGCGACCTTGATGCCGAGTTCAGCCAACGGCCCGCCGAGCCAGCCCTTCACTGCGAACAATTGCGTCAGCGCCACGCCCGCGACCGCGGTCGGCAGCGCAAAGGGAATGTCGACAATGGCGTCGAACAGCCGCCGGCCCGGAAAACGATACCGCACCAGCGCCCAAACGATGATCGTGCCCATCACCAGGTTGACGCAGGCCGCCGCAAACGAAAGCCCAAACGAAATCCTCAGCGCATTCAGCGTGCGGCGGCTGGTGAGGATTTCCCAGAATTGGGCGGGCGAGAGTTCGAGCGTCTTGAGAAAGAGACCGGCGAGCGGAATGAGGATGATAACGGAGAGCCATGTCAGGGTCAGGCCCATGGTGAGACCGAACCCGGGCAAGCTACTCCGCCGTGCGACCGCTGTGCTCACAAATCCCCCTGCTTACGCTCAGGCCGCTCTCGTCCAGATCAATTCTTGTAAATCTGGTCGAAAATGCCGCCTTCGCCGAAGTGATCTTTCTGCGCTTTGGTCCAACCGCCAAAAACGTCGTCGATCGTGAAAAGTTCAACCTTGGCGAAGGATTTTTCGTATTCCTTCGCAATCTCCGAATCACGCGGACGATAGGAGTTGCGTGCGGCGATTTCCTGACCTTCCTTGGTATACCAATACTTCAGGTAGGCCTCGGCGACCGCGCGGGTGCCTTTTTTGTCGGCAACCTTGTCGACAATAGCCACCGGGGGCTCGGCGAGGATCGACAGCGGCGGCGCCACGATCTCGAACTTGTCCTTGCCGAACTCGCGCTGCGCCAGGAACGCCTCGTTCTCCCACGCCAGCAAAACGTCGCCGACGCCGCGCTCGACGAACGTCACGGTCGAGCCGCGCGCCCCGGTGTCGAGCACCGGCACGTTCTTGAAGAGATCGCCGACGAATTTCTTCGCCTTGTCGGCAGCGCCGAACTTCTTCTCGGCATAACCCCACGCCGCCAGATAATTCCAGCGCGCGCCGCCCGAAGTCTTCGGGTTCGGCGTAATCACCTGTACGCCGGGTTTGATCAAATCGTCCCAATCCTTGATGCCCTTGGGATTGCCCTTGCGCACCAGGAACACGATCGTCGAGGTGTAGGGCGACGCATTGAGCGGCAGGCGCTTTTGCCAGTCCGGCGAAATCAGACCCTTGGCGGCGACGGCGTCGATGTCATAAGCCAGCGCCAGGGTGACGACATCGGCCTGCAGCCCATCGATCACCGAGCGCGCCTGCGAGCCCGAGCCGCCATGCGACTGCTTGATCTCAACGCTCTTGCCGGTCTCCTTCTGGTAGGCCGCCGCGAACGCCTTGTTGAAATCGACATAGAGCTCACGCGTCGGATCGTAGGACACGTTGAGCAGGGTATAGTCGGCGGCGAAGGCTGAACTCGCCCAGAGCAGTCCAGCGACGAGCGGCAGAATGCGACGGATCATCAGTGATCTCCATTCGGCTGGATGAAGCATACCATCAAACAGGGACGTATAAGTCGCGGCGAATGGCCGCTTAGTCAACGAAACCGCATTTCATTGTTTGCAGTTCCGCAGCCTCAATGTGCTCTGAAATCCGGCTGCTTAAGAAGTTTTCGTCGTATGGATACCGCATTCGGTTTTGGCTCTGCCGCGCCAGCGGCCATCACGCGCGTTCTCGTCCGGCGCGGTCCGGCTCGAACACGGCATGCATCCGACCGAAAGGTATCCCGAGGCGACCAAAGGATGCGGCGGCAATTTGCCGAGCTTGTAGATCGCCTCGACCTCTTCGCGCGAGACGTTGGCGAACGGGTTGAATTTCAGCTTCGCACCGTCTTCCTCGACGACGGGAATCTCGGCGCGCGCGCCGCCCTGAAAACGCTTGCGTCCGTTGATCCAGGCCGAGAACGGCTTTAACGCCCGCGCCAGCGGTTCCACCTTGCGGATACGGCAGCAGGCGTCGGGGTCGGAAAACCATAATTCGCGATCGGGATCCTCGCGCGCGAGCGTCTCTTCCAGCGGCTTGATCGAGCGGACGTCGCGAAGGCCGAGCGCCGCAATCAGCGTGTCGCGATAGGCGAGCGTCTCCTCGAACAGCCATCCGGTATCGAGAAAGATCACGGGAATCGCGGGGTCGACGTCGGCCATCACCTTGAGCAGCGCCGCCAATTCCGTGCCGAACGACGACACCAGCGCAAGCTGTTCGCGGCCGACGAGCTTAAGCGCTTTTTCTATGACCTGCGCCGGCGAGGCGTCGCGCAAGGTATGGTCGAGCGTCTGCGCCGAATGTGGGATCGCGGCGTCCGCGGCAAGGCCATGCTGTGCGATCATGCTCACTGGCCGGCACTCTCCGAATGACGCAACTGCATCCGCCGATTGAGCGCGGTGACGCGGCCATCGCCGGTCGGCTGGTAGAACACCGAATAGCGCTTCATGGTCTCGGCGAACGCATCGGCGTCGGCGTCTTTCTTCACCTCGAAGGTATCGAAGCCGGCCCGCGACATGAACACGAATTGATCGCGCAGCACCTGGCCGGTGGCGCGCAACTCGCCCTCATAGCCATGCCGCTCGCGCAGGAGGCGCGCCTGGGTGTAGGCGCGGCCGTCGCGGAACGACGGAAACACCAGCGCGACGGCGGCAAGGCGATCAAGGTAGGGCACGAGATCGTCGACGGAGCGATTGTTCGGCCAGACCACGCCGGTCTTGCCCGGCCGGCGCAGCAACGCGTCGGCATCGGCAAGAAAGCGCTGCGACGAAATCAGGATGTCACCGTCACCAGGCAGTTCCGCGCCGTCGGCGACATGGACGAACGGATCGGTTGTGATTCTTGCGTTCTTAACGAGTGGCATAGACCCGCTCCTTGAATGGCTCGACGCCCAGACGCTTCACCGTGTCGACGAACAGTTCCTCGGGACGGTCGCGCAGTGCGAGATAGGCTTCGACAATGTCTTCGATCACGTCGGCAACCTCCGCATAGGGAACGGCCGGACCGATCAACGCGCCCATCTGCGCGTTTTCGTCGGCGCGGCCGCCGATGGTGATCTGGTAAAATTCCTCGCCGCTCTTCTCGACGCCGAGAATGCCGATATGGCCGACATGGTGATGGCCGCAGGCATTGATGCAGCCGGAGATGTTGATGTGCAGCCGGCCGATCATTTCGGCGGTGTCGTGGTTGGCGAAACGCCGGGTCAATTCCTGCGCGATCGGAATCGAGCGCGCATTGGCCAGCGAGCAATAGTCCAGCCCCGGGCAGGCGATGATGTCGGTGACCAGATTGATGTTCGGCGTCGCGAGACCAAGGCGGTCGAGCGCCCTCCAGAGCTTCGGCAGGTCACGCTTGGCGACATGCGGCAGCACCAGGTTCTGCTCGTGGCCGACGCGGATTTCTCCGAACGAATACTTCTCGGCGAGATCGGCAACCGCGTCCATCTGGTCGGCGGTGGCATCGCCGGGCGGGCCGCCCACCGGCTTCAGCGACAGCGTCACGATCGAATAGCCCTGCACCTTGTGCGGAGCCACCGAGTTCTTGCGCCAGCGCTCGAACAGCGGATCGGCCGCAGCTTGCTTCAGCTCGTCCGGCATATGCGGCAGCTTTTCGTAAGCCGGATAGGAAAAGCGCGAGCGCACCTCCTCGACGACGGAATGATCGAGCGTCAATCCGCCACCGTCCATCTGCTTCCATTCCTCCTCGACCTCGCGCGAGAATTTCTCGATGCCGAGTTCGTGGACCAGGATCTTGATGCGGGCCTTGTAGATGTTGTCGCGGCGGCCGTACTGGTTGTAGACGCGCAGGATCGCCTCGACATAGCTCAGGATGTCGCGGCCGTGCACGAACGGCTTGATGGTCTTGGCGATGAACGGCGTACGGCCGAGGCCGCCGCCGACCAGCACCTCGAAGCCGGTTTCGCCGTCGGCATTCCTGTGCAGACGCAGGCCGATGTCGTGGACCTTGATCGCGGCGCGGTCGTGCTCGGAGGCGGTGATCGCGATCTTGAACTTGCGCGGCAGGAACGAGAATTCCGGATGCAGCGTTGTGTGCTGGCGCAGGATTTCCGACCAGATGCGGGGATCCTCGACCTCGCCCGGCGCGACGCCGGCCCACTGGTCCGAGGTTACGTTGCGCATGTTGTTGCCGGAGGTCTGCATCGCGTGGATGCCGACCTCGGCAAGCTCGGCCAGCGCATCCGGCAGATCGGAGAGCTTGATCCAGTTGTACTGGATGTTCTGCCGGGTGGTGAAATGGCCGTAGCCGCGGTCGTAGCGGCGCGCGACATGCGCCAGCCGCCGCAACTGCTTCGACGACAGCGTGCCATAGGGGATCGCGACGCGGAACATGTAGGCGTGCAATTGCAGATAGACGCCGTTTTGCAGCCGCAGCATCTTGAATTCGTCCTCAGTGAGTTCGCCGGAGAGACGGCGCTTCACCTGATCGCGGAATTCGGACACGCGCTCATTGATCAGCGTGCGATCGAGTTCGTCATATGCATACATGTTAAATCAGCCTCAAGCCGGAAGCAGGTCGATGGTGAGACCCTTCGAGCGGATGCGTTCGCGCAGATTGCCGGGCTTGATCTCGCCGCTGTCTTTGAGCTCGACCGGCGCGATATAGGCGCCGATCGCGCCGACGTCATCGGCATTGGCCTCGTTGAGCAGCGCCCGCGCCTCATCTGAGGTGCGCACGATTGCGGCGTCCGACAAGCTCGCCGACCAGCCTTGCTGCGCGGTGCGATAGATCACGATGCCATCCGAGGTGCGATTGGCGGTCACCATCGAGGGGCCCGTGATTTTTATTTTTTGTTGAAGCGGAGAGGTCATTCGGCAGCATCCAGCAGTTTGGAGAGCAATTGGTTGGGGTTCGACTGAAGCCACGGCGCGGAATGCGCGACGACGTCGCCGATGATGAGGATGGCGGGACCGCCATCGATTTTTTCGACCAGCGCCGGAAGATCTTCGAGCGTTCCGACCACGGCCTGCGCATCCGGCCGCGTCACCCGCGCGAAGATTCCGACGGGAGTTTGCGGCAACCGGCCCGCGGCCAGGAGGCCTGCGCGCACCGATGGCGCCGCGGTCATACCCATATAGACCACGATGGTCATCTTCCTGTCTGTCAGCACCGACCAGTCAACGGCTTCGGCGTCCGGCGCCTTGTGCGCGGTCAGGAAAGTGATGCGCAGCGCCTCGTGGCGATAAGTCAGCGGCGCCTCGAATTGCGCGGCGGCGCCGAGCCCGGCGGTAATGCCGGGCACCACCGAATAGGCGACACCGGCGGCGCGTAACGCCTCGATCTCCTCGCCGCCGCGGCCGAAGATGAAGGGATCGCCGCCCTTCAGCCGCACCGCGCGCTGACCGGATTTCGCTGCCTCGACCAACAGCTTGTGGATCGCATCTTGACCGATGCCGGGCTTGCCGACGCGGCGGCCGACCGGAATGCGCGAGGCGTCGCGGCGGATGCGATCGAGAACTTCCGGCGATACCAGCTCGTCGTAGAAAACGACGTCGGCATCCTGCAGCGCGCGCAGCGCCTTGATTGTGAGCAGATCCGGATCGCCCGGCCCGGCGCCGACCAGCGTCACGCGGCCCTCGGCCTTGCCGTCCTGGTTCGCGCCAGCGAAGGCCGCGGGATCGGCGATTTCGTTCAGCGCTTTTTCAGCCTCATCCTTGCGGCCGGCGAGCACCAGCGCACCGATCGGGCCATCGATCACGCGCTCCCAGAAACGGCGGCGCAACGGGAATTCCGTAATGCGCGCATGCATCGCTTTGCGAAAGCGGCCGATGAAGGTGGCGAGATCGCCGATGCGCGCCGGCAGCACGGCTTCGATCCGCTCGCGAACGCGGCGCGCGACCACCGGCGACGTACCGCCGGTGCCGACGGCGACGACGACATCGCCACGATCGACGATCGCGGGAAAAATGAAAGTGGAATGCGCGAGGTCGTCCATCACGTTGACGGGCAGGCCGACCGCCTTCGCGCGCACCGACATCGCAACGCCGATATCGCCGGCGCCGGCGCAGAGGATGGCGATGATGCCGGAAAGTTCGGCCGACAGCGGATCGCCCTCGGCAAGTTCGATCCGCGCCGCGTCGGCAGCGGCAAGCCCTGCGAGGTCATGGTCGCCATCGGTGGCATACCAACGGACCCGCGCGCCGGCCGCCGTCAGCAGCCGCAATTTTGCGCGCACGAGCTCGCCCGCTCCAACGAGCAGCACTTGGCCGCTTTGCATATCCAGGAAAACCGGCAGGTAGCGCATCAGATACTCGCTTCCCCAAGTTGGGGCTTGACTGAAATTATTTTCTATTTATGTCTCGATCAAGGGCTACAAAGAGAAAATTATTTCTTCTCTATTGCAGCGCAACTTTAGAATTTTTCCACTCCGAAGTCCAAGGCGAAGAGATGCATCTTCTCGACAATGAATCCGGCGGACACGGGCCGCGGCCCGGAGGCTTCACAAAAGCATCATCCGTGCCGAAAATTTTCGCCGACGGACAGCTGCCGCCCCCCTCGATGGACCATCTCGACGAGCTCGAAGCGCAGAGCATCTACATTCTGCGCGAGGCCTTTGCGCGGCTGAAAAAGCTCGCGCTGCTGTGGTCGCTGGGGAAGGATTCCAACGTGATGATCTGGCTGGCGCGCAAGGCCTTCTTCGGCCGCGTGCCGTTTCCGGCGCTGCACGTCGACACCGGCAAGAAATTTCCCGAGATGTACGCGTTCCGCGATCGCTTCGGCAAGGAATGGGACCTCGATCTCAAGGTCGAGCCCTGCCCGCCGATCGACGCCGTCGATCCGACCCTGCCGCCGGCGGCGCGCTCCGCCGCGCGCAAGACCGAAGGACTGAAGTGGGCGCTGACCAAATATGGCTTTGACGGCTTGATCGCCGGCATTCGCCGCGATGAAGAGGCCACCCGCGCCAAGGAGCGCGTGTTCTCACCCCGCGGCGTCGAAGGCGGCTGGGACGTGCGCGATCAGCCGCCGGAGTTCTGGGACCAGTTCAACGCCTCGCCGCCACAAGGCGCGCATTTGCGCATCCACCCGATCCTGCATTGGACCGAGGCCGACATCTGGGCCTACACCAAGCGCGAAAACATTCCCATCATTCCGCTGTATCTGTCGAAGGACGGCAAGCGCTATCGCTCGCTGGGCGACCAGGACATCACCAACCCGGTGGCTTCGACCGCCTCGAGCATCGATGAGATCCTGACCGAACTCGACGGCACCAAGGTGCCGGAGCGCGCCGGCCGCGCGCTCGACCACGAGACCGAAGACGCGTTCGAGCGGCTGCGTGTCGCCGGCTATCTCTGACGGACATTTGATGTGAGCGCCGCTATGAACATGATCCTTCCCGCCAGCGTTTCGGCCATGCCGAACGGCACCACCCGGCCCCAGGTCCGCATCGTCATCGTCGGCCATGTCGATCACGGCAAATCCACGCTCGTCGGCCGCCTGCTGCACGAGACCGGCAGCCTGCCCGAGGGCAAGCTGGAGATGCTGAAAGCCGTCAGCGCGCGGCGCGGCATGCCGTTCGAATGGTCGTTCCTCCTGGATGCGCTGCAGACCGAGCGCGACCAGGGCATCACCATCGACACCACGCAAATCCGTTTCCGCACCCGCTCGCGCGACGTCGTGCTGATCGACGCGCCGGGCCACACCGAATTCCTCCGCAACATGATCACCGGCGCCTCGCAGGCCGACGGTGCGGTGCTGATCATCGACGCGCTCGAAGGCGTGCGCGACCAGACCCGCCGTCACGGCTATTTGCTGCATCTCTTGGGCATCAAGCAGGTCGCGATCGTCGTCAACAAGATGGACCGCGTCGATTTCAATGCTGACAGATTCAAAGAGATCAGCGACGAAATTTCCGCGCATCTGATCGGCCTCGGCGTGACGCCCACGGCCGTGATTCCGATTTCCGCGCGCGATGGCGACGGTGTTGCCGAACACACGTCGCGGATCGGCTGGTACCGGGGGCCGACCGTGGTCGAAGCGCTCGATGCGCTCGAACCGGCGCGGCCGCTGGAGCAGCTGGCGCTGCGGCTGCCGGTGCAGGCGATCTACAAATTCGACGACCGCCGCATCGTTGCGGGCCGTATCGAGTCCGGACATCTGAGCACCGGCGACGAAATCGTCATCATGCCGGCCGGCAAGATCGCAAAGATCAAAACCGTCGAGAGCTGGCCGGTGACGCCGCTCACAGGCAGCCATGGCGCCGGCCGTTCGGTCGGCATCACGCTCGACCGTGAACTGTTCATCGAGCGCGGCGATGTCATCGCGCATGCCGGCGCCACCCCGCGCGACACGCGGCGGATTCGCGCGCGGATTTTCTGGCTGCACGACAAGCCGCTGTCGAAGGGCGACCAGATCCTGATCCGCCTCGGCACGCGGGAAAGCCGCGCCAGCGTCGTCGCCATCGAAAAGGCGGTCGACCCCGGCGAACTCTCCAACGCCGAGACCAAGGCGATCGCACGCAATCACGTCGGCGAAATCGACATCTCGCTGGCGCAGCCGATCGCGGCTGATCCCTATCAGGACAATCCGCGCACCGGGCGGCTGGTGATCGAGGTCAATGGC
The DNA here is from genome assembly GCA_963816815.1 of uncultured Alphaproteobacteria bacterium. Taxonomy (GTDB): domain Bacteria; phylum Pseudomonadota; class Alphaproteobacteria; order Rhizobiales; family Xanthobacteraceae; genus Bradyrhizobium. The sequence continues at coordinate 11,135 of CAWFMW010000030.1, forward strand.
CGCATCGCCGGCGGCGGCCTCGTGCTGTCGGTCGACGCCGGACAACGCGCCGTCCCGATCGACATCGTGCCGGTCGAATCCGCACTTCGCCCCGAGGAGCGCTCGGCGCGCTATCATCACAACGGCGCAGTGATCTGGCTGACCGGCCTGCCCGGCTCCGGAAAATCGACGCTGGCGCGGGCGCTGGAACGGCGATTGTTCTCGCGCGGCGGTTCGCCGATCCTGCTGGATGGCGACACCTTGCGCGCGGGCCTCAACAACGATCTCGGCTTTTCTCCGCAGGATCGCAGCGAAAACATCCGTCGCCTGGCCGAAGTCGCCACCCATCTCGCGCGTAACGGCCATATCGCCGTCGTCGCCGCGGTGTCGCCATCGGCGGATGATCGCGCCGCCGCCCGCCGCATCGCCGACACGACGTTCCGCGAGATCTACGTCGCAACGCCGGCCGAGATCTGCGAGAGCCGCGACCCCAAGGGCCATTACGCGAAGGCGCGCGCCGGCACGCTGCAGGCGTTCACCGGGATCGGCAATGATTACCAGCCGCCGGCCCGGGCGGAGCTCAGCATCGACACCTCAGCTAAAACGGTTTCGGATGCGACCGACGAGATCGAGCGGATGCTGGCTGAAACCGGCATTCTGTTCGACGAACTGGTGGATCTAGCGGCCAATATCTAGGCCTTTTAGGCACTTCTCATCGACCTGGCTTTAGGGCAAAAAGGGCTGATAACGCGGCCCTTTTTGGCGCGTTTTTTGCTGCTTTCTTCGGAAAGCAGCCTTTCAACGCCCATTTCTATCGAGAAAGCCCATCATGAATCGTGTCGACGCCCACGGATTGAAGATCGCGCCTGTCCTGTTCGATTTCATCGCCAAGGAGGCGACCCCCAAGACCGGGATCTCGCCCGATGCGTTCTGGGCTGGTGTCGCCACCATCATCAAGAAGCTGGGGCCGAAAAACCGTGAGCTGCTCGCCTTCCGCGACGCGCTGCAGGGCAAGATCGACGGCTGGCATCGCGCCAACAAGGGCAAGCCGTTCGACATGAACGCGTACACGGCGTTCCTCAAGGAAATCGGCTATCTGCTGCCCGAGCCGGCGACGCAGAAGGTCGAGACCGCCAACGTCGACGAGGAAATCGGCAAGATTTGCGGACCGCAGCTTGTCGTTCCCCTGACTAACGCCCGCTACGCGCTGAACGCGGCGAATGCACGCTGGGGCAGCTTGTATGATGCTTTCTACGGCACCGATGCGATCCCGCACGATCCGAGCGAAAGCGGCAAAGGTTTCAACAAGGCGCGCGGCGACAAGGTGATCGCCAAGGCTAAGGCCTTTCTTGATGCCGCCGTTCCGCTCGCGACCGGCAGCCACACCGACGTGACGTCGTACAGCGTCATCGCCGGCCAGCTCGCGGTGAAACTGAAGAGCGGCAACGCCACCGCGTTGAAGACGGCGGCTCAGTTCGCAGGCTTCCAGGGCGACGCCGCTGCACCGACCGCGATCCTGCTCGTCAACAACGGCATGCATGTCGAAGTCAAGATCGACCGCAGCCACATGATCGGCAAGGGCGATCCGGCCGGCGTTGCCGACATGATCCTGGAATCGGCGGTCTCCACCATTCTCGACATGGAAGATTCGGTCGCCGCGGTCGATGCCGAAGACAAGGTGCTGGTCTATCGCAACACGCTCGGCCTGATGGATGGCACGCTCTCGGCCGATTTCGAGAAGGGCGGCAAGACGCTGAAGCGTTCGCTCAACCCCGACCGCGTCTACAAGACGCCCGACGGCAAGGGACTGACGCTGCACGGCCGTAGCCTGCTGCTGATGCGCAATGTCGGCCATCACATGTTTACCGACGCCGTGCTCGACGAGAAGGGCGAGGAAATTCCGGAAGGCCTGCTCGATGCCGCCGTGGCCGGCCTGCTCGCAATCCACGACCTCAAGGGATCTTCGAAAACCAAGAACAGCCGCACCGGCTCGGTCTACATCGTCAAGCCCAAGATGCACGGCCCCGACGAAGTCGCGCTGACCTGCGAATTGTTTGGCGATGTCGAAAAACTGCTCGGACTGCCCGAGAATACCATGAAGGTCGGCATCATGGACGAGGAGCGCCGTACCACGGTCAACCTCAAGGCCTGCATCCAGAATGCGTCGAAGCGCATCTGCTTCATCAATACCGGCTTCCTCGACCGCACCGGCGACGAGATTCACACCTCGATGGAAGCGGGGCCGATGATCCGCAAGAACGACATGAAGGCGCAGCCCTGGATCAAGGCCTATGAAGACTGGAACGTGGACATGGGCCTGATCGACGGCCTGCCCGGCCATGCCCAGATCGGCAAGGGGATGTGGGCGGCGCCCGACAAGATGGCCGACATGCTGACCCAGAAGCTCGGCCATCCGCAGGCCGGCGCAACCACCGCGTGGGTGCCCTCGCCGACCGCGGCCACGCTGCACGCGCTGCATTATCACCAGGTCAATGTGCAGGCCCGCCAGCAGGAACTCGCCAAGGGCGGCCAGCGCGCAAAACTTTCCGACATCCTCACCATTCCGATGTCGCAGTCGAACTGGGCGCCTGACGACGTCAAGCAGGAGATCGACAACAACTGCCAGGGCATTTTGGGTTATGTCGTGCGCTGGATCGACCAGGGCGTCGGCTGCTCCAAGGTGCCAGATATCCACGACGTCGGCCTGATGGAAGACCGCGCGACCTTGCGCATCTCCAGCCAGCATCTGGCGAACTGGCTGGCGCATGGCGTCGTCAGCAAGGATCAGGTGATGGAATCGCTGAAGCGCATGGCAGTCGTGGTCGACAAGCAGAATGCCGGCGACCCGCTCTACAAGCCGATGGCGCCTTCGTTCGACGGCGTCGCTTTCCAGGCCGCCTGCGACCTTGTCTTCAAGGGCCGTGAGCAGCCGAACGGCTACACCGAATACATCCTCACCGCGCGCCGCCGTGAGGCGAAGGCAGCCGGCTGACCCACGACGCCTGTTCAAGATGCCGCGGTTCCTGCAGGAACGCCCGAGGCCGTTTGCCGTTGATGGTCCATCTCAAACGCACAGGGAGATGGACATGGATTGGAACCGGGTTGAAGGCAACTGGAAGCAGTTCAAGGGCGCCGCCAAGGAGAAGTGGGGCAAGCTCACCGATGACGACCTCAACGTCATCGAGGGCCGCCGCGAACAGCTCGAAGGCAAGCTGCAGCAGCGCTACGGCTTTGCCAAGGACCAGATCCGCAAGGACGTGGACGACTGGTTCGGGACCCTGAAGTAAGGTCACGCTGTCCGAACATGTCAAAAGCCCCGGCGTTGGCCGGGGCTTTTTTGTGCCTGAACGCTAGAACACCGCCAGATATTTCAGCAGCGAGATGATGCCGATGATGATGACGACCACGCGAGCAATCTGCTTGGCGCGACCGTCCAGCGGCAGCATGTTGATCAGATAGAGCACCAGAATGATGACGAGAAACGTGATCAGGATACCGATGAGTACCGACACGGAGGCCCCCTTTTGCTTGCGACGTTTGATTAAGTCAGCGCATGGGGTTTAGAACCGCGCGGGTCCCTCAAAGTTCCCCAGAACGGAACCAGATGGCAAAATTTTAGAAATTCTCCAGTAAAATCAGACTATTACACCTCCGTATTACTACTGTCAGTCATCCTTTCCAAGTCTTTACCGTTTTCCTTCCAAATGCGCGCAGATTTGGGGGAAGCACCATGTTGAATCGTCTGACCGTATCCGCGCTGCTGAAGACCGTCATCCTCGTCACCTCCTTCTGCGTGGTGGTTGGATTTTCGCTCAATGCCTGGGACTCCTGGGGCCGCTTGCAGGCGGCGAGCCGCATCGCAGTGATCGCCGACGCCTCGGCGAACATCTTCAAGGCGATGCATAATCTGCGCACCGACCGTTCCACGACCAACCGGATGCTGAATTCCGACGGGCCGATGGACGCCGATATCGAGAAATATCTGCGCAACATCCGCGACACCGAGATGCCGGCGATGGCCAACGCGCTTGGCCTGCTGGGGGGCCTGGATTTCCCTCAGCAACAGACGCTGGTGCCGGAATTCGACCGTGTGTTCAAGACGATGACCACGCTGCAGAAAGAGTTCTGGGAGGCGATGGCCAAGCCAAAGGCCTCGCGTCGTCCCGAACTGGCCAAGGAATACATGACCACGACAAGCACAATGCTGGAGACGCTGGAGAAGCTGTCCGGCACGCTTGCCGGCGCCGTCAATCATCAGGACGCGACGATCGACCAGTTGCTGGCGATCAAGCAGATCGCCTGGCTGCTGCGTAACACCGCCGGCGAAGCCTCGCTGATCGTCTCGATCGGGCTCAGCAGCGGAAAGGTCACGCCGGAGACGAGGCTTGCCTATACCAAATATACCGGCGGTATCGACGCCGCATGGGGCGCGCTGGAGCTGACCGCGTCGGGAATGCAGCTGCCGCAGACGATCTCCAGCGCGATCGCCGCGACCAAGACCGCCTATTTCGAACCGTCATATATTGCCCTGCGAGACCGGTTGCTGACGCAGATTGCGGCCGGCGAGAAAACAGAACTGAATGCAAACCAGTGGACCCCGGTTACGGTCGGACGCCTCGGTGCTTCCGTCACCGTGGCCGAAGCCGCGCTCGATGCCGCCAAGGATCGCGCCGTACATCTGCACTCCACAGCCCAGCGCGCGCTGGTGACGCAACTCGCGCTGCTCGTCGGCGCGCTGGCGCTCGCCTTCGGCGCCCAGATGATCGTCGCCCGCCGCGTCATCAAGCCGTTGCACACCATGCGCGACGCAATGCTGAAGGTTGCGGCCGGCGATCTCCATGTCGATACCGGCTACGCCGCGCGCCACGACGAAATCGGCGCGCTCGCAGGCGCCCTGGAAACCTTCAAGCAGCAGGCCGCCGACAAGGTTCGGATCGAGGCGCAGGAGCGCGAACGCAACGCCGGCGCCACGGCGCGGCAGCAGGCGATCGAGAACTATGTCGGCGAGTTCGAGAGCACGGTGCGCCAGACGCTCGGCCAGCTCGGCGACGCTTCCGGCCAGATGCGGACCACCTCGGCCGGTCTGTCGACGATCTCGCGCCAGACCAACGAGCGCGTCCAGGTCGCCGAAAAGGCTTCCGGCGAGGCCTCGATGAGCGTCGATACGGTCGCTGCGGCTTCCGAGCAGCTCAGCGCCTCGATCAACGACATCAGCCAGCAGGCGGCGCATGCCGCCGGGATCGCCAGCCGTGCGGTCGGCCAGGCGCGTGACACGGACGGCACCGTCCAGGGGCTCGCCCAGTCGGCGGGCCGGATCGGCGAAGTCGTCGGCCTGATCAACACCATTGCCGCGCAGACCAACCTGCTCGCGCTCAACGCCACCATCGAGGCCGCCCGCGCCGGCGAGGCCGGCCGCGGCTTCGCGGTGGTCGCCTCCGAAGTCAAATCGCTGGCAAGCCAGACCGCGAAGGCGACCGAGGAAATCTCCGAGCAGATCGCCGACATTCAGAAGGTTGCCGGCGAGGCCATCGACGCCATCAAGAACATCGGCGGCATCATCGGCGAGGTCAACGAGGTCGCCACCGCGATCGCCGCCGCCGTGCAGCAGCAGGGCGCCGCCACCCAGGAGATCACGCGCTCGACGCAGTTTGCCGCGCAGGGCACCAAGAACGTGTCCGAAAATATCAACGGCGTGAAGGCCGACGCGGATGCCGCGGCCGCCGCCGCCGAGGATGTGAAGCAGGCTTCGCATACGCTGGAGACGCAGAGCCAGCAGCTGGGCAACCAGGTCACGCAATTCCTCGGCAAGATCCGCGCGGCTTGATCATCCGTCATGCCCGGGCTTGACCCGGGCATCCATCCACTTTCACAAGATTCCTGCGAAGACGATGGATGGCCGGGTCAAGCCCGGCCATGACGAGAATAGCTTCGAACCCTCACTCCCTCGCCACCACCGGCAGCCGGTTATACCTGGCACTCACCTTGTCGGAGGCGGGCGAGAAATTCAGTTCGGCGCCGCGGCGGTCGGCGCTGCGGCCCGCGACCAGAAGGCCGTTCTCGCCGGCGACGATGTCGCCCTTGCGCAGCGTCGGATCCTTTTCGATCTTCACCGGCGCGAGACCGACCTGGTCCTTGCCGTTGCAGGTGCAGCCGCTTACGAGTTCGTTGCGAAAGCGGAACGCATTCGGCAGGTCGGAATAGGACTTGCCGTTGTCGGCGGTGGCGTTGTCGATATTGGTGCCGGAGAACACCTTGGTTTCGCTCGCCGGGCAGAAACTGTTGCAGCTGGCGGCGCGGCTCGCATTGTCCGATCCGGTGACCGGGAAATAGCGTCCGTCGCACGTCCGCACGCAAAATGCCTGGCCACCGCCGCCACTGTAGCGGACGCGCCCCTCGCCCCGCGGCGCGGAAACCTGGCCGTCGTCACTGCTGAATGGCATCGAGATGTAGGGCTGCTGCTGGCGCGGGCGCGCAGCGCCACCGAACAGTTGCGAGAAAAAGTCCTCGGCCTGCGCGGCCGGCGCCAGCGCAAACGCGCCCAACAGCGCGGCCACCGCCCATGCTGCCCGTTTTCCTGATCGCATCAACCCGCTCCTCTACAATCCCGCGCGTCGATTCAGTTGAGCTGCGGTGCCGACAGGTTCATCGCCTGGCGGCCCGAGGACGCGGCCGCGACCGGGCGCGGCTGTGTGCCGGCCGGACGAGCGATGCCGATCCTGCTGTCCCGGCCACGCGCCATCACCGGCGCATGCTTTGGCAGCACCACGACCTTGGCGCCGACATCGACCCGGCTGAACAGATCGGCGACGTCCTCATTGGTCAGGCGGATGCAGCCCGACGAGACGAATTTGCCGATGGTCGACGGATCGTTGGTGCCGTGAATGCGGTACACGCTGTTGCCGAGATACATCGCCCGCGCGCCGAGCGGATTGCCCGGACCGCCGGCCATGAAGCGCGGCAGATAGGGCTGGCGCGCGATCATCTCGGCCGGCGGATGCCAGTCCGGCCATTCCGCCTTGCGGCTGACGGTCTGCACCCCGGACCAGGTAAAACCTTCGCGGCCGACACCGACGCCGTAGCGGATGGCGCGGCCCTGGCCGAGCACGTAGTAGAGCGTGGTGTTGCGGGTATCGATGACGATGGTGCCCGGCGCTTCGGTCGTGCCGAAGGCGACGACGGCGCGGCGAAGCCGCTCGGGCGTCGCGCTCTCGTCCGACGCAATCACCTCGTCGGCGGGATACCCGTTCGGCTGGGCCGCAACGTAACCGAGCGTCTGCGCGTTCGCCGCGCTCGACATCATAAGCGGCGTCAGCAGGACGGCGCTGACGAGGACGAGCGCGCTTGCCACGCGCGACGAAGGCCGGCGATCTGAAAACTGTGTCATGGGACTGCCCCGCTGGAGATGCGCATCGCTGGATGCTCTGCCTCAACAAACGCGGCCACAGGCCGGCGGTTCCGGGGCAGCGCCGCGGTGTTTCAAAGCGAGCCGGGCGTCCAGGTCCCGGGCGATGGAACCCTCGTCCCCCCGCGACGTTATGGTGCGAGTCCGGTCCGCGACGTCGTTGTTGCTGTTTCATCGCCGCTTCGGGCAGGGGAAAACCATTGTGAGCGTTGTTCCGACCAAGCCGTCGCCAGCCAAGCCCTCGACTGACAAGCCCCTGGCTGGCAAATCTCCGCCGACAAAACCATTGCCCGGCGAACGCCAGCTTTCCAAAGCGCTGGAAGGCACCCCGGTCCCCGACAGCAAAGGCGAATTGCCGCCGGTCATCCGCCGCACCGAAGTGGTCGCGATCGCCCTCGTCGGCCTGCTCATCATCTGCATCATCGCCGGTCTCTATCTGGCCAAGGCATTTTTCCTGCCGATGACGATGGCTTTCATCGTCGGCACCATGCTGTCGCCGGCCGCCAGTTTTCTGGAACGTCATCGGATTCCCCGCGCGCTCGCTGCCGTGCTGCTCGTGGCGACCGCCGGCGCCGGCGTCACTTTCATGGTCGGCCTGATCGCCTCGCCCGCGATGGAATGGAGCACCAAGCTTCCGGAGCTGGGCGCGCTTCTGAAAGAGAAGCTCCATGTGTTCGACCGGCCGCTCGCGCTCTGGCAGGAGGTTCAAGGCATGCTGGGCGGCTCCGGCTCGCTCTCGACATTGCATCTGCCCAAGATCGACTGGGTGGCGCCGACCTTGGAATTCCTGTCGCCGACCTTGGCCGAATTCCTGCTGTTCGTCGCAACGCTGATCCTGTTCATCGCGAGTTGGCGCGACATGCGCCGGGCCTTGATCATGAACTTTGGCGACCGAACGGCACGGCTACGGACGCTGCGGATGGTCAACGAGATCGAGGAGCATCTCGGCAACTACCTGTTGATGGTGACCATGATCAATGTCGGTGTTGGCGTCGTCACCGGCCTGATCTGCGCGGTCTCGGGCATGCCCAATCCGGCCGGCCTCGGCGCGCTGGCGGCGGTGTTGAATTTCATTCCGATCATCGGCCCGGTGGCGATGTTCGCCGTTCTGGTCGTGGTCGGTCAGGTCGCTTTCCCCAGCATTGGCGCCGGACTGCTGGCACCGGCGCTGTTCGCGGCCATGACGTTCCTGGAAGGCCATTTCCTCACCCCGATGATCGTCGGCCGCCGGCTGGCGCTGAACGCGCTCGCCGTTTTCATCGCGCTCGCATTCTGGACCTGGCTGTGGGGCCCGATGGGCGCGTTCCTGTCATCGCCGCTGCTGATCGTCGCGCTGGTCATCAAGGAGCACCTGATGCCATCCGATGCGCCGCAACTTCCGAATGATTAGCAGACTCCGAATTGGGAACTTCCCCCCCAACGGGGCGTTTGTTCCGCAGATGAATTCGATACCCGGGAGCTTTCGATGTCGATGACCAACGGCGAAGCCGCAACGAAAAATCTGACGGACAAAGCCACCAATGAACGCCTGGAAAAGGAAGTAAACGCCGTGAAAAACGATATCGCAGCCCTGACCGACCAGATCACCGACGCCATCAACAGTTTCGCCGGCACCGCCTCCAAGCAGGCGCGGCGCGGATACAAGCAGGTTCGCGCCAATGCGGAGCAGGCGGTCGACGACATGTCCGATCGCGGCGGCGCGATGATGGATGCCGCCCACGACGCCGCGTCCTCCATCGGGGAGACGCTGGAAGACGCCATCACAGAGCGTCCACTGGCAACAGTGGGCGTCGCGCTTGGCCTCGGCTTCCTGATCGGCCTGACCTGGCGCAGGTAAGCTTGGCGCGGCCGTTCGCGCATAGAGAGAGTTACGGCGCCGGTAACGTTCGATGGAGCCTACCGGCGCCCCGGACGTAGCGGCGCCGGCGCGCATTCACGTCGTTTTCAGATCGAGACTTTCGGATAGAGGCTTGAACATGTTTCAGCGATTTATCGATGATTTCAAAGACTCGACCGGCACGGCGCTGCGGCTGACATCGCTGGCGGCGGCAGCGGCCCTGGCGTTGCTGGTGACGACCGCGTTTCTGTGCGCGGCGGCCTTCGTGTTCGTGCTGCAAAAATACGGTCCCGTGCAGGCCTGCCTCACCGGCGCCGCCATCTTCTTCGTCGTCACCCTGATTGCGGCAGGCTGCTACATGGTGCGCAAGCGGCGGATCGAGGCGCGTGTCGAACAGGCGGCGCGAACGGCAAAATCCACCGCGCAGACCGTGCTGGCCGATCCGATGCTGGTCGCAGCCGGCATCCAGGTGATCCGCGCCATCGGCGTTAAAAAACTGATCCCGATCCTCGCGGTCGGCGGCCTGGCACTGGGATTTCTCGCGAGCCGCGCCAACGCGAGTGACGCCAGCGAAGCGCCGGCGGAGTAGACGCGCTTACGTGGAAATAGCGGCACATGCGCAACTGTCATCCCCGCGCAGGCGGGGATCCAGTACGCCGCGGCTTATCGGTTCAACAAATTGAAGTCTCTGGGATACTGGATCACCCGCCTTCGCGGGTGATGACGATGGAATGACTATGGCAGCCGAGTTCGATCAGGTCACGCAGCGGCCGGGCTGGAGCAGTTTGGCGACCTCGGTCAAAACGCTGACCGGGGGTTCGCAGGCGATCGTCCGCTTCGGCTTCGCCGCCGGTTCCGGGCGATTGCGTATCTCTTCGCGCATGAAGGGCGATTGGGCCGCCGGCGCGGGGGCGACGGGAACACGCACCACCACCGACGTGTCGGCGAGGTTCACGCTACGGATCGTAACTGTCTCGGTCAGGTTTTGCGCGGCCTTGCGCGCCGCCCTGTCCGCCTTGGCGCCGCGGTTGATCTCCCCCGCCGGCTCGTTCGATGCGAGTTGCCGGCTGCCGGTGAGGTCATGGCCTGACGCAAGCTGCACGGCGCCAAAGGTTCCGGCGACGGCGAGAGTTGCTAAAACTGCCCTGAAAATCTGTGACATGCTGGTTTGTCCCTCGCCCCATGGCGATCACAAACACAACCCGGGCCGGGCCAAAGGAGGTCCGGCCCTTTTCGATCACTTAACCGTGTACGAAATTATTTGCAGGTCTTGGGAACGACTTTCGCGGCCCGGAGTCATCCCGGCAGCCGGTTATTCCCCCTGCCCCATTGACCGGCGATGTAGGGCGCGACCGTGGTGATGCCGGTCGCGCCCTGCTTTTTTTCAGGCCAGCTTCTTCAGCGCGCGTTCCAGCAGGTCCAGCCGGTCCTGGCCCCAGAAAATCTCGCCCGAAGGCAGCACGTAGCTCGGCGCGCCGAAGACGCCCGCTGCCAGCGCCTCCTGCGTATACTTCTCATACAGCCCGTCGAGTTCGGCATCCGAAGGCCCGCCGGCGCGCAGCGCCGCGGCATCGAGGCCGGCACGCTCGGCGGCCGACGCCATCGTTGCCGGATCGGCGAGCGTCTCCTCGCGTTCCCACAGCGCCCGCCCGAGCTCGATCGACAACCGGTGGGCATTCTTGCCCTGCAGCTTGGCCGCGATGACCAGGCGGACCGCCGCAGCGTCGTCACAGGGGAAATACTTCGGTTCGAGATGGATGGGGGCGCTCCGTACCTCGCGCCAGCGCTTCAACTCCACCATCCGGTAGGCGCGCCGCTGTGGCGAGCGCTTCGGCAGCGGTAGTCCGCCGGTCTGCTCGAAGATCGGCCCGAACTTGCAGGGCTTGATGTTGACGGTCGCGCCAGAGCGCCCGGCGATCTCGGCGAACGGCGCGCTGCCGAGGTAAGTCCAGGGCGAGTTGAGCGACATGTAGTAGTCGATGGTGACCGGCATAATCCCGAGATTCCCCCAAGCAGGCTGATGTCAATCAGGCTAGCCTTGCGCGGGTATGCCGGCAACCTCCTTCAGCCACGACTGATAACGGCCGCCTCTAGTGCAAGGCGTTCGTGATCTTGTGATCGAGATGCCCGGTCTTGTAGTCCCGGCGGAGCTGGCTCAGCGACGTCTCGTTCAGGTGAAGGAAAACATCGCTGAGCTTGTCGGTTGGAGGATAACCGGCGGCAAAACCCTGCCCGTAAATCTTGCGCAACGTGCCGATCGGGGTGGCGCCGTGCTTGTGGCCGATTTCACCATCCTGCTTGCGGTAGTCAGGACCTGCCTTGCTCATGCCGCTCTCCCTTGTGCCGATCTTGAAACATCCTCCCGCTGGGGCGGAATGGCAATCGTGCACTGCAACCGGGAATTCAGAGCGCCCTCGCCCGCATTTCCTCACTCGGCTTGACATCCTCCGAGCGGCTGTAGATTGCGAGCGCGACGATCAGCACCAGCGTCAGGGTGCCGAACAGCGCACGGTAGGCGTCCTCGGTGCGGGCGCCGCTGGCCAGCGGTTCGAACGCGCCGATGATGATTCCGGACAATGTCTGCATGCAGGCGACGCCGAGCATCACTGCCGTGTTCATGGTCGAGATGCCGCGCCCGATCAGCCGGTCCGGGAAGATGCCTCGGCCGTGCGTCATCACCATGGTGCTGGAGGCCGAGAAGAAACCCATGACGATGATGACGGTGACGGGCAGCCACACCGGCGGATGCGAGAACAGCGCCAAGGTCGCGAGCAGGCAAATGATCACCAGCGTGCCGCCGATCGCAATTCCCTTGCGGGTGTCGAGCCGGCGGTCGAGCGGACCGAAGATGAGCATGCCGGCCTGGTAGGCGATCACGGCGCAGAGCAGCACATTGCCGGCCGCAATCGGGCTCAGGCCGTGCACCTCGCGCAGGAACGCGCCGCCCCACAGGCCCTGCACGGTGAAGGTGCAGGCGTAGTTGCAGAAATTCAGCGCGAGGATCGGCTTCAGGCGCGGGTTGCGCAGCACCTCGAGCATGCCTCTGAGCATCTCACCTGATGGTTCCGCCTTGCGGGAGAGAAAGGGATGGCCCGGCGGCGCGTCGCGCACCACCAGCCAGATCGCGATCGTCGCCAGCGCGATAAAGACGACGACGGCGCCGAATGCCGGCCGCCAGCCGATGTCCTGCGCGGCCCAGGCGAGCGGCGTGGTGGCGGCGAGGTTGCCGAGCAGGCCGATCGACAACACCACGGCCGTGAGCGTGGAGAAGCGGTCCGGCGGAAACCAGCGCGAGATAATCACCATGCTGCCGATCAGCATCACGCCGCAGCCGGCGCCCATCAGCACCCGGCCGGTCAGGAGCACCGGCCAATTCGGCGCCAGCGTGAACAGCGCGCCGCCGATGGCGGCGATCATCAGCATGCCGACGACCGTGTAGCGCGGCCCGAAGCGATCGAAGAAGAAGCCACAGGGGATCTGCATCGCGGCAAAGCCGAAGAAGAACGCGCCGGTCAGCGCGCCCAGCGCCTGCGGCCCGATGGCGAGATCGCGCATCAGATCGAGGCCGATGGTGACGTTGGAGGCGCGGAAAAAATGGCTGGCGACATAGGCAGTGGCCATGGTCGCGACGATGATCAGGCCCCGGCGGTAGGGGAAAAGCCGCTCGGCGGACTGCATCTGATAAGGGGACGTTTCCGGTTGTTTTCTTATGGTTCAGCTTGCAGCTGAGCCTATGCGGGCGTGGGGTGCACTTCAACCGGCATTCCCTGCCTTACTCTTCTGCGGCGCCGACGTCACCCTGGCCGCGCCCCACACCAGCGCGAAGACCCTTGCGCGCAAAAAATCCGGCGCGCAGGTGGCGCGCCGGATAAGTCCGACCAGCTTTGGAGGCTGGTGGCCCGAGCCAGGGGGAGGTGCCTGGCCGCGAACACGGATACCGCCGGCAAATCGCAGCCCGCGATACGACATCAGCGGGCGCCGACGATGAATCGGCTTAGATGATGATACCGCCAGCCTCGCCGGGCAAAGGTGAACTGGATCACAGAGCGTGCGCACAAAAGCACCGGCCCGCGGCGGGGGCTCGGTTCTTCAGCGACGCCTAAGACGCTTCAGTGCAGTCCAGGCAGGCGCAAGGGCAAACCCGGCAAGGGGAATGCATGCAGCGCCAACCAGCAACCCGACGACACCCGAAATGGCGGCCTCGATAATCCATGCGAGAACACCCGCCGCGGGCGGGAAGGCGTGAGAGACGGCCTCCTCCGCGGCCTTGACGGCGGCGCCGATGGCCGGAGGGCCGTAGGCTTCGAGGCCGTGCAGGACGATGCCGCCGCCGACCCAAATCATCGCGGCCGTGCCGACCACGCTCAGGCATTTCAACAGCCCCGGCATGCCACTAACAATGCCGCGGCCGACCGCCCGGCCGATCGCCGAAGCGCCGTCGCGCCTTGCCAGCGCCACGCCGACATCGTCGGCCTTCACGATCAGCGCCACCACACCATACACGGCGACGGTGATTCCGATGGCCACGACCGCGAGCACGAGCGCCTGCTTCCAGATGCTCCCGGCCGGGAGCGCCGCCAGCGTGATCGCCATGATCTCCGCCGAGAGAATAAAGTCGGTCTTGATTGCGCTTGCGACCTTCTCGTCTTCGACCGACTGCGCGTTCAAGGCCACGGTGCCGAGCTTGGCCTCATGCTGATGCGCACGATGCGGCATGACGGCCTCGAGCACCTTTTCCACCCCTTCGTAGCAAAGATAGGCGCCGCCCAGCATCAGGAGCGGCGTGATCGTCCAGGGCAGGAAATAGCTGAGCAGCAGCGCCGCGGGCAGCAGGATCAAGATCTTGTTGCGCAGCGACCCGGCCGCTATCTTGCCTACGATGGGAAGCTCGCGCTTCGGCTCGAAGCCGATCACGTAGCCGGGCGTAACCGCGGTATCATCGATGACGACGCCCGCGGCCTTGACGCCCGCCTTGGCGGCCTGGCTCGCCACATCATCGAGTGACGCTGCAGCCACCTTGGCGATCGCTGCGATATCGTCGAGAAGGCCGATCAGCCCGACACTCATCGGCTTCTGCTCCACATCATCAAGACGTTCGTTGCCAGCAAGACCCTCGCACGCCGGCCCAACAAAAATCCGGCGCGCAGTGCGGCGCGCCGGATCAATTTCTGCTCTCAGCGACGACGGCGGGCGCTAGCCCGCAGCCGCCCGCGGTGCGCGGTTGCGCGAGTTGCGCTGGAAGAACAGCGCCTGGCTGGCGACCGCCGAGACCATCGCCGGCTGGAACGGCTTTGAGATCAGGAACGCCGGCTCGGGGCGTTCGCCGGTCAGGAAGCGCTCGGGGTAAGCGGTGATGAACACCACCGGCACCTCGAACACCTTCAACAGCTCATTGACCGCATCGAGGCCCGACGAGCCGTCGGCGAGCTGGATGTCGGCGAGGATCAGGCCGGGCTTCTTGTTCTTGGCCAGCGCCACCGCATCGGCATGGGTGCGGGCGACACCGATCACGTTGTGGCCGAGATTTTTCACGAGGCTCTCGAGGTCCATCGCGATGAAGGTCTCGTCCTCGATGATCAGCACGTCGGTGGCGATTTCCGCCGCCATCTCGCGGCCGGCGGTGTCCGTCAACGCGCGAGTCTCCGGGATGTCGACGTTGAGGATGAACGCCACCTCCTCCTCGGAGAATCCCTCGAGCGAAAGCAGCAGGAACGCCTGCCGCGGCAGCGGCGTGATGTTCGAGAGCCTGCGCTCCGGCGGCAGCGCCAGCGTTGCAACTTCCGGGTTGTCGTTGAGCGAGACCGAATTCCATATCTGGGTGAAGAGCTTGAACAGACCGGCACGCGGGCCATGCCGTTCGTCGAGCAGCGAGCCGTCCTGCAGCAGGGCTTCCAGCATGGCGCCCACATAGGCATCGCCCGAGGCCTGGTTTCCGGTTAGCGCACGGGCGTAGCGCCGCAACAGCGGCAGATGTTCAGCAACAAGCTGTGATCGCGACATCCCCAATCCATCCTTATCTTGGGCTGTATTGTTGCCCATACCTACTTAGGGTCTCAGCCGCGCGGACGTAACCATTAAAGGGTCGCGTCGGGCGTCAATTTTAGTTTCGGCGGGGGGACCCCGGTTCCCCTGTCACTCTCGACTACTCACAGGGGGGAAAAAAGTTCCAGAAAAAGTTCCCGGATTTCGGAACCTTCCGCAGATATTCGCATTAGCTTTTGACGTATAACGCGATGGCCTAGGCCCAATTTCGAGGTAACCTCTTGAAATCACAGAGAATTAGCTCTCGGGGAAGCGTGGATGAGACCATGAAGGAAGTAAAGAAGCAGGGCGGGCTCAACGCCGAGATTCAATCCAGGATCGGGCATCAGCTCCGCGCCATGTACGACGACGTGGTCCGACAAGGTGTGCCGGACCGCTTTGCAGAGTTGATCCGGAAGCTCGACGGGCCGGAAGCGGCAGCGGCCCAGATCGACGATCCCGAAAAAAACGGCGGGAGGGACTAATGCCTCTCACAGACACTCTTCGCGACGACATTTTGGCGTCGGTACCCAGCCTGCGCGCGTTCGCGATCTCGCTCTCGGGCAATGGCGACCGTGCGGACGACCTGGTTCAGGAAACGCTGCTGCGCGCCATTGCCAATATCGACTCGTTCCAGCCCGGCTCGAACCTGCCGGCCTGGCTGTTCACCATCCTGCGCAACCTGTTTCGTTCCGACTACCGGAAGCGGCGGCGCGAGGTGGAGGACGCCGAGGGCAATTACGCGAAAACCCTGAAGACCCAGCCGGCGCAAAATGCGCATCTGGAATTCGAGGAATTTCGTCACGCCCTCGAGAAGCTGCCGCAGGACCAGCGCGAAGCGTTGATCCTGGTCGGTGCCTCCGGCTTCTCTTATGAGGACGCCGCCGCGATCTGCGGCTGCGCGGTCGGCACCATCAAGAGCCGCGTCAACCGCGCGCGCTCGAAATTGTCGGCGCTGCTCTATGTCGACGGCGCCGAGGATTTCGGTCCCGACGAGACGGTGCGCGCCGTGATCGGCGGCAACGGCGGATGACGCTATCAAAATGACACGGAAAAGGCGGCCTCCAAAGGGCCGCCTTTTTTGTTGGGCGTTTCGTGGTTTTTGTAGCCCGGATGAGCTAAGCGATATCCGCGGCGGCGTTGGCGTCAGTCCCCGGATGTCGCTTCGCTCGTCCGGGCTACGATATCTACGATATTAGTGCAGCCCGCCGAACATGTAGATCAGCACGAGAATCGGCAGGGGAATGCCGAGCATCCACAGCAGCAGATAACGTCCCATGGTCGAACTCCGTCGATCGTTGATTCGATGCGGAATAATGCCTGGGGGCGTGGTGGAGTTCCCTACTTCGCCGGGCGCACCGGCGCGGTAATCTGCTCGGTGCGATCGCGCTCGGTCATGTCGACGACGGTGACCATCGGCGCGGTGAGTTCGTAGACGTAGCTGACGTCGGTGAAGTAGCGCTTGGCGGTGCCGCCGAGCGCTTCGGGGGCGACGCGGTCGAGCAGAATGAGGCCGAAATCGCTGTCCTCCCGCCGCGTCGCCGCGCTGGTGTTGAACTCTTCCCAGCGGAAGTGAAACATCATGTCCGGCTCCTCGCCGGTGACTTCCCACTTGGCGGTGATGTGCGGATGCTTGCCGACCAGCGACAAGCCCTCGTCGGAATGCGAGGCCAGTTCGAAGAACAACAGCGACAGCGACTGCGCGGCGCGCGCGCTGACGGCGATGTCAGGACCGTTGACCGCGATGCGGTCGGCATGCGGGATCGCGCGCGACTCGAACAGCCCCCTGAGCTTGACGCCCTGCCATTGGCTTTCGCTGAGCAGCGTCACCACGTTCGACATCGCATGGATGCGGCCGATCAACAGATCGCGCGACGTGTCCATGTCGGAGCCGTGCCGCAACGTGCGCGTCACGATCGACTGGATCACGGCGAGGATGTTCTTGACCCGATGGTTGAGCTCGTCGATGACGGCGGTCAATCGCCGCTCGAAACCGATCCGGACCTGGATCTCGCGGCTGAGCCGCAGATTGTTGTAGGCGACATAGCCGAACAGGCCGCAGACGATGCCGGTGAGCGCGAGCCCAATGGCCGCCACGATGAGCGCCGTCTGTTGCGCGCGCTGCGCGGCATTGTTCTTGGCATAATAGCCCAGCGACCAGTCGCGGCCGCCGAACGTCACCGTCCGCACTACCGATGGCGCCGGCTCGCCCTGCTTCACCGCCCGCAACGAGATCGCGCCCTGGTCGTTGGCGACAAATTCATCGCTGGCGTCATCGGGGTCCTTCAGCACCACCGAAAACAGCGAGCGGTCGTCGTTGGTCAGCATCAGCGGCGACAGTTCGTAGGAAAACGTGATGAAGCCGGCGGTCTCGGAGGTGCCTTCCTTCAGAACGGGCGACGCGAGCACGAGGCCGATCGGCCCGTTCTGCCGCAACAGCGGAATCGGGTTCGACGCGACAGGTTTACCGGTGGCCGCCGCCTGCACCAGCATCGGCCCGATCACCGAGTGACGGTCGTAGGCGCGGCCTGGATAGCTCAGCATATCCGCACTGCGCGGTTCGAGGTCCATCAGGACGTCGAGCGGTTTGTCGATCGCCTTGATGTCGAGCGGCCGATCGTCGAAATCGCGGATCGTCGGGTTGGTGAAGCCGGCGCTTTTCAACTCTGCCTGCGCAGCCGCCAGATCGGCCGGCTGTAGCCGCGCAATCCAGAACGCTGTCACGAAATCGGTCTTGAACGCATAGATCGCCGAGCGCAGCGGCTGCAGCATGTTGGCTTTCACGACCGAGGATGCGCGAAATAATCCTGATGCAACGCGTGCGAGCAATTCGCGCTCGGTCAGGCGGTCCTGCACCAGGCTGGCGTGAACGTCGATGGCACGGGACAGCGCGATGCCGTCGATCGCCAGTTCCTGTTCGTGAACGCGATAGGCCGCGAGACCGGAGAGCAGAACTCCGATCA
Source organism: uncultured Alphaproteobacteria bacterium (assembly GCA_963816815.1). Taxonomy (GTDB): domain Bacteria; phylum Pseudomonadota; class Alphaproteobacteria; order Rhizobiales; family Xanthobacteraceae; genus Bradyrhizobium. The sequence goes on from CAWFMW010000030.1 coordinate 29,337, forward strand.
GCGCAATAAAGCCGATAATGAAGCCCAGCCGGACCACTCGCTTACTCGGGAATGACGTGTTGGCGAAGACGGATCGGAAGCATTTCGTGGCCTGCCGGGGCAGAGGCACATGGCGATAGCGCAAAGGCCAATCGCGGCGAATATGACGGAGCGTTCATCAGCACGCAACTGACTGGTGGCAGCGAGGTAAACGATACGGCCACCGTTAACGCTGGTTTGGCGGGGCCAGAGGTTGATAATCTGACAATGCCAATTTGGTTCCGGCACGAACGGAAAAATTTGCAGGGCGCGGCGGCGGACCGGATATTAATGTTAACGCGCGGTGCATTCGTCCGCTGGCCTGAGTCGCCCGCCTCGCTCCGCCGTTTATCCTGACAGTTGTCTTGCTACCTATCCGGCCTTGGCTTTCGCCGCCGGGCGCAGGCCGCCCTTGGTCTCGATGAAGCCGATGATGCGATCGAGCCCGTCGCTCTTTTTCAGGTTGGTCATCACGAACGGCCGCTCACCGCGCATCCTTTTCGCGTCGGTCTCCATCTTTTCCAGCGACGCCCCAACATGCGGCGCGAGGTCGATCTTGTTGATCACCAGCAGGTCAGAACGCGTGATGCCGGGTCCGCCCTTGGAGGGGATCTTGTCGCCGGCGGCGACGTCGATCACGTAGATGGTGAGATCGGCGAGTTCGGGCGAGAACGTCGCGGCGAGATTGTCGCCGCCGGATTCGATCAGCACCAGATCGAGGTCGGGAAATTTCGCGCGCATGTCGGCGACCGCGGCGAGATTCATCGAGGCGTCTTCGCGAATTGCCGTGTGCGGGCAGCCGCCGGTCTCGACACCGGCGATGCGGTCCGGCGTCAGCGAGCCCGAGCGCACCAGGAACTCCGCATCCCATTTGGTGTAGATGTCGTTGGTGATCGCGGCGATGTCGTAGCGCTCGCGCATCGACTTGCAGAGCAGGTCCATCAGCGCGGTCTTGCCGGAGCCGACGGGACCGCCGATGCCGATGCGGAGAGGACCGTGAGATTTAGACATATTAGGTGCTCCCCAAATTATCGTCGTCCCTGCCTAGTGCGCAATTGCGCACGGGCGCAGGGACCCATACCGCGTGATCTATCGATAAAGCAGAACGGCCGACGCCGTGTGCAACAACGGGGGCCGGTGGCTATGGGTCCCTGCGTCCGCAGGGACGACGATAGAGTGTACCGCATCATGACCGGAACAGCCGTGTATACTGCGTCTCGTGACGCAGGCTGGCGAGATCGGCGCGGAAGGTGGCGCTGCCGAGATCGTCGAGGGAAGCCTCCAGCGCGCGCTGCGCAGTGGCGGCGACATCGGTTTCGAGACTTGCCAGAATGCGCTGACTGTCGGTTTGTCCGAGCGGCACCAGCCGCGCGCCGGCGGAAATCCAGTTCGACACCACCGCATGCAGGAAGGCGTGCATCGCCGGCGCCAGAGGGACGGCGTGCGCCGCGCTGACGATCCCGACGGCAACCGGATAAACGATCGCGCCATCGCAAGCAGCCACCATGCCGTCGAGCCCGGCACAGGCCCAGGCCGAGCGTGCGATCTCGATGAAGGCGCGGCCCTGCGTCGTCGTCTCAAGCTGGCGCTCGCGCGAGGGCACAAAGGCGGCGGCCAGTTCGGCAATCTCGCGCAAGGCGACGTCGTCCCGCGCGGATGCGGCGCGATGCGCCTGCGCCAGAAACACCGCGTCGCAAAAGCCGGAGCCGTCGCCGAGCATCGCGGCCAGCCAGTCGCGCAGCGATGCGGCATTGGTGATATCGCCCGCTTCCACCGCCCATTCGATGCCGCTGGAATAGGAGAAGGCGCCGACCGGAAATGACGGCGACAGCCAGGTCATCAACCGGTACAGCGCCGCCGCCTCATCCGCATTCATTCCGCTGCCCGCATCGGGCGGCGCGCGCTCACTTGTGGTCATGAGCATGGGAGTGATCGTGGTGGTGATGATCGTGGTCGCAATGTTCGTCGTGATGATGGTGCTCACCATGGTCGTGATCGTGACCATCGTGATGACCATGATCGTGATCATGCGAGGAATGGGCATGAGCTTCGGCATGGGCATGCGAGGAATGTGCATGGGCATGCGCGTGGGCTTCCGACGCATGGGCGTGACTGCTCGCATAGGCGCCGCCTTCGGGATCGAACGGCGCCTCGATCTCGATGATGCGCGCACCCAGCCCCTTCACCATCGCCTCGATGACGTGATCGCGGCGGATGCGCAGGCCTTTCGGCATGATCTGGGTCGGCAGATGGCGATTGCCGAGATGCCAGGCGACCCGGACCAGATGCAGCGGATCGGCGCCGCGGATTTCGAGCAGCGGTTCCGCGGCGGCCACCACCTCGATCAGCCGCCCGTCTTCGAGGACCAGCGCATCGCCGCCGCGCAGCGCGACCGCGTTTTCCAGATCGAGCAGGAATTCCAGCCCGCGCGTCCCCGTCATCGCCATCCGCCGCCGGTGCCGGTCGTCGAAATCGAGTACGACGGTATCTGCCGCGGCGTGCGTCCAGCGGTGCTGGCCCAGGACTTTCGTCGCGCGGATCATATCAGTCTGCTCAAGGTCACGTCAGAGCTTCTCCACCTTGCCGTCGCTGATGATTTCGATCACCGTCGGCGCCGTCTTCATCTGCGAGGAATATTCCCGCCACACCTTCATGTGCGGCGCACGGCCGTGCGCATTGAGGTCGTCGCGGGTTTCCCAGCGCTCCACCACCACATACAGGTTCGGATTGTTCACGCTGACATGGCCATCATAGGAGAGGCAGCCCTTCTCCTTGAGCGTTTCGGCGGTGCAGGCCTTGTGCCCCTTGATGAAGTCATCCTTGTTTTCCGGCTTCATCGGCGTGGTGGCGATAACATAGATCATGAGTAGTTCTCCCTCGGCTTTTCTTGATTAGCGGACGTCGACCTTTTCAGGGGTAATGACTTCGATCTTCGGCGGCGAGCTCATGCATTTCACGGCGACGCGACCGAAGGTTTTCATGTGCTCGGCGCCGCGGTGCGGCACCAGCGCCTCGGCATTTTCCCACTGTTCGACGAACACCATCTTGGAAGGATCGGTGACGCTTTCATGCAGGTCATAGGCAATGTTGCCCGGCTCCTTCCGGGTTTCCTTGATGCAGGCGGTGGCCGCGGCGATGAAATCGGCGCGCGTTTCGGGCTTGATGGTCAGCGTGGCAACGACGTAAATCACTAGATCCTCCCGGACTTTTGTTCTGGCTTTGATCGCCCGGGCGAAACCCTAGTACATGAAATACCTCTGCGCCATGGGCAGGACCTCGGCCGGCGCGCATGTCAGGAGCTCGCCGTCTGCGCGCACCTCATAGGTCTCCGAATCGACCTCGATCTTGGGGGTGGCACCGTTATGGATCATGCTCTTCTTGGAGATGCCGCCGCGGGTATTCTTTACGGGATAAAGCTTCTTTTCGATGCCGAGCTTGCGCGCCAGCCCGCCTGTGATGGCCGCCTTCGAGGTGAACACCACCGAAGACGCCGTCAGCGACTTGCCGTAGGCGGCGAACATCGGCTGGTAATGCACGGGCTGCGGCGTCGGGATCGAGGCGTTGGGATCGCCCATGGGAGCAGCCACGATCGAGCCGCCCTTGATGATGCAATCCGGTTTCACGCCGAAGAAGGCCGGCGACCACAGCACGAGGTCTGCGAGCTTGCCCTTCTCCACCGAGCCGATCAGCTTCGAGACGCCGTGCGCAATCGAGGGATTGATGGTGTATTTGGCGATGTAGCGTTTGACGCGGAAATTGTCGTTGTCGTTACCCTTGTCTTCCGGCAACGAGCCACGTTGTTTCTTCATCTTGTCGGCGGTCTGCCAGGTGCGGATGATGACTTCGCCGAGCCGGCCCATCGCCTGCGAGTCCGACGACATCATCGAGAGTGCGCCGAGATCGTGCAGGATATCTTCCGCCGCGATGGTCTCCTTGCGGATGCGGCTTTCGGCAAACGCCAGGTCTTCCGCGATCGAGGGATCAAGATGGTGGCACACCATCAGCATGTCGAGATGCTCGTCGATGGTGTTGCGGGTGAACGGGCGCGTCGGGTTGGTCGAGGATGGCAGCACGTTCTTCAGGCCTGCAATCTTGATGATGTCAGGCGCATGGCCGCCGCCGGCGCCCTCGGTGTGAAAGGCGTGGATGGTGCGGCCTTTGAAGGCCTTTACCGTGTCCTCGACGAAGCCCGACTCGTTCAGCGTGTCCGAATGCAGCATCACCTGGACGTCGTAATCGTCGGCGACGCTGAGGCAATTGTCGATCGCTGACGGCGTGGTGCCCCAGTCCTCATGCAGTTTCAGCGCGCACGCGCCGCCCTTGATCATCTCCACCAGCGCGGCCGGGCGCGAGGCATTGCCCTTGCCGGAAATGCCGAGATTGACCGGGAAGGCGTCGAATGACTGGATCATTCGCCCCATGTGCCAAGGGCCGGGCGTGCAGGTGGTCGCAAACGTGCCGTGCGAGGGACCGGTGCCACCACCCAGCATCGAGGTGACGCCACTCATCAGCGCGTGCTCGATCTGCTGCGGGCAGATGAAATGGATGTGGCTGTCGAACCCGCCCGCGGTGAGGATCTTCCCCTCGCCCGCGATGATGTCGGTGCCGGGGCCGATCACGATGGTGACGCCGGGCTGGATGTCGGGATTGCCGGCCTTGCCGATCGCCGAGATCATGCCTTCCTTGATCGCGACGTCGGCTTTGACGATGCCCCAGTGATCGACGATCAGCGCATTGGTGATGACGGTGTCCGCCGCGCCCTGCTTGTTGGTGACCTGCGACTGCCCCATGCCGTCCCGGATCACCTTGCCGCCGCCGAACTTCACCTCCTCGCCATAGGTGGTGAAATCCTTTTCCACCTCGATGATGAGGTCAGTATCGGCCAGCCGTACCTTGTCGCCAGTGGTCGGACCGAACATGTCGGCATAGACGGAACGTTTGATTTTTACGCTCATAGTTTCCCCTGCACGTCACCGCGAAAACCGTAGATGACGCGCTTGCCGGCGAGCGCGACAAGTTGCACGTCGCGGGTCTGGCCCGGCTCGAAGCGCACCGCGGTGCCGGCCGCGATGTCGAGCCGCATGCCGCGCGCTTTCTTCCGATCGAATTTCAGCGCGGGATTGGTTTCGAAGAAATGGTAGTGCGAGCCAACCTGGATCGGGCGGTCGCCGGTGTTGGCGACGTTAAGCGTCACCGTCTTGCGGCCGGCATTGAGTTCGATCTCGCCGTCCTTGATGAAGAGTTCGCCGGGGATC